>NZ_JBHZOR010000029.1:0-7111 GCF_042787605.1 Priestia sp. YIM B13491 | reverse complement strand
ATTTCGGACACATCCTCTCAAAAGTCATTGTAAGGACTTAATTAAATGGTGTCCATGAAACTATACTAACTCCATTAGTAGAGGATTTATATACTTCATGGGATGTTAATTACAAAAAATGGCCCCATGATCAAGATACCTCTCATTTGGAATTTGAACTAAATAATTTTGATCCTGAGTCAGAAGAGCAAATCCTTTTAGTTGCTTCACTTTGTTACATAATAAAAACAGGATCTTGGCATAATTCTTATCAAGCATTAAAAAGAATGCTTCCTGACAACGAATTCGAGATTACAACTCTCAGGGAAATCAAAGACTATTTTAATGGACAAGAATATAGAGGTGATGACGATTCATTTAAAGAATACATCAAAAATCAACGAAATCCTTTCATCTTAGAATTGATATCTCACGTTATGTTGAATTCTATAGAAAATATTGATGCTTGTACCCCTTTTAATTTTAAACTACAAGGAGTGCATTATATGCATTTAAGTTCTAAAAAACAAGGTTTGGATTTAGCTGCTATTGCCCGAGAAACAGTAGATAATCAATATTATTTAGTTATTGGTGAATCAAAAAACCGAAAAACTCCTTCAGACGGCACAAAAGAAGCCCTTAGTGCTTTTGAAAAATTTGATAGAGGTAAGCATTGGCCTGACATTAGACAAGTTATGAAGACAGTAGCAAATAGTTTTGAAAATCCAAATGATACTACTGTAAGTGCTGCTATTTCTACTCATATCTTATGGAAGAAAAAGATAATATATCGATTAACCATTGAGCATCGCAGTAGGAATCCAAGAGGTGGATCACAATTTAGAGACTTTAAGATAAATACACCAAACGTTGAACACGCTCAGTTTAGACAATGTGAAGCTATTTGGACAGCACGGTTAGATGATTTCTACGATGCAGTTTCAGATAAGATAGTTGAGTTTATTGAAGAGAAGGAAGAGGCACAAAATGTTAGATAGGTATGCTAAAGAGAAATACGAAGTTGCATCGAGTTTGTTAGATGAGATTAACGGTGAGGATATAAGAAGACTACTATTAGAGGTTACTATAGAAGCTTCAAAGAGAAATCTTAGAGGTATTGAAACGACAGAGATTAACAATGAGGATGATTTAGAAGTTCTGAAGAGATTAGCAGAATCTTTATTATTTAGAATTGTATTTGATAATAGTCTAACACATAATGAAATAGAGGCTGCCTCCCTTGTCTGTGCTTATGCTTATGAAACCTTATGTCCTCCTATATTAGAGGACAGAACATTAATTGAATTGGATAGCCTTGAGTTTCTAAATAGAGTTGTCTCTGCTTTATTGTATTATATTTCAGGATATGATCCTAATGCTAGAGCTATAGCCGATCAGCTTAGGAATTTCATTTCTGAGTTAGATAATAATAAGAGCTTGGAAGCAACTATTATTAGGCAGCTTTATAATTTCACTCAATT
The DNA here is from genome assembly GCF_042787605.1 of Priestia sp. YIM B13491. Classification (NCBI taxonomy): domain Bacteria; kingdom Bacillati; phylum Bacillota; class Bacilli; order Caryophanales; family Bacillaceae; genus Priestia; species Priestia sp. YIM B13491. Next base: position 5,651 of record NZ_JBHZOR010000029.1, on the reverse strand, counting down.
AAATATGTCAAATGTTTATGTGAAAGTAGAAACCCCTACAATTCCTAATTTAAGTTCTTTTGAAACACTACAAGAAAGTTGTAGAAATGCTTGTTTATGGCACTTGAATAATTGTTTAAATGAGCTTTCTAATGAGTATTGTTATATGCATGATATATGGAATAAAAATATTAGTTCAAAGCTATTTGAGTTATATTCAAATTCTAATGATTGTAATGAACAAACTATTTCCTTATTATCACTATTGCTTATTCTATTTGAGAAAATGTCAAAAGAACGAGCTATATCTATTTTAAAAAGCCCTTCACACTGTGATCCCTTAATATGGGGAAATCATATGAAACGTTATATTAATGATGGTATTTATCTAATATGGCCTCCGCATAAAGAAGCTATTTCTAAAGGGCTTTTAGATTTAGATATAAATAATATAATAGCAATCCCTACAGGGACAGGTAAAAGTTTAATAGCAGAACATAAAGTCATATCGTATCTTCAACAGGGTTCTATTATTATTTATTTAGCTCCTACTCTAGCCTTATGCAGACAAATTAATAAAAACATGCATAAAATCATGGATATCCATAAAAATGGTAGAGGTAACAGCATATTATTAGATGAAATAGATTTATTCAATAAAGATCTTGATCGAGAAAATGAAGACATGATTTTAGTTATGACTCCTGAAAAATGTGTATCTTTAATTGCTAATAATCCTGATTTGGTTAAAAGATGTAAACTATGTATAGTAGACGAGTTTCATAACATCTTTCAAGGAACACGGGGAGCACTCTTAGATTTATTATTAAGCCGAATTTCGGAGCTATCTAAAACTTCTTTTTTAATTATGTCAGCTCTTATTGATGATTCATCCGAGCTAGAAAATTGGTTACAAAACTTAAATAATAATCAGTTCTCTGTAACAAATATTAAATGGAGACCTGCTAGAACATTAAGGGGATTCATTAGTCACCCCGAGCAAGAAATTAATCAAGCTAAAAGAGAAGCTGAAAAAACAGGAAACAAAACATATAAAACTCAATTGTCAGCTCTTTTGTACTTCTGTGTACAAGATGTATGGATGAAAAATATGCGACAAGCTTATCCTTTACAGTTACCAATCAAGATAGATGTTAGACTAAAAAAGAATAATACAGCATACTATGGTGATTATTGGACAGTTAATGGTTATGGTAATGACGTATCTAGACAATTGGGAAATTATTTAGCATCGACCATCCCTGTAATGATATTCTCACAAGGTACAAGACATTTGCTAACGGAGATAAATAATCACAAAAAACTATCCAATTTCCCACAAAATCTAACAGAGATAACTAAAGCCTATCTAAGTTTAGCTAACGTAGAATTAGGCTTTAAATCTGAGCTAAATAATGGACTAGCGGATGGAATTGGAATCCATACCCAAGCATTAATTAATGAGGAACAGATGGCAGTAGAGGAGTTCTTCAAAAAGAGTACAAACGGTGTATTGTGTGCGACCGGAACAATATCTCAAGGGCTAAATCTAGCTGCTTCTGCAGTTATTGTCAATACAACTAAGCAACATTCTGATGATGAATCGAAACCTTTATCTAAATCAGAAGTAATAAATATGTTGGGGCGTGCAGGTAGACCAGGATTTGGTCAACAGTCATTAGGTATAGTCGTGCCTCAATATCCTTCTACTACTTCAGGTAAAGGCTTCATTTTAGATTCTGACTCTATAAGTTATCTTGAACGAGTAGATGGTGTGGAAAAAACTACTTCTGGCTTACTAACCATTATGAATGAAATCGCTGAAAAAGAGCTAAATGACGAAGGAATAGATGATAACTTCACTTTAATAACTAATGTACTAGGAAATCAAACTACTTCACTAAGAAGAGACCTATTACAGAAAACTCTGGCCATTCAATTTCTAGAAGATGAAACAATTAATAAAGTTCTAGGGAAATGGAACTCGTGGTTAGATGTTGTTAAATCCAAGGAACAAGAATTCATCTTAAAAGCAGCTGTAAAATCTGCTAATAAAGCTAGTGTTATTGAAGCAGTTTTACAAACTATAGATCAATCTTCTTTAAATGATCTATTTAGTGACGACAAGAAAGAAGATATTTGGTTTTCCTGGTTCTTTGAGTGTATTTCAAAATTAGATAAAAAATTTATTAAACAAGATATACATGAGTTATTTACAAGTACCGAAGTTATGATTGAGTTTCTGAAAGGATGGGTTAAAGGAGACTCAATACTTGACTTGGCAAAAATTTTGAATCGACATAATATAGGTAAATTAAACATAGACAATTTGAGTAGGAGTAGTAGATCGAGTATTGCAAAAGCAATAAAGATTATTAAGGAAGGCATTAGAAACGTAAGTCATATAGCTACAGCTTATATTGCCATAGTAGATTTAATTATCAATGAAAATGATGAGTCAAGTAGTCTTCCTAATAGCTTCTTATTGCTATCTAATTATCTCCGTTTAGGAGTATCTAACGAAAGAGCCTTGACTCTAAGAAAACTAGAGTTCCCAAGAAAAGTATCGATGGAATTAGCAACGGTACTACCTAAGAATACAGACATAAAGTCAATATTAAGCATGTGGAAACTAAGAGGAGAAATTAACGAAATAGTGATAGATAAAGACGTAGAAAAAGCATTACTAGCCATTATGGGCTAATAATATAAACCTAATATTTAAGAAAAGAATCCATTTTGAAAAGAATTAATCAAAATGGATTCTTTTTGTTTACTGTAAAGAAGCTTTTTTTATCTACAGAGAATTTAATAAAAAGTTTAGTATAGTGCTTTAAAGAATACTATTTCAATTAGAAATCTTGTTCATTCCACATGAGCCCAATTTCTTGTTCACGCTGCAAAACCTTCTCCAGATAACGTTCGGTGGTCTTACGATCACTGTGACCTAGTTCTTTTTGAATTAAAAAGATGTCTGCTCCCTGCTGCCGACTATAAATCGCATAAAAATGTCGAAAATAATGAGGCGTAATCCTGTCATTCCGTTCTTTTATAAAAGGTAATTCCGTTCGTTCAATGATACGCACAATATAATTACTTAAGTTTTTATATTGATAAAATCCTCCATCCTTAGTTGGAAATAATGGGCCTTGATTGCTTGAATTTAATGCTGTACTGACATGACGTCGTTCTCGAAAAGCAAGAATGCGTTCATATAGCGATGGGTGAAGTAACTTATCAAATTTCTTTCCACCCTTCCCTACTCCTCTTAGTCGATAATGGCCACTTAAACTGTCTAGATATACATCTCCCCACGAAGCTTTAGCTATTTCTTGTACACGCAATCCTGTCATCGCCAACATCGTTAACAATCCATGATTAATGGGATGGTCTTTGTAGTAATCTAGCAGCTGTTTGACTTCATGATAATACAAATCTCGGTTCGGAATTTCTTGTTCAGATAGTGATGTACTCAAGATTTCTTTATGTAAAGAATGCTTGATATATTTTGTTTCATGTAACCACTTCATAAAACTTTTTAAAGTCGTCATTTTGGCATCTAAAGTTGCAGGTGAATAAGGTTTCCCACCCTTTCCTAACAATGCTGTGCTTAAATATGTCTGGTAGTTCCGTATATGCCAAGGTCTTAAATTCTTAAAAATAGTTTCTTCTATATAATTGTCTACATCCTGTCGTAAAAACGATTCACTTTCTACAGCATACCGATAAAACTGCAGCAGTATCCGTACGTATTCGGTTTTTGTATTTTCTTTTCGTTCTCGGTCCTTTCGAATATGCTTTCGCTGATGGACATAGTAGTACATCATTTCTTCATCCGTAAAATCGCTGAACATATCCTCGTTTTTTCGCTGGTGATGCTCATTTCTCTCTTCTAATACATCATAATACGTACTATCCAGCATTAATGAAACAATGTTATTGAAATTCCCTTTTCTTTCTTTTATTTCTGTTCCTATATGTACTAACGAAAAATCTTGCATAAAATCTCTCCTTTCATCAAGCATGTCTTGTTATTTATAGCTCTTCCATACTTCAAAATAGTTTTTTCTCTATGTAAAGATAAAATATATATTTATATGTATATAGCTAATAAACGACTTTTAAAACGTACTAATAGCATTACTAAAAAAATTCAAACTACTAAATGTTTTAAGTAAATATCTAGTATTTTTGACATTAGATAATTGCTTAAAGATATATATTATACTTGCTACTTTATAATTGTAACTTATTTAAAAGTAAAAGTGTAAACTTACTTTTTATAAAAAAAGGTTACTATTTATATGATTTGTAGAAAAATCCCCTATTTGTCATCACTTAAAGTAAATAGTAAAACTTATATTTTTATAAGTTAGTTGTACTATTTACATATCATGTATAAAAACTTTTAAACTGTAATTACTCATATATATGTTATAATTAATTATTGAATGAAATAGAAAGAAAAGGAGTGTATGTAATGATTGATAATCCTATTAAAATTATTACTATTGAAGATGTGATGGAGATGTTAGCTATTTCATCAAAGAAAACAATTTATACATATATTCAACAAGGAAAATTAAGCCCTATCAATAAAGATGACTGGCATATCGAAGGACGTTATGAATTTGATATCGAGGATGTTGTTCGTTTACAAGAAGAGTTAAAAAAGCCAGGACTTACGACAAAAGAAGTCGCGCATCAACTGGATATCTCGGTCACAACGGTGAATAAGTATATTAAGCAAGAACTGTTACCTGCGTTCCAAGAAGAATACCGGGGCATTAATTGTTATTTTGTGAATGAGGAAGATCTAGAAGCGTTTAAGCTCACGCATGAAGTAGGGCGCAAACCGAGTAAGCGTCATTTTTATCATGCCGAACAGAATATTGCGCTATTTCAGCTTTTTGTGAAGAAAAATGAAGAAAAAGAGCAGTTTGCCCGTATCATCTCTGTAGAAGATCCAATTATGGCTGTTACAGAACAACATGAAGAGATAACATTAGAGGAGTTACTTCACCGAGGCTTTGAAGCAGCCTACGAGATTGAATCAAAAAAAACTGTTACCAAAGAAGGCTATGCCACATTTGCCTTTAAGCAAACAGCCTATGCGAAATCACAGCTTTATAAGCTCATGGATTTGTTCTATCAGTACCTAAGCCCGACCAACATGAGAATTACGCCACAAGAAGAGAAAGAGCAATTTATCGTTGAAATCAAACCTGTATTATTGACGGAATCAGCACAAGAAATCGTTGAGTTATTAGAGTCGGTTCTTGTCTCAGGGAAGATTAATAAACGCAGCCGTGGGATTTATATTGATAGCGATCTGGAAGTTGTACGCGTAAAGATATCAAGTGAATTGAAGAAAGAATTGCAACAAAAAGCGAAAGAACTAGGGAAAAGAAACATCGAGGAATTGCTATTATACGCAGTACAAAAACTATAAGTTAGAACAAGAAGATTTAAAAAATTAAAGCTTTAATTGACTAGAATTAAATTGAAAACAAAAAGGTTAAGCATTTCGCTTAACCTTTTTGTTAATTTGTCTTAAACAAGGGTTATAAGATGAAATAAAAAAAATTTTCTGTAATTGGATTTGAGTCAATAATTTGGACACAAAAAAGTTAAGTCTTAAGCTGTTTTTTTTATTTGATCCTCAATTGCTT
>NZ_JBHZOR010000028.1:0-7842 GCF_042787605.1 Priestia sp. YIM B13491 | reverse complement strand
ACAGGTAGAAGTAGATTTGGAGCTTCATCCTTCCCTTGGGATTACTGCTTCCACCTTAGCATTAGGACGTACAGCGCAATTGCATGAACAAGACATCATTGATGCTGTTGCAGTATATTTACAGGACTATCACCAGTTCGTCGCGAATCATCTACAAGTTAATTTATCTTTTTCAGATAAGAATGGATTTACTGCATCTATTCAAGTATTAAGTAATTAGTAATTAATTTTTGACATAAGACTTCCGAGCATTTTTGTACTGGAACCAATAAGTTCTCTCATTATCAGTTTAATTTATTATAAAAAGATATATATAAATGTGGAATAAAAAGAAGCCTCAGTCTTTAAAAAAGAAGGCTTCTTTTTAATAAATTTCTTCTATATTACGTCGGTTTTATTAAGATACAGATTTAAGTTCCTCTGTTAAACGTAAAAAAGCTTGTTTATCTTTATTCTTTAAAGACTGGTCTATTTCCTTAAGGATCTTATTTCTTTTGAAGTCGTTCATAATTTGATCCAGAAACAATTCATCCAGCATTTCATCACGTAAACTTGAATCAATTTCGTTAAGTACATTATTTTCCATTAAAACTCAACCCCTTTATCTTTTCTCCTTTTTAAACATTATTATCCTTTTTGACGTTGTTTATACGAGATTAATAGATAAAGTGAAATAATGAATATGTTTACCCCATGTATTGATAGTCCTCTTGTCATTCTGATTGTTATTTCATACTTATAAACCCTAAAGAGAGCACAAAAACTGTTTTATTTATTTGTTGAAGGAAATCTACAAACTAACTTTTAAGAATATAGGTTCTGACGGTCATGTTTAACGACGGCAAACTACTAGCTTAATCTATTTTCCTATCAGAAACGTTCGTGAAAGTGTATAGTTTTTAGAAGACGTTCGTAATTTATTTTCAAACTTAATCGAACGATGAAAATGACAGGTTTTCTATATAAAAGAACAGTTCGTAAACATATACTTTTATGAACTATATATTTTGTGTTATTGTTAAATTTATACAAATAATTCCACTTTAAATATAGGTTTAAATACTATATCCATAATTGCATAAAAAAACCTATTCCCTGGTGCTGTGATGTGGGAATAGGCTCAATGAGTTAAGATGACATTTCGAAAAATCTCCAATTAAAATGCCTTTTTTATTTTACAACAAATCAAATTAGAAAACGATTACATTTTTTGTTTTAAACACAAAAAATTCGCAGCTTAGAAAGAGTGGTGGACTCGTTGGAGTTGAGTTTCAAGAACCAATATGCACGAGTATATATTTTCCTTTATCAATTACCTTATCCCTATTTACATAATAAAAAGAAAAGCTACTGATAAAGGATAAGTAGCTTTTCTTTTTATTATGTATCTTATCAGATTCAGCTCCATTTGTATATAAATCCCATTATTATACATAATAATAATAAATATACTTTCTCAAAAGGGGCTTTCGATAGTGAATAAAGAACAAGTCATTGAAGTTTATCAAGATGTTCTAGAAAAGAGAAGAAAAAGATTTCCTAATTATTTCTTTGTAGGTAAGGAAGGAAAAAAATATATGCGCTATATGACATGCTATTTACTTGAGCAACACTTATCAATCCCCATCGATGAAATCCCTTTTCAAGTAGGTGCCAATACATTATGGTCTCATCGTCTCAGACCCCCTGCTATGCTATATGGATGGAATTATTATGAAGTCATTGATAATGCCTATCCAGGAAAATTTAAACCTTGGCAATTCCAACAAACTCCTGATAAATATTGGGAGGGAGAAGAAGGAAAGAGAAAAGCTATTGAGGCAGTAAAATATGTAATAGAGGAAAAAATGAAGATTCCTATGGAAGAAATACCCTTTCGAGTTAATTTTAATTTTTTTAGACAACATGGTTTAGGTGGCGCCTTTACGCTTTTAGGCTATTCCCCTTTTCAAATAGTTGAAGCGATTTATCCTAGTGTCTTTAGACCTTGGCAATTTGCTCATGTTCCCATGAATTGTTGGAAAAATGAAGAATATATTCGAGAGGCAATGGATGATTTCTTATTCAAACAGCTTCATTTCTCTTCCTATCAGGAGGCTTTTCTTCAATTAAAGAAAAGTCATTTTACCGATTTTCAGTTAACTGGTCTCTTTCAAATGGCTTTTGATTCCAGAATGAATAATGTAAGGAAATGGATAAATGAACAACTAAATAACACAGATGATGAATTATTTTATATGAATCTTGATTAATGAAAGAACTGATTGAAACGGGTAGCCTGAACTAAATTACCATTATGTCCATTTCCTATTTTTAAAAATGATAATTGATGAGTATATGGTTACTTGCTTTGATTTTTCTTCTTCATAAAAAGATATAAAGATTCAGCAAAAAAAAGAAAAAGAAGAAAAAAGAGTACAAATAATTCAGCGACTTCCATTACCCTAAATGGACTCACGGCATTGTACAACGCCTGAGAAACATCAAATCCTTGAACAATATCAATGCCTAAAGAAAAGCCCATTAAACATCCCATCATTAAAAGGCTAATACCTATGATTTTCATATCTATCACGCTCCATATAATAGGTTCTTCCCTTTCTTCTATGATGATACATAAATATTTATTGTTAATTTTTACATAAAAAACTCTTATATGGTTAAAGTAATAAAAACTGAAAGAAGGGTGCTTAAATCTATGCCTTCGTTTTTTAAAGATCGCAAACCAAAAAAGAAACGGCCACAGGGTAACGAGAATCAAACTACTGATCATCAAATAGAACGGATACAGGTTTCATTATCAGGTAACCTTAACATGATTAAGCAGAAAACCGGAAATAGTTCAGATGTCGTTATTCGTGAGATAAAAATGGGGGGGGATTCTGACATTAAAACAGCGATTGTCTATGTAGAAGGAATTGTAGACAATCAGTCGATTCAAGAGTATCTACTGCAATCTATGATGAAGGATGATCATAAAGAAGTAATAAATCAGCAAAATGCGATAGACCTGCTTTCTAAAGATATAATGACAATTGGAAACATATCGTCCATCACTAACTTGGATGGTTTATTTGCATCTTTAATGGCAGGGGATACTCTTATTTTAGTGGATGGAGTAGATCAGGCACTGAGTGCTAGTACCAAAGGTGGAGAGAAGCGTTCCATTGCGGAATCTACTACCCAAATGGTAGTAAGAGGACCAAAAGGAGCATTTACAGAGTCTCTTGGGACCAACACAGCTATGGTACGCCGCATCATTAAGACCCCAGATTTATGGATGGAGTCTTTAAAAGTTGGGCGTGTAACAAAGACAGATGTGACGCTTATGTACGTACATGGCATTGCTAATGATAAAGTCGTCAAAGAAATTCGTCAGCGATTACATCGAATTGATATCGACAGTATTTTGGAATCAGGATATATTGAACAACTAATAGAGGATCAAACATTGACTCCTTTTCCAACTATGTACAACACGGAAAGACCTGACGTTGTAGCAGGGAACCTGTTAGAAGGGCGAATTGCTATATTTGTGGATGGAACCCCATTTGTGCTGATTGCGCCTGCTGTGTTCATGCAATTCTTCCAATCGGCTGAAGATTATTATGCTCGTTTTGACATTGCAACCTCAATTCGTCTTTTGCGTATTTTTATGTTTATGATTTCGTTAATCGCGCCAGCTACCTATGTCGCCGTTACAACCTTCCACCAGGAAATGGTGCCAACCATGCTCATTGTAGCTATTGCGGCACAGAGGGAATCCGTTCCTTTTCCCGCGTTTGTGGAAGCCGTGCTTATGGAAATAACCTTTGAAATCTTACGCGAAGCAGGGATACGCTTACCTAAAGCTATTGGTTCGGCAGTATCTATTGTCGGGGCCCTTGTAATTGGTCAAGCAGCCGTTCAAGCAAGTATTGTTTCACCAGCAATGGTTATCATTGTATCCATCACAGCCATTGCTAGTTTTGCCACACCATCTTTTGATATGGCGATTTCGGCCCGTTTAATTCGTTTTTTGTTTATGATTGGTGCAGCAACATTTGGTTTCTATGGCATCATTTTGTGCCTTTTATTGATGGTTGTCCATCTATGCGGCTTACGATCATTTGGAGTACCCTACATGGCTCCATTTGCTCCCTTCATCCCCGTAAACAATGGAGATACCGTTGTGAGATTACCATGGTGGACACTGAGACAAAGACCGAGATTGATTACTGCTAATACGGTTCGAGAAGGGACAAATCAACACCCACACCCTCCTGCATCTCGAGGTATGGTGAATCGAGATTTTGAAGAAGGTAACAACAATGAAGCGTAAAGGGTTTTTTCTTTTATTAATGATGGCAATGACGCTCTTGCTCACAAGTTGCTGGAGTAAAAAAGAATTAACGGACCTTGCTATTGTATCAGCCATGGGTATCGACGAAACGAAAGATGGAAGATTTCACTTAACACTTCAAATTATTAATCCAGGAAACGTGGCAGGAGGTATGCAAGGAGGAGGAGGCAGTCAAAGCCCTCCTATTACCATCTATTCGGCTTCAGGGGATAATATAGTAGAAGCAAGTAGACGGGCTTCAGGCAGAATCTCTCGACGATTGTATTATGCTCATACAAACTTAGTCGTAGTTGGAGAAAGACTGGCCAGAAAAGAAGGGCTTAATACGTTAATCGATGCTTTAGATCGGGATCCGGAATTTCGAAATACTTCCACTCTTGTGATTGCGAAAAACTCGACCGCAGCTGACCTTGTCAAAACATTAACGCCAGTTGATAAAATTCCAGCGAATAAAGTGCTAAAAACCTTAGAATTTACGGAAAGAAAATGGGGAGAGAATGTAAAAACATCACTCCAAGAAGTGATGAAGAGCATTGAGTCCCCTGGAAGAGGAACTGTCGTATCAGGATTTCGTCTAGTTGGTAATCCCCAGCAAGCACAAAAGCTAGATAACCTTCAGGAAAGTGCACCCGCGGCAACGCTTCACGCTTCCGGAATTGCTGTCTTAAAACAGGGAAAGCTAGTGGATTGGCTGTATGGAAAACCAGCAAGAGGGACGGTATGGATTCTCGATAAAATTCAAGGGACGAATATTAATATTAGTTGGGCAGGAAAGAAAGAAGCTATTGCTTATCAAACTGTACGACAAAAAACAAGTGTATCTGCCCAAGTGAAGAATGGGAAACCTCATATTTCTGTTCATACACGTGTTGAAGGAGATATCGGCGACATGGAGGTACCTGTTGATATTACCAATCCGAAGGTTATTACAAAAATCGAACAATCTTTGAGGAAAGAAATTAAAAAAGAGCTAAGTGTAGCTATTGAACATGCACAAAAAAACAAAACGGATATTTTGGGATTTGGTGAAGTGATTCACCGTACTAGACCAAATCAATTTAAGAAGTTAAAAACGGAATGGAATGATGTGTACTTTCCAAAGTTAGATGTAGATATTACAGTGGAAGCCTACGTACGTCGAGCTGGCTTACGAAATAAATCTTTTCTTTCAGGAGTAAAAGAGAATCAAAAGTAAGGAAAAGGAGGTGCCAGTTGAATGGAGAAAGCAAAAATTAGTGCCAGTCAGCTCTTTATCTTAATGGTTCTGTTTGAGTTGGGGAGTGCTTTACTGGTACCTCTTGCCATCAGGGCTAAGCAGGATGCATGGCTTGGAATTCTGCTGGGTATGTTAGGAAGCTTTATTTTATTTTTAGTTTATCAAAAACTTTACACCTATTATCCCAACCTCTTACCTACAGAATATATGCAAAAGATTTTAGGAAAAGTGCTGGGTACTGTACTTGCCTTTGTTTACATTCTTTATTTTATGTATGATGCTTCAAGAGTTCTACGTGATTTTGGTGAAATGCTGTTAACTTTTGCCTATCCTGACACGCCTTTATTCATCGCAAATGCATTATTAATGCTTGTCATTATTTACACCATTAGAAAAGGAATTGAGGTCATAGCTCGATCCGGAGAACTGCTTTTTATTTTTATGTATATCCTTGCAGTTGCTGGATTTATCTTAATTATATCTTCTGGTTTAATTGATTTTAAGAATTTACAACCTGTTTTGGAAGAAGGCTTATTACCATCGGTAAAGGTTGCATTGTCTGAAACGTTATATTTTCCGTTTACTGAAGCTATTGTGTTTACAATGATTTTACCGTATTTAAATGATTCTAAGAAAGCAAAAGTGACTATGCTATGTGCAACGGGGTTAAGTGGAATCAATTTGGTTATTACGATGCTCATTAATATTAGTGTACTTGGTGTTAATCTAACTGCGCGTTCCCAATTCCCACTTCTTAGTACAGTCGCGAGCATCCAAGTAGCAGATTTTTTAGAACGGCTTGATGTGTTTTTTATGCTTGCTATGGTGATTGGGATTTTTTTTAAGGTTACCATATTATTTTATGCAGCCACCATAGGAACAGCTAACTTATTCAAAATTAAATCACCTTCAATGTTAGCGTATCCTTTAGGTATTGTTATTCTATTTTTATCTGTCACAATCGCGAGTAATTTCCAAGAACATCTCCATGAAGGATTATATATAGCCAAGTTTATTCTGCATATTCCTCTATTCACCATAATTCCTCCTATCCTTCTTTTTATAGCTTTCTTACAAAAAAGGAAGAGTCATGGGAGTAAACATATTTGATCAGCTAGTTTTTATATAGAATATAGTCTTTATAGCGACATTTCCTAATAAGGTAATTACCCGTAGAAAGGTTCTCTCTACATTAGAGTTACCTTTAGAACAAATCTCATCTTTATTACATAACGTTCGAAAGTGATAGAAAGTTAAATACCCATTCAAAAAGCAGAAGGACGCTTTAATAAAACCAAAAAGGAGGTCTCAATTGAATGGAAAAAGCTAAGATTAGTTCTAGTCAGCTCTTTATCTTAATGGTTCTGTTCGAGCTGGGTAGTGCTTTACTGGTACCTCTTGCGATAGATGCAAATCAAGACGCTTGGCTTGCAATTCTTCTTGGAATGGTATTCAGTTTCGTTCTATTGTTAGTCTACCACAAGCTTTATACCTATTATCCTGACCTTTTGCCTACAGAATATATCCAAAAAATCTTAGGTAAAGTATTAGGTACCGTACTGGCTTTTGTTTACATTCTTTATTTTATGTACGATGCCTCAAGGGTTCTACGTGATTTTGGTGAAATGCTATTAACCTTTGCTTATCCTGACACACCTTTATTCATTGCCAATGCATTATTAATGCTTGTCATTATTTATACAATCAGAAAAGGAATTGAGGTCATAGCTCGATCCGGAGAACTGCTTTTTATTTTTATGTATGTCCTTGCGGTTGGTGGTTTTATCTTAATTATATCTTCTGGATTAATTGAGATTAAAAATTTACAACCTATTTTAGAAGAAGGTTTATTTCCCATCCTAAAAGTGGTATTTACTCAAACTTTGTATTTTCCGTTTACAGAAGTCATTGTATTTACCATGATTTTACCGTATTTAAATAATCCTAAGAAGGCAAAGGTGACCATGGTATGTGCAACGGGATTAAGTGGAATCAATTTAATTATCACAATGCTCATTAATGTCTGTGTATTGGGGGTTGATTTAACTGCACGTTCACAATATCCTCTTCTTAGCACAGTAGAGAGCATCCAAGTAGCTAATTTTTTAGAACGGCTTGATGTATTTTTTATGCTTGCTTCAATTATCACTATCTTCTTCAAAATCTGTTTATTATTTTATGCGGCTGTCATAGGTACGGCCAATTTGTTCAAGGTTAAATCACCTTCACGGTTATCGTATCCTTTAGGGCTAATCATTCTCTTTTTATCTATTACCATTGCGAG
>NZ_JBHZOR010000027.1:0-11291 GCF_042787605.1 Priestia sp. YIM B13491 | reverse complement strand
CACTCCTTTTATAAGGTTTGAGTAAAACTAAAGGAGTAGGAACATAATTTACATGGGCTAAAGTATTGTATGTATCCGTAAATATTTATGAGCATGTTTAATTCTTAAATAAGATCACTAGTATTGAATCTGACCGTAATAGTTTTTAAAATTGTGGTTTTTATTTTAAAAACTACTACTTTTTACTTATCTTTCACAAAACAGGGACACTAACCCAAGAAGCAAACTAGGTAAATGCATATTCTTAATTTGATAAGAAAAATGGAGGTTGCGCTTATGAATTCAGAAATACACTTTTTACCTAGTTTATATTCTCAGGAAAATCAGTTAAACCATGCAGATGAACGGTTTATTGGGAGACCTGGATTTGGTTTTGGAAGACCCGGTTTCGGTTTCGGTCGTCCAGGTTTCGGCTTTGGAAGACCTGGGTTTGGTTTTGGTGGTCCCTTTGTAGGAGGGTTAGCTGGTGGTTTATTAGCCGGTTCTTTACTTTCTCCATATGGCTATGGTGGTTATGGCTATGGAGCTCCATATGGATACGGTGGCTACGGTGGTTACGGCTATGGATCCCCATATGGCTACGGTAGTTATGGCTATGGTGGTTGCTGTTAATCCCCTTTGACATAAAAGTAGAATGTTTAAATTAAGACTTGTTATATGTTATGTAAAATAAGAATTTAATGTTTAAATATCTATCAAACTAGTTTACAAAAATTCTATTAGAAATAGGATCCGATGGAATTCATTATTCCATCGGATTAATGAGGAAAAGAGCCTTATAAACTTCATTTACTTACTTATTAATAACTACCCTTAAAGCAAGTACAACCAACAATAACTAATAATATAAACAGAACAACAATAATAGCAAAACTACCACCTCTGTAACCACCGTAACCACCATAGCCATAGCCGCATCCAAAACCGCAGCCACCTCTGTAACCACCGAAAAAGCCCATATCTTCACCACCCCGCACTTTATATTTTTATAATATGTACAAGTAATAAAAATGCTCGCCTAAAATATACAAGCTCAAATTAATTATTAATATATAGACAATCGTACAAGCCTTTTAAAAAGTTTTACATAGAATGAAGTATCCTTGTACAAGGAAGAGGTGCCTACCACCCTGAACCTGTTATTACCACCGCCAAAATAACAGGTTTAGTACATAACAAAAAACCTACTCTCCCTCCATTACACCTAACAAACTACTTTGATACCTTTCTAAACGACTTAGGTAGGGCGAAGGGTAGTTTGTTTTTATGAACATCAAGTCATAGAACTTTAAAAACAGGCATATGATTTATAAAGACCTCACGTGCTTATAGATTGAACTAGTAGATAACCCATGAATACATTTATTCTTGGGTTATTTGCTTTTTATATGAATTAAAAATCATAACCGGAACAAACTACTAAAGTCAACGTGATCTGTTCTTTATAAGAACGGAACATAAAAAAGCCACTGGTAATACGCCAGTGGCTTTTCTCTTTTTAAGATCTATATCGTATACATGTTTAATTAACATAATGAAAATTATAGATAGTCGCAAAACAAAATAACCATCCCTTAGCCCCTGAAAGATGCTTATTTATCTATAAATTTTGAGAGCCTTCAAATCCTTCAGAATCCTCATACAAGATACTTCAACGCTCTGTTCCTTGTTCTCTATTGCCATTTCCCTTAAGGCTTCAACATTTTTCTGAATTCTATTTATAGTATCAACAAAGTATTGATCTTTCTCATCTTGTGTAATGATCCACGTTTTCTTCAACCTTATCATCCCCTCTCACTTTCTAAGTTATTTTGAAAGTTGAGGCTCAAAGACAGAATAACTTTTTCATCCCTATACTTTATGCATAGTTTTTAATATTAAGGACTTAAATTAAGAATTTTTCATTTGAACTTTGAGCAAACTACACAAGACGCCGTGAGGCATCAGCGAAAATCCTTACTGCAATAGAGCAGAAAAAACCTACCTCTTTGGATTGGGAAGAGATAGGTTTTTTCTATTTTTAAGATGTATACTCCATACATTTTTAGTTTACATAAACACTCTTATAAGAAGCAAAAAGCCTTAAAATAAAAACGTTTTAAGGCTTTTTGCTTAGAGATATCCTTTTGGTAAAACAAAGTACATAATAAAAATAAAAGAAGAGAAAAGATTTTCATATATTGCTATAAACATTGATATATCAATGTTTATAAGACTTTTTAAAATGTTAAAAATAACTCATATACGAGTTATTTTTAACTCTTATAAGGGTTATTTTTAACTCGTATATGAGTTAAAAATAACTGTTTTAAAGAGTTGTTTTTTTAAAAAAATCAAGGGTTAGAAATAACACCATAAAAGAGTTTAATTCAACTCTAATAAAGAGTTGATAATAACTTAAATATGAGTTAAGATAAAAATATATTAAATGGTAAAAAATGATAGAGGTGGGTAATGTGGCTAAGATATCAAAAGTGGAAACAACAAAAGTAGTTGATATGAACGGAGAAATAACGGAAGAAACAACGAGTGTTTCTTTTAACTATGGAAAAGAGCCAGATTATATAAAAGTATATTTAGACAACATTATTGTGTTAGCAGAAATACAAGGATGGATAAGCAAAGTATTATATGAGCTTATCAAAGGCGTAACTTATGCAAATAAAGGACAATTTATCATCATTAACTCAGGATATAAACGAATTGTAGCTGAGAATTTAGGGATTAAACAACAATCAGTAACTAATGCAGTTAATCAGTTAACCAAAAAGAATATTCTAATCAAAAAAGAAACAGGCGTTTTCCTATTAAATCCTCAATTCTTTGGAAGAGGTGAATGGAAAGACATCTCTAAAATTAGATACGAAGTAGAACTAAGTGCAGACGGAAAAGTTATGAGATTAAAAGATACAAATTGAAAAAAACCATTAAAACATCGTGTTCATTCTTTTGAACACGATGTTTTCTACGGCTGCACATATATGTTTACTTTTAGTTAACATAAAACGAATTATAAGAAGAACATTTAAGCTCCTGCAGCAGCTCCTCCAGTAGGTCCAGCTGGCTTTCTTTGACCTAGTTCTTGATCTAACATAAGAATAGCAGCAGCATTATTTTGAGCAAGTCGTAAACGATCAACAATTGTTTGTGACTGAGCTTCTTCATCAACTTGTTCTCTTAAGAATTCTTGTATAATGATCAACGTTTGCTGATCATTTGCCTGGTTAACATATTCATAAGCTTGACGATAAGAATTAGTTACAAATTTTTCATGTTCTAAGACTTTTTGAAATGTTTCTAAGGGTGTTCCATACTCAGTTGGCTGTGCTGGTAAAGAACTTAATTCAACAGTTCCTCCACGATCAACCAGGTAATCGATAAGTTTTAACATATGGGTTCTTTCTTCTTCTGATTGTAATCTTAGCCAGGTACCCATACCCCTGTAATTCAATTTATTCATATAGTTTGACATAGCTAAATATAGAGTGGATGAAACGTGTTCAATCTGAATTAAATTATTTACTAGTTTTTGAACCTGTTCATTAATCATTACTACTCCCCCTATTATTTCAAATTAAATCCACTGTCATATTATTCGAATGTACGATTAGACATACATAAACTTGTTTTAAAACCCTTGTTAGGAATAAACTACAGCATTTTGAGCAAACTACCCAAGATGATGGATATCATCATCTTGGGTAGCATAACCTCTGAAAAAACTTCTGAATAGGCACAGGAGTTTTTTCTCTTTTTCGGCTGTATATCGTATACATCTGTAGTTAACATAATGTCTCTTTCCGGAAGACACGACAAAAAAGAACCCTTGTCGCAGAACGGTTCCGCCGAGGGTTCTTTTTCCGGAGTATGCAGCTTTTTATACATCCTTGATAGACCAACGTTTTTTCAGTAAGCGATTAGTGAAAGAATGAATAAAAAGTGCACCTTTTATTCATATGCCTCAACCTCTAAATAATTGATTTTTTATATGAACATGTTATAGTGACAGTCCAGCTGATTTCCCAAGTTGGATTTCATTTAACCTTAGTAAATGTAACTAGAAAGCCACCTCTCTTACCACACACTCAAGAGGTGGCTTTTTAGTTTTTATATATAGCAACACATTAAAAATAGTCTTTAATTACAGAACATGGTAATCTGCTTATGTTTCATACTTCGGATACGTATGAACAAACCCTTACAAAAAAAGCAACCTCGTTCATTGGCCAATGCCGAGGTTGCTTTTTTGCCTTTAATAGCTCTATTTAATCTTTTCTAATTCATTTAACATCTCATCAATAAATTGACTAATCTCTACCGTGTTATTACTTGTAAACCCCTCTTTAAATGCCGTTTCAATCAAACATTTTCTCTCTTTTTCAATCTCAACGGTTAAAGCTTCTTTTAAGATCACTTTATGAGACTCCAATATTCCCCTCACCCATTTGCTTTTAATAGCAAGACAAATACAAGGTTGATCATTCTAAAGGCGATCAACCTTGTATTTGTTTTACCTTTTTGTGTTCATACAAATATTTTACAGTATACAAATGTCCTTATACAACGGAATTTTATGTTAAAATCAAAACTTGTCATACAAATTTTGATTTTAATCTTCACAACTAAAAAAGTTTGTGATATACTTCACATATAAAGATATCCATGACGAACCAGAACACTCTTGAATGTAATATAGAAAAAGCTATTTCACTCCGATGCCAATACGATTGAAATAGCTTTTTTTATGCTCTTCTTTAACTCCTCATTTCAAGCCTTTTAATTATTCATATAACTCTTCTCACACCTTATTAACGAATAATATAGTATTTATAAAAAAAGGATGCTACTATTAATTTGCAGCAATCTTTTCGTTATTTGTTATACGTTTGAACCCTTTTAAAAAGCTATCTAATTTCTATGTAAAGCCAATGCTCATAGAAATTAGATAGCTTTTTTTATGCTCATAAAAATAGGAGGAGAAACATTATGTTAACCAGAAATGAATTTTTCTTATTCAACAGAGAACTATTATTTTTACTGGATCAACACTCTACATGTACTGATTCTAGTATAAAAGAGGTGCTGGTCACCCAAATTGCTCTTATGCTTGCTGTTCTTAGCTAAATTTCATATTAATCTTTATTATCTTTCCATTTCTTGATCTTGCCTCTTATTACGCTTCTGAATCCCCCCAACATATTGGAAGAACGAAATCTGCTTCATCTTTTCAACATTCTTATCAATCCAATTCAACGCTTTTTCCTTCCAGGCCTTTAATGTTTTATTCTCTTCTTTTAGCTCATCAACCTGCTTATGCGCTTTTTCAAGCTCTTCTTTTGGTACATAATCCTTTATATAACCCAAATTCATTTTCGTTAAGCTCTCATTCAATTCATTTGCCTGTACAAGCTCTTTTTTCGTTTTCTCATGTTTCTGCTTCTCAATTGTCAAATTATCGCTTAGAGAGCCTATATGAGCCTCATATTGCGTATCTAGTTCTCTCTTAACCTCATCTTTGAGCTTTTCCTTTTGTTCAGCTGAGAAATCACGCACAAGCTTCTGGCGCATTTGTTTCTTCGCCTTTTCCACTTGGCCGTCTTGATCCGCCACATATACCTCTAATTCTTGCCTTGTCTCATCCAAATCATTCTTCAGTGTCTTGTTCTCTTTTTCATAACGATCAAGCTCGTAGCTCAACGCATGGGTACGCTCATGTTCGGCCGCCAACGTTTGCTGCAGCTCTTTTGTGAGACTCATAAGCTCATGAAAATCTGATTCTTCTACTTTCACTTTGGAACCCATGACACTCTTGGCCGCCTCTACTTCAATTGGTTGGCTACATAACTCTTCAATCCGTCTCTCGCTGCGTATCTCAACGGGTGGTGCTGATTTCAACTCCACTAAATTGTCCATCTGTTGAAGCTCTTTTTCCTTGTGAGCCACTAATTGTTGCAGATGCTTTAGCTCTTTTTCGCGTTCTTGTTTCTTAAACTCATGCACACTTTTATGCTGCAGCTCGCTCGGCTCGCCACGCTCAATATCATAGCCACGTTTGTTCATGTAATTGTGAAAGTCATCTTGGATTCTACGTATCTTCGTTTTCCCATGGAAGTATTCTTTCGCCGCCAAGCGTCGATCATCCGTAATAGGAACAAACCCCACGTGCATATGTGGCGTCGCTTCATCGTTATGTACCACGGCGTATAAAATATTCTGCTGGCCATACTTACCGGCTATATGATCCAGTGATGCTTCAAAATATTTGCGCTGCTCGTCTGGCGACATCGCATGCATATACTCCGGACTGGCCGATATAAAGAACTCTGCCACCAGGACCGCATCATTCCGAATTTTTCGTTTCACACGGGTGGCCGTCATCTTTTTAATTTCTTCATGATACTTAATTTTATCCTCATTCACGAAGTCATAGTTGAGCATCGTTCTGGTTGAATCGATGTCTTTATTTTTACTGTTCTCGCCTTCTCGTTGGTTGTGTTTCTGGATCCCCAATATTGCGTCTTTGTGGAACTTTTGCATGCGGATAATCCCATATTTGGCCATCCCTCAATCCCCCATTTCGACCACTGTACTTGGGTCTAGCATACCACAATTTGAGATTTGGTGTAACGCACTACACCAATTTTCCATCTTCGATAAAATTGGGAGCGCGCTCTGCGAGGCCTAAGAGCTTCCTCCTACCGTCGGTATCTCGGTAGAAACACCGAGATAAAAATCAAAACCCAAAGACAGAAAGTCTTACCTAAGAGTAGGTAAGACTTAAAAAAAATGATAAATTCCTTTTATAAATTCAAAATTTATAAAAGGAGTATATATAATGCCTAAAAGAGAAGAATTAATTCCAAAAATGAGCTCATTAGAAGCTAGTGAAAAACACAAAGATTATAAAAACCAATGGAAAAATTTCAGTAGACGAATGCAAAAACATCCCTTCACAAGAGAATTTCACTTTAAACTGTCTAACGGTGTATGTGCATGGTGTGATAAAACTATAGACAAAGAAAAATTTGTATTACACCATATAGACTATGATCATAGATGTATCAATCAAAATTCTATAAAAATATTAAAACCAACGCCTAAAAGACCAAACAGAAAAGTTCAAATTCCTAATTGCGAGGAATGCGCTAAGAATTATCCTCTTGAATTTAGTGAATGTATGAAAAGAGTTGTACCTGTTCATCAAATTTGCAACCTTATTATTTCAAAAAGATCACCTGAATAAAAACCATTTAACCACCCAACCCTCCGTTTCATCGGAGGGCTCCCTCGCCGGTTGGCGTCAAACAAACGTGTTTGTTTGAGTGCCAAGAGGGTTTGGGGTTTAGTAAGTCTATCAACTCCTTAAATTCTCGACCTGACGGTCTTGCGATTTACCGTTGACAGACCTCCAATATTTATTCACATATCTTTGGTTGGTTGATGGATAGAATAGCATGGTCAGCTTTTACATTTGTCATTTGTTCCTGAACGAAGATCCATATAGCAATATTGATTACGACGGCCATCAATAGAAAACTTTTATTTTTATTAATAAAGGTTTCCTCCTTCAAGTCATATTCACAACAAAGGCTGCCTATTATATATCCATTTATAAGGCGGCCTTCATTGTAGGTATGCTATATGTTTACTCGAGGAATCAAGACATTATCTCTCATATGAGAATCAATCGTATATTACATTCTTTCCTTCTTCACTTAACTTTTTTAAAGATGTAAGCATATAATTTATTTCTTCATCGGAATGTCTTTCCCATGAACCTAATTCAGCTACTATTTTCAAGGGAGATTTAGATCTATAAGAACGTGTTGGGTTTCCAGGGAACTTTTTGTCAGTTAAATTTGGATCATTTTCAAAATCGCCTAAGGGTTCTACAACGTAAATTCTCTCTTTTGAATTAGATCTTGCTAATTCAGCACCCCATTTAGCAGCGTTTAATGTTCCAGTAAAATAGATATGGTTAGATTTTTTATCCTGATAATTAGATAAATACAATGGTTCAAGCAGATCTCCAATTTTTAGTTCTGCTTTAGTACCATGGAAAAACGGACCAGGATCTAAGACATTTTTCTTCTCATTCATATAGCCACACCCTTTATACTTTTTGACTTGCGTATAACAGTATAAGGCCGGACATGAGTGGAAAAACAGTCTATAAATAATTTTCAAATAGGGTTATAATTAAAGTAGAGATTAAGATGTTATCGGAAACAACTCATTTAAATAAAAAAAGACTGCTAGTTATTTAGCAGTCTTTTTTTATTTCCAAAATTCCCACCACTTCTTTTTCTTTTCTTCACCGGCAGCAATAAATTTTTGAGTCTCCTGCATCCCTCTAACAGCATCTAAAAGTTCACGATCCCTATTCTCTAATTTCTTTGAAATATACTCATCTCTTTGTTGGATCTGTTTCAGAAGTTCTTGGTTAAATTTCATTTGTTCTTCTTTAAAATCTTCAAATTGTTTTAGTAACTGCTCATACTGTTGTGTCCCCTGATATGTCACTAATTCTTCTGTGTCACGGTCTGACACATCGTCTTCGCCAACCGTTGATATTACTGCATTTATAGCCTGATCCAGTGACATATCAGGGTGCTTTATCAACTCTCTAATCTTACGTAAAACAATTACATCCTTATCAAAGAAACCTCTGTGGCCCAATTCATTTTTATGGATATGGTACCCTGCTTTTTCAAGCAGCTGAGAATACTTACGAACAGTAGTGTTCTGTATCGCTAAAAGGGTAGCGACTTCCCTTGCTGTATAAACCTTTTGCTGCTTCTTTGTGTCACCTGACATATCGCACAACCTCCTGCTATGTCCTATGATATGTCATTCGATATATAAAAGAAAAGTTCCTTTTAAAAGAGGATCTAGACTTATATTTTAAAATCACGTGGCCGCCTTCGTTTTGGGGTGTGAGGCTGGCTTTAAAAATAGTGTAGATACGTTATGAAAAAGAGTAGAATTTTGGACAGTTGTTCTGGCGGTTCGGCAGGTATAATGGCCTTCGTAAGCCGAGCATCTTAAACTTCGTTTTGGGTATGTTCGGCTTGGCGATATAACCAACCCTGCCGAAATTTTCCATACAAGGAGAAAAGAGTGGAGATTTTTTAAGTGATTTTCTTAAAAAATACTACTCGAACCTTGTATGGAAAATAGCCATAATTTAATATGTTTTTTCTAACGAAAAAAGTATAAAAAGACCCTTGCAATTCTATCAGCGAATTGCTATTTAAATAGAGTGAGAAGGGGAAAGTATAAGAATGTTATTATATCAACGTTTATAGGAGGAAGGGTGTGTCCAAAAAGACACACCTGTGTGTCCAAAAAGACACACCTAAAAAATGTAAATAAAGTATAAGATGAAAAAAGCAAGGGGAAATTTTCCCTTGCTTCTAAAATAAATATATCGGTAAATTATGTTTTTTAGAGCTTCCTTCTACTTTAAAATTTTTTAAAGAACGTTTAAAGATTCTTTGAGTTGCTTTATCTACATCATCCCTTGCCGAACAACACATAATATTAGGGTTTACAAACCAAGTTCTACTAGTACATACCCTACCATCTTCCGTTGTCATTCCAGTTTCTGCTACAGCTAAGATACCTAGCTTCATTAGTTCATTCATCATTTTAGAAACTTTAGCTCTCTCACGTCCTAATTTTTTAGCTAAATAACTAGGTGAAGCTGAATTCTCGCTTATCTCTTCTAAATCTTCTTCAGGGCGTTCTATAAGGATGTTCGTTTTAAATTCAACATAAGGAACTAAATCTAATAAAAATGCTTTTTGTGCATTAGACAAGTATTTTATTTGGCTTAAATAATTATAGTTTTCCATAAGTATTTGCACAAATCTCACCCCATCAGTTTTTTTCTTTCGCTTACCGATGAAATAATTATCTCCAGTAGTTTTATGTAAGATTTCTAATAATGTTTTTTGTTGATCTGCTGAAAGACCAACTTCTGCTTGGTTGATTAACTCTTCTAGCTTAGAATCTCTTATTCTGGCTTTTTTTTCGGCTTCATTTAATGCTTTTTTCATTTTAATTCCTCCATTTTTTTGTGGAAGGAACTAACCTTATTGTGGTAGAATAATTTTATAAAGTTATGTAGTTGAAGGTTAATCTCTTCTTAAAAGGTTAATTCCTTCTTAATATTTTTTAGAAAAAGTCCTCCGAGTCGGCGAAAACTTGAGGGCTTTTTCTTATGTCTAATTTTCTACCAAATCCTACATTTTTGCAAACCCTATTTGTAAAATAAACAAGAAAAATCACCTTATATGTAGGTGATTTTTTTAATCTAATAATCCTTTTTCTTTAAATACTTTTCTCAAAGCTTCGTTTACCAATTCAGATTTATAGCTCTTGGGAACTTGATCAATAATACTTAAAACATCACCATCGAAATAGAACCCTCGATATACTCTTTTAGACCGATCTTTTGGACTTTGCAACAAGATATCAATTGCATCTACTTTGCTAGCATTTGTACTAGCTTTTTCAAAGCTATCGTTAGTACTTTCACTTTCATTTACATAGCTAGTACTAGCTGCTACTTCGTTATTAGCTTGCTTTTGTTCTGCTGGCATTTTACTGTTTTTAGAGATAAGTGTACTAAAATCAACGTCTAAAGGCTCTGATTTTTCTCCAACATAGCGATAAATACTTTCCTTACTGTCCCATTCATAGCCTAATTTCTTAATCTTTAATTGAATGGTACGAGTGCTTACATCATACTGATCAGCTAATTCTTTAATGGTGATTTCTTTCATCATAATGCCATTTAACATCTTTTTTACCAGCATCATACTAGCCTCCATCTTCATTTTAAGAGCATACTACTAGTATTCAAATGCAACATGCTATTTCCTGCTATAACTCCCAAAAAGAAAAAACTATCCCCTGATCATAAAGTTATACGTGCCTTAAGGCACTTTCAGTCAACTTAAGTTGACTAGGGTTATGTAATAAATAAATTACCTCCAAATCTTTTGATATGAACGGAAAAAAACTCCTGATTTCAACCAAAATCAGGAGTTTTTCTGATTAGTCGAGAATACATCAAAAAAACAAAGGCTGCTCTTAGAATAAAATGGCGGGGTACGCTAACTTCATAATATGCATTTATAATATTTTAGGAACTTGCCTATCATTAAAAGGATTTAAAACAAATGGGTCTATGTAAAAAGCCTTTCGTTTGAAAGGCTTTTTATTGAATTAGCAGAAGCCTCCGTAGCCACCACTAAAACAACTACATCCAATAATGACAAGAA
>NZ_JBHZOR010000026.1:0-14429 GCF_042787605.1 Priestia sp. YIM B13491 | reverse complement strand
CATTTCGGACACATCCTCTCAAAAGTCATTGTAAGGACTTAATTAAATGGTGTCCATGAAACTATACTAACTCCAAAGTCTATGTTTTTAGAGGACGTTTATATGTCATCTTTAAACTTAAACGAACGGTAAAAATAATAGATTTCTTATGTAAATGATAGGTTCGTAAAGGTATACTTTTGCGGACTTTTGTTTTGGAATAAATTATGAATAATATATAATTTATTAAGGAAGATAAATGGATGTTTAAAAACAGAATAGTTATTTGTTTTATTTTAAGTGTAATTCAAAAGAAAAGAAGTACTCCCAAAATAGGAGTACTTTTTCTTTCTCTACTGAACTGTACTTTTTCTAGATAAGGCAATTACAATTGCTAAGTATATTGGATAAAGTAAAACACCAAGGTATATAACAATTCTTCCTATAGGATTGAGTTGATCTCCATGGTCACTAATTGGAAAAAGCCTGTTAAATAAGATAAGCATAATAACAAAGTACGGAATCCATAACACGGTTCCATAATAATTTAGTTTGCTACCTTTTAAGTATCGACGATTTAGTAAATAATAAACGAAACTAAATACAATAACAGAAATTAACATAACTACAATTCCAATATTTCTGGCTATTGCTACATCAAGTTCTATGATTCTACTAATACGATAAATATTAAAAATTAGTTCGATATTAATAAAAATTAAAACTGCATATAGTATACTTGAAAAATTCAATTTCAAAAAATAATTCATAATGTCCCTCCCTATATGGTTTTACTTATTAATACCATACAATACGGTCTACATAAATAATTCAATATTACCAATATTTAACCGCGTCATTATACCCCTTTGTTATTACATCTTTATCTTTAGAGTCTTCAGGTTGTCCAACTCCCACACCTACTGCACCACCACCAATAAGCAAAGTTTTCTTACTAAATAGTAGTTCTCCTGTATATGCATAATTATAGTTTCCAATATATTCAGAGTTAATTACTTTTTTTCCATTGTAAGTACTAGCGTTAAATTCTTTATACCATGGCTTATATCCAGATCTTACTTTATAATCCCATGGTCCACCTTCCTGAACTTTCCCAACAAAATAACCTACTGTTGCATTATAAGCTGAACCAGGAGAAGTTTTAAGTACTGATGCATTGAATTTCTCTAATTCATTTCTGTTACTTTCTACTAACCCTTTTAAATTTAATGATTTTAGTCCCGTATCTACTGCAAATGTTGAAAATTTTTGTGAAGTTTCTGCATTTTCATCAGAATTATGAGCTACTTCAGTAATTTCTTCAGGAGAAAGCATTTCTATTAAAAATAATTGCTTAGAATCCATCTTTTATTCTCCTATATGTATGTTAGGGGTGCTTTTTATGACATTAATGTATAATACTATAAAAATATTAACCTTCATTTTCCTACATTGTTCGATAAGGCATAAACGTTCCGCCAAAAAAATAACCACATACTACGAAAAGGACAGCAAATAAAATGAACAAGAACCAACCTCTGGCATAAGTGTTTAATTCTTGTTTGTTTTGTGTCTTTTCTCTGTATTTTCGTTGGATATCATGATGTTTCGACATATTTTTCATTAACATCCCTCCCTTGAATATTGACCAAACAATTGGAACCAGTGTTATGAAATATAAAGCATAATGTACATTACTTTCTTTCCTTATAACTATATTTATGAAAAGTGGTCTTTTAGGTTGAAGCAATCTTTGCACCAGAACCCCAAAGACTTCAAGGAATCAGTGAGCTCTTATTACGTTCTCCTTTGCTATTCATATCCATTATCACTTCTAACAAAAAGAGTAGAAAAACAGCTATAAGCTCAGTTATAGAGGGAATAGTAATGCTTCTAATTAATTCATCAGCAGTATGTATAGAAAACCAAGAAAAGCTACAGTCAATAACCAGTCTCACAAGGAATTTTCTTTTAGAGTTTTTAATTTGTTGGGAAAATGTATTAATGAGAAATATTGATAATAAATCAACTATAAACCCAATAATAAAAAACATTAATAGGAATATTAATAGAGATAGAAATGAATCGTATTGCACCCCAAATATTTCAAATAAACCAATAAATCCAAACACAAATGCTCCTAACATTAATAAAATAGCAATAATAATAATTAAAGTTATAAAAATAACAGTAAATGCTTTAACAAAAAAATTAGATATATTGTGAGAGGGGCCAGTTTTCTTTGCTTTCAAGGTAAACATTCACATCCCTTGCTGCTAATTTTTCTTCACTATATTTATTTTACTAAATATTACCTTAATTATCCAAGGGGAAAATGTAGATCAAATTATAATAAATACATAGTGAAATTTTATAAATTCAGGGGTATACAAATATAATTGATTTACCTAGATATTAATCGAAATAGAGAAGGATCAAGAAGCTATTTGTCGTCATTTTATATAAAGGATAAAACTAATAAATTTAATAAGATACTCTATCATTTACTTAACATAACCACTATTACACAAAGCTATAAATTAGAAAAAGGAGGTCATATTTGTGACCTCCCTTTTCTCTACATAAAAAATGTTTATTATTGAATGATCATTTCTTTTTCAACACTGGTATCCATATTTCACTTTTAAAAGTTGGTGAGGTCACATCTTTATGTTCATTCCATAAAATTTCTGGTCCCTTTACTTGTTCATAATGTGAGGATGGAAACCATTCGGAATAAATTCGCCCCCATACATCTTGTAAAGTATCAGGGAATGGACCGACTGCTTCAAATACAGCCCATGTTGAAGCA
The DNA here is from genome assembly GCF_042787605.1 of Priestia sp. YIM B13491. Taxonomy (NCBI): domain Bacteria; kingdom Bacillati; phylum Bacillota; class Bacilli; order Caryophanales; family Bacillaceae; genus Priestia; species Priestia sp. YIM B13491. Next base: position 11,638 of record NZ_JBHZOR010000026.1, on the reverse strand, counting down.
GGTACTTCAAGCTGTATCAAATTACCAAGACAATCTTTAGTTGTTGCTACACCAATATAATGGTCAAGCTCCCCTTTTTCCTCCATTCGTCCTTCAGAAAAATTCACAGATGCACTAAGCAATCCTAATGGTTTAACATTAGAAAGTTTTTTTAGTTCATTTATGGTTTCATTATTCAAGCTTTCCCACATAGCAGCAATCCGTGGGTTAACTCCATGAAAAATTATAGGTACTCTTTCTTTGATGCCGACTATATGAAATGCCTCTTTTTCTTCAATACGATAGTTCATTTCATTTCCTCCTTTAATTGATAGCTGAAAGGTCATTTGTGAATAGGCTCTAAGTGAATAGCTATTCTTCTTGGCTTCTGAAGGAGTTATACCATGTAAGCTTTGAAAAGCTCTGGTAAAAGAATCTGGTGAATTATATCCATATTTGACCGCAACATCAATCACCCTCATGTTATTATCTTTAAGTTCGAATGCTGCAAGGGTAAGACGTCTTCGACGAATATATTCTGACAAAGTAATACCTGCAAGAAAAGAAAACATCCTTTTAAAATGATACTCAGAACAAAGAGCTAGCCTTGCTACTTCTTTAAAATCTATATCGTTAGTTAAATTTTCTTCGATATAGTGTAAAGCTCTGTTCATATTTTTAAGCGAATCCATTTATATGACCTCCCTTATCATTAGAATAGCAAGATTCAAATAGAGCTATCCGACATTTCATGCACAATTATGTAGGTTTTTCTCTTCATTAGTTCTTACGAACTAGAACTAACTCATCTATACAAAAAACATTCATTATACAACAAAATTTTACAATTTCTTAACGGTAATACTATTTATTTACACATTTAATTAATATATCATTTAACTGTGTTCTAGAAGAATTAAATTAGGAGAATCATTTTTTTGAAGAAATTTTTAGTTTTAGCGATGCCATTTATTTTCGTGGTAGATCTTACATTTAATTTTGAGGTCAATGCTGCTTCCGATTAAATAACTGTTGAAGATCAAAAACAAGCGTACAAAGAAGAATTAGCAAATTTAACTCAAGATGAAGTGATTGCTAACTTTGAAAGAATTGATAAAGAATACTCTATGGAAGAACCATTTTCAGCAAAAGATCAAATTTTTATTGAAATGTACGCTAAAAAACCTGAAGAAATGACTTCGTTTGCTTCAAAAAGTATTTCTGGATCAACTCATCTGATGTTGTTACGATAAAAGTAAGTGGCGCGATTAAAGACGATATCCGAAATGTCGTTAATTAAAGTTTTAGCGCATCTAATTTAAAAACAACTACAACAGCAGGAGCAAGTAAAGTATCCTCTATAAAAACAGTAGTATATAACAATGCTTACGGATTAGTTGGTAGTGGAGGCGTTGGTAAAGTATATTCTGGTACACTTTCCACTTCAGGTGAAAATACAACATTAACTACAAATAAAAGATACACTGCAGTTGTTGCTTATGCCTCAACATGGTGTACTGTTACTGTTGAACATTCTGGCGGTACCTTTACAGTAAATCTAAAATAATGGTTACAAAGGAGAATACCTATGTTAAATAGTTTTGGAATACCAGGAGTTGTTATTACTCTTTTGGTTTTATTTGGATTAATCTTTTGGTTTCGAAAAACGTTTAGAAAAAACGAGTAATATAATATAAAAAGCTAGCAAACTTCGAGTTTGCTGGCTCTTTTTTGTTTTTTTTAACAAGGTCTAAAATAATTAGAAATTCTATAAAATAAAAAACTATAAGTCTATAAAAGTAAACCTTTTTAGAGTCAAGAAAGTTGCAGTAAAAGATATAACTGTTAAATAATAATTGAGATTCTGCGGTTTAGAACTGTAATCATTTGTAGAAAAAATGTCTATTTGTCGTCCTCTAGAGTAAATAATAAAACTATATTTTTCAGAATAAAGTTTATATATTTACTCTTTCATACAAAATAAGTTTTTATTGTATTTTTGATTGAATTTATCTTATCAAAAACATATTAACATTAAATGATTATATATTTTTTGTTTATTTACCATAGTATGCTAGTCATGACCTGCTTAAGAATTAGATGAGGGTTTGATTCCCCCTCTTTTGTACGCCATGCTACAAAACCGTCTGGTCTTATCAATACAGCTCCTTGAGAGGTAACATCGTACACTGCTTCCCAGCTATCCTCACACTCAACACAATCTCCTTGTAAACCGATACTATAAACATTAATAGGAACACCTAATTGAGAAGATACATTCCGGGCAGCAGTGCGCCAAAGGCTATTATCTTTCCCCGTAAATAAGATGAAATTTTCACCTATTAGATCTAAGGTAGATATACGCTTACCTTGGTACTTCAACCACATATGTGGAGCACGAGTACCTGGTCTTCCGTTTAGTTCTAATTGATCCATTCTATGTGGTGTATCGGAGTTTTCCTTAATAATTGCTGTTGAGTTATATTTATACCCTACAGTAACTGCAGTATGGTCCATACTATTGAGGGTGCTTACACCTTTCTCCATAACACTAAATAACAAATCACTGGCATATTTCGTTGTTAATTCTACAGCATAGTGTCTCTCATCATGATAAGTTTGGAGCAATCGTGGATGAGCTTGTTTGTGTATCACTGCAGCCAGCTTCCAAGCTAAATTATGAGCATCTTGAATACCTGTATTCGAACCAAATCCTCCGGTAGGTGGCATAAGATGAGCTGCATCTCCAATTAGAAATACTCGATTATCTTGAAAACGAGTGGCTGTCTTTTCTGCAGCTGCCCACGGTAAAATACTGAAGATGACAATATCAAGATTTGAAACTCCTATAGCTTTTTTTAAAATCTCACAGCATCGCTCTTCAGAAAAATCTTCTGGACTTTCTCCATTTGAGGGATTATAGGCCACATGGTAAATCCATTCATCACGATTGTTAACGGTGATGAGCGCGCCAAATACTTCTGGGTTTAGGATTTGAATCCAGCCAAACTGGCTAGGTTTTAGAAAGCGACTTAGATCAGCCTGAAAATAGATGTTAATATAATGTCCGCCAATGACTCCTCTTCCTGTAGTTGGAATTTTTGTATATTGACGAATTGTGCTTTTAGCGCCATCTGCTGCAACTAAATAATCACTTCGAATCCTTTCTTTCGTTCCTGTCTCTCGATTTATTATAGTGGCTGTTACTCCTAAATCGTCTTGTTGATACTCTATAAGTTCAGTATTATAGCGTATATGCCCTTTGCCTTCTTTAGCAGTTTGAAGAAGGATAGGTTCTAGTTCCATTTGATAACAAGATGCTGGCTTTGAAGGGCTCACCTTTTCAAAATTTTCTATTCTCTCTTTCTCAAGAGCTTTTTGGGAGTTCTCCGCAGTTTCTAATTTCTCAGCGTCTATGCTTTTGATTGTCTCTACAGCAATCCTTCCACGAATATTATCTAATGGTTCGCTAGCAGTCCGGATAGCTGCCTCCAATCCAAGTTGTCGAAATATTTCCATCGTACGAAATGTAATCCCTCCGGCTTTTGGATGGATAGCTGTACCAGTGTGTTTTTCAATCAGTAAATAATCAACGTTATGACGTGCCAAAAAGAGAGCAGAGGTAAGTCCACTAAGACCTCCACCTACTATTAAAACAGGAGCATGTTTGTGTATCATAGAAATTTTCCTTTCAATTTTAAATGTACCCATGGGTCTTACTGAATTCAGTAATCAAACTATAACCTAAAAAAAAATGAAATTGTAGACTGTTTTTAGGTTATGTTTTATAATGATAATAGAGTACGCCCCAAATGAGGGGCGTTTTTTTTCTATAATTTTTTAAAAGAATACTCATTAATGTTAATGGAAACAACAGACACTCCCTGACTTTATACATGTATTCTATTCTGTATTATCTTACTGTCTGCATCCTTATATTTTATACATGTTCAGTTCTCATAATGGATTTTATCAGTATGAAATAGAAAAGAAACCTTTTAGTTTCAATATAAAGTAACCGTTTTCATTTTTTGCTTTCTCAAAATGATTTGATAGGTTATAATAAATATCTACAAAAATATTAAATGATATGTAAGTAACAAGCAATTACACCCTTAATATTTAGCAAAAAGAAAAGCCCACCTCTGACAAATCAGGTGGGTTTTTCTTTTTTTTGATATATGTGATGCATATCCTTGGTTAACATAAAACACATTCCGGAACTCAACCAAGAAAAGCTTGAAGGAGAAGAACTCTAGAAATAATAAAAATACCAGTTTTTTATTAATTATTCATTATCAGCAGCTTGTGTGGAAATTTGCCAAGTAACACCGAATTTATCTGTTACTTGTCCATATGATGGGCTCCAAAAAGTTTCTTGAAGTGGCATTCCTACTTGACCACCTTCTTTTAGTTTTTCGAACACTTCTTTTGATTTTTCTATACTGTCTATGGCGATAGCTACCGTTACTTGTGATCCAATTTGGTATGGTTGACCTGGGAATGTGTCAGAAAGCATCAAATCATTATCACCAACTTTTAAGTGCGCATTCATTACACGATCTATTGCTTCTATAGGAGTAGGGAATTCTGGATTTCCGGGCATTTCTCCGAACGTTTGAACTCCAATAACTTTGGCATCCAATGCTTTTTCGTAAAATTTAACAGCTTCTTGTCCATTACCGTTCATAACTAAATAAGGATAAATCCCTAAAACCATTAAAAACACCTCTTTTAAAATTTTAGTGAGACTTTAATAAATCACAGTTACATAAAAAAAGAACTCATGTTTGATTTAGTCATAACTCTTACTACGTATCTATACAACAAATTCATTGGGTTATCCTGCAGCGTTAGTTGATTAAGAAAAAAAGATACATGTATATCTGGAAACGTAGATTTCTATATCTACCATATACAAATCTAGTTACCATAAAACAATTTTATTGGTAGAAAAAGAAGCAGACCTTTAATTAAAGATCTGCTTCTTTACCTTAGCAAAAACTAAATATGTTCCCAATATAAGCACAATACCCAAACCGATAAAACTTGACCAATACACCCGAGGGTAACTATATGAAACTGTCATAACTCCCGTATTTCTCTCTACTATTGTAGTCATATTAGGAGTATAAATTTTATTAATAGTTAAGTACATTAATAAAGATTGAACAATAAGAAATATACCTATTGCACGTTTCATAACCTTGCTTCCAGACTCATACATGTTCCTATGTACACTGTAACATAAATAGGCTTACTTATTTAATTTTAGTTACGACAATGTACCTTATAAAAAGTAACAAAGCTTTAAAATTCCTATTGTTAAAGGTTTGGTATATGTGTAATTCAAATGTTATAAAAAAAAGAATAACTCTTGCCTTGTTCTATTCTTTAGGATAAAATACGATACTGAGATATTTTCTCACCATTTTTATTCTGATTTGAAAACCTACTGTACTCTTGTTTGCACAGCAGGTTTTCTATTATAGAAAAGCATATAATTCAATCACAGTACAAACGAGTGGAAAAGGAATGATTAAATACCGAATAGTGGTAATGATTATCTTTATGTAAAAGCTAATAACTCTTCTTATAGCTGTAAATAGATAAAAATATATTGACATTTAATTTCAAACTAACTAAGATGATATACATTACATACACTTTAATTTAATAAACAAAAGCTAAGATAGGATCTTAAGTAATCCTAATCTCCCTGTTATAGAGAGCTGATAATTGGTGGAAGTCAGTACAAAGATTAGAGATGAAATTCACTCCTAGAGCTTCCTCTTCTAATGGTGTTTTAGAGAGGACGGATAAAACCGTTATGCTAATTAAGAGGTAAGATATTTTTACAATATAGGGTGGTACCGCGAAATTTTCGTCCCTGCTGAATAATTCAGCAGGGACTTTTTTATGTTAAAAGGAGGGCATCATGAAAGAAAATACCGCATCAAAGAATACGTTAAAAAAACAGTTATTACCGCGACACATTCGAATGATTGCTATTGGAGGAATGATTGGGACAGGAATTTTCAAAGGGAGTGCTGATACAATTGGATTAGCAGGACCTTCGGTTATCTTTTCGTATCTATTTGCTGGACTATTGCTTCTCATTGTAATGGGAGCTTTGGCTGAAATGGCTATTGTATACCCATCTCACAATATGAAAGATCTAATTCAAAAAGCTTTTGGAAGACGTTTTTCTTTTGTAACGGGAGCTACTTATTGCTTTATGTGGCTTACTGTGTGCGTTATTGAAGTCATCGCTGCAGGTAGTTTTCTACAATATTGGTTTTCTTCTATTCCTTTATGGATTCTCTGTCTCATTTGTTCAATTGTACTTATTTTAATTAATGCTACAAGCGTAAAGTCTTTTGGAGAAATTGAGTTTTGGTTTGCTGGTATTAAAATCTTTGTTATTATTGCTTTTATTTTATTAGGTATAGCGATACTATTTGGAATTATGCCAAGTAATAATTCATCTTCTCATTACCTTCACAATTATAGTGATTTTGTGCCAAATGGCTGGAAAGCCGTTTTTTCTACATTACTTGTAGTCATTTTCTCGTATGGAGGATCAGAACTCATTGGTTTAACTATTACGGAAACAAAAGATGCTGAAAAGGTCTTACCAGGGGTAGTTAAAGGCGTTATGTGGAGAGTAGTTCTGTTTTATACCTTGCCTATTTTTATTATCTGCGGCTTGATACCATGGGATAAAATTGATGCAAATGCTAGCCCTTTTGTCCAAGTATTTGAAACAGCCGGGCTTCAAGGGGCTTCTCATGTTATGAACTTTATTTTATTAACAGCTGTTCTTTCAGCAGCCAATTCAGGTATTTATGGCTGTACAAGGATGCTTCATTCTTTATCTCAGTCGGGAGATGCTCCTAAAAGTTTGTCCTATGTAAATAAACAAGGCGTACCTGTTTACAGTTTAGCTTTCAGTGTCCTATTTTTATTATTGGGAACGTACCTCGTATACTTATATCCTGAAAAAGCTTTTTCTTATTTATTAGCTATTCCTGGATTTACAGTTTCTCTTATATGGATTAGTATTTGCTTAGCTCAGCTAAAGCTACGTCCTCAATATAAAGAAAAACCATATTTTAAACTTTGGGGCTTCCCTTATTTAACGCTTTTTGCCGCATGTACATTAATTATTAGCTTCATAGTCTTTCTCATAGACAGTGCGAATAGGTTAAGCTCTATAGTTTGTGTAGCATTCGTTCTTATAATGGTAATTCTTTCATTTTTCAAAAGGAACACCAAACCTACTTCCCTTGAAGTAACGAATGATACCAATTAGATTTTACATTCTTCAAAAACTTAAATCAAAAAAGCTACTTTTTAAAGTAGCTTTTTTTGATTTATAGAAGCACTTGCTTCATCTGAGGGCATTTTTAGTGATGTAACTCACGATTTGTTTTTGGGATTTTTGCTCTTCATTCCAAGCCTCTAAGGTTTCAAGGCCTGTTAAGTGCCCAAAATGGTGATATATGATTGCATTTGACATACCTTTGTTATCCACACTGTAAATTCGTTAATCATGTTAATTAACTCGCAAATGTACTTGTTTTTTTGACGATCAAACTGTTTGTACGTTCCCTCTACTTTGCTAAAATCAATCCATTTCTTTAGTTTAATCATAGGCGGATTAGTGCTCAAAAAATATGCGAGTTCTTGCAGCTGATTACTGATCCTCAGCCATGTTTCTGCTTTGATTTCTGTCACTTGGGTAGGTTGATACTGTGGCACATACTTGCAAATCGTGGTATAGAAATAAGCAAAAGCTTCATCAGCAAAATAGACCGATTCTTTATTCCAATACTTTGCATTGTACTCACCTGGTTTCACTTCTATATAATAAGCATTTTCGACCTTGTCCACATTGGTTATCATTTCAAAAGGAGATTCCATAGTAACACCTCTTTTTTAGATAACGTTAGTATGTCCTTTTTTATTAGTGATTTACCTAAAAATTACTCCCAAGTTAATATCGTGTACTTTTATTTTTTTAACCATTTATAAAACATAGGTATGATTGCCTTTCCTTTGAATAGGTTAGTTGTAAAAAACCATATAGCCGAAAGGAAGTAGCAATTATGCATATAGAAATGAATATCTTATTTACTTTAGGTTCTTTACTGGGTTTATTAGTAGGAGGAGGACTTCTCAAATTAGTAAACCATTTGGCAAGGGGAAGAATCCAATTTATGTATGCTATATGCGGTGGAATCTTATTGGGCTTATTGTTCTTTGATATCCTTCCGTCTACTTGGCATCTATATGATTTAAGAGGCGTTTTATTAGGAATTGTAGCCGGATATATCATCATGCTATGCGTTGACCTCTTTTTGCATAAACAAAACAGCGAAATTTCACCCTTACAGGCACTTATCTTATTAACGGTTGCTATCTTTTTTCATAATGTCATCACAGGTATTACATTTGGAATAACAGATATGCACCAATCAGCTTCTGTATTCGCAGCTACCCTTTTACATCAGGTCCCAGAGGGGATGGCAATTATGACAGTCCTTTCTATAGCAAAAATACCTAACATCTTCTTTTTACTAATTGTAGCCATTCTGTCGCTGTCTTTAGGAGGCAGTTTATTCATTGGTGAAAGTGTACAAGTTTCCTCACTTAAACTACAAGCTTTATCGACTGGCGCAGCAATCGGTACACTGTCTTTTGTTATCTTTCATGAAATAATTGGAAATACCATCAAGCACTTCAGGAAATTGCATGTATGGCTATTAATTTTGTTAGGATTCGTAATTATTTATGTTTATCAATATTCCCTTTCATTTTTTCATGGCCATTAGAATGATTAAGTTTAAGTGTCAAAAAGACACCTGCAAATATATGCAGCTATACCTCACTCTGATCATTTATAAAAGAAGAACATTTCATACAATGTTCTTCTTTTACATTACTTCCTAGAGTCATGATTATGGTAACTAGAAATAACTGCTTAGAACCCATATTTCATTCTCTTATATGTAAGCATCTGTATGTTACCACTCTCTCCACTCTTCTGTGATATCCTCTTCAGTCTCTAAGCCAGCTGCATTTGCGGCTTTAATGATAAACTCGCAAAGTTCTTCTCTTTCTAACGTTTCAATGAAATAGTCAAATTGTTCATTTAATTCGTTTAATCCTATAACTACCTCTTTTACATATTCTAAGATATCTTGTTCTGACATTTTATCTACAGAACCTTTAAGTCTATTCATATAGGTCTCAAGGATTTCATCAGTGGCTTTAATATTCTCTGCAGTGAAAATTTCATCATCTTCCATTCTTTGTTGCCAAGCTGCTGTCGGTTTATTATTTTTTAGGTCTTGCATTATTGTGATATCTCCTTAGGGTCATATTTCCATTTAGCTATAAGCCTAATGCTAATCTGATTATATATCAAAATTAACCGCTCAATTTTATTACTACTCTCAGAAATGTCATTTAAATTTAAATCAGTCTATTTATTAAAATAAAAAGCACCTCAATTAATAGATGCCTAGTTTTTATTATTATTTTTCTTCTGTAATCATAAACTGTACCACGTTATTTAAATTGATGTGCACTAACTCTTTTTCATTCGAAATGAATCTTTCATATTTTGTTATATGACTAATGACTTCTTTCTTTGATTCGGCTTCGAATTTTAATTCCTTTGTTCTGCCATTTATAAATTCGAAAATAACTTTAAATTTAAGCATAGGTGTATCTCCTCATTATCTACTTATCATTCTTGTTTCATCAATTCTTCTTCAAAGAAAAAAATACTTGGATATTTAGTAACCGTATAAGAGTATCTTTTCATGTTTTTTACATAATGACTTTTTAAGGTTGTTACTAATTCATTCGATACTCTTATAGTTACTGTTTTTCCATTACTAAATATTTTCACGTTATATCCTTCATCTTCCATCTTCTCTCCTATGTTCTGTTCTTGCCTTTTTAATAGCAAACAGAGCCAATGAGCGTTCGCTATTAATGATGGGTGAGAAAAATGTGTCAGTCCTTAATCATTCCTATTATCTTTGGGCTAACGTTTACATACGCATCAATGCGCCATTAGGCTTTGGTAACTCCTCAGCTGTTATCAGATTCATTTTACAAAAATGTTCAAAAAATTGTTGTGCCAGCTCTCTTTCCTTTGCGTCACTTTTCAACTCAGCTATATCAAGCAAAATTTGAGCCATCCATAAATTATCAAAATAACGGTATTTACCTGTATTCCATGTCATTTTTTGGGACGTTCTTTCATTTACATAATATTTCCAGAAAGGCATCTGATCCGATTCCTGTTCTGTGAGCTGGAGTCTGTATTTTGAATGAGCAGGAATATATCCATCTTCACAAAGCTTACCGATAAAATCTTCATTCACCATATAGACGCCTAAGATACGTCTGTCTTTTTCAGGCATACTGGAATCTATTGCTGTTAACAAGACAGCACTATTTTGGTGCAAACGGATGGGTTTGGTTGGCTTCCCCTTGTTATTACCGCTTTTTATTACACCTGAAAAAACCTTCCACTCTAAAAAAGAACTATTCTGTTCTTCTGTGTCACACCAAAAAACCATTTGTGATTCAGAATGAAGTTTATGATTTTTCATAAGTTTTTCAAGTCCCCAGCGAAGTTCCTGGTTTTTTCGTTGTAGCTTTTTTTCCTCTTCCTTTTTCCGTTCTTCCTCGTTGTGTTCCATTTCCTTTTTTTCTATAATTTTTTCGAGTGAATGAGCAACACTTTTATCATGCAGTTTTAGATGCTTTCCAAATACATCGGGGAAAACAAACTTTTTATTTTCCGATGCGAAATGTATTTCAATACTAGAATCATTACATTTAACTATACTGCCTATCCCAAAAAGCTTGTGTGTAACTTTCTTATTGATTAGATTCATTATTCTAGGCCTCCTTGTAGAATAAAAACTCGGTTACTATTAGATAGTAAATTAATAATTTTATTCAACTAACTTACCTTTAAAGCTCACACAACTGTTTGAGTTTTTTTTCAATTTTAAAAAGGGTATTGAAAAAATGTATCCATAATTCTATCTGAAAAAAACACAGCGGAATTCGAAATACGATCGAAAAAACAATTGTAAAACTATTATAACATTTTTTGAAAATATTACAAATTTTTCATTGACAATATATTTTGATTTGAGGTAAAATGAAGTTTTATTATTTATAATAAATCGAAATACAAGTCTCCTACAAGTCATGAAACTTCTGGAAAGTCCCTATAAATAACCATTTGATTACTGGTGATAAGCGAAATGATTCCACCATTAAACTAATCTTTAAACTAACCCTCATTACGTTGGCGGCTTAGTTTAGGGATGTACTACTACAGTAAGTGGTACAATTAAAAAGCAAAAGAAGAAGATATGAACATTATTACCAAGTGTTTAGAAATTCTCATATCAAAAATTCCGTGCATTATTCCATGAAAATAAAATGGTAAGAAACACTAATTGATATAAATGATTATTACTCCTTTATAAGCTATAATGTAATATGAGGAGTAGTGATGTTAGTATGTATTATTACGGCAAAAGAAATCAAGAACCTTTAGCTCAAGAACAAACAGAGGTTTGGGAATGTACAGTAGAAGATTGTAAGGGCTGGATGAGAA
>NZ_JBHZOR010000025.1:0-15736 GCF_042787605.1 Priestia sp. YIM B13491 | reverse complement strand
TTTGACTTGCTCATTTAAAAAATAAAAATTAACGTTGACGTTTACTATTTCGTTCAGTTTTCAAAGAACTCTTGTCTCAAGGCGACTTTCTTATCTTACCACCTCGATAATAACTTGTCAACAACTTTTTTCATTAAGTTATTTTTGAGTTATTTTTTTGTTGTTGTCTTAGCGACGTATATAAATATAACATCTGTTAACTTGTTGGTCAACAACTTTTTCAAAAAAAATAAAAGTTTTCTCGAAAAGATTCCAGAAAACTTTTATTTTGGATATTCCTCCAAATTATAATATGAAATTATTAATAACAAGTAAGGCAGCTATTCCTGGAATACCTAAAATAGCTGAAACAATGGCTGTGGGGAAGTTAATAGGGATATGAATACCGAACTGTACCCCAAAGATGTTAATAAAGAAAAGCAGCAGAACGCCAATAATCAGCTTAATCGATAAATTTCCAATGACTCGAAGCATTTTTTCAACACCACCTGTTACTAAGAGTAGAATGATTAGTCCTGTTAAAAAAGACACAACTACAATGGGATGATTTAGCATGTTGCCTCCTTCTTAAAGCAGATAAGTTACCTTATATGTATGTCCAAGCATTCAAAAAAAGCACTATTCACGGAGAGAAATCCTTATTTTATAAAGACAACAAAACAGGATGCCTCTATGACATCCTGTTAATTGAAATATTTCGATGCTTGGCTTCTTTTAATAGAAAAAGATACTTCATTTTGGCTAATCGAATATCTACCATTACCTCTTCTGAAGGATCTACACTTCTTTCTACCATTGAAGTTTTGTGACTCCATTCCTGCTTTACTTGCATAAAAGTCTTCACAAATTCATCATCATACTCTTTGCGTAACCAACCTTTTCTTTTAAAAAACATATGCGAGTACCTCGTTATACTTCTCTTCTACCTTCTAGGGCTTTAGATAATGTTACTTCATCTGCATACTCAAGGTCTCCTCCAACGGGTAACCCATGAGCAATTCTAGTAATTTTAATTCCTGTCGGCTTTAAGAGCCTAGAGATATACATAGCCGTAGCTTCGCCCTCTATATTCGGGTTAGTGGCTAAAATCACTTCTTGAATCTCATCATCTTGAAGTCTTTTTAATAACTCTGGTACTTTGATATCTTCAGGCCCTATTCCTTCCATAGGTGAAATTGCGCCATGCAGGACATGATACAAGCCGTTATATTCTTTCATTTTCTCCATTGCAATGACATCCTTAGGGTCTTGCACGACACATACCACATTTCGCTCTCTGCGCTGATCTTGACAAATGTAACAAGGATCTTGATCTGTGATATGTCCGCAAACTGAACAATAGGTTAAATTTCGCTTCGCATTGACTAATGCTTTTGCAAAATCTAATACTGTATCTTCTTTCATAGATAAAACAAAGAACGCTAAGCGAACAGCTGTTTTTGGACCAATGCCGGGTAACTTCATAAAACTATCTATAAGCTTGGATATTGGTTCTGGATAATGCACGTGGCAACCACCTTATTAAAGTCCTGGAATATTTAAACCTTTTGTAAATTGACCCATTGTGTTATTTGTTAAATCGTCCATTTGTTTTAATGCGTCATTTGTTGCTGCTAGTACTAAATCTTGTAGCATTTCAATATCTTCAGGATCTACTACATCCTCTTTAATATTTACATCAATTACTTGTTTCTGACCGTTAACTACAACTGTTACCATTCCGCCGCCAGCTGTACCTTCAACAGTTTTTTCAGCTAACTCTTCCTGCGCTTTTTGCATATCTTTTTGCATTTTTTGCATTTGTTTCATCATTTTTTGCATATTGCCCATGCCTTTCATCATATGAACATTCCTCCTAAATTTACTCTTGAATTTCGATTAAGTCTTCTCCAAATAGCTTTTTCGCTTCCGCAACCACAGGGTCTTCCTCCTGTGGTTGACCTGATGACCCATCGCTTTGCTGTCCTTGAAGAAACTCTTCTCTTACTTTATCCCATTCACTTTCTGGAATTGCAACCATTTCACGCTTGCTGCCAATTAAAGTATATAAGATATTCTCTAAATTATCACGTACATTGTTGTTATTTTCAGAAGCCATTTTGCAATGAATTTCATATTTGAATTTAAGTATAAATGATTGATCTGAAGACGCAACCGGTTCACTGTTAGATAACAACGCTGCATGTGAAGCTTTATTTTGTTGTTTCAATGTGTCTAACACCTGCGCCCAGGATCGCTTAATCGTTTCTAAATTCTGCCGAGTGGCATTTTTTAAAACTTCATTTACCTTCCCAACAGGCGTTTTATACTGACTTCTTGACTGTCTTGTCTGTTTTTTCTCTGTTTGCGCTGCCTGAGCTGTATGATCAACTTGAATGCCTTTTTCTTTTAACTGCTGCAGTTCTGCTTCCATTTGATTCATTTTTTGTAAAATGTCTTGATATGGAAGAGCACTCTCTTGATTTGTAGAACTTTGAGCTAATTTTACTAAAGCTACTTCAAGTAGCACTCGAGGATGATTGCTCCATTTCATCTCTTGCTGAGTTTGGTTCAATTCAGCAATGACTTTATAAATAAAAGCACTATCCATTTTTGAACTCAGTTCTTTAAACTCTTCGTTAACCGCTGCTTTTTCAAGTAAATATGCATTTTCTTCAGAAGCTTGATAAAGCAGAACATCACGATAATAGAAGATGAGGTCCTCTACAAACCTCGCTGGATCTTTTCCGTTTTTGATCAAACTTTCAACAGAGTCTAGCGCTTCTACAATGTTTTCGTTAAAGATAGCTTGGACGATCTTCACAATAAAAGCCTGTGATACTGCTCCTGTTATGGATAGAACATCCTCTAAGCTCACCTTCTCCGTACTATACGAGATAGCTTGGTCTAAAAGACTAAGTGCATCACGCATGCCGCCTTCTGAAGCTTTCGCAATTTCGTAAAGAGCATCCTCGCTTACTTCTAGCTCTTCAGAACCTAATACTTCCTTCATTCGATATACGATATCTTCTGGCGAAATGCGTTTGAAATCAAAGCGCTGACATCTAGAGATAATCGTTAATGGAATTTTATGCGGCTCTGTTGTAGCTAAAATAAAGATAACATGTGCAGGAGGTTCTTCTAACGTTTTTAACAAAGCGTTAAAAGCTCCAATTGAAAGCATATGAACTTCATCAATAATGTACACTTTGTATCGAACAGCACTAGGTGCATATTTTACTTTATCACGGATATCTCGAATTTCATCGACTCCATTATTAGAAGCTGCATCAATTTCAATTACATCAGAAATGGAACCATCAGTAATTCCCCGACAAGTTGCACATTCATTACAGGGTTCAGCAATGGGTGCTTTTTCACAGTTAACGGCTTTCGCTAAAATTTTAGCAGCTGTTGTCTTTCCTGTCCCTCGAGGCCCAGAAAATAAATACGCATGCGAAAATTTCTCTTGGACAAGGGCATTTTGAAGTGTTTTGATAATATGTTGTTGACCGACTACGTCGTTAAAGCTTTGAGGACGGTATACACGGTACAGAGCCTGATATGCCACTACATCCTCTCCTTTTAATATAATTCATTAGTTATCATTATAGCGTATTATGAGGTTTTTTTTCAAAATAGTGAGAGATAAAATAAAAAGCCTACTCCAACAGAGTAGACTAAACTTATGTATATAACTGCCGTGCACCTTCCGTCGATTAGCCACCCCAGGCGTTACTTAAGCAGTTAGCTCGGTTCAGGCGACCCCATGGCACATGAGAGGTTCTGCTTACTGCTGCTTCCTTCCGGACCTGACAGGGTTCACAGATTCCCATTGCATAGGACCCAAACGTCAACACCACTTACTTAAGGCAGGCCCTAAGATGAGCTAACCTCAAGAAGGAATTCGGCCTCGCTAGAGCGGATTGCGAGTACAGGGCACCGCTACCTCCCCGCTTAGCACGGCAAAGTTGAAACCAATAGTTTGGGCATCAAGTTGATGCATTTACAAGTATACGTCTTTTCATTCAAAAATGCAACTGCTATAGAAAACTTACTTGTTCAGCGCTATTTTCCAGCCTTTTTTCGTTGACGCAACTCACGAAAAAAGGTAGTTAAGAGGCTCCCGCATTCTTCTTCTAGCATACCTCCTACTACTTCTGCTTGATGATTAAACTTTTCAAACTCTAATAAGTTTAACAATGTTCCTGCGCAGCCACCTTTAGGATCATAAGCTCCAAACACAACTCTTTTTACTCTTGATAATACAATAGCACCTGCACACATCGGACATGGTTCTAAGGTGACATATAACGTAGCGTCTTCCAATCTCCATGTTCCTAGTTTCTTACATGCTTCATCAATTGCTAAAAGTTCCGCATGAGCAACTGATCGCTGTTCTGTTTCTCGTAAGTTATAAGCTGAAGCAACCACCTCACCATCTTGAACAATAACTGCTCCAATGGGAACCTCTAATTTATCTTTGGCTTTTAATGCTTCATCAATTGCCAACCTCATATACTTTTCATCATTTAACACTTTTTATCCAACCTTACATATTATATTTTTTCTGAGTCAAACTATTTACTATGTACATCAGGAAAAGGAGAGACCTTGTGTGAAGAATGCTAAAAGTAATGCTAAAAGTGCTTTAATTATTATTGATATGCTAAACGATTTTCAATTTAAAAACGGCAAAATACTTGCTGAAAAATCTTTAACCATTGCTCAAAACATTGCCCAGTTAAAACAGTACGCATCGTCTCAACATATCCCTATTATCTATGTGAATGACCACTATAAGCTGTGGCAAGCAAACTTAGAAACCATTTTAACACACTGTACAAATGAGGTAAGCTCACCCATTCTACATCATATTTCACCACAAAACGCTGATTACTTCTTAATTAAACCAAAGCATTCTATCTTCTATGGGACAGCTTTAAATATTTTGCTATCACAGCTCGATGTGCATACACTTATTTTAACAGGAATTGCGGGAAATATATGCGTGCTTTTTTCAGCCAACGATGCTTATATGCGTGAGTATAACTTAATTGTGCCTGAAGATTGTATTGCTTCAAACGCAGATGAAGACAATACCTTTGCTTTGAGAATGATGCATAATGTATTAAATGCTCGTATTTGCAAACATACCGAGTTGATGAATTAAGTAAAAAGCCTTCTCATATGATGGAAGTAAGTCATATGAAATGGAGGCTTTTTATTATGCAAATTTACACTGTTAAAGCAGGTGACAGTATATATAGTATTGCAAAACAGTTCCGCATTGACGCAGGGAAAATTATAAGAGCAAATGAATTACCTAATCCAAGTCAACTCGTCATCGGGCAATCTATGGTTATTCCAATCAACGGTACTTACTACACAGTAAAAGCTGGGGACACTATATGGAAGATAGGAAGAAAATTAGGCGTTAGCTATCAGGCTATTGCCAATGCGAACAATGTTTCAGTTACAGCACCCTTAACACCTGGCCGCCGCATCTTAATTCCCCCTTCTCCAAACAAAAGAAACGGTGAGTTTTTAGGGTATGTTGAAACAAGCAATCGAAAAATCACTCCTCAAACAGAGAAAATGATTAATCAAAATGCAAAATACCTTACTTATCTCGGGCCAGCGAACTTCGAAGTGCAAAAAGACGGTTCTCTAAAGGCACCTCCACTTAACAATTTAGGTTCTATTGCTAAAGAAAATGACGTCATTTTCTTAATGGTATTGGCTAATATTGAAAACGGTGCATTCAGTGACGAAGTCGGCCGAGCAATTTTAAATAATAAAGACGCTCAAGATACGCTCTTAAATAATATTGTAAAAACAGCGAAAGAACAAAATTTCAGAGACATTCATTTTGACTTCGAATTTTTGCGTCCAGCAGATAAAGAAGCCTATATTGCATTTTTACAGAAAGCAAAAAAGCGGCTTCAAGATGAGCAACTTCTTATGTCTGTGGCTTTAGCTCCGAAAACAAGTCGAGATCAAAAAGGCAAATGGTATGAAGCACATGATTATAAAGCCATTGGAGAGATTGCTAACTTCGTTGTTCCGATGACATATGAATGGGGATATAGCGGTGGGCCTCCCATGGCCGTCTCTCCTATTGGTCCCGTACGTGATGTTTTAGAATATGCAGTATCTGAAATACCTAGTTCAAAAATTATCATGGGTCAAAACCTATACGGTTACGATTGGACACTTCCTTACAAACCAGGAGGAGAGTATGCCAAAGCCATTAGTCCTCAACGAGCTATTGAGTTGGCAGCTCGCTATAAAGTAGCGATTCAATACGACGATAAAGCACAAGCTCCTTTCTTCCGGTATAAAGATGAACAGCAGCGCACCCACGAAGTATGGTTTGAAGACGCTAGGTCTATTCAGGCCAAGTTTAATTTAATCAAAGAATTAAAACTTAGAGGAATGGCCTACTGGAAACTAGGCCTGGACTTCCCGCAAAACTGGCTCTTGATTGAAGACAACTTCAAAATTACAAAAAGAGTGACACAGCCATAAATAGGGAAAGCTTACTGTGAACAGTAGGCTTTTTGTTATTCTTCTTACTGAAAGAAATTTCTTTTCCCCTTATTCTCCTTCTCTATGTTAAAATATTTTTTGTCTGTTTTTTTTGAACGAGTGGTCATGAAGGAGGCAAATGAATGCAAGGCACACCTTTTATTTCAGTAGAAGGACCCATCGGTGTCGGAAAAACCTCTCTAGCTAAAGAGATTGCACAAGCATTTCAATTCGAAATTTTAAAAGAAATCGTAGATGAAAATCCATTTCTCGGGAAATTTTATGAAAATATCAACGAGTGGAGTTTTCAAACTGAAATGTTTTTTCTATGTAATCGATATAAGCAATTGGAGGATATTCAAAAAGGGTTCTTATCTTATAAAAAACCTGTTGTAGCAGATTATCATATTATGAAAAACATGATTTTTGCTGAGCAAACGTTAAAAGATGAACAGTATAAAAAATATGTACAAATCTTCCACATCTTAACGGCTGATATGCCAGCTCCGAACATTATTATTTATTTAAATGCCAGTTTAGATACCTTGTTAAAGCGTATTAAAATGCGCGGAAGAGAAATTGAACGAAACATCGATCCTCACTACCTTGCGAGGCTAAGTGATGATTATGAAAAGGCTATGACGGCGTTTGAACAAAATAACCCTGATGTAACCATTTTACGTTATGACGGTGATGAAATAGATTTTGTACAAAATAAACAACACTTAAATAGAATCTTATCAGAGGTTCAAGAGAGTATGTTAAAAAGGAGTATGTAATGGTAAACTTACGATCGAAATACAACATTCCTAATGATGCTGTGTTGACGATAGCGGGCACAGTTGGAGTTGGGAAATCTACAATGACTCAATCATTGGCTGATGCTCTCCAATTTCGCACATCGTTTGAAAAAGTAGATTCCAACCCTTACCTGGACAAATTTTATGGAGATTTTGAACGTTGGAGCTTCCACCTACAGGTATACTTTCTAGCGGAACGCTTTAAAGAACAAAAGAAAATTTTCGAGTATGGCGGCGGCTTCATCCAAGACAGATCCATTTACGAAGATACCGGTATCTTTGCTAAGATGCATTTTGAAAAAGGAACGATGTCTAAAGTAGACTATGAAACATATACAAGCTTGTTCGATGCAATGGTTATGACTCCATATTTTCCTCATCCGGATCTGCTCATTTATTTGGAAGGCAGCTTCGAAGATATTGTAGATCGGATTCAAGAAAGAGGGCGACCAATGGAACAGCAAACGCCTCTTGATTATTGGAAAGAGATGCACGCCCGATACGAAGACTGGATTAATAACTTTACGGCTTGCCCTATTCTTCGTTTAGATATTAGAGAATACGACCTTATCAAGAATCCTGATTCAATTGAATCAATTGTTGAAAAAGTGGCTCGCTTTTTACAACATAATGAAAAGCTAAAACGCCGTCATCTATAAAAAAATGCCGCTTTAATAGATAAAGCGGCATTTTTAACAAATAAAAAACCGTTACTTATAAGTAACGGTTTTCCAATCTCCAATTTATCGCGCTATGTTAATTGCATTATAAGTCAAATATGGCGGAGGAAGAGGGATTCGAACCCCCGCGGGCTTTAACACCCCTGTCGGTTTTCAAGACCGATCCCTTCAGCCGGACTTGGGTATTCCTCCGTATCGACAAGTATTAATTTATCATATATAAATAATGAAGTCAACTCTTTTATTGATTTTTTTTAAAAAGATGTTCATTAAGAATTAATTCTTAATGAACATCTTTTACTTTTATTTAGAGATAAATTCTTTATTTCCCATATATGGACGCAGCACTTCTGGAATTTGAATTGATCCATCTTCCTGCTGGTAGTTTTCTAAAATTGCAGCTACCGTACGACCAATTGCTAAGCCAGAACCGTTTAGTGTATGAACATGCTCTGGTTTTGCTTTTGTATCACGTCGGAAGCGAATATTAGCACGGCGAGCTTGGAAGCTTTCAAAGTTTGAACAAGAAGAAATTTCACGATACGTTTCATAACTTGGAATCCAAACTTCAATATCATACTTTTTGGCTGCTGTGAAACCTAGGTCAGCTGTACACATGCTTAGAACCCGGTAAGGTAAACCTAATAGTTGAAGAACCTTTTCAGCATGGCCCGTTAATTTTTCTAATTCATCATAAGAATCTTCTGGCTTAACAAAGCGAACCAGTTCTACTTTATTAAACTGATGCTGACGAATAAGACCACGTGTATCTCTTCCTGCAGAGCCTGCTTCTGATCGGAAGCAAGCACTATACGCTGTATAAGCAATTGGAAGCTGATCTCCACTTAAAATTTCATCACGATGCAAATTTGTAACTGGTACTTCAGCTGTAGGAATTAAGAAATAATCTTCTTCTTTAATCTTGAATGCATCTTCTTCAAATTTAGGAAGCTGCCCTGTTCCCATCATGCTTGTACGATTTACCATATATGGAGGAAGGATTTCTTCATAACCATGCTCATCCATATGTAAATCCATCATAAAGTTAATAAGAGCGCGTTCTAATCTTGCACCTAACCCTTTATAAAATACAAAGCGGCTTCCCGTTACTTTCGAAGCTCTTTCAAAATCTAAAATATTTAAATCTGTTCCTAAATCCCAATGCGGTTTTGGTTCAAAATCAAATTGTTTAATTTCTCCCCATTTGCGAACTTCTACGTTATCATCTTCAGTTTCACCTACAGGCGTACTTTCATGTGGAACGTTAGGAATTGAAAGTAGCAATAGTTCTAATTCTTCTTCAACGCTGCGAAGCTCTTCATCCAATTGCTTTACGCGGTCTCCTACTTCACGCATTTCAACGATTAAATGATCAGCATCTTGTTTTTCACGCTTCAATTGTGCAATTTGCTGTGATACTTCATTTCGCTTGCTTTTTAACTCTTCTGTTTGAGCAATTAGCTCACGGCGTTTTGCATCTAACTCTTCAAAGCGACCTAAGTCCGTTAAGTCCTCACCACGAAACTTGAGCTTTTCTTTTACTTCATTAAAATTAGCACGTAAAAATTTTAAATCTAACATACTTAGTACCTCCTTTAGTATAAAAGGGCAAAATAAAAACTCTCATCCCCATGAAAGGGACGAGAGTTTACCCGCGTTGCCACCCTAATTGAAAGCTAAAATAAGCCTTCCTCTTAAACCAGATAACGGATGAACCGAAACTGCCTACTACTTTTTCGACAGCTTGCTCCAGGACGGATTCATAAGAATTGATTATCGATTCACACCAGCCATCGACTCTCTTGAAATCAAAAATCTTATTACTATTTCCTATCAACGCTTTATACCAATATCATTTTTATTAATCATAATGTACTACAAGTCTGTACAAGATGCAATTCATTTATACAGGTTTTTTTGAAGCTTCTTCAACCATTGCTACAAAATACTGCGCCATGCGAGCATCATCTGTTAATTCTGGATGAAACGAACATCCCAAGAATTGACCTTGTCTTGCCGCAACGATTCGGTCGTTATGCATGGCTAAGACTTCAACGTTTTCTCCTACTTCTACAATATGCGGAGCACGGATAAATACGCCTATAAAATCTTCACCGATATCTTTAATATTTAGGGCAGCTTCAAAGCTATCCCGTTGACGCCCAAACGAGTTTCGAGCTACCGTAATATCCATAACACCTAAATGGGGCTCTTCACGGTCAACGACTTGTCCTGCGAGTAAAATTAAACCCGCACACGTACCAAATACCGGTTTACCTGCTTGTGCAAACTGGCGAAGAGGTCCCATAAAGTCATATTTGTCAATCAGACGACGCATCGCTGTGCTTTCGCCGCCCGGTAGGATTAAACCATCTATTTCGTTTAGCTGTTCAACTTTTTTTATGATAATGGCTTCAGCGCCTGCTGCTTCTAATGCTTGTGCATGCTCGCGAAAGGCACCTTGTAATCCTAACACGCCTACTTTTACCATTTTGTCAAAACTCCCTTTAAATTACCATCCACGCTCTTGCATGCGGTTTTCTGGTAATAATGATGAAATTTCAATCCCTTTCATTGCACTTCCTAACCCTTTTGATAAGTTTGCAATCAGTTCATAGTCTTGATAATGTGTTGTTGCTTCCACGATTGCTCGCGCAAATTTTTCAGGGTTGTCTGATTTGAAGATTCCTGATCCAACGAACACACCGTCTGCTCCAAGCTGCATCATTAACGCTGCGTCTGCTGGTGTTGCTACGCCGCCTGCTGCAAAGTTTACAACCGGTAAACGACCTTCACGTTTAATTTGCAGTAATAACTCATAAGGTGCACCTAATAGTTTAGCTTCTGTCATTAACTCATCTTCGTCCATGCCCACAACTTTACGTACTTGAGCATTTACTTGACGCATATGACGCACTGCTTCCACAATGTTTCCTGTCCCTGGTTCTCCCTTTGTACGAAGCATTGCAGCTCCTTCAGCAATACGACGAGATGCTTCGCCAAGATCACGGCAACCGCACACAAATGGAACCGTAAATGTATTTTTATTTAAATGAAACTCCTCATCAGCTGGAGTCAACACTTCACTTTCATCGATGTAGTCTACACCCATCGCTTCTAGCACGCGTGCTTCAACAATATGGCCAATACGAGCTTTTGCCATAACTGGAATGGACACAGCATTCATCACTTCTTCAACAATTGTTGGGTCTGCCATACGAGACACGCCGCCTGCTGCACGGATATCAGCTGGAACACGCTCTAATGCCATAACAGCAACAGCGCCTGCTGCTTCTGCAATTTTTGCTTGCTCTGCATTGATAACGTCCATGATAACGCCACCTTTTTGCATTTCCGCCATTCCTCGTTTTACACGATCAGTACCTGTAATGTTATTCATGTTTGTCTTCCTCCTGTATCAAGTGTTTCACAATAATTTTTAGTGTATATACAAAATTCAAAACTTAGTGTCTATTTTACCGCATTTTTCGGAAAATTCCTATCTAATTTATAGATTATATACAAACAAATCTAAAAATAAAAAGAAGAGATACTCTCTTGTAGTATCTCTTCTTTCTCTTGAGTTATCATTAAAACCAGTTATTCACTGTATTTGCAGCATTCATCCAAATATCGCTGAAGAAGTTGCCAATACTGCGGATAGCGAGAGAGAACCATCCAGCTTTTTCAACAGATTCGTTTGTCACAACCGGCGTCATGCTATCTGTAGTTTGACCTCCTACATAGCCTAAATCTTTAAGATTGCTGTTTGTTGCACTGACATAAGCAACTGTTTCTCCTTTTTTAATAGGAGCAACAACTTTTTGATCGTTCATAACTTTATCGTTTAACTTAAAGTTGATTTTAGTATGATCCTTTTGACCTTTTTCGGTAATAATCTTTACCGAATTCTTTGGAGAAACGGAAGCTTCTTTTGATTTTCCTTTAGCAACATTAATTGTTTCATGCCCTTTAATCTCGCCGTTAGCAGGCACTACTTCTTTTAACTGAAAATGACTAAAAGCATAATCCAATATCTTTTTTGTTTGGGAAAAACGAGCAGCTTCCGTAGACTTGCCGTTTTCCTTAGCATTCATTACAACTGTTATGTATCTTACCCCGTTACGCTCTGCAGTCCCAGTGAAACATTGACCTGCAAAATCTGTATGGCCAGTTTTTAAACCGTCTACGCCGCTGTAGGCAGCTGAAAAACCTGGGAGCATCTTGTTCCAATTGTTCATTTTTGTTTCGCCTTGTTGCCCTTGTCTAAACATCTTAGAAGGAGTTTTAGCTACTTCCAAAGATTCTGGATAATCATGAATTAAGTGATAAGCAAGGGTAGCAACTGCCCGAGCCGATAGAAGGTTCTCATCTTCTTCCTTCGTTCCTTTTGGATACATTCCTTTTAACAGAGAATTAGAAAGACCTGTGGAATTGACAAATTTTGATTCACCCATATTTAATCTTTTTGCCGTTTCGTTCATTAACTTAATAAAGTTTTCTTCAGAACCACTGACAGCTTCAGCTAAAGCGATTGCAGCTCCATTAGCTGAGTAAATAGCCATGGCATCATATAATTCTTTCACCGTGTATTTTTGGTTTTCAATTAACGGTACATTCGATAATCCATAATCTTGAGAAATTTTAGCTGCATATTTACTAACTGGCACACGTTGATCCCAAGATAATTTCTTATCTTTTATGGATTCTAATACTAGGTATTCTGTCATCATTTTTGTCATGCTTGCAATACCTAATAAAGCATCCGTATTTTTCCCGTATAATACTTTCCCCGTACTTGCCTCTACTAAGATCGCTGCATCTGCTTCAACGCCAATATCATCTGTTTTAGGAGCAGCTGATGCTTGTGTAGAGACAAAAAATACGCTGGCCATTAACATAACAGCAATGACACAAATTAATTGTTTCTGTACTGCGTTTCTCACTCTATACCCTCCAAACGTAAACTCACATAAATGTAATTTTATCATACTAAAATTTAAAAAAATAGATAAAGAAGTACTGTTACATTCATGATCCATGACATAAAAAACACGTTTCCCTAATAGGGAAACGTGTTTTTTAAACATTCATGATTATCTCATAGAATAGTTAGGAGATTCTTTTGTGATTTGTACATCATGTGGGTGGCTTTCTCTTAAACCTGCTCCAGTCATACGAATGAATTGTGCCTGTTCACGTAACGCTTCTAAGTTAGCTGAACCACAGTAACCCATTCCTGCGCGTAAACCGCCGATCATTTGATATAAAGTATCTGCTACAGGTCCTTTGTAAGGCAAACGTCCTTCGATACCTTCTGGAACTAATTTTTTATTATCTTCTTGGAAGTATCGATCTTTACTTCCTTTTTCCATAGCTCCTACAGAACCCATTCCACGGTACACTTTAAAGCGTCTACCTTGGTAGATTTCTGTTTCTCCAGGACTTTCTGTCGTTCCTGCTAGAAGGCTTCCTAGCATTACTGTATGTCCACCAGCTGCAAGTGCTTTTACAATATCTCCAGAGTATTTAATACCGCCATCTGCGATAATAGCTACACCGTGCTTACGAGCTTCAGTTGCACAATCATATACTGCTGTAATTTGTGGAACGCCTACACCAGCTACAACACGAGTTGTACAAATTGAACCAGGTCCAATTCCTACTTTTACTACGTTTGCTCCTGCTTCAATTAATGCTTTTGTACCTTCAGCAGTTGCTACGTTGCCAGCAATAATATTTAACTCTGGATATGCCTCGCGAATGCTGCTTACCGTATCTAAAACGCCTTGTGAATGTCCATGCGCTGTATCAATAACGATAACATCAACGCCAGCTTGTACTAATTTTTCGATACGAACGTTTGAATCAGCTGTTACGCCAACAGCTGCTCCAACTAATAATCGACCTTGTTGATCTTTAGCTGCATTTGGAAACTCAATTACTTTTTCAATGTCTTTAATTGTGATAAGGCCTTTTAATACGCCATTGTCATCTACAAGAGGTAACTTTTCAATTTTGTATTGCTGTAGAATTTTCTCTGCTTCTTCTAAAGTCGTTCCTACTGGAGCAGTAACCAATTCTTCTTTTGTCATTACATCAGCAATTTGCATTGAATAATCTTGGATAAAACGCAAGTCCCGGTTTGTAAGGATTCCAACTAGTTTTTGTTCTTCTTCGTTGTTGACAATCGGCACACCTGAGATACGATATTTGCCCATTAAATGTTCAGCAGCAAATACTTGGTTTTCAGGAGTTAAAAAGAAAGGATCCGTGATAACACCACTTTCAGAACGTTTTACTTTATCAACTTGTTCTGCTTGCTGTTCAATCGACATGTTTTTGTGAATGATACCTAAACCACCTTGTCTAGCCATCGCAATAGCCATTTCAGCTTCTGTAACTGTATCCATTCCTGCACTGATAAACGGCACCTTTAATTTTAATGTTTTTGTTAGTTCAACACTCATATCAACGTCTTTAGGTAATACCTCAGATTTTGCTGGCACCAGTAAAACGTCATCAAATGTTAAGCCTTCTTTAGAAAATTTGCTTTCCCACATTATAGAATCCTCCTTTAAACGACAGAATATTATTAGTAGATTAACAAGCAGATATGTACCTGTCAATAACTTCACTAGATATCAGATAATTCTAATAAAAAGAAAAGGTGATTTAGTTGCATAAATTTAATGATGTTTGGACGTCCTACAATTTATTTTTCTCCGTTCCTTTTGTACAAGACTTTTTAAAAAAGCGCTATCAAAAATTGAATCATAGCGATGCAGAGCAACATAGCTTTAAAAACAGTTACCCCTTTATTTATTATTTGGAACACAGTAAAAATTATTATCAAGTTGCGGCACAATCTCCTGTATCAGTTCAACCAGTTTTATTATTTTATGGAATGTCACAGCTGTTAAAAGCCTGTTTGTTAACACAAAATCCCGTATATCCAGAGAATACGGCGGTGTTAGCACATGGAGTATCAACACGAAAAAGAAAAAAACAAAGTTATGATTTTTTAGATGATGAAGTTAAGATCCAAAAAAGCGGTTTGTTTTCACAAGTAGGAGAAGAATTGTTTCATGTGAAACAACTAGAAGGTAGTAAATATACAATGAATTACCTGTTGTCGTGCGTACCAGAATTAGATACATTATTTTTAAATTTGGGTACTAGGTCATTTTCCCATTTAACAACTATTGGATTGCTTCCAGCTACTTCTTTGTCTATTCCTGAACAAGTTACACGGTGTTATCATATGAATCACGAAAGGCTCTACTCTTTTTTAAAAGAGCGTTCCCGTCTATCATTGTCTCTGTCAGAAGATCAGGTACGTATTCTTGACCCTTCAAGCCGTTTGTATAATTGTTCACCTTTTATGTACAATTTCCAAGATAACACGCTGCATGCGCCCTTGGAAAAAGATAGCTGCTTATATTTCCCTGAGATGTTGGCACATTACTTATTACTTTATAATTTAAGTATGATTTCACGTTATGAAACGGAGTGGTGGTATGAATTATTGCATACATACTCTTCGAAAGATTACCCATTTATCTTGAGATTCCTGGAGGTTACGGCTCAAAAGATTCCTTACTTAATTTCTTGTTACTTAAATGAACATACAAAAAAAGACTAGCTAAAATAGCTAGTCTTTTTTCAAGTGCCTGGCAACGTCCTACTCTCACAGGGACAAAGTCCCAACTACCATTGGCGCTAAAGAGCTTAACTTCCGTGTTC
>NZ_JBHZOR010000024.1:0-18819 GCF_042787605.1 Priestia sp. YIM B13491 | reverse complement strand
GGTCCCGTGGTGTAGCGGTTAACATGCCTGCCTGTCACGCAGGAGATCGCGGGTTCGATTCCCGTCGGGACCGCCATGTTTTAGAAACGAAACAATGTGTTTCGTCTTTTTTATTGTTTGAACCATTTTTATATAAAACTTTACCGTCCTTAGGAGCAATCCTAAGGAATTTTTTATATACAAAGAAATTTCTTTATAGAATTGCGATGTTAAAGATTGTTGGATTTCTTACTGGATATGTATAGTCCACAACGTTTACAATATATATATACAGATTGAAATGAGGTTCTGAATGAATGACAGAGATTAACGAATTTACGTTTATGTCTACGTCTCCTGATGAAACTAATCAGCTGGCTGCTCGTCTAGCAACTTTATTAGAAGCTGGTGACGTGCTGCTGCTTGAAGGCGATTTGGGAGCTGGAAAGACAACATTCACAAAAAGTTTAGCTAAAGGATTAGGAATTGAACGCAATGTGAATAGCCCGACATTTACGATCATTAAAGAATACAAAAGCGGTCGCCTTCCTCTTTATCATATGGATGTGTACCGTCTAGGGGATGAATTTGAAGACCTAGGGTTCGATGAGTATTTTGAAGGAGATGGCGTGACGGTCGTGGAGTGGGCTCATCTGATTGAAGAGCAGCTTCCTAATGAATATATTCAAATCAATATTTACCATGAAAACGAAACGACTCGTAAAATCCTTGTAAAGGCGATAGGCAGTCGGTACGTTGAAATATGTAAGGAGCTTTTTAAAAGATGAAAATGTTAGCCATTGATACATCCAATTTTGTCATGGGTGTTGCTGTCGTTGAAGAAAACAAAGTAATTGGAGAAATTATTACGAATCTAAAAAAGAATCACTCCGTTCGTGTGATGAACGCTGTGGAATCTTTGTTAAAGGATTGTGATATTGCGCCAAGCGAGCTAGACCGTATTGTAGTAGCACACGGGCCAGGATCTTATACAGGTGTACGCATTGGAGTTACCATTGCCAAGACACTTGCTTGGACTTTAAATATTCCTTTAATAGGTGTATCTAGCCTTGAGGCACTAGCAGCAAACGGTCGCTATTTTGATGGATATATCGCTCCGTTATTTGATGCGCGCCGTCAACAGCTTTATACAGGACTATATGAATGGAATAACGAGCGAGGTCTTGTAGAAGTTGAAAGTGATCGACTTGTTATTAATAAAGACTGGGCGGAACATTTAAAGTCATACAACAAACCTATTTTATTCATAGGCAATGATCTTCCTATGCATGAAGAGGCGTTAAAAGAAGTGCTGGGTGAACAAGCTGTATTTGCCCATGTTCAGCAGTTTAATCCAAGACCTAGTGAATTGGCTTTCTTAGGAATGAAGAAAGAGCCGCAGTCTGTGCATACGTTTGTTCCGAACTACATTCGTTTAGCTGAAGCCGAAGCCAACTGGCTTGCTTCACAGCAAAAAGGATAAAAGAAGGTATAAACATGAAACTAACAATTAAGTTTCGTTTAATGGAAGTTAAAGATGTTGATCAAGTAGTGAAAATTGA
Source organism: Priestia sp. YIM B13491 (assembly GCF_042787605.1). Lineage (NCBI taxonomy): Bacteria > Bacillati > Bacillota > Bacilli > Caryophanales > Bacillaceae > Priestia > Priestia sp. YIM B13491. The sequence goes on along the minus strand of NZ_JBHZOR010000024.1, from coordinate 17,278 downwards.
AGAGAAGTCTTTTACGACACCTTGGAGTTCAGAAGCGTTTCAAAATGAGTTAACCAATAATCAATTTTCAACTTACATTGTGATGGAAGAAGGAGAAAATATTATTGGGTATTGCGGAACGTGGATTGTTATTGACGAAGCACATGTAACTAACATTGCGCTATTGCCAGACTACCGAGGTAAGGGACTCGGTGAATTGCTGCTGCGCAACGTGATGGACGTGCTTCGAAAACTAGGTGCTACGTCAATGACATTAGAAGTTAGGGTATCTAATCATATTGCACAATCATTGTATCAAAAGCTAGGTTTTAAACCTGGAGGTATTCGTAAGAATTATTATTCTGATAACAATGAGGATGCATTAGTTATGTGGGTGAATTTATGAGTGAAAATCAATTAATTTTAGCATTAGAAACAAGCTGTGATGAGACAGCAGCAGCCGTGATTCGAAACGGTCATGAAATTGTAGCCAATGTGGTGGCCTCTCAAATAGAAAGTCATAAACGATTTGGCGGTGTCGTACCTGAGATTGCATCTCGTCATCATGTGGAACAAATTACGGTGGTAGTTGAAGAAACTTTAAATCAAGCGAACTTGACGTTTGCAGATATTGATGCAATAGCTGTAACGGAAGGACCAGGGCTTGTGGGAGCACTTCTTATTGGCGTAAATGCAGCCAAAGCGCTAGCATTTGCACATCAAAAGCCATTAATTGGTGTTCATCATATTGCAGGACATATTTATGCAAACCAGCTAATCAAAAAATTAGAATTCCCGCTTTTATCGTTAGTTGTATCTGGAGGGCATACGGAGCTTGTATACATGGAAAGTCACGGTCAGTTTAAAGTGATTGGTGAAACGAGAGATGATGCAGCAGGAGAAGCCTACGATAAAGTAGCCCGCACGTTAAACCTTCCATATCCAGGCGGACCACATATTGACCGCCTTGCACATGAAGGAGAGCCATTAATTGATTTACCGCGTGCTTGGCTAGAAGAAGGATCCTATGATTTTAGTTTCAGTGGGTTAAAATCAGCAGTTATTAACACTGTCCACAACGCGAAGCAAAAAGGTGAAGAAATTCTTCCACAAACGCTTGCTGCTAGCTTTCAAGCGAGTGTTATTGATGTGTTAGTAACTAAAACCGTTAAAGCTGCAAAGGAATATAACGTTAAGCAAGTGTTAGTAGCAGGAGGAGTTGCTGCTAATAAAGGACTTAGAGCAGCGCTAGAAGAGGCATTTGCACCATTATCAAACATTGCACTTATTATCCCGCCGCTATCTCTATGCACGGATAATGCTGCAATGATTGGAGCAGCAGCAAGTGTACGATTTGCTCAAGGAAAACGCTCAGATATGTCATTAAACGCAAACCCCGGTTTAGACTTGGAAGAGTAAGAGACGAATGAGATTTAGTTCTCATTCGTCTTTTTTTGTGGATAAAAATAATTTATCAACAATATTCAATAAATTTAGAATTAACTGTGGATAATTATGTGGAAAAGTCCGTGCACTCAGTACACGGACCTGTTATCAACAAGTTTTAATTATGAAAATCAGACAGATATCCACTATTTATTCACAGAGTGGATAAAGCTTGTTCTAAAGCGCACGAACAAGTAAATAGGATGAATAAATACGAAAAAATATAGACTATTCTTCTAGAAGAAGCTGTAATTCTTCCCACTCTTCCATTAATGTGGATAACTGTGAAGCAATTTTTTCGTTTTCACCGTTTAATCTTGATACTTCTTCGTGGTTTTGATAAATTTCAGGGTCACAAAGAAGTTCTTCATTCTCCGCTTGTGCGGCTTCTAATTTGTTTACTTCAGTTTCAATTTCTTCAATGCGGCGCGTTCGCTGCCTCATCAATTTCTTTTGTTCTTTATCTTGTTTATAGGACTGTTTATCTACTTTTACCGTGCGTTCTTCGTTTGCTTTTATATTTTCTAATTCTTTGATTTCCTCTATTTCTGCTTTCTTTTCTACATAATAGTCATAATCTCCAAGAAATTCTTCTACCCCTTCAGGAGATAGCTCTGCTATTTTGTTTGCAATACGATTAATAAAATAACGGTCATGTGAAACAAATAATAGAGTCCCTGGGTAATCAATTAACGCATTCTCGAGTACTTGTTTACTATCTAAATCAAGATGGTTAGTAGGTTCATCTAAAATTAAGAAATTAGCTTTTTGAAGCATAAGCTTCGCAAGAGCCAAACGTGCTTTTTCACCACCGCTAAGCGTCGAAACGATTTTCAGTACATCATCACCTGAAAACAGAAAATTTCCAAGCGCTGTACGAATTTCTTTTTCAGGTTTGGATGGGTAGTCATCCCAAAGCTCATTTAAAACGGTTTTATTAGACGTTAAATTAGCTTGCTCTTGGTCGTAATAACCAACCATTACGTTTGAGCCAAAAGAAATGGTTCCAGTCTTGAAGCTTAGTTTATCCACAATACCTTTTAATAACGTAGATTTCCCAACTCCATTAGGGCCAACCAACGCAAGGCTTTCACCTTTTTTAATCCGAAGGTTTGCGTCTTGGACGACGTATTTGTTTTCATCATATCCGATAGACACGTTTTCGAGATTTAAGACTTCATTTCCGCTTTGACGCTCAATTTCAAACGAAAAACTAGCCGATTTTTCGCCGTCGTTAGGTCGATTTATTAACTCCATTCGATCGAGCTGCTTACGTCTGCTTTGCGCACGTTTTGTAGTCGATGCGCGGGCGATGTTTCGCTGAATAAAATCATTTAGTTTTGCGACTTCATCTTGCTGTTTTTCGTACTGACGCAACTCTTTTTCATATCGCTCTGCTTTTTGTACAAGGTATTTAGAGTAGTTGCCCGTGTACTTGACCGTTGTTTTTTGTGTGACTTCATACACTTGATTTACGACCTTATCAAGGAAGTAACGATCGTGTGAAACAATTAAAATAGCTCCTTCATACCCTTGCAGAAACTGTTCCAGCCATGCTAAAGTTTCAATATCTAAGTGGTTGGTAGGCTCATCCAGAATAAGCAAGTCTGGCTTTGTTAAAAGCAGTTTTGCAAGAGCCAAGCGCGTTTTTTGTCCACCGCTCAAGGAGGAAATAGGGGTGCTATAGTCAAAGTTTGAGAAACGGAAACCATGAAGAATAGATCGTGTATCCGCTTCATATTGATAGCCGCCTAAATCTTTGAACGTTACTTGAAGCTGATCGTACTCTTTGGTTAGTTTTTCGTATTGAACTGAATCATTAAAAATGTCTGGATCGCCCATCTTCGTTTCAAGCGTACGTAATTCTTTTTCCATCTTCTTTAACGGAGCAAAGACCGTCATCATTTCTTCCCATATGGAGAGTGTTGACTCAAGAACTGTATCTTGTCCCATATAATCAATGGAAACACCTTTAGGTTTAATAATTTCTCCGCTGTCATAAGAAAGCTGCTCAGCAATAATTTTTAATAAAGTTGATTTACCAGCACCGTTTCGTCCCACTAGGGCAATGCGGTCTTTTGATTGTACTTCTAACTTTATATTCGATAAAATGGGTTCTGCCCCATAGTATTTTGTAATACCGTTCAATTGTAGAATAATCATTTTTTCACCTCTAGTAGTATATCCATAGTGTATTTTAACATATTTTCAACTACAAGTTCTTCCTACAAGCGTTTGTAATTTGTAGAGAGACAAGGACAAATGATGAAGCGAATGTTTTGATTCATGAAATAAAATGATTTTACCTGCACATTTTATACAGGATACTATGTTAAAATAAGAGATAAGTGCATCTCTGAACTTATATATGATGGATGTAGAAAACCCGTCATGACTAACAAACGGATCCTTTGAAGAGCTAATTACTTCGTTCTAGCTACCGACTTTAAGTAGTGCTGGATAGACAAAAGCCGTCGGGGTGCGAAGCGGAGTATATATAAAACAAGAGAAAAGAGAGAGAATTGGAAGCGCTACCTCAAAGCGGTTGATGCTTTGTGAAAGGTAATGCAATATGACTTGAAAATGTTAGTAATGACATACATGAACTGAGGGGGTACAACGTGAACACTGAACAATTAAAAATACCACAAGCAACGGCTAAACGATTGCCGCTTTATTATCGTTTTTTAAAAAACTTGCATGCTTCTGGTAAACAGCGTGTTTCGTCAGCGGAGTTAAGTGAGGCAGTGAAAGTTGATTCTGCTACTATTCGCCGGGATTTTTCTTACTTTGGAGCATTAGGGAAAAAGGGATACGGCTACAATGTGAATTATTTACTTACATTTTTCCGTAAAACGTTAGACCAAGATGAAGTAACGAAAGTAGCACTTATTGGCGTAGGGAATCTGGGAACGGCCTTTTTAAATTATAATTTTATTAAAAATAATAACACCAAAATTGAGTGCGCTTTTGATGTGATAGAAGATAAAGTCGGTACAAAAGTAGGCGACGTGCCGGTTTATCACCTTGACCAATTGGAAGATTATATGAGTGATGACATCTCAGTGGCGATTTTAACCGTTCCTGCCACTGTGGCTCAGCAAATTACCGATCGTTTAGTGAATTGCGGAATTAAAGGGATTCTAAACTTCACTCCTGCACGCTTAAACGTACCGGATGAGATTCGACTGCATCATATTGATCTGGCTGTAGAATTACAGTCGCTTGTCTACTTTTTGAAAAATTATCCTGTTGAATAAGATGGACTGTGTTACGATTTCCTTAAGTCTAAATTAATAAGGAGAGTGGGAATATGGGGATTGGAGCAGGCAGTTGGATTATTATTGCGATTGTAGCACTGCTTATTTTTGGACCGAAACGGTTACCGGAGCTAGGAAGATCAGTTGGGCAAACGCTTAGAGAGTTTAAGCATGCCGCTAGCGGTGCCTCAGAAGATCGTGAAAAAGATAAACAGCGTCAAGTAGATGACAAAGAGTAAAAGGGTGATCATAGTATGACCGAACAAGAAATGTCAATATATGATCATATAGGAGAGCTGCGAAAACGCATTTTAATTGTTTTATTTTTCTTTGTCATTGCCACAATTGGCGGTTTTTTTATAGCGGATAAGGTCATTGTCTATTTACAGCATGCTGATGAGGCAAAAAATTTAACGATGAATGCATTTAGGCTAACAGATCCAGTTAAGATTTATATGCAGTTTGCTGTTATTATCGGCTGTGTACTTGCAGCTCCTGTTGCACTGTATCAACTTTGGGCATTTATTAGTCCTGGTTTATATGAAAAAGAGCGTAAGGTAACGCTTGGATATATTCCTGTTTCCATTTTTCTCTTTATCGGCGGTGTCTCTTTTTCTTATTTTGTGTTGTTTCCATTTGTCGTCGATTTTATGACGCGCGTTTCTGATGAGCTGAATGTAAACCAAGTGATTGGCATTAATGAATACTTTTCTTTTTTAATGCAGCTTACACTGCCTTTTGGGCTGTTGTTTCAGCTTCCTGTTGTCGTCATGTTTTTGACGCGATTAGGAATTATCACGCCTATGTTTTTATCTCAAATTCGAAAGTATGCCTATTTCGTACTGCTAGTTATTGCCGCACTTATTACACCACCGGAATTGCTCTCGCACATGATGGTGACAGTGCCGCTCTTAATTTTGTATGAAATCAGCATCATTATTTCCCGCATTTCGTATCGCAAAGTGTTAAAGGCAAGGGCAGAGCAAGAAAGAGAAGATGTTAGTATGTAAAAAAACCACTGAAACAGTGGTTTTTTTATTTAGATGAATCATCTTGATTTTTATAGTGCTGCTGCAACTTTTTAATTTTATAGTGCAAGATAAAAATGCGAACCGCAAATCTGAAATCGAATGCGGCTACGAGTGCAAATAAGATCGTAGGGAAGTTCCACACGGTTTCCTGAGCATTTTGAATAGCCAGGTAGGTGAATAAAATCCCCATAATAATATAAATAAACCCTCGTGTTAAAGGGATATTCTTCATAAAAACATGCCTCCAAAAATAAACTGCATTTGTTCTGCTTGCTTTTGCATTTCTATAATTTTATCTGCAAAAATAGTTTGAGATAAAATAACGATTGTATTCATCAACACGTGAGCAATAATGGGTACAATAATTAGTCTTGTTCTTGCATAAAGGAATGCAAATACAAATCCCATGGCTGTATACACGAGCAAATGTTTAAAATCCCAGTGTACGGCAGCGAAAATAAGGGAACTAATAAATGCAGAGATAAAGAAATTATATCGTTTGTGAAGAGAACCGAAAATAATCTTTCGAAAAATAATCTCTTCTAGAATTGGTCCAATAACAGACGTAACGACAATGAGGAACGGCGTTGCTTTAACAAGATTAACAATATTTTGTGTGTTTTCAGATACTTGGGTAATGCCAAGAGCGTGCTCAATCATACCTGCTACAGCTTGACCAGCCATAGCCAGGAACACCCCAAGGACTGACCAGACCACAGTTACCGTTGATCCGGCATGTTCTATACGCATGGACATGTCACGGCGCAGCAGCAGTAAGACAATAAGTAAACCAAGGATAAAGCTGATGATGGTCCAATAAGTCAAAAGCATGACATTCGCTGTTCGAACTGGATATTGCTCAAACATTCCTGTTAATTTTAACAGCGGTATACCAACAACTCCTGAAAACTGCATAAGGATGTAGGTGAGGATAACATACCAATAACGTTTTTCCAATCTTCTATACTCCTTTAAAAGGTTTTTATGTATATATGTCGAAGAAGTACTGTAAAGTTAGTAATTTCTTCTTGCTCGTATTGTAACATACATATTATTGAACAGAGAAAAGAATGCTTTATTTCTCAAAATCGTCGAAATCTAAGACTATTATATGTAGTTTTCGTAAATTTTAAATTTTTTTTGTTTAATACTTGCAAAAAAAACCCACTTTGTTTTAATATAATAATTGTGTTAGCACTCGTTGAGGTTGAGTGCTAATAAAAATGCAAACATATTATTTGAGGAGGTTGTTTCACTTGTTAAAGCCATTAGGTGATCGCGTAGTGATTGAACTTGTAAAATCTGAGGAAAAAACAGCAAGCGGTATCGTGTTACCGGACAGTGCAAAAGAAAAGCCACAAGAGGGTAAAATTGTTGCTGTTGGTACAGGCCGAGTATTAGAAAGCGGTGAGCGTGTAGCTTTAGAAGTAGCTGCGGGCGATCGTATCATCTTCTCAAAATATGCGGGTACTGAAGTGAAATACGAAGGTACTGAATACTTAATTTTACGCGAAAGCGATATTTTAGCTGTAATCGGCTAATTTTAACCACAAACTTATCATACGTAAAAAATAGATTATTAAGAACATCTTGAGGAGGTCAAAGAACATGGCAAAAGACATTAAATTTAGCGAAGAAGCACGTCGCGCAATGCTACGTGGTGTAGATACATTAGCAAATGCTGTAAAAGTAACGCTTGGACCAAAAGGTCGTAACGTTGTATTAGAAAAGAAATTCGGTTCACCGCTTATTACAAATGACGGTGTAACAATTGCAAAAGAAATCGAATTAGAAGACGCATTTGAAAATATGGGTGCTAAATTAGTAGCCGAAGTTGCTAGCAAAACAAACGACGTTGCTGGTGACGGTACAACTACTGCAACAGTTTTAGCGCAAGCAATGATCAGAGAAGGTCTTAAAAACGTAACGGCTGGTGCTAACCCAATGGGTATCCGTAAAGGTATGGAAAAAGCAGTAGCTGTAGCGGTTGAAGAACTAAAAGCAATCTCTAAACCAATTCAAGGTAAAGATTCAATTGCTCAAGTAGCGGCTATCTCAGCAGCTGACGAAGAAGTAGGTCAATTAATTGCTGAAGCAATGGAGCGCGTTGGTAACGACGGTGTTATCACACTTGAAGAATCAAAAGGTTTCACAACTGAATTAGAAGTGGTAGAAGGTATGCAGTTTGACCGTGGATATGCATCTCCTTACATGGTAACTGATTCAGATAAAATGGAAGCTGTATTAGATGATCCATACATCTTAATCACAGACAAAAAAATCGGTAACATTCAAGAAATCTTACCGGTATTAGAGCAAGTTGTTCAACAAGGCAAGCCTCTATTAATCATCGCTGAAGACGTAGAAGGCGAAGCTTTAGCAACATTAGTTGTGAACAAACTTCGCGGTACATTTACAGCTGTAGCTGTTAAAGCTCCTGGTTTCGGTGATCGTCGTAAAGCAATGCTACAAGATGTTGCAATCTTAACAGGCGGAGAAGTAATCACTGAAGAGCTTGGTCTTGACTTAAAAACAGCAGGCATCGATCAATTAGGTCGCGCTTCTAAAATTGTTGTAACAAAAGAAAATACAACAGTTGTAAACGGTGCAGGAAACGCAGAAGATATCCTAGCGCGCGTAAACCAAATCAAAGCTCAGCTTGAAGAAACAACTTCAGAGTTTGACCGTGAAAAATTACAAGAGCGCTTAGCAAAACTTGCTGGTGGCGTAGCTGTAATTAAAGTGGGTGCGGCAACTGAAACTGAGTTAAAAGAACGTAAATTACGTATTGAAGATGCATTAAACTCTACGCGTGCTGCGGTTGAAGAAGGTATCGTAGCTGGTGGTGGTACTGCATTAGTAAATATCTATAATAAAGTAGCAAGCATCGAAGCTGACGGTGACACTGCTACAGGTATCAACATCGTATTACGTGCGATCGAAGAGCCTGTACGTCAAATCGCTCACAACGCTGGTTTAGAAGGATCAGTAATCGTTGAGCGTCTAAAAGGCGAAGCAGTTGGAACTGGATTTAACGCTGCAACTGGCGAGTGGGTAAATATGCTAGACACTGGTATCGTTGACCCAACAAAAGTAACGCGTTCAGCTCTTCAAAATGCTTCTTCTGTAGCGGCTATGTTCTTAACAACTGAAGCAGTTGTTGCTGACAAGCCAGAAGAAGGCGGAGCACCTGCAATGCCTGACATGGGCGGCATGGGTGGAATGGGCGGCATGATGTAATCACTGCCCTAACTAAAAAAGCGACCAAGTGAGTACTTGGTCGCTTTTTTGCGTGCGTTAATATTTTCAGATTTTTTAAAAATTTGTTAAGATAGTACTATGTTTATTGAAAAACATACTAAACTCAAGGCTTAACTGAGTTTTAAGGGGGAGCTTTATTGATTCAGCTGGATCATATTAATAATAAATTAAATCAAGTATTAGAAAACATCGATCAAATTGTGATTGGAAAGCGTCATGTATCTACGTTGAGTTTGGTTGCTTTGCTTGCAGAGGGGCATATTTTGCTTGAAGATGTGCCGGGTGTGGGGAAAACGATGCTCGTGAAGGCACTGGCCAAATCGATTGATGCAGAATTTAAACGAATTCAATTCACGCCCGATTTGCTACCGTCCGATGTAACAGGTGTTTCTATTTACAGTCCAAAAGACATGGAATTTCATTTTCGTCCAGGTCCTATCATGAGCCATATTGTGCTCGCTGATGAGATTAACAGGACTTCTCCTAAAACACAATCGGCGCTTTTAGAAGCAATGGCTGAGCATCATGTAACAACCGATGGTATCACCCGGGAAATTCCAGCGCCTTTTTTTGTGATGGCTACTCAAAATCCTGTTGATTTTGATGGGACCTATCATTTGCCGGAAGCGCAGCTGGATCGATTTTTATTCAAATTAAGCATGGGGTATCCTACGCAGGAAGAGGAGCTTCAAATTTTAAACGGCGTATCGACTCAAGTTAATCTTGAGGATGTCAAACCCGTCATGAGTATTCCAGAATTAGTACAGGCTCAAAAAACTGTAAGCAGTATTTATGTAGATGATGCGATCAAGCACTATATCATCGAAATTATTCGCAAAACGCGCTCTCATCCACATGTTTCGTTAGGTATCAGTCCTCGTGGGACGGTTTCATTTATGAAGGCCGTTCAAGCATATGCTTTAGTGAAGGGAAGAGATTACTGTCTTCCTGATGATGTTCAAGAGCTTGCTTCGTATGTGTGTGCACATCGATTAACGCTAAGATCTGATACCCAGTACAGCGGCTTAACAGCGGGTGATGTGATGAAGCAAATTATGGCTGATACGAAAGTACCTGTTAAAAGGTAAGAGGTACTTTATGAAACAGTATATAAAAGTGATATGGAATAAATGTAGAGACTGGTTCGTTTTATTCTGCATCTTTGCTGCTACGTTTTCTTACGCGATGTTTCAAGGGGGCTTTGTCAGCTGGTTTTTATTTTATAGCTTCTTACCTTTTGGATTATATGCGGCAGCCGTTTTGCTTTATCCGTTAAAGAAGTGGAATGTTACTCGTGATGTGAAGCTACAGCCTCGATTCGCTGGAGATCATCTTTCGTATGACATTCATATTACACGCTCCTCGGGTTTTCCTGTTTATATGGCAGCAGTGAAAGAGGAGAGTAACCTTTTAAATCAAGAAGAAAGAACAATTTATCCGCTTTTTCAACGAAACGCTGTTATTCCGTATGAAAGATCGTTTGTAGAAAGAGGAGAATATGAATTTTTTACGATTTCGATTGAATTGAGTGATTTATTAGGAATTGTAAAAAAGAAGGCCTATTATCCGCTGCAGCAGCGGTTTATCGTGTATCCTCAAATCCATGAGATAGATATCCCGTTTCTTTTAGCGGGAATAGAAGAAGGAAAAAATGAAGTTTCCGCTGGAAATCCATCTACTACGTTAGTGACAGGCATTAGAGAATACCAGCCGGGTGACCGATTAGGATCTATCGATTGGAAGGCGACGGCTCGTAAAGCTACGTTGATTTCTAAAGAGTTCGGTCATTATCATGAACGGAGTATGATTATCATTGCAGATGTTATAAGCTCTCTATACTTTGAAGAACGAATGAGCTTTCTGGCATCCATGCTCATTCATGAAGAAACCAAGCGTAAAAAAATCGATTTTCTTTTAGCTGGAGATGCACTTTTTTCACCAAAAGCCTCTGAACAAAGTGAGACTGATAACCTGTTGTATCACTTAGCGCGTGCACAGCCTATTAACAACCGAGCGTTCGAAACAGAATTTAAGGGTATTGCCATTCAAAAGCAGCATTCTTTTATGGTCATTGTCAGTCAAGTTACAGGAACTCTCATTGGGCAGGTTCAATCTAAGCTGAGTCTGCATGCTAAGGCATCAATAATTGTCGTTAAAGATGAAGGAGCAGGGCTTAGTGACGAAGAGACGGTTATTGTTAATGGCATACAATCTTCTGCTTTAACGATTGAAGTCGTTAATATTCTTCTTCCTCTATCATCTAAAGGAAGTGAGGGCGGAAATAAGTGAATAAATCAGCTTTGTATGTAAAAAACATCTTATTGTACGCGGGAGCATTCTTTTTATTAGTGGAATGGCTTCTTCCTTTAAATGAAGTGACGGATACCAATCAAATTCAGTACTTTATCTTGTTTGTTGCTTACTGTTTTTTGTGTTTAACGTTTCGATTGCCGTTTATTGTGATGACGTTAGGGAGTATATTGTTTATTTTGTTTTCGCTTCACAATCTCTATTTCCAAGGAGCTTTCTTTTCTTCAGACTGGCTTCCGAGACTTTTGGAGATTCTTCAGTCAGATGCACAAAGTATCATGGAGTGGGATATAGCGAATTTATCATTTGAAATGAGGAGCACTTTATTTTTTGTGCTGCTTTGGATTATGGCTTATTTAATTCGATATTGGATCTTTTATCAAAAAAGAATTTTCTTCTTTTTCTTCTTAACCATTTTGTATATTACCGTGTTGGATACATTTTCTACTTACGATGCGAGAGCTGCTATTATTCGTGTGACGATTATCGGATTTTTATTAGTAGCCATGCTTCGCATAAATCCTGAACGCATAAAAGCTGCGGGCACTGAGCGTTTAGAAAATAGAAAACGATCGTTTCTTTTTCTAGGCAGCTTTTTAGCTATCGTCATTGTGCTGGCTTATCTCGCTCCTAAACCAGGGCCGCAGTGGCCAGATCCCGTACCTTTTATCACAGCGCATACAACAAATCAAGGACAGGGAGAATCTGCAAGCGGTCAACGAATTGGCTATGATATGGACGATTCTAAATTGGGGGGATCGTTTGTCAATGATGATACGGTTGTGTTTACAGCCAAAGTAGAGGATGAGCACTATTGGCGTATTGAAACGAAGGATGTTTATACAGGTAAGGGGTGGGAGCTGTCTAAAGAGGAAGAAAAAGTGCCCTTTAAAGGAAATGAAAACTTACTCCCTCAATATGACTCAAGTGTAGTAGGACAAGTAAGAAAAGCAGAAGTTACCTATTCGCAGCCTTCTGTTCATCTTATGCATGTTCCTCAACTGCTGTCGCTAACCTTAAAAAATGGCATTCAAACCGATGTTACACCGACAAATGAAAAATTATATCCTTATCAAAATGACAAGCTTGTTACTGTTCAATCGTATGAGATGACGTATAAATATCCTGTATTTGATATTGGACTTCTTCAGCAAGCAGAGGAAAAAAAGGCAGAGAGTTTAGAGAATAATAACGAATTTATAGCAAGGTATACACAACTTCCTGCTAACTTGCCGAAACGAGTAAAGGATTTAGCTCGTGAGGTAACAAAAAATAAGAACAATCGTTATGAAAAAGCGAAAGCCGTTGAAGAATACTTCCGATCAAATCCATATGTATATGATACTGAAAATGTTCCAATTCCTACGAAAAATAAAGATTATGTGGATCAATTTTTATTTGATACAAAAAGAGGGTACTGTGATAATTTCTCTACTTCTATGGTTGTGCTGCTTCGTTCATTAGATATTCCTGCTCGGTGGGTAAAGGGCTATACAGAAGGTGATGCCACCGTCATTTCAGGAAGTAGTAAGTGGACAACCTATGAAATCACACAAAATAATGCTCATTCTTGGGTCGAAGTCTATTTTCCAAGAGCGGGTTGGGTACCTTTTGAACCAACAAAAAGTTTTTCTAATCCTTATGATTTTGTAGATAGCCAACCTAACGACTCTAGTGAAAATAGTCAAAGGGAAGAAGAGAAACAAGAAACGCAAGTGAAGGAGCAGCCTAAGGAAAAAGAGCTTCCGGCACAAGAAGAAAGAGCGAAAGAAAAAACAGCTTCTCTTCAAAATGCTAAGTTGTCTATGAAGTGGAAAGTGCTTTTTTGCGGACTGATTGTAGTTATGTTGATAGTAATATATCTCAATCGATTTAAATGGTTTTTACCTTTTTATATCTCTTTTTATAAAAAGAAAGAGAGTGTGGAAGCCTTTGAATCAGCGTATGCTTTTTTACTTAAAAGACTCGCTGCAAATGGACTAAAGCGGCAAGAAAGTCAGACGCTGCGCGACTTTGCAAGAGAAGTAGACGAAAAATTAAATACGGTAAATATGCTACAATTAACGGAAAAATACGAGCGGGTTTTGTATCGAAATGCAGATTCCATAAAAGAATGGAAAGAGTCGATTGAATTGTGGGAAAATTTAATCAAAAAAACGAGTTCTTGACCATTGTTTCGCGGATTGATAGAATATTCTCGAACTTACTATAAATGTTTCGTATACCTTCATATATCCTCGATAATATGGTTCGAGAGTCTCTACCGGGTCACCTTAAACGATCTGACTATGAAGGCAGAACAGTCTATTTGACAATGAACGTCGTGCTCAACTAGACTTCTGCCTTTGTTTTTTGAGGGAGAAGTCTAGTTTTTTTTATATTTTAGGGCATAATAACAAGTGATTATTTACACATTCGGAGAGGTGAACAAGATGGAAGGCATGATTGTTGTATTAGATTTTGGTAGTCAATATAACCAACTGATTACGCGTCGCATTCGCGAGTTCGGAGTATATAGTGAATTGCATCCGCACACAATTACAGCAGAAGAGATTAAAGCATTAAATCCAAAGGGAATTATTTTCTCTGGAGGCCCAAACAGTGTGTACGGTGAAAACGCATTTCACTGCGATGAAAACATTTTTGAATTAGGTATTCCTGTTTTAGGTATTTGTTATGGAATGCAATTAATGACTCATCATTTTGGCGGGAAGGTAGAAGGTGCTAGCCATCGTGAATATGGTAAAGCAGCGATTAACGTACAAAACGATTCATTAATGTACCATGAGTTGCCAAAAGAACAAGTTGTTTGGATGAGTCACGGTGATTTAGTTGTAGAAACACCAGCTGGTTTTGAAGTGGACGCAACTAGCCCATCTTGTCCAATTGCCGCAATGAGTAACAAAGAAAAGAATATGTACGGAGTGCAGTTCCATCCAGAAGTTCGCCATTCAGTGCACGGTAACCATATCTTAAAGAACTTCGTGTTTGAAGTATGTCATGCTGAAGCAAACTGGTCAATTGAGAACTTCATTGAAGTTGAAATGGATAAAATCCGTGAAACAGTTGGAGATAAAAAAGTACTTTGCGCACTTAGCGGCGGAGTAGACTCTTCAGTAGTAGCTGTATTAATTCACAAAGCAATTGGTGATCAGTTAACATGTATGTTCGTAGATCACGGTTTATTACGTAAAGGTGAAGCGGAAAGCGTAATGGAAACATTTAGCGAAGGCTTTAATATGAACGTAATTAAAATTGATGCAAAAGATCGCTTCTTAGAAAAATTAAACGGCGTATCAGATCCTGAACAAAAGCGTAAAATCATCGGTAATGAATTTATTTATGTATTCGATGACGAAGCTGCTAAATTAAAAGGGTTTGATTTCCTAGCTCAAGGTACGCTATACACAGATATTATCGAGAGTGGGACAGCTACAGCTCAAACGATCAAATCTCACCACAACGTAGGTGGATTACCGGAAGATATGCAGTTCAAACTAATCGAACCGTTAAACACGCTATTCAAAGATGAAGTACGTGCATTAGGTTCTGAATTAGGTATCCCTGATAACATCGTTTGGCGTCAACCTTTCCCAGGACCAGGTCTAGGTATTCGTGTACTTGGTGCAATTACGGAAGAGAAGTTAGAAATTGTACGTGAGTCGGATGCTATTTTACGTGAAGAGATTGCAAAAGCTGACTTAGAGCGCGATATCTGGCAATACTTTACGGTTCTTCCTGACATCCGCAGTGTAGGCGTAATGGGAGATGCTCGTACGTATGATTACACAATCGGTATTCGTGCTGTTACATCGATTGATGGTATGACTTCTGACTGGGCGCGTATTCCTTGGGATGTGCTTGAAGTTATCTCAACGCGTATTGTAAACGAAGTTAAGCATATTAACCGCGTAGTGTATGATATTACAAGTAAGCCACCTGCAACAATTGAATGGGAATAATATGTAAGAAAACCGAACAAACGAACATTCTTTTATAAGAATGTTCGTTTTTTGTTGACTTTTTTAAAAAGTTAATGGTAGGATAGTAACATAAAACAGCGAGATATAGCTTTAATGTCGTATAATCTTGGGGATAAGGCCCAAAAGTTTCTACCGAGCTACCGTAAATGGCTTGACTACGAGAAAGTAATACATGTATGTGTAAAAATCTTTTGTTTTTTTGGCTCATACATTTCTCTTTTAGTCGATCTTATGCCTTTACGCGCCTAGTGTAGAGGCATTTTTTATGGCTTGCCAAGTGCATGCGGCTTCTATAAAGGGAGGAAAAAACGTGAAGAAGTATTTTCGTTTTGAAGAGCTGGGTACTAGCTATCGAAAAGAGTTTATAGCTGGCCTTACAACTTTTCTATCTATGGCTTACATTTTATTTGTTAATCCATCTGTGCTATCACTAAGTGATGTAAAGGATCTGCCTGACAGTATGAGAATGGACCAAGGGGCTGTATTTACAGCTACTGCTTTAGCGGCAGCTTTGGGATCAATTGTTATGGGAGTCCTTGGTAGGTATCCAATTTCATTAGCTCCAGGTATGGGATTAAACGCATTTTTTGCTTATACAGTTGTTCTGACAATGGGAATTCCATGGCAGACGGCTTTAACGGGTGTTATGATATCAGGTGTTATTTTTATTCTTTTAACATTAACAAGCCTGCGAGAAAAAATTATTAATTCTATTCCTATTGAATTAAAAATGGCTGTTGGAGCAGGTATTGGCTTATTTATTAGTTTTATTGGTATGAAAGGTGCCGGAATCATCGTCAAAGATGATGCTACATTTGTTGGACTGGGTGATTTAACTAACCCAACAACGTTACTTGCGGTTTTTGGCATTGTAATTACTATTGTATTAATGGTGCTTCGAGTAAATGCAGCTGTATTTATCGGTATGATTGTAACGGCTGTAGCAGGTATGGCTTTTGGTTTAATTGATACACCTAAAGCAGTTGTTTCATCAGTTCCTAGTCTTGATCCGACGTTTGGGGCAGCTTTTCAAAATATCGGTGATATCTTTACTGTAAAGATGCTAGTCGTCATTTTAACTTTCTTATTTGTTGATTTCTTCGATACAGCAGGTACGATGGTTGCTGTAGCGAGTCAAGCAGGGCTTATGAAAGATAATAAACTTCCGCGAGCGGGCAGAGCGTTATTGGCAGATTCTAGTGCGATTGTAGTTGGTGCTGTTCTTGGTACCTCATCAACAACAGCTTATGTAGAGTCTACGGCTGGAGTAGCAGCGGGCGGACGTTCAGGATTTACTGCAATCGTAACGGCGGCGTTTTTCTTAGTTGCATTGTTCTTTTCTCCATTGTTAGCGATCGTAACACCAGCTGTTACTGCGCCAGCTTTAATTACGGTAGGAGCTCTGATGGTGTCAAATTTAGGAGAAATTAATTGGAAAGAGTTCGAAGTAGCAGTTCCCGCATTTTTCACGGTAATTATGATGCCACTAACATACAGTATTGCAACAGGTATTGCGGTTGGTTTTATCTTTTATCCTATTACAATGTTATGCAGCAAGCGTGGAAAAGAAGTTCATCCAATTATGTATGCTCTCTGTATCATCTTCATACTCTATTTTGCATTCTTAGCAGAATAGTTTAAATAAAAAAGCTCAGTTTAATGACTGGGCTTTTTTTTTATGGTAAGATAAGAAAACTGTATAGCGGCTAGATTAATATTGTAATAGAGAGTATTCAATCATTATATTGAAGGTTTACTTCATTAACTTTTTTATTTATAAAGTTTTTTAGAAAAACGATTGACTCTATATATTATATATGGTAAATTATTAAATGTCGCTGATGAACAGCGCAGTTGAGAGAAACATCTTAAAAAAAGATGTTGACATCAAAATGATAGAATGTTATACTAATAAAGTTGCTTCAGAGCAACGGTTGAACTTTGAAAACTGAACAAAGCGACAAACGTCAACGTTAATTTTTATTTTTTAAATTGAGCAAGTCAAACA
>NZ_JBHZOR010000023.1:0-20827 GCF_042787605.1 Priestia sp. YIM B13491 | reverse complement strand
ACGTACGGTGTGAGGTGGGGGAAAAGTAAGTATCGTCACAGGTAATGCTGTCGAGAACACTTACCTATCACGCATACAATGCCTAAAGTAAAGCCTGGTTTTAAACCTTACTGGAATGAGATTATACGAGGACTTATTATCACCAAATAATGTACAAAATTCATAATGCAAAACTATAGAAAAAAGAATTCTATAGTAAGAACAGTCACTTAGTACGTTTAATACAAGTATACGCGCGGAATACTAGAAAAGGACTGGCTATAAAAGCCCGTCCTTTTTTATGTTATCAAACGATTATTTATTTAACCAAAATTAAAAACTGATATTATTTGGCGGTACATTGTCTCCTTTTTCCTCTTTCTTGAGCTCAGATTCTATGTATGAATCTTTAGAGGACTCTCCCATACGCCAATAAACAAGAAAGCTGATGGCAATACACCCTGCTACATAGAAAAAGAAAAGTGATTCATGGCCGATACTTTTCAGCCATAGGGCGATCAACTCTGCAGTACCTCCAAATATGGCAACTGTAAGTCCGTACGGTAACCCAACACCAAGAGCTCGAATTTCTGTTGGGAAAAGCTCAGCTTTTACAATAGCGTTAATCGATGTATAACCTGTTACAATGATAAGTCCAACTGTCATTAATAAAAAAGCCATGACTGGGCTGTGAGCTTGTTTCATAAAAAGAAACAGCGGTACTGTCAGCAATGTTCCTAAAATACCAAAGCTCATTAACAGAGGTCTGCGTCCAATTTTATCCGATAGCATACCTGCTATTGGCTGAATAACAACAAATACAAGCAGCGCACAGAAGTTAATCCAGCTTACGACTCCTTTATCTAGCCCTACACTGTTTACCATAAATTTTTGCAAATACGTCGTATACGTATAAAAAGCGACCGTTCCTCCTAATGTTAAGCCAATAACGGTCAACACTGCTTTAGGATGCTTCATAAGTGCTTTAATAGTTCCGGCATTTTCACGGCTTTCAGAGTCCATTTTAGAAAATTGCTCTGACTCATCCATTGTACGGCGCAGCCATAAAACGCTTAGCGCTCCGATGGCTCCAATGACAAAGGGAATACGCCAGCCCCATGAAATCATATCTGCTTCACTAAGAACGTTTTGCAGAATAATTTGAACACCTAATGCCACCAGCTGGCCAGCAACAAGCGTCACATACTGAAAGCTAGAATAAAATCCTCTTCGCCCGCTGCTTGCCATTTCAGAAAGGTAAGTTGCAGACGTTCCGTATTCTCCTCCTAAGGAAATTCCTTGCAGCAAACGCGCTAGTACTAGAATAATAGGAGATAATAATCCTATGGTGCCATAGTTAGGAGTACAGGCGATAATAAAGGAACCGCTCGCCATAATAGTAATAGATAAGGTAAGCGCAGCCCGACGACCATATCGATCCGCATAGCGTCCCATTAATAAACTACCGATTGGACGCATTAAGAAACCGACAGCAAAGATTGCCGCTGTGTTAAGCAGCTGACTTGTTGAATCACCTTCCGGGAAGAATTGCGATGAAAAATAGACGGCAAAAGCAGAGTAAACGTACCAATCGTACCATTCAATTAAATTCCCAACAGATCCTTTGAAAATATTACTTGTAACACGCCTGTTGTTTGCAGCTTCACTGGTATGAGCCATGATTGATCCCTCTTTTCTTTGAGTGTTTAATGTTGGTTCTCCTGTAACATGAAGTAGCAAGTAATTTACCAGCAAATTTTTTTAACAGCTAGACTGTATTGCTTTCTATAAAACCTGTTCAACCCATTACTTATATAATGAGAGCGCTTAAAAAAGGTTGGATCATTCATTTCAATATCATCTATAGATAATAAAATAAGCGGTTTTAAAAGCGGCTGCTGTCTATTACATATGTAGTGTTAATCCTCCCTTCTATTTATATATTGTACTATTGATTTATTAGAAAATATAATATTTTCTAATTATTTATACAAAAATTTTACAAAGTTTAGCTTTCTAATTTATATGACAAACAGAAAAAAAGCCATGTTCTTTAAGTGAGAACATGGTTAAGAAAATACTCTTTTCAACTTGTGAGTGTAAGCTGCTTACATTTACATAATATGTAGAATAAACATAACTTGTACTAAGCTCTAACCTAAATTTAAGGTAATTATTGAATTTTAATCTTATCCTCTATTATATATACAGTCATAGATGCTCTATAATTTTGTTGCATCGGCGACCTTAATTTGGCTCATTTAATTTTAAATTCACACAAAAAGCCTTCTATCCCGAGATATTTTTCACCTAAGCTTGTTGTTTGGAAACCAAACTATATAAAATAATGAATAAGAAGAAACACGGCTAGAACTGGAGTGGCAGCTAACATAAGGTTTATCGAATTTGTAATTCTCCACTTCTTGTCCGTTTTTGATTCCGTAGCCAGATTGGCTCTCATCCGATCGCCGCTTACAGCTGCTCCAGATATAATAATGGCTAGCCCTACTAGTATAATGAACACTGCCAAAAATACTGTTTCTGAATTTACGTTAGCTATTGTACATGCTACTAAAAGAACAAAAGATAAGACGAATCCACCAATAATGGATTTAATCATTTTGTTTTCCTCCTAATCCTTTTATAAAGTCCCTAAACATTAACTATATAATATCATTTTTTCTATATTTTTACTTTTATTTTCGTTATTTTAACAGGTGAAAAGACAGTAATTAAGGTAATTAAAAAAGCGAAACGCTCATGTCTGAGTACGTTTCGCTCAATGTAACTGCATTTCAACTATGTTTTGTGATGTCTGCCAAACCTATGCGAATTACTTTTGATAAGTCACTTAACGTTAACTGTATTTGGTGACCTACACGTCCACCTGAAAAGTAAATCGTTTCACAGTTTTCTGCTGTAGAGTCAATGAAGGTTTCGAACTGCTTTTTCATTCCGATAGGAGAACACCCTCCGTGAACATATCCTGTAAGAGGCAACAGTTCTTTTTGAGGAATCATTTCCAAAGACTTTTCACCAGCCGCTTTTGCCGCTTTCTTTAAATCAAGCTCCTTTTCAACCGGTATCATGAAGACATAATGTTCTTTTGATTTCCCTACGGTCACCAGTGTCTTAAAGACTTTAGCAAGGTCCTCTCCAAGCGAAGTAGCTACCTGTACCCCACTCAGCTTTTTAGTGTCATAAGAATAGTAGTTGTACTCAATTTTTTTCTGATCTAAAATTCGCATGACATTCGTTTTATCTGCTTTTTTACCCATAATTATCACCGATACTATCATAACACGTTTTGTTTTTATATCTCCATATATTAGGATAGGTAGGTTAGTAAGGATTATTCATATCTTTTATATAAAAATGAATCTAATACGCTGAATAATGACTTTTCACCACCCTTTAAATCCGCTATTTTCACACAAAAAAGCCACTAGAGGCACTAGTGACTTTTTCATTTCTATTTATTCAATTATGCTGCTGCATCAATACGTTTGTTTTCTCTATCGCCACAGCTTTTCACCTTAACTATAAAGATGACATTTTACTTTATGCTTGCTGTCAATCACTGTGTCTTCAGGTGTTTCTTTCATGCAGCGGTCAAATGCGAACGGGCATCTTTTATGAAACGCACAGCCTGAAGGTGGATTAAGAGGAGAAGGAATTTCACCTTTAACCTCAATTTTTTCGCGTTTTTCATGTTCGTGAATTGCCGGGACAGATGATAAAAGAAGTTTTGTGTAAGGATGACGAGGATTTGAAAAAATCTCATCTGTTGGCCCTTCTTCTACTAATCTGCCTAAATACATCACGCCAACGCGGTCTGCAATATGTCTTACGACGCTTAAATCGTGGGAGATAAAGAGATACGAAAGCTTCATTTCTCTTTGCAAACTGCGCAGTAAGTTTAAGATTTGTGCTTGAATGGATACGTCCAGTGCTGAAACCGGCTCATCACAAATGATAAGCTTTGGGTTTAAAATCAATGAACGCGCAATGCCTATGCGCTGGCGCTGACCGCCTGAAAATTCGTGCGGATAGCGGTTGTAATCTTCTTCGTTAAATCCAAGCTTTTTTAATAACTCAATGACAAGCTGCTTTCGTTCGCTTTTTACGCCTACATTATGAATTGTTAATGTTTCTTGAATGGAAGCACCAATTTTTTTTCTTGGATTAAGAGAAGTATGCGGATCTTGGAAAATCATTTGTAAATCTTTACGAATCGTTCGTAAGCGTGATGCTTTAGATTCGAAAATACTTTCTCCATTGAACTGTGCTTCTCCGCCCGTTGGTTCTACTAATTTTAAAAGCGTGCGCCCCGCTGTACTTTTCCCGCAGCCAGATTCGCCTACTAATCCGTACGTTTCGCCTTCATAAATATCAAAAGATACATCTTGAACTGCTTTGATTTGGCCTTTCGCTTTCCCTAAGGCAGAACGAACCGGATAATATTTTTGCAGGTTGCGAACTTCAAGCAAGGGCTTCACACTTTGCTGCTTTGCTTCACTAGACATACGCAACCTCTCCCTCTTGAATTTTTTCATAGTGCCAGCATCGAACGCGATGTGTATCATCGGCATGCTCTAAAACAGGTACTTCTTTATGGCATTTTTCCGTTGCAAACGGGCATCTTGGTGCAAAACGACAGCCGTCTGGCACGTTTGAAAGCGGCGGCACCGTTCCGGGAATGGACGAAAGCTCTTGTGTTCTGTCGCCATCTAAGTGAGGAACCGACTTAATTAAGCCCATTGTATAAGGATGAAGCGGCTTTGAAAACAGCGTTTTAACGTCCGTTTCTTCCATCACTTGTCCTAAATACATTACGGCTACTTTTGTACAAATATTAGCGACAACGCCTAAATCATGAGTGATGAAAAGCACTCCCATGTTGAGCTTTTCTTTTAAATCCATCATGAGGTCAAGAATTTGCGCTTGAATGGTTACGTCTAAAGCTGTTGTTGGCTCATCGGCAATAAGAAGCTTCGGCTCACAGGCTAAAGCCATCGCAATCATAATGCGCTGCCTCATTCCACCTGAAATTTCATGCGGATACTCTTTTGCTCGCTGTTCTGGAGACGGAATGCCTGTTAGTCTCAAAAGCTCTACGACTTTCTTTTGCGCTTCTTTTTTGGAGACTTTCTGATGCAGACGAATCACTTCAGCAATTTGTTTTCCAATGGGCATAACGGGATTTAATGACGACATTGGATCTTGGAAAATCATTGAGATTTTGTTTCCTCTTAGCTTTTGAATTTGCTTTGAAGACATCTCTAATAAGTTTTTTCCTTCAAACAAAATCTTGCCATCGTAGCTTGTTAGGTCTTCATCTAATAGCTGAAGAATAGATTCGGACGTTACGCTTTTTCCAGATCCTGATTCACCGACAATCCCTAATACTTCTCCTTTATTTAATTGAAGAGATACATTGTCAACAGCCGTTACTTCTCCGCTATACGTTGTAAAAGTTACTTGTAAGTCTTCTAATTTTAAAAGGGCGTTACTCAACGTTTTTTCCTCCTTTTCTTCAGCATTACGTTTTTCGGATTTAACCAATCGCGCAGACCGTCACCAAATAAATTAAGGCCAAGTACAATTAAAATGATGAATAAACCCGGAAACACGGTCATCCACCATGCGTTGTAAATCGCAAGCTTTCCGTCATACAGCATATTTCCTAAGCTCGGTGTCGGCGCAGGAATCCCTGCTCCTAAAAAGCTTAGCGAAGCCTCAGTTAAAATCGTTACGGCAAACACGTATGTTACTTGAACGATTAAAGGCGATAAGACGTTTGGTGCCATATGAAAACAAATGATTCGAAGTGAGCTTGCTCCTTGAGCTTTTAGCGCTTCAATAAACGTTTTTTCTTTTACAACAAGCGCAGCTGAACGAACAATTCTCGCAATCGAAGGGATAAATACAAGGCTCAGTGCGATAATAACGTTGCTTGTTTTAGGTCCTAAAGCAGACATAATGGCAATTGCTAGCAAAATAGATGGAAAAGCAAACAAGCCGTCACAAATTCTCATTAAAATATAATCAAGAATTTTATAATAAGAAGATAAAAGTCCAACGATTAAACCAAGTACAGTAGCAACAATCGTTACTGCGGCTCCAATCATTAATGATATTCTGACGCCGTACATTGTCCGGCTAAATACATCTCGTCCAAAGTTATCCGTTCCAAACCAGTGCGTGCTTGACGGCGGTGCTAATCGATTTGCAGGGTCGATTTGTAAGCTGCCAAAAGGAGAAATGAGCGGAGCAAAAACAGCAATCAAAATAGATAATAAAATAAGTATCGCTCCTCTTACTAGCAAACGATTTGAGAAAAAGCGCGCTACCGCTGGGTTTCTTTTTTTCTTTGCAGTTACTGAAATGGTCTCTGTATTTTGTTGTGCGTTCACATTCATCACCCTCCTTTAATCATGATAAGAATTGCGTACACGCGGGTCGATCACGGCATACAGCAAATCAACAACTAAATTGATGACCACATAAGCAACCGTAATTAAAAGTACGGCTCCTTGAATAAGCGCGTAATCCCGGCGTTCAATTGATGAAACAATCAGCTGACCTAGCCCTGGAATGTTAAATAATGATTCTGTTACCGCCGCTCCGGTCACAAGTCCCGCAAATGATTCTCCAATAACTGTTAAAATTGGTAAAAAACTCACGCGCAGCGTATGCTTGAGCATAATTGTGCGTTCATTTAATCCTTTTGCTTTTGCCGTTTTAACAAAGTTCTCAGAAATGGTATCGAGTAAAGATGAACGCGTCATACGCGTAATTAATGCAGCTTGAATCGCTCCAAGCGTAATCGTTGGTAAAACTAAGTACTTTAAATACTCAAATAATCCAGCGTTTAACGGAACGTATCCTGAAACAGGAAAAATTCGAAGCTGTACCGCAAAAAGCAAAATAAGGAATGAACCGAGAAGAAAGCTAGGAATGGAAATACCTAAAAGGCTGGCTCCCATAATGCTTTCATCACGAATCGTTCCTTTATGTTTAGCTGCATATATACCAAATAGTAAAGCAAATGCCACACCAAAAATTTGCGCGAGTATAGCTAGAGAAACCGTAGGACCTACATTATCCCAAATTGCCCCGAGCACAGGTTTATTTAAAAAGTAAGAATAGCCAAAATCTCCGTGAAAAATGTTAGATAGCCAGATAAAGTATTGATTAATAACAGGCTCATCCAATCCCATTTCTTTGCTCAGCGCTGCAATTTGTTCCGGACTTGCGCCTTGTCCAAAAATGATTGCTGCGGGACTCCCAGGCGTTAAGCGCGTAATTAAGAAGACAACAATAGATACAATGAATAAAACAGGAATTAGTGCAAAAAGTCTCTTAAGTGTATAAGCTCCCATCGTAAACTCCTTTCTAAAACAGAGAGCCATAAGCTCTCTGTTTATTAGGTTAATAAGATATTATTTTGTTAAACTCATATTGTAGAAAATTGGACCTAAATTATACTCATAGCCGTTTGCGTTGTTAGAAACGGCATTGATGTTCACTTTATGACCAATAAGCGTAAACGGCAGCTCGTCCCATACGTATTGTTGAATCGCATCAATGTCACCGCGAGCTTCTTTAA
The DNA here is from genome assembly GCF_042787605.1 of Priestia sp. YIM B13491. Taxonomy (NCBI): domain Bacteria; kingdom Bacillati; phylum Bacillota; class Bacilli; order Caryophanales; family Bacillaceae; genus Priestia; species Priestia sp. YIM B13491. The sequence continues at coordinate 13,236 of NZ_JBHZOR010000023.1, read as the reverse complement.
CAGAAGGAGCAGCTTTAATTTTGTTTAAGTAGTCCATTGATTTTTCAACTGATGTACCTTTTGTAGTCCAGAATCCTTGGAAGATGGTAGAACGAGCGTTCCAGTCAACAGGATAGATGTCCCATTGGCTTGTATCACTCATTTTATCGCTGAACGTCGCCCAGTCGTATACTTCGAGTTTTACATTCATACCGATGTCTTTTAATTCTTGTTGAACCACAACAGCTGTATTGTATTGATCTTGGTAATCACGAGACGCCATTAAACGAATTTCTTCCCCGTTATAACCAGATTTCTTTAAATATTCTTTTGCCTTTTTCTTATCATGCTGGTTGTATTCTTCTTTTCCAGCTGTACTGTAGTAATTTGGATACTCTTTGTTCACAATGGATGAAGAAAGTTTGTAATAATCTGAGCTTCCGTAAGAACTGTCTAAGATATCTTTTGAGTTAAGAGCTGCGTTAACTGCTTTTCGTGCATTGATGTCTTTAAAGACGCCTTTATCTGCGTTGTAGAAAAGTCCCATAAATCCGCCTGGTGATGTTTCTACTTTTGCATTTTGGCTGCCTTCAACTTGTTTGGCATTATCACTTGATACAGATAGCGCAACGTCAAATTGTCCGGTTGTAATACCAGAAATCCTAGTTGACTCATCGCTTACGAAACTAATCTTAATTTCATCGACGTGAGGAGTTTTCTTAACTTCGCGGCCTTTCGAAGAATAATCTTTAAATTTCTCTAATAAAAGATATTGATTTTTCTTCCATTCTTTTACTTTATATGGACCTGTTCCTATGTAGTCTTTGATCCCTTCATCAGATGCATTATCAACCACTTCTTTTGGTAAAATAGCTGCTGCGGGGATTGGATCAGCTAATAAAGAAAGCGTGTTAACATTTGGTGATGGTAAATGAAGTTCTACCGTATAATCACCGGTTTTGGTCATTTCAGCACCAGAGAAGTTTGTTTTTCCAAGGGATGATAGCTTAATCCAGCGGTTAATAGAAGCGACAACGTCATCTGCAGTCATTTCTTTACCATTATGGAATTTAACCCCTTTTCTTAATTGGAACGTGTATGTTTTTTTATCATCGCTAATATCTACTTTAGACGCTAAGTCAGGCTTAGGATTTCCTTTGTCGTCTAAAATCATTAGTCCTTCGTAGATACTGCGCGTTGCGTCTTTCACATCTGAGTCCCCAGTAATTTGAGCATCTAGCGTTGCTGGCTCACTTTGAGATGCGACGTTTAGCGTTCCGCCTTCTTTTCCTTCTTTTTCACTTGAAGTATTTTTACTTGCGTTACCACTGCATCCTGCTACTATGAGGACAATGGTTAAAAGAGAGATGAAAAGTAAATAAGTCCTTTTCACTAAAATCACTCCTATTTCCTTGTATAAAATTTTAATCCGACTATAATAAGAAGAATAGTAGGAATGTGAACAATTGTAGCACTACCTTCTACCTTTGGCAATTAGTATTTTTGACACACAGAGGCTATTATACCATTTTCTATTAAATAAATATGGTATATATGTATAATAGTTGAATAAAATAACCATTTATTTCTTATAGAGCAAGCGGTTGAGAACACTTTATCAGCGCATTACAAAAGAAAAAACATTTCAAGAAATGGTAATTTAACAAAAAAGGAGAAAACAACAGTGGGATTTTTAATTGGTATATCAGGAAGCATTATTGTGGATCAAGGAGGACGCTTTCCAGGCTATAAGCGAGCGTATGTGAATAACGACTATATCGAATCAACAGCGCTCAGCGGCGGAGTTCCTTTCATCTTGCCAGTGCTAAAAAACGAAGAAATGATTAAAGCGCAGGCAGAAAGTATAGACGGGTTGATTTTATCAGGTGGACAAGACGTTAATCCCCTTTTATACGGAGAAGAACCGACAACCAAAACGGGTTCACCTTTTTTAGCACGAGATCAGTCTGAACAGCTATTGTTAAAGCATGTGATCGATCAAGGAAAGCCCATGTTAGCGATTTGCCGCGGCTTACAAATTTTAAACGTTGCTTACGGCGGCACTCTTTATCAAGATATGTCAGACATTAAAGAGTCATTTATCAAACATGATCAATACAACAATACAAGCGACCCTTCTCATTCCATCATGATTAAAGACGGAACACGCCTGCATGACCTTTACGGTAATCAAGCTCTTATTAATTCATTTCACCATCAAGCTATTAAAGACGTAGCGCCAGGTTTTGAAGTTTCTGCATGGGCAAAAGATGGAGTTATTGAAGCCATTGAAAAACAAGGAGAGCAATTTGTAGTCGGCGTCCAGTGGCATCCAGAAATGATGGCAAAAGAACATACTTCAATGCTAAACTTGTTCAAACTGTTTATGGAGCATGTGCAGCAGTCGGCTGTAAAGAAAGTCAGCATTTGACGTTTTAATCCACTGCGTCACCAATACAAAAAGGCAGGCCATTATAACGGCCTGCCTTTTTGTATTGACTGAAGATACGTATAGGAATCTACACAAATTTTCATCTATTAATAAAGAAGAAAAACAGCGCAAGCATCTTTAGCTTTTACAATATTTCAATATACCCTTCTGTTCCATGTACGCGAATTCGCTGTCCGTCTTTTATCAGCCGAGTAGCATTCTCTACTCCAACAACCGCTGGCAATCCGTATTCACGTGCAATGACTGCCCCATGAGTCATCAGTCCGCCAACTTCCGTAACAAGCCCCTTTATCCCTACAAATAACGGGGTCCAGCTAGGGTCAGTAAAGGAAGTGACTAATATATCTCCCTCTGATAGATTCGCATTTTCCATGTTTAAAATGACGCGCGCGCGCCCTTCTATCACTCCTGCCGAAACCGGTAAACCTACAATTGCCTGGGACGGAAGATTTTCTCGTTTGTAGGCACCTGTAACAATTTCGCCATGAGACGTGATTACACGCGGAGGTGTTAGCTTTTTGTATAATCGGTATTCTTCTTTTCGTTTGGTGATGATTTGATCATTCACTTTATGTGTGCGCACGACTTCTTGAAGTTCTTCAAACGTCAGATAGTATATATCTTCTGTTTCAGAAATAACGCCCGCTTTTACAAGCTGCGTCGCTTCTTTCAAAAGAGCCTGTTTATAAACAAAATAACGGCTAATCATGCCGTATTTGGGATATTCACGATAACCGATAAAATTTCGGAGGAGATCAATTCTTTCTTTTGTTTTTTTTGCTTTTTGTTCACCATCCGGCAAATGCTTCAAGCGGTTTAACAGCTCTTGCTCTTTTTTCAAGGCTTCCTGCAGGCCTTTTTCAAATTTTTGTTGGCTGGCATTAGGTTTAAAGTTTTTAATATTACCAAGAATCACAGGGATAAGTGCAGCCGGTTTTTCGCTCCAGCGAGTTTTCGTAATATCGATTTCTCCGGGACATCGCATTCCGTATTTGCTGAGATACTCATAGATAGCGCCTTTGGTTTCCAGTCCACCTTCAAACTTAACCAGGTTCTCCAAAAAGTTATCATCTTTTACATACTGTAAATAATGGATGACTTCTGGATAAGGACGAATCACATCTGCGACATCCAATAGCGCCAGACCCATTTCTGAAGTAATATTGTTTGGCACAGATTGAGAAAGCGCGTCTGCTGCGTTTTTTTCATTTAGCCACGCCTCCATTTTTTCATTGATCCATGATGAAGCATCCATAGCGGCCATAAACACAGCTGTACTTTGTGGGTCAAATAAAATCTTCTTTAATGTCCCGATATCTTCTGAAATAAAATCGACTAATTCCAACCCTGATTTCGTCTGGATGGTTTGTTTTAGCTCTTCTATTGATGCTTGATTCTTCTTGATCAAGTCAGAAACGATTGTCGAGTCGTTTTCGATTTGTGCCTTAGGCTTCGTAGGCGGCACGCTTTTATTGCTTTTACCAGAACTTTGATCATTTGGTAAAGGTTTTATAAAGTCTCCTCGTTCTATTATGCTTGTAAGTGCGTCTTTCATGAGCGGATCATGCTGTCCCATGGCGCCTAACATCATTTTTCTGCTGTCAGGGGAAGCGAGCATATTCGTGACATCAACAAACAGCCTTCCACCGGCTGTACGCATCGGTGCATTAGTCGTTAACAGAAAAAAAGACAATCCCAGTGGTTTCATGGTATCGGTCATCATTTGCTGGTGTCCAACAGATACATAAACGCGATTTTCCTGATCATGCGCTTCAGGAATTGGATATAAAGTAGTAATTGGACGACTTTGGACAATATAAAATCTATCATCAGCCAAGCACCATTCAATATCTTGAGGACAATCAAAATAAGCTTCAAGCTGTCTTCCAACGCGTGCTAGATGTAAAATTTGAGGTTCAGTGAGCGCTTGCGTTTTTTGCAGGTCAGAAGGAACTTCCTTGGTTTCTGTTCCGCCTTCTTTTAATCCATAGATAGCTAACTTTTTAGCTGCTATTTTTTTATCGACGATTTCGCCTTCTTTTACTTTATAGCAATCGGCAGAGACTAAACCAGACACCAGCGCTTCTCCAAGTCCAAATCCCGCATCGATTGATAACAGCTTTCGGTTAGAAGTAATTGGGTCAGCGGTAAATAAAATACCTGAAGCCTGAGGAAAAACCATTCGTTGAACAATAACCGATACGTACACTTGACTATGGTCAAATCCATTTTTAATACGGTAGGTTACCGCGCGATTTGTAAACAGGGAAGCCCAGCATTTGCTAATGTGCTCAAGGATGGCTTCTTTGCCTCTGATGTTTAAATAGGTGTCATGCTGACCAGCAAAAGAAGCATGTGGCAAATCTTCAGCAGTCGCACTTGAACGAACGGCATAAGCATGCTCTTCCCCAAACTGAGAGAGAGAATGAATAACTGCTTTTACAACGTCAGAAGGAATTTTTATTTCCAGAATGATTTGGCGAATTTTTTCGCTGATTTCACCAATTTGATCTCGGTCATCAGCTTTTAGCATCGTCAGCTGGTTCAGTAACGCTTGAAATGTTTCATTTTGTTCAAGGGCTTTTTGATACCCGGCCGCTGTCACACAAAATCCTTCGGGTACTTGTATTCCTTGAATTTTTGATAACGCGCCTAAATTTAAGGCTTTTCCTCCAACAAGTGAAAGCTGTGTATCTTTTATTTCTTGAAAGCTAAGAACTAAAGAGTTCATTCAACATCTCTCCTAACCGGTAATGTTTTATTGATTTTACCAGCAGTAAATGAGAATAAACAGTCTATATCGACGTTTTTTTATGTGGTATAATTAAAGTAGGAAGAGAAATACCTACCTTTTTGTTTGCGTTTACATATTTAAAAGTTGTATAACTAACTTACTTGATTCGTATCCTTTTTAAAGCAGGTAAGTACACGTTTTAAAGATTTGTTGTTCTTCCTCATTTAGCACTTTCTTTTTAGAGGATAAAATTTCAGCAGCTCTCCTTATTTTAACCCTTCTTTCATTTGGTCACCTGAAGAGTCTAGCTCATTAGATGATTAACTCTCTTTTTTTGAACTATTCCGAAACCATAGTATTACGAATGTATCTCTTCGCTCGTTTTCGAGCAAGTGTATAAACAATCACCTGCAGCACAAGCGCCGTAAGACTTATCAGTACTACCTGTTCGACAGAATTAAAGGGCGAAAAATATTTCTCCCATTTAGAATCAGGAAGCCTTAATGCGTTATAAAAATATGAAGTGCTAAAAGAAATTATATTTCCTAAAATAAGTGATAAATCCGCTCTAATAAGCCCACTTAGATAAGACAGTGCTAGTGTAACTATGGCCATGATTATATAGCTTACCTTTGAATCATCCTCAAAATCTTTTCGCATAGATAAATAAACATATGGAATGCAGTAAATGGTAAAAATTATAAAAGGAAGTAGTCTTCTCATATAGTAATCTCTCCAATAGTTAGGATTCGACATAGTTCTCTATTATTATAAATTACCGAAGAGAATTTTTTCCAGTTTTTTGTACGCAGAGAGTGTAGAAATACTTATATGTATCATGATCGTTTGTAGAATCATTCCTTAGGGCAAAGTAAAAAAGCACGCTTATGAGTGCTTTTTTACAGCATATTTATTTAAACAGGACGTGTGTTTCAATCGAATATTTTTCATTTACTGGTAAATATTACTTCTTTATTTTTCTCCTAAAATGGCTACAGGGCTAAATACCTCGTAATGAATACGTTCGTTTGGTATATCCCATCTATGTAGTGCTTTAAGAATAGCTTCCATAAACGGAATCGATCCGCAGAAATAAAAGACAGCTTCTTTTGAAGGAACAACGGATTGTAACAATTCTAAATCAATATAACCCTCTTTATCAAAATCAGTACCAAGGTGATCCCCTTCATTAGGCGAACTATAACAGATGAAGGAGGTAACATTTTCGCTATTTCTATTTAGTTGAGCCACATGTTCTTTAAAAGCATGCGTTTTCCCATTAATACTTGCATGAAGAAAGGTAACCTTACGTGTAGGTTGTTTTTCTACAATGGTATTCAGCATACTAAGCAAAGGTGTAATACCTATACCTCCACTAATTAGCACAACGGGAAGTTCACTGTGATCAAGTACAAAATCTCCAGCGGGAGCTGAGAACTTAAGAATATCTCCTGTCTGAACTTGTTTATGTAAATAGTTTGACACGATTCCTGCTGGCGCACCGTCATGCGCATCTTCTCGTTTTACACTGATTCGATAATAATCCTTTCCAGGGGCTTCAGAAAGACTATAGTGGCGAATATGCGTGTATTTCTCTCCCGGAACATTTGCTGCTAATGTAAGGTATTGTCCTGCTTTATAAGAGGCAATTTCTTTCTCATTTTTAGCTTTTAAATAAAAAGACGTTACATTATCACTTTCTTCTACTTTCTTATCTATATAAAAGCTTTGATATCCTTCCCAACCTCCAGGTTGACTCTCTGTCTCTTCGTAGAGAGCTTCTTCTAGCTCAATAAAAGCATTGGCAATATATCCGTACGCTTTTCCCCATGCTTCAATAATCTCACCTGAAGCTGTATCTCCCAAAACATCCTTTACTGCTTGGAGTAACGTTTCACCAACGACTGGATATTGTTCTGCCTTTACCCCTATCGCACGATGCTTTTGTGAAATTCGTTCAATTACAGGTTTAATGGCTTCTAAGTTTGTAATATGTTCCCCAGCAGCATACACGGCATAGCCTAATGCTTCCTGTTGAATTCCTCTTTTTTGATTTGTTTGATTGAACATATTATACAAATCCGGCGCTTTTTCAAATAACAATTCATAAAATCTCTTTCCTATTTGTTTACTATGTTCTTTTAAAACTGGCACTGTTGATTGGACAATTTCAATCGTTTTAGAATCAAGCATATAACATCCACCTTTTAAGAATTTTTCATATGTATTAATCTTTTTCAATACTACAATTTAATATGGCTAAATTTGGATTATCCTATACGGGAATGAAAATACTAACTCTAGTTAACGTAATGAATAGGTTCTTTAAGAAACAAAAGAACAATCTCCCCTTTTTGTACATCATATTTTCTGTGGTTAAATAAACTAATAAAAATTTGTTGAATTAGAATTAAATTAGAAAGGTGAATGTCTCTATGACCAACACTTTAAGATATACCTCATTTATACATTATTGGCATGCTTTTGATCATTGTAGCCATATACTATTCAATTGTTAGCAGTATTCAACGATAAAAGAACGCAAAGGATATGAATGCCTTTGCGCCTTCGTATATCGGCAATACAGAAATCGATTCCTACCATCAGTCCCTTCCTTCCTCTACATTCTTTCTAAGTTTAATAGGTACTAAAAAAGAGGACAGTTAGGTATATACTAAACTACTATCTGTCCTCTTCTAGCCGTACTTTTATCAAAATCTTTTAACGAAGCAATAATTAAGCAACATCTTCTACAAACTCTTCTAGAGAATCATACATTTCTAAAGCTTCCCATTCGCCCATGCCATGTTCAGCTGTAAAAACTGGATAATCTTCATTCCCTATGTCGATAAAGAGCGGGTCACCGCCTATTTCTTCATCATAACCTATAACAAACCAGTTTTCTTGCCAATCTCCTTCTTGATTTCCTATAAGAGAATTGGCTTCTAAATCTTCTCTGTAGCCTAATTGTCCATCAAGAAACTCGCTTTTTAGGTAGATATAATAAGGAGTAGAAAGAATTTCTCCCACTTCATCTTCAAATTCTACTTTCACCGACGTACCTGGAAGTGCTTTGAGAATTTTATAGATTTTCTCTATATCAGGTTTTATCATTTACTTCTCCCCTTTAATGATCTGTATGATTTATCGTGGCTATTACCCATTCTTCTAAGCTGTCGGCTATTACTTCACGCTGTTCCCAATCGTGCCAAAAGGTGATAATTTGGCCAATTCTCCCTTCTTTATCAGGATCCAAGTCTATACAAATATCATCTCCTCCCCCATTCGTGGCAATCGAAATCCAACGTGGGTTCCACCAAAATTCTCTTTTTACTGGTCCAATAGGTTCAATTTCTGGAAAATCTTCAAATTCTCCTCCGTCTAAAAGTTCTTTTAATGTTTGCCACGTATACAGAATCTCCTCTAAAGGTAGTAGCGTATAATTATCGATAGCTGCTATATATTCATCACGCTGTCCATTATGTATCATTAACCAGTCTTTAAGGTTTTTGGGGAATGTTAGTCCCATCTTTTGTTCAACCTCTGCAATTTCTAATTCAGAAGCTGCTTCATTAAGCGTTCCTGCTGCTTCTGGTCGATTTATTTTTAACCACTGCTCAAACTCAGTCCAAACCTGCTTCATATTAGGAGCCTCCTTATATAACATCTTTAAATGAATCTATGAAAAATGATTAAATACTTTTTAAGCTTATACTAATTATGTATGGAAATCTTATGTAAATAAACTGTTTTATTATTTTCTACTACACGAAACGAACATCAATTAGCTCGCTTAACCTCATTTTTTCCGTTTGCTTACATCCTTCATCTATAAATACAAATAAACCTCCAAGGGAATCTACAAATTGAATAACTCCTGTTTCCGTTATACATTGCCCGTGCTTGTAATACGTAAGGTATACTTTTTTATGTGTATGGAGCGCTTCGATCAAGGTAAAATTAATTTGTTCCATTTGATCTTCTGTTAAAAAAGGTTGAGGTATTTCTGACTGCTTTTTTATAACTTCTTGTAATCCTCTGTATTGCTCTGGCATAGTTGCAAATGGTCGCCACTTTTTCATTCCTCTGTTTTGCATATCATCTTCCTCCTTTATGCTTTATGACCTCCTAAAAGGCCGTTTCGATAACGAGCTGTTGAATGCTTGAGATGGCTTGAAGCTCGCAAAACGCTATTCTTCCCATAACGCATCTGTATTTCATCAATTGTTTTAGCAAGTGCATGGGCTCTTTCCCGCTGGTCAATATCTTCAAATAAACTCATTTGCTCTTCTTCTTGAATACTGGTGTTCGATAAAGAACTTCCAATCGATCGAATGGGCATTCCGCTATCAAACGTGTGTAGTATGGTTAAACAATAAGGAAAGATATCTTGACTTAGGTTCGAAGCCCGCCCCATTTTCTTTTGTCTTGAGAAGCCGCCACCTGTTTGTTTGCTGTAGCCAATGGATAAATGAATAGTTTGTGCCACGACTTGATGCATACGTAAACGAAAGCACACATCATCTAACAGCTCTAATAGCAGCAATTCCACTTCTTTTCGATTTATATAGTCTCGAAACAGAATTTGACTCTTCCCGAATGATCGAGAGCTCGGAATATACACGTCAGAAATGCGGCTAAAATCAATTCCGTTTGCATGTTGGTGGATTTCTTCTCCCAAGACACCAAATTCTTTACGTAACATCTCTACAGAAGAAAGAGCGAGTTCTTTAATGGAGTGAATGCCCAAACGATTTAAGCGTCTTTCCGTAGCGGATGAGATTCCCCAGAAATCTTTCATTGGGTGAATCGACCATAATTTAAAAGGAATATCTTCGTATCGCCAATAAGCTACCCCTGTTGGGCTATTCTTGGCCTCATGATCTAAGCTCACCTTAGCCAGCAAGAGATTCGGACCGATTCCTGCGGTGGCTGTAAGCCGTGTTTTACGATAAATCTCGTTGATGATTTTACGGGCTAATTCTTCTGGTGTACGAGCGAATAAATGTAAAGAAGTTGTCGCATCAATAAACAACTCATCAACGCTATATGCATGGAAATCTTCAGGAGAGACATACTGTAACACTAAACTAGAAATATAGTTCGAGGCCTTGACATACCTTTCCATGGATGGGTTTACGACATGGATATCTTTCCTTCTAGGAATGTCGAAAAGACGGCTGCCTGTTTTGATCCCTTCTTTCTTTAATAAGGGTGTGGCAGCTAACACAACTGATCCCGACCTCTTTGTATCTCCTACAACTGCCAACTTTGTTTTTAATGGATCTAGCCTACGTATCACGCATGAAACAGAAGCAAAGAATGCTTTCATATCAATACAAATAATGACTCTGTTTGGTAGATATTCATAATCCATTGGAATAACTCCTCAAATAAAGAACGTTTGTTCTCTATTATATACGAACAAACGTTCTTTATTCAATAAAAACTCTAAATTTTTCCCGATTATTGTTACTATAATAAGAGAAAAGAGCATCACATATAAACGGGAAGAACGGAGGGGTGACCTATGAATAGAAAAATGCCTAATTATATTATCTTTTTATCATGGTTTTTGTTTTTAGTTCTTTTATGGATTATCTTCTCATTTTTTAAAGGTGAAAATGGACAGTGGTGGTCTATGTATCGTTTAAATATAAAAAAATATGGTCCTTGGGCTTTAGAGGTTTCTTACATAAAAATTAGTTTTGCTGCTTTTATCTCTTTATTAATAGCTTATATGATGAGTTTTGGCTTCAAAAAGAAAAGATAAAAAGACCTTAATTAATTTGTTAATAAGGTCTTTTCAGTATATATAAAATTTATGACATATTTTAAAAAAGAAAAAATGATCATTATTACTTATCCTCTGACTGCTTGAATGGAGTACCATAAGATAATCATTCAAAGGAAACAGAAACGTTTGTGATTCTAGACAGTGATTTTACATTAGAAAAGTACTTTGTCTAGAGATAAGCTGTTGATTGTCAAATTACTAGTTCAGGAGATAAAAGTAAGCGTTCTTTATAAGACTTAGAATGCTCCATTTCTTGAAGCAATAAATCAACTACTTTTTCCTTTCAGGTGTTTAGCTAATATTAAAAAGTTTTATAAGTTTCGTAGTACTATATTTCCAAACTTCCTTGCATATCATTCAATCAAATTAATTAAAAGGATAATATACGCGATTTGAAGATGATTTATAATTTTTTTAAAAAAATACCGTTATTAACTCACTTAACGTACGCATTTTGAATAAAAATCTGGATTTTTAATATTATTTTTATTTTAATAATGGATAATGAACGGAAAATTGATAATTTTTTAAATTTTATTAAAAAAGTTTATTTTTTATATTGAAATATGTAATTTGACTGTTTATAATACAAAAAAGATAAGTTATTTGTAATTTAAATTGTCTGAAAATTTAATTTTTTATGAAGAATATTTTTAATGGGGGTTTCACCGTGTCAAACAAAGTACCGTTTTCTTTTATAGTAATCATTGGTTTAATGTTATTTGCATTATTTTTTGGAGCTGGAAATTTAATATTCCCTGCCATGCTTGGTCAGTCAGCGGGAGCAAATATCTGGTCAGCAAATGCGGGTTTTTTAGTTACTGGAGTAGGCTTGCCTTTACTTGGTGTACTAGCTTTTGGGTTCTCTGGAAAAGAAGATTTACAATCATTAGCAAGTCGCGTACATCCTATCTTTGGTTTAGTATTTACAACTGTTCTTTATCTAGCCATTGGACCTTTATTTGCTATCCCACGAACAGGTAACGTCTCTTTTGAAATCGGGCTTAAACCTTTCATTTCTGAAGGCTCTAGTTCTATAGCTTTACTCGTGTTTACTATTATATTTTTCACTATTACATGCTTTTTTTCTCTCAATCCGGCGAAAATTGTCGATATTGTCGGAAAATTCTTAACACCAATTAAATTAACATTTATCGGAATTCTAGTTCTAGTAGCTTTTATTCATCCTATTGGAAAATTTCAAGCACCTACAGAAAAATATGTAACAAACTCTTTTTTCAATGGGTTCCAAGAAGGATACCTAACAATGGATACTCTTGCATCTTTCGTTTTCGGAATCATTATTATCAATGCAATTAAAGAAAAAGGCGCTAAAACAAAGAAGCAAATTATAACTGTTTGCCTAAAAGCTACAGGAATTGCTGCTATTATTCTTGCAACCATCTATTCTGCTCTTTCATACATGGGCGCTTCAAGTGTGGAAAAGCTTGGACATTTAGATAATGGTGGTACGGTGTTAGCGAAAGTTTCTGATTATTATTTTGGAGAATATGGAGGTTTACTATTAGGCTTAATGATCACAGTAGCTTGTCTGACAACTAGCGTAGGGCTTATTACTTCATGCTCTTCTTATTTCCATAAATTATTACCTTCTATTTCTTATAAGAAAATTGCGATTAGCTTATCCGTGTTTAGCGCAATCATCGCAAATGTTGGATTAAATCATTTAATTTCTTTTTCAGTACCTGTTTTAACAGTGCTCTATCCATTAGCAATTGTTCTAATCTTTTTGACTTTCCTTCATTCTTTATTTAAAGGATGTGCTGAGGTATACCAAGGTAGCCTATTCTTAACATTTATTGTAAGTCTGGTAGATGGATTAAATGATTTTGGCTTACACATCCCTGGTATTGACCAATTATTTACTTACTATCTTCCTCTTTATCATATTGGATTAGGTTGGATATTCCCTGCAATTATTGGAGGTCTTGCAGGTTATGGAGTTAACTTATTTAAAAATAAAGAGCAATTTACTTCTAAATCAACAAGGTTAAATAAATAATAATTTTACTTTAATTATCTTAAATAAAGCAAATACAAAAAGAGTCTTTACTTTTTATAAGTTAAAGACTCTTCTTATGAGTTTCCTATATATTTAGATGATGCTCCTTCTTTTGTACTTTTATAATTAAGTTAAATTAATATTTATATTATTACGAAAATAAGTTCGTTAAAGTTGGATTTGAGTCAATAATTTGGACACAAAAAAGTTAAGTCTTAAGCTGTTTTTTTTATTTGATCCTCAATTGCTTG
>NZ_JBHZOR010000022.1:0-25102 GCF_042787605.1 Priestia sp. YIM B13491 | reverse complement strand
TCTATCAGAATTGCAGTTTATTACTAAATCATCCCAATCAATATTTCTATTGAAATTTCAGATTAACGTCACGCACCAAAGCATCCTAAAAAATCTCCCTCAAATACCCACTTTTTCTTACTATTCGTGTTAAGCTTATTAAAAAGATTACTTATAGCATCGTGTGTGCTTCGTTTAGGACGAAAACCGTAAGAAGTTGGTTCAAACTTGACCTCCCATTGTGGTTCGAGTGCGTTTTTTACTATGTTTTGATACACTCGATCTCGTATCGTGGGGATACCGAGAGGTCTCATTTTTCCATTTTTCTTCGGGATAAACGTTCGTTTTGCTGGCTTTGGACGATGTCGAAAGACATTACATTTAACTATTTGTTTATAAAGTTTGATACGTTCGCTTGGTTTTGAAGCCGTATAGCCATCTACACCAGGTGTTCGCTTACCGTTATTTTGTTGTGTTACTCTGCGAATGGAAAGCAGTAGATTTGCTTTACTCCGTAGGAGTAAACGTTGAAGTTTCCTTACTTTTCTTTGTTGATTTTGCTGTTCGGCACGATAAATTCTTTGTCGTAACTTCGCTACATATTTTTGTATAATACTCCAATCAATAGAGTACCAATCTTTATGCGAGACGTGCGCCGACGCTCGTAGAGAGGTATTCATAACAGCACGCTCCTTTTCGTTGGAAGATAGCCACAAATTTATTTTCGTGTTGAAGACCCATGAGAAGTGGGCGCTCTTTCGAGCCTGTCATTGTCAATAGAGACGACAGTATCCGTCCAGTTATACAGTGTTTCTGCTTTCCTGTCCCTTTTCAGGGTAACGGCTTTCGCTTTTTCTCATATCCCATACCCTCTGCCACATCGTTTGACTTTACAGTCATCCTACTGCTTATGCAGATGACATAGGGCTTACCAAGTTCCACTTCCTACAGATGCGATAGGGGTAAGTAGGTTCTTTACTCCGGGCAAGATGCGGGACGCATCAGAGCAGCATTATGATTCTACTTTTCCTCTTGCCAAGACCCAAGCAAAGCTGTGCATTATCTTGAGCTAACCCTTACGAAGCTTACAAACCTTCACTTTCGTTTACCATACCTATCTTCTCCTAGCAGTATTCTGGACCATGCATTTGTCCTCTGTTTCCACATTTCCTCATGCAACCGACAGACTCGTTACCAAGAATGCCGTTTCGGATGGAGATCATCTTCGCGTCTAGATGAGTAGCGTTAGCTACACTGTAAGAAAGCGACTTCTTGTCGCACCATAATCCAGATTATCGGTACAAAAAAGCCTTTAAGAAAATATTATCTTAAAGGCTTTTTTGCCATTACAAAGGATATAGCAGCAAAAAGTATTAGAAATACTGCTAAGAACAAATAAGCAGCACCTTGAAAACCTCTTACTTCGACATAACCAATGTAAAAAAGAACGATTGAAGCTATTACTGTTAAGGTTGCAGGAATCATTCTAACAGGTAGTTTCCATTTCATACGCCTAAATAGCCAAGTCATCAATAATACAATTAAACCTGGTAATAAACCAATAAGTAAAGGAACACCAATCATCATTATCTATCAGCCTTTCAAAATACCTTTTTATACCATATTAACATATATATTCTTAAAAAAGGTCTGTATACGATATACAAATTCAGTTTACATAATACCTCTTACAGGAACCAAAAAGCCCTTTAAATAAACAAAAATATTTTCTTCTAATGTAAAAATGTATAGTTTTTATTTGTTTAACAAATGAAGAGTAGTGGTTGAATGAAAAAGGAAAATAACTATATATAAGAGAATGTATGTCAGTGGAAAGAAGATAGATTTATGACATTTTCAACAAGGCATCTTTACATAATTTTGATTTTTCCTATGAATAGATCGGAAATTTTTTATAAAGGGGATGGAAATCATGTTTCACGCGAAGGATGTTTTAGCCGATCAACTGTTAGCAAATGCTAATGACCCTAGCTGGTACCAGCCATTTTCAGCTTCGATTGAAAACTTGTCGGAAGAAGAAGCTTTTTGGAAGCCTAACAAGGACAGTAATAGTATAGCTGAGATTGTGCAACATCTACTTTATTGGAATGAAACATGGCAAACTAGGTATCAAAAGTCTCATGTCAATGCCGTACCTTCTATAGGAAATAATAATAAAAGCTTTATAATTGTCGAAAATCAAACATTTGATCATTTAAAAGAGCGACTATTAGAAGTACTGTTACAATGGCAAGAGTTATTAACTGAAGAAAAAGTCGAAAGAGATGTAAATGGTTTTTCTGAACATGTGAAGTGGTGGGAGGTACTTGGAAATTTAACTACTCATAACGCATATCACATTGGTCAAATCATTTATATTCGGAAACTACAAAAAAGTTGGAAAGAGAATAGTGGTGAAGAGGATTAACCGAAGTCGATAATTGATGTCTCTGAATGAAATGGAGCATGAAGTTCTCCTTTTTTTATGTAGAATGTATTATGATGTACGAAGTACTTTAATATTTACTTAATGAATGATGAAACCTAGGTAAAAGAAAAAGTAGGTTTCTATCGAATGTAGAGTCGATTACAAAATACAGAATCTGCTCTTTTTATGACCAATGTTTCAGTAGGACTACGATATATGTCATTTCCTATACATGTGTGTATCAAAGGTTATAGGACATTGTTCTCATGGTATACTATCGATTAATGACAAAACACATTGTATATGCAACATGTTTTGTTCATTTTCTGCTTTTGGGGGACAACTTCATTGTTTGTTGTCCTTCTTTTTATTTTATATAAAATAAAAAGAAGGAATTACTCTCCAGAGTACTGTTAACCTTAGTCAAGGGAGTTGAAACGTTATGAAAAAGACAGAGCACATCAAGAGGTATGAGCAAGGTATTACTAGTAAGTTTGCTGTGTACAGATTACCCTATGTTTATGACTTTTCTATTTACGCTATTGACATCTTTTATACTGATACAGAGGACTACTTCTTTGGCTGTGCCAAGAACACTACACTTGAAAGATTCTTTACTCGTAAAATCCACCAAGATGAACTAGGGTATTATTTCCAGTATGCTCAAGAAAAGGTCTATCTCAACAGTTTTAATCCAATAAAGAACAATAAGCTACAGTTTGTTCAATGAACTGGCTTTTTTTATGCCATCCAAGACAAATAACCTATCATATCACCATTATGAGAAGTAAATGCTAAGAATATCAGCATGATTAACCCTGTTGTTTTATTTGATATGAATATTTTCCCTTTATTCGAACATTCTACTACTTAAGAAACCCTAAAAAGTTTACTCAAAGATATAAAGGTGGATTCAATATAAATGAATAATAAGGCTTATATGGTCTTTCGTGAGATCTTCATTGTTTGCATTGTTCCCTTTGCTGTTATCTTTCTTACCGACCTTTTGGTACAAATAACCAGTAAAAGAAATTGATTTATATTCTTCTCCCACTATAAACGGATAATAAATAGCAACTTGAGCAAACTACTCAAGATGCAATAGAGCATTATCAACATGACATCTATATTTCAACGACTAGGAAAACTACTGTACAATGGGTTGTTTTTTCAAGCGTAAAACCTAAAAATTAATCATGATAAAGAATGCCACCTTTAAGATCTATCTCTTTCCCATATTTATTCGCATTGACGAGCTGAATTTTATAGTACCCTGCTTCTTTACGTGCACTGGTAAGTGGTATATTAATCCCGCCTCGAAGATTTCCTAGCTTTATACTTCCGGTTTCCTTTTCACCTTTTATTAATTTAATTACCACCTTGTCAAATGAATGGTTAAAGTACACTGCAAGATCAGTTGGGTTATAAAAGGTTGATTGATTTGCTATCCACACATTGCTGCTAAAAGTGGTCCCCTGATAAAACTGAAGTTTCTGAGGAGCTGCACTTTTTATTAGTGATTCCTGTAATTCCATCACACCCTCTATTGATGAAGTTCCATATTCAACAGAGGGCTTTTGCTTGTATTAATTTCTTGATGAATTAATCTTATCCTCTTTGTTTGGATACCTTATAGGCAGGAGGAATGATTTATGAAAATTAAGTTTATGTTTTTCTTTATAGTATGCTTTCTTACTTTTTTGCCAATTGTTTCAGCTGAATCGCCACTTAGAGCTGCTTTCATTCGAGAACATCAACTTTGGATGATAGAGGGTAACAAAGAACAGCAACTTACAAAAGGTCGGTACATTTATTCTCCAAAGTGGTCACATGATGGACGTTTCATTGCTTATTTAGACGGAGATAAAAATGGGGAAAATACTCATTTGTTTGTTTATGATACAAAACAGAAACGTAGCTACCAACCTTATGAAACAATTGAGACAACCAGTTTTGAATGGTCACCAACCACCAATCAAATTGCTTATAATGCTGGTGGCGTACTTAACGTTACAAAAACAAAGAATGGTCGCCCTATGGGATTTGATAATGTTTCATTAGGTACTAGTGATTTTACATGGTTTCCAAATGGAAAAGAATTTCTTGTTTCTTCACAGTCACATTTATTACCTACTGGCTGGGGACCAGTTCACCTTTTTAGAGTTCCTATCAATGCGAATCTAAATACTGAAAAGATAAAACCCTTTTACACAATTAAAACGAATACACCTGACTTGTTTGCAATTGATGCAAATTATTTTAAATGGAGTACTGATCATAAATGGGTTAGCTTTCTTGCTACGCCTACAGCTTCGTGGTCAGCCGATAGCAATACCCTCTGTGTGTTATCATCAACGGGGAAACATTTTCAACCTTTAGGAAATATGCTTATGAATGAGGAGTGGATGAAATGGGCGCCTACAGAAAATAAACTAGCCTATATTTCAGGTGAAGGCAGATTTCTTGTTCAGGACAAAAAGACAACAGTTGCTGATATCCCAGCTTCAAATCACCAAAAACATTATACACCTAACGGTTTTGTTGATCTTGATATTGAGTGGCTTTCTCCAAATGAAGTTATAGTTGCACGCGCGAGAGAAAATAAGGAGTGGAAAGAAGGCCCTGTACCTACTATGTTTTCAAAATTATATGTCATTAATATAAAATCGGCAGAGCAGAAGCAAATTTCTTTCCCAAAGAGAAGTGAAGTGGATATTCGACCTCAAGTTATTGGTTCATATATTACCTGGTATCGACAAGGAAATCGAGGAGATGTATGGGTTAAAGAAGGAATAAAAAGTCATGCTTATCTGTGGATCAAAAATATAGATGAAGCACCTATATTTTTCTATGGGAATCGGCTATGAAGTCAGAAAAGATAAACAGGAAGAAAGTATTAACAAATATTTTATTTCAACAAAAAATAGAAAGCCTTCTTTTTTTAAAGAAAGGCTTTCTTCCAGCATTCTAGATGAAGTAATAATAAAATTAAGTGTATTTATTTAAATTAACGTCCTGTTGTATTTTTCTTACTTTCTAATACCTTACTTAAATTGTTAAAATCTCGAACCACTTCCAGCATTGATAATTTCTTCGCCAATAATTTCCCTTTTTTTATGGATTTGGAAGCCTCATCAAATAAATTCGCTTTTATTTGGGCATCTGCAAGGCAATACCAGTAATACCAGGCATCCAATTTTCTAATTTTATTTTTATAAAACTTTTCAATAATAGGATAATATGTAGAATATAATTCTTGATTATAAACTAGTTTTTCACCATTCCATTTTAATACATCTACAAGATAACTATCACCAATGTACATATGCCAAGTTGCAATACCAACCTTTTGGTTCCCTTTTACTAAATCTATTTTATGGTATGGTTCTTCTTCAATTTCTTTGAAGGATGTATCATCCCAATGAATAACTTTAAGCTGACTTCCTGCTGCTGCTCCAATTGTAACTCCCCATAAGTAGTCCTTCACACCATTCCCTGTAATATCAGCTAGTCCTGAAAAGTCTAAATCTACTCCTTGAACTTGGTCATTAAATAGCTTTCTCCAATTTCCATCCTTTTCTTTTTTTAATATCATTACTCCAAATTGAGAAGGAGAGGGTTGTTCTTTTGCTTTAATTTCATAGGTAATAATGATCTCCTTTTGTCCATCATGATTAAAGTCATAAAATTGAATTGGTTTTGTGGATGGAGGTCTGTCAGCTTTTATAAGAATTGCATTAGACGGAATGGAATTTTTAATCATTTTCATTAGAGACGGGCCCTGAATTTGCTCCGCCCGAACAAGTACTGAAGAAAGATTCATCCCTCCAAAGATCAATAAAATAATTAGTGTTATTTTCATTGTAATATGCCACCTTTAAAGGATATTACAATTAGTGTTTCCAAAAGCATTACGTATATTATGGAGGCAGTTAAATACCCATCTTTAGGTATTCTTTGTAGTTGGGGGTCATAATAATATTTTATATTGTCTGAAAATAGAAAAGATTCGCCGTTACCACAACATCAAACCAAATGCTTTACAAATAGAACACGGTCCTGATTAACTCCATCATAGTTAGTATGTAAAGATACATTGTCTAAATTCTTATCGCCTTGTTCAATATTAAATCCCATTTTTGTATGATAAGCAATTGAGATTTTATTACCAGGAGACGTTACACATCGAATAGTATTTCGTCCATTTTGTTTAATAACATCAAAAAAATGACTATATAATTGTTTTCCAATCTTCTTTCCTCTATAATCTGGATGAACTCCGACAAAATGAATATATGCTTCATTCATATGTGATTGAGATAAGAAACCAATTAGAAAACCTATAATTTCACCTTTTTCTTCAGCAATAAAACTTGTATTTTGAAAATGATCAAAGAATAGCTTTGGCAACATATCAGACATTTGTCTACCATTCCACCACTCATTAATTAAGGGAGATATTACGTAATAATCTGCTCCCTCTACTGAACGAATTTTCATTCTAACCTCTCCCTATTTTATTTATAAATTTACTTAGGTTAATGCTGCCACAGAAAAAAATGTTATGTTGATAATTATCCCTCCAATAGATCAATCAATAGTACAAAAGGGCATAGAATATACAAAGGCAGTTACCATAATCACAATTATCTGTAGTCTATTTTTAACTCTTAATAAATAAAAACTTTCTGTCCAACTACTAATTTCAAAGGCATTAAAACTAAAATGTAAAAAGGGGTCAGTAACATTTGAATTCAAGAGTTACTGATCTCTTTTTCTAAGATGAAAATTTATATAAATAGTGCCATCAAGATAATATCAGCGTAGGATCCATCTTTAAGCTTAATTTGATTTATTTGCCTTCCTTCTTCTTTAAAACCTAACTTTTTATATAAATGGATAGCTCCTTTATTATTTGAGAATACATCTAAATTTATTTTTTCTAGTCCCTCTTGTTCTTTTGCCCATTCTATTAAATAAGAAAGTAACGTTGTTCCGACTCTCTTATTTGAAAACTCGTGCTTAACGCTAATGCCAAACGAGCCAGTATGATGCAAACGCATATAGGAAGGCCTGTAAAAAGAAAGAAATCCAATAACTTGATCATTAAATTCTGCAATTAATGTTAAACCACCACCTTCTTGTCTCATTTGTATCTTTTTTCGATATTCTGCTGCCGTTTCTTGCACTTCTTCAGGTAGCCGAAGAAGAGAATCAGTTGTTCCGACGATATCTTGCTTTATTGCAACGATTGCATCAGCATCTTCTATGGTTGCTATACGTATATTCATCATGAAGTGCATTCCCCTTTATTATTAAATTAAAGATAGATAATCAACTAACCAAAATTAATTGTAAATAATTCCCTTACAACTTTAATGATGAAACACACGAATACCTGAATGAGCCATGACCATCCGATATTCATTTGCTGCGTCTGTAACTTGATCGTCTCGTAAAGAATTTCCTGTTTGAACCACATACTTAACGCCACTTTGAGCTGCACGATCAATATTATCACGGAACGGTAAAAAAGCATCGGAAGCATAGGAAACGTCTTTTAATCTTTTTAACCATGCTGTTTTCTCACTTTTATTTAACCTAGCAGGCACTTCTTGAAAACATTTTTGCCATTGTTCATTTTCTACCTTCGTAATATCATCATTCAACCATCCATCAATTGCATTATTCACTTCTACACGAGAAATGCCTTCTCTGAACTTCATGTTAAGAGCCCTTGGATGTTGTCTTAGCCACCAGTTGTCAGCTTTTTCAGCTGCCAACCTTGTACAATGAATACGAGACTGTTGTCCAGCACCAATTCCAATCGTTTGGCCATCTAAAGCGAAACAAATAGAGTTTGATTGTGTATATTTCAATGTAATAAGAGCAACAAGAAGGTCTCTCTTTGCATTATCAGGAATATCACATTGAGTCGTAACAATATGATTAAAAACTTCTTTCCCAATCTGTACATCATTTCTTTGTTGTTCTAGAGTAATACCAAATACCGTCCTTTTTTCAATTCGATCAGGCACATAGTTTGGGTCAATCTCTAAAATTAGATATTTTCCTTTCTTTTTCTGTTTCAAAATCTCTAATGCTTCTTGAGTGTAGCTTGGTGCAACAATCATATCAGAAACTTCTGTTTTGAGGAGAGTAGCTACAGTTATATCCACTTCATCACTAAAAGCAGCACAATCTCCAAACGAAGACATCCTATCTGTCCCACGCGCTCTTGCATAAGCAATCGCTAAAGGAGACAGGTCTAGGCCTTCAACAAAATAGGATTCAGTAAGTGTCTCATTTAGTGGAGAGTACACAGCTGCACCTGCTGGACTTACGTGTTTAAAAGATGCAGCTGCAGGTTGACCAGTCGCCTGTCGAAGCTCCCGGACCAGTTGAAAAGCATTTAATGCATCTAGAAAGTTAATATAACTTGCCTCTCCATTTAAGATTTTAATAGGCGTGTTCTCAGCATTCTGAACTTTAGCTTTACTTTGATTTGGATTCATCCCATATCGTAAACAAATTTCTTTCACTTAAAAATCTCCTTTCTAAATAAAAAAAGTATTTGAACTCATGTTCAAATACTCTGCCCAGGCGTACGGCCGTTACCTATGTGCTTCCTCATGGTTCTCCATGTTTACGCCAGTAACACATAGTCTGTTTTATAAGAAAATTTTACATAATAAAAGTAATTTTAACAATACTTTTATCCAAATTTTTCTTTTTTATTATATATCATATACAAATCTAATTTACATAACACGTATTATTGGAAATAATGCAAAATTAGCTGCTGCTATAATCTTCTTTAGTAAGTAAGAAGGATGTTGTAACCCAGTTGGCTTATAAAACTCTTCATGTGTATACTTAAATCCTAGTTTTTTAAGTAATCTTGCAGAGTCTTTATTTTTAGGGTTATGTCCAGCGAATAAACCATTTATTGGAATGTTATTAAAAGAATAATCTATGACTGCTTGAGCTGCTTCTTGAGCTATTCCTTGTCCCCAATAGAGAGGCTTTAAATGTATTCCGAATTCAAGAATTTTATCTTGAGTATTATAAGGACGTACGCCACAACAACCCACATGTTCGTTTGTCTGAAGTAAAAAAACAGGCCAGTACTGAATATTATTTTGAAGATACATCTCTATTTCTTTATCGAGTCTATTCTGTATTTGATTTATAGACATTTTTCCATTTGCAACAATGAATTTCGTTACATTTTCATCTCCCCAAAGAGAATTTGCATATTTTATATCATCGCTATCCCAAATAGAAAAGCTTAACCTTTCAGTCTTTAAGAAATACTCTCTGATATATATCCTCCTCTGCATGCTTTTTATCTTAATTGTATAATATTCACAAATCTGGTTATCATGATATACCTTACCCGAACTTAAAAGGAGCTAGTATCTAAAAACTGTTTTTCAGAAATCACCTGAATTCCAGCCCTCTTAAATAAAGCAGTTGTAACCCCTTCACCAGCTATCTTTGTATTAGAAAATTCTCCATTATAAATCATAGTACTTCCACAAGAAGGGCTACTTTCTTTTAATACAACATACCTAACATTAGCCTCTTGAATAGTGTTTAATGCTTTATAGGCTCCTTCTATATATAATTTTGTTACGTCGTTTCCAGACTTTTCTATTACCTTAGCATTTCCATCTAATACATCTTCTCCAGTACCCCCTACAATTTCTGCTGATTCACGTGGAGTTGAAAAGCCCCCTAAGAGTTCAGGGCATATTAATAATGCTCTGTCTTGCTCGACTAATTCCTTAATCTTCCCTACTAAACTATGCGATCCGTTATATCTACACTCTATTCCTGCTAAACATGAACTTACTGCAATCAAAAAGACATCCCCTTAATTAACTACCTTTTTATGCCATTCTATCATAATAATTCTTTGACGAGCGCTATATACGGTATACATTTGTAGTTACCATAATGGACTTTATAGGTAGTCATAATAAATAAAAGAGGTAAGCCGTTAATTAAGGCTTACCTTTCTATTAACCTTGTAGTTGTTCGTGAGTATCTATTTTCTCCTTTCGTGTAACCTTACGAGGTTCAGGTAGTAACAAGTTTAAAATGGCTGCTCCTGCTAAGATCATAATTGAAAGATAAAAAGAAATATTATAACTACCTGTTTCGTTATAAAATAAACCTGGTAAATAAGCGCCCAATGCCGATCCTATTTGATGGCTAAGGAATAACCATCCTAAAATAAAGCCAATAGAGTATTCTTTAAAATATTGGGTAGCTAGTAATTGAGTTGGGGCTACAGTTGCAAAGTCAACCAATCCAAATAATACTGCAAAAATAAGCAATAATGCAGAATTATGACTGTACAAGAGAATACAAATAGATATCGCCCTCATTCCATATAAAAGAAATAACATTTTGCGACTACTCCAGCGATCAGCCACAACACCAGATAGTAAGATACCTATAATATTAAACCCAGCGAGTATACTTACGGCAGCACTAGTAACACTTGTTGAGAATCCATGATCATGGGAAAAAGGAATAAGGTGTGTATCCATTAATCCTGTAGTAGTGAAACCACAAATAGCAAAAGGTAAGATTAAAAACCAAAACTCTCTTTTTAGAAAGACACTCCATATTGAAGAGTTTGTGCTTAAAGCTTTTTTTTCGACTGTATCTTCTTCTACGATTTCACCGCCAATAGGAACTAAACCTTTCTCTTTAGGATGATTCCGTAAAAATAAAAGGACAATAGGAAAGACAATAAGCACTAAAAAGGCGCCTAATATAACAACTGTCATTTTCCAGTTAAGCCAATGAATTAACATGAGAGACCCTGGGACAAGAAGCATTTGTCCAGCACCAAAACCAGCTTCCATAATTCCAAACGCAAGTCCACGTTTTTCGTTAAACCAATTGGTCACAACCACTGTTGCGGCTACATTGGAGGCTCCTCCCACGCCGAGAGAAACCATAATTCCGTAAAGAAAGAATAATTGCCAAGGATGATTTACAAAAGAGGTGAGAAAAATACTTATACCTACTAGAAAAGTGCTAAAGGATAAAATGAGACGAGCACCCAATTTATCTACCAGTCTTCCAATGAGTGGTTGAGACAGCCCATAGATAATAAAACTCAATGTTGAAATAAGAGAAATCGTTCCTCTATCCATTGAGAAATCTGTTTCCCAAGGCTCAACAAAAGCTCCAAATGAAAGCCGAACACCTTGAACGGCTAAAAAGGTCAAAAATGTAACAAAAACAATAATCCAAGCGTAATGAAATGTTCTTTTCATATATTCCCCTCAACTAAAAGTAATTATTTTTTTCTTAGCTCTAAATCCCAGCGTTCTTCTATCAAAGTAGCTCCCCACAAGGATTTTTTCTCTTGCACTTCCTTTATTTCAAACCCAAATTTTTTATAGAGTGGTCTAGCTGTCACCATATCACTAACAGTCCAAAGAAAAAGGCGTTCATAATCAAGTTCTTTACAGTATTGAACTAGAGAGTTAATAAGTTGACTCCCTATTCCTTTTTTGTGAAATGACGGATTTACTAAGAACCATCTTAACTGTCCTATCTTATTGCCATCATTCACTAAGCCAATACAGCCTGCAAACTCGCGATTTATTTCTGCTATCCAGATTCTTTCTATATCAGCATTAAAAGTCTCCTGAAGATATGCTAAAAAGCTGTCATCCCATTTATATACTTGATTATAAAATAACCATTGTTGTTCAATCATGTTGTTAATATCATCAGAGGTATAATAGCTTCTAACAGAAACAGCTTCTTCGTCTTTTTCTTTAAATGACGTAGAAAGAATTTCTTGTATGGTATTCATTGAGGCTACAAGCTTTTGTTGTTGATCATGGTCCAAGCTTCCGAGAATATATTCTACTTGCTGATTAGCTTTTTTCTCCAACTCTTTGTAAATCAATTCCCCATGACTGGTTACATATAAAAGATGATTACGTCCATCATCTTTACACTTTTGCTTATAAATCATCTTTTCTTTTTCGAATTTTTTGATAATTCTACTTACATAACCGCCATCTAAGTCTAATCTTTCTTGAATGTTTTTAGCTGTACAATTATTGGTGTTATAAATTTCAAATAGAATACGGGTTTCTGTTAAAGAAAACGGACTGTCATAGATATGTTCATTTAAAAAGCCCAAAACATCTGTGTAAAACCGGTTAAATTTCCTAAATTCAAGACCACACTTACTCTGTACATCAATCATATTGACACCTCTTTTAAATAATATAAACGTAATTATTTACCAATTCTAACCTCGACACTTGCCTAAGTCAACTATTATTCTTCGATTGTATTCTTTTAAAAAAAGAATACAATATACAAACTTACCCGACTTAAGTAGAAAAAGGTAATCTATTAATAAAGTATAAGCGACAAGAATAGATAAGTTATGTTAACTGGTCACAAATATTATGAAGCACTAGAGAAACCTTAATTATATTGCTCTCTCCTCTAAAGGTGGTATAATATGGATGATTGTATCAGTGAAAGGGGAAAAAGAGATGAACAAACTTGTATTCAAGCAATTTGAAATCGGAAGAGAGTACTTCCTCAAAATCATAGGAGCTGTTTCGGAGGATCAAACTGATGTGCAGCCAGATGGTTTTAACAACACAATTCATTGGCATACAGGTCACGTTTTGACAGTTACAGAACAAACTATGTTTGGTTTTCCTCATGCAACAACCCATCTTCCAGCAAACTATATGGAATTGTTCGGAAATGGTACGAAACCTGCCGATTGGACGGGGGATGTACCTACTATGGATGAGCTTATGATACAGTTAAAAGATCAATTGGCTCGTATTCAGCAAATTCCTGCTGAACAGTTAAACAATACCTTGGAAAAGCCATTTCTAGGATGTAAAACCTTTGGAGAGCTGGCGGGTGTTACACTGATGCATGAAGCAACTCATATGGGACAGATTCAGGCAATGAAGCGAATAATTGAACATGTGGGTGTGAAAAATTGAATTTGACAAGATGATATAATAAAGTTATCGACAAGTATAGCCATTTTCTCCTTTTCTTTAGGTTAAAAAGAGAGGGTGGGGTTCACGTTATTACCTTGTATTAGATAGATTTTATAAGATGTTTTCTTCAACTACTGGCTAGTCGCAGTAGTTTTTTCTCTTTTTAAGATGAATACAAAGCTAATATAATCACAATTATAGGAAATTATTTATAAATTCACAAAAAAACAAGTCTCTCTTCATTGGAGAAAGACTTGTTTTTTATAGCTATAATTTATTTATAGTTAAAAGTTCAGTAGCTGCAGGAACAAAGCGAAACGTTGTATCTATGTTTTAACTACAGTATTTTCGTTATTTAAAGTTTCTAATAATTTATCTAAATAAGGATATCGTTCATTTTCCTAGAATAATCCTAACGCATAATCAACTGCTGCTTGTGCATGTATTTCTGTTGTATCAAATATAGGTATTGAGATATCATTCTGATTAATCAGTAAGGAAATTTCAGTACACCCTAATATAACTCCTTCTATTCCATCGTTGATTAAACCATTTATAATTTTTTGATACGCACTTTTGGAATCTGCTTCAATCTTCCCTAAACATAATTCTCTGTAAATGATATCATGTACAACTTGACGCTCTTCCTCACTCGGAATATTAACTTCAAGATTATAATTAGCGATAAGCCGACCTTTATAAAAATCCTCTTCCATTGTAAACTTTGTTCCAAGCAATCCTATTCTACTAATCCCTTGATCTTTTATTTTCATAGCCGTAGCATCTGCAATATGTAAGATGGGAATGCTAACATGTTGCTGAATCTCAGTTGCCATTTTATGCATGGTATTTGTACAGATAATTAAAAAGTCGGCTCCACCTTTTTCGATGTATTGAGCTCCTTTAATCATTAATTCTGTTGCTTCTTCCCATCTATCATTATGTTGTAATTTTTTTATTTCTTCGAAGTCCACAGAATACATCACACTTTTAGCAGAGTGATGGCCCCCTAACTTTCTATTTACTGTTTGATTAATAATTCTGTAGTATTCACTTGATGATTCCCAACTCATTCCACCTAATAAGCCTATTGTTTTCAATTCATCCAACCTCCCGTATAGGAAATATTACCATAAGATAGACTTTTTCAGCAGGAATATCATATAAAAAGTTAGTTACCATAATGGATTTTATAGGCACTCTTCTCAAAAAAATAAAGCTCACCTAACAAAATTGTAAGTCCATCTTACATTATTGTTAGGTGAGCTTTATTAAATTTCGTATTATAATTAATTGTAGAAAATATTTACAATTAATTAAGGGAATGAAATATATTGAAGGTTAAAAAACACAATCAACCTATTATTATGTTTGATGGGATATGTAACGTATGTAATCATTGGGTTCAATTTGTTATAAAAAGGGATCCCAAAGGCATATTTAAATTTTTGTCTCTCCAATCAGATTTAGCATGCTCATTGATAACAGATTACAATCTGAATAATAAGCAATTGGATTCCATTATCTTAATTGATAAAGATCAAATATATACTGAATCTACAGCAATCTTACATATCATAAATAAGCTTACCGGACCTATAAGGTTCTTCGTTCTCTTTTGGATAATACCTAAAAAAATCAGAGATAAAGTGTACCGTTTTATTGCAAAGAACCGATATCGATTCTTTGGGAAAAAAGAAAGTTGTCTCGTTCCTAGTAAAGAAATACAAAATAGGTTTATTAAAACGGAAACAGAAAGTGGGAAAACCGATGAATAGAAATACATTTCTAAAAAAGCTTAGAATGACCATTATTACTACTTTTAGATGGTCTTTAGCATTAACTTTCTTGATTTACGGCATTGCCAAAATCTATCCAGGTCAGTTTTCTACTGGCGACTTTATATATGACTCGACAAAGGACTCAGCAATGCAATTAGCATGGCATTTCTTTGGATATTCGGATACATATAATCTTTTTATTGCTTTTGGAGAAATAACAGCAGCCTTACTATTAGTAATTCCAAAGACAGCAACTTTGGGGAACATTATTTACTTACCTATCACAGTAAATATTACTATTCTTGACTTTTGTTTTGAGATACCAGCTCGTTCTGTTACTACCCTATTAACTTGTATGAGTATAGCCTTGCTTTTCTTTGAATATAAAAAATTAAAGAGAGTGTTTTTTGACTAGCCAGTAGCAGCTGAAACGTCTATCCCAACAAACCTTATAAAAAAGAAGGTGAACATACAATGATTGTACTACCTATTATGTTTGTCAGTTTGGGGATTTCTGCTTTTTACTATTTTATTATTAAAAAAGAAGCTTGAGATGAATACAATATACAGATCAGTTAACATAATCACGATTATCGGAAATAAAAAAGGTATCCCTATTTGCTAAGAGACACCTTTTTATATCTTATATAAAGCTAATAATTAACAATCAGTTTTTTTAGACTTATGAAGAGGAGGCGGAATTAACCAACCTTTTTCTTTATTAAGTCTTAAGAACTTTCCACCAAGAGCTACTTTTTGCATATGAATTTGTGCAAACATGGCTGCAATATCTTCACGAATAGATTGTCCAATCAATTGACTACACGCAACTAGACCAGCAGCTATATCCATTGAAATTGCTGCTGCTACTTCTGGATCTTGAACACGTGCACCCACTGGGATATCATCTAAACAAGCTTCAGGTCGTTCAGGTGGGGTTGGTGGTAGGCCTATTCCATTTTCTTTTAACAATGTTTCAATGCTTTTTATTTCTTGCTGGCATTGTTCGATTGTCTCTTGTACCAATTTATGTAGATCCTTGTCACCTACATGATTTAGAAATGTTTGATAGCCAGACACTAACCCCTTTGAGGTAGAAACATACGACCACGTTCCAAATACCTCCCCATAATGCATCGGTTCATCTGTAGGATTTCCACTTAAAATACCCATTGTTATCCTCCTTACAAAATTCATGATAGTGTGCCACCTTCCTTGCTATGCACATGTTTAACGTCTCCAAATTTTGTTTTATTATTCTTCTACTTCTATCGAAAAATTAATTCACCAAAGAATATAATTCCATATTTCAAGCAAACTAACCAAGATGTTTAAAAGAGCATCGTCCACTATACCCTTGTTATTAAACCCAAAAAAACTACCCTATAGGTAGTTTTTTTGGAATTGTTGGAGAGATTATAAATTGTGGCTCTCATCACAGCTATTTATCTCTACTCATACAAAATAGATATTAACGAACTTTTTCTTCACGATCATCTCTTCTTTTAAGACCAAAAAGACCAACTAGTCCTAATAATCCAAGCAATTCCCAAGGTGAATCATTGTTATCATCTGTATCAGTTGCTGTAGTGACATTTCGAGTATTTACGTCATTATTATAATTTAAGTCATCATTATAATTTGCTTTATCTACGTTATTATTTTCAGCATTAACAGGTAAGCCGAAAGCCATCATAGCTAAAGCTAACGTACATAATAAAACAGAACATTTCTTTTTCATTGTATTCCCTCCTTTCTTTACTAAATAAAGTCCCCCCATCACGAAATCCTATTCTTTAATGACATAAAGCTTATAGACCGTATCTAAAAGTTTGATGCTACAAGAGTACAGTAATGAGTAAAATTTCATATTTTAAGTAAACTATTAAAGATGCAATAAGGCATCACTCATGAAACCCAATTACGTAAAAGAAAAAACCTACCTCTTTTGACTGGAAAGAGATAGGTTTTTTCTGTTTTTACGCTGTATATGTTATACATCTTTAGTTAACATAAAACCATTTATCGGTACTAATCTAAAAGAGGAACAGCTAATCAGCTGTTCCTCTTTTAGAAATCGTTTGTATTACCTTAAAAATATAGATGCGACTATGAAGCCTATAACAATTACAAGAATGAGCACACCAAGACCTTTCCATCCTAAGCTACCTGCTAAACCAGAAAGGTTTCCAGCTTCATTTCGATTGAAAGCGTCATTAAGATTTCCAGTTGGGTTTCTTTTTATTTCTGCTTGTTTTAAATTTTCTCTCATTCTTTCTGGCTTTTCTTTATCATTACTCATCGTCCCACCACCGTTTACTACAAGTCTAACATATTATGGTAAAGTAGTGGATAACTGCATATAGCTGCACTTAACATAATCCATATTCTAGGAAGTGTCAAAAAGCCACTTCAGAGTCTCATCATTATGAAGTGGCTTTTAATTAATATATAGCATAACTTTTAAATTTTAGTGTTAGCAGAGTAGAGATCAACTACATTAGGAACACTCTCATAAACAGAACTAGCATACTCCTGTAGTTTTTTCAGAAAAAGTAGAATCTCTGTACCTTCCATTTTGGCATGAGTGAGATGAAAAATATTATCTTTCCCAATAATAAGCTCATATTCTGATAAATATAAAGGCAACGTTCGGAATACATACCAGGGATAATAAAGAGAGACGAATGGTTCTCTGAAATAAATTCCATTTTCGCCAATAATAATCCCGTCTGTCTTCTTTAAAGGAAACGTACATAAAAAAGCAACAATCTCTTTATTAGCTTGTAAATTAAAATACTTTATTATTTTCCTTTTTAAATCTGAAGGAATATGTTGATCTACTAACAGACCATTATTGGGCTCAAAAGCTTCTTCGTATTTCTCAAATAATGTGCTTATGTTCATTAAGTCATTATACGTTGCAGAAGAAGATACATTGTGCGGTTTTACAAGTAATTCGTACGAATATTCGTTTAAGAAATCTCTTATACTTGTCAAAAGTTCTATAAATAATGGAATTGGATACGTATGTCCTCCACCTATTAAGCATGCTTTTCTATTGTCGAAATGAACTTCGATATTATTTTGGACCGTAATCTGATTTACTTTACCAAATTCAGTCCATTCAATATTGCCTAATTCACCACTTATATTTTTCCAGCTTAACCCCTTATCGGTAAAACACACACCGACTTTCCCTGATCCAAATATCGTACAGTCGAGAAAAGCAATTACTTCTTCCTCACTTGAAATATTAAACCTTTTATTTAACTTGGATAAAACAGAGAGAGGAATTTCCTCAATGAAAAATTTGTCTTGTTGATACCTTGAACATAAGTCGATCAAATAATTGAATTTTATATTATGCATTTAAATAATCCCCGTTCGTTTTTAATAAACATTTCCAATATTTATTAAAACATAATTTTTACCTTTTATTCCATTTAAAAGTAAAAAGATATGTAAATTAAGATGCATAATGTATTCACTTATAGTTAACATAATCACTCTTCAAGGAAGCAAAAGAACCCTTGCGGCAGTAGGGTTCAGCTAAGGATTCCTTTGCTTGAGTATGCATCTTTTTATACATCGTTGATATGACTACGTTCTTTGGGTAGTTGAAAGAAACGAGAATGTATAAAAAGCGCTCCTTTTATACATATGCGAAGATGTAAAAATATAGCCGATATAGCAAAAATGTGCTATAATTGGTTAGAATCGATTTTAACACGTTCATACGTGTAAACCCCGATAAAAGCTACCTCGCTTGCCATACCGAGGTAGCTTTTTATTTTGCTTACCGTTTGACTAGACAAATTATAACCTAATACTATATTTTATATATGTACATGTATATATTTCACTTTTATCAACTATTAAAAGTAGCTATGATCAACCGCACATGTAAGAAAAGCACCTTATTTGACTAAATAAGGTGCTTTTCTCTTTACTAAGTATTAAGAACTCTAACGAATGTTCCTTTTAAGGACTTTTCTAGAGCATACTCATTTAATTCTCTTACTTTGGTGGATAGCTCCGTTGCTTTCTTTATTCGGCCATTCCCTACCAACACAAAAGGATCGATAATCCGAACCTTTTTCTTTTAGTGTATGTCATAATCTCCCTCATCATTTGTCACCTTTTTGCCTATATCTTTCATTTTTTATAGCAATTCATGGTCTTTACTGTGAATTAACTTTTTCCAAACTGTTTCATCATCCGATAATAAGTCATCAATATGAATAATCTGCTTGCAGGTTGGTGCTTTTTATTTATAAGAACTATTGTTAATTTGTATTTTAATTATTCTGTATAATCTTTTTTTTCAGAAAAGTATTCCATTTACATATTTTTCAATGGTATAATTTTCTTTGTATTTGTCACATAATCTTACATAAATAGGAGGATATTCATGAGTCATAAGAAAAAAATAGCAATAATAGGAGCCGGTGTATCTGGAATTTGCTCATTTAATTATTTGGTCAAAAATACAGATATACCCGACTTAAATCTCCATATTACCCTATACGATAGGAGTGCGATGGTTGGCCCAGGTGTACCTTACCAAAATGATCACGATGTTTTGCTATTAAATAGACAATCTAAACAAATGTCAGTATATAGTGAGATCCCTGACGATTTTTGGAACTGGTATAAAAAGAAAACAGAAGTTCATTTCCCATCAGATGAATTTCTTCCAAGAAGATTCTTTGGGCAATATCTCAAAGAATCTTTTGAAAGCTCTGTTAAGTTGGCTAAAGAGAAAAAAATATATGTAGACATCAAATTTGATGAAGTTTCAAATATTATAAAAAAACCAAATGAAAAATATAGTGTGATTTCGGCTATGGATGAGAACGAATACGACTATGTTATATTATGTCTAGGACATACCAAGTTCGCCGATTACTATAACTTAAAGGAAAATGAACGTTTTATTTATACCCCTTATCCATTAGAACAATCTCTATCTTCGATAAAAAATGATTCAAGTATTGGAATTTTAGGTTCTAGTTTAACAGCAGTTGATATATGTCTTGTCTTACAAGAAGCTGGACATAAAGGGAAAATTCACATGCTTTCAAGAAGTGGAACATTACCTGCTGTAAGAGGGGAAATCCAGCCTTTTAAATTGAAATTTCTAACCGAAGAATCCTTACAAAAGATACTTGCGAATAAAAAAGAAATCCAACTTAAAGAAATTATTAATATGCTAAATAAAGAGTGCAAAGAGGTAGGTCTAAATTTAAAGAACATGCTCTTGAGAGGAAAAAATAAATTAACTCCTGTGCAATCAATAAAACATGACATGGCTAATTTAAACGACTTAGGACTATGGCAATCAATCCTAGTAGCTACTAATGAGGTTATAGAAAAATACTGGTATTATCTAAAAGAAGAAGATAAGGTAACTTATTTAAAAAAATATGAACGCCTATTCATGAGTAAAAGAAACCCTATGCCTATCAATAATGCTCAAAAAATATTAGAACTGCTCAATGATGATTTATTAGATATAAAAAGAGGAGTAGGAAAAATCCAATTTTATAATGAGAAGTTTCATGTTGATTTTAAGAATGACGATCAAGAAGAGTACGATTGGATTGTTAATGCTGTGGGATCAACAAAGCATTTAAGCGAACCATATAGGGACAATCTATTAAATAACTTAATAGATTCAGGCGAAGTAAAAATCAATAAATATGGTGGATTGGAAGTTGATTTTAATTCAGGTAGCATCATTGATATAACAGGAAA
Source organism: Priestia sp. YIM B13491 (assembly GCF_042787605.1). Taxonomy (NCBI): domain Bacteria; kingdom Bacillati; phylum Bacillota; class Bacilli; order Caryophanales; family Bacillaceae; genus Priestia; species Priestia sp. YIM B13491. Next base: position 4,136 of record NZ_JBHZOR010000022.1, on the reverse strand, counting down.
AATCAATGAGAGATTAAAAGCTTTAGGACATATTACTTGTGGAACTTATTATTTTACTAGCTCCGTTGAGATGATTTCAAAGCATGCAAAAATAATATCACAAGATTTAATTAAACAGATTAATAAAGATATCAATAATACACTGGTATGTATATAAGGAGTTTTATTAATGTCGCGAGGTCATAAAATTTTAATTCTAATAACCTTAATTTCTTTAGTTTGTATACCGCAATTATCTATAAGTTTGTATTTGCCTGCTTTACCGCACATGTCTAAGGATTTAAATGCTGGAAGTAATTTATTACAATTAACATTAAGTATATATATGATTGGATATGCTATATCAACCTTAGTGTGTGGAATATTCTCTGATAAATATGGAAAGAAAGCCGTAATAATTACCGGTTTATGTATTTATTTATTGGCAACAATCATGTGTTTAATCACATCTAATATATATGTATTAATGTTGGGGAGACTCTTTCAAGCCTTAGGAGGTGGCTGTGGAACTGTAATTGCACGAGTAATTGCAAAGGATAAATTTAAAGACAATGAGCAATTAACTATACTTACATATTTATCAACAGCAATTGCTATAACTCCTGCTATCGCTCCATCTATTGGGAGTTTAATTCAATTACATTTTGGATGGAGATTTTGCTTTGCATTCTTGTTATTACTTGTAGTGGTTGTTCTAATATTATCTTCTTTTGTCTTAACTGAAAATTATACTAATTACAAGAAACAAGCTATAAATTTCAAAGCTATTTTTAGTAACTACAAATTTTTGTTAACTCATAAAACATTTTTAGCTTATAGTATTGCTATTGGTCTTGCTTGGTGTGCATATTATGCATTTATTCAATCATCTTCCTTTGTATTACAAGGTTTTTTTAAGGTTAGCCCACAAGCCTATAGCTTAATGTATGCTTTAGTAATCATAGGTTATATAATAGGAACCACATTCACGAGAAAAAATGGTACTAAAATAGGATTAAACAAGGTAATTATGTACGAGAGTTACATAGCTTTAGCAGCGTCTGGAATTATGATATTGGCTACATATATTGTACCTTCGAGTCCATTAGGTATTATACTACCTATGATGTTATTAATGACGGGTGTAGGTGGAATATTCCCTGCCTGTCAAGCTGCTGTAATGAAGCCTTTTAATGAAATTGTAGGTACTGCATCTGGATTATTTTTCTTTATTCAAATGATATTTGGTTCATTCTGTGGTCTTATATTGAGTAGCTTTCATGTGACTTCTCAATTTCCGATGGTAATAACTATCTTAGTCTGTTGTATATTATTAGTTTTCAGCTTTTATAAGTTAATTTATAAAAATCTTAAAAGAATAGACATAAGAATGACTAAATAAAAAAGTCTAGAGTATTTTCAACGTTTAATTAGCACTAGTCTCCTCTAAAATAAAAAAGCAAAACCATTCAAGGTTTTGCTTTTTTATTTAATATGCTTTTACTAAATTACTTTTCGTTATTTTGCATTTTTAGTTTACCTTCAAGAAGAATAAAACAAATTCACAAAAATACTCCTATATTAAATAGTTCTAAATCGTAACAAAAATGACCAGTTTTGTTTCATTGATAAATTGAGAACCAGGTTCCAGCCTATGGTTAGAGCTATTAAACATAGATAGTCCGTAAAGGTATACTTTTACGGACTCTTCCTTTTTATAAGAAATCTATCATTTTTATCGTTCATTTAAGTTTGAAAACAAATTACGAACGTCTTTTTAGATTCGTGCACATTTACGAACGTTTCTTTACAAAATAAGAGAAAATTAAAGTTGGAAATTTTATCTTTCTTTGTACAAGACAAGTATCCAATCTACAAAATATGTATTTCATTAATACTTTTTTCTATTTCATTATCTATAAATACATATTTCAAGTTTTTGATATTATTATAAGTAAAAAAATTCAAATTAAATGTATAATTAAGGAATGTGTATGTTGTAAAATTATCAAGATCTTCATGAAGAAAAATACAATGTTTTATCAAATGCTGGATACAGCTGGTATAAAGAATATTACATAAGATATACAAACCAATTAATTAACTAATGAATTTAAAAGTAATAAAGTATTAGATATATTCAAGCAAGATCATTTTTTTTATGAGGAGTGAAAGTAATTTGTATAAGGTTATTTATTTCGACGAAGGTTCAGCAACAGATTTCTTACAAATTTATTATGGAGGAAATATTGAGATAGTTGATGAAGACAATGGTAAATTCACTTATAAAATGAGTGGATCTGCTGAAGGAAAAGCAGGGATAGGAAATAGCTTTTTATCATTAATAAAGGCAAGTATTTCTCTAACTGGTAATGCAAATATAGAAAAATCAAAGGATTCTTTGCTAAAATCTACTATTACAAATACTCTATTAGCAGACTTCGTTAAGTTTGCTAACAGCCATGATAACAAAAATAGCATTGAAATATTTGAAGGTTTTAAAGTGAATTCAATAAAAGATTCCTTTTCATTTATCAAAATGTATTCTCCTTATATTAAGATTTTAAAAGAGGATACAGAATATACACAAGAACTAGCAGATTTTAATTTTATGGAGATTGATGAAATTCTTAAAAGCGCTAAAGGATACTACGAACTATTAGCCGTTAAGGGAGAAGAAAAATCAATCCTTCGTTTCAATATTAATTCCTTTAGAAATAGTTATACGCTAACAGACCTAACTAAAATGAATCTAACATACTATGGAATAAAAGTTGGTGAATGCAGTTTAGAAGACTTACTTATTGAGAATGAATTCCCTAAAAATGTTGAGCCTAGAGAGTTGACTGCAGAAGAAATCCTTAATGGTGAGACGGAAGTACATACAAAAAATAACTTAGCAGTGTATGATGTACTGCTAGCTGGTATTCCGGGTGAAAAAAATGAAGTTTAAAATATTTAATGGCCCATTAGAACAGTTTGAAGAACTTATACCTATAGAACATACAAATTCACTCACAAAAGTTGTTACTTCTATGGACTTAGCCTTAAGAAAAGATGAATTGAACTTGGAATCTTTTCATTCACTTATTGTATATTCTGATGAATATTCAGCTGTTAAAGAACATTTTATAGAAGGATTTGTAAATTATATATTGCTTTATAAACAATATTTATTGTTTGAAGAGGTATTTTTACATAACCCTCCTAAGAAAATTTTAGAACAATTAGAGAGTCATAAACTAGAAATTGAATTAGAAATCGAAAACTATAATTATAAAGCAGTGACTATTGAAAACTTAAAAAAGATAAAAGAAGAATTTGATTCCAATGTTCTTGGGCAGGAGCATGTGAAAACCGAAATTCTACAAACGATATACCCCCTAATAAATTCATTAAGTAATAAGCCGAAAGTTATTATGTTATATGGTCCTCCTGGGGTTGGGAAAACTGAAACTGCAAAGTTAATAAATAAGATTCTTAGTGGGCGAAAATTATTTAGAAAACAATTGTCTATGTTCCATAACGATAACATTTACTCTTACATCTTTGGAGATAATGTTTTTTCTCTTGCAAAAGATTTGATTGATAGAGAAACAAATGTATTGCTATTAGATGAGTTTGATAAAGCACACCCTTTGTTTTATAGCGCCTTTTATGAAATGTTTGATGAAGGAAAATTTGAAGACAAATATTACAAGGTAAACTTAGAAAATACTATCATACTATGTACGTCTAACTACGAATCTGTTGGTGAAATTAAAGATAGACTGGGTGCTGCTTTATATTCTCGATTTGATAACTTCATTCAATATAAAGAGTTATCTGAACCTGCTAAATTAACGATACTAGAAAGAACCTATGAAGAAGAACTGATGAAATTTAACGAAGACGACCGACAGTACATACAACAACAAGACATATTAGACAAAATGAGAAAAGTTATAAACAACTATGATAATGCAAGAGAAATTCAAAGAACTTTAACGAAGGTATTAACATATCCTCTTGTGGAAAGGTTATAATTATCTTTATATAAATTAAATACTGGTTTTTAATAGTGACTTCCTATAATCAAACTTATGGTGCGACAAGAAGTCGCTTTTATATAGTGTGGCTTACGCCACTGGTTTAGACGCAAAAACTGTCCCCGTCCA
>NZ_JBHZOR010000021.1:0-36241 GCF_042787605.1 Priestia sp. YIM B13491 | reverse complement strand
AAAAATAAAAATTAACGTTGACGTTTGTCGCTTTGTTCAGTTTTCAAAGTTCAACCGCCGCTCTTAAGCGACTTTATTATCTTATCAAGTTATTAACGTAATGTCAACAACTTTTTAAAACTCTTTTTTCAGCTTCGTTGTTACGAGTATGTCTCAACGACGCTTTATAATATTATAACGCTTTTCATATAAAGTCAATATGTTTCAAGAAGAAAAATGATTTTTTTCTCTTGTTTAACTTCTTCCCTTACTGAGAAGTAGTTAAACGTAAATAAACTAAATTTTCTATTTTTTTAACTATACTCTATATTAAAAAAGAAGCCCTTCACAAAAAGAGCTTCTTTCTTATCTTACTGATTAAGGTAAATAACGACGTGCACCTGCATACTCTTCAATATATCCCTTCGTGTTTAAAGGAATAATCTCTACTGTCCGCTCGGAGTTCGGCGAATGAATCATCATGCCCTCTCCCGCATACATTGCTACATGGTGAACGCTTCCTTTTCCTTGGTTATAGGCAAAGAACAATAAGTCTCCAGGTTGAAGGTTGTTCTTATCTACTGGTTTCCCTGCTCGAGACTGTGGCCCTGAGTCACGTGGAATCGTAATACCATGGGATTGGTACATCGTAAACGTAAATCCAGAGCAGTCAAATCCAAAACCGCTCATGCCAGCCCATAAATATGGAAGATTTAAAAATGCCTTTCCACTTTCAACAAGCTCCGTGCCAGTTGGTACAGGAATATCTTTTTGAGACGCGTAGATTTTTCCTGCTTTTGTAGAAATCCATGCTGTCTTTCCATTTGGTTTTAATACTTTATATGCACTCTTTGACTTTGCCAAGAGAGGTAAGCGCGTATTATAGCTAACTTCAATACCTTTCTTTTTCAAAGAAGGCGAATGATATAGATAAGTAGTAGGAGCCGTCACCATTACAAAAGGCTTCTTTGCATACTGTTCGTACCTTTTGCTATAGGTTAATTGTTTAGTAGGCATCCATCCGGGATATCCTAATTCATTTCGAGAAGTAGGCTGTCCGTCTACCGCTACTTTGACCCAGTCTCCTTGTTCGTCTAAAACCGTTACTTTGTTTCCATATAACGCTTGTGTCTCAAGCATCCCATCGCTAGATAACTGCTGCTTCTGTTTCAAATTCATCGATGTGGTCCACTTTCTCATATCTACAGGATTAGTAGCTGACGGAGCGTCCACTTCACGCAAGATGTTTGGTGCTGTCCACAGAGTAGCTGCTGCGACATCTATATAAGCAGTTTCTTTTTCTTCAGAAGCATGAACAGAAGGAACTGCACTGACCCCAAATGTAGCTAAAATAACTATTGTTGCCGTCAAAAACCAACGTTTTATATTCATCGTCTCTCTCCTTCTACTATATTACTATCCTTTTATTTTGAGATAGGAACGGTAATTTCTCCTATTCCAGGAAGATCTGATAAGAAAACCTCTTGGCCGCTGTACTTTAACACATCCAGTTCCGTTGAAAGCCAAAGAGGAGCATCTAAGTCAAAATATGTGATATTCGGATGAGCGGCTGCCAGATGAGCAGCTGCTCCCACGGAAAGTGATGGTTCCATCATGCTTCCAATCATACATGCAACACCGTTCGCCTCAGCAATACTTGCGATTTTTCTTGCTTCATTAATCCCTCCGCACTTCATTAGCTTAATATTCAAAAGATCCACGTACCGCCCGCTTACAAGCCTTAATGCATCTTTGGCAGAAAATAGACTCTCATCTGCCATAATGAGTACATTTACTCGTTCAGTCACAAACTTTAATCCTTCCCAATCATGAGCAGGGACAGGTTGTTCTACCAATTCAATACCAAAGTTGAGAGTTTCCATTTTATTAATTAATTGCACTGCTTGTTTTGGAGTCCATCCTTGATTTGCATCCAAACGAAGTTTTACATGATCCGGAATGACAGATCGAATATGTTTAATACGCTCAAGGTCTAGCTCAGGAATTGAACCTACCTTTACTTTTAAAATGTCAAATCCGTCCACTGCACTTTTTTGTGCGTCTTCAGCCATTTTCTCAGGTGTATCAACACTTATCGTCATACACGTAGAGACAGGCTGCTTATCGCCCAAGAAAGCATATAAAGGAATGTTGAGAAACTTTGTATAAGCATCATGCAAAGCGATATCAGCAGCTGCTTTAGCACTTGAATTGTGAATACAGCAGCTTTGAATTTTTTTTAAGAGTTTTTGAAACTGACGTATATCCTCCCCTATTAGCGCTAGTTTAATAGGTCCTTGAAGTGCGGCTTGAATGCCTTCTAAAGAATCGCCTGTAATAACATATGTTGGCGAAGCCGCTCCTTTTCCTTTTATTCCGTTTTCTAACTGAATCTCTACACTTATGCTGTCTATCTCTGTTGCTGTTCGAAGCGCTGTTTTAAACGGAACGAGCAGTGGAACGGTTTGATGCTTTACGGTTATGTCTTTAATTATCATTTCAATCGCTTCCTTTCGATTCAGCACAAATATTCTTTCATACGTATTTTTGATTTATTCTTAGATCGCCCCTAAAATTTTGGCGATCATCATACCAAAATAAGTACCTAAGAAGGAACCCATCAGAGCCATAATGACTCCTACCGGAATCAGTGCACGGTTATAGGCAGCTGCAAGCATTGGAGCAGACGCCATTCCACCAATATTAGCTAAACTTGCTACTCCGAGCGTAAATAAATCATATTTAAATAGTTTAGCTAGCAACAGCATGATCACTAAGTGCACGAACATAATGAGAAAACCAGATACTAAGTAAATAGGAGCCTGAGCTAAATTTGAAAAATCTGATTGAGAAGCAATTAACGCTACAACGATGTATAACATAACGTTTGATACATCGAGCGTACCTGGAATTTTTGCCGCTGGGGTTACAGCAAGCACTAGACCAACCACAGAAGCAATCATAATCGTCCAGCTCGTTGCATTAATAACCGCTCCCACTTCAGGCAAACGCCCTCCGATAAATGTAGAAAATGCTGAAACGAACAAACCTAGACCAAGTAAATAAAGAAGATGCTGAAACTGCGGGCCTTCTTTTTCGCTTTCAGAAGTTGCTGCGACTTCATCTATACTATTCTCAATAAAGCTGACGTCTGCTTTTGTCCATTTATTAAATTTAGATGCAAATGGTACAAGCCAAAACATAAACATAACCCATACGGCGTAGTTAATCGTATCCATCATAAGAGCGTAGCCAAATATATTTTCTGGAACATCCAAAATTCCTTGGAGAGCAACCATGTTAGCTGATCCTCCGGTCCAACTTCCTGATAAAGCACCAAAAGCTTTCCACGTGTCCTCTACATAGAAATTCTTAAAGATGGCATAGACGAGGATAAAACCTACCATTATGCTAAAAACCGCAACGATGAATCCTCCGAGCATTCGTGGACCAAGTTTAATTACGCTTCGAACATCACACTTTAACAGCATAAGCATCAGCATGGCCGGAAGCAGTGCATTTTTAACGCCCGTATACATAGCGACATTTGATTCGCTATCCCCAAATACCCCTGCCGTTTGCATAAGAGCAGCTCCTATATAAATAAGTACAATACCCGGGATAAATTTAAAAAATCGATTGGCTTTAAATCTTTTTTCAATCCCTACCATGAGCGCAGCAAATGCAGTTAACACACTCACATACATAAATCCATCTTGAATCATTTATTCTTCCCCCTTCATCTCCACGAAAATGTTTTTATACAAAACAAAATCCAGCCCAACGTTTGAAAACGTCAGGCTGGATTTCGTCTAGGTCTATGTAGACAAAGCAGCTGTTATTTGCTGATATTTTTTCTGTGCATCATGAAACGCTACCACCAGCGCTTTTTGGGAAGAACCGAAATAGCGGCTGTTAATTTCGTCTATAAGGGTGGGATCACTTATGTGACGTCCAATAAAAATCGATTGAACAAATCGAACGGTCAACTCAATCGTCGCTGAACATTCCACATCAATAATTTTCCCATTTGTTTTATCAACTACCAACCCTAAAAAATACTGATTGAATTTTTTAGTAATCGGATTGCTTTGAGGAGCTTTGGCATCTCCAATAATATAGATAGTATCTTGATCATACATGATTTTTTATTCCTCCTAAAAGAGATAACAGACGATGCTAGGGACCGGCAAATGAACGTTTGCGGAGCTACGCAACATGTATTCGCTTTCATAAGGAACATTATAATCTATTCTCAATATATCATCTATAAAACAATTTCACAATATAACTTTTATACTATTCAGAATAAAGTGATATTTTTTTCAAAAAAAGAGATTGAGACATAACAAACTTAATCCAACTAAAGACATACAAATGGGATACATAAGCTGAACCGCTTGTTACACTGCAACAAAAAAACGAACCACTAATCAAACATGTTGATCAAGGGCTCGTTTTTCACTGTGGGTCAAGTAATTTTGTCCCGGCTTCTTTCTACGTCATCCTTTGAACATGGTAGAGGAAAAACGGTTAGGGTAATCTGTCATCACTACTTTTACTGAAGCCTGCTGGAGCTTCAAAAAGTCATTCATTTCATTGATTGTATATACCCGTAAGTCTAATCCTTCTTGCTTTGCTTTTTTCCCGTATGAAGAAAGAGCAAACGACATATCACAGTGTAGGTGCGCTCCTATCGATTTTGCTTTTCCAATCGCATCTTCGCTCACCCCTTCAAATAAAAAACCTGTTGGTATATATGAATGGAGAGATCTCACTTTAGCCAAGCTATCATAGTTAAAAGATGACAAAATAACCTGATCTTCTAAATCAAACTCATCGATTAGACGAAGAACTTTTTCTTCAAGTTTTGGATAGTAAATTCGGTCATTTTTTAATTCAATATTCACCGTTAATTTTGTCTTTTTGTCCATCATCCACTCAAACACTTCTACTAATGTCGGAATCGATTGTTTAGAAAAACGAGAGTCATACCAACTGCCAGCATCGAATAAACGCAGCTGTTTGTATGAAAATTCTTGAACATACCCCATTCCATTGGTCGTCCTGTCAATCCGTTCATCGTGAATAACCACTATTTCCCCGTCTTTTGTTAATTGTACATCTAATTCAATACCTGCAACTTGCATTTTCCTAGCTTCTTCAAATGCAATCATTGTATTTTCAGGATATCGTCCGCTAAAGCCGCGATGCGCATAAAGATCAATTGAACTATTCATTATCCTCTATCTCTCCTAACTAGTCATTCACTAAGTAAAAAGCTCGTCCTCAAAATAACTTGAAAGACGAGCTTCGTAATCATACGTTATTTTTGATTGGCTACTTCTAATGCTCTATTTGTTTCTTTTGCTGCTTGATCAAGCGCTTTTTTTGGCTTTACTCCTTGATATAGGCTTTCCATCCCTGTTACTACTTTTTGACGAGATTCAGGAAACACAGAAATTAAAGCACCTTGCGTAGCTGGAGTAGCCTTTGTTTCACGAAGCTGATCAACCGTTACTTTTAACTGCGGATATTTCTCCCACTCTTTTTTCACAATATCTTGTTCATACGCTTTTGGGTTAACTGCAAAGTATCCACTTTCTACGTGCCATTTTGCTTGAACTTCTGGTGTTGCTAAATATTTCATGAAGTCCCAGGCTGCTTTTGATGTTTCATCACTGATTCCTTTAGACATCCATAAAGATGCTCCGCCAATAGCTACTCCTTGGCGATCCTCTTCTTTTGGGACAGGAATATAAGATACGCCTACATCAAATGGAGCATTGTCTACTAGTGTTTTAATACCTGCTGATGAGTCCAGGAACATTGCAATTTTTTTAGATTGAAATGCTGCGCGCATATCATCCCAGTTTTGTCCTACATTGTAGAATGTACCTTCTTTATACATATCATTGATTAAATTAAATGCGTTTTGTCCTTCTTTTCCATTAAATACTGCCTTCTCAGCATCACCTTTACGGCCGTTTTCGTGATCTACATACAAGCCGCCTTGAGAAGCAACTAGCTCTTCAAAGAACCATCCGTAATTTAGAATTGAAAAACCGTATTGCGATGTTTTATTTCCTTGTTTTTCTGTTAATTTCTTTGCAGCTGCCTTTAATTCATCATACGTTTTTGGAGGGTTTTCAGGATCTAACCCTGCTTTTTTAAAAGCATCTTTATTATAAACAAGAACAGGTGTTGAAGAGTTGAACGGCATTGAGTATTGCTTTCCATCTACTTGGTAATAGCTTGAAATGTTTTTCTCCCACTGTGAAGTGTCATAGTGGTCTTGATCGATAAACTTTTGAACAGGCTGAATCTTACCGCTGTCTATCATGAATTTTGTTCCCACTTCGAACGTTTGCATAATAGCCGGTGCATCCTTTGTTCCTGCTACTGTGTTAAATTTTGTTTGTGCTTCTTCATACGTTCCTTGGAAAACGGGCTTTACTTCCACTTTGTCCTGAGATTTATTGTACTCATCGACAATTTTATTGAGTGATTTTTCAAGGTCACCGCTCATAGCGTGCCAAAATACGACTTCTGTTTTACCTGATGCTGTTTTTTTTGTTTCTTGCGCTTCCGAAGAACCAGTTGAATTTGAGCAAGCACCTAGAATAACTAGCAAGCATGCCGTTACGATAGCCAATATCTTTTTCATCACATTCACTCTCCTATTTAATTGCACCTTGGGTTAATCCTTTTTGAAGACGTTTTTGACCTAGGAATAATAGTAATAATGTCGGTAAGATTACAACAACGACAGCGGCCATAACCACTCCCCAATCAGTTGAAATCTCCTGTGTTTGCATTTGCTTTAAACCAATCTGAACGGTACGAACATCCTCTGTATTTGTCACTAATAGTGGCCATAAATACATATTCCATGTTGTTAAAAAGCTATATACGCCAAGCGTAACTAGACTTGTTTTAGACACAGGGAGCACGACGTTCCAAAAGAAACGAAAGCGGCTGATCCCTGAAACTTGAGAAGCTTCATATAACTCATTCGGAATGGTTTTAAACTGCTGACGCAATAAAAATGTCCCAAACGCTAAAGCAAAAAAAGGAATCGTTAATCCTAAATAATTGTTAATCCATCCTAGCTTTTGTGCTGTTAAAAAGTTAGGAACCATCGTTGCTTCCCATGGAATCATCATCGTAGAAATAAAGAGAAAGAAAATAGCATCTCTTCCTTTAAATTTAATAAATACAAATGCAAAAGCGGCCAAACTCGAAACTAACAGCTGCCCGGCCATGACGAAGATAGACACTGCAAAACTGTTAATTAAATAATGAAGCAGCGGAACTTTTTCAAAAGCGTCCCGATAGTTTTCAAATGAAAAAGATGACGGCCAAATCTTTCCTTCCAACACTTCCGCTCCACTCATAAAACTAATGGAAAAAGCGTATAGGATAGGAAACATCAATACTAAAGTAGCTGCAATGAGTAACAAATAAGTTGTCCATTTTCTCGTGATGCTCATTGATAATGTACCTTCCTTTCTCCAAGCTTGAATTGAAGAGCGGTAACCAGTAGAATACAGAAAAATAATATTGTAGCTTGAGCACTTGCAGAGCCAACATTATAGTTTACAAATGCATCCTTGTAGATTGAATAAACAATGACATTTGTGGAATCTGTAGGTCCCCCTTTTGTTAAAATGTCAATTTGTCCAAACGTTTGAAACGCGTTAATAAATGAAACGGTGATAATAAAAAACAGCGTTGGCGAAAGCATAGGAAGCGTAATTTTACGGAGCTGATACCAATAGCTAACTCCAGCAATACGCGCATTTTCATACAGCTTCTCATCAATATTTTGTAACCCGCCAAGTAAAATTAAAAAGGTAAACCCAATGTTCATCCAAATTGTAGAGATAGACACAGCAACCAATGCATACTTAGGATCTAATAACCACTGCACGTCATGAATCCCTACAAGGTTTAATACTTTATTGATAACCCCGATTGTCGGATTATACATAAACATCCAAATCACAGAAGAAGCCGCTACGCTCATTCCCATCGTAGATGAAAACATTGTTCTGAAAAAACCAATTCCTTTCAGCTTTTCATTTGCGATTAGCGCTAGGAATAAGGCAATAATTAAGCCAATAGGTACTGTGTAGAGTACAAATAGAAAAGTAGCTTTCATACTTTGTAAGAAATTAGGATCTGTAAATAGATATGAGAAATTTTGCAGTCCTACAAAATTTAAGGGATTTCCCTGTGTGTCCGTAATAAAAAGACTTAAATATAATGTCTTAATCATTGGGTAGAAAAGAAATACACTAAATAACAGTAATGATGGCAGTAAATAAGCTAGTCCAACAATGATAGTAGGCATTGTTTTTTTTTCTTTTGGGTTTGCTGAAACAGAAACAGGTGAGTTTGCTGTTTTGGTAACAGCACTCATACGAATGCCCCCTTTACAGTTAAATCTTCTGTTGATGGTTCGTAGTGCAAGCATGAACCTGTATCGCCATCAAATAAAAACAGGTGTTTTGGATCGATAAAAATAGGAACTCGCTCTCCCACCTTTATAGTCCATTGACCGTTCCACTTAGCCATCCACTGCTTGTCACCCATATGAAATGTAAGCAGTGTTTCCGTGCCTAGAATTTCCACATTGTCTACTTCCACAATAAAACTCGTATTATCGTTTGTCGCAAGCTGTATATGCTCAGGTCTCACTCCAACCACAACTTCTTTTTTACCGTTAAGGTTACTGTGTGGTGTACTCATAGAAATAGCTCTTCTATCTTCAAAAACTAGTAAGTTATTTTCTATAGAAACGTTTGATAAATTCATAGGGGGAGAACCTATAAAAGATGCTACAAACGTGTTCTTTGGTGCATTGTAAATATCAAGCGGACGTCCAACTTGTTGAATATTTCCTCCATTTAAAATCATCATTCGATCTGCCATCGTCATCGCCTCTGTTTGATCGTGCGTGACATAAATCATCGTAATACCTAACTTACGCTGAATCTGGCGAATTTCTGACCTCATCTTCGCGCGCAGCTTCGCATCTAAGTTTGATAAGGGCTCATCCATTAGGCAAATAGGCGAATGAGTAACAATAGCACGTGCAAGCGCTACACGCTGACGCTGTCCTCCCGAAAGCTGTCTAGGCTTTCTCTTTAGATATTCACTTAAACCAAGCATCTCTGCTGCTTCCCTGCAGCGCTTTTGCTGTTCTTGCTTTGAAATTTTCTTTGTGTGCAGGCCAAAAAGAATATTTTGTTCCACTGTCAAATGCGGATATAAGGCATAGTTTTGAAACACCATTGACAAATCGCGCTGACTTGGAAGCAGTTTATTTGCTTTTACATCTCCAATTAGTAGCTCTCCCTGCGTGACTTCTTCTAATCCGGCAATCATTCTCAGCATTGTACTTTTCCCGCATCCTGAAGGACCTACTAGTACGAAAAACTCTCCCGGCTCAATTGTGACGTTAATATCTTGAATAACATTTGTTTTTTGATCGTATGACTTCCCAATGTTAACTAGCTCTACTTTTTTCATTAAAAACGCTCCTTTCCCTCTCATTCATATTTTTTCCACAACCATGATTTCCCTGTAGAAACTGCCGTAGCTCCTGCTTTCAAAGCAGCTTGGATATGGCTTTCATTTTGAATGAGTCCACCTGTAATAATAGGAATACTTGTTTTTTTAACGACTTTCTCTATCATCTCCGGAATTAATCCTGGCATTAGTTCTAATGCATCCGGCTTAATATCTTGAACGGTTTTCAACCCTTGTGCTACCGCGTCTGTATCCACTAGGAACAGCCGCTGAATAGCAACCAGTCCTTCTTGCTTTGCGTAATTAATGAGTGAACTTTTAGTGGTTACGATACCTGTAGGTTTTACAAACTTAGCAAGGAATTTAAGCCCTTCTCGGTCATAGCTAATCCCTGGAATTTTTTCAACGTGTAAAAAAACCGTTCGATTATGCTGTTTGAGTAAATCTACATAGCGTTTAATCACACTAATATTGCCCGTTAATAAAAAGGCGGCCTGGATCTCTGTTTCTAAAAATTGTTCTAAATTTTTCGGGCTTTTAATGGATGCAATCAAACGGTCTTGCCCAAGCTGTTGTAAGAAATCTACTTCCTTATTCAAAACGATGCCTTCCTTTCATTCACAAAAAACCACAAAAAACGCATAGGGTATTGATATAGACCTATTGTTTTTTGTGGTTTCTCAATTTCATAACCTTAGTAACTATTCACTTATCGTTCACATGTTTTATAATAATGGTTATTTATAAAGGAAATATAAAGAAGCTGTTGAGTTTTGTAAAAAAACCGTATAGTTCCTGTAAATCGCCTAAAAATCAAAAAACCGTTGATTTCTCAACGGCTTTACAGTGCACATTCTTCAATTTCAAATCCTAAATCTTCAATCAGACCCCAGTCAGCTGTAGGTTCTTGACCTTGAGTCGTTAAATAGTCACCTACAAAAATTGAGTTTGCAGCAAACAAACCAAGCGGCTGAAGTGATCTGAGATTGACTTCTCTGCCTCCTGAAATTCGAATTTCTTTCGTTGGATTTACAAAACGCATCATCGCTAACAGCTTTAAGCATTGCATTGGCTTTAACGCCTTTTTGTCTTCTAGAGGCGTTCCTCGAACGGCAACAAGAAAGTTGCATGGAATAGAATCTGCATCTAACTTTTTAATTTGAAAAGCTAGTTCCACGGCTTGTTCATTTGTCTCGCCCATTCCAAAAATCGCACCGGAACAAGGTGACAAACCTGCTTTTTTAGATGTAGTAACCGTATCGACTCGATCTTCGTAGCCATGCGTAGAACAAATATTGTCATAGTTATCAGCGTGAGTATTTAAATTATGATTATAGCGATGAACACCCGCCTCGACTAGTTCGTGTGCTTGATCATCTGTTAAAAATCCTAGACAGGCACAGATTTTCAAGTCGGTCTTTTGACGGATTTCTTTTACCGCTCCCACTACGTGCGCTACTTCTTTATCAGTAGGGCGGCGGCCTGACGCCACGATACAATATGTACCTGCTTTTCTTTTTTGAGCTTCAAAAGCACCTTCTACAATTTTCTCTTTTGTTAACCACGCATACTTATCAATCGGCGCTTCTGATACAATCGACTGCGAACAATATCCACAGTCTTCTGGGCATAAACCTGATTTAGTATTAATAATCATATTAAGCTTTACTTTTTTTCCATAATGATGATGACGAATTAAGTACGCGGCATTCATGACCTCTAACACTTCTTCATCCGGTACATGAAGAAGTTGAAGCGCTTCGTTATATGTAATTTCTTTCCCTTTAATAATAGACTGAGCAAGTGCTTTCCAATCTCTTAAACTTGTGGTTTCCATCGATTCCCCTCCACTTTAGTAAACTAAAAAAATATAAAGTTAACAATTATAACTAAAAGTTACCATTACTTCTCCTTTTATGTCAACACTGTATGAATAATAGTTAACTAAAAAAGCCACTTCTATGATATAGAAGTGGCTTTTTGCTTATTGCGCTTGCAGTGTATAAATAACCGATACAAAGTCTCCAGATTTTTCATCGTATACTTCAACACCCGGATACTCATGAGTTAGAGCAATACCTGCGTACATGAGCTCATCTCCATAAGCTGTTTGATCTGTTTCCATCACTGTATATTCATAATCAGGATGAAGCCCTTTTAGCTCAATGCGTTCGTAAGAAGGATTTGGTCTAGACAATACTTGATAATAACCGATGATTGCCTGTTTTTGATCGGATGAAACAACCATCCAGCTCGTCACATTTCCCTCTTGTTCAAACGGACTTTTTAAACGATAGAATATGCCATTTTGAATAAGAGATCGGTGTTTTTTATAATACTGAATTTGTTGTTTTACGGTTTCTTTTTCATCTTCTGTCATCAGCGTAACATCTAACTCATAACCAAATGCGCCAAAATACGCAACGTCTCCTCTTGTTTCTAGACTTGTTACTCTGCGTACTTGATGATTTGGTACGGCCGATACGTGTGCTCCCATTGAACTGATTGGATAGGCAAAAGACGTGCCGTACTGAATTTTTAGACGTTCAATCGCGTCCGTGTTATCGCTCGTCCAAGCTTGAGGAGCATAATAAAGCATTCCCGGATCAAATCTAGCGCCCCCGCTTGCACATGATTCAAATAAAATATCCGGAAACTTCCTTGTTAGTCGCTCATACAAATCATACACACCTAAAATATAGCGATGTACTACTTCAAACTGACGGTTCGCGGGCAGCCCAACAGATCCAATTTCCGTTATATTTCGATTCATATCCCATTTTATATAAGAGATAGGTGCTTCACTTAAAATAGCTTCCATTCGTTCATAGATATAATTCACTACTTCTTCTCGTGAAAAATCAAGCACGTATTGATTTCGTCCATGAGACTGATGACGATTTGGCACATGAATCAACCAATCTGGATGCTTTTCATACAAGTTGCTTTGCTTTGAAATCATTTCAGGTTCAAACCATAACCCAAAGTCCATACCTAAATCCGTTACTTTTTGAGCCAATGACTTCATACCGCCCGGAAGCTTATTTTCATCTACAAACCAATCTCCAAGAGAAGTTGTATCATCGTTACGTTTACCGAACCAGCCGTCATCCAATACAAAAAGTTCAACGCCTAGCTTTTGCGCTTCTTTGGCAATATGTACAATTTTCTCTTCGTTAAAATCAAAATACGTCGCTTCCCAGTTATTAATTAAAACTGGCCGCTCCAAATCCCGCCATTTTCCTCTAGCAAGACGCTTGCGATAAAGCTCATGATACTCTTGGCTAAGGCCGTTTAGCCC
The DNA here is from genome assembly GCF_042787605.1 of Priestia sp. YIM B13491. Classification (NCBI taxonomy): domain Bacteria; kingdom Bacillati; phylum Bacillota; class Bacilli; order Caryophanales; family Bacillaceae; genus Priestia; species Priestia sp. YIM B13491. The sequence goes on along the minus strand of NZ_JBHZOR010000021.1, from coordinate 23,424 downwards.
GCTATTTGAATAAGCCAGTACTAGTTCTGGTGATTGAAAAGTTTGTCCCTTTTCTAGTCGCCACTGAAAATCAAAAGGATGAATGCCCATCGTTATTCTTGATACATCATAATGATCTACTTCCACTTGTCCAAGAAAGTTTCCGCTGTATACAAGACTAAAACCATACGCTTCTCCACTGTGTTCAGTTGCAGCTGGATTCTTTAAAATTAAAAATGGGTTTTGCTGACTGCTGCTTGTACCTCTCGCACTAGAAATACTTTGAATACCAGGCTGAAGCATTCGTGTTTTCACGTGTCTTTCTCGAATCCACGCACCGGAAAGCTGAACCATCTCATAATTTGATGTAGGCAAATCAATGCTGCCGCTCATGATACGCAAAATATCGACTGGTTCTTCTCCTCTATGCTCAAATCGTGCGTGACGCGTAATAATATTCCGGTCTTCGTAAACGGTATACGTTAAAATAAGTGATGCATTGAGCAATTTATCAATCAGTTCAACTTCTACACTTGTGGCTTCACTCTCTTCTTCTACATATGTAGCAGGTAAGCCGTTTAATGGCTTCTTGCCTGTGTAAATTTTATGGTTATCGTATTCAAAATTTGTGATTCGGCTTCCGTTTTGCTGAAGAAGTTGATAGGCTGGCTCTCTGAAGTCTGTTGTTCCATAAGAAGGATACTCTTGTTTGATTGTTTCAAGAGAAAATGCTAGTTCTCCTTCATATACCGAAGCGCTAGCTCCTCTTGTTTCTACACGTAAAAAATGCTGAAAAGATGAACGGTGCTTAAGCTTTTTTCCATAGTACAAGTGACCGAGCTGCCCGTTTCTCAACACTGAAAAGATATAACTTACATCGCGTCCCTGCAGGTGAAATTCCTTTGTACGTTCATTAAATAAGATTCCCACTTTATTCCTCTCCTTACCATCAAATATCTAACGAGACATTTCCTTTTTCATCTATTGCCGTTGCATGCTCAAAAGCAGATGCTAGATTAATCTCTTTTCTCTCATACCATTTCGCTAAATCTTTGAATAACTCTTCTGTTTCAACCATTCTTGTGTCTATTCGCAGTTCAGTTTCATAGCTATGAAGAGACCATGTGCTTTCACTAAATAAAGTCATTTCTACATCTAGACACATGTCTTTCCAATTGGGAGCACACAGAATAGGATGATGCATGTCTGAACATGCAATGGTGTAGCGGTTAGAACCATTCTTATTCATAAAACAATGAACAAAAGAGGCATTCACATCGCCCTTACTAGTTTGTAAAGATTTATACAGTTGGATATCTAACAATGGAACGCTCCATTTTAATTTCATTTTTGGAAGAATTCTTTTTTTAACCGACTTGACCGTTAATTTAATAAAGTAAACACCATCTTTTTTTGTTTCATCCAATACGACATGCACACCTGGTTCCTTGTTTATCTCCAAGTTTATATAGGGTGTAGCAATCACTTCCTTCATCTCCTTCACCATCATTCTTAACTTTGTACACCAACAAAAAATGTAACCGCATTCAAAAATTTGTTTTCGTATTTATTGCAAGTAGATCACCCTAAACGAAGCTTTTTTACTTTCTTTCATTTTATGTAAAATACTTTCTAGACTCAATGGTAAAAATCAAAGTGAAAAAAAGCATTTTTTTGCTTTATCTAGCAATCAATTAAACGCTCTTTATCTCTTAGCGCGCAATTTTCTCTTCTTTTTCAAAAAAAGATGACAAACCTAACAATATAGTATAATAATAAATAATGCAGAATGATTATACACAGAAAGGATGACAAATATGAATCATGAACCTTCTCTTCTTAAACAACTAAAATTATGGCATATCGTCGTGATAGGGTTAGGCTACATGGCACCTATGGCCGTTTTTGATACATTTGGCATTGTAACTGAATCAACAGATGGACATGTTTCAGGCGCTTATGCATTCACGTTGATTGCTATTTTATTTACAGCCATTAGTTACGGAAAGATGGTAAAAGCTTTTCCCGGAGCTGGTTCCTCTTATACATACGCACAGCAAGTAATGAATCCAAGCATTGGTTTTTTGGTAGGATGGACGGCTCTTCTTGATTATCTATTTCTGCCAATGATTAATGCGCTTTTGACAAATATTTACCTAAGCTCTCTGTTTCCAGGTGTTCCAAAGGCCGTATGGATTATCAGCTTTGTTGTCATCATGACCATAATGAATATTTTCAGCGTTCATTTAACCGTTTCTTTTGGTACGCTATTAGTTGCTTTTCAAATTTTAGTCGCTATTATCTTTATTATTTTAAGTGCTACAAGTCAAGGCCAAGAGCTATCATTTAAACCGTTTATAAGTGAATCGGCCTCTATATCTCTGTTATTAAACGGAGCTGCTATTTTATGCTTTTCTTTTTTAGGATTTGATGCTGTAACCACTATGGCCGAAGAAACACTTAAGCCTGAGAAAACCATTCCTAAAGGGATTCTTATTATTGCGTGTACGGGAGGCGCCTTATTTATCACGGTTTCTTACTTTGCTCAGCTGCTTTTCCCTTCAGCCTCTTTGTTTCATGATTTAGAAGGTGCATCAGCGGAGATCGCTTATAAAATTGGCGGCCAGCTTTTTCAATCTATTTTTGTAGCAGCGGCCTTGACTTCAACTATTGCTTCTGGACTTGTCTCACATATGAGTGCGTCAAGACTTCTCTATGCAATTGGGAAAGATGGTTATCTGCCTCGGAGAATTTTCGGCTATATTCACCCTAAAACAAAGACGCCTATTTGGAACGTGGTGATTATTGGTGGCCTCTCTTTAATTTCACTAGGTCTGTCTCTTGAAAAAGCTACCTCTTTAATTAATTTTGGTGCTTTAATTGCGTTCAGTTCAGTGAACATAGCGGTTTTTATCCATTATTTTATTCAACAAAACAAACGATCCTTCAGTGGATATATTTCATATGTACTTATGCCTTTACTCGGCAGTTTATTTTTATTTTTTATGTGGCTTAACTTAGAAAAAACATCCTTATTTATCGGTATTGTATGGAGTGTAATCGGAATTATTTATTTACTGATTGCCAGACGAAAAAATACTATTACCATTCCTACTTTTCATTTTGATTAAGGAAATAGGCTTAACACACCTCGACATATTTCCCCAGAAATAATGTCGAAAAAAAGTAATTGAGACATAAACAAATCAATCCCATCTAAACACGAACAAAAAAAGGTAAACGATCTAATATGAATCGCTCGTTACACCGCTGTTGATTTTCGTGCCAGGCTTCGCTTTCCGCGGGCGGCCGTTGAGCCTCCTCGTCGCTTGCGCTCCTGCGGGGTCTCATCTGTTCCGCTTTTTCCGCAGGAGTCTTCGCCTTGCCCTCCAATCAACACTTAGAGGCAACTAAACACATGAAAGCTACATTTACTATATCAATAAAAAAATCCGAACGTATTTGATTCTCAACCAAGAATCAAACTCGTTCGGATTTTTCTTCAATTAAAATACTTTCGTACCAGTCTCTTTTTATTGTTGCGATTGTGAGACTTTTTCCAAAATACGTCTTTTACGATAAAGCATCATTCCAACTTCCCCTATATCGCTAATTGCTTGTTTGTTAATATACGCTCCAAATACCATTCCTGCTATAGGAATCATTTGGAACAGCTTTTTCCAGCCCAAGTTGTCCCTGTAGGTTAGAAACACTTCTCTCCACCCTTGCAGCTGCTGCAAGCTCTGCGTTCGATTTCCGCTTGCTAATTCTTCTAAAATCGCACGTTTCCCTACAATGTCAGAAGACGAAAACTGCATGCATTTGACCATAAAAATTCGTTCCTCTTGCTCAGTGGGGTCGTACCCATAAGAAACAGCCACTTCTTGCAGTGTCTTAAGTGTAAGCCCTAATACAAAAGGAACATCAATCGCCAGTGTAAAAATCCCGCCTACCCCGGTTGTAGCTCCTTGCAGCTGTGCGTTCTTTTTTCGGACTTCAATAAAATGCTCTGCCAATTCATCCATTTCTTGCAGAGATAAATGCTGAATATCCTCTATCGAAAGTTGTTTCTTTTCTTGTAATTGTGCTGATGCTTTTTCTAGCGTGGCAGACGTATTAGCTAAATACTGGCCTCCATTATCAACATACTTAGCAATTTCATCTAATAATTTTTCTATTTTTTGATGAATGAACTTCGGCGTTACTTTATCTAAAGCTGAAAAAGGCAAACGAGCCAGCCGCTCCCAGAGAAAAAGTCCTTTTTGGTCTTTCTCCCACTTTTCAATTTTTCGTAACTCTACTCTTAACTGCTCATGCTCTGACATATCCTCACTCTTTTCCTCGATTTATCAGTTCTGCCCTACTTGTTTATTCCGCACATATTTAATGATAAAAAACAATGCAATTAAAACAACAATTCCGATTCCAATAGGCTGCATATATTGAGACACAATCGGCCCCACCTCTTTCCACTTAGGTCCTAACTTATATCCTAAATATACGTAAATAGCCGTTACTGGAAGCATCGCCACAAATGTATAAATAGAAAACAGCCATACATTCATTTTTGCCATCCCGCACGGAAAAGAGATAGCCGTGCGCACTCCTGGAATAAAGCGTCCAAAAAAAGCAACCCCGCTGCCGTACTTATTAAAAAAGCGATCGGCGGCGTCAATTTCTTTTTCTTTCACCAAAAAGTATTTTCCATATTTTAAAACCAGCGGTCGTCCACCGTAACGTCCCAGTGCATAAAGAGTCAACGGTCCACAAACACCGCCTACTGTACCTGCAAGGATAGCCAAATACAAGTTCATATCACCTTGGTACACCCAATACCCTACTAAAGGTAAAACAAGCTCTGCCGGGACAAATTCAAACGTTAATGCTAAAATTACGCCAAAATAAGAGAGCTGTTTTAGCGCTTCAATTAAAGAAAGTAAAACTGACTCTAACAAAAATTCTCCTCCTCATGTCATTAAATCTAAGACTGCAAAACTATAATTAACCGATTGATAGATAAAAACCAATGCGACATAGTTTTTTCCTTTCCCTCTTTACGTATTACGTACCACAAAAGTTTCAATAAAAAAAAGCGCTAGTTTTATCCAGCGCTTTTATAGTTTAAAGTTAATTTGAATAATACCTACTTTACGAAGAGCATCGTATAAAATAACTAAAGCCGGTCCTAAAAATAACCCGACAAAACCTAAAAGTTTAAATCCAATGTACAAACTAACTAGTGCAGCCAAAGGTGAAATACCCATATTTGTAGAAAATACTTTTGGTTCTACTACACGTCTTACTACCGTAATGACTCCAAATAGAATAAATAAGCCGATTGCTAATGAGTCATGCCCTTGCGTAAGAGCAAAAATCCCCCATGGAACGAGCACCGAGCCTGTCCCAAGGATTGGTAAAATATCGACAATTACAATTAATAAACTAAGAAGCGCGGTATACGGAACATCTAATAGCCAAAGCCCTACATAAGCCATTACAAACGTCATGACACTTAAGATAATTTGTGCCTTGATAAAACCAACCCCCGCTTGGATAAGCTGAGTGATGACAACTTGTAGCTTATATTTCGTTTCTTCTGTTAAAAATGACTTGATTTTATTTTTAATAGCAGGCAGCTCAAGGCTGATAAATACAAGCGCTACTAAATAAATAAGAAACTCTAATAGAAACCCAGGAACAGTAGCGGCAAAGCTAATGATAATTTCTACCGTACTTTTTAATAGAGAATCTAATGAATTTACGGTTTTTTCAAGCGTGCGCTCGATAGAAGAAATCACTTCTGTAGGAAGAGCGTTTGAATAGTATTTCCACTTAATAATAGTTGGATAAATCGCGGTTTCATAGATTTCTTTTACAAAGGAAGGCGCTATTTTTGAAAGAGCAACCACTTGCGTAACGATTGTCCGAACAATAAAAAATCCAATAAGTATGAGCGAAACAACATATAAAATGAAGGTCATAAGCACTGCATAGACTCTCTTCATTTTAAAAGATTGATGCAATTTTTGAACAATACCCTCAAGCGCTAATGCTGTTAATAAAGCAAACACAATCGGTAAACTGTAAGGGATTAACAAACATACGATTACTATCGAGGCGATGACCCATATTCGTTTTTTCCACATACTCTACTATCCCCCAACTAGCTAAGCTATCTCTATATTTATTGATAAAGAAAGGAACCAGTGACTGCTTTTATGTAAGAATAAAATTTGGATTTATTTATACCTGATGTTACATATTATAGGGTCAATTTCCATAATAATAAAGGAATTATTATGAAAAAAGCTACTTATTCTAATTTTTTGAATAGAATAAGTAGCTTTTTAATTTATAAATTAGCCGGCTCTCATGACCTCTGTACCTTTTTTAGGGTCAAATTTGCCTTCAGATTTAGACATCACAATTGCTGCTAGTGTGTTTCCTACTAAGTTAACAACCGTACGTGCCATATCCATGATTCTGTCTACTCCAGCAATGAAGGCTAATCCTTCTGCCGGAACACCGATTGTTCCAAGAGTAGCCAGTAATACAACAAATGATGTTCCTGGCACGGCAGCCATTCCTTTAGATGTAACCATCAATACAAGAATGAGCGTCAGCTGTTGAACGATCGTTAAATCAATACCGTACACCTGCGCTAAGAATAACGCTGCAATCGCTTGATAAAGAACGGAACCATCTAGATTAAATGTATAACCAATTGGTACAACGAACGATACGATAGCTTTTGGACAGCCCATCTTTTCAAGTTTTTCCATAATACGCGGAAGAACTGTCTCAGAACTAGATGTACTGTATGCTAACAACAGTTCATCTTTCATATAGCGGAACAAGTGGAAAATGTTAATTCCTGCCCATTTCGCGATTCCTCCTAATACAATAAGTAGGAAGAAAATTAACGCTAAGTAAACTAAGATAACAAGCTTTCCTAATGAAAGAAGTGACTCTAAGCCGAATTTTGAAACTGTTACACCAATTAAAGCAAATACACCAATTGGAGCCACTTTCATTACAAGGTTTACCACGTGAAACATTGCATGAGAAACGCCGTCGAAGAATTGTACAACTGGCTTTCCTCTTTCCCCAATTGCCGCTACTCCAAGTGCAAATAACACTGTAAAGAAGATAATTGCTAGCATGTCTCCTTCAACAATTGACTGGAAAAAGTTTGTTGGAACAATGTGTAAGAACGTTTCAGCCACTGACTTTCCTTCTTGCTGTTTTGATGTTTCAACGTATTGTGAAATATCACTCTTCTGTGCTGAATGAATGTCTACACCTTGCCCAGGATGAAAAATATTAGCAACCAATACACCGATTATAATTGCAAAAGTCGTAATAATTTCAAAATAGAGAATGGTTTTAACGCCGAGCTTTCCGACCTGTTTACCGCTCCCTGCTCCTGCAACTCCAACGACTAAGCTTGAGATAACAATTGGAATAACAATCATCTTAATTAATCTTAAAAATAGGTCTCCTAGCGGCTGTAGGTATGTTACTACACGCGGATCGTTAAACCAAATTACCCCTACAAGAACACCGAGGATTAATCCGGTAAAAATCTGCGTAGCCAAACCAAAACGAATTTTTTTCATAGATGTACCTCCCCAAAGATGTATGACATTTGTATATACTTTTCTGAAAAAACAAAAAAAGACTATTCTTAAGAAAGAACAGCCTTTTACTTACGCTATTTTGGGCTCTTTCTCTCAATGAAGCAAACGGGGTTAACTGTCGGATTCGGAATTGAGAGTTTCCTACCTTTTGTAAGGATTCACCCCAAGGCAGCTTTACTGCCGATAATGATTCCCCCGCTCTATACGATTAAGCTTATTATTCAGTTTTTATAAAATTAAAACGATCTATACGTTGTCATACGTTTTTTACAGTCAATAAAACTAAACAGAAGTCTTACTTTTACTTAACTTTATACTGCACAAATATTAATTTACTATTTTTCGACACGTTTTGTCAATACCCATGTTTATAAAACGCTTTCAAAAGGCGATAATATATATTTATGCAAAAAAGCTATTGCAACATTGCAATAGCTTTTTCTTGCTCTTTGAGTCTCTATTAGAAGCTTACGGGACTAAAGAACTCGCGTGTTTATTTTATAAAAATACAAAATATAGAATGGCTGCTAACACAATTCGATATAGTGCAAACGGTACTAATTTGATACGATTAATTAATTTCAGGAAAAAGCGAATAGATACCAGCGCAAAAATAAAGGCGCTGATAAAACCAGCAATAAAAAACGGTAGCGCATCTGATGTGAAATACTGCCAGTTTTTAACCAATGAAAGTCCACTTGCTCCTGCCATGATTGGCACTGCCATAATAAATGTAAAATCTGCCGCTGCCTTATGGCTCATTCCAAGAAGAACTCCTCCTGAAATCGTTGAGCCTGAACGAGAAAAACCTGGCCAAAGAGCAATACATTGAAACAGTCCTATACCCAGTGCTTGTCCATAAGACATTTGGTCCACCGTCTCTACACGCGGACGTTTAGGTCCAAACAAATCTGCTAGAATCATTAATACAGCTCCGACTACTAAGCCAATTAGCACCGTATTTAAAGAAAACAAATGTTCATCAATGTAATCATCAAACAAAAGTCCTAACACTCCTGCGGGTAACAAACCAACAATTACCTGCATTAAATTCAAGCGATTTGTCGGCCCAATTGGAGCAGCTGGCTTTTTTCCCAATCCTAATAAATTAATGAAACGATCTTTAAAAATAACTACTACTGCTAAGATCGACCCTAGCTGAATAACAATTTTAAATGTATTAGCTACTGGAGATGAAAATAATTCTTTGGAATTTAACCATAGGTCATCCACAATAATCATATGCCCAGTTGACGAAACAGGAGCAAACTCTGTTAAACCTTCTACAATCCCTAAAATGATTGCTACAATAATTTCCCACATAAAGCTATGTACCTTGCCTTTCTTTCAAATTAATAAGCTTATCGCTTAGTTTTACATGCTCAACTATTTTCCTATTTTGACACTTGCTTTTTTATCATAATTGTTAAAACTATGAAATACAATGTGTATTTGCAAAAAGATAAGAATCTTTAATAATTTGTAATAAAAACCTTACATGCTATAATCAAAAAACACGATATCAGCTTTTATTTATATTAGAAAGTAGTCACTATGTTCGGTATAAATTCCGGTTCCTTAGCTAAAAATGAATCATCTAGACTATTTTTCTTTAGTGTACAAAAATGACTAAATCATTATGTTTTTTCCATCCCCTTTACTGTCATCTATCATTTTAATCAACTAGTGCTTGCTTATACGGCATATCCCCTAAGTAATTTGAAACTTTTTTCTCTCTTTACTCGTATATAGTAGTATCTTTTTTAGGAGGCTTTTTACTATGAATGGAAATGTACGTACAATGAAATGGGTGACTGCTGGGTATGAAGCCTTGCTGGGAATTCCTTTAATTGGCGCCGGGATTGTTATGGGCTTTAGTTATACTCCTCTTTTTATTGGATTTATTCTTCATGCTATCACGCTCATTTTAGCTAATAGACGAGGGTTATCTGCGTATGGAAACATACTAGGGATTGTTACTTCACTGGTTGCTTGGATTCCATTTTTAGGGTTTATCATGCACATTATTACAGCTATTGTGATTGCAATCGATGCCGCTAGACAACGTTAATTGTCTAGCTTTTTTTATTTAAGGGTTGATTTTTTACCGAATGATGGTAAACTTAAGCCGTAAATTGAATAATTTGAATGTTATTTCTACTAGGGGTGTCTGATAGCTCAGACTGAGAGAAGAGTGCAATAAAACTCTTTAACCCTTTGAACCTGATTTGGGTTATACCAGCGGAGGGAAGTAGTCTTGAAAAGAATAGTATATGTTTATTCTTTTTTCGCCTATTCCATCGGGTTCTGTCTATCACAGAACCCGATTTTTTTATGGTTCGGTATAGCTACACTTTATGCGAAACCGGAGGAATATGTAATGTCAAAACAAAATGTATCAGTTTCTATGAAAAAGCCTTTTCCAAACAGTCACAAAGTATATGTCCAAGGATCCAGAGAAGACCTTAAAGTGCCTATGCGTGAAATTCATCAGTCTCCTACTACAGGATCTTTTGGGGAAGAAGAAAATAGTCCCGTACGTGTATACGACACGAGCGGTGTTTATACAGATCCCTGTTATGAAATTAATTTACAAAAAGGATTACCGGCTCTGCGCGAAAAGTGGATTGCAGAACGAAACGATGTAGAAACATATCAAGGCCGTACGGTTCAGCCACAGGATAACGGTTATTATGACGGTGATCCAAGAGATCAGTACGAGCGCTTTATCACTAAACGTTTACCTTTGCGCGCGAAAAAAAATCAAAATGTAACGCAAATGCACTATGCGAAAAAAGGAATCATCACGCCCGAAATGGAATTTATCGCTATTCGTGAACAGATGAATCCTGAAGTTGTGCGTGAAGAAGTAGCAAGAGGACGTGCAATTATCCCTAATAATATCAATCACCCTGAGAGCGAACCGATGATTATCGGCCGCAAATTCCATGTGAAAATTAATGCTAATATCGGAAATTCAGCTATTCGTTCAGCTATTGAAGATGAAGTAGAAAAAATGACATGGGCAACGCGTTGGGGAGCCGATACAATTATGGATCTATCAACAGGAAAGGATATTCACACAACACGCGAATGGATTATCCGCAACTCGCCTGTTCCTGTAGGGACCGTTCCTATTTACCAAGCGCTTGAAAAAGTAAAAGGCGTAGCAGAAGATCTAACGTGGGAAGCATACCGCGATACATTAATTGAACAAGCAGAACAAGGTGTTGATTACTTTACTATTCACGCAGGTGTTCTTTTACGTTATATTCCCCTGACAGCGAAACGTACGACAGGTATTGTTTCACGCGGAGGATCCATCTTGGCGCAGTGGTGTTTAGCTCATCATGAAGAGAACTTTTTATATACTCGCTTTGAAGAAATCTGTGAAATCTGTAAAGCATACGATATTGCTATTTCGCTTGGCGATGGGCTACGTCCTGGTTCCATTGCAGATGCTAATGATGAGGCACAGTTCGGTGAATTAGAAACGCTTGGTGAATTAACTAAAATTGCTTGGAAACACGATGTTCAAGTTATGATTGAAGGTCCTGGACATGTTCCAATGCATCTCATCAAAGAAAACGTAGATAAACAAATGGAAATATGCCAGGAAGCTCCCTTCTATACTCTTGGACCGCTTACAACCGACATCGCTCCAGGCTATGACCATATTACATCAGGTATTGGTGCTGCAATGATTGGCTGGTTTGGGACAGCTATGCTTTGCTACGTAACGCCAAAAGAACATTTAGGACTCCCGAATAAAGAAGACGTTCGCGAAGGCGTTATCACCTATAAAATTGCTGCGCATGCTGCTGACCTAGCAAAAGGCCATCCAGGAGCACAAAAACGCGATAATGCTCTGTCTAAAGCAAGATTTGAATTTAGATGGAATGATCAATTTAACCTGTCACTAGATCCAGAGCGCGCAAAAGAATATCACGATGAAACACTTCCCGCTGAAGGTGCTAAAACAGCCCATTTCTGTTCAATGTGTGGACCTAAATTCTGTTCGATGCGTATTTCTCAAGATATTCGTAACATGGCTCAAGAAAATGAAAAAGATGTAAACGAAGTAAGAAAAGAAGGAATGAAAGAAAAAGCTAAAGAGTTTGTTAACAGTGGTTCAAATATCTATCAATAATGAAGTAGAACAGCTTAAAAAACAAATTAAGCAGCTTGAAGGAAAGTTATTATTTGTTCAGCAAAATTGTCAGCACATTATCGTTGAATCCTCACATTCTTCCGTAAGACGCTGCATTAAGTGTTTCTATCAACAAGATGCAAAAAGGACTTCGTAAAGAAGTCCTTTCATCTTTTTTTGAAACGTGCTTTCAGCATGTTCTTGATCCAATATAGTATTTTAATAATAACCCAGCCTATAAATGTACCTAGCGTATTCAAAAAGATATCATCAATATCAAATACTCGTTCCGTTAGCTTGTACTGTAAAATTTCAATCAGAAAACTGATTAAGAAACCAGTCGTAAAGACTTGAATAAAACCGTCAAACCACTTCATAAACAACGGAATAAACATTCCAAGCGGCGCAAACATCACGATATTTCCCAGTATATTTGTCAGAGTGAGCATTATATTACCGCTGTCCCACATCAGACGGATTGTACTAAATAAATCCAAGTTCATTGCTTTTCCGTAAACATGTTCGTTTTCCCGTATGAGAGTAGCATAAATGACCACTGCCGTATACGCAATAAATAGAGTGAACATGACTTTTTTAACAATTGACCTGATGCTTACATTCACTTCAACATCACCTTCTTTGACTCCCAAAACCATTTATTATTATCTATATGTACCCGTCCACTGCTTTCATTCGTAGTGAATGCATTTATATGCTTTTTTATCCTATCACATCAATAAATAAATACAATTCCCTTTATACAATTTTATTAAACTTGATTCTTTATAAATAAAAACCCTCATTATTTTATGCTACTCATTTCATTAATTTCTACATCTATAAATAATAAGAAGCAGCGAGATAACACTTCGCTGCTTCTTATTTAATCTGGATAATAAGGATTCAAATGGATTAATACTTCCTGAATATTATCATGCTTTTTCATAAGTGTAGCTTTGATTTCTCGTCCTAAATCATGACCTTCCTTAATTGTTTTAAAGTGGTCAATTGAAATACGTACATCCACTAATATGTAATGGCCATGTTCTCTTGCTCGAACGCGATCAATCCGCTTCACATCTTCAAATTCATAAATACTTTCTTCAAGTTCTTTCAGTAGCTCTTCATCAATATTGCCTTCCATTAAGATTTGAAAAGACTCTCCCATCATTTGTCTGGCAATGTTAAAAATTAAATAAGCAACAAAGATACTTGCTATTTTATCTCCGTATAACAGCAGTTGAACATCCATTTTATCACCAATAATGGATAATAAAACACCAATTGCCGCTGCAATAGAAGCAACAATATCTGCTTTATGATCAAATGCAATTGCCTCAATTGCCTTACTGTGGTGCTGCTTGGCTACGTTTAAAGAATAACGGTACAACAATACCTTTGCTATGTATGAAATAACAGCAATCCACATGGCTAAAATATTTGGAGATTCAACCGGATGGAATAAACCAACGACTCCTTCAAATACCACATAAAATGATACAAGCAATAAAATAATTCCTACAATTCCTGAGACAATTACTTCTGCTTTTCCATGCCCGTATGGATGATCATCATCTGCTGGCTTATTTGCTACTCGTATAACCAACAAGACAATAATAGAGGCAAATACGTCCGCTGCAGAGTGAATACCATCAGCAAATACGGCATCACTATTTCCAATCCATCCTACTATTACTTTTCCTAGCGTAAGGGCAATATTGCTCCATACGCTAATCCATGCTACTTTTTTCGCAATGGACTCCCTTATACTATTATTCATTTGCACACCTCGACTTACTTCTTGAAAAATCAGCTTTTTTATCTTATCACTGTTCATTCAAGTGGGTCTAGAGCAACCTATTTTCATTTAGCTATATATGTTTCAGCACCGCAAAATTACTGATAATCCACAACATATCTTTCTTATTTCTCTGCCAACTTCTTACGATCAGTTGCCATTGGAGGTTCTTCCATCCACCCTTGCTCAATCATAATTCGAATTCCATCTTTTCCGTACTTCCCTATACGCCCAATTAGCTGAGAAAATTCTACTGCTACATCCGAACGGAAGGCCATAGACAAACCAGCACCGCAGTTATCAATAGCGATCGTCACCGCTGTAGAAGTATGATACATCATCAGCTTATCTGAAAACGGTGAAATCGTTGAGTTGGTTACATATGCATCAAGCAGCCTCGGACTTGGTAAATCAGCTTCAGACAGTAATTCGGTGAAGTGCTTGATTTGCTTACTTGCAAGCTTGACTCCATCAAAAAAATAAGAGCGTAATTTTTGTGTGGTAGCTACTTGACTAAAGGCCAGCATCAGCGTTTTACCTAATACATTTGTATTAACAATTTCTTGAATAGCGGTAACCTCTAAAGAAGTTAAAGGATGCATTTGAGAGAAAAATGGTGATATAAATGTTTTTTCGTCCACAAAATTCACTTTTACAGGATAAGGAATAACCGGAGGTCTCATCAGCATGCTTTTTCTTAAAATAACGTGGTTAGAATTCTCTAAAAGAATGTCGCTTTCTTTTACACATCGAGATAAGTGGTCATAAATATCTTGCCTTCTCACTGCGCTTAGCGCTCTGGCATATTTCTTCATACCTCCAATGGCCATTTCGTTTACATAAATAGCCATAAAAATATCATCGAATAAAGCAGGAACTCCTTTGTTCACATCTTGTTCCCCAAACCCTACTGGAATTGGAATTTTTTCTGAACTGAATAATTCCGTCAATTCGTCTACATGAGTTTGTGAAAACTGATGTGCTTTTTTTAAAAGTTCCTTAATCTCTGGATCTTTTACAACAGATAGAAAATATCCAAGAACGCATACATACAGCGTATCGCCTAAATATTGCGCCCATAAGTAACCTAACTCGGCTGCATTCAACCGCTGATTTTGTTGATGTTTTTGCATTTCACTCTTTATATTTTCGTTCATTCACTTATTCTCCTTTTGGATAAAGTCGTACTTTTACTATCTCCAAAGAAGCGCTGAATAAACCGCATAAAAAAGACCTAGATAACAAGTCTAGGCCTTTTAGGTTATGCATATTTTTGGTCTTCGGTCTCTTTTCTAAAAAAGCTTTTCATCGCATGAAAAACGTCTGATTTTTGTTTTAAAATAAAGTGTCTAAAGCTTTCGTCTTGAATGTTTTTGTACGCAGACATTAAAGTGGAATGTCGATTGTACTGATTCACTTCCCCATACCCAAACATATTTGACACTTTCATTAATTCATTTACTAACTTTACACACCTTGCGTTATCTGAAGTTAAGTTATCACCATCTGAAAAATGAAACGGGTAAATATTATAACGGCTCGGATCATACTTTTGGTTAATTAATTCAAGTGCTTTTCGGTAAGCAGATGAGCAGATGGTTCCTCCACTTTCTCCTTTGGAGAAGAAGTCTTCTTCTGACACTACTTTTGCCTCTGTATGATGCGCAATAAATTCAATTTCCACCGTTTCGTATTT
Organism: Priestia sp. YIM B13491; assembly: GCF_042787605.1. NCBI lineage: Bacteria > Bacillati > Bacillota > Bacilli > Caryophanales > Bacillaceae > Priestia > Priestia sp. YIM B13491. The sequence goes on along the minus strand of NZ_JBHZOR010000021.1, from coordinate 8,161 downwards.
CGTACGTAAAAAGCGTGTCATCCAAAAGAAAAAGCTTCGTGCCATATATTTTTCCCATATGCCCATCGAACCGCTCGTATCCATCATAGCTAAAACGACTGCTTTCGATTCTGGCTTTATAACTTCATTCCACGTTTTAAATTTTAAATCCTCCGGATAAATAGGATGAAAAGCAGGCTTTCCTGTCATTGCGTTTCGCTTATAAGCGCTCATCATCGTTCGTTTTTTATCAATATTCCCCATCAAACCTGTACGTCGTATATCATTAAATTCAATGTGTTCCACAACAATTTGATCAGATTCTTTTCGCTGAAGATTAGGCAGTTCTAATTGAGCAAATAAAGCCTCTTGAAGTTCCATGAGGGACACTTCCGCTTCAAAGTAGTCTTCTCCAGCCTGGTCACCTGCTCCTTGACCTTTTCCTGCTCCTTTTTGACCATCTCCAGCAGATCCGTCACGTGCTACTACATCCCCAACTTTACTGTCTCCATCACCTTGACCCACATGTTTGTTTTTATCATAATTGTACCGAATTCGATATTCATCCAATGATTTGATCGGGATTTTAACAACTTCTCTTCCATTGGACATCACGATATTTTCTTCTGTAATTAAGTCCGGTAAATTATTTTTAATGGCTTCTTTAATTTTTTCTTGATGTCTTTTTTGATCATCGTGGCCTTTACGATGGAGGGACCAGTCTTCTTTTGAGACAGCAAAACTTTTATCTACTTCTTTTCCCACGCTATTCCCCTCCTTATTTAAAAAACACCTGCACGTTTTTACTCGGCATGCATAAGCTATACCGAAAGTTTCTGACAAATACCTTTAGTTCAAAGGTTGGTTACTCTTATCCTATGCGTAAGAATGGTATACTTGCTAACTAATTCTTTTACTATTAACTATTCATTTTATAGTGTCTAGTGTCATGTATATGTTTATGACTTATCATATGATGGTTAAGTGCAATGCGTACTACACACTAGCCTAATTATGCAGAGTTTATTTTAAGAGATAAGAAAAACATGGCACAGATCGGAAGTGCCATGTTTTCTTGTTAGTACTGAGTTATCGATTTAACAAACTTCCTACATAGCGCAGCAGTTCATTAGCAGATACTGAATTGTATCCATGCTCATCAATCAATCGAGCCACTACTTCATTTACTTTCTTCAACTGCTGCTCATCTGGTGTTTTAGTGGACGTTGTAATTTTCACTACGTCTTTTAAATCTGCAAACAGTTTTTTCTGAATCGCTTCACGTAAGCGTTCATGAGAATTATAGTCAAATCGTTTTCCTTTACGTGCATAAGCGGAAATACGAATTAAGATTTCTTCGCGGAATGCTTTTTTCGCGTTTTCTGAAATACCAATTTGTTCTTCAATTGAACGCATTAATTTATCATCTGGATTTAACTCTTCTCCTGTTAGCGGATCACGAAGCTTATTTTTGTTGCAGTATGCTTCGACATTATCTAAATAATTATCCATTAATGTTTTAGCAGACTCTTCGTAAGAATAAACGAACGCTTTTTGCACTTCTTTTTTAGCAATTTCATCATATTCTTTACGCGCCAGAGAAATATAATTCAGGTAACGCTCTCGGTCCTCAGCAGAAATAGACGCATGCTGTGCTAACCCTTCCTTCAATGAACGCAGTACATCTAATGCATTGATTGATTTAATATCTTTTCGAATGATGGTAGATGAAATGCGGTTAATGACATAACGCGGATCAATACCGCTCATTCCTTCATCCGTATACTCTTTTTGTAACTCTTCTACGTCTGCATCGTTATAGCCTTCTACAGATTGACCGTCGTATAAGCGCATTTTCTTTAACAAATCGATATCGCCTTTTTTAGGCTCTTTTAATCTTGTTAACGTAGTAAAGATAGACGCAATACGTAGCGTATGAGGGGCAATATGAACATCTGATACGTCACTTTCACGAATCATTTTGTCATAAATTTTTTCCTCATCACTCACTTTTAAGTTATATGGAACAGGCATTACAATAATTCGTGAATGCAAAGCTTCATTTTTCTTATTGGAAATAAACGAGCGATACTCTGTTTCATTTGTATGCGCTACGATTAATTCATCTGCACTAATTAAAGCAAATCTTCCTGCTTTAAAGTTTCCTTCTTGGGTTAAAGAGAGTAAATGCCATAAAAATTTCTCGTCACATTTTAACATCTCCTGGAACTCCATCATTCCCCGGTTTGCTTTATTAAGCTCTCCGTCAAAGCGGTAAGCGCGCGGATCTGACTCAGATCCATACTCTGCAATTGTTGAAAAGTCAATGCTTCCTGTTAGGTCAGCAATGTCTTGAGATTTCGGATCAGAAGGACTGAACGTTCCAATTCCAGTTCGTTTGTCCTCTGAGAAGAAAATGCGTTCGATGATGACGTCTTCAATTCTGCCGCCATACTCTTCCTCTAATCGCATTGTATTTAAAGGAGATAAGTTTCCTTCAATTCGGATACCATACTCTTCAAAGAAGTCTTTACGTAAATGATGTGGAATTAAATGCAGCGGATCTTCATGCATTGGGCATCCTTTAATAGCGTAAACAGCTCCTCGATCAGTAAGCGAATAAGCTTCAAGCCCTCTTTTTAACATGGTCACTAGCGTCGATTTACCACCACTTACTGGACCCATTAAAAGTAAAATACGTTTACGAACATCTAAACGCTTTGCAGCTGGGTGAAAATATTCTTCCACCAAGCGTTCTAGCGAATCTTCAAGTCCAAACATTTGTCCACTGAAAAATTTATAATGTCTTTTACCATTTACCTCTTCAATTCCTGCATCCTTTATCATGTTGTATACTCTAGAGTGTGCAGGCTGAGCAATTAAAGGCTCATCTTTAATCAGCTTTAGGTACTCTTCAAATGTCCCTTCCCACTTAAGACGATTCTCTTCTTCGCGGTATCTTTCAACTTTCTTTAATATATCCATTAAAGGACCTCCCCTACTAGTTATGGTGCTAGTGAACAAGATTAATACAATCTATGCAGCAAAATGTTTGAACATGCTTTTTAAATTGTAAAATTCAGAAATTTGTCCTTGCTAGGCATTCACAGTGAAGTATTTATTAGCTATAATAAAAGAGTAAGAAGGAACGGTTAAATTTTATTAGAGAACTTACGTCTCTAGAAGAGTTATTTTGTCATTATTATCATCATGAGATATGGGAAGTCGGTTTTAACTGCAGTAGCTGTATAATCCTTTTAATTAGATTGAGGAGGAAAATCAATGCGCTTACTTTTAGTATTAGGAGTAACAATTGCTTTTTTAGCATCCATCTTCAGAGCGGGATACAATGATAAACCGGGCGTTAAAAAATAACCACTACATATCATCGTCGACATAAATAAAAAAGCGAGGTTCAAATTTTATTGAACCTCGCTTTTATTTAAGATAAACCAGCGTAATTTTGTTGACGCAGCGCTTCATAGATTAAAATAGCTGCTGTATTAGATAAATTTAAAGAACGAACATTTTCTGTCATCGGTAAACGAAGACATCTTTCCATGTTCTCTTCAATAATGTGCTTTGGCAGACCCTTTGTTTCTCTCCCAAATACGAAGAAATGATCCTGCTCTAAGTCACTATAATCAAATGTTGTATGTGGCTGTTGACCAAATTTTGTGATGAAGTAAAAGCCTGCTTCAGGATACTTTTCAAATACTTCTTCTAATGAATCATGATACACCACATTTACAAATTCCCAGTAATCCAATCCAGCTCGCTTTAACATTTTATCATCTGTTGAAAAGCCTAACGGCCGAACTAAATGCAGCGTCGTATTTGTTGCTGCACATGTTCGCGCAATATTTCCTGTATTTGCTGGAATTTCTGGTTGAAATAACACTACGTGTACTCCCACAAATTTTCACCTCTGCTAACAAATCTATTCATCATTATACCACTAACTTGCTAAAACGAAAGACTTACCGATCAACGATATGGAAAAAATCATACTTAATCTTTGGCGTGTAAGCCGTTGAATCTTCATAAGCCCAATATCTCATTCGACTATTATACGTGTTCGCATTCACAAGAGGCATACCGTGACCGTCTTTTGCTACAACAATCGTCGTATGATTCCATCTTCCATCTCCTTCAAAATCGTAGCAGATAACGTCTCCCGGGACAAGTTCGCTTGCTGAGGATTTCCTCACAGCCCGAAGTCCTGATTTGGAGTTACTTAAATAGCTGTGCATGGAATGAGCAACGGCCCAGCTATAGCTCCAGGCGTTCCCTCTCATCCACCATCCGTTTGCTTTTTTAGGATACCCCCGCATCGGCGCCTTTCCTGCATGCAAACACTGTGAGATATAGTTGGTGCAGTTTACCTCAAACTGCTTATAACTTTCATTAGGTTTATCCCAATGTTTTTCTGCATACTGAACAGCTGCAAGACGATCATAATAAGAGGCTCTTTCTTCGTCTTCCTCTACTTCTTCTACATCCATTTCACCCTCATCTTCAGAAAAATCCTTTACCAGCAGCTCATCTTGAATAAGTGTATCTTTATAAAAAAGAGCTAAACGATCTTCAATTTCTTCTTCTATATAGAAAAAATCGTTTTGTTTTAAAAATGCCTGAATGTGCACCTTATATAATACTCTTGTTTCTTCCTGATCCGTATGAGCAGATTGAATAGAACCTTTCATATTACATTTTAAAACATCAACTTCTCTTTTTTTTACAAGAGACCGCTTTAGCTCACACTGCTGTTCAATGAAAGGCTTAAAGTCTTCATGAAGCTCACCTTTTACATAGCTGTCCGCACGCGCTTTAATTAAAGTATATAATACATTCCTTTTTGTTAGCATAATGTCACCACTTTTCTAAGCGTTTATTATACGCTATGACTCATTAGCTAACTTTATCAATAAAAATACGGTTTAGATCTCTTGAAGCATCTCTATACCTTTTGACATTTCTTCAATTACTTCTTGGTCCTTTTCTTTTTCTCTTAAGTTCATAAGTGTATCTAATGCTTCTTTATCACCAATTTTGCCTAACGCCCATGCCGCCGTTCCTCTAATGACAGGGCGAACGTCATTTTTAATTAACTCAATTAAATCTGGAACAGCGGTTTGATCTTTAAAATGGGCAAGTGCAATAATGGCATTACGCTGAATTGGCTTTTTCCCTCTCCATGACCCTGAAACATGTCCAAATTTCTCTTTGAACTCACGATTACTCATCGTTAAAAGCGGTTTTAATTTAGGCTTCGCAAGTTCTGGGTCAGGCTCCATCTCAGGGTGAAAATGAAAGTCTTTGCCTTTATTTTCAGGACACACAGTTTGACATGTATCACAGCCATATAAACGATTGCCTAATTTACTTCGAAATTCTTCAGCTAAAAATCCTTTTGTTTGGGTTAAAAAGGCAATACATCGCTGCGAATTCAGCTGACCGCCTGTTACAAGCGCACCGGTAGGGCACACATCCACGCACTTATTACAAGTACCACAGCCGTCTTCTATCGGTTTATCAGGAGGAAACGGGATATCTGTAATCATTTCCCCTAAATACACGTAGGAACCGAATTCAGGTGTGATAATGGCACAGTTCTTACCGCTCCAGCCAATACCAGCTCTTTCTGCTACAGCTCGGTCCGACAGCTCACCTGTATCTACCATCGATTGAAGGATAGCTGCAGGTACTTTTTCTTTTATGAAAGCTTCAAGCTTTTGAAGCCTATCACGTAAAACCGTATGATAATCTTGTCCCCAAGAAGCACGGCAAAAGATCCCTCGGCGATCTTCCTTTGTGCTCTTTGGTGCATCCTTTAATTTAGAAGGATACGCAAGTGCAATTGAAATAATGGATCTAGCTTTTGGAACAACTAATGTGGGATCTACTCTTTTTTCAATATCAGGTTCCTCAAAGCCTGAAGCATAACCTAACTCTTGCTGTGCTAACAATCGATTCTTTAACTCATCAAACATAGAAGCACTCGCAAATCCAATCTTATCGATTCCAATCTCTTTGCTGTATGAAATAATTTCTTCCTTCAACTGATACGCATTCATAGTGAGTAATAGCCTCCCTTCTAAGAAATTCTATATATTCATGCATTGAACTGTTTTCTCACTCAATGAAATGATAGGATGGTATCTATAAACGAACAAATACTAATTATAATAGAAAGGATCAAAAAAATGAACTTTACATTATCACCCGCTATTAAACAGCTTTGCCCTTCTTTTAAAATGGGAATCATTCAGTATAAAAATATTGAAGTTGGCGATTCTCCTCAAATGCTAAAAGGACGTCTGCGCCTTTTTCAAGAATCCATTTATTTTGACCTTGAGTCAAAAAAAGTAACAGAATTTGAAGGTGTTAGCGAGTGGAGAAAGCTTTTCAAAACATTTGGAATGGACCCAAGTAAATACCGTCCTTCTATAGAAGCTTTAATTCGACGGATAGGAAAACAAACGTATCTTCCTTCTATCAATTCTGCCGTGGACATTAATAACTTTTTTTCATTGCAATATGAAGTACCAATTGGAATTTATGATTCTTCTAATTTAGAGGGCCACGTTGAATTTACTATCGGTAAAAAAGAAGAGTCTTACGAAGCTCTAAATGAACGTAACATTTCTTTAGAAAATAAAATCATTTCAAAAGATGCCCTAGGAGCTTTCGGAAGCCCTTATGTGGATTCTAACCGAGCGTACGTAACTGAAAAGACAACACAAGCTGTACAGTTCATCTATTTAAAACCTTCACTTTCAGAAGAACAGGCTTATAAACTAACTAAATCCTTAAGTGACATGTTCATTCAAATTCACGGCGGCGAAGCAACCTATCAAGTCATTAACTGATGTACGTAAATATAGCGTCTATCTTGAAAAGATAGACGCTATATTTACGCTAAAAATAAAAAACGCAACATCTCAGCTTTGAAAGCGAGACACTGCGTTGTGATAACAATATGTATGGAGCGGGTGATGAGAATCGAACTCACGACATCAGCTTGGAAGGCTGAGGTTTTACCACTAAACTACACCCGCAAATATTATCAAAATTTGTCGACCAATAAGTAAAAATAAAAACAGGAATCATCCTGTCAAGTAAAGCTAAAGTACCGATGGTCGGGGTCGAACCGACACTCCCGAAGGAACACGATTTTGAGTCGTGCGCGTCTGCCAATTCCGCCACATCGGCAAAATAAAAAAGGCAAGTTAAAATTATAAATGGTGCCGAGGGCCGGACTTGAACCGGCACGGTAGTCACCTACCGCAGGATTTTAAGTCCTGTGTGTCTGCCAATTCCACCACCCCGGCAGCTTGTAAATAAATGGAGGCGGCAACCGGATTTGAACCGGTGATAAAGGTTTTGCAGACCTCTGCCTTACCACTTGGCTATGCCGCCATTTACTCAAGACTAAATAACTTTATTAAAATTAAATTGGAGCGGAAGACGAGGTTCGAACTCGCGACCCCCACCTTGGCAAGGTGGTGTTCTACCACTGAACTACTTCCGCAAATATGGCTGGGCTAGCTGGATTCGAACCAACGCATGACGGAATCAAAATCCGTTGCCTTACCGCTTGGCGATAGCCCAATATTGGAATATGCATATCGTTTATAAATGGGGCGACTGATGGGAATCGAACCCACGAATGCCGGAACCACAATCCGGTGCGTTAACCACTTCGCCACAATCGCCACGTATATATGCAATGTTATTTTTATAATTGGCAGGGGCAGTAGGAATCGAACCCACACTGACGGTTTTGGAGACCGTAGTTCTACCTTTAAACTATGCCCCTGTAAATGGTGGAGGGGGGCAGATTCGAACTGCCGAACCCGAAGGAGCGGATTTACAGTCCGCCGCGTTTAGCCACTTCGCTACCCCTCCACAATAACTGGTGCCGGCAAGAGGACTTGAACCCCCAACCTACTGATTACAAGTCAGTTGCTCTACCAGTTGAGCTACACCGGCATTTTAAAAACAAATGTTTTTAAAATGGTGGCTCGGGACGGAATCGAACCGCCGACACAAGGATTTTCAGTCCTTTGCTCTACCAACTGAGCTACCGAGCCTTATTAAATTTAAAATGGCGGTCCCGACGGGAATCGAACCCGCGATCTCCTGCGTGACAGGCAGGCATGTTAACCGCTACACCACG
>NZ_JBHZOR010000020.1:0-36814 GCF_042787605.1 Priestia sp. YIM B13491 | reverse complement strand
GCTGTTACTATACCACTAAATTTATAAATTTCTACTATTTTCATCTATTTTTAATGTGATTTTAAGATGAATTTTAGCGTGACTAACATGATTAGAAAAAGTATAAGGGGTTTCAATATCTAATTGATATGTGAAATTAACATAAAAAACGGTGATATAATTTATAAGAATTAGAAAAGAAAGAAAGAGACGAAAAATAAATGTAGAGTATATTCGATTACCCAATGATTCACAAATGAGTAGTATGGAGGGAGAAAAGTGAAAATAGTAGAACTACCAATTGAATTTGAATTTAATGGACAAAAAAATCTCATTTATCCTAGCCTAATTATATTGAATAATGAACTAACCTTGGTCGATACAGGGTATACGGGTTTTTTAACTTTAATTAGTAAAGAAATCTTAAAAAAAGGATATGAAATAAAGGAGTTAAAGAATATAATTATTACTCATTATGATGATGACCATATAGGTTCCTTATATGACTTCAAAGAAAAGTATCCTTGGGTCAATATTATTGCTAGTGAAACCGAATCCAAATATATAAGTGGTGCAATGAAGTCAGAAAGGTTGATTCAAGCCGAGAAAATGCTCAAAACTATGTCAAATGAAAAAATTGAATTTGGTAAATGGTTTATACAGCAATTAAAGACTTTAAATCATATTTCTATTGATGAAAAGGTACTTGATGGCGATATGATTTTAGATAACAAATGTAGAGTAGTAGCAACACCAGGGCATACTTCCGGACATATTTCATTATATTTTCCAAGCTTAAAGAGTGTAATTACGGGTGATGCAGCTGTTAATGAGAATCATGCATTGGCTATCGCTAATCCATACTTTTGTTTAAATATTAAAGAAGCAGAACAGTCTTTAAGAAAGATTAAAAATCTTAAAGCAGAAACTTATTATTGTTATCACGGTGGAAAATTAACTTTATAGGTGGAGACTAAGAGAAAATAGGCCTAATTATCAGGATCTATTCTATCTTTTTGATTTATCTTAAATTATTAACGAGGTTTACATAAGTCTTAATCGATACCCATAATATCTGGTTCCGAAGCACATGGTAAATATCATAAGAAATCTCAGAGGCACTTTTTATTTTAGAATACACGGATAAAGGTCTTTTGAAAAATATAGAGATAACCCATATTCAGATGAAAAAGTTTAATCACATGTTTTATAAAAAGGGTTGATGGATTAATTTGTGTATAATGTTTGTTAGTGTAATTAAAAAGCAGATCTTATCCAAGGATAAAATCTGCTAAAAAATCAAAAAGAGATAATGAAAACATCTTGATTTATTCAATGATTCATTAATTAAAGGAAGAATATAATTCCCACTAGGTCTATTCCCCAGAACTTCTCTTTAATATTATTGTATCTTTTTCCTTATCTATTTTCTTATGAATACGTAAGTAATAGTAGGCATAGCACCCAATTGCAAATGGGAGACCGCAATATAAAGCAGCCCTAAGAGAATCAACAAAAGCCATACTAACAATGACTACTAAACAGAGTACAAAGCAGGTAATTGGAACAATAGGATACAGAGGTGTACGGAAGTTTAATTGATTAATATCATTTCCTTCCGCAATATACGCTTTACGGAAATTTAATTGAGATAAGGCAGTTAACATCCAAACAGTGATGCCAGCTAGACCAGCAATCGATACTAAAATTAGAAAAACAGTATTAGCAGCAATGAAGCTTGTTAAGAGGGATAGACATGCTACTAAAAAAGTTACACTTAATGCGCGTAATGGTACCCCTTTTTGGCTTAATTTTGAAAAAGATTTCCCAGCAAACCCTTCGCGGCTCATAGCCCATAGCATTCGTGTGGATGCATATAACCCTGAATTTGCAACCGATAAAACCGCAGTGAGAATAACAAAATTCATCACATCTGCTGCATACGGTATCCCAACATTGTCAAAAACATAGACAAATGGGCTATCTACTGATCCTGCTTTTTTCCAGGAGACTAAACTAACAAGGATAAGCATGGAAATCACATAAAAAAATACTGTTCGCCAAACCGTATTTTTAATAGCTCTAGGGATTTCCCTATGTGGATTTTCAGATTCTCCAGCTGCAATACCAATCAATTCGGTTCCCTGAAAAGAAAAAACAACTCCAATCATGGCAAAGAAAACACTACTAAATCCATTTGGAAAAAGTCCTCCATTATTCATTATGGTAGAAACACTTTGAACTGGATTTTTTGCCCCATGAGTATCAAGAAATCCAAAAATTATACCTGCCCCAATTATAATAAATAATAAAATGGTTACGATTTTAATACTTGAAAACCAAAATTCTGTTTCTGCAAAACTGCGAGTAGACAGAGAGTTAATGATAAACAAAGAAGTTCCAAAAATAGCACACCAAACCCAAACAGGAATATCAGGAAACCAGCGCTGCATTAATAATCCAGATGCTGTGAATTCAACACTTACTGTAACTGCCCAATTTAACCAGTACATCCATCCCACAGTAAAACCTGTTCCGGGTCCTATATATTTTGTTGCGTAGGCTTGAAATGATCCTGTCACCGGCATAGATACGGTCAATTCACCAAGACAAAGCATAACTAAGTACATTAAGAAACCCACAACAAGGTAAGCTAATATAGCCCCACCAGGACCTGCTTCATTGATAATATGACCCGAATTTAGAAAAAGGCCTGTTCCAATTACTCCACCGATTGAAATCATAAATAAATGTCTGCTTTTCATATTTCTTTGAAGCTCATTGGATACTTCTATTTTTTTACTATGCATGTATAACCCTCTTCCTAATAGTATGATTTAATTATTTTTATGTTATAAGCAGGGTTCTCCTTTAAACTGAAAATTTAAATGAGCAGATCGGTTGGACATAATTTTAAATATGTTTTGAATGAATATAGTTTCTTTATGATTTTTAAAATATCTATTAAAACCTCAAAAAATATAATCCAGCTTTTCTTTCCAAGTTACTATAAGTCTTTCCAACACAAAAAAACTTCGCAAAAATACTAATTTCCTTTTTGCCAAGTTCCATTCTATAAACTAATAACTAAATTGGAGTCTTGTCTTATTTGCTTAACTACGCCTAAATAAACTTATATAAGTAATATTTTTAAGTTTGATAGGTATCTGATCTACTCTCTTGGAGAAAACCCTATTCTAAAAAATAACATCATACCTCATTTTTATATTTCCATCTTTTTGTTAAGATCCTCCATTAACTAAAATTTAATTCATCCACTAAAGGCTATATTATCTAGAATTTTCAGAATTATATTTAGTATATCTACCGAATAAATAGTTGTCAATGCAGAAATGTATGCGCTACCAAAGGCTAGGTTGACACCTAATATACTCTTCAGTATATACTAATCTAGTAGTAAGGGAAGAACAAAGGGGGAACATCTTATGAGCAATCAGGTTAAACAAAAGAATAATTTTTCAATGGGTAAGTTAACTTCTTTATTGGTTCTCTTGCATAATACTGAACTGGTGAAAGAAGTTGAACAAGAACTGGACTCAAGGGGTTATAACTATACAGTTGGAAAAGTTGGGGCTATGGAGCTATCAAAAGTAGTTGCTGCTGTTGAAACAAGTGCTAAAAATAACCATATTATAAATGCTAATTCGTATAGGGAAGTCCATGCTCTTTATCATGCCATATTGGAAGCAATTCAGGGAGTAAGTAGAGGGACTTTACAGTTAGGAGATATTTTACGTACAGTTGGTTTAACTTTTTCAATTGTTAGAGGAAATATTGACTCCTCTGGTTATGGTGGAGAATGGATTAGTGTATGTGTCTATGGAACTATAGGGGCTCCCAAAAAAGGGTTTGAACATGATGCATTAGGTTTTGGGTTCAACCATATCTAAAAAACTCTATTCAAGGTAATTTAAATAAATAATTTTAAATTTTTCAAAAAATAATTGACAAATTATTCAGATAAAGAGATACTAGTTTCAGATACATTAGTTGCTTTAAGCTTTAGACCTTAAAGTATAGATTCATTTAGAATTGTTAGTTATGTTTGTTTTAGATATTCAAAATTGTATTTAAAGCCCATAGTTTATTCAGTTTAGTTTATAGGGGGCTATATCAAAAAAGATTTGTTTCTTTTTTGATATAGCCCCTTTTTATGTTCAAAAAAATAAGATTTTTTAATTTAAAGAGGAGTGATTAGAATGTTTGTTCAAATAGACGGTAACTCATTAACGTATGAACAAATTCATCAAGTTATTTATGAAGGTTATTCTGTTAAAATTAGTGACCACGCTCTAGAAAATATCAAAAGAAGTAGAGCTTTAGTGGAGGATAGCATTACCAATAACAAGGTAATTTACGGTGTGAACACAGGATTTGGAAAATTCAGTGACACAGTAATTTCGAAGGATGATTTAGCTGACTTACAAATCAATTTAATTCGAAGTCATGCTTGTGGGCTTGGAGAGCCATTTCCTATAGAAGTAAGCCAGGTTATGTTACTTCTAAGAGCTAATGCATTAGCGAAAGGCTATTCAGGAATTCGTCTAGAAACACTTCAGTTATTAATAGATTGTTTAAATCAAAATATCGTTCCAGTTATTCCTAGTCAAGGATCGCTAGGAGCAAGTGGTGACCTAGCTCCTCTATCGCACTTAGCCCTATTATTAGTTGGAGAAGGCGAAGCCGTCTTTAATGGTGAAAAAATGTCAGGTGCAGAAGCATTGAAATTAGCAGGTCTTCAACCAATCAAATTGCAAGCTAAGGAAGGGCTTGCTTTAATCAATGGAACCCAAGCCATGACTGCTGTAGGTGTGGTTGCTTATATGGAGGCTCAAAAGTTAGCTGACCTTTCAGATGGAATTGCTTCCCTAACATTAGAAGGTTTACAAGGAATTGTTGACGCTTTCACACCAGAATCTCATTCTGTAAGACCTTACCCTGAACAGAAACAAGTGGCTGAACGAATTCTTTCTTACCTTGACGGTAGTCAACTAACAACTACTCAAGGACAAATTCGAGTTCAAGATGCGTATTCATTACGATGCATCCCGCAAGTCCATGGTGCTATTCAACAAGTTTTAAATTATGTAAAAGAGAAACTATCGATTGAGATAAACTCAGCAACCGATAATCCACTAATCTTCTCGGACAGTGGAAATGTTATCTCCGGTGGAAACTTTCATGGTCAACCTATTGCTTTTGCGATGGACTTTCTTGGAATTGCAATGTCTGAAGTAGGAAATATTTCTGAAAGACGTATCGAACGATTGGTGAATCCCCAACTAAGTGATTTACCGGCATTTTTAAGTCCTGACCCTGGTCTTCAATCAGGCTTAATGATTACTCAATATGCTGCTGCTTCATTAGTTTCGGAAAATAAGACATTAGCTCATCCTTCTAGTGTAGACTCTATTCCATCTTCTGCTAATCAAGAAGATCATGTGAGTATGGGAACAACTGCTGCTCGCCATGCTTATCAAATTATTCAAAATAGTAGAAGGGTACTTGCCATCGAAGCTATCTGTGCTGCTCAGGCTGCTGATATTAGAGGTGTAAGTAAGTTAGCTCCAGAAACAACGAAACTTTATTCAAGAATTAGAAAATCTGTTCCAACAATTACAAAAGATCGAATCTTCTCACGTGATATTGAAAAATTGGCTGCTGATTTAAAAGGGGTTGTAAAAGAAGTTAATTACGAAATGGTACGTTAATGAACGTGTAAAGTCGTTTTTATTATAAAACTCTAGCATAAACTTATTAAAATATTAGGGTATCAATCTTTCTTTTTCTCAATTATAAAGATTTACGAGATTTCCTGCGTAAAGTAAACCCGTATGAAATATGGACAGATTACAAGTAATTATCTATGAGAATAAATTTTAAAAAACAGTTTAAAATTATTTGAATTTATTTATAGGGGGAAGAAATATGACTACTGAACAAAAAGTAATTAAGGCGCCTCATGGAAAGGAATTAAATACAAAAGGTTGGGTACAAGAGGCAGTTCTTCGTATGTTAATGAACAATTTAGATCCAGAAGTAGCAGAACATCCGGAGAAACTAGTTGTATATGGGGGAATAGGGAAGGCAGCTCGAAATTGGGATGCATTCGATCGTATCGTAGCCACTTTGAAAGATCTAGAAGAGGATGAAACATTATTAGTACAGTCTGGAAAACCAGTAGCTGTTTTTAAAACTCATAAAGATGCACCACGTGTACTCTTAGCTAACTCCAATATTGTTCCGGCCTTTGCAAATTGGGAAAAATTCCATGAACTCGATAAAAGAGGATTAATGATGTATGGGCAAATGACAGCCGGTAGCTGGATTTATATTGGAAGTCAAGGAATTGTACAAGGTACGTATGAAACATTTGCTGAATGTGCGAAACAACATTTTAATGGTAGTCTCGAAGGTACCATTACCGTAACAGCTGGATTAGGAGGCATGGGAGGCGCTCAGCCATTAGCTGTTACAATGGCAGGGGGCGTAGTCATTGGAATTGATGTTGACCGAACACGTATTGAAAAACGAATTGAAACACGCTATTGTGACGTTATGTTAGAAAGCCTAGATGATGCCATTGCTCTAGCACAAGAAGCAAAGGACTCAGGAAAAGCGCTCTCAATTGGTTTGGTTGGAAACGCAGCTGAAGTACTTCCTCAAATGATTAAACGTGGATTTATTCCAGATATTGTAACAGATCAGACATCCGCACATGATCCATTAAATGGATATCTTCCAGTAGGCTTTACCTTAGAGCAAGGGGAAGTATTACGTACTGAAAACCCTGAAGAGTATGTAAGGAAGTCTAAGGCGAGTATGGCTGTTCATGTTCAGGCTATGTTAGATATGCAGAAAGAAGGAGCCATTGCTTTCGACTACGGAAATAATATTCGTCAAGTAGCGTTAGATGAAGGCGTAAAAGACGCGTTCAACTTTCCAGGTTTTGTACCTGCTTATATCCGTCCTCAATTCTGTGAAGGAAAAGGACCTTTCCGTTGGGTAGCTTTATCAGGTGATCCAGAAGATATTTATAAAACAGACGAAGTTATTTTACGTGAATTCTCATATAATACCCATCTTTGTAACTGGATTAAAATGGCGAGAGAAAAAATTGAATTTCAAGGATTACCGGCACGTATCTGTTGGTTAGGATATGGAGAACGTGCACGATTTGGAAAAATCATTAATGAAATGGTTGCATCTGGAGAACTTTCAGCACCTATTGTTATTGGTAGAGATCATTTAGACGCGGGATCTGTTGCTTCACCAAACCGCGAAACAGAAGCGATGAGAGACGGCAGTGATGCTGTAGCAGATTGGCCTATTTTAAATGCACTAGTTAATACAGCCGCAGGGGCAAGTTGGGTATCTGTTCACCATGGTGGTGGCGTAGGCATGGGATATTCTCTTCACGCAGGTATGGTCGTAGTAGCAGATGGTACGGAAGATGCGGCTAAACGTATTGAACGCGTATTAACAACAGATCCTGGTATGGGCGTAGTTCGTCATTTAGATGCAGGCTATGAATTAGCCATTCAAACTGCCAAAGAAAAGGGCATGAACATTCCAACATTAGACTAAAAGAAAAGGAGTGAGCATTATGTCATGTATTACGTATATTAAATGTGCTTCACAACTGATTACAGTTAGGGGCGGAACTAAAGAACCAAAACGCGCTCAAGATATGTCCGATATCGGTATTATCGAACATGGTAGTGTTGTAGTGGAAAATGGGTTGATTACATTTGTTGGATCAGATGTTGAAGCAGAACGCTATGTTCATACTTTGAATGGACATATAAATACGATTGATGCTTCAGGAAAGATTGTTACTCCAGGTCTAATTGATGCTCATACTCACATTGTGTTTGGGGGCAGTCGTGAAAAGGAACTAGAGATGCGATTAAACGGAGCTAAATATATTGATATCCTAAAAGCAGGCGGAGGAATTCTTCAAACAACAACAAGTACAAGAGAAGCTACAGAAGAACAACTGATCCAAGAAACCTCTAAACGTCTGAATCGTTTTCTACAATATGGAGTTACGACGGTTGAAGCGAAAAGTGGATATGGTTTGACACTGGAAGATGAATTGAAACAGCTACGAGCAGCAAAAAAGCTACACGAAAAACACCCTGTTGATTTAATTTCTACCTTCATGGGAGCTCATGCTGTTCCCGTTGAATATAAAGAAAACCCAGACGAATTTGTTCGTTTAGTGATAGAGGAAATGATTCCAAGAGTTGCAGAAGAAAATTTAGCTGAGTTTTGCGATGTTTTTTGTGAAGAAGGAGTCTTTACAGTTGAACAGTCGGAGCAAATTCTTGAGGCAGGAAAAGTCTACGGATTAAAGCCAAAAATACATGCAGATGAAATTGTTCAATTTGGCGGTGCAGAACTTGCAGCAAAAGTAGGGGCTGTTTCAGCCGACCATTTATTACAGGCATCCGATGAAGGTATTAAACAAATGGCTAAAAGTGGGGTTATTGCAGTCTTGTTGCCAGGTACAGCGTTCTTTTTAATGGAGAAGCCTGCGAATGCAAGAAAGATGATTGAAGCTGGAGTTCCGGTTGCCCTTTCAACTGATCGTAACCCAGGGTCATCACCTACTGAATCATTACCTTTTATTATGAATCTAGCATGTCTTACGATGAAGATGACGCCAGCCGAAGTCCTAACAGCATGTACAATTAATGCAGCTCATGCCATTGGAAGAGCTGATGAAGTTGGGAGTATCGAAGTAGGAAAGAAAGGGGACCTTGTTTTATTTGATGCACCAAATTATCAAACGTTGCAATATAACTATGCAGTGAACCTTGTAGATACTGTGATTAAAAAAGGACAAGTGATTGTGGAAGGTGGGGTTTTACGTGACGTACCCGTACCCACAACTTAATCGTCCCTCTTTTCATTGGGAAAGACAGCGTTCAACTGAACCTAAGGTAAGTGATTGGATCAAGACTTTTGAAGTGCAAGATGAAATAGATTTTCAAGCTGTAGATGTAACCGTTTTGGGAGTCCCTCTTTCGAGATCTTCTATTAGTGCCTCAGGGGCAAGTGAAACACCCCTTGCCATGAGGCAACTATGGAAATCGTTTAATCCGTATCACATTGAATATGATACGGATTTGACCTCCTTATCGGTTTTAGATTTAGGCGATGTCAAACAGCATGTAACAGATATTTCACTTTCTCATCAGTATATTAAAGAAGCAATGATTTCAATGCGGAAATATCACCCCCATACACTGCCTATCATGTTAGGGGGAGATCATTCGATTACGGCTATGTTAGTAAAAGGCTGGAAAGAGTCGCATCCAGAACAACGTATAGGCATTCTTCAATTCGATACACATTTCGATTTACGCAGTTTAGAAGATAACGGACCATCAAATGGAACGCCCATTCGAAACCTAATTGAGAGTGGTAACGTTGAAGGCAAAAACGTTTGGAATATTGGCCTGCATGGGTTTTATAACTCTAAATCTCTCAAAGAGTATGCAGATACCCACAAGGTTAATTACGTGACCTTACTTCAAGCTAGAAAAACAGGAATCTCTAATACAGTTGAAAAAGCCTTAGACGATTTAGCTAAGAAAGTGGATGCCATTTATCTTACAGTAGATATGGATGTTCTTGATATCGCTTATGCCCCTGGTGTACCAGCAGGAACTACAGGAGGAATGAGAACCGATGAATTGTTCGAAGCGATATATATTGCTGGTTCACACCCATTAGTCCAAGCGATGGATATTGTATGTTTAGATCCCTTACGTGATAAATCAGGAATTACTATTAAAGCAGGAGTTCATGTATTCTTAAATTTTTTAACAGGCTTTGCAAGTAGGAAATAAAATATTGACCTCCTTATTCTTTTGAAAGTGCCAAATTTCTAGACATTTATTATGAAGCTTTCTATCTCAGTAAGAAGAGTGACCAAATGAGAGAGGAGAGAAATAATTGGTGAAAAATAATTATCGCTACTTTATTATTTTTATGATTGTTATTATAACCATCATAAATTACATAGATAGAGGAGCACTTTCATACGCTCAGGCTGAAATTATTCAAGAATTCAACTTAAATCCAGTAAGCTGGGGAGCAATTTTGGGTTATTTTGGCTATGGTTATATTTTCGGAGCACTATTTGGAGGAGCATTAGCAGATAAGAAAGGTCCTAAGTTTATGTGGATTCTTGCTGGAACTACATGGTCAATATTTGAAATTGGCACTATATTTGCTGGTCACATAGGTGCAGCGTTTTTTGGGGGTTCTGCATTAGCAGGTTTTGCGGTATTTC
The DNA here is from genome assembly GCF_042787605.1 of Priestia sp. YIM B13491. Taxonomy (NCBI): domain Bacteria; kingdom Bacillati; phylum Bacillota; class Bacilli; order Caryophanales; family Bacillaceae; genus Priestia; species Priestia sp. YIM B13491. Next base: position 26,508 of record NZ_JBHZOR010000020.1, on the reverse strand, counting down.
GTGTTTTATTTGGTCTGGCTGAAGGGCCTACTTTATCTACAATGAACCGAACAATGGCAAATTGGGTGTCTCCAAAAGAAAAAGGTTTTTCTGTAGCACTTGGCTTAGTTGGCACTCCAATTGGAGCATTGGTCACGGCACCTATCGTAGTGGGTCTTCTCACAGTCACTAATTGGAAGATAACATTTATTATTCTTGGCCTATTAGGTTTTATTTGGGTATTAATATGGAGAAAAATATTTACAAATTTACCTGAAGATCATTCGAGAGTTTCAAAAATTGAACTTCAAAAAATTCGAAGCACAGATAATTTAATAAAAGGTGAATTACAATTAGATAATACAAACCCTCAAAATGTTCCTTGGTATTATTTTTTTAAAAACCCTACATTAGTAATGAACGCTATTGGTTACTTTTCATTTTTGTATGTCAATATCCTATTACTAACTTGGACTCCAAAATATCTGCAAGATGAATTTAATTATTCTTTAGCATCTCTTTCGTATATAGGTATGATTCCATGGGTAGGTGCTATTGTTACAGGATTAGTAGGAGGGGAAATTTCGGATAAATTACGTGAGAAAACAGGAAATTTGCGTATAGCTAGATCTTGGTTCACAGTAGTCTGCTTATTTTTTACAGCTATTTGTTTTATGCTAATCCCAACGGTTGGAAGCGCGACCTCAGTGCTTTTATTAATGTGTATAGGCAATGCCTTTAATTACCTGCCCAATTCGATCTATTGGACAGTTGTTCTTGATACAGAGCCCAATAAAGCAGGAACTTTTGGGGGAGTAACTCACTTTATTGCAAACCTAGCTACTATTATTGCACCTACGCTAACAGGAAGTCTTGTTGCGACACATGGGTATAATGCTATGTTTACTGCTGCTGCCATTGCTGTAATAATTGGAATGGTATCTATGATATTTGTGAAACCAGGACAACGAAGTCATATATCGGATATGCATAATGAGGAAAACATTATATTGTAAGAACTATTATTCTTCTATAGGACAAAAGCTTCTAAAGAAAAAAGATGGTTAATCTAAGAATTCAAAAAGATAAAACTATAAAAATTTGTAGTTGTTAACAGTTTATATGCTTTCTTAAAAAAGATATTTTGTTAAGTTACAAAAAGGTAAAAATACTTATAATCATGCTAAAGAGCACTCCTGTTTTTTGAATACAGAGGTGCTCTTCTACAATAAAATTTGTATGACAACCTTTCAATTAATATGTTATAATTACTAGTAGACCTAACCTTTCTTATACTTTCGCAAAGTATAACTCAAAATCAAAAAAAGTCACCTCACTCTCCAATGCTACTAGAATGAGGTGACTTTTTATTTTATAGTGTCGTTCAATCTTCCTCCGGAATCTTAATTAAAATAGTGATAGCTACTGTTGTCAGAAATATACCCCCTAAAATTATCAATAGATTTGTACTCATATCTCCCATCTACCCTTCTACTCTAATCCCTATAATTTCATTGTAGCAAAGGAGATAAGTGAATAGAACAAAAAAATGAGAGCGTTTTATAAAAGTGTTTTATTATGTTAAAATACTTTTATTTTTTAAACCAGATTAACATATGTAATTTTTTTCTTGAGTAGAGCAAGCTACCTTTTTCTATTTGGAGGTAGCTCTTTTTATTGTAAAGAAGGTCCGGTTTAATTATTTAGTTAACCTAATGGAAATCATAAACACAAAGCATAGAAAAGTACTATTCTCTTATACAGCCCTCATAAAATTACCGGTTTTGATAGACGAAAATGTGGAATATCAAATGTAAGATTATTTTAGGATGAAGGGGAGACAGGTATGTTTGGATGGAGTGATATGCCGAAATTATTATTTTCTTTTTTAATTGTCATTCCACTTGTGTCTGTTATTCATCAACTGGGGCATTCATTTATGGCTATTATTTTAGGTGGAAGGGTCGATTTTACCATTGGACAAGGGAGAACGATTTTTAGGTGGAAAAAAATTAAAATAAAATCTATTTATTTTTTGCACTCTTTTTGTATTTACGAAAAATTAAAGTATGATAATCGGTTTACTCATGCTTGTGTTTATGCTGGAGGTACCATAGCTAATTTAGCGTCTATAATTCTTATGTATGGTTTAATTATGTGGGGTGTTCTCTCAAAGAATCTCTTTTCTTACCAATTTGTTTATTTCTCTATTTATTATATTGTTTTCTCTCTCTTACCCTTTGAATATTCAGAAACGAGTTTAAGTGATGGCCGAGCTATCTATGATGCATTGAGATATGGAAAGATAACGTGTAATCCGGATTAATAAAGGCAAAGTGGCTAATTAAAACTGTACATCCACAACGTATATTAACGCGGCAACGGTACTGAAATAGATACTGATTAGTAATCAAGTCTTAATTCTTTAGATACTATGATGTAGCTACTGCGGTAAACTTACCTGGCTACTCAAAAAATAACAAGGAGCTATTACTTCAGTAGGTAAGGGGTAGATGGTTATATAGGAGGTGCTGGTTTTTTATATGCTGAGGGCTTGTCCTAATCGCTTATTTTTTTCATAAAACAGTCGACAAATGAGAAGGTATCCTTTTATATAAGAGAAAATCTGTAATCAGGAAAAAAATAACAGGATTAATGAGTTTTAGTGAGGGGTAAAGTCAATTAAACAATTTAAAAGGAGGGGAGTATTAATGGAGATTCTATGGATGCTAATTGTAGGTGGAATTATTGGGTGGCTCGCCGGTTTAATTACAGGACGCGACGTTCCTGGAGGTATTATTGGTAATATTATCGCTGGCTTTATTGGTTCTTGGTTAGGCGGTCTTATCTTGGGAAGTTGGGGGCCAGTCATTGGCGGTTTTGCAATCATCCCAGCAATTATTGGATCAATCATTTTAGTATTAATTGTAAGCTTTCTTTTAAGAAAAATGGGTCAAAAAAAGAATCATGGTCATCATGTATAAAATTGAAAAAACTTAAATTGGAGTGACTAAAAATGAGAGAAGACAGTAATTCTATGCTATATGATTTTATTGAAGGTAATCAATTTGAACTAGATTCTTATCTTACTTATTTGTTCGATCAAATTAATAATTATAGTGAAGTTCTGTCAAAAGGTTAATGAGATTGCAGATATTTTATTATAAAGAAACAGACAAAAAAATAATAAATCAAAATATAGTATAAGCGACCTTAGTAACTTTGTTTACGGTATATAGGGTCGCTTATTATTATGGAAAATATTTAAAAATAAAGTGCAGATATGCTTCTTTACTGCAGTAGGTCAGAAGTAAACGGATCTAGAATATGTGCTTTTTTTATAGATTAGGAATTAGCTTCCTCACTTAAACTGAAGTATTTATTACTCAACCTTATTGAACATAAACAAAAGACCCCTTTAAATTCTGAAAGGCCTGGTTATCATATATTTATATTTTATATACTCTTCTTCATACCACGATCTCTACATTCACGTAAGAAAACGCCAGCTTTTACGGAGCTTTTGAAGTAAGCTTAGTTGCAGTTATCGCAACGGCCACTAACTTTATTGGGAAATTCAGCATAGTCATAAACTTTATCAAGGATGATTTTTTGCTACTCTTTCTCTTCTATAAAGTAAAAAAGCAGGCCTTGAGTAGTTAAAGAACTCCTTTTTTACTTTATTCTATAACGAAGCTAACTCTTTCTTCTTCGTTATCATGTGAAAAATAATTTCAAATCTGTATAGCAGAAAGGAATTTATAGAAAAGCTGTTAGGATTTATTTCCTTTAAATATGATCTTTCTTTTCTCCTGTTTACTCCGTTTTAACCGTAGTTCTATCTTTTTATCTAACGCTCTATACAGTATTTCGCTAGTTGCACATATCAAAAATAAGATTAGAGTAATAATTGCAGCCTTTGGTACATGAAAATAGAAACAAAGTACGACTCCAAGTAGTGACATAGCGTAAATAGAGTTGGTTACCCATCTTCTACTTCTATGAGCTTCTAGGTTTCTCTCAAGTAATTCTTTTTGCCCTTCTTCTTTTTTTGTATCTTTTAAATGATGGTATGTAGAATTCATCGCTTTTTCTCCCCCATGAAAACTAATTGTAAATTATCTCTGTATTAAATATCCTATATGTTTCAATTAAGGAAAAATATGAGGTTTTCCTTTTTTCATATTATATACGAACAAACGTTCTTTTTCAATAAAAACTCTAAAGTTTTCCCGAATATGGATATTGCCTCTACTTCATCTTTCTACATTTTATAATTTAGGGGTCATTTACATAGTCATTCGTATTAAGTTTTAAATAGAAACCCACTGGGTACATGATATACACAATAAGGATGGAATTAAATGTGAAAAGAAGTTTTCGTTTAATTAAAATTTAAGGGGATGGGAAAATGGGAACGAGAAAACGAGTTGCAGGGACTTTTCATTCGGAGCAAGAAGCGATACATGCAATTAAGGGGTTAAAACATCAGGGGTATCGTGAAACAGACATATTAGTAGTAGCAAAGGATAGCAATAATACTTTACAGTTAGGGACTGAGACGAATGTAATGATAGAAGTTGGAACACCAGCTGTAAGTTCGTTGGCAAGTGTGATGATGGACAGCTTTCTTACCATGATGACAGGTGGAATGATTTCTACTACCCAAGCTGGTGGCCTAACTTCAAAACTTGTTAGAATGGGGATTCAAAACTTTACTGCAAAACAGTGTGAAATGGATGTAAAGGAAGGGAAAATCCTTGTCCTAATTGATGTGGATGAAACTCAAACAATTCCTTCATATACTACGGTTAGGGAGTCTCCATACGAGACAGAGGGGCATAGGTCAGTGCTACTTCGTGAAGAGCAACTTAATGTAAGGAAAGAGCGAGTTCAGGCTGGGGAAATACAACTTCGTAAGGAAATTGTAGAAGAACTACGAACTATCCAGGTTCCAGTTATGCGTGAGGAAGTCTACGTAGAACGCCGCCCGGTCATAGACGGTCAGTATGATGGTAGCCCATTGACAGAGAACGAGATTATTCGTATTCCTATTATGGAGGAGCGAGTTGAAGTAACCAAGAGGCCTGTAGTTGTGGAAGAAGTCATCATTGGTAAGCGTAAAATTCAAGAGATTAAAGAGATGAAGGATACTGTTCTAAAGGAAGAAGCAAAAATTGAACAGTCAGAACTCCCCGCGATTCCTGAACTTGCTGACTCTGAAATCTATCAAAACATGGATAATCACGTAGATCAAAGTTACCAAGAAGTTGTAGCTGCAATTGCTTCTGATGCTTCAAAAGAGGAAAAAGTTAAACTTTCAGCCGATAAGAAACAAGAAGCTCAACTTAAAGTGACAACTTCTCCTGTTATCAAAGAGATTGAAGAGGTCACAGCCTCAGTAAACAATCAGAAACCAGAAAGTCATATTGAAGATACGGATATTACTACTTCTGAAAAAGGGAAGAATAATGAGAAATCAACAAACAAGCAAAAGAAATAAGTATATCTCCTCTATGGTTTATAGCAAAGAGAATAATTAGGGATATTTAAGGAAGGGCTGCCTAGCTGTATTGGCAGCTTTTTTTATTTTTCTTTAAATTAACATAAGTAATGTTTTTAAAATCAAAAAGAATTAAAATAACCCATCAAAATGAGCATAAACAGGTAATAAAATAAAAGAAATGACTTTCATTACTGGAGGTCATTTCTTTTATTCCTAAAAGTCCTAGAGATTATATCAAATTTCAACAGGTATTCTCCCTAAATTCTAGAAATATTACTTATCAAAATATCTTAAAAATATTTCCAAATTTGATAAAAGAAGGTGATTGAATGGAGCGAAAGAAATTTATTGAATACATTGATAAGTTACTAGAACAATCTGATGCGTGGAGAAAGGATGCGGAGAAAAGAGAAGACTGGAACAGTGCGTGTTTTTACCAAGGTGAGGTCAAAGCTTATGAGAGAGTAAAGAGATTAGTTAATCAGCAGTTACATGTATAAATAAAAATTACAAACCTAACTCAGAAATGAGTAGGGTTTGCCTTATTTCTTCTTTTAGTTTACATAAGATAAATTCTAGGAACCAATTTATTTCAGGAGAAAGGGGGCATTTTATGGTCCAATATAATAGTAAGTGCATAGAGTTAGTTTATAGATAGAGTAAAATCGTTTGAGTGTCTTAGACTGCGCTTTTTTATATCTCAATTTTTTAAGAATACTTTTGAAATTGAGATATAAAAAATTTAAATTTATATTAAAACCCACAATTTTGCCTGTCTACTCATAGAAATAAAAAGAAACTATACAGCAGCAGGTGATCATTAGATGTTTATAAAATATATGCTCTTCTTTATATGTTGGAACGTGGCTTAGTCGCGTATATTTTTCATCAACTGAATGGGAGATCTAAAGTTGTATCAAAAATTGAAGTAGAACGTAATGAGAATCACTGGCAGCATAACGAATTGTATCTTCTAGGTCCTAAAAAGAAGTAAACAAAGGTAAATAAAAAAGAGAAGATTTTAACCTTCTCTTTTTACCACATATATTCTACAGTTTTAAAGTTAATTATTTAATTAACAACAGCTGTTATCCATTCCTACCAAAACAAATCCTGCACCTTGAGGACCTTCTTGAACATCAAGTGTAAGCCCTTGAGTTGTAGATAGTACTGTATTTTCAATAGCTACTTGAATACCGTTAATTTCTTGGACTGTATCATCCTCAGTAGGTTCGTCTAATGATAAACCGACTTGAGGTCCACAGCATCCAGCACCTTCAGAGTAAAAACGAATGCCTTTAGCTCCTTGTTCAGCGAATACATCTTCTAACATCTTTTTAGCTCCATCTGTGATATTCATCTAATCTCTCCCTATCTTCAATTATATTTATTGGTTAAGCTTCTGGAAATAAACGTTGAAGTGAAGCTTTCATTTCAGGTTTTACATTAATTTTAGCACGAGCTGCTTTTGCTTTTTCTTCGGCTTCTGCAATGGAATCAGCTTCTCCAAGTGCTAACAGAGTTCCAATTGCAATCGTACCAGTACGATTACTTCCTCCTGCACAATGGAAGTAAATCTTCTTCCCTTCCTTGTACGATTTTATTACTTCATTAATTGCATTTTCAATAGATTCATCTTGGTTTTCTGCATCATCTACAATTGGCGTATGAACACGTACTTCTGGAGCATCATGTTCTAATGATTCTGCACGTAAGTCATAAATCACATCTACTTTATCATTTTTCATTATTTCTTTTACATCAGCTGCACCACCAATAAAAATACGATTGTCAATTAATGATTGATAATTTTTGTTATTCATGTTGTCCACCTCTATAATTTTAATGTCTGAATCATTATTAAAACAGGTTACTTCCCACTTTGAATTATTGAATATACTCTTTGACTTTTTCGTAACCGATTTTCTCTTCTGGTTGCCAGGGAATAATAGCACAATTAGATGTTAATTCATTCTTTATTTTCTTAATCCATGCTTTTTCAGCTTGTGATCTTCCCTTTAAAATAGCATCCTTTGTATCTGTTGCGTACAGACTTTGGTTGATAACCCACCATTTTGGCGTAATTTCAGCACGTTTCAAGTCTTCCTGAAGACGATTCGCTTCTAATACTGGCGTTGCTTCTGCAAGAGTTACAATAACTACACTCGTTTCTTTTGGATTACGTAAACGTGGCAGTAACGTTTTAACGCTTTCTGGAACCTCTCCTGTAGCTTTTTCCAATTCTCTATGATAAGACTCGCTAGCATCAAGTAAAAGCAACGTATGACCAGTTGGTGCTGTATCAATGACTACAATTTCATCATTTGACTTAGCTACCACATCCGCAAAAGCTCGAAACACAGCAATTTCTTCTGTACATGGTGAATTTAAGTCTTCTTGAATATAAGCAATGCCATCTTCATCAAGTTCCTCACTAGCTTTTGTAAGTACTTCTTTTTTATAAGCATCTACTTCAGCTTTAGGGTCAATTCGACTGATGCTTAGTAATTCCTTTGCTTCACTATTACTAAAAATAAAATCTAAATGGGCTGCAGGATCTGTGGTAGTTAAATGAACACGATGGCCTTTTTCAACTAGTCCTACTGCAATGGCAGATGCTACTGTTGTTTTACCAACACCGCCTTTACCCATTGTGAAAATAACTTTTGTTCCATTTTTAGAGAAGTCTTCTACAACATCTTTAAACTCGGTTAACTTTTCTGGAGAAAGCTCTACATTTTTAATTTCGGTTTCTGGTAATGTCTCTGATTTAAACAAACGACGTAAATAATTAATACCCGTTAAAGGGTAAGATACGTAAGGCACTGAATACATAACCATTTGTTGAAGTTCTTCTGGCACTTTCTTTAATGATTCTTGTTGTCGAGTATAAAAAGCAGTAGATATTTCATCGCCTTGTACATATTGACTCATTAACCCATTCACAATTAAGTTTTGATTTAAAATGCCAATATCTTTTAATTCTTTTGAAGCTCTATTTGCCTCTTCTAGAGAAGAAACATCGGGCCGAGCCACTAATATTAAAGTCGTCTGATCCGGATTTGATAAAGCTTCTACCGTTTTTGCGTATAAACCTCTCTTTTCATCTAGACCTGATAAAGGCCCTAAACAAGAAGCTCCATGTGTACTTTCATCTAAGAAACCAGTCCATGCACTTGGCAATTGTAACAAGCGAAGTGTATGCCCTGTTGGCGCTGTATCAAAAAGAATATAATCAAACTGGTTGACCATTTCTTCATTAGCAAGTAAATTTGTAAACTCATCAAATGCAGCAATCTCTACCGTACAAGCTCCAGATAATTGTTCTTCCATAGTAGAAACAACAGCATCAGGGAGTTTTCCACGATAAGGTCCTACGACTTTCTCACGGTATGTTTTTGCTGCTTCTTCAGGGTCCAGGTTACAAGCATATAAATTTTTCACCATCGGTATCTCAATTGGCTCGTTTCTCAAGTCAATTTCAAATACATCTTGTAAATTTGAAGCAGGATCTGTACTAACAATCAGTACTTTATGACCGTTATCTGCTAACGAAACAGCTACAGCACATGCTATGGATGTTTTGCCAACACCGCCTTTACCTGTAAAAAATAAAAAGGGTGTTTGAACCATTTTTTCGGGTTGAAAAGATTTGAACATTTCTTTTACCTCCCTATTTTGGATTATTAATATTTAATTTGATCGACATGCGTGGTTTTTCGCTCTTTAATTCTTCAGTTTTAACACCAAACCATTCAGCAAATTCTTCATTGGTTGGGTAGCTTCCAGTTTTCTCTACTTCACCATCCACTAATACCACTGGTAAAGCATCTGGACCTTTACTCATAAGAATCTTATTAACTGCTACTTGATCAACGAACTTATTTGGTTCGCTTGTTAAGTTATAACGTGTAATATCGAACCCTTTTTTCTCCAAGGCGAATACAGCTGAAGCCACCCTTGTTAATTCAGGATCAACACTAGGACCACAAACACCTGTTGAACAACACATAGCTGGATCAAAAATCTCTACTTTCTTCATAATTTCATCTCCCTTTATGTAGACTATACCTTTTTAAAAGTAGTTTATAATAATATACTTATATAAAAGATAAAGGATATGCCGAGAGAAACTCTCCCGGCTATTTAATTTTAATGATTATTTACCTGTTTCAGCAAAACGGTGAATACGCTCTCCGATTTCATCACGTACACGTTGGAAGAATGCCCATTTCTCTTCATCTGTTCCTTCTGCTTTTGCTGGATCATCAAATCCCCAGTGTTCACGTTTTACATGAGGAGGCGTTACTGGGCAGTGATCTGCTGCGTGACCACATAACGTGACGACTAAATCCGCATTATTTAAAATTTCAGGATCAATAACATCAGATGTTTGATTCGAAATATCAATGCCTGCTTCTTTCATCGCTTTGACAGCATTGGGGTTTAGCCCATGTGCTTCCAGACCTGCACTGCGTACATCCCATTCTTCATTATTTAGATGTTTTTTTGCCCAACCTTCTGCCATTTGGCTACGGCAAGAGTTACCTGTACATAAGAAATAAAGTGTTTTTTTAGACATGTGTCAAATCTCCTTTAGAAATGTTATGAAATAATAAGTAACCAAATATATAAACCAACAAGTGTAATAAACAGTGTTGGAATGGTTAAAATGATACCTGTTTTGAAATAGGTTCCCCATGAGATTTTCACGCCTTTTGTAGAAAGAACATGAAGCCATAAGAGTGTGGCAAGAGAACCGATTGGCGTGATTTTCGGACCTAAATCTGATCCAATAACATTGGCGTAAATAAGTGCTTCTTTAATCATTCCTGTTGTATGTGTTGCGTCTATCGCAAGGGCATCAATCATAACGGTTGGCATATTGTTCATGATGGATGAAAGAATGGCTGCAATAAAGCCCATGCCAATGGTTGCTGCAAACAGGCCTTGATCGGCTGTTGCTTGAATCACATCGGCTAGCACTTCTGTTAGACCAACATTACGTAAACCGTATACCACGACATACATACCGATGGAGAAAAAGACAATGGCCCACGGTGCTCCTTTTAATACTGTTTTTGTTTCCACTGCTGGACTTGTTCTTGCTATTCCTAAGAAGAAAACAGCAATAATTCCTGCAATGAGAGATACCGGAATATCGAAAAATTCACCAACAAAGTAACCAAGGACTAGAATAACGAGTACTATCCCAGATAATCGGAACATCTTTTCATCTTTAATCGCATCGACTGGTTTCTGTAAATCCGCAACATTGTACTTCTTAGGAATACTTTTGCGGAAGTATAGATATAAAACAATAATGCTTGAGAAGAGTGCGAACAAATCTGGCACAATCATACGTGATGCAAACTCAGAAAATCGAATACCAAAAAAATCAGCTGATACGATATTAACTAAGTTACTAACCACAAGTGGTAATGACGTTGTATCTGCAATAAATCCACTTGCAATTATAAATGGAAAGACCATTTTATCTTCAAACTTTAATGCGCGAACCATTGCCAGTACAATCGGCGTTAAAATTAAGGCTGCTCCATCATTCGCAAATAAGGCTGCAACAACGGCTCCAAGTAGCGAAACATATACAAACATACGAACACCATTGCCACCTGCAGCTCTTGCCATATGCAATGCTGCCCATTCAAAGAAACCAATTTCATCTAAAATTAAGGAAATAATAATAACTGCGATAAATGTGAGGGTCGCATTCCATACGATGCTTGTTACATCCAGAACATCTTGAAAATCAACGACTCCTGCCAGCAAAGCCAGGACGGCTCCCCCACAGGCTGACCAACCTATAGATAGGTTTTTAGGTTGCCAAATAACAAAAACTAATGTCACTAAAAAGATCAGTGACGCCAGGACAACTGATGTCAATTTTTAAACCTCCAATTACTCACAACAACTAATACGTAAGCCTTGTTTTTCTAATTCAGTTAAACGTTCATCTTGACTTGGTAATGAAGCAAGCAAACTGATTATAAAATCGTGATTTTCATGTGCTTCGTTAAGAGAATAAAAAATCCATTGTCCTTTTCGTTTTTCCTTCACTAAACCAATATCTTTTAACTTGCGTAAATGCTGACTAATGGATGGCTGACTAGCCTTGTAGATTTCTACTAATTCGCAAACACAGCATTCATTTGTTTGTAAAAGCTTCATCATTGATAGGCGCGTTTTATCACCCAACAATTTTAGAATTTGAGCTGCTTTTTCAATTTCAACTACTGTTTTCACACCCACGTACATACACCTCCTAGTTAACTAGAATTAATATATAATAATTTGCTTATATGTTTATGTGTATTAATATACTTGCTTTTTAAAACATTTACAACCCTTTTGATTAAATAATTTAGATCAGTCCCATCTTGTTATCATGCACCCATCTAACTGTTCACTTATATATAAAGAAATTTATGTAATAATTAACCTTCACATCAACTTCTACTTATATGTGAAAAATCCCCCAAGATTATTCCTTAGAGGATTTTACGAATTATTTAAGGATTTTCTCCATTGCCATCACATCTACATGCTGATCGTCTAATATTCCTTGTTCATAAAAAACGCCAACTTCTCGAAACCCCAAACTACGGTATAGTTTCTGACCTGCTTCATTAAAAGGAAAAGTCGAGAGAACTAGCTTATGAAAATTATTTTTCTTTGCGATAATTTCTAAGGTGTGCAATAAAGCTTTTCCAATCCCCTTTCCTCGACTCTCACGTTGAATATAGACGGATACATCAGCTACGCCATTATATGCACAACGATGAGAATAGGGATTTAAAGAAGCCCATCCGACTATTTCTCCTTCTCTTTCGGCCACAATAACCTCATACCGATCATTGCGATGATACAACCATTCTTTTATGTAAGGTAAATCCTTTACATCCTCCTCTAAAGTAGCAATTCTGTCTTCAATTCCTTCGTTATAAATACTTAAAACTTGTGGTAAATCCTCTTCTTTCATGATTCGAACATTCATAAAACTCCCCCTATCTTAAGTCTTTAATTATTATATCAATTTTTTTTGATGTATTAATTGATTTCTGTAATTTTTTTGATATGATTAATACATCAAGAAATTTTGATTCATTCAATGTGAGGTTAAAATATGAGAATTAACAATTCAGGAAACCTATCTGTAGAGTATTTTCATGCTTATTTCCGATTAGTCGTCAATACACAAAATATAGACAAAAACGAAGCTAAAACCCTTATATTCAAACGTTTTTTTCATGATGATCCAATGTTACGCGGAAAAACTACGTATACAAATTTTGAAAAAGCATACAATACATTTACCTATTAAATCAAAAAAAGTTGATTAAGGAGAAGAGTAATGGATACAGTAAAAGATATGAAGCAAACATTTGAACAATACGAACAAAAGTTTAAAGCTCTTGCGGATCAAAAAAGACTAGAAATTATGCATGAGCTTTGTCAACGAGGTCAAACATGTGTGTGTGATTTAACTGAATTCTTTGGTATATCCCAGTCAAAACTATCCTATCACTTGAAGATTTTATTGGATGCTAACTTGATTACAAAAGAAAAAAAGGGAACTTGGAATTACTATGATCTAAACAACGAAGAGCTAAATCATTTATTGTCTGAGGAGCTACGTTGTTTATTTAAAAATGAAAAAGGATAATTTTATCCTTATTTTTTACCGAATATATCAATTTTTTTTGATTTAACGTAGTGCTTATATTACTAAGGAGGAATTTTAAATGAAATATGTTCATGTAGGAATTAACGTAACGAATTTAGACCAATCGATTGAGTTCTATCAAAAGGTATTTGGCATAAAACCTGAGAAGATAAAAGAAGACTATGCGAAATTTCTATTAGATGAACCAGGACTTAACTTTACTCTAAACGTACGTGATGAGGTAAACGGGAACCAAGTCAACCACTTTGGATTCCAAGTTAATGATGCAGAAGAAGTAATTGCTCATAAAGAACGATTAGAGAAAGAAGGATTCTTTGCTCGTGAAGAGATGGATACAACTTGTTGTTATGCTGTTCAAGATAAATTTTGGGTAACAGATCCGGACGGAAATGAATGGGAATTCTTTTACACTAAAGCAAATAGTGATGTTCATAAAATTAGCTCCAATGTAGGGCCAAATGAAAAAGCCCCTAAAACTTGTTGTTAAATGAAAAGCCTGCCTCTTCAAGGAGACAGGCTTTTTTTGAATCTCTAACATGTTCTTCTACTTCGGAAATCGTATAAAGATATAATAGCTGTTAAAGGAGTAACTTTAGAATGTAGTAGAAGACCATTGCAATAATCCCGGCTCCTGGTAAAGTAACTACCCATGATAGAATAATTTCTTTAATAACTCCGAAATTCATTGCTTTTCGTCCATTCTTTAATCCAGCTCCAATAATAGAAGAAGTACTTACGTGGGTTGTAGAAGCTGGTAATCCAAATTGACTCGATGCCATAACTAATGAGGTGGTAGTGAACACTGCTGATAAGGAGCTATTTTCATCTAATTTGGTCACTTTTTTTGCTAACAATTCTGTGACTGGCAGCCCTTTAATTAAGCTCCCTAGGCTCATTGCTACCGTGACTAAAATGAAGAATGAAAATGGTAAGGTATTGCTTTGTTCTGAGGAACCATTTAACACTGAGACTAGTAAAGCAATGGCTACAATTTTTGGCGTATCATTGACTGATCGAACAAAACAAATTAAGCCACTAGATATCCACGCAATACCTTTTCCTACTTGGGGATTAATTTTAATTTTGTCTATAAATAAATTAAGTAACCAAGCTATACATAAACCTAATACAGGACTAAGAAGTAATGGTAAAACAAATTTACTTCCAAGATTCCCCCATAAAACACTAGATACCCCCTGTGAAATACATGCAACTAGAATGACTGCTCCGATAATGGCATGAGTTGTAGAAACAGGTAACGAGAATTTAGTGGCAAGTGCTACCCAAAGAGTTGCTCCTAAAGCCATAGCTAAAGCCATAATGCCTGTAAGTTGATAGTCTGGATTCATTAAACCTGCAGTAAATAAACCAACTAATTTAGAAGCAAGAAAAAAGGAACATACTCCTCCAATTGCTGTCATGATAACACCATATATAATAGCTGTTAACGCACTCGCATAGCCAGAAGCTACTAACGAGGACACACCTTTAGAAACATCGTTTCCTCCATTTTCTGCAGCTAACCATGCGACAACACATAACCCTATAAACGTTAAAAAGGAACTTGTAGGAACAATATTCATTAGTACAAAGAAGCTTGTCGTTACAATTGAGATGATTAAGCCTGTTAGAGGGTTCGTTCCAAAATTTAATTTCTTTCTTATCCTTGGTTGAATTACTATATCTTCACTTATCTTTTGATTTTGCATCTCTTTCTTCAATCCCCTTCATTATGATATAGTCTGTTACCTTTGAAGAATTTTATCTCTTTATTTAGAAGCCAATGTTTTATTTATATATAGGTCTTATTATGAATAAGGAGCCAGCAAGCTGGCTCCTTATCGCTTAGTTAATTTCTTTTATTACTAATTCTAGATGAGGTTTAGTTGCAAAGCTTATTAAGTTCCCGTTTACAACTACAGCTGGTGTTACATATTTAAGGATTGTATCCTCGCTTATATGCTGAAATCCTCTTTGTTTAATTAATTCGCTGAGTTTTTTCTGAGCCATTACGCGATCCATTGAAATATCATAATTATAAAGATGCACATTTACCGATTTATCAAAGTGCTCTTTTAATTGCTCTTTTAATTCCAGGCTTTCTTCATAAAAGCTTTGACTATCTTCACAGCAATCAGTTTCTACTTCCAAATTAGAATCTGTATCACAACAATCTCCTTGAACATTTGGTACACTTGGGAAAATTTCGATTAAATCGCTTGATTTCATTTATATCTCCTCCTTACATTACTTCGTATAAACGATGAACTGGTTTTGGTGGTAATGGACTAAAGCACTCATTGTATGTTTCAGTCCAATTCGTTCTAAATTCTTGATTTAAAGCTCCAATGGCATCTGCTACAACTAGATTTAAGATGGCTGGAGATGCTTCAATACGGATATTTAAAACAACTCTTAGTTGTTTTGCATTTTTGACATTTTCCTCCGTAAACGTTGGTTCATCGCCTGTATGAACCATACTCGCCTTTACATATCCATTTTCAAGTCCTACATGTACTTTTAAATGTGCAATGGCCATTTTTTCTCTTATAAAGTGGGCATTTAATTTATCTAGGAAGCTTTTAGCCCACTGACGTGGATCTACGTCTTGATCAGAGTTTAAATCACCCAAAATATTCATCCAAGCTAATTGAGCTTCTCCCTCTGCATAGCGTTCGTAATCGATATCAAGTACTTTATCTCCACCTAAATCTGTTGTTAACCAAGTTTCTGTCAGAACATCAAGGTTATCTCCTCTTTCTGCGGAAATTGTTTGAATGACCGTTTGTGGATAACGTTGTTGTAAATAGTTATATAATTTTTCAACTTCCTCAGAAGAATAGCGATCTAATTTGTTTAACGTAATGATATCTGCTTCAGCCAACTGTTTTTCAAAGATATAGCTGACTGATTGTGAAAAAGAAGGTCTTGTTTCATCTGTGGCATTTAACTCATGCATTAATCTAGCTGGATCTACAACAATTGTTAAAGGCGCAGTCTTAAATTGCTCTGAATAATACTGTTTTAAAGGCTGGATTACAGTAGCAGCTAAATCTGTACAACTTCCTACAGCTTCTGCAATGATGACATCTGGTTGTTTTTCCTCTAATAAACCAGTTAAATTCTCATATAAGTCTTCAAATTGACAGCAGAAACAACCGCCTGTTACTTCTTTTGTATCTAAACCATTTTTGCGAGCTAGCTCAGTATCAATTAACTCTTTCCCTTGGTCATTTGTTACAATGGCTACACGATAACCTTGCTCCTCAAGTTTTAAAGCAGAATTAATCATTGTAGTTGTCTTACCAGCTCCTAAAAATCCTCCAAGTAACACTAATTTTGCAGTTTTCATTTTCATTCCCCCTGATTATTTACTCTTCTTCATGAAGTATTTTATAAATGAAGGCAGCGCTAATGGCACCTAATACAGTGGCTATTAGGTAGATCCATAGCGTACTAACTGTACCTGATACGATTGCAGGTCCAAATGATCGAGCAGGATTCATTGAGGCCCCACTAATTGGACCACCAAACATGGCTTCTAAAGCTACAGTTGCTCCTATTGCCATGCCAGCAAATGCTTTGACTGCTTTACCATGTACAGCTGATGTTAAAATCACCATCATGAGTACAAATGTCATAACGAATTCTAAAATAAAGCTTTGGGTCCAAGAACCACTAGGCAGAGTAGCTCCCAAGTTCGCTACGTCCCCAAACATAAGTAATAACGTGAGGCTTGAGGCGGAGGCTGCGATTAATTGAGTGAAAAGGTATAGTGTAGCTTCTCTTTTGTTGATTTCACCAAGAAATAGAAAAGCGAGTGTGACTGCTGGATTGAAGTGAGCTCCTGAGATATGTCCAAATGAATAAATTAAAGCCAATACAACCAAACCAAATGTGAAGGCTACTCCAACATGAGTCAGACTCTTTGTAAGGGAGTCGACGACAATTGCTCCTGTCCCTGCAAAAACAAGAAAATAGGTTCCAATAAACTCTGCTATCAGTTTCTTCTTTGTTTCTGCGTAAGGGTCTATCTTTGGCAAGACATGCGTTTGGCCAACAGGAGCTGCTACCATAGATTTCTCAGCCACTAGTTATTCCTCCTTAACATTTCAAGCAGCATCGCTTAAAGATGCCCTCTTCAGCTGGTGTTAACATTTCAAAATAAAGCTCGTCCAATTGAGGATCTGGATGTTTCCAATCGTAGTGAAATTCATGTTCTTCTAAATCTAAGGCTTTAATAGAGTCTTTATTTAATAATGGGGAACCTTTATACAAATATAGTCTTGTTTCATATTGAATTGGATCTACTATATTTCCTAGTTGATTATCCTCTACAAAAGTTCTGAATGTCGTAAGGTCTTCAAATTTCGTCCACGGATTAAACATGATAAACGTTGGATTCAACTTGATATCAATCTCTCTTAAGTAGGCAATTGCTTCCTCAATATCTGAAACAGTAGTATCCTTAGCAACCGCATCAAGTACTTCTTCAGATGGGAATTCTAATGCTGAGGTAATAAATTTGACTCCTAGGTTCTTCATTTCTAAAAGAGTTTCTTTATTTTCTAAGATGTGATCTACGCGAGTGGTAAAATCATATGTTAAGTCAGGAAATTCTTCGTGAAGTTTACGTAAAATTTTGATTCCATGATATTTTGCATTAAAGAAATCTGCATCAATGAATGTAAGGTGAGTCATTCCCCCTGCAACTAAATTTCGAATATCTGTTAACACTATATCCTCTGGAACTAAAATGACTTTGCCGTCGTATGCTGCAAATACTGAACAGTATAAGCATTTGTGGTGACAGCCTCTTGCAATTTCAGTAGAGCCTACAACTTCTTCCGATCCTAAAATATGATTAATTTGCTTTTGAGGGTATTTATACAATGGTGGTAATAAATCTCGTGAAGGTATGTCTAGGTGATTACGTGCCATGTAAGGATGTATGGATTCTCCTTTTATCGCTTGCTCTGCACTTAATAAGCCTGGGATATTTTCTTGTACATCGCCAGAAAGATGTTTAGCTAATAGGGTTAATGGGTGCTCCCACTCCCCACAAATACAGGAGTTACTATACTTTCCAGCTAAACGATTAGCGTTAATCGTGGCATGTTGTCCAAAAAAGGTTATGTGGGCTTCTGGGTTAAGATCTGCGACCTGTTTTGCGATCTCGATTCCAGCATGCACTGCATCAAATAACGGAACGGAAATTGCGATTAAATCTTTATCAGAAAACTTTTCTTCCACTATGCCTTCAACGTAAGTATCTAAAACTGAAACGTTAAAACCTGCTTTAATTAAAGGAGTGGCTGCTGTAGCAATAGTATTTGGTTGAAAGCCACCTTCAAAATTTGAAACTAGTAAAATATTCATTAATTAATCCCCCTAATTTCTTCTTATGGCCAAGCTGGATCTGTCATCATGATAATAGTAGCTGTTGCCATCGTAGCTTTCATAAACCACATCTTACGTTTCATTTTAATTTTAATTTCCTATTATTAGAGTATTTTTGAGTTCCTCTTAACACTTTATTTTACTTACTTATACTCGTGGCCAAACTGGGTCTGCCATCATGATAATAACGGCTGCTGCTATCGTAGCTTTCATAAACCAAGTCTTATACTTCAATTTCATCGCTCCCTAACATTTTTGAATATTCAAATTATTTTAATTAAGTTTCCCTAACTGTCATCATAAATACGGAAGTGTTAACCTTACTAACTAGTAATCTTCAAACTTTATCTTTATCTTCCTCCTTTTTCACACTATGTAACATCAGTTAACATTTTTAATAAGTTGTAAGTTTTGTTATAAATGTTAATTCATAAGTAAATAGTAATAGATGTGGAATTACTTGTCAACACATTTTGAACATTTAACAAACTGTTTACATTTTGTTCAAAAATGTTAATAATAGAGATAGGTAAATAAAGAAAAGATT
The DNA here is from genome assembly GCF_042787605.1 of Priestia sp. YIM B13491. Taxonomy (NCBI): domain Bacteria; kingdom Bacillati; phylum Bacillota; class Bacilli; order Caryophanales; family Bacillaceae; genus Priestia; species Priestia sp. YIM B13491. The sequence goes on along the minus strand of NZ_JBHZOR010000020.1, from coordinate 7,371 downwards.
GGGGTAGTTTTTATGTTAGGACAGCGCATAAAAGAATTAAGAAAAGAATCAAAGTTAACGCAGCAAGATTTATCAGAGGGCATCATTACTAGAAGCTATCTAAGCCAGATCGAAAAAGGCCTTGTTCAGCCTTCATTTGATGTATTAGAAAAGTTAAGCGAGAAACTAGATTGTACAGTCGATGATTTCTTTAAAACTATAGAAAATAAAGATTTACTTTTATCCCAAGTAAAAAAAGAAATAAAAACTGCAGAAAACCAAGTAAATGCGAATTCATTTGATAAAGTTGAAGCATTTATTCAAAATAAAGAATATTTGTCCCGGAACGATTTAAATGAATATGACAAAGGTATTTTAATGTGGATACATGGAAAGTATTACGAGCATAAAAAAGACTATAACCACGCCATTACTTTCTTTGAAAAGAGTTTTTCAAAGCTTGAAAAAGGTAAACATACGAATGAAATGCTTCGTTCTTTAGATTCTCTTGGCTCTAGCCATAGCCAGGTTAATAATAATGAAAAAGCACTTCATATTCTAAATAAGGCTTATCGTATTATGATTTATGATCAAATTAGTGGAATGATAAGAATATCCATCTTGGTTAATTTAGGGGTTGTTCACGGTAAATTAAAGGAATTTTATTCTGCCATTAATTTTTTAGAAGAAGCAAGGGACTTAAATGACAGTCTAGGCACCTTTTATAAATCAGGAGAAATTTTTATGGCTCTGGGAATTTGTAATATGGAGTTAAAACGTTATAAAGATGCCAAAGGTTCTTATGAACGGGCTCTTAAATACTTTAAACTTAGTGAAAATAAATACCATGAGGCCGGTACCTATACCAACCTAGGAATTTTATTTTCTTACCAAGAAGACTATTATCAAGCTGAACTTGATTTGAGAACAGCTATAAACATTTATAAGAATTTGAATGCAGAAGAAGCGAGAATTATGAACGCGCAGGTAGAGCTTGCAAGAGTGTACTATTTACAAGAAGAATATGTAAAGGCTTCTTCTATATGTGAAGACATTATAGGTATAAATGATGTTAATAAACATAAGGCACAAGCATTTGAACTTTTAGGAGATATTAATTGTAAATTATCTAATACAGAAGAATCATTAAGAAATTATAGTGAAGCAAAAAGAATTTTAGTAGAACAATCTATGCCCTGTGATTATGTCTGTAAAAAGGTGGCTGATGTTTACTTCCAGTTAGGAGACTTCCAAAAAGCTGCAGATTCCTACAAAGAATGCTTTTAATACAAAAAACAGTGAGTTACTCTGACTCACTGTTTTTTATGATTTCTTGGTAGATAGTTGGCGATAAGATACGTTTAACTTCTTTCTCATCTACTTTATAGTAACACCAGGTTCCTCTTTCACAACGTATAAGTATTCCTGCTTCAACTAATAATTTTAAATGATAGGATAACTTAGATTGAGAAATTTGAAATTTATCCTGCAAATCGGATACACATAACTCCTTACAACAGGAAATTTCCTGTAAAAGTGCAAGTCTAGTCTTATCACTAAGCGCTTTAAATTTACTTTCAACACCTGTAAGCATAATTAAATCTCCAATGGGTTCTTAATTGTTATAGATAATTCTTTTTCTACAGAATCGGCTTTACTACATGAAGGACTCTGCTCATCTCCATAGACAATAAAATAACCCAAACGATTAAAATTACTTTCGGTTCGTTGGACTGATTCACCATTGTTAACATACCACTTCTGTTCTTTTATAGAAGCAGATTGGAACTGTTCATCGAAGTACACTTTCCCTTCCTGATTTGCTAACAAGAATCGAATGGAGGCAGAAGAAACAGTAGATGAAGACAAATCTATGGAATCAATTCCTTTGCCTAAGGTAACAAGGAAAGCTAAAGCTTTAAGATCTACTCCAGTGACTGCTTTTACCAGGTGTGGAATCTCATCGCCTCCAGGTCTAGCGTTTACTTCCACTATTCTTGGACCCTTCTCTGTTAATTTGACTTCAGTATGAGTAACAGCAAAATCCACATCTAAAGCAGCTAAGCTTTGTTCTACTAGCCTTTTAATTTCATTCTCTTCATTAGTATTTAAGTTTGCAGGGAAATCATGTCCTACTTCAATAGAAAGAGGATATGGAGTTACAAGTTTCTTTGTAATTCCAATAATAGTAGTTTGGCCATTAACCGTTACAGACTCAATACTAAACTCCGGTCCATCTAAAAACTCTTCAATAAGTATGTCTGAATCAATGGTTTGGCCCACAATATTTTTCTTGCTTTTCACAATATGTTTAATAGCTGTTGTTATTTCTGATTCGTTCTTACATAAGTAAACATTTTTACTTCCTGAATCATTAGAAGGTTTAACAATAAGGGGAAACTCCATGCCTTGAAGTTGGAATTCCAAGTTACTGTCTGAAGTAACAAGACGATATTGGACCTCTCCTACACCAGCTTCATTTAATTTTTGCCTAGCCATTTTTTTATTTCTACATCTTAAACTAGCTTCGTAAGGTAGTTGATACTTTAATTGCAGCATTTCACTTATCTTAGATGCCAAGGGAATTCTATACTCATTCATGGTAAAAACTGAAATGACCTCTAGCTGATTAGTTAGTTGGAGACACTTTTCTAACACAGCTTCTTCGTCATTTAAATCAATTTCAACAGGTATATCCACATCAAAAATTTCATCAAATGAAATCTCTTTTCTTAATAAAATGATTTTATAGCCCTTCTCCTTTACTAATTGAACTTCATTATCCCTAGGACTCACTAAAATAACATATTGATTCTCCATAGATTGACTCCTTATTGGCAGCATGTAGAAGATGTTTTACTTTCTACCCTTACCTCGACTTGATCCCTTAACTTTTGAGCATTCACAGCAATCGCGATACCCGTTATTTGACCGATTTCTTCCTTGGTAAAACCTAATTGTTTAGCTGTTAGAACTGCGTTCTTCAACGTATCCTGATCGTTTAATAAAGTAGCTGAAGTTAAAATAGCTACAACTTTCTCTCTTTCTGGAAGTGTGCCCCCTTCGACTGCTTCCGTAAAGAAAGTATCAAAACAAGAATTTAATTTTTGATTTAAAGCTAACATGTATTTAACACTCCTTTTAACTTTATTAACATTTTTATATTTTTTATTAAAATGTTTTATTTTGTTAATTAAATAATATAATCTATTTCAACACCCGTCAATAAAAAATTCTGAAAAAAATGTCAATTTAATCATTGACAATTGAAATAGTTGTATTTTACAATTGTTTCAACAAGCAAATAAGGTGTGGTGAAAAGAATATGAACAACGTAGAAGTGGGAAAAGAATCTCATCAATTTCGTCAAATGCTTCAAATCCTAATTAGACGCTTTGGTTTACTCGAAAAAGAAGGTGCGCAATGTTGTGGGGTTTCTTTAGTACAGAGTCATATATTATTTGAAGTGGAGCGCACAAAAACCCCATCTTTAAATGAACTATCTTCTTCTTTAGGGTTGGATAACAGTACATTAAGTCGTCACATTCAAGGATTGGTAGAACGTAACTTAGTAAGTCGTATACAATCCCCTACTGATCGTAGATATGTAACCATTACGCTTACTCCTGAAGGTGAGCAATATGAAGATGAGATTGCTAAACAGATGAATATATATATTCAAGAAATCCTTTCTAACGTACCAGAAAATAAACGTGGTCAAGTTTTAGAAAGTATTGATTTAATTTTAGGGGCTATGAAAAACAGCAGTTGCTGTTAATGCCTCTTTTTCTAAAAGTAATAGTTGTATTTTGCAACTATTGTAAATATACATAGTTTCGAAATTTAAATGAATTAGGAGGAATGCTTTATGCCAGATTTAGTAACCAAAGTATTATTGGAGTTTCTATCTTTAAGTAAGAACTTATTAGTTTTATTCCTTGGTATTTCTTTTTTCATTAGTTTTATTCAAGCCTATGTTCCTTTTGAAAAAGTAGAGAAATGGATGGGTAGTAAAAACCCTTTCCTAGGAAACTTAGCAGGTGCACTACTTGGTTTTATAACACCGTTCTGTTCATGTTCTACTATTCCCTTACTAGTAACTATGCTCAATCGTAATGTTCCTTTCCAAACAGTAATGACATATTTATTTACTTCACCGTTATTGGATCCTTGGATTTTAGGGTTAATGGCTTATATCTATGGAGTAAAGGTAACAGCTATTTATACCGTTACAACTTTTGTATTCTCTATGATTATTGGATGGTATTTAAATAAGAAAAACTATAAAGAGCAAGTTAAGAAAGTCATGATTAAAGGAAATCTCCCAGAGCAAGATGAACGCCGCAGAAAAGATCTTGTTTTAAACATTAAGGAATCCATTAAGGAAACTATAGATTTAATTCGTTCAGTTCTCGTATATATATTAATTGGTGCATTCGTAGGAGCAATTATTAAAGAGGCAGTGCCAACTAATTTCCTAACATTTATTTCTGATCAGAACCAATGGTGGGTTATCCCATTAGCAGCTATTATTGGAGTTCCATTATACATTCGTCTATCAACGATGTTACCAATTGCTCAAGCTTTACTTGTTAATGGATTCCCTATTGCTCCGACTATGGCATTGCTAATAGGAGGTGCTGGTGCAAGTTTACCTGAAATCATTATGTTGAAGAGTATTTTCCATAAGAAATTGGTAAGTGCATTTGTTGTATCAGTGTTTTTGATGGCAACTGTTTCAGGCTATTTATTCTTAGTATTAGAACTTTAATGGAGGCGAAGAAAAATGGGATTAATGTCAATTTTTAAAGGAAATAAGAAAGAAAAAGATTGCTGCACTATCGAGATTGTAGAGATAAAAGAAGAAAAGAGCACTTGTTGCTCAAGTGAAGCTAATAAGGAGCAAAAGAAAGAAGCTTAAAAAGGAGTGAGTAATTATGATGTATGAACTAGAATTTATACTCATGCAAGAACAACGTGCGATGAATTATGTATCTCGTCAACAGAGACATGATACTAATTCATTAGCTAAAGAGAAGTATCTTTCAAAAATAAAAGGTATTATATCCAGAAATTCCAATGTCACAAAGTCTAATTCTCAATGTTGTGTACCATGTTGCTAACACTATAAATAACAGACAATTTAAAATATTAAGTACAATAAAGGTAAAACAATGGTATATTGGGAGATAAAACTACCTAATGAGTTATAAGTGGGGAGGTTTTATCTTCCTTTTTTATTTCTTTGTTTCTTAAAAATAAGACGAGGAGGATTTGTATGAATAATGTTGTTAATTTTTATGAGTTCAGAAGACATAGAAAAATCAAGAAGTTTTTTCGTTTCATTTTAGTAATAGGGATAATTCTTCTATTCTTTGTATTTACTTATCTTTTAATGGTAACAGGGACAAACCAACCGAAAGAGCTTCCTTCTTATATTGAGCCTAAACCATAATTGTTGAATGTCTAGCTTCCTCATTTAAACTCAAGCATCTTTAGTTAATCTTATTAAATACAAACAACAAGGCCCCTTCAAACTCTCAAGGGACCAGATGTTATATATTGAAACCACGTATTTTTTAGATACTCTTCTTCATTCCACATTCTCGACATTCACGTAAGAAAATGCCATCTTTTACAGAACTTTTGAAGTAAGCTGAGTTGCAATTATCACATCTGCCACTAACTTTATCCGGAAATTCAGCATAGTCATACACTTTATCTAGATCGATTTCTTGCTCTTTTATTTCTTCCAGGTTGATCACTCTTTTCTATTTGGCTTTCCTTAGACTAACACACTTACGTCCATATAGAAGGGCTATGTTAAAATTACTCTGTTTTTTCCACTAGTTGCATCTGAAAAATTTGCGTTTCTTGAATACCGGCTTTTTGGAGTTCCTGTTTAAAGGATTCTCCTTCTTTTAGTTTAATGATTCTCTTTGAACCGTCACGTAACGTGTATACTCTAAAATTGTACATGAATGTACCTCCACCAAAATAAGTGCTTCCTGTACACGATTTCTTCAGGAACTAAGCCAAACGAACATCAATGAGCGCACTTAACCTCATTTTGTTCTTTAACTCAAATACGTCATCAATGAAAATAAATAAATCTCCAAGCAAAGCAACAAACTGAATGAACCCTGTCTCTGTTATATCTCTTATAATATGTAAGATACACTGGTTTATTGGTATGTAAGGCCTCAATTAAGGTGAAATTCATCTGTTCCATTTGCTCTTCTGTTAAAACAGGTTGAGCTACTTCTGATTGCTTATCTATAATTTCCTTTAACCCTATGTATTGCTCTGGCAACGTAGCAAAAGGGAGCCATTTTTTCCTTTCTCTATATTCCATGTTCCTGTCCTCCTTACGCTTTGTGTCCTCCAAGTAAGCCATTTCGATAACGGGCTGTTGAATGCTCTAGATGGCTTGAAGCCCGCAGCAAACTATTCTTTCCATAACGCATTCGAAGCTCATCAATTGTTTTCGCAAGAGCATAGGCTCTTTCACGCTGTTCGATGTCCTCAAACAAGCTCATTTGCTCCTCTTCTTGAATACTTGTGTTGGATAAGTAAATGCCAATGGAGCGAATCGGCATGCCACTATCAAATGTATGTAGTATGGTTAAACAATATGGAAAGATATCTTGGCTTAAGTTTGAAGCTCTCCCCATTTTCTTTTGCCTAGAGAAGCCTCCACCTGTTTGTTTGCTATAGCCAATGGATATATGATGCACAATGGGAAAATGAACAAACAGTAACTTTTACATCTTCATATTTAGATAAGGAAGTAACCTTAATTTTAAAATAGGTAACCATTCCTTTACTTCCCCTTGTCATTTAAGTGAATAACAACTTAAAGATAGATTGATAAAAAGCCTGTATCTGCTTAGATACAGGCTTCTTCTTTTTGATTTTGAGTAAATTTGTTATAGGAAATACCTCAATAGGCTACAAAGCATAGAAGATAATTTTGTACCCTCTTCATTCCTTAAAACTTTGTATTTTTAAAGTAAACAAGAATCTAACTTATCCTAGGGCTAGAAAGATTTAAATTTTCAATAATATCTTATTTAAAATTTATATATTATTCCTTTTTATAGTTTTTTTGTCCTATAATTAAAGTAACGATGAAGGATTAAAAACATGTTATTTACATTATTAAATACCTATGCTTAATATTTCCTATCCTCTAACTCAAGTAATTTATTTTGTTTATGCATTTTCAAAAAATATTACCTAATGATTTCAACAAATAAAAGCTAAAGGGGGAATAAAGACTTTGTTAATTTTAGATAAGACAATAGGAGAATTATGGATTTGAGTCAATAATTTGGACACAAAAAAGTTAAGTCTTAAGCTGTTTTTTTTATTTGATCCTCAATTGCTTGA
>NZ_JBHZOR010000001.1:0-1186924 GCF_042787605.1 Priestia sp. YIM B13491 | reverse complement strand
TCAAGTGGCACTTATCATTCTGGATATAAGTCTCCGTCAAGCAACGTTACAAGAACACCATCATATACTAGGTCTCACACGACATATAACCAGACCCCGCCTTCACGAGCAAAAAGTATACTGACTCATGCTGCAGCTTTTGGAACAGGTGCGTTTTTAGGGCATATGCTTCATCCATTTGGTGGAAATTATAACGGTGCATATGGAAATAATCCTTCACATGGATTTTCTTTTTTAGGAATTCTTGTAGATATACTTGTGATTTTAGTCATCATTTGGGTAGTTAAAAACATCTTTACAAGAAGAAGATATTAAGGAGAAATTTAGAATGGAAGTACTATTTAACGAACAAGATATTGTGGATAGCGTTTGTATTTATATTGCTCTAAAAGAAAGAATTGAACCTGAACAGGTAGAAGTAGATTTGGAGCTTCATCCTTCCCTTGGGATTACTGCTTCCACCTTAGCATTAGGACGTACAGCGCGATTGCATGAACAAGACATCATTGATGCTGTTGCAGTATATTTACAGGACTATCACCAGTTAGTCGCGAATCATCTACAAGTTAATTTATCTTTTTCGGAAAAGAATAGATTTACTGCATCTATTCAAGTATTAAGTAATTAGTAATTACTTTTGACATGAGACTTCCGAGCATTTTCGTACTGGAACCAATAAGTTTAGTTTAATATTTGGACAATTTGTTTTTCTGGGTTTTTCTTGAAAATGGATGGTTCTTTTTTAACGTGAAATTGCTCTTTTAAAAAGCCCCTTAAATTTCTCTCTATCTTCGGGTGTAAATGGTTTTGGCCCCTTTGTACGCTTTCCACTTTTTCGAGCCATTGCACTCAAATAACGTGTTTGTAATAATTGGTCAATGTTTTCATTTGTATAGCTAGAGCCATTATGGTGAAGTACCACACACCCTTTTGCTAAACCTAGCGAAGCAAGACCATAATCTTGCGTAACGATTATATCCCCTTTTTCTACTAACCCCATAATCCGATAATCCGCAGCATCTGCCCCAGAATCAACATAAATGGTTTCCACTCCTGATGGTTGTTCCACATTAGAAAAATGAGAAAAGCTAGTAACAAGGATAACAGGAATTTCAGCATTCGTACCTTCAGAGATAATGATATCTTTTACCGGACAAGCATCTGCATCAACATAAATTTTCATCTTTAACTCTCCCCGTAAATAAGTTTGAGTTGATGATAATGGAAGACTTATCCTTTGTCAAATGATAAAGATATTTTACCTAAAATTATTAAAACACAGTTGTTGTATTAAAGCGCGCGTTTGATGCTCTCTTTTTTAAAAGGAGAAGCTAATTTGATCTCACGTAATCTTCTAAAGTATGAAAAAGATGTTATTATCACTTATGAAACCCATAATAATAATGTGTTTTCTATTTATTGGGAGTGTGGTGAGATTTGTTTTTAATTCATTTATATGAACCTTGTAATGTTGAGGAAATAACAACTCAAATAGATCCAAAATATAAATACTCTAAGTGTGGAGTTGTTAATCCTACTATTACGACTTTTTCTATTTTGTTTTCTTTCAAATGATTCTCAATCTTCTTAACTTTTTCTGAATATTTTAACATTTTTTATGAATATACGTCTTTAAAATGGTATAATATAGAGAACGTCAGTTCGGGAGGCTTACTATGCAAACAAAAAAAGTTTATATTTATGTATTTAATACAATGTCAGATTGGGAGTATGGATATTTAATTGCTGAACTAAATTCAGGAAGATATTTCAGGCAAGGCTTAGCCCCTTTAAAAGTAATGACGGTAGGAGTTAATAAAGAAATTATTAAAACAATGGGGGGACTGAGTATACAGCCGGATATTTCTCTTGATGAGTGCACTCTTCTGGATAAAGATCTTTTAATTCTACCGGGAGGAACTACATGGAGTGAGGAGATTCATCAACCTATATTGAAAAAAGTTGGGGAAGTTTTAGAGCTTGGTACTATTGTAGCTGCAATTTGTGGTGCTACTGATGCCCTTGCAAATAATGGATACTTAGATTCTAGAAAGCATACGCTTAATAACCTAGAATATACAAAAATGGTCTGTCCTAATTATAAAGGAGAGAAGTTGTATGAGATTGGACCTGTAGTATCCGATAATAACATGATTACTGCTTCAGGAGTAGCACCTCTAGAATTCGCGAGGGATGTATTAAAAAAATTAGATGTATTTGCATCAAATACATTAGATTCATGGTATAGCTTAAATAAAACTCAGAAGTCCGAATACTTTTTTCAGTTAATGAGCTCATTATAGATTCCTAATTATATACAAGGTCGATTACAATAATTTTCTTTTTTATTTTTGTAGATACCTCTAGTCTGTTTTATGTTGACTAGAAAGAAACAAAAAGAAGCCTTTATAAGAGATTTATTTTTTCTTCATCTCGTATAAAGGCTCCACTATACTTTTAAATTAATTAATTTCTATTCTGCGTATTTATTTCTAACAGCATTATCCCACATAAGCAGAATCTGTTTTAGCTCAGCTGTTTCAATTAGACAATTCGCATTTTGTTCTTCTTCAGCATATTCATTCATAATTTTTGTTACATCATATTTAATTTCTATAGTACAGGCATTTCCAGTTAATTCTTCATAAGAAGATTTCTTTGAAAGTACTTTATCAATTAAATCTAGCCATAATTTTGATCCATCTTCTTGTACATCACTTAATAATAAATCTATAACTAAAAAATTTTCATCAGGCACATCTACCATAAGCATTCCTTGGTTATCTTCATAGATTTGAACATTATATTTCATTACTGGTTCTCCCTTTACTCTTCATAAAGACGAATTGCTTCCCTTACTACAATACGTCCTTCTCATTAATCCTCAATCGTAATTCCGGCTTCCTTGAATGGTTCTAATACTTCTGGATCGCACATTGAAATATAGTCCACTGTTTTTAGATTCTTTAAGTTCTGAAATCCTTCAACAGATAGTACGTCAAATAAACTATCTTCGCCGTCCCAATCTGGCTTTAGGATATGATAAATTTCATTACCTCCATCAAAGCAAAGGCATTCAACCTTTTCTAAATCACTCTTTTCCAACGTTAACTCTTCTAAATAATCTCTGATTTCAACAATGGGTCCAGCTCCAGAATACCATTCGAAATTATTGATATACTTATCTTTTAAATCGGTTAATTCTTTTAGAAATAACGGATCTTGATCTAATAAAGCTTCAATAACCACTAGTTTAAAATTAAAATCTTTAAACATTTCACTTTTCCCCATTTTACTACCTCCGATTTTATTTCTGTCCTAAACTTATAATTTAATCTGAACTGTTAGTATTATAACAATCATATATAAATAAAACCTGTTTATATTGTTGACTTTGACAGGCAGAGAAATAACAGCCCTTGTAAAAGAAGGTCTGCTCTCATTTACTCGGTTTGATTACTACTGCAAGCTGATAATGCTAACAACAGTACAGCAGAAGTTGTTAAAACCTTTTTCATAAATACACTTTCAATTGTTTAATAATCATTTTCCACTTATTAAATCATACTGAATTGCCATTAGAAATTAAATTATTACGAACCTCTTTTAATAGTACTTTCATCTCCTCTAACAAATAGTGATCCTTCTGGTATTTCAATATTTTTTTATAAAAATTAGAATTTTACCCTTTATATTAAATAGAATAATAGTCAAGCTCGAATAAAACCCGACCATCTATAATAAAATCTAAGGAAAAGCCTTTTTGATCATACTATGTAGGTTTTTATTAGATTAATTCTATGAAATTTAATAGATTATTCAGATGGAAAAAGGAGTGAATACAAATGAGTTTAGCCACCTATATAGGTTTGAATGTAAAATTGTCTATTAATGACGAAATGGATGATATAGTTACTATTGGAAGCTGCTTTTCAGATGAAATGCATCGATTAAACATAAAAAAACATCATTTTACTACTTCTTATGTTTATGAAGTGTCAAGTGACTGGGGAATTGAAATTACGGAATATATGAATAAAAGCAGACTGAAAGAATCAAAAGAGAAACTACTTGCACTATGTCGATTGATGGATCACTATCTTAAATCAGGAGATTTTTTTGAATTGTATAGTTGTTGGATAGGAGAAGAAGCTGAAAAGCGAAAAGGAGAACTAACTTTAAACATCCATTACTTTGATATAGATGCTATTGAGATGCCTGAAAAAACATTAGTTAGAATCGAAAAATAAACTTCCCTATGCTAACAATTTTTTCGCATCTATAATCTGAACGCAAAAAAAGCTATTTCAATCGTATTGGCATCGGAGTGAAATAGCTTTTTCTACTTTACATTCAAGAGTGTGTTAGATCCTTATGGATATCTTCACATGTGAATTATATCACAAACTTTTCTGCGTGTGAAGATGAAAAATAAAATTTGTATGACAAGTACCAAAAAAAATTTAAGAGCAGCCTCGTTTGCCAATGACGAGGTTGCTCTTTATAAGTGTTCATTCATACTTATCCGAGTACGAAGCAGCATTATAATCCTTTTTTATTGTATCTTTATCTTTAGAATCTTCTGGTCGTCCAACCCCTACTCCACCGCCACCCATAAGTATGGATTTTTTACTAAATACTAATTCTCCTGTATATGCATAATTATAGTTTCCAATATACTCAGAATTAATTACTTCTTTTCCGCTGTAAATGCTAGCATATATAACCTTTAATTGTTAAATTAAAGGTTTATTTCTATATATTGTGCTATACTTTTAAACATGTATTACGGTTGTAGAGGAGTTTTAAATTGAAACAAAAAGAATTGTTTTCATGGATTAAATCCATTATTATTGCCTGTATTCTGGCTTTTGTGGTAAGAGAGTACCTATTTACCCCTATAGTAGTAGACGGCGAATCGATGATGCCTACTTTAAAAGATAGTGAACATATCATTCTTAATGAACTGGGTAAAAATAACCCAGATAATATAAAAAGATTTGATATTATCGTTTTTCATGCTACAAAGGAAAAAGACTATATTAAAAGAGTCATTGGTTTACCTGGTGATCATATAGAATATCGCAATGACACGCTATATGTAAACGGTAAAAGATATGAAGAGCCTTATTTAGATCAATATAAAAAAGAAATAGGAACAGGCCCATTAACTGAGGATTTTAAACTTGGAGATCATACAGGCAGCAAAACCGTTCCAAAGGGTCAATTATTTGTCATGGGAGATAATAGAATGTACAGCTTAGATAGCAGATCACCCGAAGTAGGAACAATCTCCGTGGACAAAATCGTAGGAAAAGCTAAATTAGCTTATTGGCCTTTAAAAGAATTTGAATGGATTAAGTAAAATCTTTTAAAGCTCCCTTATGAAAGGGAGCTTTTTCTCTTTCTTTTTCAGTCCGTCGCATGAAATGAAGCATTGTTGCTTTAAGCCCTACACTAACTGCAGCCCCTGTTTAAATTCACTTTTCCTTATATTTTCTGCGAAAGTGAGAAATAGCTGCTGCTCCTACAGCAGCAGTCAAAACTGAAAAAATAGTAGATAGCGTATCATTGGCAACAAACGCCTTCATCAAAAATGCAGATAGAAAAATAGCTACAAAACCTATTCCTAAATATGAAAGATTAATAATTGATCACTCCAGCTATAACGTTATTCCTATGTAAAAGGTTTTACAATTAAAAACATGATGAACATAATAACGGCAAATAAAGCCCCCTGAAGAACAAAGTTAATTGGTTTATGAGTATCTTCATTAGCCTTTACAAACAGCTTAGACCATCTCGTATACATCACTAATTTTGCACAAAGACTAAATAAAAGGCCTGCAATGATTGAAGCAATTGCTATTTTTAAGATATGAATTCACTCCTTTCTAACACAACAGAAGGATATCCATAACCTAACATAAAAACCTATATAATACAAAAGTCTAAGAATCATAGGAAGTAGTCTTTCCACTTTCTATGCCGCTACTGGTTAACCGCTCTACATAGTATCTAACGATTCAATGCTTTATTGGTTGGCCATTAAATCTTTCATTAGTTGTACCGGTTTAATACAAAAATAAAATAGCGTTCTTGAAGAACGCTATTTAAACTGGATAATATATGATCATACTTAATTGAGCTAATGTTTTTCCGCGATTATAATAAGAATGAGCTCTATCAGCTTTGAACCTAATAGCATTCCCACTCTTTATCGTATATTCATTGCTATTTACACTTATAGTGAGTTCACCTTCAAAGACAGTTATGAACTCTTCAGTCCCTTCCCTATGCGAATCAGCGTCTAGAGATCCACCTTCTTCTATTTCTACAGAATAAACTTCAAAGCGTCTATCATCCTCGAAGGGAAAATAAGGGTAGACTTGATATTTTCCGTTGTCTTCAGATAATATTTGAATGTCGGTTTTTGAAATGACTTTGGTGTCTGGCTGAGGATTATTTATTAATGAAGTAAAAGAAATTTTTAATCCATTAGCTATTTTCCAAATAGTTGTAATTGTAGGACTCGATTCTCCTCTTTCAATTTGCCCTATCATTGTCTTGCTTACCCCAGTTAATTCTGCAACTTTTTCGAGACTTAATTTCTTACTTTCTCTAAAATTTTTTAGGTTTTTGGCGATAATAAGATTTATTTCCTCCATAAATACACTCCTATCACTATGTACAATATAACGACCGTAATGTAAAATAAAAAGCACGACGTTATATCGTCCTTTTTGAACATTATAATATACATATTAGAGGAGGTACAAATATGCCATTATTATCATTTTTGCTATATATTTTTGTCACCAGTTTTACCCCTGGTCCTAACAATATTATGGCCATGTTATTTGCTAACAAATACGGTTTGAGAAAGACTACAAAATTTTGTTTAGGAGTAGGTGCAGGCTTTCTCGTAGTAATGTTGTTATGTAGTTATTTTAATGTTTTACTCCAAAATTCCATCCCGAAAATTGAGTTTTTCATGACGGTCTTAGGAGCAATCTATATGGTCTATCTAGCTATAAAAATTATTTTGAGTAAAGATAAAGATGACGATAAAAATAACGATGAAAACAGGAATAACAGTTTTTTCATGGGGATGCTTTTACAATTTATAAATCCAAAAGGTATTCTGTATGGTATAACGGCTATAGCAACCTTTATTCTTCCATATCACAACTCGAATTTTAGTTTAATAATGTATTCTTTATTTCTAGCTTTTGTGGGCTTTGTAAGTACTTTCTGTTGGAGTTTATTTGGTTCGGTTTTTCAAAAATTTCTCTCAAAGTATAAAAGCCAGTTTAATATAGTTATGGCTTTATTATTAATGTATAGTGCAGTCTCCATTCTTATCAAATAACTTGCTTATTTGATTAAGGATCCATTTTAACAATGGAATCATTTTAACGTTAGAAATATTCGTTTTATTGAAGAGTCAGTACTTCTCTTATGCGAAATATTAACCCCTCCTTGAACGTTATAACGTACATATTGTACTTTATATCACTATTTTACTTAAAAATATAAATTGACCAGTTATGCATAATTCGAGAAGGATACTCTTATGTATCTATTGATTTGCTTACCTTTTTAATTTTATAAAATATGATCAATATTAATTTGTTATGAAATTTCAATAGTTATTTAATATTTAGCTACAGCAGCCCATTTCTACACAAAAATTAGGTTAGAAAATTTCAGGGTAGATATAAGACAAGATATAAAATACTACCATATTTATAAAAAAGAGTGTTTTTCATGCAAGTCTTCCAGTTTCACAAGTGATAGAAATGTTGATAATTTAACAATGTATAAAGTCGTGTATAAATGAGAGAGTCAAAAAGTGAACGATCCCCTGTGTATTAAGAGATCGTTCTTTTATAAATTAGGGAAAGAATGATCATGGTAACTAACTTTGATGGAGTATACAATGTATTGAGACACAATATTATATTAACTAGTTTAACTCTTTTTCTTTAATTTCAACGATTAAGCCAATGCCATTTAAGCGCTTCTTTTTCGATTCTTTTAACAAATGCATCCTTACCATCACTATAGCCCTCGATATCATTGGGAAATCTATGAGCTAACTCAGCTTTTAATGCTCCATATTCATTGCTCATCATTTGATTTTGACGAAGATAATCTCTAAAAGATAAGTGTCTTTCAATCTCTTGAATATTATCATACTGAAAAGCGTGAATTTGATGGGTGCGATTATCCCCACCTTTACGGTAATACCTTCTTCTTTTGATTCCAAACTCCCCCATTACTTCATATCCGAGCTTCTCAAATTGGTCTGAGTAATTATCTAACCTGCTAATGTCATTAACTACCAATAGAATATCAATAATAGGTTTTGCTTTTAAGTTTTGAATAGAAGTACTTCCAATTTGGATTATGTGCAACTACTGTAATATTCATTTTTCTCCCCCTTAATCCTTGATCACATGGACAATATATTAAAGGATTAAATTGATTGCAAAAATCTTAGTATCTTCTAAATTATAATATATGCCTTCTTAGAAAAGTGTTTATGTAAACTAGCTTTGTATATAGTACACATCGTTATATTTTAATCTTGAGATAAATAAATCCAGTTCATTTCATCAAATTCTTCAATAATATAATTTGAACCTATATCCTTTAAAATTTTATTGAAAAATTTTATATTAACGTCATGATCATACAAATCTTCTTGAATATATTCCGTAATAATAAAATTCGTTAAATTTGTATTATTAACAAAATCTGAAAAGAACGATTTTAGAAAAAGTGACTCTTCTTCACTTAATTTTTCATCATTGACTAATGAAATCCTAAACACATTTAAAATCGCGTTAATATCTTCTTCCTCCATATAACATAATGGATCTAGTTTTTTATCTTCTTCTGTAAATGGCTTTCTCGTGTCTTCAATAACTACATAAGAAAAGATTGTTCCGTTTTTTGACACTCGAAAAATTTCCAAATCTCGCAATTTTATAATTCTATTAAACGATATCATAAGGTCCTCCTACCCAAATAAGAATTCAGGATATTTTAATAAAGTAGATACTGTTAAACCTAACGAGCATAGGATTCAGTTTACAGTAAAATCATCTTGTGTGCTGGTAATTAGAGGGCAAGGCTTATCGGCCGCCTGCGGAAAGCAACGTCTTACACGGAAATCAACCGCGGTGTAACAAGCCATTTGCTCATGCATTCCATTCGTTCGTCTGTAGATTGTATTGATTTATTTATGTCTCATTCTCTTTTCATTTTAATACATATAAAGCGTAATCCTCTTCATTCGAAAACCCAAGTTTATTGGCTAGTGCTTTCGAGGCTTTATTGTTCTTATCGCAATCCCAAGCAGGCATAACATTCTTTTCTAAACATTTATTTATAAACGCCTGGCCCACTATCTTTCCCAATCTTTGTCCTCTATAGTTAGGATTAGTCACAATATCGATTTCAGCTATGGTTCCACTATGAAAAATAGACACACATTCAGCGATAATCTTTTCTTTATGGATTAGACAAACTCCTAATCCGTTTTTCAGAAAATTTTTTTCTGATCCCCAGTACTCCACTATATATGATTCATTGAAATTCTCACTTTTCCTTAAAGAATCAGCGTTAAAATCTTGTAACTCATAGGGATTGGACAAGCTGTATGTAGAATGCACTTTTGAAGGAAGAAACCTATACTTAGAACGCGTCATTTTCTTTACATACGTTTTGAAAGTTTCGTCAAAAACAGTTTCCCAGTCAGTGGATGGAGTAAAAACTGTAAACCGTTTCTCCTTACCATACACGTTCTCAACAAAATAACGATAGAGAAAGTTATTAAATACCTCGTCATTCCCTTGTCCAAATACATAATAGTCACCTGCACGTATTCTAAGAAATCCTGATGATGGCCTCACAATATCATTTACGTACACAGCTCCTGGAATAACATGATTAACGACAGAAAAAGCAAAGGTAGGAGTCTTAAATGACGCTTCTAACATGTTATTTATCTTGTAATAATCTTTTGGTTCTAAACAATGCATTTTATTTCCCCCTTAATACATATCACTGTCTTCATTATATAAGTGTATGCATAAATTTAGTTATCATAATGTGCTTTATCGATACAAAAACAGCCCGACGAATAATTAAAATAAAGGTTAATTACTCTTTTTCAAGAGAGCTAAATCAAAAAAAATTCATATATAAGTTTGTTATAATAAAGATTGTTAAAAGCAAGGAGGAGTATATAAGTGCAAATAAGAAAACTTGAAAGACAGTCATTTTATGCCGGATGTCAATTCGTAGATATAGAAGATCAAGCAAATGAACACGCCTTGCCTCTCCTTATTATGTATCCTACATATAAAGAAGAACAAGTTGAAAAGATGGGACCTTACACGATAAGCGCTGCGCAAAATGCTCCGCTTTCAGATGGATCATTTCCTTTAGTCATTCTTTCTCATGGAGATGGAAGCACGCCTCTTGCTTATCGAACCATTGCCCAGTTTTTAGCACGTAATGGTTTTATTGTAGGAATACCACAACATCTCTTTAATAATCGAGAGGATAATACGCTATCTGGAACAATAGATAACCTAAAAAATCGGTCTACCCATATACGTACTGTAATCGATTGGTTTTTAAAAGAAAGTTCCTTTTCTCCATCCATTAAATCAAATAATATTTCTCTTATTGGCCATTCAATGGGAGGATATACGGCTCTTGCTGTAGCAGGTGGAGTTCCCACTTCTTTTCCTTCTGAATCTCCTGATCAAAAGCCTTATTGTTTATCTGTTGATCATGATAAGCGGGTTCAATCACTTATTCTTTTAGCGCCAGCCGCCGGATGGTTCAGGGAAAAAGGCGCTCTTGAAGACGTGAATATACCTATTTTAATGATTACAGGCAAAAAGGATACGATTACTCCTTCTTTTCACGGAGAATTTGTGTTAAATGGCGTTTCTGATAAGGAAAAAGTTCAGCATATCGTTGTAGAAAATGGAGGGCATTTTTCATTTCTCAGCCCATTTCCCGACTTTATGAAATCTCCTTCTTTCCCCCCTTCTCAGGACCCGGCAGGCTTTAATCGCAAGGAGTTTCATGAGGACCTTCAAAACACTATATTGAACTTTTTATTACGTTCTTTTTAACAGATTAGTCAGTTGTACCACCTTTTCTCTTGAAGCAATTATATCTCGAAAAAGAAATGAAAATCTCTTAGAAACTGATGAGCTTCTAAGGGATTTTCATTTTCCATAAAGCCCATTATGCTAGTCTCCTTCTTTCTTTTTAAAAAGCAGCCAGCATTTACAAATAAATATTTTTAAATTCAAAAAAGATAACATATGATCTTGTTAATCTGTAATAATTAAGAAATAGAGATATATAGAAAAAGTGCTGCTTATTGAATTGATATTTTTACTCTTTTACAAAACAAAAGGGGGATTTACAATATGGCTTTAAAAAAAGGTCAGCTAAGCGGACATATATTTTTGTCTAAACTTATTACACAGTACGCAATGATTCATGAAAAAACGGTAGGCCCCGTAGCTGAAGAATATATTAAACAAATTGGTATTCGTACTGGAGAATGGATGGAAGACTTTTATAGCGATAAGCATGAAAAGTGGACGGTAGAGGAATATGCAGAAGTTATAATTGACCTTAAAAATTCAATTGGAGGTCACTTTGAAATTGTGTCGGTTTATCCAGACCATGTGGTTGTAAGCGCTACCCAATGTCCATTTGGTGACGTCGTACAGGATGCTCCTCATTTATGTAAGATGACGTCTAGTGTGTTTGGAGGAATTGCAGCTCGGAAATTTGGCTATGGAAAAGTGAGCTTGCGCCAGCGTATTGCTCTTGGTCATCCAATGTGTGAAGTTGCTATATATTTTACAAAACACAGTGAAGAAAATGGAGATGTGTATGAAGATCTTCCTATTACGCCTTCTTATGGTAATCCTTTCAATTGGGAAGAGGAAACGATTCATATGCTTAATCAAGAACTTCGAAGAAGCGATGAAATGATTGAAGCTCTTCTTGCGGAATTAGAAGAATTACGTAAATAGCATTGTATTACCACACTTAACTATTAAGACATTTTGTTTTAGTTAGAAAAGCAAAATAAGATGTATAAAACAAAGAGCAGCCTTTAATTAAAGGGTTGCTCTTTGTTTTCATCAATCATTTTAATTATTATGGTAAGCAGAAAAAATAAAGTAAAAGTTATTATAGCTATTTAGGGATTTTATTTGTAATCAGATGCGTCACCCTAAAGAATCCTTGGAGCGATCAGATGCCTTTGTTAATTGCATGAACTGATAAAAAAGAAGCGCCCTCCGGCAACTTCTTTTCGCTTTTCCTATTCATACGTCAGATTTTCACTTACAAAATAATCATTTATATTTAGTCTCTTAAAAATGACAGCAGCGCTTCGTTAAATTCGTGTGCATGCGTTGCATTTAAGCCGTGCGGACCGCCTTTTATTAAAGCTAACTTGGAACCAGAAATGGCTTCATGCGTTCGCTTTCCGCTATATTCAAATGGAACGATCTCGTCTGCATCACCGTGAATAATAAGAGTAGGTATTGTAAACTTGGCTAGATCGTCTCTGAAATCTGTTTTGCTGAAAGCAGCTATACAGTCTAGCGTCCCTTTAGGCGATGCGGCTGCTGCAATATCGCGGTTGTAAAGTCGGAATGGTTCGCTGACTAAGTCATTTCCGTCTTCAACCCCAAAAAATGTTTTTGTAAAATCATCAAGGAAAGCTAAGCGATCATTTTTTACGCCGTTTTCAAATTCTTGGATTCCTGCATCATCTAATGCTCCTTCAGGATGATTCTCTGACTTATAAAGAAATGGTGGTACAGCTCCTGCAAATACTGCTTTTTCTACTCTATCTGTTCCGTAAGTTCCTACATAACGAGCTACTTCTCCGCCGCCCATTGAAAACCCGACTAGCGTCACATTTGTTAAATCCAAATGTTCTAGCAGCTGATGTAAATCAGCAGCGAATGTTTCATAATCGTAGCCGTCCCATGGCTGAGAAGACTTTCCGAATCCTCGGCGGTCATACGTTATGACTCTGTATCCAGCCTCGATAAGAGCGGGAACTTGATATTCCCAAGATCGTCCGCTTAATGGCCAGCCGTGAATTAAAACAACCGGCTTTCCTGTCCCGTGATCCTCGTAGTATAGTTCAATAGGTGCTTCATTTTCTGTTCCTACATTAATTTTTGCCATTTCGCTACCTCCAGTATATAGTCGTTCTTTATTTGGTTAAGTGGTCGTAAACCTAGCGTAGATAATAAAAAAGATGGCTAACTCTCCTATGATGAGGGTGTTCGGGACGACTAAAAGTAAGTTAATAATAAAAAACACAGCTAAAATCCCTAAAAACAAGCCTAAATGATACACTTTCAAACGATGTTCTTCGAATCTATACTGGTGAAAAACAAGAGTGGTTGCCATGAAGTAAAGCAGCACGGATCCGAATACAAAATATAAGCTGAATGTGTACTGAACTTCATGTAAAAACATGAGCTTAATCGATGCTGCAATCATGCTTAGAGACATGAGGATAAGTAAGTGTCCGTAAATAATCGTTTGTCCGGCTCTTTGAATAGACTTGTTCACTTTCTTTTCTACGTTCTCAAAGTACTGCCACCACATGGCGATGATCAGGACAAATGAAATAACCGAAAATAAAATGGTATTCCAGTCCCCTTTTTGTGGCTGTATCACAGCAAGAATGCTGACAACGGATTCTCCAAACAAAATTAATGTCAATAACGCAAAGCGTTCTAACAAATGAGCCGTGTTGGTCGGTAATTTCGCCAGTCGCTTATGTCCTAAAATAGGTAAAATCATGTCCACTGCAATTCCCGTATATAACACGGCGTAGCGGACCCAGGAATCGAAAAAGAGCGACAGAAGCGAGATAACAATCCCAATTCCAAAGCATGTTCCTAAAAACACAGCAACTTTTTTTCTCTCACTCTGTTCAAATTTTTGGACAATAAGATATTGAATCGAGGTTAACGCTCTTAGCCCGATATAGCCAATCAAAAAAGACACGTAATATTGATCAAAATCTACGGACAGGCTTGAGATCATGATAAGAACAAACAGCATTTGAAGAATCATAAAGATGCGCTGATGCAAAAAATCTTGTCCAAATCGATTGATAAACATCGTTTGTCCCGTCCACGCCCACCATATCGGAATAAAGATCAGTACAAACTTTAACAAATACTCTCCATGAATATACCCTTGTTCAACGTGAAGCAAAACATGCGTAGCAGTCGCAACGGCTGCCACAAATAACAAATCATAAAAAAGCTCCAGCCACGTAACTTTTTTTTCTTCCACTACTCCGCATCCCTTCCTATCATTTATCAGGCTGTCGTGAATATACTTTATTTTATATACAAGAGACGCATATTTCATGACAGGTAGCGTAGTAAAAGATAGGTGAGCCAGCTGTTTATCAGTCGGCTCACCTATCTAACAATTACTTTTATGTCGTTACGTTTTCTCCGTCACATAAATGATCCACAGATGCCATTCTACTTTCATGTCTTATATGTAAAGAGAACGACCTTTAGCAAAATGAAGCTCCGCTATGTTAGACACTTTGCTTGGTGAAATCCCGCTGTGCTCCTCTATAGCTGCCCATTAAGTTTTGATAACCAGGAAGATGACTAGAAATTAAATTGCCAAAACCTTCAACGTCGTTGCGCCAGTCACGCTGCAGCTCGCACGCTACGCTAAACCAGTTCATAAGCTGTGCGCCCCCGTGAGCCATACGCGTTAATGCTGCATCTGCGACTTGCTTATTAAACGTTCCGGAAGCATCCGTCACAACAAACACTTCGTAGCCTGCTTTAATGGCAGAAAGTGCAGGAAAAGCAACGCAGACATCTGTCACTACACCGGCGATAATCAGCTGTTTTTTCCCGGTCGCTTTAATGGCTTTAACAAACTCTTCGTTGTCCCACGCGTTAATTTGTCCAGGACGAGCTATTTTTGGCGCATTAGGAAACAGATCAACGAGTTCTTGCATGAGCGGGCCGTTGGGTCCATTTTCAAAGCTAGTTGTTAAAATAACCGGTAAATCAAAGAATTTAGCTGTATGACCAAGAGCTAATACGTTGTTTTTAAATTCATCAACACCATAGTCACGTACAAGGCCGGAAATAAGCCCCGTTTGGTGGTCAACTAAAAGCACGGCAGCATCATCTTTTGAAAGGCGAGAGTAAAGATCAGACATTTTATAATCCTCCTTAAATTAAGGCAAGTAAGGATACATGTACCTCTTCCATTCCTTACAAGCGGTCTATAATTTGAACGGTTTTTTGGATTTCATTTATGATCTGTTAGGTAAAACATGTATAGAAAGAAAAGCTATTTCTGAGGTGAAGGTTCGTGAGGTGTGTTCTCTTTCTTAATCTAGAACAGGAACAGGCGCTTGATCAACCCAATGAATGAACTGCTGTAGGTAGCGCTGAAGATAACGTTTTGTTGATTCATCGGTTAGTACTTTTTGTTGAGCATCAACTTTTTCATGAACTTGCGAAATCAGCATTTTTTGAAATGGTAAAACGTTGACTTGCATAGCTTCCAGTACTTCTCTCGTTTGCATTTGAGCAAAAGCCGTACCGAAGCCTCCTGGAGTTGCTCCAATTAGGCCAACTGGTTTTCTGTTTAAAACAGAAGAGGTCCGAGGTCTTGATGCCCAGTCCAAGGCATTTTTTAACACTCCGGGAATTCCTGAATTGTACTCTGGGCTAACTATAATAACGCCGTCAACATCTTGAATCGCAGCTCTAAAGGATGCGACAGATTCTGGTGATCCGTCAGCTTCTAAATCTTCATTAAAAAAAGGCAGGCTGCTTATTTCAATCCAGCGATATTGAGCTGAGTCATCTAATGTAGTCAATGACTCAGCAATCATTCGGTTATACGAATTCTTTCGTAAGCTTCCACAAATAAGACCAATAGTTTTCGTCATCTATTCACCTCCTTACTTGGAATTAATTTCATATTACCACGGTGTTTCAAATATAGATATTAGTTTTATATATAGATAAATTAATTCCTTCTTTATACCTAATTCGGGATTGAACTAGCGTTTTACTATTACTAAAAGAATTCTTTTAGCAAAATTCAGTCTAATTCTCTCACTTCAAAAGGAATCAAAGCTCTTTCAATTTGATCTCGATGGGTTTCGTACTGTTCAGGCAGCATGAGTTTTTCTCCCATTGTTTCAAGTGACTCATCATGAGCAAAGCCTGGAGGATCTGTTGCAATTTCAAATAGAATTTCTCCGTGCTCCTTAAAATAAATCGCATTAAAGTAATTTCGATCTCGAACAGCCGTTACTCCGTATCCGCTGTCGGCTACGTATTTCTGCCATTCTGATTGATCTTCATCATCTTTTGCTCGCCATGCAATATGGTGAACCGTTCCAACGCCCATTTGCCCGCGTCCAATGGTTGTTAATTTTAAATCAATCACATTTCCAATGTCAGCTGATGATTGAAAACGTATAAAATCTCCTTCTTGCCCTACTTTTTGTAGACCCATTACGTTTTCTAATAACTGAGCTGTTTCATGAGGCTTAACAGATAATAACGTAGCGCCTCCGAATCCTTTAATAGCCACTTCAGGTTTAATTTCACCAGCTTGCCACGTATTCTTTTCTCCTTCTTCTCTTTCCACAATCTCTAGATGCAAACCATGAGGGTCGTCAAACTCTAAATACTGTTCTCCGAATCGCTCCATCTTTGTAGCTGGAACCCCAAACTTTGCTAATCGCTGTTCCCAAAAGTCCATCGCACCTTTTGGAACCACATAGGAAGTTACGCCAACTTGCCCGTCACCTATTTTTCCTTGTCGTGCATTTGCCCACGGGAAGAATGTAATAATCGTTCCAGGTTTTCCCCCTTCATTCCCAAAGTAAAGATGATACGTTCCTGGATCATCAAAGTTTACCGTTTGTTTGACCAAGCGTAATCCTAGCACGCCCGCATAGAAATCAACATTTTCTTGAGGATGACCTACAATCGCCGTGATATGATGAATACCCGCTGTTTTTTTACTCATTACCACCATCTCCTTCGATACATTTTTCGTCAAATGTTTCGTGATCCCTTTTACAATTACAACTATTTATCGCAAATATCTCGAATTCGAGATATTAGTCAAAAAATAAAAGCGTCTTTCTTATTCAACCCATTTTCTCTTTTAGAAAATAAACGTATCTAGTGCATAATAACCTGGTCCTGCAATTGCTACACCGATTGCTACAACTAAAAGCGTAAGGTTATATTCATACCCATTTTGTGTTGCCCAGTATCCATTCGGACCGTGTACTTTCACAATCGCCATGACCATTGTTCCCGCAATCAAAAGCGCTCCTAGCGGTGTAAGAAGTCCTGCAGCAAATAAAGCTCCTCCTACTAGCTCGGATAATCCAGCCATTAACGCCATTCTAACACCTGGCTTCATTCCGATCGATTCAAACCAGCCGCCCGTTCCTTCTAATCCGTGGCCGCCAAACCATCCGAATAATTTCTGAGTTCCATGTGCCATAAAAGATAATCCAATGACTAAACGTATTAACAATAAACCAATGCTCACCATTTTTTATTCCTCCTATTTTTCATCAATTTAAAATCTCGAATTAAAATATCTTGAATTAAGGATAATTATAAAATTATATGATTCCCCTGTCAATATAAATTTTTATATTTTTTTGTAGCTAGTTGAAACGCTTAACGACGTATTAAAAACATATTCATCATTTTATATGGATATGAGCGTGGGAACGGAAAATATAATGGGTGGACTTTGTTATTCTTATTAAAAGTGGAATGGTTTTCGAAACGCAACTATACTTAATGATTCTAAGCCAAATTGAGACACTTTTTTGTATCAAAACTTATCTCAAGACCTATAAACAGAAGCTTATACATAAATAAAAGAAGCATCCTCCTATCCCCAGAGTTTGCTCCTTCTATTTAGGCACATAGAGAATACCCAACTGTTAGATAGTACTTGTGTGTATGACTAACGAAAGTTTTTTCTATTTTTAAATATTTAAGACCTTTTATTAAATGAGCTCAAACACGCGGAGCCATTTGGAATTTAGTTCTCTAAAGCTAATTGTACTTTATACTAAATCATAGTTTAACTCTTACCTCCGTACCGTCAGTAGCTTTGACATCTACTAGTATCATTCCCTTATGCTTCTTCAGTTCCTTAACAATAGGCTTTAGCATGCTTTTATCTATTATCGGAAAAGTGAAATTCAGCCCTTTTCTTTTAAAATGTTCTTTTGTCCATTTATCCGCATGCTTCTGTATAAATTTTGAAAAAGCAACGCTAATAGCAACGTTTAAAAGAGCATATGGAATAGGGATGTTAAACCGAGCTTCTTTGGTTTTCACTTTTACATGAATCATAAGCGAACCATTACTCAATGATGACTGAAACGGTATCGCCGTTTGCCGATTTAATATCAACAATTTGACCATCTAACTCGTTTTCGATTGCTTCAACAATAAGGTTTATGTCTATATCTTTCACATATTTTTCTGATTGAGGAATACTTGCTGCGATGCTGTGTCCCGCCATTAATACCAGCTTGACAAGCTTTATCGGCAAATTAACCTTCACATTATCATTTTCAGTTGACACAACTCGAATTTTTAACGTTTTATCTAGATACGCATTCGGTTTCTTCAAAAGCTTATTGCCTGTTTCTTCTTTTTCTTTTAATACTTGAATCAGTTCTGATCCCTTTTCTGCATCAATTTTACCTTCTTGAACCATCGTTAATACTTTTGTAATTTCCTCTTTCATAGACAATCCCCCTATTCTTCTTTTAAGAGCTTAATGGCTTCTTCTGCTGTAATTTCACCATTTTCTAACATAGACACAATTTTTTTCTCATCTACTTCATTTTTCTTCTTCTCTACATATCCAAGAGATGAAATGATGTCAGTAAGCTTGCCTCGAACGGTTGGATACGAAACTCCTAGTTCCTTTTCGACTTCTTTGATATTTCCTCTGCACGTTAAGAATATTTCTACAAAATGAAGCTGATCACTTGATAAGGATGCCAGCTTAGACAATTCAAACTCATTTTCAATCGTTGTGTGACAATGGGTGCACTGCAGCTTTGTAATTTTTAACGTTTCACTGCAGACAGGACAATTTGTAAGTACTTTATAAGCCATAATCAAATCTCCTTCTTTTAGTTAATTTGATTATATAACAAATAATTAATTTAAAAAACAATAAAATTAAATAAATTTAACAAATAAATTAAAAATATAAATTATCATCTAAATAATATTAATTAACTCTTTTAAAACACAAGCAATGAGATCTCGAATGCTTTTAATCTAAAAAAGTAAAAAAGATAAAAATATGTTTATTTTTGGAATATTATATTGTAAAATACATTCGGTACCACAAAATTATTCCTGGTACCAAATGGGGGTTATTATGAAAGAGCGTATTACAAATGAAGCAATTTTTTTAATTCAACAAAAAGGACTTTCTTTTACTATCAGCGATTTAGCTAAGAGCTTAGGAACTAGCAAACGAACCATGTACCAACATTTCAGCTCCAAAGACGACATCATTGACTCGATAATTGAAAATCTCATCCTACAGATCAAGAACAAAGAAGAAGAAATCTTCCATGATGAAAGTCTAAGTTTACTTGAAAAGATTACTCAAGTTCTTATATGTGTTCCTGAAGAGTTTAATACAATGGAAATTCGCCTATTAATAGATTTAAAACGCCTTCACTATAATCAATGGGTTAAGATAGATGAATTTTTAAAGCAAGAGTGGGATCTAGTGGTAAAACTGATGGAAAAAGGAATAGAAACGGGAGTTCTACGTGAAATTGATTCACAACTATTTATAGAGCTATACCTAGGCGCAATCAACCAAATTTATCAGCCAAGCTTCTCTCTAAAATCTAACTTAACAATGAGTGAAATATTAAAATCTGTTATTGATATTCTTTTGAATGGCATTTCTATAAAAAAATAAGGTGGCGAAAAGATTTGCATTGGCTCTATCTATGTTTAGCTATTCTTTTTGAAGTGGCTGGTACTACATCCATGAAACTATCAGACGGCTTTACTAAAGTTATACCAAGTGTGTTGCTCATATTTTTTTATATTTGTAGTTTGTGTTTTTTGACGTTAACTTTAAAAAGTTTAGAGATTTCAATTGCTTATGCTATTTGGTCAGGTATGGGGATTATAATTATTACGCTAATTGGATTTATGTACTTTAATGAAAGTGTAAGCCTGCTAAAAATTGTTGCTATAGCTCTAATTATTATCGGCGTGGTGACATTAAATATGACCGATGAAAAAGAAGCTGATACTAGTAAATCCACTTTAGAAGAACACATGAGGTAAAAAGATGAAATATTTAAAACCTTTTTTTCTTGTCACAGATATTGGGTTTATTATCTATTGGATTGTTACTTACTTTGAATGGATACCCAAAAGTGCAGCCTTCAAAGATTATGATAACCCTATAGTCATGGCTTGGAACTGGTCGTTCTTCCCTCTAGATATTCTTATTTCATTCACTGGCTTATTTAGCCTATATTTATACAAGCTGCATAGAGAATCATGGAAAGGATACGCTTTAATTTCTCTAGTGTTAACATTTTGCTCAGGGCTACAAGCCATTGCGTATTGGGTATTTATTAAAGATTTCGCTTTCACATGGTGGGCTTTTAATTTGTACTTGATGATTTACCCCCTATTCTTTACAAAATTAGTTATAAAAAATAGCGACAATCAAAAAAGCAATCTTTCCATATAATAAAGATAGTAAAATGAGTTTAAGTAATTGTTAACGAGTAAGAAAGCCTTCAAAGGAGGCTTTCTTTTTTATATACGTCACTTCATACAAATTTAGTTCTAGGAATCAATTAAAATCTGGCCTACAAGAAAAGTTCTGCTTCTTATCTCTTCTACTATTCATTTGGTGCGATATTCTTGTGAATTCAATATATTTGTTCATAACTATGTTCTCAAATAAACTTAAGTTTTCTGCTTTTATCTCTTTATAGCGGTCCACCTTCAAAACCAATAGGCCATCCGCTTCTATTGAACTTTACTTTATATTGAAATACATTGGGATAATCGCCGTAAACAAAAGCTAAAGAACATCCTGCAAGAATATGTCCGTCAAAATTTAAAAGCCGCCCAAAACTTACAGCGGACAGATAATAGACACTAAATTTTTGTGCAGAGATGAACTGCTCTAAATATTCGAATGACCTTTTAAGATAGATATGTAATTGTTTCAATATACAATCAGCCATTTCAACAAATTCCTCGTATGGCTTTTCACTATTTCCCTCTATCGTAATTTCAACTTCTTCCCATTCTCCTATATCCGTACTCCAAAACCATTGCCTTGTAACCGGAACTTCCGCTTCGTATTGATCAAATGGTTTAGATAGGACAAGTTTTTCATACCCATTTTGTTTGAAGTCAGAGATTGTATAGTTTCGTTCAGAGAACTCAAGACCACTCATTTATTCCCCCTCCCTTCTATGCTTTTACTACTTATGGAGAAATATGTTTTTAGGTTGCTACATTTAATTTTAGTATTACACAAAGCAGACATCAATTAGATTACTCAGCCCCTTTCAATAAAAACTCTTACGTTTTTCTGATTATTGTTACTATAATAAGAAAGAAGCACATTACCTATAAATTATGAGATGGAGGGTTAACCAATAAATAAGAAAACCGCTAATATTATCGTCTTTTTTGTGTGGTTTCTGTTCTTGCTTCTTCTATGGATCATCTTCTCTTTTTCTAAAGGCCAAGGTGGAGAATGGTGGTCTATGTATCATTTGAACTCCCATAAATATGGTCCTTGGGCTTTGGGGATTTCTCACATAAAAATTAGTGTTGCTGCGGTTATTTCGTTAGTAATAGCCTATATCGCGAGTTTTGGATTCAAAGGAAAGAAATGAGATCAACTGAGGTGCTACTTAATAAAAGAGGATTTCTAACGTAGCTTTTATATTTTAGGGAGAAATGCAAAATCACTTATATAAGAATTCACACACATATAATTCTAGTTGTTTGAATCGAGGTTACAGTTCTTCCTGTAACCTCTTTTATAATTCCTTACCTGCAATTATCTTTTATATAAGTGTCATATGAGGTATTTTTTAATTTCCACAAGTTTGATCATGGAAAGCAGCCTTTCTAATTCCTGGGCCGCCATTGGCTACCAACACTATCTTATTTTTAAACATAACGTTTACATCTCTTTTATTGTCAAGCTCTGGAGAATTACTATATTTGCGTGCTCACTCATTTTGCTTGGCTTTCTTTACTATCTTTTTTTAGTAGATTTCCTAAGCTTAAAAGAACTCAGTTAACAGCTAGAGTAGAAGCTGGATTATAGCAACAGATAATTTCAGAAAAAATTTTATGGTTTTGTAATTTCACGAAAGTTTCTCTTGCCTCCCTTTCTGTGTTAAATTCAAACATGATAATATTATGTTCTCTTGAATAAGCATTGATTACAGTAACCACCCACATCAAAAATCTCCTAGGGCTGTTACAATTAAATTTGATTCTGATAAATGAACATCTCTGGAAATATTATGAGTAGCTGCTATACTTGTAGACTTATTAGGAATAAACCCCTTTTCTAACCAAATAGAACCGCTTTGAAAATTCCATGTTCCCAAGTAAATCTCCCCGTCTCTTACTATTGATATAATAGATTAGTTTATTTAATTGTTTACAGCAGCATCTTCTTTACATGCTTTGATAACATCCAACCAATGATCTGGCTTTTGTCCTTTAAACTTTTCTTTTAAATTAAATGAAGCCAATGTTTCTAACTTACTTTTTGCTGCTCTAGACATAACAGAATTTAAATTAGAAGCCTCTAGCATTTGAATAGAGCCGTCTAACTCAATTGATCTTCTTAATGCATGTATAGAGGTTCCAGTTACCAATCGGTTCATTGTTTCTCTAAAGCTCTTACTATCTAAAGTTTCACTAATAGAATCTAAGACTAATTGTTCTACATTAAATTCATGAGAAGCTTCTAATAACTCTAGATAAAGAGCAACTACACCTTTCATATAAATGCTGCGAATTAGCTTTACAGCAGAGGCATCACCAGGTTTTTCACTTACTTTAGTTATGTCCATACTGTACGGAGTCATTAAAGAAATCAGTCGATCTACACCATTACCACTTGCTGAAATAGGAACCTTATGTTTATAAACTGGCAGGGGACCTAGCATTGCGGCATCTGCGAAGAATGCATTCTTCTCTTGTATATTTATGTTAATTTTTTGCTTCACGATAGGAGTGGAAGCTGATACATCTACATAGATACATTCTTTCTTTATAAATGGTTTTAGCATCTCACTAACTTCAAGTGCTTTATCTGCGGGTACTGCTACTATTACTATATCTACTTGTTTTAAAACTTCTTCGGGTCTATAAAGAAGTTCTACTTGAGCTTGAGCAGCTCGTTCTTTAATTTGTGGACCATATGTAGGATGGTCTATCATAACATCATGAGCAAAAATGGTTTCTAAACCTTCGCCTTTTAAGCCAACTGATAACTCAAAGGCCGCCTCTCCAAATCCAATAAAACCTAATTTCACTTTAAAGCTCTCCCTTCTGTTTATAATCCATATGCTTTCATCTGTTCTCTTAACCATGAAGGCTGAATGTTACCTCCAGATTCACCTTGCAGACGCGCTCTTTCAAATGCTTCGATCGTTTCTAAACGTGTTTTCTCATACTCTAGTTTTTTTTCGGCTTTAAAAAGAACCTCTTCAATCTTTTCTTTTGGAACTACAACAACTCCGTCATCATCACCTATAATTAGATCTCCTGGAATAACAGCTACGCCTCCACAAGAAATAGGTTTATGTAACTCACCTGGACCATCTTTAAGAGGACCATTCGGAATAAATCCTTTTGAGAAAATAGGAAATCCTGATTGACTAAGGGTCTCTTTGTCCCGAACTGCCCCATCTATAATAATCCCCTCAAGTCCAATAGCTTTAGCTGCAGCTGCCATTAATTCTCCAAGGTAAGCATTTGCCATATGCCCCTTTCCATCTACAACTAGTACATATCCTTCTGTACCGTCATAGATTGCCTGATGAAGAAATAAGTTATCTCCAGGTCTTAAACTTACAGTTAGAGCGGTTCCAACTACCTTCATTCCTGTAGATACAGGCTTAATTTTATAATCCATTGAGCCTGTACACCCCATTGCATCGGATATAAGAGTTGTATTAAGAAGGTTTACTCTCTTAATAATGTCTTCAGATAATACTGGTGCTAAATTACTCACTGATATACACTCCTCTTCAATTTTAATATATTCTAATCAATGCTCTACTCAGGATAACGCTTACAAAATTAAAGTAATAAAATTAGATATTGCCCCCCTATTCGCAGAATATCTACAGTTTATTTGCTGCATTTTTGAAAAAGATAGAAAAACATCGTAAAAAATAAATAAAGTAATAAAAATTACTACTTTTTTTATTTAAGTAATATTTATTACTATAATCTTAAATGTATCTTATCACCGGTACCTAATAAAGTAAATCTATTTTTATAAATAAAGCACAGGAAAAACATATCCTAAGCTTTATTACTTAGAAGAAACATTTTTACATAAAAAAGTAAACATGCTAAAATTCAAGTAAGTATTATGATAAATACTTTTTATATGCTTAAAAAAATAAAATTTACAATATAATCTGTTTAATTGGAGCGAAGGTATGGAAAATCCAATATTAAAATTAAAAGATAATATCTCACAACTAACAGAAACTCAACGGAGAGTAGCAGACTATATCCTTAAAAATCCTGTCGATGTAGCTTTTTTAACGGTTGATCAATTGGCTTTGACAGTAAAAACTAGTACGACCACGATAATGAGATTAGCTTTTAGTCTAGGCTATTCTGGATATGCAGAGTTTCAAAAAGGACTTCAGGAGCTTTTACGTAACAATGCTGCTCCTCAAATCAGATTAGAAACAAATTTGAAGGGCTTAGATGAGAGTGATTTGTGGATGCGCTGTGCAGAAAGTCAATTCAATAACATTCAATCAACAGTAGAAATGATTTCTACAGAGAGCCTAAATAAAGCGTTAGAAATGATTGTCTCTGCAGACCGAATATTTTGTACAAGCGTTAGAAGTGGTTTACCCGTGGCACAGCATCTATCTTTTGGGCTTAATCGACTACTCGGAAACTGTGAGCTAATTGTCTCTGACTTAAGTGATTGGGTGGATAAAGGAATTACTTTAACTTCTAAAGATTTAGTTATTGCAACCTCCTTTCCAAGGTACGCTAGAAGAACTGTTGAGTTTGTAACAGCTGCCAAAAGTAACGATGCCAAGGTCATTTCGATTACCGACAGTTATTCTTCTCCTTTAGTTAAGTACTCAGATTTAGTACTGACTTGTAGCTCGAGTAGTATCGCTTTTCATAATTCACCTATAGCGTCGCTACTTGTGGCCGATTATCTTGTAAGTGCGATAGCTATAAATTATCCAGAAAAGACAAAGGATCGTCTCGATAAAATCACTTCAATCCTTACAAAAATTAATTATCATTACACTGATTAAATTTACGAATGTGGTAAAAGCATGAAATATCGAATGTATAAAATAATTCGATATTTTATGTTTTTACCACTTTTTTATTTTTTCAGTTAAGTCTAATACTTCCCTTTCACTTTTCATTTCTATAAAAAAACATTTACTTTTCATTAGAAGCCATGATAGTATACTTTTAAATAGTCACAATTATTACAACAATTAAATAAAAAAGTAATAATTATTACTTCAAACGATGAGTTGTAATAATGAATATAGTTAGTTCTGTAAAATCATTTTTAGATATCATCCGGAGATATCTGACTGCTCCCCTACTAAGATATTACAAAGTGACTATAAGTTTATTAATCCTAACACTTGTATTTTGCTTGTTAACACGAAAATGATGAGAGCGCTACCTTTGGTTCTAAGCAATCATCAACAAAAGATTTTAGTAAAGGAGTGATTAGTTAAAGAAACACGAGAATAGAAAATAATCTATTAATGATTCTATATATACAGTGGGCTTAAGCGGGGAATTCACGCTAGATTTTTTGTAAACCCTTACATTCGTTCTGATACCAGGTTTTAAACCAATAATATGTAAAAAAAGCCAATTGTTTTCTACTAATGAATGATTGTGCAAAGCAGCTTTATAATAAAGAATGATAGTTAAATAGTTTCATGAGAATTTAAAAAGTATGACATTAAAGATAAACAAGAGGGAAAATGAAAGAAAGTTCTAGAGGGGGTATAATATGTTAACATTTTTAGGTTTTTCGATGATTGTAGTATTTATGTATTTAATCATGAGTAAGCGTTTGTCTGCCTTCAGTGCATTAACAGTGGTTCCTATTGTTTTTGCTTTATTGGGCGGCTTCACTGATTTAGGACCAATGATGATGAAGGGTCTTGAAACCATTGCTCCGACAGCAATTATGATTATCTTTGCCATTCTCTATTTCGGGGTGTTAATTGATACAGGATTATTTGATCCTTTAGTAGCGAAGATTATAAAGATGGTTGGCGGTGATCCTCTAAAAATTGTAATGGGTACTGCAGTACTTTCTTTAATAGTTGCTTTAGATGGTGACGGTACCATTACATATCTAATTGTAGTAACTGCATTTCTCCCACTATACAATCGATTAGGTATGAATAAACTTATTCTAGCCTGTATTCCTGCGTTAGCAATGGGTATTATGAATTTGACTCCCTGGGGTGGTCCTGCTGTACAAGCTACGGCGGCTGTAAAAGCAGATGTAACAGACTTGCTATTACCACTTATTCCTTCTATGATTGCAGGAACTATCTGGGTTTTAGGGGTTTCTTATTTCCTTGGACGACGCGAGCGTAAAAGACTGGGAGTTATCAATATAGATACAGAATTTAATAATGAAATTGCTGCAGCTCTTGATGTAGGAATGGATGCATCAATAAAGCGTCCAAAATTATTTTGGTTTAACTTAGCTTTAACACTTTTACTTCTTACTGCTTTAGTTCTAGGGTTCTTACCATTACCAGCTTTGTTTATGATTGGTTTTGCTATCGTGATGATTGTTAATTACCCAAATTTACAAGATCAAAAGGAACGTTTGCATGCTCATGCAGGGAATATATTAACGGTGGTTTCCATGATATTTGCTGCAGGTATATTTACTGGAATTATAGATGGAACAGGTATTGTTAAAGCTATGGCGGATACTTTAATAGCCGTTATTCCTGATGCTCTTGGCCCAAAATTAACAGTAATTGTTGCCCTTATAAGTATGCCATTCACATTTTTTATGGCAAATGCCCCCTTCTATTTCGGGATTATTCCTATTATGTCTGAAACGGCTGCTCACTTTGGCATCCCTCCACTAGAAATTGGTCAAGCTTCTTTACTAGGGCAACCCTTGCATCTATTAAGTCCACTTCAAGGTTCTATTTATGTCTTAGTAGGACTCCTTGGCATTGATATAGGTGACCATATTCGCTTTGCTGCCAAGTATGCCATTGGA
Organism: Priestia sp. YIM B13491; assembly: GCF_042787605.1. NCBI lineage: Bacteria > Bacillati > Bacillota > Bacilli > Caryophanales > Bacillaceae > Priestia > Priestia sp. YIM B13491. Next base: position 1,159,249 of record NZ_JBHZOR010000001.1, on the reverse strand, counting down.
ACAGCGTTAGTTATGACGATTGTGGCTGTATTATTTGGAATACTATCTATATGAATGATTTATGGGAACATACAAAAGAGAGAGCTGATTCTTCAAAACAGCTCTCTTCTATATATTTAACTTTAAATTACATTAAAGATTGAAATATAACATAAGCAAATCACTAATCAATCATGACTGATACAGTATCTCCGTTTGTCAATTTGATCTCAACAGTTTAGACATCAAATTCATGTTCAATTGCTTGAATAATAAGGGGATGTCTATATCCGCCAAATTAAAAAATGATGCCTACGTAATCCCACTTAGGGTTTTAAATTAACTCCATTTTTTCACCTTTTCAAATAAATACTGCACTCCATATAACAAATATGCTTTGTAATGAAGGTAGATAAAAAATTGAAAATGACTTAATCGGTTTAGACTTACAATTTTCAACCTTTTAAGAACATCAATAAAGTAAAAAGCAAAGATTCCATCAACTATAATATTCAATAATATAAACTTCTTAAAGTTGCCATACGAAGATTTAAGCAGCCACATTGAAAGTGGCATATAAGGCCCAATGCTAAAAGGAAGTTCATCTTTTATAAACGAATCTTTTTTGTCGTAGAACCTCCACCACTTCCTCTGATGCCCATACAAATGATTAATAATTTCTAAGATAATAATAAAAACCCCTGCTAACGAATAACGTCTTATGCTGCGTTTCCCTATAAATAACAACGACAACCATGGAATCGCTATTATAGATAGATTAAATCCTAAGTGTTTTCTTGATATCATAAGCGAACTCACCTCAACGTACTTTATCTAGTTCTTCTTATAGTGTCCACTTATTACAAAAAAAACCTTCTTTTAAGCAATGAATTTCTATTTAATGGCCTTCACTTTTTGTTTAAAATGTGCTTGGAGGTGAGTCGCAGCAGGATAAATCAAATGCCTCAGATTTTCAAAAATTAATACGGCTGATACAGAACCTTAAAATTTTCTCGTAAATCTAAAAAACACAGACCATTGGATGGTCTGTGTTTTTTATTAATGTGCTTTTTGTTCAACATTGACTCTCTTGATAAAGAACGAGATAACCAATCCAACAATTGAAACAATAATCGCAAAGATGAACGCATGTTGAACACCGTTGGTAAAGGCAAGAACTTGGTTTAATGGATCCATTTTATCTGATACCGTCTCAAGGAAGCTTCTTGAACCTGATGAAAGAATGGAAATTCCAACAGCTGTTCCAATTGCGCCAGAAACCTGCTGCAAAGTGTTCATAATTGCTGTTCCGTGCGGGTACAGCTCAGGTGGAAGCTGGTTTAATCCGTTTGTTTGAGCCGGCATCATAATCATCGAAATGGCTATCATAAGCGCAATGTGCAGAGCAACGATAAACCCTGTTGACGTTTCTAGCGTTACGGTTGAAAAACCATACATGGTGCCGGCTACAATCACAAGTCCAGGGATAACTAACCATTTGGGACCAAAGCGGTCAAATAATCCCCCCATAACCGGTGAAAGAATTCCGTTAATCACTCCTCCAGGAAGAAGCATTAGGCCAGCGGCAAAGGTTGATAAAGCTAATGATGTTTGTAAGTACAAAGGTAAAATCATCATCGCAGACAGCAGTACCATCATGCAGACTAGAATTAATAAAAGACCAATTGTAAACATCGGATACTTAAAGGCTTTAAGGTCTAACATTGGCTCTTTCATCTTCGTTTGACGAATAGAGAATGCAACTAATGCAATAGCTCCAATCACAAGAGTTAGAATAACCTGTAGACTTCCCCAGCCTCCGCCTTCTCCGGCGCTGCTAAATCCAAATACGATTCCGCCAAAACCTATTGTTGAAAGAACAACAGAAATCATATCGATTTTTGGCTTCGTTGGTGTGGTAACGTTCTGCATAAAGAAAGCTCCAAACACTAAGGCAGCAAATAACAGTGGAAGTGAAATCCAGAAAATCCAGTGCCACGTTAATGTTTTTAAGATTAAGCCTGATACAGTTGGTCCAACAGCTGGCGCAAACATAATAACAAGGCCGATGATCCCCATTGACTTTCCACGTTTATGCGGCGGGATAATAACAAGAATCGTGTTAAACATAAGCGGTAAAAGTAAAGCAGTTCCAACGGCTTGCACGACACGGGCAATCATGAGTACCCCGAACGTTGGTGCAATAGCGGCAATAAATGTTCCAATAATGGAGCAAATTAGAGATGCTATAAAAAGCTGTCTGGTTGTAAAGCGCTGAAGAATAAAACCCGAAATAGGTACCAAAATTCCTAACGTTAACAGATACCCTGTTGTCAGCCACTGTGCGGTTGTTTCGTGAATGCCAAAGCCAGAAATTAGCTCCTTTAACGCCATATTCAGAGCTGTTTCACTAAATAAACCGATAAATCCAGCAATAAGAAACGACGTAATAATCGGCAGCACTTTGATGTTAGAGCTTTCGGCTGCTGTTTGTTGATTACTCATATTAAATTGTCTTCCTCTCTTTTACGTACTCTTTTTGGTGAACGTTTTTTCTATCTCAATGATAAGTTGATTAGCAGACAAACAATGCATATTGATATAAAGATTAAAGATAGATTTAAGGCATTATGTTGACTAAGCTTTTTCTTTCTCTTCTCTTTTGACCGAAGTGCTTTTTGTCTTCTAAATTCGTTTCTTTCCACAGATCCCTCTCCATTTCATTTCTAAATCAGCTCTAGAAACCTTCCTATGTAAACTAATTTCTATTCCTAATATGAAATTTTTAATAAGCAAGTTAAAACGAAATAGAACTATAAAATGAATTTCACTCTACATAACAGGAATATTGTAACACAGCTATAAGTACTGTTTCTATCTAAAATATACTAAATAACAACAGCTATATACCTAACTTAGTGCTCTGTGACAATTAAAATTTGGTTCTGTTAGATGCTTTTTGTTCCGTTTACCCTAATAGAACACAGCTAACTTTTTAATCATCAGTCAAAAGAAAGAGTATCAGAAATGAAGTAATAGTAAAAATTGATACTATGGAGGTGTTTTCTTATGAAAAAGTATGAAGTAACGTTTCATCTAATTAATGGTGAAATAAGTAATTTAGTTGAAGCTAAATCACTTATTCGTGCAAAGAACTACATACAGTATAGGTTTGAAGATAAAAGTAAAATATTGGATCTAGCAAATGATTTGGTCATTGTTAAAAGGAACGTCCAATATTTTACAGTAGTTGAAAAAGAATAATTAGCTATGTAAAAGGACGTTATCTACAAAAGTAATGTCCTTTTCTATCCATACAATATCTTATAGGGTAGTCTCTTTTTTCCTATTCTAGTCACTAAAATTTTTCTCCGACTTGAAGCCAAAATAGATTTTGCGCCCTCTAAGCGTACCTTTAATTTAGTCTACTAATTTTTCTTTTTTGGATAAAATTCATTATTTCATACTTTTTAGATAAAGTAAGAAACAAGCTAAATACATGCATTTAATGTGCAGACAAACGCTCTCTGAGGAAATTGTTTTTTGAGACAAACAACTCGAATTCACATACTAAATTCATCTAAACAAAAGGCTCCATCAAATTTTAATATTGATATTAAGCGTAAAAACAGAACTCCCTATTTTATGAAAGCTCTGTTTTGTTTATTCACTATTATGTATATTTTCTGCGTCAAAACGTAATTTATAAAAATCCTGAACTAATGTATTTTCTTCTAAAATGAATTCTTTCATTTTACGTAAAATTCTTTTCCCTACACGGCGGTCCAACACACACAATATTTTTATTACATTAAAAATTAACCTGCAGCATTAGTTGAATTTTATATGGATAATTAGTATTTCTGAACAGGATTATTAAATTCAATGTCTCCATTTTAAGATATGTTCATTTTCCATTTGAAGCAGCTTTGTCATATAAACGATTTGTCCCGTATGATAAGCATAATGTTCAACGGCATATAAGATAACACTTAAACAGGACTGTATTTTTCCTGGTTCTGGAATTAATGTACTTGTTGTAGAAGGCATTTGTATGGATTTTTCTAAATCGTTAAAATTAAAATTTGCGATAACTTCTTTACTTTGTTGTCGTGTAAGAATTAAATTTTCTATTAGCTGCTCGGAATCCATTACTCTGTTATCAGTAAATTCTTTGGATCTCTGTCTAATAAAAGGCTTACCACCAATTATGCTGACGATAAATGCATATTCGCTGCCAGCAAGATGTAAACATAAGTTTCCAATACTATTCGTTTCTTGGCGGAACTTTTTCCAAATATCATCATCTGCTAATCTACTAATACAGGTTTGGATTATATCTAATTGTGTATCAAGGGATTCAATGCTTTCTTTTATGAAGGGATTCATCTAGTTTCTCCTTTTGGATTTTTATTCTATATTATAAATAATTATACATAATTCAACACATATTTGCACTGTATTTTTGTATTAGTTATTAATTTATTAACAACATATCTGCAAAGCGCACGTGTAGAAATGAAAAGAGCAAACTCCCTGACACGTGAGTTTGCTCTTTCTGTTCTTTATTCAAATTTCTTCAGTTTAACTTATTGTCCTATATCCTTCATTCTCTTAAGAGCTTTTCTATATTCTTGATCTCTCATATGCAGCATTTTATCAGCAGAAGGTTTAGGTTGACCAAACTTTTTCAAAGCTGCTCTATACTCGCTATCACCAATGACTCGATTCGAAATAGCCTCTTTAGATGAACGCTCAAAAACGGGAGTAGCTTTTTTACTGTGAACCTCTTCGGTACTCTGCTTTTCTTTATTTTTTTCTTTATCATGCGGCTTATGAGCCAGCTTGTGGCCTTTACCTGTTAGGAACATCAAAAACGAAAGAATTAATACCACCATGCTCAATACACAGGAAAACGTAGAAAATGTATGATACGTAATGATTTCAGATTTTACATGTAGAGATTGCGTGAAATTTTCTTTACTAGCCACCTGGCTCTCTGCGCTTACTGTTGCAAGGTGATCTTTATACACCTTTGCAAAGACGATACTGCTGATTACAGGGATGACCGCAGATACTGTAACTCTTATAAATTGAACCGTGACCATCCGAGGGACTAAACTTGGTAGCGGTCCGCCTAAAGCTGCACCCATAAGACCTGCAGCAACTGTGAACCCTACTCCTGCGATTAAAGCGGCAAAGCTGCTAACAAAGAGAAAAACTGAAGCATGACCGTCTACATACATCCACTGTATGTTCACTCCCATAATGATGACCGCTCCTATAATACCTAATACGCCCGGTCCAACTTTATCATATAATACGGCACTTAATATGGCGGCAATTACTATTCCAGCAAAAAGCCCGATATAGATCAGTGAAGTGTCTCCTTTATCAAAACTAGATCCGCTTTTAAGCAATCCTTGTAGAGATAAAAGAGTTAAACTCATACTAATATTGCCTATAACAGCGATCAGGATAGCAAGAGCTGGTTTTCGAGAAGCCACTAACCTAAAGGGAATTAACGGATTTTTAATATGCCATTCTGCTGCGAATAAAAAGCATAGAAAAGTGATGCTTCCCACTATGCCTATCCATACATAAGTAGATGCCCATCCTGATTTTTGGAGATTAAGTAATGTAAAGGTAATAAATGCAGTAACCATAAACATTAACGCTACACCGATGATGTCAAATGGTTCATGGTGTTTGTGCTGTTGCTTGGCGTGATCATTTGTTAAAAATTTGTAGCTGAAGCATATTCCCAGTAAGGAAAGTACGGCCGCTATATAGAATAACCCTCTCCAGTGTCCGTAGCTGTTCACTAACATTCCGAGAAAAATGCCCACAACGCTAGATCCATAAAATCCGCCAATAAGAATCAATAATGCCAAGTTCCTTTTCTGAATCGGAAAAGAAAGAACCAGCATTGGAATCATCATCATAAGTGCTAAACCCGTTCCTGTCCCTTGTAAAAACCGACCAATGCCCATTCCTAAAAAGCTGTTAGAAGCAATACTTACGATAGCTCCTATAAGAAACAAACACATCGAAAGAACATAAGTACTCCTCTCCCCTAGCTTGTGTCGAAGAATTGGTCCAAACGGAATACAAAATGCAAAGCTTATAACCCCTATTAAAACCGGTGTTATCGAAATATAAGATTGATTGTTAAACGTTTGTTGGAGAATTTCACGTATAGAATTTAATGACGTGTTTAACATTAAACCAGGACCAATAGCTAAAACTGCCAGTAAGGAAATCTCCCAGTGTTTTTCTATTTTCATACCACAATTCCTTTCTGCCTTTCATGATTGTAAAAAAACTAAAAATGCGGCGTTCATGTTTCTTCCAACCATCACAGTAGCTAGGGTAAAGAAGAAAGATGTTTATCCGCATTTGAACAAACTAAAAAATAAAGCTTCAGTAAGGAAGCTTTATTTTATTTTCTAAGCCTGCTACTCGAATTGGTCCTAAAAGCGTTAGGCGAGTTAATTTTTCAGCCATAAATGCAGGGCTGAATTTCATATCACTTTCTAGCCAAGAACAAATGACACCTATATGAGCTGATGTGATATAGCTAATCAGAATATCTTCAGGGATATCAAGTCCATCCTCTGCTTCTCCAATCGAAGAGATTAACTCTCCATACACTCTTTTCTTTACAATTTCCGTCATATGACTTCTAAATTGAGGTAATCCTCGATCGCTTAGCATAACTTTAAAATAATCGGAATGGTCATAGATGAATTCAAAAAGCTTTAAGAAAGAAACGGATTCATCATTTTCTTCTACTGCTGCGAAATCCTCATTATTTTGTTTAGGCTTTACTTTCTCTATTAGCTCTTCTAGAACTTCATTCATACTCTGCATGAGAAAGTCTTGCTTATCTTGGTAATGCAAATAAAATGTTCCTCGCGTTAATTCCGCTTTTTCCGTAATTTCTTGAATCGTAATAGATGTAACGTCTTTCTCTTTAAGAAGTTCGACTAAAGCGTCTCTTAAGTATTTATTTGTTCTTTTTATCCTAGGATCTACTTTTGTTTTTTTAGACATCGTTCGTCTCCTTGTATAACTTTTATTGAGTCTCAGGCATATGATTATGACTTGTATAGGTGCAGCCATTTAGACCTTTTCTGGTGATTAACTATTTAAACTGCCCTGTATCATCAACATACATTCTGCACACGATGTAAACTAATGAACATTATGTATATTAAGTCTCACAAAATATAACCAATCTGTCAATATCAAAAACTGATTAAGAACGAATCATTTGGTTGTTAGGTATGGATGGCGTGAACGCAAGAACAAAATCTTTTGTAGAAACGTTCAAAAGAAACGGTAATGGTGAAATCAATCACTTAGTTGAGTATGCACCAGCTAGAAGCACCTGCATACAGGAAACCTGCGTTCAAAATCACAATAAAAAGATCCGAACATTTTATCGTTCGGATCTCCATTCCACTAAACTACTCTTAAGCTCTTTTCTCGCTACTTTTTCACCCAGTTGTCATCATCATCTTTTTTGTACTTTGTTTTCACTGCATTCCAAGCGACTTTATGAGCCGTAGCTTCTTCTTTGTATTCGTCACTAGCTGAATTAAATGCTTCTTTATAAATTTCCTGAGCACGATGAGGAAGGTTATCTTTTACTCCATCAGGCAATTCTTTTAACGAATTGTAGGGCATAATCGTGTTCCTCCTTGAAAACATCGTTTACTACTGATTTACCTGTTCTTAATGAGTATAAACATTTAATAAATAATAAAGCTTGAAAACGAATTGGAGTTTTGACTCCATAAAAAAGAACAGCTCCTCTCTAGGAAGTCTGTTCTTCAAGTAAATCTAATTACCCTTTAAAAACCAATGGGGAAACGCCCTTGCTTAGGTTCCATTTATTTAAGGTAACCAATTCAATTTCTTGATCTGCAAAGAAACAAATACCTTTCGCGTTGTCTCCAGGATAGATTCTGCTCGTCATCACTTTCTCGCCTTCATTAATAAAAACTTCAATGGACGATTTATCGACAAACAGATGAAGATGTAAGTGATTATCATTTAATCCAACAGGTGCTTTTCTTACTCCTCCGTCGCCTTTGCCTGAGTTATCACGATTAAAGATAAACAAACTTTCTAATTTATCGTAGGTTAAAAGCGTTTCTTGATGAGTTCCGTTATGTGTTCTCACTTTTATGCCAAATTTTGAAGAAGCTTTTGCGTTAATTTTCACTTCAAGTTCGTAACAATCACCTGAAATACCTGCAAGTTCCTGTTCTCCATTAACGATAATATTTTCATATTGCACCTGATTTTGACGAAGCTGCTTAAGCTCTGGAATTGGTTTACTAATTATATTCCCTTGTTTAATAGAAAGCTCACGCGGAATAGTCATTGCGCCTGCCCAATTGTGTTTTTGTTCGGGCATGCTGCTTTCCCACATATCCATCCACGCTATCATAATACGTCTGCCGTGTTCATCTTCTGTCGTTTGAGGAGCATAAAAATCAAACCCATAGTCCAAAAGCTGAAAGTCTTCATGTTGAAGCAGCCCTGTTTGATAGTCTAATTTCCCTTTTACGTATCCAGCTTGATGTAAGTTATGATAAAGATCTCCTTCTGGTTTTACTCCTTGAGGCGATATAACAAGCACGTCTTGTCCTTCGAGACTAAAAAGATCCGGGCACTCCCACATAAAACCAAGATCCCCTTGACTTTTGGCCATTACATTTATAAACTCCCATTTCAACAGATCTCTTGAACGATACAAAAGAACTTGGCCTTCATGATCTTTTGTGCGTGATCCAAGAACACAATAATAATAGTCGTCTTTCTTCCATACTTTTGGATCTCTAAAATGATGAGGATGAATATCCCCTTCAGGCACTGAACCAATAACTGGATTTTGAGGCACTTTATTAAAATGAACGCCGTCTTCGCTTACAGCAAGACACTGAACCTGTCTTAAGTCCGTATCATAGTTATCCCCTGTCCACACATTCCCTGTATACATTGCATAAAGTTTTCCGTCTTTTTCAATTGCACTTCCTGAAAAACATCCGTCTTGATCGTATTCTTCACTCGGAGCAAGAGCGATCGGAAGGTGTTCCCAATGAGTAAGATTCTTACTTTTTATATGCCCCCAATACATTGGCCCCCACTCGGGAGAGTAAGGATGATGTTGATAAAACAAATGATACTCACCTTTATAAAAGCTGAATCCGTTTGGGTCATTCATCCAGAATGCTGGTGTAGACACATGGTATTGTAGTCGCCAATGATTCTGATCAACAGACTCCTGTTCGTTTAACACAGATTCCATTGCCTTTGAGATTTTTTCTTGATGTTGATTTCTTAATGTTTTCAAAAGATTTCACCCTGCCTTTCTATACGTGAATGAGTCAATTATGATAAAAAGAGATTAAAATGATGAATCGATTTCACAAACAATGGACTCGTAAGGTCGCAATTTTATTTGATTTAGGTGTAACTCTAAATGATCATAGTTCGATAAAATAACATTTTTTATATTACAATCTAAGTTTAGAGTTAACTCTTTATTATCAAAGTTAGCAATCACCGCTATTTTTTTATCGTTCAACTCTCTCGTGTAGGCCATAATTTGTAGGCTGTCTTTAAACATGTCTTCATATTTACCAAAAGCAATAACATCTGAATATGGACTGCTTTTTCTTAAACTAATTAACTTTTTATAGAAATAAAATAAAGAATTACGATCTTTTAAAGCATTCTCGACGTTAATAGAAGAGTAATTAGAATTTATCTCTAGCCACGGTGTACCTTGGCTAAACCCTGCATGTTCAGAATGATTCCACTGCATAGGTGTTCGAGAATTATCACGACTGCGTCTCCAAATCGCTGCTAATGCTTCCTCTTTTGAGAATCCTTCTTTCAGCGCAGAGTAATATTGATCGATTGAAGCCAAGTCATTGTAATGCTCAATTGATGGATACTCTACATTTGTCATTCCAATTTCTTGCCCTTGATAGATAAATGGCGTTCCTTTTAAGAAGAAATAGACGGTAGCTAACATTTTAGCTGGAATAGGTCCTATATCTTCTGGTTTAATAAATTTGTTTAAAGAACGAGGCTGGTCATGGTTTTCTAAATAAAGCGCTCCCCACCCTGTGTTGTTATAGAACGTTTGACTGTCAGAAATGGCTTTTTTGAAATCAAGTAGATTCCAATTATACGGTTCATACCATTTTCCTTCTTTTCCTACATCTAGATCGACATGATCGAACTCAAAAAGCATACTAAAGTGCCCGTCTTCTCCGGCATAAATAGGTAGTTCTTTGTGTGATACCCCAGGTGCTTCTGCCACGGTTAAAATATCATGTGAAGTAAAAGCTTCTTTACTTAATTCACTTAAAAATTCATGAATGCCTTGTTGATTGGTTTCAATTACATTCATTCCATCCTGCGAATCAGCAAAGTCCTGTCGTTTTTTTATAAATGTAATGGCGTCTACTCTAAAGCCGCTAATTCCTTTATCTAACCACCATGTGACCATTTTATAAACGGCATTTCGAAGATCAGGATTTTCCCAGTTAAGATCAGGCTGTTTTTTAGAAAATGCATGAAGATAATACTGTCCGGTTTTCTCATCATACTCCCAGCACGAACCGCCAAAAATAGATTTCCAATTGTTAGGCGGAGTCCCGTCTTCTCTTCCGTTTCTCCAAATATACCAATCTCTTTTAGGATGATTTACATCACTTTTTGATTCTATGAACCATTCATGCTCATCCGAAGTATGGTTAACAACTAAGTCCATAATAATCTTTATATCTCTTTTTTTAGCTTCACGGATTAATAGATCCATATCTTCCATAGAGCCAAATTCCTCTGCAATTGCTTGATAATCAGAGATGTCATATCCGTTATCGTCCATTGGTGATTGATAAACTGGGCTTAACCAAATAACGTCGATACCTAACTCTTTTAAGTAATCTAATTTTTGAATAACTCCTTTTAAGTCACCAATTCCGTCACCATTAGAATCATAAAAACTTTTCGGATAAATTTGATATACAACAGCTTCCTTCCACCATTGTCTATTCTTTATTGTAGCGCTCTCTTCATTCTTTCTTTCACTTAGTTGAACCATTTCTTATCAGCTCCCATATTTTTGTATTAAGATTATGTACTTATCCTTCGTTTATATGGTATCGATACCATATATGATTAAAAAAATTTATGCTACTAAAAAGTCTGATATGACCCTTCTTCTTTAAGATAAATTTATTGTATTACATCATGGGAACGGTTTCAATGATTTTTCTGAAAATTTTTCAAAAAAGGTGAGAACGAATAAGTTCAGTCCTCACCTTCATATGTGACCTCCTATTACGTTGAACTTCGGATAACCAGCTCGATTGGAAGTTCAAAAGTTTCCACTTTTACTTCCGAATCATTCAACATATCAATAAGGGTTTCCATTGCTTTAATCCCCATCTGATCAATAGGTTGTCGTATAGTCGTTAGCTTTGGATCTAACATTTGTGCAAGAGGTTGATCATCAAAGCCAATAATCGCCAAATCATTAGGTATTTTTAGACCACACTCTTTGGCTTCAATCATCATTCCCCCGGCAATTTCATCACTTCCTGTAAATATAGCTGTTGGACGATCCTCCATTGACAGGATTTTTTTAACTACTTGTTTTCCATCTTCAATACTGTGTTGATTAACAAAGATCCATTTTGGATCTGGCTCGATCCCTGCCTCTTGAAGTGCTTTTTGGTAACCTTGATTACGGTCCTTGTCCTTACCTTCCTCAGCAAACAATCCACCTGTACAGTACCCAATTTTCCGGTGGCCTTTTTCAAGTAAATGCTTTACGCCTATATACGCACCCTTGTATTGATCTAATCGAACGATTGGAACACTTGCGTTGTTTACATATTCATTGCATAACAAAATAGGACCAGATTCAGTAAACGGTTCTATGATACTCCAGTCATTCTCAATAGAGGTCATAATAATTCCGTCAACTTGCTTTGTTTTTAGTAAATTTAAAAAGGCCAATTCTTTCTCTTTGTCTTCATTACTTTGAAAAATTAATACATGATAACCGTTTTTATAAGCAATTTGTTCAATTGAATCGACTAAATAAGAGAAAAAAGGATTTACGATTCTTGGTACAATGACACCAATTGTAGTCGTTACCTGTCCCCTTAACTTTCTTGCTGAAGGGTTCGGGGTATAGTTAAGCTCTTTCATTGCTTTTAGCACCAGATTTTTTTTCTCCTCTGAAACATACGAATGATTGTTTATAACACGGGAAACGGTTGTTTTTGATAACCCCGATAATTTTGCTACGTCATATATGGTAGGCATTTATTTATCACTCCATCACTAACTGAAATCAGTTTCATACTTATTTTACGTTAAGAAAGAGCCACAATGCAATGAATGAATTCGTTTGCATCTCTATATCATGCGTTCAATAAGATTACCAGTAAAATCACTGTGACTATTCAAAACAGAACCTTTTTATATAAAATGTTTCATGCTTAATAAATCAGCGTACTTAAAAGTGTTTGTTTCACAAGTAAGAAATCAGTACCATACTCAAAAAAAACACATTATACTTAAATAAACCTTTTTTAAAAGGTGTTTTTGTTAATTAATTTCTTATTGACATATGAAATCGGTACCATATATAATACAATCAAATCGAAAACGCTTTCTAAATAAAATTTAGATACATAAACAGCAAAGGGGATTTAAATATGCAAAACAATAAACTTTACTGGAAGCTAAGCAGTTTCTTTTTCTTGTTCTTCTTATCTATTGCCTCTATTTTCACTTTTTTTGCTATCTGGTTGGGACAAAGCCTTAACCTTTCCGGAGCACAAACAGGTATTGTTTTTTCTGTAAACGCTGTCTTTACTATGCTTTTCCAACCGCTTTATGGATATATCTCTGACAAATTGGGCTTACGAAAGAATTTATTATACTTCATTTCAATTTTAGTTATTTTATCTGGACCATTTCTCATTTTTATCTATCAACCACTTTTAAACTGGAATTTTTGGTTAGGAGCTCTGACAGGTGGGTCTTATCTTGCCATCACTTTTTTAGCTGGTATCTCAGCTATCGAGTCATATATTGAAAAAGTTGGAAGAAAGTACGAGTTTGAATTCGGTCGTGCAAGACTTTGGGGATCAATAGGAGCTGCCGTTGCAGCTGCCATCGGGGGACGAATGCTTAATATTAACCCTGATATCAACTTTTGGATTGCATCGGGATCAGGCATTCTCTTATTACTTGTTATTTTTCTTACAAAAGTAGAAGTATCCACTATCGAAGAAAAAAAGGCAAAGTCCCTTTCTATTCAAGATTTGGGCAGTTTATTTAAACGAAAAGATTTCTGGGTTTTTATGATTTTCATGCTCGGGACGGGCTGTATTTATAATGTGTTTGATCAGCAATTCCCTGTATATTATGCCTCTTTGTTCCCAACCGAACAATTAGGTAACCAAATATTCGGTTACTTGAACGCAGGTCAGGTCTTTTTGGAATCAGGTATGCTGTTAGTTGCTCCATTCATTGTCCGTAAAGTCGGTCCTAAAGGAGGTTTAATTTTAGCGGGAATCATTATGATTTTGCGCGTGATAGGTTCAGGGTTAGTATCAGATCCATACAGCATTTCATTTATTAAGCTTCTTAACGCACCAGAGTTTGCCATTATCATCGTTTCTGTGTTTAAATATCTTGCTACACATTTTGATACAAAATTCTCTTCAATTTTATATTTGGTTGGATACCAGTTCGCAATGCAGCTAGGGGCTGTTATACTCTCTCCTATCGTAGGAAATCTATACGATTCCATTGGCTTTCGTCAAACATACTTAATCATGGGGGTTATTGTTACTATCTTTACTCTATTTGGTGCATTTCTTTTAAGAAACAAGAATCAAGCATCTAAAGATAATAATGATTCAAAGCTTACTGCTTAGAACCAGGAAAAATATGTATTAACTGTGATTCTCATATTTTTGAAAGCCCTTGCTAATTGTATCAAGGGCTTCTTTTTGATGAGTGTCTTCTATATTTACTCTTTATCTTTTAATTCAAGCTCTCTACTCCAGAATTCCAATTTCGATCTACAGAGTTAAAGTAAGCATGTTCAAGAATTTGCATATAATCAGTCTCCGTAATTAAACGGACGTTACTTGATGTTGAGTTGTTTTGCATGGCCAACCTTACAATGCTCGGAAAGTCTTCTTTCTTTACACCCTCTAAATCTTTTAATTTAGGAATATTTAATGATTCGGTTAACTCTATAATCCCTTGAATTAATTTTTCAACAGCTATTTCATCTGAATCTGAATCCTTGGCAAAGTTCATATACCGTGCTAATGTCGCATGCAATTGCTTATTCTCCATAGAATTGAATCTTAATACATATGGCAAAAATACAGCATTAGCAACTCCATGCGGGGTATCATAAAGTCCTCCAAGCGCTTCTGCTAAGCAGTGTACTGAAGCAACATCTGCAGATCCAAAACAAAGGCCTGCTAAGAGACTTCCTTCCAGCATATCTTGACGAGCCGCTTCATTTTTGCCATCGCGGAAAACGATAGGCAATGCCGAAACAATGGTTCTCATTGCTTGAGCTCCGAGCGCTTGTGAAATAGGATTTGTTACTTTACACGTATAACCTTCAATCGCATGAACGAGTGCATCAATGCCAGTAGCAGCAGTAACAGAAGGCGGAAGACTTAATGTTAGTTCAGGATCAAGAATCGCTAAGACGGGTCTTAACAAACTATGTTTGAGTGTCATTTTTCGATGTGTAGATGCTTCCGTAATAACAGCAGAACGAGTAACTTCTGAGCCCGTACCTGAAGTAGTTGGAATACAAATAACTGGTGCAATGTTTGAATACAAAAGTCGGCCGTCTGCATAGTCAGATGGTTCCCCGCCGTTTGGACCGCACAGTGCAATAGCTTTTCCTGTATCCATTGCACTTCCGCCACCAACGGCAACAACTGCATCTGCACCAAATTCACGAAATAATTTAGCACCTTCCAAGCAATTCTTATCTCGAGGATTTTGTTCAATGGAGTCGAATAATAATACGCGATAACCAGAAGCCTCAAGGGCCGTTATAATTGGTGAAACTAGTCCTGTACGGACCACACCTGGATCACTCACAATTAAAATGGATGAACCAATATTTAGAGATTTTAGCATTTCTGGCAATTCTTTAGCTTTTCCCGTCCCTACCTCAATTTGAGTAGAGCAAAAATAGTTATAGGATTTCATTTATACCCCTCCCATTGTCTAAAATCAAATACATACCTTAATTAAATTTTAACCTTCTCTACAATTAGCAGATTCAACTGTTACGCTGCAGGTAACTTATACTTATAGTGGTTTAGGCAATACACATACAGAATAGTAATGTAGTAGAGAACATAAATAAACTATATGTATATCCAACAAACTTCTTATCATATATAATACAAGCCCGGCCCCAATCATTACAGATGAATATTTAGATTGTTACTATCTAAAAAACCGATTAGTAACCTCTATACTATGTAATCAATTTATTTATGCAGCCCAATCTTGTTGTTCAATAAAAATAGATTCAAATACTAATCCCCTTAATGATCCAGTATTACTTCTCTAGTTACATCTAAAAAAGCACTCAAAGCTGGAGACACCCATTTGTCTTTATGCCAGACCAGCTGAGTTACGATTGGAAACTCTGGACCTTTCCATCTTAATACACTCATACTCCCTTCCTCTATTTCCTTCTCCACTGCTAGCTTAGGCAGTGCTGCTATTCCAATTCCAGCTATTACACATTTTTTGATAGCTTCTACATCACCAAGTTCAAGATCACATAACGGTTGAACGGCTGCATCAACAAGTGATGCTTCAAATATATTTCGATAATCGCACTTCTCAGTAAAAAGCAGCGACTGACCGTCTAGGTCCGCAGGCCTTACTTCAGATTTATCGGCTAAAGGATGATTCGGCGGGCTTACTATAACAATAGGTTCCGCGACAAGCTGCTCGGCAATCAGCTTATCCGAGTTAATGCAAGTCATCGATATTAAAACAGCATCTATGAGACCTTGAGCAAGTAAATCCTCAAAATCATTTTCAGAAATTCCAGGTCGGAAAATCAGTTTCACTTTAGGAAAACGAGCTTGAAATAGTTTCAGCAAAGCTGGTAAGCGATAGGTGCATTGGGTTTCTGAAGCACATATTGTTAACGTTCCACTAGGCTCTTCATTCCCACCTACAGTTTCCTTTGCCTCTTCGGTTAAATCAAGCACCTTGTCCGTATATAGCTTAAAGCGCTTTCCAGCGTCAGTTAAGATAACTCGCTTCCCTAACCGATCAAAAAGTTGGACAGCAAGTTCTTCCTCAAGAGATTTAATCTGAGCTGTTACACTTGATTGAGCATAGTGAAGAATTTCAGCTGTTCGAGTAAAGTTTAGTTCTCTGGCAGCAATTTGAAAAATTTTTAACTGTTTGAGTTCCATAGTTTTCTCTCCTAAATCATTTTCACCAATAATAATATTATTCTAAATATATCATTTCACTCGTGCTGCTTGTAAGCATAATGTCTTTCACTGCTCGCTTCTCAGAGGAACGTTTGCATACCAAGAATGTATGATGCAAAGCTGCTTATTTCGGAAAAAGAACCCTGGACAGTGAATAGGACTGATCCAAGGGTTCTTCTACTTGATTGGTTCCTTTAAAAATGATTATAGTAACTAAGATTGAACACGATATACAGAGTGAAAACAGAAAAGACCTACCTCTTTCCAGCCAAAAAATGAAACATCTTGTAGTATTATTGACACAGTGTTTCTTAAAAATAGGATCCATTTTTCTCTAATCTAAGATGATTCCTTCTGATAAATAAACCCCATTACGTTATTCCGATGTAATAGAAGAAGGATTTTACTTTTCAAGATAGAATAGTTCCTTAAAGAATCATAAAGGAGTTGATTTCATGTCTAAACAAATAAAAGATAGAAGAGAAATAAAGCTTTTGGATTCTCAAATTTATTTATGTGATGAAATTAAAAAGTTGTTGAAGAAAAAAGAAAAAAGAAGTCTAGCCTTTGAACAAGAGTATACAGAACATGATATATTACACATTGCTTTAAACAGATTAATGAGTGAATTAATCTCTAGACATTAAAAATGTCACCTATCATGTTTGATGTTATTCGATATAGATAAGTTTCATATAAAAATAGACAGAATATTTCATTAATATCTTTACTTTGTAAACGCTTTCGTTTATACTAAGTATAGGTTGGATGGCATGAGTGGCTGTCATAGTATTTAGCGTAGGCGGGGCTGATACGAGGGAACAGGACATAGAAGAAATGTCCTTTTTTGTTTGGGCAACATTTCTTAGAAACTAGGAAATGTTATAAAATGCTTTCAAACGTTTTTTTACTTAGTATATCTTATCCAGTCTGTAAATTGAAAAAGACCACCTCTTCCCAGTCAAAAGAGGTAGCCATTTTTTTAAGTTGAATTAACAGCGGTCGTTAAATAATGCTTTATTGCACCTTGAGCAGTTTGCCTAATTTAATAAACTGTATTCGTAGACAACATATTCACCGCTTTTTCTAACAGTAAAATATCTTCTTCAACCATTTTTTTCACATCGTCGAAATCAAGTTGAATATATTCTTCTTTTAAACGTTCTAATTCCCTGGTGAACAGGGATCCCGTATAGTACCTATAATTTGTCACTACTATTTATCCCCTTTGTGTGCTCTTAATATATGTGATTCCCCTTTATTTAGATTAACAACCAATAAAAGCAGGATTTATAAAAAAATAATCCTTCCCTCATGCAGGCAAAGGATTTTTAACTTTATTGTAATAGGGAGAATACGTTATTAGTGTAGTCAGATTTGTAGTTTCATATACATACAAAGTTTAAAAATGTTATAATCACTCTAATTTTCTCTTACCTGAGATTCATAGTTTATTTAGTAAATACTAAAGTACTTCGTATATTATTACAGTTTTATCATTTTTATCATTTGCGCTTACGGGCGGCAAATAAATGATATATGAAATCGTGACTTTTGTACAATACAAGCACTAGCTTTTTTACTTTCATGATAGTCTGTAAGCTTAGCTTTTTATGGTGAAGAAGTAAGTTTACTTTTTCCATTCTGATGCCAGTATACCCATAAAGTATGTATCTACGTACTTCCCATCCACATAGGCATGATTTCTTAATTTCCCTTCGGTAACAAAACCGATTTTTTCATACAATGCAATTGCCTGTTCGTTTATTCCTCTTGTAGTTAAATAGATTTTATTTAGACGGAGCTGTTTAAACCCTAGATCAATCATTTGCTCCATGGCCATTTGACCGTATCCTTGCCCTCTAGATTCTGAAGATAAAAGAATTCCTATACTAGCTCTTCCATGTGCGTATTCTATATCTTTTAGAAATACCCATCCAACTAATTCTTTTTCCTCGCTTTCAATTCCTAAAATTAAATCGTTGTTCATTCTTTTCTTTTCTACTTCTTGCACTACCTCTTCATAAGTTAAAGGTGTTCTGCCTACCATTCGTATTGCCCGTTCATCATTTAACCATTTATGTAAGTATTGAATATGAGCTGTTTCAAACGGCGTAAGGGGTATTTTTTTTGTACTCATTTATTTATCTACTCCTTTTTACGTATATTCAATCTTTATCCTTAATTAGAGTTAATTCATTAGTTTAAGATATTAAATCAGTTATCTTATTTCTTTTTATATTGATTATTTTACCATTAATTATAATTAAAGGAATTCTGTTTTCAAGGATTTCGTTTTCTTCCTTAAGAAATAGTTAAATAAAAAACCTTTGCCCTTCTGGGCAAAGGTTTTTTATTTATTAGACACAGAGGGAATATTTTATAAGTCTAGTTAGGTTTGTAGATTCACATACAAATACCAATATTTCTTATTCGCCAACTGTCGCAAAATCACCATGCAAAGCAATTAGTTAGCTACTAGTTTAGTTATTCACCTTATAAAAGAAAGAATAATAAGGTTAGTGACATCAAGCGTCGTTATCTCTATCTCTTAGTTAATAATATTAGTTAATATTAGTTTTCCATCCTCCATATGATATACATGGTCGCAGTAAGCTAACATACGTTCATCGTGCGTGACCATGATTGCTGCTTTTTTTCGTTTTTTCACTTCACCCGCAATTAATTGCACTACTTCATGAGCACGTTCTGAATCTAAGCTTGCTGTTGGCTCATCAGCGAGAATAACGCTTGGCTGGTTAAAAAAGGCCCGGGCAATTGCTACGCGCTGTCGCTCACCGCCAGATAATTCATTAGGCATTTTGTTTATCTTATCTCCTAACCCAAGTTCATTCAGTATTTTTTTGGCAAGCTGACGATCCACATTACTTGCTTTACCAGCCATTACTTTAATTAAAATTAACTGATCCATTACAGATAAGTAAGGAATTAAATTAGATGATTGTAAAATAAAACCTATTTCGTTTAAACGAAATTTGGCTAGCTGCTCCTCATTTAATAGCCCTACATCTTTTCCATTTACAATTACTTTTCCAGATGTTGACTTCATTAATGCACCGATAATAGATAGTAAAGTACTCTTTCCTGAACCAGATGGTCCTACAATCGCTGCCAGCTCTCCAGGATTAACCTTTAAAGAAGCTTCTTTTAAAACTGTTAGAGTAGAAGTTCCCTCCGTATATTGTTTTGTAACTTGGTGCAACTGAATACTGCTCATTTATTCCAACCTCCCTAAAGCTGTTAATGGATCAATTTTTGTAATTTGTCGGACTGAAACAATAGAACTTAATAGACTGATAACTAATAACGTAATTGCATATAAAATTACTAATTTAACATCTAAATCAAAAGGCATATTTTTAGGGAAGAAAAGAGCCGTTACATATGTTATGCCTATCCCTGCCAAAATTCCAAAGAAAGACAGAATAAATACCTGTGCAACAATAGCTTTAGAAATAAATCGATTTGAAGCTCCAATTGCTTTCATTACACCAAATTGAGGAGTTTTTTGAATTGTTATAACATAAAAGAAAACTGAGATGATAAAAGCTGAAATAACAATCAAAAATGAAAGCATCATTAAAATGGTTCCATTTTCCTCTTTATAACCAGGCATTCCTTTTACAGCGGTCGATTTTGTAACAGTTTTAATTCCTTCCACCTGTTTATCCAGCTTAGCTGCATCTAATTGAGGAGCTTTTAAAATAATAGATTGCACTGGATTTTTAATGCCGTTGTCAGCCCCTGGTGCTGCATACTGATACTCTCTCCAAGTGTCCATATTCGTAAATAACGCCGGTAAATGGTTGAATGTTTCATTCTCGACAAAACCAATAATAGTTAATTTCAATTTAGAATTAGAAACAAGAATTTCATCCCCAACTTTATACCCTTCATCTTTCAAATTACTATTGGCTAGAACGCCAAATTTCTTGTTAATTGAAAGTTGCTTCCCTTCTATAACGGTTGGCTCAATGAAGGATCCTGCAGTAATTCCAACTACTGCTACATCTGTTTTCTTGCTGCTATCATCCGTTTTTTCTTTAGAAATTGCTCCCATTGATGATCCGAAAACAGCGGCATCTTTTACATCTGTGTTTTTTCTAATATCGTTAATTAAATTACCAGACATGATAGATTTGCTAAACGTAGTACCAGCACTTTTCTCATAAACTACATAATCTGCATCTAAGTTTTTAATTGTGGCAGCACTTAATGTCGAAAGGCCATTTCCCAGTCCCGATAAAATAAACACTAGCCAAGCAATTAAAACGATGATAATACTCATCATTACATAACGAAATTTAGCATGTTTTAATTCTTTAATTGCTAAAAACAACTTTAAACTCTCCCTTCAAAAATAGTTACACATTTGTCACTTTCAAACAAAAAAATAACTTATGTACTTTTAAAAAAATTACTATATATGCAGGTCAGTATGTGTAAGTTAATTACTTAGTTTCTAAAAATAAATTTAAACTCTCCTTTTAAAACTAGTTACACATCTGTTACTTTTAAACAAAAAAATAACAGATGTGATTTTCGCACCACTCACTGCATCTATAAGTTACATATTTGTTACTTTTGAACGAAAATAACCTATGTGTCGTACAAAGGTTATTATATACATAAGTTACACATTTGTCACTTTCTTTTTATAATACCGTCTAAAATTAACTTTTTCGTATAGATGAGTACTTGTTCAGCGTCCATTCCAGAATGGTTAGGAATAGAAATACTTTGAAATATAAACCCTAACAACATTTCATTTGGCATATCCATTTCAATGAAGCCCTCTTCTTTTCCTTGCTGCACTATATGTATAAGAGGCTTGTATAGCTCATGGTGCATATGAGAAAGCTTTTCTTTCTTAGCTTCTAGCAAAGGGATATTTTTTGTAGGTATTCCAATTCCAAGAATTAAATGTAAATCCTTGTACATGAATATTTTTTCCAAGAGTAAGTCTATCTTTTCTAAGAAAGGTAATTCCTTTGGAATAGAGGAAAAGCTTGTTAATGTATTTGTTATTTCATCTAACATAAAGTCTAATAGCAATTCATCTTTATTTTGATAATATTTATAAATTGCTGCTCGTGTAACATTTAATTCTTTCGCTAATTGACCAATTGTAAACCCTTCATATCCAGTTTGGATAATAAGCTTTTTGGTAGAACGGAATAAGTCAATTGTATCAAATTTCCGACCTCTAGCCATGTTATAACCTCTTTTCAATTCATTCCCGCGTGATTTTCACAATCGTTCTTTAATCACTTTTAAACTTTCCCTTTTTCTTCTTGTTCAGTCCCATGATGTTAACGTATAAAGTCTAGTTAGCTAACACTATCTATTACTTTAATTGAGAGCTAGCTATATGGATCATCTTCTACTAAACCGAGCCAAGAGTAGTGCCTGCTACTTTCGTAAAAAATGGTATTATTCGGTATTTATATTTTTACTAATTCTAGACCAGGTCGTTATTTTGTTTCTCCACTCATTTTATCGTAAAAAACTTTTGCACACCCGTGGTTCATTAGTGCTTCTGTTTAAAATTCTAAATTTCTCAATAAAGTTGATACACATTCATATCCGATAAACGGCAGTTATCACTCTTTCTCATTTAGATATCAATTTATTGTAACATAAAGTCAAAACAAACAGGTTATTGAACAGAGTATACCAAACAAGGTTTTTTCATGTTTGTGGTAACCAAAAGCAAATCTTTTTAATAATACGTTTTAAGAAATAATTAAGGTACAATATCCCATTAATGAACGCGCCTCTTTAAGAAGTATCCACTTAAAGTATGGTTTCTCTTCTTCTATTAAAGGGAATTAAACCATAAAAGTGAACCTTAAAAGGAGACCATCATGGTTACAATTGAATCAATCATAATAGGTATTGTTTTTATCCTCATTCAACTATACGCATTAACGATTGTCGAACGTTCTCCAATCGGGGAGCAAAAGCTGCTCTCATTATCAGGCGGTGTAGCTATTGCCTATGTATTTATTTATATCTTACCGACGCTTCACAAGAAACAAGAAGAGTTTGGAGGGTCGCTAGCCCTTGATACTGAACTATATTTTCTTGGTCTTCTCGGCTTACTCGTCTATTTTTCTGTGTATTCATTTGCTCAGACAAAAGCAGCCACACACCTAACGGAACTGACCGTGTACATGGTACAGGCTAGTTTTTTTATGGTTTATTCTTTTATCATTTCTTACGTCGTATTTTCAACCGATGTTAAGCGAGTTGAATCAGTATTCTACGGACTGGCTATCAGCCTTCATTTTATCGGGTGGTCTTACCATCTAGGAAAAAAACATCCGCGCTTACACAAAACTAGAGGCCGCTATATGCTGGCCGGAGCAACTTTTCTTGGGTCCATTCTGGGCGTTTTCGGACCTTCATCAGGACTGCTTATTGAGTCGATGATTGCTTTTAGTTCAGGTGCAATGTTATTTAACGTGATCAGTAAAGAGCTCCCTTTTGAAAAACATGCGCATTTGCCTACCTTTTTAATCTCATCTCTTATCTACGCGGCTACAATGATTTCGTTAAAAGCTTTTTTCAATTGGTAGTTTCGTGCGCGTGTTTTTACAAAATAAAAAGAGCAGCATTTAATGCTGCTCTTTTAAAGTATGGTTTTTATTGCTAGATACACTGCAGCAATCGATGCAAGAACGATAAGTACATTCAAAATGCGATGTTGAGTAGCTAAGTGGCCCCGCTTCATTTCTGCGCGAGTCAATGGTTTATTTTCATCGTGATTTCCACTCACTCTGTTACATCTCCTATCCTGTTTAGTTATTGGTTCTGCCAATTTAAGCAATAAGCTGATCTTTGTCAGCTGCTTCTTCCTTTTTTATCTTCCCTCTACATAAGATATAGAAAACACTAAACATAACAATCGACCAAATAAGATTAGCTCCTGGCTCAGTGTCAGCTACCTTAAACAAACTCGGTATAGATCCGAAAACAGAATCGTCCGTTGTAAGGAACAGAGCGAGAAACATGTTGTTGGCTGCGTGTGCGCCAATGGTAATTTCTAAGCTTTTTGTTTTAATCGCGATATATGTAAGAGCAAAACCAGCTACAATATAATCTAGTCCCACCAATATAATGGATTTATTCATTTCAGGATTAGCAAAATGACCTATTGAAAACATTAGTCCCACAATAATCGCAAGTAAAATTGGACGCTTCACTTTCTTACTCACCCATTGAAGAAGAAGTCCTCTAAAGAAAAGCTCCTCCGTTGTTGTTTGAATAGGTACTAACAAAAATGTAATAAGTATTAATAGTACATACTCTTTTACACTTACATGGTTCCATGAATAATCCGAATGGTTAAACACAACATCAATTAATTGTGAAATGATTAGTAACAGGCTAAAAGCTCCAAAAGCCCATATTACTTTCTTCCAATTCACACGTTTGTTAGCAGTGATTAATGATTTCATTTTTCGTTTGTGAATAAAACGAATCCCGATCCATAAACCAAAAATCCAACATATGTACATAATATGAGACAACAGAAAATCAAGATTAGCATTGATTCCCACAGCTACTCCGCTATCAAAATCAACATATGATTTTCCACTTTCATCAGCTGCAACCATTATCATTTCAGCAATAATATAAATAACTGATCCTAACAGCATAAACATAGAAGCAAGGATTGTTGTACTTACATAACGCTTCCAGCTATTTTTTCCTTCTTCCACATTTAAATAGTTTTTCATTTTATTCTTACTCCCTCAGCCTTCTCTTCTCAATTACATCTTTCTTCTCTACTTTGTTATTGTCTAGGCAATGTAAAAATCTATTAGGAACCGAAGTCCTGCAATCATTTTAACTACCGCCTGCTTTTTACCTTTGAAGATAAGGAAAGAGACTGACAATATTCAGAAATTACAACTCTACCCATTACCTCTTTATATAAAATTTAGCGTCTTAAAAGCCGTTAAAAAACAGCTTTTTCTAAAAGAAGACTCGACACCAAGTCATCGTTAATCTTTATATCTTGCTCATACGTGCCCGCATACACATAATTTTGAAGAAAATACTTGCTACTCAAGAATATATATCCTAGAACAACTAAAATAAATATTTTTTTCAACATCGTCCTCACCTTTTTATCTAAAGTTTTCCCCTCACAGCTGCTACCACAACCGCTAAGGGCTTATCCATAAACAGCTTTTCATTTTTTAAAATTAGCTACCATTCTATCTAACATCGCAAAAATGATATAAGTTACAAATATATTACATTATTATTACAAATGTAACAATTACATTATAACTAAGAAAAAGAGGATAATCAATATGAAGTGTTTAGTAAAGCAAATAAAATTGCTAGATTAATATGATGCGTGTAAATAAATCGAAAACATGTTGGAAAAGACGTTTGTTATTAAACAGCAGTATTAAAAAAACAAAAAGAAGCAAACTCCCTACCATTAGGAGTTTGTTTCTTTTATTTAAGAGTTGTTTTTATAACCTCTTTCATCTCATGTAGTGTTGAGATTTATGAAGTAATAAGCTATAAACTACGTCTCCTGATTTAACATGACACTTAATCATTTTATCTTGACACTCTTCTAAAGGAGTGATTAGATATATATGTTAACCATATTAAAATTAAAGTTAACTAATCTTATTGTCGGTGGTGAAAGCGTATTGGATTGGGAAGAAGATATTAAAAGAGAACTTGCCTATTTAGATGAAATTTTTCAAAAACGGCACCTTGTTACTACAGAATTTGCTGAACAACCATGGCTTATAGTCAATGGACATAGGATGTTAAACCTTGCCTCTAATAACTATTTAGGCTACGCAGGAGATAATGGCCTGAAGAAAACAATGAGTGATGCTGTGATGACATATGGAATAGGAGCAACAGCTTCACGCTTAATAATAGGAAATCACTCTCTTTACGAGAAAGCAGAAAAAGCACTTGTTAATTGGAAAAAAGCTGAGGCAGGACTTATTATCAATAGTGGTTATAATGCAAACCTAGGAATCATCTCAGCCTTGGTTCCGCGTAACGGCTTCATCTTCAGCGATAAGTTAAATCATGCAAGTATCATTGATGGCGCCCTACTGAGCCGCGCAACACTTCAACGCTATCGCCATAACGATATGAACCACCTAGAAAATTCATTAAAAAAAGTTCCCATGGAGTCACGGAAGTTAATTGTAACAGATACTGTTTTCAGCATGGATGGTGATTTTGCCAAGCTCGAGGATCTTGTTAAATTAAAAGAGCAATATAACGCAATGTTAATGGTTGATGAAGCTCACGCAAGCGGTGTATACGGAAAAAATGGTGAAGGATATGCGCATTTTCTTAATCTGCAAGATAAAATTGATATTCAAATGGGAACGTTTAGTAAAGCGCTGGGGTCATTTGGAGCTTATGTTACCGGAAAACAGTGGGTCATAGATTATTTAAAAAATAGAATGCGAGGATTCATTTATTCAACTGCTCTTCCCCCTGCTATACTCGGTGCAATAACGGCTGCGATTGAAAAGGTGCAACAAGACACAGAGCGTCGCGCACTTCTTCAACAACATGCACTATTTTTCAGGAAAGCACTTACATACGAAGGATTCGACACATGCGAAAGTCAATCTCAAATCATTCCAATTTTGACGGGAGAAAACAAAAGAACAATGCAGTTTGCAGAGCGTTTACAGAAAGAAGGAATTGCTGCTATTGCAGTTAGGCCCCCTACTGTTCCTGAGAATAAAGCAAGAATTCGTTTTACTGTAACAGCCGATCATACTCGAGAAGATTTAGATTGGGCCATAAAGAGAATTTCTCTAATTGGAAAAGAAATGAGTGTGATTCAATGAAACCATCCACTATTATAATATTTCCCGGATGGGGAATGGAAAAAGCAGCGTTTCACCCAATCATAAAATCATTGTCTGCTATATGTAACGTTTTGTGCACAGACTGGAAAGGTCTAAAAGAACTAAGTGACTTTAGAGAACGAGCAATCCAATTGCTTACTTCTACTGCAGGTACTGTTTATTTAATGGGTTGGTCATTAGGTTCCCTTGTAACGCTTGAACTTGCTAGTTTATACCCTAACAAGATAGAAGGACTCATATTAATCGGCGGAACTAGTCGCTTTACAAACGACGTGCATAATACATTTGGATGGGAACAACGTATCGTTGAACGTATGAAAAAGCAACTACAGCGTAATAAAGAAAAAACCCTTACTTCATTTTATAACGCTATGTTCACTAAATCTGAAAAAGAAGAAGAATTTCATCATCAATTTATGGAAGTTGTTCAGCGTGATTATCAAGGAGACAGTACGTACTCCCTCCTTACAGGGCTGGATTATTTACTCCAAAAAGATGTTAGAATGCAACTTAATCAAATTCAAACTCCTTGTTTGTTGATCCATGGAAAAGATGATCAAATATGTTTACCTGAGTCTTCTTCTTTCATAGCTGAAAGAATTGGTGGAAAAGCGCAGCTGTGTATTTTAGAAAAAGCTGGCCATATTCCTTTTTTTACAAAGCCTCAGCACTGTACGCAACTTATAGAAAAATTTCTCGAAAAGGAGCTCATTTATGATTAATAAGCAACTTTTAAAGAAAAGGTTCAATAATCATGCTAAAACTTATGATGCTTATGCCGATGTACAAAAAAGCATGGCAAACCAGTTAATAGATCAGCTTCCCACTAATTTCTTTAACCAGAAAATAGCTATTCTTGAAGTTGGCTGCGGCACGGGTTATTTAACACAATTATTGTGCAAAAAATTTCCTAAGGCCGCTATTACAGCAGTTGATTTGTCATCAGGAATGATTGAGTTAGCAAAGAAAAAAATAAGGGAAGATCGAGTTTCTTTCATATGCGGAGATATCGAGGAACTAAGTATAGAAAAACATTATGACCTTATTATTTCGAATGCAACATTTCAGTGGTTTAATAGTCTTCATACGACAATTAAAAAATTGTATAAACAACTTAAGCCTACAGGCAGCTTACTATTTTCAACCTTTGGTAACCGTACATTTCAAGAGCTTCACTCATGCTACAGCCATGCGAAACAAAAGCTTGGTCTTTTCAATAACAGTTCACCTGGCCAATCGTTTTTTTCTCTTGAAGAGTTGTCTCAAATTTGTGAACAAGCATTAGTTCCATTGAGAGAGCATCCATTTAAACTATCAAAAATGGAGAAACTAGAGATTCAATACTTTCCGACGGTCCAGGCATTTTTTACATCAATAAAAAAGATTGGAGCAAGTAACAGTAACGAGGAAAGCTACTGTCAGCGCCCTTCCTTTTTTCGTCAGTTGATCAATTTATATGAAAATAATCATCGTGACGAAAATGGCGTAAAAGTAACCTATCATTGCTTAATGTTTAATATTACAAAAACGAACCAATAGCCAATCCAGCCCTGGTTACTCTCTAGAGGTGATGAATTGCCGCCAGTAAAAAAGGGTACTCTTCTATTTAGAAAAGTACCCTTAAATAATCAATTAGATTTAATTAACTTACTGTTTTTTAGAAACTAGCTCAATAATATTTGTTATACCTTGCTCATTGTACCCTGTTTTTAATAACTGTATTTGATTATGTTCAGATAAATTTGTAAAGATGATTGGTGTAACAAGTAATTTAGCATTTTCTTTAATGTAGTTTAGGTCTATTTTTAAAAGCGGGGTTCCTTGTGTAACCTTTTCTCCCTCTTTAATTAGACATGTAAACTCTTTCCCGTTCAAGTTCACTGTTTCTAACCCTACGTGAATTAATAACTCTAGATCTTGATCTGTTTTTAGACCTATGGCATGTTTTGTAGGAAAGATGCTAACAACCTCCCCATTGATAGGAGAAACAAGAATATTATTAGTTGGTTCGATGGCAAAACCGTCTCCCATCATCTTTGAAGAAAAAAACAGTATCAGGGACGTCTTCTAGAGGCACAATATATCCGTCAAACGGAAGTTTGAATGCGCTTCCTAAAGTTGTATCGTTCATTTCTTTTTTCTCACCTGTTGCAGCAACTTCAGTTTTTGTCTTCGCTTCAGGTACTTCTTTGTTATTAGAGCCTTCTGTAATAGCCTCTTTTGGTATGCCAAATAAATATGTGCAGATGAATCCTCCAGCATATCCTGCAAGTAAGCCGATGATATATTTCAGCCATAAACCATGAGCAATTAATGGAATTAAAGCTAGGCCAGATGGACCGATAGCAATGGAACCAACGTTTCCGAACATTCCGATTACAGCTCCTCCAATTCCTCCACCGATACAAGCAGTAATGAATGGGCGTCCTAATGGAAGAATAACTCCATAAATAAGTGGTTCTCCAATACCTAATATTCCGACAGGAAGAGGATGCTACTAGACTGCTTTACCCCTTTCTGAAATCCGTTTTACGTTTATATCATGTATCTTAAAAAGCAGAAAAAACAAGAAGGATCTCATAAGAATAATGCGTTTATCCATTTATTCTTCGTGCGGACAAATGATTGGATATTTTAAATTCAAATTACCAATAATACCGTTACATGTCTTTTGCCTAAAAGGAGCTAAGTAATGATGGAACTGAAAAGAATAGTAGGCATCACCTTTTTATCAAGCGTTATCTTATTTTCGGGACCTTTATCATTGGTCAATGCATCGGTAAATGATTCTAAAATGACTGTAAAACATTCAGTGAAAGAAGAGCAGCCTAATATAAAGATTTTAGCCACTGGAGGTACGATTGCAGGCTCTTCTGAAAGCAGCACAGACACAACTGGATATGAATCAGGAGCTCTTAACATTAAAACAATTATCAAAGCTGTTCCTCAGTTGAAAAAAATAGCGAAAGTAAGCGGAGAACAGGTCGTAAATATCGGAAGTCAAAATATAGATAACAGCATTTTGTTAAAGCTAGCGAAGCGAATTAATACACTATTAGCTTCTAAAGATGTTGATGGAATTGTCGTGACGCACGGATCTGATACGATGGAAGAAACGGCTTATTTTCTAAATTTAGTCGTAAAGAGTGACAAGCCTGTGCTTGTGGTTGGTTCAATGAGACCAGCTACCGCTATAAGTGCAGATGGACCGCTAAACTTGTATAATGCAGTGAAAATTGCCTCTACGAAAGACGCACGAAATACCGGCGTTTTAGTAGCGCTTAACGATCGAATTGGTGCAGCTCGTTATATAACAAAAACACATACAACGGCAGTAGATACGTTTAAATCCCCTGAACAAGGATATGTAGGAGAAATAGCTGGAGATAAGGTAATATTTTATAACAAACCAACTCGCAAGCATACAACACACTCAATATTCGATGTATCAAAATTAGATAAGCTTCCTCAAGTAGATATCATATACGGGTATCAAAACGATTCTAGGAACTTTTATGACACAGCCGTAAAAGCTGGAGCAAAAGGAATCGTCGTTGCAGGAGCAGGAAATGGACTGCTATCCGATGCTGCCCTGACAGGTGCTAGAGATGCGGTAAAAAAAGGCGTAGTTATTGTTAGATCTAGCCGGGTAGGAAGCGGAGTTGTGACACATGAAGAATCAGATGATAAAGATACGTTTGTGACATCCGATTCGCTAAATCCACAAAAAGCCCGTATTCTTTTAATGCTTGCTTTAACGAAAACAACGGATCCTCAAAAGATTCAAACCTACTTTAATGAGTATTAAATCAAAAATACCTTTCATCCTCTGTTTTGACTAAATTTTTTAAGAACAATCGGTAACGGCAGCTTATAAGAAGGACATAAAGAGGTTGAGACATCACTAACATACTTTTATCTCAGCCTCTTTTAATTAGGAAAGAAACCATCCGCAGGTCCCTTATTCATTTCCCCAGTTCTTACTTTCTATAATTAAATGAGTTGATGTGTTGTCTAGCACACGCCATACCAAGGTCTTACCTTCTATTTCTTTTAACTGGATAATGCCCTCTAGCTTATTGGTATTCACATGGACACGCTTCTCATCTATTCTTTGCGCACTTTTTAATCTCGTTCCAAATGTTGCAGGACTTTCTTCCGTTAGCTTTACAATTACATTTATCATACGTTTGTCAGAAACATAGTTTTCGCTGTTTTCATAGTTTTGATCAGCAGGTTTAATAGCATGTTCTAACCCAGTTTCATATTGGCGCCAATCAACAATTAAAAAAAGCGCAAATACTAAAGACACTGTTAGTAATAAACCATACACAACATTTCGTTTCATTTATTTTTGCTCCTTTCAATAGCGATTTATAGGTAAAACAAAGAAAATACCTGTTGTAAGAATAGGTTGTATCAGAAAATAGTATCGTACAACTCTGAAAAATATTCCGGTTTCCGAGTAAAAGAAGGTATATTTTTAAAGATTTCTACCTACGGAGACTACAAATATCTAGACAATCGGCTTAATATAGGTCAAGCACTAACAATCCATTAATTAAGAAAAACAAGAGATAAATCATGGTAGAAAACGGACGAATTTATCCTTCTCTATCACAAACTTCTCATCGGATTGTAAGAGCCCGTAAACATATGTTTACGGGCTCTTGTTTCTCGTTCATAAGATATAAATATAATTAGTCAAGTATACATATTTTATTTAACCTACGTTATTTTTCAATATGTTCTCCCGATATCCGAATAAAGCCTTCATTTCTATCTAATGGAACAGGAGGACGCTCGCCTAAAGGAACCTTCCAGTGCCACCATTTGAAGATTCGAGCGATGACGAAACATAGAATTGATATGCCTGCAAAAATCCCAACAAACGTCCAGTGCTGTCCGCTTAGCAGCATAACAGGCCCCGCTGACCATGCAAATAATTCTAACGGCGTATTAAGCGGTCCAACTACCGCTGTGTCTGTAAGTGTTTTTGATTTATTGTTAGGATCAATAATTCTTAGTAATGTAAGTCCGATAGCGAATACACCTGTTGAGTAGCCATACACAAATATAGAACGTTCAAACCAGCTTTCATAGTTCATAGCAGGTCCAATTACGACTAGCATCACCACCACTACTACTATGCCTGAAAGCATTAATAAACCAAGCGGAAGTGCATATTCAACCACAATCGGTAATTTAATTGATGCTACACCGAAAAATACAAGAAAATCAGTTGCTGCACTTCCTAAACGATCGACTATCTTACTATCAACGTATTTGTAAACGCCTTTTTCTCCTTTGCCTAGCAATATGTACATAAGCAGTGCTATTAAAAATGCTATTGTAAACGTTGGGAATTCTAGTCCCCAAGCAGTAGCAATATAGTTATTTAATAGATAGCCCAAACCTGATGGCACCACTAATAATGCTAAATGAAAGGCTAATGGATCCATGGCAATTGGTGAAATAGTGTCATTCCCCATTGCCGTTCTATTTTTAGGTTGAACTAATCCTGTTTTTAGATCCTCCGAAATTTCCGAAAAATCTTTTACATAATGAGTATAACCTTTTCGAGTTGCCCATTTTATAAAAATCAATCCGCCAAAAATACCTGCTAAAATACCCCCAGTAGCAGCTGTCATTCCTAAGTCAGTTGCATTTTCCCATCCTAAATTTTCAAAGGTTGTACCTACCGCTGCCGCCGTTCCATGACCTCCATAAAATCCAGCTGCTAAAAGTAAACCAAATCCGTTATTAATCTCCGGGGCAAACTTTGAAATCACTAAAATTGAAAAAACAATTGGAATAGACATTTGAAGACCTATACAAAGAATTTTATAAGTGGCATATGCGCCCATTCGATTAATATCCTTTTTCATGTTGCCTGGTGAAAAAGAAAACCCGTTTATCCCAACTGCCGCAAACACAAAGATGGTGATGATTCCTGCATAGGAGCTAATATCTTCAGAAAAAGGTAGAACATTTAGAAAGCTAGGTCCTAGTGCTAAACCTAAAAAACCTGCCAATAAGCTTGCTGGAATGAAGCTTCTTTGAATAAATTTAAATTTTGCGCGAAGCAGCATGCCTATTAGAATCAGGACGCTGGCACAAGCAAAATCTACTAGTATCGTATATACAGTCATTCATATCCTCCTTTCGTAACGTTACATGCTTAAAAAATTAGTTGATCTTGTTGATGTAGCCGGTGGTGCTGGGTCTAGTTTTTCTTCTTGTATATGTAATACGTCTTCTGGTTTGATCCAAGGTCTATTTTGGATAGCACTTGTTTCTTCATGTGTAAGGTATCCTTTATAAGCGGTTAAGCTTCGTCTTAAAAATCCGTCTTTAATACAGGCTGATTTCACACCTGAATTTAGGATAGATTGGATATGTGGCAATACAGATGCCGCATAAGCTACAGAAGTAGAATTAGCAATAGCTCCAGGAATATTGCTGACACAATAATGAACGACACCATTTTCGATATATGTAGGATTTTCATGAGTTGTTTCACGGAAGGACTCAATCGCACCGTCAGTATCATTGCTAATATCTACAATAACTGATCCTTTTTCCATTAAATTGAGCATATCACGATCTATTAAATAATCTTCGCGTTCCTTTGGCCATTTTACACAGTTAATCACCATATCAATTTCAGGAAGCAATTTTTTAATATTTTGCTTAGTTGATAGCTGCGTATTTACTTTTTCATTATACGTTTTGCCAATATCTCTTAATGTTCCGTAATTGATATCCATTACAGTACACCACGCACCTAAAGAATGTAGTACCTGCAGCGCCGACCTTCCTACTAGCCCTCCTCCAAGGATAAGTACCTTCATACCAGGGGCTCCGGCTAAGCCACTAACAAATTTTCCTTTCCCGCCGTTAATCGTCAGCATAGCCTGCAGACCCATCAATGCACCTTGTTTTCCCGCTGCTTCACAGTTAACTGAACCAAATCTATGAGAATCCTCTGCTGTGAACGCAATACATTTGCTATCGAGTATAGCCTGTACCTGCTCTTTATGTGCAGCTGGATGTATACACGTATAGATAATTTGGTTTTCCTTAAGCAACTTATATTCACTTTCTTCAATCTCTTTAACTTTTGCGATAAAGTCACATCTTTCATACATCTCTTCTGTTGTTTCTACTATTTCCGCCCCTTCTTCTTCATACTGTTCATTCGTAAATCCCGCTAATGCGCCCGCATCTTTTTGAACAAGGACCGTATGGCCGTCATCTTTAATAGCAGCAACCTCTAAAGGCGTCATAATGACTCGATATTCTCCCACTTTCTTATCTCTTAATACGCCAAATACCATGTTGATCCCCCTAAATTAGTTTTTGTAAATGCTTCTCCTTCATGCGTGATCTTAAGATTAAATAAATTATTATAAATTTTCAGACTAGAATAAATATACCTTATCTTGCTACACACAAACTATAGAGAGATTGTTCTAGTAGAACCTTATTCTGCATTCACTTACCAAATTATAAATTAAAATGAATAAAAATTCAAAACAATATAATATTACTATCTATTTTTTGTGTAGTAACAAGCTTTTAGCTTATTAATCTTGCATAGAAAAAAGGTTCCACTCATCAACGTTCAATGAGTGAAACCCTTTTTTGATTATCTCAGGCTAGCTGTGTCTCTGCTTTTTTGTAGGCAAGCTTATTCAAACAGTTACTTTATTACTGAAATACTGCCGTTGTGAGTAGCTAGTTTAATGATATTCTTTCCATTTCCAATAACAGCGTTACGATCATATTTATTCAGAATATCGACTTTTCCATTATCAACAGAAACGTTAAATTGAACGTTACTTGGTTCTTTTTCCGTTGTAATTTCAACCTTTCCATTGTGCGTTTTAAAGTCAATGTCTCGATCAAGTTCTTCTGTTTCAAGAGCGATACTTCCGTTATGGGTTTCACCTTTTAAACTACCTTGCACGTTACTCAGCGTTATTTTTCCGTTATTTCCTTTTGCTTGAACTGTTTTGGCTGCAGCATTTTTTATGCTTGTAAGTCCATTGTGTACGCTGGTGTTCAAGTTTTGTGAATCAATGTCCTCTAATTCCACACGTCCATTGTTTGCACGAATGGAAACATCTGCTGCGCGTACTTTTTTAACAGATACATACCCATTGTTGCTGGAAATCCCCAATGAATTATACTGTTTTTCAGGCAGATAAACGTTGATGGATAGCGGTTTTAATATACTAACAATGTCAAAATTGACCCAGCTGCGCTGTTGTTCATTATAGGAGATGAAAAGCGTTGAATTTTTAACGGCAGTAGTGAAGTCTCTTTTTATGTTAGGAGATGTTTCGCCTTTTAATGTTACTTTAATATTATCGCCTTTGATAGGGTACACATGAACCCGGGTATTATCCGTATCGATGTTTACCTTGGATACTTGATTGCTGTTGATCGTTTTTTCTTTTGAAATAGGTTCAGGATCAATAGCACGATAAGTAAGGAGACTTCCTATAATCCCAATAAGAATGAGAATGCCTGCAAGAACGGAGAGTTTCTTTTTATTCAGCACGTTTTAAACCGCCTTTCACCAATGATACATTGTATTTCAGATAACGTACAAAGCCTTTTATAGCTAGCTTCGTTACAACGAACATACCTAGCATAATAAAATATCCAATTCCGCAAAATGCTAACGACATAAATAAATTAAAGAGAAAAAAGCCGCTCCAATGTACAATAGCTTCACCGAGAACTAGAATAGGAGATAGCAAGAAACATAGACCTATGGCCCAAGCTGATAAAATAAAGCCAGCTAATGCAACGGCCGGACCAAGAACAATTACTACATTAAAAAAAGCTAAACCAATTACGGCCCAAGTGGCTCTCAAAATATTTTGAGTTGTTGCCTTAGCTGTTGCTTGCTCAACGTGATAATCTGCCAGTAATTCTTTGGCTATTTGATTCGGGGATCCTAGCGACGCTACAATTTCTTCTTCTGTTTTTCCTTCTTCTAAGCCAATGGAAAAATGTTCTTCATAATCTTGTAAAATATCTGCTCGTTCTTTTGAAGATAATGGTTTTAATGATTCATTTAATTGCTGTAAAAATTTACTCTTCGACATTGTTCACACCTTCTTTAATTAATTGATTAACACCTCTTGAAAACTCATTCCATTCATCGATAAGTTCGTATAAATACTCCCTGCCTTTATCGGTAAGCTGATAATATTTCCTTGAAGGACCTTCTGTAGATTCCTTTAAATACGTTGTAAAATATTCTTCTTTTGTTAATCGGCGCAGAAGAGGATATACCGACCCTTCTGATATTTCAATTTGATCGGAGATTTTTTGAACTAATTCATATCCATAGCGGTCTTTCTTATCCAGTAATACAAGGACACAAAGCTCTAAAACTCCTTTTTTAAATTGCACGTTCACTGTTCTTCACCCTTTTCTTTTCACAGTCCACTACTGTTTATTGTATAGTACTGATTTATAATAACTTCCTAATAATTACAATATATCACCAGCTATTGTTTATTACAAGGTACTGTTTAATATTTTTTTCGAATTTTAACCATTTTATAGCGAGTATGATCAAACTAGAATAACTTATTGGAAAAAGATACATGGCGTGCTAAATTCAGCTAGATAATAACTGCGTAAGGTGTTTTTTATAAAGAAAGGTTGAACCTTCTTTTTAAAAAGAAGGTTGTAGATAGAATTATTTTTAATGCACCAAAAGAAAAAGCAGCCTATAACTATAGACTACTCAGCAGCGAACATTCTAGGCTATTTTTCTTTTGCTTGCTTGATAAATAAAAAAAAACCGTAATTAAGATAAAATAATTTAGCGGGTTTTTAAAGATATTCCCGTCTAAAGCTAATTGTAATAAGATCCACAAAGCGAATATAACGAGTATGGCTGGTATTATAAGTTTGTTCATACATTGCTCATCCTTAGTCTCAGAGTAATACAGTAATCATGACTCTCAATATTTTTTATACTGTAAAAATTAAATCCACAAATGGCTTTGAAAGTATATTGATTGAATTCCTGTAAGAATATCACTTTTTAAGATAAAATTTAACAGTTTCCGCCACAATCGATAGAAATGGATCAATTTCATTTGATTTTTTTGTAATAAGTTCAAGAAAAAAGTAACCGTTATTTTACATTTTCTAATAATAAAAACAGTCAATTTTATGACTGTTTTAAGTAGAATGCTATCAAAAATTTCATTTCCTAGGTGGTGTATCACCTTTATAAAAAATGCAGTTCTTATAGATTCGTTTTTTATTCCCCCTACTGAAAAAACGTCCATAAATCAATGCTGGCTGTTCATATCAGTACTTTTGATAATCCACACTTAATTATGAAGCCAGTCACTTGCATCCTTACCCTATATGGTATATGGTTATTTCCGCGTTGATATATCATCGTATTCATTCTTTACTTTGAGTAGATCTTCTTTTCTCAACCTTCTTCTCCTGATAGCGTTGATAGAACCAGATAGCAATAGCTAGCCAGCAGCCGCTAGCAAAATAGCCTCCAATAACGTCGCTAGGATAATGCACACCTAAGTAAATACGACTAATACCTATTGCTAGAATCATTGTAGTGCTAATAACGATTAAAAGTGTACGTCCCCAGCGAGTAGAAATATGACGCCAGAGCAAAAATGAAAGGACGCCGTAAACAGCAAAAGCACTCATAGCATGCCCACTTGGAAAGCTATAACCATTGATTTCGATTAATCGATGGAAATCAGGACGTGCACGATGAAAAAGTAGTTTTAGCAGCTCATTGAGGATTGGAGAACCTACAATAATCGCGATAAATAAAATAAGCTCCGTTCGATGTTTTAATACTTTATAGAGAAAAAACAAAATAAAGAGAGAAATCACTGCCACAGATGGCGTAGAGCCAATAAAAGTAAAGCATTTCATAATAGTCGTTAGCCCAGGAGTTTCGAACCCTTGAATTAGCGATATAATAGACCGATCAAATGCGACAATTTTTGATCCATTAATTAAAAGAGCCATCCCACTAAAACAAATAAGGGACAACAAGCTTAATATAAAAGCAAGTGTAAATTGAAACTTCAACTTCATACTAGACACCTCTACTTTCTGTGCTTTATCAAGCTACTTTTGATGAAATGTGATAAGGTCTTTTTACTTTTAGATTTTGATGCTTCTTTGCTTTTGAAGTTAGGAGTATTAAAAATACAGAGCTTGTTTGATATGCACATTTATAGAGAGTTAGTAAACAGAGGCAATACAGCCGTTACATTTGTTCCTTCGCCCTCTTTACTCTCGATGTTAATCGTACCGTGGTACTTTTCAATCCATCGTTTGGCTATAGCCAGTCCTAAGCCAAGTCCTCCTTGTTTTCGGCTCCTTGCCTTATCCACTCGGTAAAATCTATTTAAAATATAAGGTATATCCTCTTCTGGAATTCCAATTCCTTTATCCATTATTTTAAGGGATACCTTTTCATTGATGAGAGAACAGTCTATAACTACCTCTTTCTCTTCCTTCTTAGAATATTTGACTGCATTATCTAACAAAATGATTAATATTTGTTCTAGATGGCGAGAAGAAATATTCACGTACAGATTTTCATGTGAGTGTCTTATTTTAAACTCATAGTTGTTATACAGTACTTCAAAATTTCTTACAACATGTTGAACAGTGGCCAATACGTTAATAGGTTCAACATCTACAGGATTTATCAGACTATTTTCAGCTCGGGATAGCTCCAATAATTCTTGCACAAGATTCGTTAAACGCTCTACTTCTTTCAGACTGGATTTCAAGGATTTATCTAATACTGCTGCATCATTTTTCCCCCAGCGATTTAACAATGTCAAATGTCCTTGGATAATGGCTAACGGAGTTCTTAATTCATGTGAAGCATCCTCTACAAACTGTTTTTGCTGTAAAAAAGAGTCTTCGAGGCTATCCATCAACTCATTAAATAAACTGCCTAATTGAGCAAATTCATCGTTTTTTTCATTAACTGGAACACGTTCTTCAAGGCCATTTGTTTTTATTTTTTTCATCGTCAATGTTAACGCTTGAACGTTAGATAGTATTTTCTTTGCTAGAATGGTTCCACCTAGAATACTAAAGATTAGTGAGCCTATCCCTGCAGCAAGCATTAATAAAAAAATCTTGTCCATAAAAGCATCAGACATCTCCATATTTCTAACAATTTCAACCGTTCCAGTGAAGTTGTCGGTGGCAATTGGAGAACGAAGAACGAGTAGACGTTCATCGTGGTTTCGAATCACTTTATACTCTTGGTGCTTCACCGCCTTCGGTTGCTGCCAGTTTGGTGAAACATTGTTTGAGGTACTGGTTATAATGTTCCCTTTCCTATCAAGAACACGAATCAACTGATTCTTTTCATTAATTTTCGATAAGTATCCTTCACTGTTTTCAATTTGTTTTAAGGATAAAGGTTCATCATCAGATTGAATAAAAGCGAGAACCTCGTTTAATTGATGAATACCATTTTGCTTCTCATAATTTAAAATACCGTTATCAATCACAATGTATTGAAAGAGGTTATAAGAGAGAAAAAGAAAAAATAAAAACATGGAAGACCATAACGTTATCTTCCATCTTATAGGCAAATCTTTTATACACTTTATCCACTTTCTCATTTAAACATCACGCATCACGTACCCAACCCCTCTGATGGTTTGAATATATAACTCTTTGTCCTGCGCACTTAATTTATTTCTTAAATATCTAACATATACATCGACAACATTCGTTTCAACAACTGAATCGTACCCCCACACTTGCTCTAAAAGTATGTCTCTCGTTAATACTTTGTTAATGTTACGCATAAAAATGGCTAGGAGTTCAAATTCTTTATTCGTGAGTTCAATTAGTTTTTTTTCTTTTATCACTGTTCTTGATTCCAAATCAAGTTCAATATCTTTAAATGTTAATAGTAGCTTCTGATCCAGCATCTTGTTGTTTTCTTGACGTCTAAAAATGACTCGCATTCTTGCAAATAATTCTTCAATTGCAAATGGTTTGGACAAATAATCGTCAGCTCCATTATCAAGCCCCATTACCCTGTCCATGACACTATCCTTAGCTGTGAGCATAATAACAGGAGTATCCTTAGTTGTTCTTAGTCTTCTGCATACCTCAATTCCATTTAATCCAGGCATCATTAAATCCAATAATATAATATCGTACTTCTGCTTGGTTGCTTTATCTAAACCAGTACGACCATCGTAAGCTACGTCAACTAAATATCCTTCATATTTTAGTTCTAATTCTAAAAATTCTACTAATCCTTCTTCATCCTCTACAATTAGTACCTTTTGCATATAAAGTACTCTCCTTTGTCTAAAAATTAAAAACGTAAAAACTGCTTCTACAAATGAATATGAGTACTAGTACTATATCCCTCAATTTTGAAAGATAATAAGAAGAAATATGAAATAAGTTTTCTATGACTTTCTTCTTTATAGGCTTTTCTTCAATTTATCAAATAAAAATTAGATTTGAATAAAAAAGAGATTAAGAATAAATGAATTTATTTCTTAATCTTCTTTAATGAATCATATAAAGTTGCTTTCCTTGTTTCTTTAACTTTCTTTAATGGTGTATCCTATACCTCGAACAGTCTCAATGAGTGAGGGACTAAATCCTTCTTCAATTTTCTTTCTCAAATAACTTATATAAACATCAAGTATATTTGTATCTCCTTCGTATTCATATCCCCATACATTTAGTAAGATTCCTTCACGAGTAACCGTCTTATTTTTATGGATGACTAAGTAAATTAATAAATCATACTCTTTAGGGGTTAAGCTGATTTTTTGCCCAGCTCTAGTTACTTCTCTTGATTCAGTATTTATAACCATATCTTCAATTAATAATAACGAGTCTTTTTCTACCTTATTCCTAATAACAAGGTGCTTATAACGTAGTAAAGAACGTATCCGAGCCAGCAATTCCTCAGTTTTAAATGGCTTAGTTATATAATCGTTTGCGCCATGATCTAACCCCAGTATTTTGTCTAGAGTTGAGTTGCGAGCTGTCAAAAGAATAATAGGCACGTAATTTTCTCTCTTTCTTACTTTACGCAAGACCTCTATACCACTCATTTCCGGTAGCATAATGTCAAGTAAAATTAAATCAAACATATTTGATAAGGCCATTTCGAGACCATCTCTTCCATTGTTTTTAATTTTCACTTGGTAACCTTCATGTTCAAGTTCCATTTTTAATATATTGCCTATTTCTACTTCATCTTCCACAATTAAAATACTTTCTTTCATCTAACTAACCCCTCTTTTCAATCTCTATATTTTTGCTTTGCATATCGATCGCTCTTTCCAATAATAAAGAGAAGTGTATAGCTATCACAAACCAACATCTCAGTGGACAATAAGAAATTTTAAGTGCTGAACATAAAAACATAAGATAAAAGACTTCTATTAGAATGTGATATTAAATTCCCTACCCATTGTTCTTTGCTTTAATAACAATTACTTCACTAATATCATTAAAGTTGGATGAGGGTTTTACAACGGCCAATTGCGTTAGTCCATATTCATCAGGCTTTACTTTGATGACTTTTCCTAAGGCTAATTTCCTTTGAAAGATTGAACTGATAGGAGAGGTTTGAACTTTATCTCCTACATTAACCTCAGCCTCACTAGGGATTTTTCTAATAATTAAATTACCTTTTTTATCATCGTAGCCTTCTAATGTTCCATTCACGCTTTTCCTATCCTTTAACATTACCTCCATACGATTTGTCCTAAGGTTTGAGCTAATTAGTTCTACGATAGAGGTTGACGAAAAAACTTTGTATACCTTCCCAATGACTCCATTTGTACCTAGCACATTCATATCTATTTTTAACCCCTGCTTCTTTCCTTTATCAATTGTTAATTCATTGTTCCAGTTGTTCGTTGAGCGGCCAATTACGGTAGCTGTTACAGGATTATAGGTTTTCACCTGATCTTCTGCTTTTAAAATTTTTTTTAAGACTTTATTTTCATATTCCAACTTATAAGCATTTGCTTCCTCCTGATTTTCAGTGGCTAGCTTATTCTTTAAGATAGAGTTTTCTTTGTAAGTGGAAAATAATTGACTCACTTGTTGAGGTTCACTCCAAGAAAGCTTGTCTAAAGAAAGTAAGCTACCTTTGTACAAGGTTCCAACAAAAATAAGTCCTCCTACAGTAAGAATCCCTCCTATCAAAATATATGTATGTCTTTTCTTCTTTCTTTGAAAACGTATCAAAATGGCACCTTCCTACCAATAGTCATGCTATTTATAATCTTACTAGCTGTTTCTTAAAAATTTCTTAAGTATCATCATCTTTGACCTCTTAACAACTGTTCAACGCTCTCCTTCTTTTAATGAATTGTACTTATTTTCTAGTTTCAAAAGCTGAAGGCATAACGTTATGTTTAAAAAACTTGGCTCACATAATTTAAATTTAATACTGTGTAATGAAATTTAAATGAAATTAAAATGAGAATTCGATAAAAAATAAATATTTTATTTTTATGGAAGGCATTTATAACCGTCTCCCCAATTGGATTGTTCGTCAAAGTCATTAGTGATTTCATCTACTCCAATCAACACCAGTAGCATCTTCCTTAATGACTGTTGCTCTATATGAATAAATAGCAGAAAGATATACTATATATTAAACCCAAACAAGTAGGTTCCTCTCCTAAAACAAACGACTAATATGACTGTTAGTCGTTTGTTTTATTTCCTGTATGTACAATATTCTATGGAGCATATTAATTGCAGACACAAAAAAAGCTCACCTTAAAAGGTCAGCCTAAATAGGGGAGTTCTATAGAAAATGTTGTATTGCATTACTGATGTTTATACTAACATCTAATAGTGAAAAATTGGTGAAATGTTCGTCTCACTTATCTTTTTAAAAATTTCTTCT
Source organism: Priestia sp. YIM B13491 (assembly GCF_042787605.1). Taxonomy (NCBI): domain Bacteria; kingdom Bacillati; phylum Bacillota; class Bacilli; order Caryophanales; family Bacillaceae; genus Priestia; species Priestia sp. YIM B13491. The sequence goes on along the minus strand of NZ_JBHZOR010000001.1, from coordinate 1,116,854 downwards.
TTGCAAAATGAAGTCTACGTTTTAAGCTATCACTATAAAAGCGTGAACTCGTGACAGGCTACGCTTTTATACATCTATATTCCATTAAGATCTATGAAAGTTAACCGGTCTCTAATCAGCGCTTACTCGTTCAAGCCTGCTATTTTTAGGTACGTCTCTTTTATCTTCAATCGCTCTCCGTAAAGGAAGCTAAAAGAACTGTAAAATATATGGACGAAAAAGCTAATCATTATCTTGATATTATTAACGGTTTATCGCCAGATGACACTAACCCTGGCGAATGGGAGTTAATACATCCTAATAAAACATCCTAGGGCTCTTAACATCACCTCCATACCCCCAGTAAAAAGACTTATCTACCATACCGTATAGATAAGTCTTTTTAATCCATTTGTTTGAACTAGACCGATGCGCTGTCAGTTTAGAGTTTATGAAAATTCCCCCTGCAGTTCTTTTAAAAACGCATCAGCTGCAGCTGAAAGAACATGATGCTTTTTCCACACAATATTTAAACCTGATTCAAGTCTTGGCTGTAACGGCCTGAAACAAAGGTTGCTATTAGTAGACGTATTGACTATTTTATCAAGTGTTATGGCATACCCAATGCCTTCTTCAACCATAATGGCCGCATTATATGCAAGATTGTATGTAGTAACGATGTTTAATTTATGAAAGTCTTCGCCAAACCAATCCGAAAATTCATTTTTTGAAAATGTCTGTTTCATGGCCTGTCGTGAACAGATTAGTGGAGCGTTCAATAAATCCGCAGCTTGAATGCTTTCTTTGAGGGCAAGAGGACTGTCTCTTCTCATCACAACGCCCCAAACATCTTTGGCAGGGATATTAAGATAATTGTATTTTGAAATATCAGCCGGTTGAATTAAAATGCCAAAGTCAAGCAGCCCCTTGTCAAGTCGTTCCGTTATATCTTCTTCGTTTCCGCTGTAGAGGTGATATCGTATATTTGGATAACGTAACTGCACATCTTTTGCGACTCGTGCAATATGTTTCATTGCTTCTGTCTCCCCGCCCCCTATATAAATATCACCACCTATTGTTTCTTCCATGGAACTAAACTCCGCCTCTAATTTATCGACCATATTAACAATTTCCTCTGCCCTGTTTCTCAGAAGCATTCCTTCATCTGTCAAAATGATACTGTGACTGCTGCGAATAAATAATTTTTTGCCCAACTCTTGTTCAAGATCTTTTAATTGCCTAGACAGTGTTGGCTGTGTCACATGCAAAACATCAGCGGCCTTCGTGATGTTTCCTTCTCTTGCAACCGTAAGAAAATACCGCAAAACTCGAATTTCTATATCCCTCTCCTCCTTTCATAAGCTTTAGTATATACACTCCAGAAATGCTTATCAAACATATCATGATATAAGATATAAGTATTTTTTATATTTGGAAGAAGCCGTTAGAATAAACAACAAAGAAGTTCATGTCACACCAGCAACATCTTTAATAATTCAATGTGGAAAGGATCTTAAGATGAAAAAAATGTTACATCTGCCTTCTATCTTAGTAATAAGCGCTGCACTCACTGCTTGCGGCAACAATCATTCTTCTGCAACCGACCATAATGCCAGTAAGCATTTAAACCGAGTACCAGAACAAACAGAAGAAGATAGTATTTCAAATACAAGAATAAAGTTAACGTTCAACAACAAAGAAGTGTTTGTTAGGATGTACGATAACCCAGCAAGTAAGGATTTTCTAGCTCAACTGCCTTTAACCGTAACGTTTGAAGATTATATAGGTAAAGAGAAAGTTAGTATTTTACAAAAAAGATTATCTATAGATGATGTACAGGCCGAAGACCTATCCAAAAAAGGAGACTTTGCTTATTACGGTCCTTGGGGAAATGTAGCTATTTTTTACAAAGGTCTTGAAGATGCTACAAACGACCTTATCATACTAGGTCAAATTGAATCAGGAAAAGAAAATGTTGAAAATGTTGATGGTGATTTTACAGGTAGAATTGAAAAAGTCACTAAGTAAAAACATGACAATACACCTTTCAACAAACCGCTTTACAGCCACTAGAACACAACATTTTTTAGAAAGAAGGATCTTTATTTTATGTCTAAACAAACTAAGCTATTTATATTTGTCTTAACTTTAGGAGCTTTCGGTATTATCAATACCGAAATGGGCGTTATAGGGATATTACCCTACATTGCGGATCACTTTCATATCAGTGTATCAAAGGCAGGATGGCTGGTGAGTCTCTTTGCGCTTACCGTGTCAATATCCGGTCCAACGATGCCGTTATTATTTTCGGGAGTCAATCGCAAGAAGGCAATGCTGCTTGTACTTGGTATTTTCATTTTAGGTAACATTATCTCTATCTTTACTTCTAATTTTGCTATTGCCATCATTGCGCGTGTGATTCCAGCTATTTTTCATCCAATTTATTTTTCAGCAGCTTTTACAATGGCAGCGAACTCAGTCAGCAAGGAAGAGGCTCCAAAAGCTGTTTCAAAAGTCTTTATTGGCGTATCTGCAGGTATGGTACTTGGTGTGCCGATCGCAAGTTTTCTTGCAAGTACAGTCTCGTTTCAACTGTCCATGACGTTTTTTGCTGTTATTAATGCGATAGTATTTATTGCTACGTGGGCATTCTTCCCTTCAATGCCTGTTAAAGAAAGACTTTCATACGGAGCACAGCTCAGCGTATTAAAAAAACACGTTACTTGGCTTTCGATCATTGCTGTCCTTTTACTCAATTCAGCAGTATTTGGGGTATATAGCTATCTTGCTGAGTATCTTAAAAGCGTTACGAACCTCTCTGGACAATTAATTAGTTTCATGCTGGTGCTGTACGGTGTGGCAAATATTATCGGAAACATTATCGCAGGGAAATTACTTACGAAAAATGCCGTTAAAACTGTAGTCGTTTTTCCTTTCGCATTGGGAGTCGTTTACATCATTTTATTCTTCATCGGACAGTTTACTTGGCCGATGGCTATCATGACTTTAGTTTGGGGAATATTTGCTGGTATAGGAACGAATATTAATCAATACTGGATTTCATCAGCAGCTCCAGAAGCCCCTGATTTCGCGAATGGATTATTTTTAGCATCCGTTAACTTAGGAACAACCATTGGTACAGCCGTAGGTGGACTGTTTATATCAGGAATGGGTATACAATACGTTGTACTAGTGGGGATTTTGTCATTAGTATTGAGCGCAATATTTATTTTACCAAGAAGTTATATGAAACGTCCTGTAAGTCAACTTTCAAAATAAGACATCAACGCAACTTTCTTTCGGGATCCCTAGTAGGATCCCTTTGTTTTCTTTTATTACATCTATGAAAAGCTGCATTCTATTATAGTCAATGCTTACAGAATTAATAAATAAAAAATGGAGGACTTGAAATGGAAAAACACACTAAAGTTGCACTCGTCACCGGGGGAAATCGCGGTATTGGATATGAACTAGTGAGACAATTGGCGGTGGATGGTTTTAAAGTCATTTTGACGAGCCGAAATTCAGAAAGCGGACATAAAGCCGTGCAAAAGCTTAAAGACTCTCATCTTGATGTTTCGTTTGTAGTGATGGATATAAGCAGTGAAGCCAGTATCCGCCAAGCTGCAGCTACAGTAAGTGAACAATATGGACGATTAGATGTGTTAATTAATAACGCGGGCATATATTTAGATAAAAATCAAAAATTAGTGAACTTGGACCCTTCTATTCTAGAAAAAACGCTAGAAACGAATTTCTTCGGTGCTTACCACGTAATCCGTTCCTTTATGCCTCTTATGGAACAGCAAGCCTACGGAAGAATTATTAATGTTTCATCAGAATATGGCGCAATGAGTGAAATGTCATCTCCAGGAGTGGGCGCTTATAAGTTATCCAAGCTTATTCTAAATGGCTTAACGCAATTAATAGCTGCAGAAAGCACCAAAGATATCAAAATTAACGCGGTCGATCCGGGATGGGTAAGCTCAGATATGGATGGACCATCAGCTCCAAGAACGCCGCAGCAAGCTGCTCGTTCTATTCTTTGGTTAGCAACGATTGGACCCGAAGGACCTTCCGGAGGCTTTTTTAAAGACGGAAAACAAATCGATTGGTGAACTTTTATAGCGTTAAGGCTATTTCCTATGACATCTTGAATGCATAATAAAAACCCTACGGATTATTAGGAATAATCCGTAGGGTTTTTGCTTCTAAGATACATACGATCTATTATTTTATGTTGTTATATTCCTCATCCGTTACTGGTTCTAACCATTCCGGCGTACCGGCAGTGATCGCAATGTGTTCAAACCAGCTGTCTTTTGCAGCACCATGCCAATGTTTGACACCATCATGCGTCACAATAACATCTCCAGCTTTTAAGAATTGTGCAGGTTTTCCTTCTTCTTGGTACCAACCTTCGCCACCCGTTACTAATAGAAGCTGAAATCCATCACGATGAATATGCCAGTTATTGCGGCATCCAGGTTCAAAGGTTACATTTCCAACTCCAACGTTCACTTTAGGATCTGCGATTAAGGTTTGAAGATAGCTTTGTCCAACAAAAAATTGTGCATATGCTTCATTCTTTTCACCTGCTGGAAAAATAACGCCATTTTTTACTTCTTCATGTTTTGCCATTTTGATTCCTCCAATACTATTATTCATAGTTGTATCTCTTGGCTCATTCATTGCTATAAAAAGTCCTCATTCGTTAGCCGTTTATTTTAATTTCCCGCCAAATACCGGGAAGTAGCTATGCTCACCATAATCTTGAATAGGTTCTACATTTTTCAAAGTCTCCATATCTGCATCGCTGATCACAAAGTCAAGCTTTGCATTGATTCTCATATGATCTGGATTTGCCGTCTTAGGAATGACTCCAAGACCAAGCTGAATATCATAGCGCAGGCAAAGTTGAGCAACAGACACTCCGTATTTATCAGCTATTACCTTCACTTCTTTATTATCAAGAACCGCACCGTGCGCAATTGGTGAATATGCTTCTACCAAGATGCCATTCTTCTGGCAGAACTCAATTAACTCCAAAGGCGTATTGCTCACATGTGCCAATATTTGATTGACCATAGGCTTGATTTCACAGCTAGAAAGAATATTCTCTATATCATCCTGAAGGAAGTTAGAAAGGCCGATTGCCTTTACCTTCCCTGCCTTATAAGCATCCTCCATTGCTTTCCATGCCTCTTTGTTTTCTTCGAAGTAACGTTTCTCTTCTCTAAACTCCGTCCAAGGCTGTGGACTGTGGATAATTAGAAGATCAATGTAATCCAACCCCAACTTTGTTAAAGACTCATCAATGGAATTCGTAACTTCCTCATAAGTTTTTGCTTCTGCTGCAACCTTTGTTGTAATAAAAAGTTCTTCTCTTGCAACACCGCATGAACGGATTCCTTCGCCTATGCCAGCTTCATTCATATAAGCTTGTGCCGTATCAATATGGCGATACCCGCTAGATACCGCATCGCGCACTGCCTGAGCTGCCTGTTCGTCATCAAGCAGCCACGTACCAAGACCTAATAGTGGAATTTCTACACCGTTTGATAATTTATACGTTTCGTTAAACATGTTTTTTATCTCCTTTGAATTGTTTATTTTTCTATACTTTAAAAGCATCTATCTGCCTGTTAAAAGTAAATCAATATTGATTGATTAATCAACATCTGTCTATAATTATAAAAGCAAATAAAATCCTTTCAATCGTTAATTGAAGGCGATTCGTTGATTACTCAACAAATGAAGAGGTATTGTTGAATATCTTTTAAAAAAAGTGAGGTTTTTAAAATGGCGAAAGTGGATAGAAGAATACTCAAGAGCCAAGAGGCTATAAAAACCGCAGTGACTGAATTAATGACCCAAAAACGATTTGATGACATTACCATTCAGGATATTGCCGACAAAGCAAATGTTAACCGAGGCACGATTTATCTTCACTATATGGATAAATATGATTTATTAGATAAGATGATTGAAGAACATATGAACAACCTCGAAGAACTATGTCATTCGGCTGCTGATATGACGTTTCAAGAAGGAAATTATGTTTGGTTTGAATATTTTGAGGGTCACCATCTCTTCTTTTCAACCATGTTAGAAAGTAAAGGTGCTCATTATTTTCGGAGTCGTTTTCTCGAGTTAGTCATCCAAGAGTATGGTCCTGAAGTTGATACAACTGAAGGAGAAAATAAAGGGCTGCGTAAAGAGGTTGTTATTCAGTTCTTTGCCTCGGCCGTTGTAGGGACAGTAGAATGGTGGTTTAAAAACGGGATGCACGTTCCAACCGATGTAATAGCGGAGCAAACCGGTATATTGTTAGATCGGAATTTGGAATAATTTAATCCGTTTTATACGTACACATAAATGAAAATTCCCCCAAAGTGTAAAAGTGGCAGAAACTTTCTTATTAGAAGATTATGTTAATAAGCTGAGTTAGAGATGAGATGATATGACTTGCAGTCAGATAAAGAGATCATCTCAACATAAAAGAACAGCACTAAACCTGCTGAGTATCCATAGGTTTAGTGCTGCTCAAACATTGTGTTTTTTTTAACGGATATTGATTTTTACAGAAGGAGTCATTTCTATTGATAATACTTTATTTTCCAATTGCTTTATAAACGATGTTTAGCTCGTAAAAACTAATCCAACTTCTTTATAATCTTTGCGGGGTTCCCTCCCACTACTACATTATCTGGAACATCTTTTATCACAACAGATCCGGAAGCGATTACAACATTATGTCCAATTGTAACGCCTGGATTGATGACAGCTCGTCCTCCAATCCATACATTATCTCCAATCGTGACGGGCTTGGTATATTCAACTTCTGTAATTCGCTGTTCTGCATTCACAGGATGAGTATTCGTATAAATATGTACGCCCGGTGCCATCATACAGTTCTTCCCTATAGTAATTCGTCCCCCATCTAAAAGTGTGCAGTCAAAGTTCGCATAAAAATTTTCTCCTACGTGGATATTGTATCCGTAGTCACATCGAAAGTTGGATTCAAGGTAGATACGTTCTCCAGTTGAACCGAATAGTTTTTTTAGTAACTCCGTACGCTTTTCATAATTCGTCTCATCTGTATCGTTAAACGAACGAACAAGCCTTCTTGCATCTTCCCGGTCCTTTACTAATTCTTGGTCTGCTGGAAAATACAGCTCGCCATCCACCATTTTTTCTTTTTCAGTTTTCATTGATTCATTCTCCATTCTTGTTATCAAATTTCCCACTAAATTGAATTCGTTTACATTCTATCATGATAGTCAATACAAAAATGAGATGTTTATAGATTCCGATCAATAGCTCGAACACAAAAAAGCTAAGAAACCACGCTGCTTTTGTACCATGGACAGTTACTAATTAGTTTGTATATGTTTCCTTAATAATTGAAACAGACGCTGCTCCCGTAACAAGTAAAATACCTGAGATTAAAATCATGCCTGGCATAGAAGATCCGATTATTGGGAACAAAGCAAAACTCAAGCAAGAAGCTATAATTTGCGGTAAACAAATACTTCCATTAAATAATCCTAGATATGTTCCCATATTCTTTCCTGACAGGGCGTTGGTAAGCATCGTAAACGGAAACGTCATCATAGCAGCCCAAGCGATGCCAATTAAAATAAATGAAGCAATCAGCATCCATTGATTGTGAATAAAAAAGACAGACCCAAAACCGATACCACCTAGCAGTAAACTAAAAGCATACGCTGGCTTACGTTTGTTGTTGGCTACGCGTGACAAAGCTAGTGACCAAATGACTGCGGCAACCGACTGTACAGCTGATAAAATACCGAACCAGTTGCCCGCTGCTTGATAGCCTGAGCTAGACGGCTGATTCGTATACCAAACGTTTTCAGCGACTGCACCTGTACCGTACGTCCACAAATATTGAAAGCCCATCCAGCAGAAAAATTGAACAAGCGTGACCGTCCAAAAAACCTTTGGAGCGTTACGAAGCAGTTTAAAAACGTTTACATTTTCTTTTGTAGCTTCGTCTGCAATACCGTGGTATGCTGCAAATTCTGCAGGTGAATATTCTTTTACTTTAAGTATTGTAAATAAACTACAAATAATTAACACAACGGCCCCAACATAAAATGAAATAACAACTGATTGCGGTACTACTCCTTTTGGTGCACTATTTGACACACCTAATACCGTTAATACAAAAGGGAAAATACAGGCTAGCACAGCACCGCTGTTTGATAGAAAACTTTGAATAGAATAGGCAAAACTTTTTTGCTCTTCATTGACCATGTCTCCAACCATCATCTTAAATGGCTGCATGGCTACATTTGATGATACGTCCATAAACAAAATAGTGATAGCTCCAAAAGTCATGGCAGCCACCGCACTAAAACCAAAACTGCCGGCGTTTGGCAGCAAACACATAACAATTACGGCTACAATTGCGCCAATCAGTAGATAAGGTATACGACGGCCAAGCCTTGGCATCCAGGTGCGATCGGAAAAATAACCAACTAAGGGCTGAACCACTAAACCAGCCAACGGCGGTAAAATAAAGAAAAAGCCTAATGTAGTTGGATCAGCACCGATTGTTTGAAATATGCGTCCCATATTTGAACTCTGTAATGAGAATGCCATTTGTACACCTAAAAATCCAAAACTAATTAACCATATGGTACTGATCGGTAGATAAGGTAAGTTTGGCTGAACCCTTTTTTCACTGATTTCAACGATTTTTCTTCTAACATAACTGCCTCCTATGATTGAATTAACAGTCGCAAAAGATAGATGTTCTGATGTAAAGTGCCACAACATATGTTGTTAACGTTTTCAAAACAACGATGAATACTGTAAATGCTAGTGTCTTTGGCTGGCTGTTTTCTATTTTGCTAGTTTACCTCAGGAATACGGCATAATAGTCCTGGTCTAAAAATGCTGTTTGAGTATGTAAGAATTTTCACTATCTGCTCATCCGTAAGCTGCTGACTATCGCTTATACCTTCTTAAAATTTTCATAAAATCTAATTATTAAAAACATTAGAATACTTTTATTTGAACATTATATACTAAACTAATAATTTAATGCAATCGTTTGCACAAATTATTTTTTAAATATTTAAAGACCTTTGAATCTCGTGACACTATGCGTACATACTCATTATCATCGCTTTAATATTTCTAAGTAAAAGGAGACTTTACTCTTGAAATCTTATAAAAAACCCAAAGAATATACGTATTCCTTGGGTTTGAGTTCCTTTAATTCACTTAATTTCCTTCTGGAGCAATCCATAATAGAACAGAGATTATCTGTAATATAACTTTAACTGAAGGTTTTTGTAACCATAAGGATTATAAAGAAGATAACCGCGAAGAAAAATCCTTGACTGACAGGACTAGTAGTCTTTTTATCTAAGGATTTTCGGGTAAATAGCTTGAAGAACAATGGAAACAGAATGCCTCCAATGATTGCTGTAATTAGTGCTTTAACTAACATCCAATACTCCTTTCTAAAACAATTAGAGGATACCCATAACTTAACATAAACACCTAAATCATACAAAAAAATCATAGAGTCGAAAACGTATGGTACTCGCCCGTAAACCATTCGTTTACAGACGAAACTGTGAATTAGACTACGAAATTTTGTGGAAAACCGCTCATTTCCTTACTACTAACATTTTTAATAAACCCTCTAAAAGAAAATAATAACCAATGTTAATGTTTTTATGACTACAAGTACAAAAACAGGCTTTAAGGTTCCTTAAAGCCTGTCCACTTACCTTTCTTCCTTAAAATCCTTTTTTATATTCCAAAACGTTTGTTTTAATTCGTTATAAAAAAGCATAATTGCAAACCCTAGTATCGAAACACAGAATGAAAATTTACCCCAGTCAAAAAATATTCCTATAAATACAATGATAATCCCTATGACAAACCCTGGAGTAGATGGCTCCTCTTCCTCTTCATCTATTGCAATTTTCTTTTGAAACTTCTGATCCCCTTTAATTAATTCATCCAACGTCACATCATATAACTCACTTAACTTAATAAGGTTTTCAATATCCGGATACCCTTTGTTGTTCTCCCACTTGTATACAGCTTGTCTAGATACATTCATTTCCCCAGCTAATTCTTCCCTGGACATCTTTTTCTCTTCTCTTAACTTCTGCAGCTGTTCCCCTAAATTCACCTTCATCACCTCTAAGGCTTAGCTTACAATAAATATGTAAAAAATTCCATAAACGCTTAGTAACAAGCTGTAAACCATTGGTTAACACAGCAGGTATTAGTACTAATCACTATACATGTCCTCATTTAACAAATAAAAAAAGCTAGCATAAAGCTAACTTTTTTAAGTTAGAGAGAAAGGCAGGCTAATAATTAGCAACCGCCAAATCCTCCCCAACAAGCACAGCCAATAATGATTAATAAGATAAACAGCACGATAATTAAAGCAAAACCACTGCCACCGCCGTAACCGCAGCCGCCGCCATAACCATAGCCACAACCTCCGCCATAACCGCCAAAGAACATAAACTTCACCTCCTTCTCGTTCATACATTTAGCATATGATGAAAAACGAAATTTGCTCCACGAAGTGGATAGACTACGTTTTATATCACTATAAATAAAAAAATAATAACCTTTTAGTTTCTTTTACATACAATGAAGCATCCTCAGATCCCATATATGAGTTTGACTCCCTCTGCAATAGATTGCTTGAATTCCGCCCGATCAGTTCTATTGCATATAAAAGCACCCCCGCACAACCTAGAATAAAAAAGTCTTTCTCACATTAGAGAAAGACTTTTTTATTGTTATTAATAGCCAAATCCGCGGCCGTAACAGCTGCATCCAATAATGACAAGAAGAATAAACAAGACAACTAATAAAGCAAAACCAGAACCAGCTCCACCATAACTAGACATACAAACACCTCTTTTCGTGGTATTTAACTAAAGGAAAAAACTTTAAATATACATGGGTTAAGGTATTATATGTAGACATAGCTCATATCGATTGGATTTTTGTCAAAAATAGGCTACTTTGTTTAACAATAGCTAAATAACATCCTAAATTTCACATAGTAAAAACCCTTCATTGCTAAAATGAAGGGGCTTTTTTGGCTATCAGCACCAAGGACGAGGTCTAGGAGGACAGCTTGGAGCACAAAAATGTTGATGCGTTTCCTGACATACAACGGATTCTGTATGCGGGAATGAGTGCATATATTTATAATTTTTTTGATAAACATTTGTGGTATGACTAGGATGCACCACTGGTATAAACACATTTTGACCAGTAAAAGATGTGTTTTGTTTAACTGGGTCATACTGAGCAGGCATGGTTTGAGGAGGCAATTGACCACATGGTTTAGCTTGAGGATAACCGCAATTACTTTGCTGAGGATACATAGCCCCTTGATAACCACCGTAATTAGAGTGCTGATAAGGATAGTTGTTTCTCATATTAAAAAATCTTCTCCTTTCTGTTAGTAGACTCCTATTACTGTATGTGAAACAACCATAGAATGTTTGGACAAATACCTAAAAAAGACCCTAATGATTTAGGGTCTTCTTTACCAAGAGAAAAAGAAACATGTATCCTTAGTAACATAGCTATGAGACTAAGAAATAGAAGGTTTTTTAATGTCCATTATTCCTCAAGATTAACATCCATCGCTGCGTTATCAATATTATTTAAAATGGTTTTGTTTTTATCATCTAATTCATTACGTAAAAGTGAATTACGCGTCGCTTTGTATAAATCGTAGCTTCTTTCATCAACTGGAGAATTATGATCTTCACATATCATTTTTTCTGATTCTTTGGATTGATCCGCCATATCAGTCACCTCCTCTGTATAGTATGTGAGTTGATTAGAAAAAACATAAGAACTTTATCTGGCTACTGTTGGGTAAGGTTTAATCAACGGTTGGCTGTTTCTGTATATTGTGTTTACATATGACCTAATATTAGGTGGACACAACCGTTTCTTGAGCATGCTTTTGGATGATTTCTGGAACTTCCAGCAACGAATTAACGGTTATCAATTTACCTTTTGGCGCAATATCAATTTTAACTTCGTTGTAGCTCCACTCCAGTTCAGAAGGCACGTGAATCGCATGTATTCCAGCTTCTACTGCCGGTCTTATATCGGTTTTTAATGAATTGCCAATCATCCAAGTCTTTTTTGGATCGTACTTAATTTGGTTTAGTATCTCTTTTAATGCAGATGTATCTTTCTGTTCAGAAATGAACACTCTTTTTTCAAAGTATTTAGCTAGCTCTAGCTGAACAATTTTTCTACCTTGATTTTCCTCGTCTCCACCTGTATGTAAGTAGAGATTATGTCCTTGTTCTTTTAGCTTATCTAATACTTCATACATATTTGGCAAAGGCTCTATCGGTACTTCAAATACACTTTGACCAATTTTTTTCACTCGTTCGACTCTATCTTCATGGATATCTTGATGATTTTGTTCACTAAAAAATAAATAAGTAGCTACTAATGATTCTGGAAAACGGGAAGAATGAAGGCCATACTTTTCAATACTTTTTAAATCTATCTCTAACTGCTTTTGTTTTATTTCTTCCTTAGTCAGATTCTCAAACCACTCCTGCAATTGAGCCACAAAAGCATTTATGGTGTCTCTAAAATATTTATTACAGTGAACAAGCGTATCGTCTAAATTAAAAAGTAAGGTTTGCTTCTGCATTTCGTTAAATCCTTTCTACAATGGATGTACAGACAATATATAAAAAAACACTAACCACTTTTATTATCTATCCAAACCTAACACGAAGGTGAATTTCCCAATACGTTAGGCACAAGCAATTGATTACTATACTGAAATGAGAATATTTAGTGGAAAGACCCTTCTAGCGTATAAAATAGAAGGATCTTTTTATAAGATAAAAAGCTGCAGGATATTCCTGCTAATACATATAACGTTCAAAATGTTTTCTATTCATGTTTGTTTTGAACGTAGAGGTACTCAGTCCTGAACGATTTATTAGCGGTTGGCTGCCTTCGCCTTCTTTAGGTATATTCATTTCAAGACCTTGTATAGTGAAAGGATCATACATATACGTTTTTCGTTCAGTTTCTGTGTGCGACATTAACTTCACCTCTATTAATAGCCCTCATTTTTTCAAATCCTGTTAACTCGTTTACAGCAGGTTCTTTAATGAAAATATCTGCGTTTCATAGGTCTTTTCGCTAAAAAAGATCCGTCATTTTCTACTTTTTTTATTAAGTTGTAATTTCTTGTGGCTCTTCACCTTCAAGGTCAGTAAAGAAATTTTCTAAGGTTTCCCTCGGGTCGAGAGCACGCCCATCTTCTTCGACAATACGGTTAAGCGTAGGATCATTATTGCTATCTTTATTTTTATAGTTGTTATAATCAACTCTTTCTGCAATTCCTGAATTATCAACGCCTGTAAAGTCTTTCTTTGGCATAAAAACACCTCCTAGCCCTATTGTTTGAAAATTTGAAGATAAAATAAGTGGAAGGTTAAGTTATATTTTTATTTCCCGAGAATTAATTAGATACGGGTTGCTAAGAGACATGTACAACATGCTTAATTGTTTTACGAACTGGGGAAACTAAAACGTCAAAACTCACTTTACTGAGAAGGAATATAAGTGGAAAGAAATCCAAACACAAGATAGTTTCAGGATGATTTAAAGCAGTATCAAATGCCAGAGTCAGTAAAGCAACAAAAATCAGGAACTTATCGAGTCGGATTTCAGTCAAACACTGGAATTGAAAAAGGACAGAATCAGCAAGAAGGAAGAGAAAATAAATAAGCTTGATCACTTTATCCTTTTACATGACGAGGAGGACATCTCATGGATCACCAAAAGATGTTAGTCATTTGTCATTTAAATGGTATACACATGAACATGAAAAAAGAATGACAAACGAAATGTCATTCTTTCTCCTACACATGGCAAGCGTTTAATTTTTAGTCACAAGGAAATGAAACATCTAATTCCACTTTTTACAGTGTCGATTGTTTCTAAAAACTAGTATGTCATCCTGAAAACAAAATAAACATCCATCATTTACCACGCATATACCTCTTGGCCTCTAGGAAACTTAAGAAAAACAAGGAGGTGACACAACATGGCAAACAACAAAAGCAGCAACAACAATGAATTATTAGTATACGGTGCTGAACAAGCAATCGATCAAATGAAATATGAAATCGCTAGCGAGTTTGGTGTAAACCTTGGTGCTGATACAACTGCACGTGCAAACGGATCAGTAGGTGGCGAAATCACAAAACGTCTTGTGCAATTAGCTGAGCAACAACTTGGCGGCGGACGCTTCTAAGACAACTTTATAATTGATGGCTGAAGGAAGAGTGGTTATCCACTCTTCCTTTTATTATGGACATTTTCTATTGAACATCACAAGCAGAAAACCACATAAAGCACGACAAAACAAAAAACTGCCAAAGAAGGCAGCTCTCTTTATAACAAGGGTATTGTGACTGATGCCCTTATAGGCATCTTGAATAGTATGTGTAAAATAGTAGATTGTATTCACTGATAAAATTCCTTTTTTATATCTAGAAGAATAATCAAACATGATATGGAGACGTTAAGTGTGTGCATAGTAAGAAAGGTGGCACATTGCTATGAATATGTTAAGGAGGCTAACAATGGGTATTTTAAGTGGAAATCCTACAGATGAACCGATGCATTACGGTGAAGTCTTTGGAACATGGTCGTTTCTTTCTGCTTCAAAAGGATTAGTAGCTGGTTATCAAACGTTTCTAAATCATGTAGGAGACAAGGATCTACATAAGTTGGTACAAGAAACGATTGAACAATGTCAGCAGGAAATGAAAGGTGTAGAAAAGCTATTAAAAGAAAATGGAGTGGCTTTACCTCCAACTCCGCCTGAACGTCCAGAAGCTTGTTTAGATGATATTCCAGTAGGTGCACGTGTTCAAGACCCCGAAGTTGCTGCGGCTATTTCACTGGATATAGCTGCTGGTCTAGTTGCTTGCAGTCAACTGATTGGCCAATCTATTCGCGAAGATATTGCAGCAATGTTTGGTCAAATTCACATGCAAAAAGTAGCTCTTGGTGGAAAGTTTTTGCGACTTAACAAAGAAAAAGGCTGGTTAGTTCCACCACCTCTTCACAAGTCAAAAAACACGGATTGTTAATCGTAAAATTCGTATAAAACGTGAAGATTTCACATTAAGTCAACCCCACAGCACGCTATAAGAAAGAACTGCTGATTCATTCCACATTAGTAATTCTTTCTCGAATAAAGAGCACTAATGAGAGCAAACTACTCAAGATGCAGTAGAGCATTATCAATATAATAACATCTATATTTCAACGACTAGGAAAACTACTGCACAGAAGCAGTAGTTTTTTCCATTTTGATACTGTAGAGAATAGAAAAAGATCGCGAACATAATCTACGTTTATAAGCAGTACCAAATTAATTCTGGAATACACAATAATCTTTTAAGAGAAACTACTAACAATGTACAAAAAGATACTTCCAGTATAGTTAAGGAGATAAAACCAATTGAATAATAAATTTGAAAAGCGTTTTTTGAGGGTTATCTTTATTTTAACTCTATCGGGTTTGCCTTTTTTATTAAGAAAGCCTCCTGTGAAAGACTCAATATTGACTTTTCTACTTAATGGGTATACCAACGGCATAGTTGACAGATTTGTTATTACTCATAAGCTCATTAAATATCCTGTACGCTATTTTCGAAAAGAGTTTAAGATACATGTTCTATTTGACTTTTTGCTATATCCAACTGTCTCCGTTATCATCAACAAACTAACAAAAAACGATAAACCCTTAGTTATCATATATAAAATTATTTTATTCATCTTTCCAATGTTTTTAATTGAACTCTGGGCAGAAAAAAAGACAAATTTAATTAGATGGAGAAGACCTTGGAAATGGTATCATACTTTACTTAGTCTTACAGTCAAATCAGTATTAAACAGGTTAATGATCGGGGCTATAAGAGCATTAGATGAAAAAGTAGAAAAAAGTTCTTGATTCATGAAATAAAAACTAAGTTGAAGATATTTCTATATCTTGAACAAATGAGTCAAGAAGCCGTGAAGCATCTAACCACCTCTTTATGGAAAAATAAAGAGCTTTTTCTCGTCAAAGAACTCTTCATTTCGATAAAGATTAGTTGTATATCAATGAACTGTATAAAATAAATGAACAAGACCATATTAAATATGGATGATAGGTATAAAAAGTATATTTTTTCGAATCCATAGGAGATCGTAAATGAATAATTATAAAAATGACAATACTGCAAGACGCTATATTGCTCATGTCAGTATATTTGGAACGACTCAAATCCATTTAAGAAACCCCTATATTATCGCTTGGTGGTCAGCAGCTTTTCCAGGGTTTGGGCACCTACTACTGTCTAAATACCTTCGCGGCTTTGTGTTATTTGTATGGGAAGTCGTCATAAACCTTAAATCTCATGTGAATTTAGCTATGATTTATTCTTTTCAAGGAAACATTGATATGGCCAAAGACGTGCTTAATACAAGGTGGCTTCTTATTTATATTCCCGTTTATATTTTTGCTATATGGGATAGTTACCGAACAACCGTTGATTTAAATAAAATATACGTGTTAGCTGAACGAGAAAACCATCGGTTCAACACCTTCAGTATAGGAGCCATGGAAATAAACTATTTAGATAAACGGAATCCCATCCTGTCCGTTTTCTGGTCCTTGGTGATGCCAGGTCTAGGACAACTCTATATTCATCGCATCATTGGTGCTTTCTTTGTTATCATTTGGGCAGTCATTTTCTTTTATTATTCTCACCTGCTTGAAGGAATTTCTCTTCTATTTTTAGGAGAAATAAAACAGGCTACTTCCGTTTTAAATAAAGAATGGCTGTTATTTTTCCCTTCCCTATATGGTTTTGCTACCTTCGATTCCTATATAAATACGGTTGAGAATAATAAACTTGCTGAAAAAGTGCAGAAAAACTTCTTTGAGAAAACGTATCAACATCCAAGCTTTTGTATTGGGAGAAGAAAAAAGGTGGAGTGAAAACATGCAGGTCTTTTCTACATTTGAATACTCCAGTTACATAGAATTAGCTGTTTCAGAGCTAGAAAAAAAAGGGATAAAGAAAGAAGATATATTTATTGTCCCCCTTAATAATCGAACGGAAGATCGCCGGCTTTTTGATAGCCTTCATCGAGCAGATGGAGTTTCTCTTATTGATCTAGGAATGGCTCTAGCCACAGCCTTTTCAGTCATTGGTGCAAGCATTGGGTTTAAACTAAGCTGGGGCCCCATCTACTGGGGAATAATTAGTGCTTTTATCGGATTTATCTTAGGGCTAGGAATTAAACTATTTATGTTTAAAGTAATCAGGAAAAACCAACGGCTTTTACGCGGCAAACATTCTGAAGTCATACTCATTGTTGATTGTCGTACGGTGGACGCCGGAGTTGTTGAACAAACTTTGTGGAAAAACCTTGCCTTAGGTGTTTCAAAAGTCCGATCTGATGGCTTATAAAAATAAGTCATCATCGTACAATATAATGACCAGATACAGGATGAATAAATTACTATTCAGGATTAGAGATAACTTCCTTAACGCATTGAGGGAGTTTTTCTGTTTTTAAGCTGTATACTCTTTAGTTAATATAATGTCATTTATTAGAACCAAAAAAGCTTTTAAAAAGAGCTTTTTTGGTTCTAACATATGTTAATTAAATGCCATTCTACCAACCTCTTTGATTTCTTAATGTCGTAATATGAGCAATATGATGCTTTCCATGCCAAGCGTAAGTAGCTATTAATTGCTCAATCGTCACTTCCCCGTTTTCAGGGTGGTGGATCGTTTTCTTTAGATCTATTTCATCAAGTGAGTTCAACACTTTATGAAGCCGCTTATGTAAAGCTGAAAAAAGTTGAAGAGAAACTTCTATCGGTAAATCATTATCAGGCAGAGTTGACCAAGCCACTTCATCATAAGCCTTAATAGTAGGCGCTTGCTCTGTTAAGCCTAGTTTAAAACGAGTATAAGCATTCATATGTGAGTCAGCTAAATGATGGACAACTTGACTTAATGTCCAACCGCCTTCTCGGTAAGGCGTGGCTAATTGTTCTTTTGTCAGTCCTTCTACAGCATCAGCTAATTGCTTTGGGGCATCTCCAATGTCATGAATCCACCCTTGAATATCTTCTTTCTGAATATTTTCTTTCACCGTAAATTTCCCAATAGGATATTGATTAAACATATTTCTGCCTCTCTTTCTATTTTTATTACTATCTATTATAGCAATTTTAAATAAATTTAAATATTCGGAATTAAATATAGGTGAAAAATTATAATTTATAAATATGGTATGTACTTTCAGTTACCATCATGTACCTTCTCCGCAGTACAAAGATCTGCCTTTGCTATAATTCATGATAATTATTTTCCTGAATTAGGCCCCTTTTAATTAAAACAATAAACATATAGATAAACTTGCCGTAAAATTAAGTTGAGGTGAGCAAATTGAGCAGTGATTATAAAAGCTATTTCTACAGTAAGTTCTTTTTAATATATTTTATTACCGTTTCCTTATTTATTAGTGTTGATATTATAGAATCAGGGAGAATCACACTTTTTTCTTTTGGAGACAGCTGGAATTTCATCTTGTATCAAATTGGTTTTTGTTTAATTTCTATTGGCTTTTTTAGTGCCTTCCTTGCAAACTTATTATGGAAAATAAAAAGAGTTAAATAAATACGTCATAATCCCCACAGAAATAAAAGAAGACCTTCAGCTATTGGAAGGTCTTTTTTGGATATTTGCTTTAAGCGTTTGTAATCTTGATTGAGAATCATTTGTTTGCCTAATCACTTTTCCACGATGTACTGATATCCATATAAAACAACGGCTAAAACCGTAGTCATTCCCCAGTACATGCTTGGCGACATCCTTTTCATTTTAAATATACCCGCTTTTTTCAAGGCACCGCCAAAAGGAAAAATATTAAACCAGTCTAACACCGTATTGGCAAGTATGTATTTTAGAAAAGAGCCGTACGTTAGCTTAAATATCCAAAGCGTTCCTATTAAGTGCGGACCTAAAATATAAGTGAAATCTATCGGAGCTTTAGGAAATAAAGGATTGTTGTTTCTAAACCATTTTTTCTGATTGGCAATGACGGTAAACACAATGATGAATAGGTTAGCGAAAGTAGCTACAGGCAAAAAGCGGACAAATGATTTTGTTCCTATAAAAGGCGCGGTTAACCATGGGAAAATTAGTACACTTAAAGAAATGATCAATTTTCTTTTATACTTACGCATGTAATTTTCTCCTCAAACTATAGTTTCGGAAATATTATTACCTAAAATTGAAGGTTTATGTAATGCTGCAATAATTTCAAGCAAAGATAAACCAGCTAAGGATGACATGCATGAATTTTTATATTTCCAAACGGTTCTACTTTTGCACTTTTTAATGGTGAATCTTAATAAGGTTAAATTATTTTTTTAGTGATATAGCGTTTATTTTTAGTGACGATGGCATTAGAATCCAACCTTCAAAAAAGAAGCATCTAGCCTTTAAAGACTAAATGCTTCCTCTCCTTTACACCTTATAAATTTCATTAGACGACAGCCAGTCAACGAATTGATGATACGGATAATAGGTAGTCCCTTTCAGCTCTATCTTTGGAGCTCCGGGATATTTAGTTAACAGTTCTTCAATTTCACCTTTGCTTAAGTGAAAGTGATAGTGTAGATCTTTTTCTTTAATCAAATAAGGATATTTTGATTTTCTTTGAGGTTTGCTGAAATTCTTTAAACCATCGCCTATAAAATAACCAAGGGCAGCTAATCCTAACGCTAACCAAAAAAAGTTCATTTCCAAAGTAGGATACCTCCAAACATACTCATAAAATAAATCCCATCATAAA
This sequence comes from Priestia sp. YIM B13491, assembly GCF_042787605.1. Classification (NCBI taxonomy): domain Bacteria; kingdom Bacillati; phylum Bacillota; class Bacilli; order Caryophanales; family Bacillaceae; genus Priestia; species Priestia sp. YIM B13491. The sequence goes on along the minus strand of NZ_JBHZOR010000001.1, from coordinate 1,096,925 downwards.
ATTCATAAAAAAAAAGACCTTACTTTATAAGGCCTCTACAGATTAGCCAGCTTTTTATCAGCTATAGACTTCATAAGTATACCTGCACCTGAAACATTTAATACGATGCTGCTACCTAAAATAACACCATATAGTAATCCCGTAATATGTAATGTTAAAGTCAAAATCAAAAAGACTGTTCCTGTACCGACTAGAACTAATCCCAAGCTTCGATTATCCATCTATTTCACCACCAAAAAACAAATATAGTTATATATTAACATAATTATGTTTTTTTCACTTATTAAATAGTTATTTCCATTTTTACACTGTGTACAATATTTAAATGTAGTCACCGTAGTACTTTATAAGAAGGAGAAAGAAGCAAAAGCTAAGCTGCGTTAATTTCCCCTTCTTTTTGTAACTCAAGTTTTCATTAAAAACCCTGCGGATATAATACAAGCAGCCGATAAAAGTAGTCCTGTTAATCCTTGTTTTAAAACAAACCCAAAAATTATAATAGAAAATGATCCCAAAAAGAACATCAATTTGACTAAAACATTTCTTTTGCTCATTTATATAACCATCTCAATTCTATATATAAATAATATATAAAGTTACTGGCGTTGTTCTCTTTGTCCAGTAACCCAAGCTAACGCCAAAATAGAAACAGTTACAGCTACTGCAGTCAACATAACTATATTCACCTCTTCTTCCTTATAATTACATTTTAACATACCTTCAGGGTACTGTTTTAACAGAGATATGTTATGCGAAATGAACTAGTATAAAACCGATTATCAGCACAAAAAGAGCACCTAATTACTATAAGTGCTCCTTTTTAGGTATTAATACAACTAGACCCCTGTCCTACTACTTCACTTGATAATAACCTCTGCAAAAAAACGAGTTCTTCGGTTTAATCGCAATTAAAAATGAATTATAGATATCCGAGCCAGAAATGAACGCATTTATCCAGCATACAAATAATAAGATTGATTTGATGTTTCCTGATACATAGAACGACGTAATAGCTGGAACTACCGATAATACAAGAAAAGGCAAGCTCATAAAGATCCAATATCTCGTTTTAGATAGAGTTGCATTTGTATTGAGCCAGAAAAATATCCCGCTAAATGTCAAGCTCATGTCACCTTTTTTATATACGACTAAAACGTGTAGCCATTCGTGAATAACAAAGACAACGATACCTATTATGATGAGATAAAATAGATTGATGTGAGTAAAGTCTGCTTCAAAGAAATAAGGTATCAATAGAATAATAATCTGAAGTAAATATACAAACTTCATATAGTATTTTCGATACCACGTATTCTGGATAAAAGGCGTCCATTCAGAAAAGTTCATGCTTATTTGTGGCAAGTGGCGAAACCAAATGATGATAGGCGTTCCCTCTCCTTCATGTAAACTTCCGCTAATTTATTTAAAATAGAATTTCCTACTCTATATTAAGCTTTATTATTTAAATACTGAGTAAGCAAATGAACTGCGCTCTCTTGTTTTTTCTCTACTGCAACCTCTAAAGGTGTTTTCCCATCACCTTTTTGTATCTCAATATCTGCACCTTTTTCGATGAGAAGTTTAATCATATTTTCATCTCCTAGCAACGAGGCTTCATGAAGGCTCGTCCATCCACCGCTTTGTTTTGCATTTACATCTGCGCCTTTTGTAAGCAACAAGTCTGCAGCTTGAATTTGCTTATTTGCTACTGCTGCATGAAGAGGCATGTTTTCATTCGAATTTTTAGCCTTAATATGAATATCCGCCCCTAGCGACAACAATAACTTAGCGCTATCCACTTGCCCAAAATAACAAGCTAAATGTAAAGGCGTCCACCCATCTGAATTAAAAGCGTTAAGTAAAGATGGCTCTTTATTTAATAACGCTTTTATCTCTTCACTTTCTCCATTCACCGCCGCATTTGTTATTTGATCAATATACTCCATTTTACATCCCCCTAATATATAGAAATACCTTGATTATATTTCCATTTTATCATAGGTTAGTGGATGAACACGACATACAAACTTAGGTATATAAGTAAGAAATCCAATAAAGAATACGATGATAAAATTAATTATTATAGTTCCTTTAGTTAAGAATGGAGAGTTGATATGAAAACAACTAATAGCGAAGAGTTAGACTTCCAGTGGTATGGCGTAAAGGTTCTTTATAAGTACTTAATAGTGGATAAACCTAATATAGAAAAGATTGACGAAAATTATGAAGAACATCAGATATTTGAAGAAAGTATTTTATTAATTAAAGCCCGATCATTTGACCAAGCCTATGAAATTGCAGAAAAGAAAGCAAAAGAATATGAAGATAGCTATATCAACGTTTATGACCAGACTGTGAACTTCCAATTGATTGAGAGTTTAGATGCCTTTCTCTTGTGTGAAGAAGATGAGCTACCAAGCGGTACGGAAGTATATTCACGTTTTTTGCATATATCTAAAGAAGAAAGTTTAGCTAATGTCTTATCTAGGCACTATCCAGAAGTTATGGAAAATGAAACAGAGCAGATACGGAAAAACTTCATTTTAAGGGATAGAGATTTTAATTGAAGATTCGGTATATGGTATCCATACTCTGTGGAAACAACAAACAAAGAGCCTTAAATAAGGCTCTTTATTTGTTCTCTATTTACCTTTGTTTTTCAAGAATAAAAGCTCAAGCACACTATTAATTACACTGCACCTGTCATTATATATAAATCAGATGACCTAATTTTGTTTTCTAAAATTAAGTATGGATGGCATTTCATTAAAGCGAGTTTCAGAGCTTCTGGTACTCTCTCTTCATCATACGCGCATACTAAATATAATCCGCCTTCCGTTACTAAGGTGTCTGCTTCATTTTCAAACTCTTCTAAAATAGGTATGATTCCTTCTTGCTGTCCCCATTCTACATGAGCCCATATTTGAAAAGATGTATTGTTTTTATAGAAAGGATCTAAATGTTTAGAAAGATGTTCAAAAATTATGGCAGGCTGAAAACTTCCACTTGAACAGTAATAATCAAAATTATTAATGGTATGTATATATGTTAATTGGTCTTTAGTTAAAATCCCCTCTAATCTTTTGAAAATCAGCGGAATTAGTCTTTCACTTTCTATCACTAACGTATGTCTCTCCTGTTCAACCCCCGAAACAATATAAGACACAAGATTGTCTACGTAACTTCTCATATCGTCAATATTATAGTAAATATGAACGCTTTTATTATTCTCTATCAATTGAGCAAACTGATTCTTCAAGTGTGTACGCTCCCTTATATAAGATCAACCTAATTTTTAAAATGCTTAAACTAGTAAACTGTCTATCTATTAGAACGATTTTACGCTTCGCGCTCTTGTCTGTCAAAGCTGGATGTTCTAGCCTTTATTTTGAGGTGAGACAGTTATTCTAAGGCCTTGACTAAAGGATACTATACCCTTTTTGAATATGATTAAAACCTAATAAAAAATAATGACAGACTTAAGTTTACTTATCCTTTCATTAAAATAAATTCTCATGCAGCATTGATAGGAGTATTAGCCATTTATTTTTTACTTTGTATAACCTATTTAAAACTAGTTGCTACAAAATACAGAGAAAAAACACCACTTGCTTTAGTAAGTGGCGCCTTTTCTTTTAAAATATTTGAGTAAAAGCTACAATTAAAATTGTAATCCCGCTTATTAACGTTCCAAATTGACTCAATGTAAATTTCCCGATTTGCACATTTGCGGCTTTTTTCCCCACCATTACTCCTAGCCATACTGTTATAAAACTGCCAAAGGCTGATGTAAGCGAAATAGCTAAAGGCGATAAACCCAGTAAGCCTGCTCCCAGACCGTTTGTGAGTGCATTTGCTGAAAGTGCAACACCTAGGACACTGCTTTCGATCCATCCAATATATCGTACGTTTTCTTGACCACTACTATCTAATTCATCACTTCCGTTATTTCTTTGAGATCCAACTAATAAAATAATGCGAATCCCAATTAGCGTTAATAATACGACGGCTACAATAACATGGAACACCCCTGGCAAGATGGTTGAAATCCACCTGCCAAACGTAATCCCCACCATGCTAAAGAGGAAACAAATAGCCGCTATCAGTAAATTAGAAAGCCATTTTATCCTTACCTTTCGAACTCCGTATGATATTCCTACACCGAAGTTATCTATACTCGACGATGGTGCAAAACCTAATATGAATAACCATTCCATTTTGTATTCTCCTTTTGTTGATAATGTTGAGGAGATTTGCTTCCTTGTTGCATATATTGTTGATAAACCTTCAATAAAATGATTACTGCGCGTTGAAAAATAGAAAGAGGTGAACCGCTATGTCTAACATCCAAAATGATCAAAGCCTTGGTTTGTTATTAAGGTCTTTATTAAAGGAAAATGCTTTATCTATGCGGAAACTTAGCTCACTTACGGGGATTGATACGGCAACTATCTCACGGATTATAAATGGAAAACAGCAAGCAAATCTACATCATTTAAAACAATTTGCGCACTATTTAAATACTCCTCTTGAAGCATTAATTGATCCTGCTGGAGCTGCTTCAAACAATACAGAAAATGAATTAGAAACAGGCATTCATTACTCCATTGATAAAATTCAAGAAATACTTAAATCTTTTAATATAGTAGATACAAACTTTACGATTGAACGTGTCGAACAAGAGCTAACAAAATATAAGCAATATGCACAAACAGACGAAGGACACAGCATGATTTGTAATAACTTTCAAACCAAAATAGAGCAAGTCGGCAGCGTCGGAACCTTTATTGATCAATTAAAGCAAATGTATCTTGAATATTGTGATGAAAAAACATCAGCTGCCAAGCGCTCGATATTGGGAAGTGCGCTACTGTATTTTATTTTGCCTACCGATATTATCCCAGACTATGTCTTTCCAATCGGCTATTTAGACGATGCAATAGCTGTACAACTGGTAATGAATCAACTTGCGGAATAACAACGGCTTTCTATTAAGTGAAATGAACGTGGCATACCGCTCTCTATTTATTGTGAAAATGGAACTTTTTCTTGATCATGACGATGAGCAGGTAAATATTCTATTGCTTTCTTTAATTTAAATACTTCCTTTGGCGCAATCTTTTTAATCACTTTTTCTTTTTTGCATAGCTCATGGTTACACCTATGTGCACACATACCTAAAGGAATTTTCTCTCCTAAAAATGGATCTATATAAAATCCATTTTCAAACAGCGTACTCTTAATAACATTTTCATTTTGCAATCTGCAGCAAGTAACGCAATAGTACATTCGTTTTCCACTCTCTTTCTTATATTTGATTTTGAAACATCTTATGAGAACTCATCAACAGAAGTGCTTGTTCCTATATTAAAAGTTGAAAAAATCTCAACAGGCGTTGAAGGATATTCAACACACCTCAATCTAGCATCATACTTGGGTTAATAACCGTACTATTTAGCTTATGGAGCTTGAACTCTAAATCAAAACTAAAAGCTGTTAGTTAAAGAACGAATAATATTCCACTTTTTGCTTAAACTACTCAAGATACCGCAACGTATCGACTATGTGAGAATAATTCTCCTAGCAGAAAAGCTCCCTACGGAAATAGGGAGCTTTTTCTGCGTTAAAAAAAGTGATGATTAATTTTATCTTCAACTTTTTTTACATATCTTTATACGCTTCATCCTCAAGATATTCAATACTTCTAAATAGTAAATAATCTAACATCTCATTTCCCATAAAATTAAATATTCTATAAAGTCAGTTCCTCACACATTATTCAGCTAGCTGTTTTAAATAGTTACGAAGGCGAATTTTCGAATTTAATTCTGTATTTGTAATATGCTTTACATAGCGAATTGAACTTTGAATGATATCATAGTCATTGATTTTATTTGCACGATACTCGACAAAAGGAGGAAGATAACTCATCCCCACTAAACTAGCAGATGCTTGGAACGGCTTTGTTAATTCACTTACCGAAAATAAATTATACCCGCCTGCTTGATAAGAATGTTCAGGTGAACCGATAGAAATAGCCAATACCCACTCCTTTCCTATCAGCTTCGTTCCGCCAGGACCATGAGCCCAGCCAAAGGTAAACACTTCATCAAACCACTGTTTTAAAAGTGGCGGACTGCTATACCAGTACAGTGGAAACTGAAAAACAATACGATCATGGGCAAGAAGCAGCTGTTGTTCAAATTCCACATTAATAGGCTGATCACAATATGTTTCATAAAGGTCATGAACTGTTAGATCCGTTTCATTCAAAACTGATTCCTTCCACTTTTTATTTACTCGGGAAGATTCAATATTTGGATGTGCAATAAGCACTAATGTTTTCATATCTAGACCTCCTTGTTATTTTTGGTATGATTATATTGTATATTTTGTAATAAATTAGAGGAAGTACGCACATTAATTAAACATAGTATAAAACTGTATACTACAGGGAGTGAAAATGGATGAGAAACCAAAAAATGGGATTTGATTACCCCCCCACTAAAGTCGGGTGCCCGGTCGAAACCACATTAGACGTAATAGGGGGAAAATGGAAAGGGATTATACTTTATCACCTTATCGATGGAAAGAAACGTTTTAATGAATTCCGAAAACTGTATCCTGCTATTACCCAGCGGATGCTGACCTTGCAATTAAGAGAATTAGAAAAGGACGGGATTGTTCACCGTGAGATCTATAAAGAAATTCCTCCAAAAGTAGAGTACTCCCTAACCGAATTTGGAAGATCTCTCGAACCAATCATTTTACTTATGAAAGACTGGGGAGAAACACATAAGAACAGAATTATTAGTGCGAGAACAGTAGAAAAAGAAGAAATTTAAACATCGAATATATTAATTAATAAATTAGTGTATTTTAGATATGGCCTATACACGAGTAGTTACCGTAATTACCATTCTAGGTAGTAAAAATAAAAGGTGGTGAAAGAAGTTTCTCTTTCACCACCTTTTATTTTGCTTTTAAATCAAATTCTTCTGTTTTACCGTCCCATTTGATAGTTACATGAAAGGGATCAGAACTATCTTGTTTTGCACACCCTTCACAAGCATCATTGATACCCATTTTGCCATCCACTGGTGTTGAAGTTACATCGATACTGCCATAACTACCTTCAATTTTATATGTAACTTCTCCAATATTATCTTTATTGGGTCCTTTATAAATAATGCTTCCTTCACCATTTTCCCTATCTTTATCTTGAGTTAAAAAATACTGAGACTTCTAATTCTCACTTTCCCCTTCAAAGCGTAAAGTCTTATCTTCTTCACTACAGCTAGCAAGAAGAATCAATATACAACTAAATACGATGACTAAACTGAGTTGTCTAAACTTCAAATTTAAATCCTCCTAATAATATCTATTTTTATGTTAACACATCCAATTTCAATTAAGGAGAAAAATGTATAATTCATTCCTGGTTTACATAAACACTCTTTCCAGTACACATCAAAAAAAGAACCCTTGGCGCACAAGAGGTTTTCGGTAGGGTGTTATTCGTTTTATGGGCTTTTTTATACACCCCTGATTTAACAATATTTCATTTCGATAGAAATGAAGAACTCTCGCATAAAAAGCAAACCTTTTATACACCCGTTAAAGCACATCAAAAGTAGTATTTACATTTAAAAACATGTTAAAATCTAGTAGTCATTTATGCTGCGATACGTATAAATGAACTCTTACAAAAAAGCAGCCTCGCTTGCCAATGCCGAGGCTGCTTCAAGTTCTTATTGAAAAAAAGGACAAGCAATAAGCAGAATGCTATTTATACCCAAAGCGAACTCGTGCCTTCGTTTTCAAGATGCAGTACGTTCACTTCTGTTCCTTTGTCATATCCATGCTCTCCTCCTGGAAGAACAATCAGCGCGTTTGCTGCAGCTAATGATGAAATAGCCCCTGACTTGTCCATGCCAACAGGCGTCACGACAAGCTTTCCGCCTTCGTCTGAAATCTCTCCTCGCACCATTCGCGTAAAAGCATTAGGTTCTTTGAAGCGGCCGTTTAATACCGCTTTTGTTTTATGTAAATGAGGCGCTGGTGAATACAAAAAGCTGCGAACAATCGGACGAACAAACAGTTCAAACCCGACATAGCAAGCAGATGGATTTCCTGATAGTCCAAACAGCAACTGCCCGTTTCGTTCTGCAACTGTTGTGACGCTTCCGGGTCTCATCGCAATTTTGTTAAACAGCACGTTCGCACCAAGCTTTTCATAAATAGCCGGCAAATAATCATAGTCGCCAACGGATACGCCGCCGGTCGTTAGTAGAATGTCCACTTCTTCAAGCGCTTTTTCTACCGCTTCATAGCAACGGTCAAAATCATCTTCAAGTTTCCCTAAATATTTTGGAACTCCCCCGCTTCTTACGATTTGTGCGAGTGCCATATAGGAGTTACTGTTGCGGATTTTTCCTGGCTCTAACGGCTCGTTCACATCAAGCAGCTCGCTGCCCGTTGTTAAAACCCCAACAACCGGCTGCTTCACGACAGCGACGTCCGCATAGCCAAACGTAGCTAAAAAAGCCGTGACGCCCGGATTGATTCGCGTCCCTTTGGAAACAAGCACGTCTCCTTTTTTTGTTTCTTCTCCTTTTAACGCAATGTGTTCCCACTTTGAAGCCCGCCTGCTTAACGCCATATATGTTTTCCCGTCTTTTTCATACGAAGTTGTGACTTCAAGCATCACAACCGCATCACACGAATGAGGGACCTGCGCTCCTGTCATAATACGCACCGCTTGAAACGGCTTTACTTCTTCTTCAAATACAGAGCCTGCACCGATTTCACCTACAACTTCGAACTCCACAGGACGTTCACTCGATACTTCTACACAGTCTTGTGCTCGAACCGCAAAGCCGTCATAAAGCGATTTATTAAAATGAGGAACGTTTTGATCGGCGATAATATCTTCTCCTAAATAGCGCCCGTAGCTTTCGGTGATCGATACGCGTTCGATGCTGCCTTTTCTTTTATATGTCATAACTTTTTCAATTGCTTCAGGAATTGAAATAGGTGTTCTGCTTTCTAACATACATTCTTCACTTCCTTTATGTCTGTTCACTTTTTACGCTATGGTGTAAAATCATAGCATATCTCACTATTTCTATCATACAACAAAATTTACTGAAAAAGGATGAAAACACCGATGTCTTCTTTTACACATTTTAATGACCAAGGCCGTGCCAACATGGTCGATATTAGCGAAAAATCTATCACTCGCCGCGTTGCAACCGCTCGTTCAAGCATACTTGTTAACAAAGAAATTCACGAAGCCATTGTAGAACATAAGATCGGAAAAGGCGACGTTCTTGCTGTCGCACAAGTAGCGGGAATCATGGCAGCAAAACGCACGTCTGACATTATTCCGATGTGTCACCCTCTTTTATTAAAAGGCGTAAACCTTTCATTTGACTGGGATACAAGCAATGATCAGTACCGTTTAGTAATAGAAGCAACTGTTAAAACCGAAGGCTCCACGGGCGTTGAAATGGAAGCTTTAACTGCCGCTTCTGCCTGCGCTCTAACCGTTTATGATATGTGCAAAGCCATTGATAAAGGCATGATTATCGGCGAAACGTATCTGCTTGAAAAATCAGGCGGCAAAAACGGTGACTACAAGCGTACGAAAGCGTAAAGGAGGTACATAATGAGCGTACATGAACATAAATCCAAAGCAACTCAGCCCGTTCGCTGCAAAATCATTACGGTATCCGATACACGTACAAAAGAAACCGATAAAAGCGGCGCGCTAATGATCCAACTTCTAAAAGAACACGACGTGCAGGTCGCTTCCTACGAAATTGTAAAAGACGACCAAACGTCGATTCAACAAGCGATACTTGCCGGATGCAGTGATGAGGACATTGACGTTGTTCTCACAAACGGCGGGACCGGCATTACAAAACGAGACGTTACGATTGAAGCCGTTCAAGCGCTGATTCATAAAGAAATCGTTGGATTCGGCGAGCTGTTTCGCATGCTGAGCTACACCGAAGACATTGGCAGCGCAGCGATTATGAGCCGGGCAATTGCCGGGACGATTAACGAAAAAGCCGTTTTTTCTACACCAGGATCAAGCGGTGCTGTTCGTCTAGCGATGACCAAGCTGATTTTACCTGAACTTCGCCACGTTGTATGGGAATTAAACCGCCAGCGCTGACAAAATGCCTATGCTCGCGCATAGGCATTTTTATTAATCATAGTCTTTATGTACCCACTCATCTTCTGGAATTCCTAAATCTTCTCCGGAAAAACGCTCTTCTTTAAACGGATCTCCTCTAAGATGAAAGCCGTTTTGCTCCCAAAAGCCAGGATGATTTTCATCAATAGCTTCAAAGCCTCGAAGCCATTTAACACTTTTCCAAAAGTACAAATGCGGAACAACCAATCGCAGCGGATATCCGTGCTTAGCTGTAAGCGGCTCTCCGTTAAAGGAATGAGCGAGAAGAATATCGTCTCTCAGTAAATCTTTCACTTCAATATTTGACGTATAGTCATTATCTCCGTGCAGCATGATGTATTTACTTTTCAACTCCACGCCAACTGCTTTTAAAAAGTCTGTAAACAGCACGCCCGTAAATTCATTATCAAGCCTTGTCCATCTCGTTACACAGTGAATATCACATTTCACCGTCGTTTGCGGCATGTCCAATATATCTTGATACGAAAGCGTTACTTCCTTGTTTACTAATCCAAACACTCGAAGCGTCCACACCTCTAAGTTATACTCCGGCACGTCGCCTTCATGTAAAATCGGAAAGCGCTCTGTCACTACTTGCCCCGGAGGCACTCGTCCTTCATACTTTGGATCAATTTCTGGTGTTTTCATTCGTTTAATACGGTCTGCTTTGTTCATAGGTACCACCTCTTTATTTTTTTATCAGCGTGCACTTTGCTGACTTGTTTGATTCGTTTCGACTCCTTTATCTCGCAAGAAAAACATCGCTGCTAATGTCAGCACGTAAGGGACCATCATCGTAAACTCGGTCGGTATTGAAAAACCTTGCAGCCGTGTACTCACCGCATCCATTAAGCCAAAAAGTATACTTGATGCTAAAATACCGAGCGGATGAGACTGACCGAGCATCATCGCAACAAGTGCGATAAATCCACGTCCTGAAGTCATGCCTTCTGAGAACATCGTCACTTGTCCTAATGAAAGCTGCGCCCCGGCAATCCCACACAGAATTCCGCATGCTGCAATCGCAAACAGCTGATATCTGATCGCTTTTAAGCCAAGCGTACTTGCTGCTACTTGATTGTAGCCTACTGCTAGGAGCCGAAAACCGAAAATTGTTCGATAAAAGAAGATATAAAAAGCAATTGCTGCTAAAAAAGCAAAATAGACAAGCGGCGACTGTCCTGAAATAATGTCGCCGATTACAGGTATATCTTTAATCAAAGGAATATCCCATGTGCCTATTCCGTGCATGTTTTTATCGTAATAAGCACCTTTTGTATGAAAAATTGTCCGGAGTAAAAAGGTCGTTAAGCCCAGTGCTAAAAAATTAATAGACACCCCAACCACAATTTCGTTCGCTTTAAACACCACGACCATCATTCCAAACAGCAACGCAAAAAGCAAGCTTGCTCCAGCAGCAATCACGATCGCAAAAAAGACATTATGAGTATAATAGTTGCCGGCAACCCCGCTAAAAGCTCCAATCAAAATCAGACCTTCTAGCCCTACATTAAATATGCCTACGCGCGCGCAAAGCATCCCGCCCAGCGCCGCTAATAAAATAGGCGCAACCATTCGTAACGTTGCATTTAACAGTGACCAATCAAGCAGCTCCACGAATATCAGCTCCTTTCTTTTTTGCTCTCCACCACTGCTTTGTGAATTTTGCTGAGATAAATAGAATGAGCACAGCTTGCATAATACTCGCAATTTCTAACGGAATTTCTGTATTACGCTCCAGCCCCATCGCTCCTGTTTGCAAAGCGGCAAGTAAAAGAGACGTAAAAACAATGCCGATCGGATTCGAGTTTGCTAACAAGGCAGCCATCACTCCAGTCCACGCATATCCAGGAACGGTCAGCGCACCGTCTACAAAACGATACTGTGAACCAAGAACTTCAAATCCTCCGGCTAATCCAGCCAAGCTCCCGCTAATAAACATACTAAGCAGCATGACTTTTACTTGATGAATACCTCCATACGCCCCGAACAACGGATTTTTTCCGGATGCGTTCACTTCGTACCCAAACACAGAGTAGCGAAGCACCGTCCACAGCAGAAGCGCACCGATTAGAGCAATGATAAACCCGATATGAAGAGGCATTCCTTGAAACACTTTTCCAAGCCACGCCGATTGCTCAATCATAGGCGTTTGAGCAAGAGCTGCTGAGCCTGTTTTGTCTTGAAACGGATGGCCTGCTAAATAGCTTGCAAATAAAACAGCGATATAATTTAACAAAAGTGTTGAAATGACAAGCTGAATTTTAAACGCGGCTTCCATCCAACCGGCTAAAACGGAAAGCAAACCTCCTGCCACAACAGCAGCTGCAATAGCCGCTATAAGCTTGACTATCCCAGGAGCTGGCAGGTAATAAGCGACAATTGCTGCGCTAATCGCTCCAACGACCATCTGTCCTTCTCCCCCTAAATTAAACACACCTGCTCTAAAAGCAAACCCGACACCTAACGCAATTAAAAGAATAGGCGTAGCGCGAGCCAGCGTAGTAGTGAAGAAATAAAAATTACCAAACGCTCCATTCCAGAGCTCTGTATATGTTTGAAGAACCGAACCACCAGTTAAGGAAATAATAATGCCTCCTATTGCTAAGCCAAAAATAACTGCAATAATCGGCTGAATTAATGATTTAAGAAGTTTCTGCAACTGTATCACCTTCTACCGTTCCTCCTGCCATTAATATGCTTAGTTTCTCTTCTGTTGCTTCTTTCCTTGTAAGCTCTCCAACAATACTGCCTTCGTACATAACTAAAATTCGATCTGATAGTGAGATAATCTCCGACAGTTCCGAAGACACAAGTAAAATAGCGGAGCCATTATTCCTTTTTTGAATCAAAGCATCATGAATACGTTCCATTGCCCCAATATCTACTCCTCGCGTTGGTTCAGCAGCAAGTAGAAAAGAAGTGTTTTGGCCAAGCTCTCTGGCAACAATCAATTTTTGCAGATTTCCCCCTGACAGCTCTCCTGCTTTTTGCTTAGATGAAGTGGCTTTAATCGAAAATTCGTTTATCCATTCATTCACACTAGAACTGAATATCTTTCTTTTTAACCAGCCCATTTTTGAAAATGAAGGTTTATACTGATAGCCCATCAGTGCATTTTCTTCAATCGTATCGTCTTTGGAGGCTCCCCACATATAGCGGTCTTCTGGAATATGAGCGATGCCTGCTTCTCTTCTTTCACGCACAGATCGCCCTGTAAGGTGCTCATCACCAAGTTTGATACTGCCACTATCTGTTTCTACTAATCCAGCAATGGCTTGAAGCAGCTCTGATTGTCCATTTCCCGACACGCCTGCAATACCGACAATTTCGCCCGCAGAAACGTGAAGAGACACATTTTGCAATACGTTTTTTTGTCCTTTTCCTTTTAGAAAGAGATTTTGTACGTTTAAATGAGAGGTACCTTTTGATGGCATTCTTGCAGGACGCTCTTTTAATTCTCGCCCTACCATCAGCCTGGCTAGGTGGTGAGCATTGGTATCTTCTTTACTTGTGACGCCGGCTACTTTACCATTTCGAAGAACCGTAATGCGGTCCGCTACTTCCATCACTTCTTGCAGCTTATGTGTAATAATAACGATACTTTTACCTTGAGAAGCTAAAAAACGGATTGTTTTTAATAGTTCCTTCACTTCATGAGGAGTAAGAACGGCGGTAGGCTCGTCTAAAATAATGTTTTCTGCTCCTTGATACAGCACTTTTAAAATTTCAATTTTTTGCTGTTCTCCAATCGAGCAATGCTTTACTTTTTTATGAACATCTACTGAAATTTGATACGTTTCGGTTAATTGCTGTACATCTGCTTTCGCCTGCCTTCTATTAAAAAAGAGGCCTTTCTTTGGCTCATGCCCCAAGACAATGTTTTCAGCCACTGTAAAATGAGGAAAAACCATAAAATGCTGATGCACCATGCCTATTCCGTTTTTAATGGCATCTGCAGGAGATGAAAACGAGACGGTTTTCCCATGTAGCTGAATACTTCCTGAACTCGGCTTTTCCATTCCGTAAAGCATCCTCATTAACGTCGTTTTCCCAGCGCCATTTTCTCCAACCAGCGCGTGAACCTCGCCTTTTTTCAGCGTAAATGACACGTTATCATTCGCTAAAAACGAACCGTATTTTTTCGTCAAATTCGTTAACTGCAGCAGCTCACTCATTCCATTCATTGCTCCTTTCCACTTTAGGATTTTTTCAAAAATAAGAAAGAGAAGCCAGCCTTACTCGACTTCTCTTTTCAACTCACTTGGCTAACGGATCTTTTACCACGGTTTTTCCATCAATAATCGAATCTTTAATTTCTTTTAATTGATCAATTACATCTTGCCCTACAAAGTCATTAAGAGGTGTCTTGCTGTCTTGAGTCACATACGTTAACCCAACACCTTTTTCTTTTAAGCCGTATGTCACTACGCCCGATTTAAATTTGTCATTTGCGAGTGCTTCTACCGTTTCATAAGCAGCCGCATCAGATCCTTTTAACTGCGATAAAACGATATGCTCAGGATCTACTTCCGTACGGTCAATATCTTGGCCAGCCGTATAAAAACCCTTTTCTTTTGCTGCTTCAAATACACCCAAGTCGCCTACCGCTGAAGCTCCGGCGATAAAGTCAGCTCCTTTTGAAGCCTGTAAAATAGCAAGTTCTTTTGCTTTAGCTGGATCAGAGAAGCTTCCAACGTAGTTTACTAGAAACTCGGCTTTGGGGTTTGTTGATTGTAATCCTTCTTTAAAGCTTACCGTCCATTTTTTTAATAATGGAATATCATCTGCTGCAACCATTCCTACTTTATTCGTTTTTGTAACCAATCCTGCTGCTGCTCCTAATAAATATGAAGCTTCTTGTTCACGGAATACAACGCTTCTTACATTTGGTAAATCGACCACTGTATCAATAATCGCAAATTGACGCTGCGGGTTTTCTTGAGCTACTTTTTTCAACGCATCTTCGGATTCAAAAGAAGATGTAATAATCAAATCATAATTTTCTGCTACGGCAGCACGCAAATTACTTTCAATGGCTGCTTGGTCCGTGGATTCAATTGTCTTTATATCAATGTTATACTTCTTTCCAGCGCGTTTTGCTCCATCATCCATTTGTTGAAAAAACGGGTTAACTCCAATCTTTTCAGGTAAAACAAGAGCAATTCGCTTCTTTCCTTTCTCTTCACTTCCACTGCTTTTTGTGCTTTTTGACTGACAGCCAGTTACGAGTAGTACAAGCGCAACGGCTAAAATAAGAAACTTCTTCATTTAACTTACTCCCCCTATAATATAAAAAAAGCTCTTCCTTTATATAAAGGAAGAGCTCGTTAACCAAACGTCTCTTCCTCATCTTCAAGAACATACTGTTCTTAAGGATTTGGCACCATTCTGTCATAGACAGCGGTTGCCGGGTTTCACAGGGCCAGTCCCTCCACCTCTCTTGATAAGGAAAACAATAGCTATTTGTTTTATGTAATATAGTCAATATTAATAGTTTTTTAACAATTGTCAATATTATTTTTCTTTTTTTACGCAAAAAAACTTTAAAAACAGATAGGATTATACGGTTTTAGTCTACTAAAATACAGATCAACCTTCTAAATTAATCATCGTATGCCTCCTAGCAAAGCGCTTACGGTAAGTCTGCTAGTCTTCTAGAAGGATCATGTGTAGCAGAGCACTTTTATTACATCTCTTTTGTTAATCCACTATCGATTGAAAACACTTTACCAAGAATGTTAGACTTTTCCTGAGCGATATTTTTTAAGAGGTGTTAACGTTGAAATTGATAAAAGAATTATCTGGAGTAGCTATTGGACTCATTATCGCTTTGGCGGTTTCAAAAATCTTTTTTGATAACCCAACCAATGTTGGAATCGTAGTTATTTTTATTACTAGTATGGTCGTAACAGGTATAGCAAGAGCGAAACTAAGATAAGATAACCTAACTAAAAAACACCCCCTTTTATTCGCAAGGTGGTGTTTTCTTTTAATGATTTTAGTATGTAGTTATTCTCAGTGAATGCTTTTACCCTTCTCCATCAATCATCGTATACTTCCTAGCAAAGCGCTTGTAGTAAATTTGCTCATCCTCTTGTCCATCGTTAAAAACAAGTCGGTTATGATTAATGTCTTTTTCTTTTAACACATAGCCTTTTTCATTCATCAGTTGAATATATTCATCTAAATGCCCTTTTTTAACCATATAGTGAAGAGCATCATCTGAATCCGTAGTCTTTGCTACATCTTGACTTCCCACTTCTAACTTGAATACAGCTGTTGCTGTTTGAATGGGACGATAATCTCCAAACACTCTTTCCCAATTTAATAGCAGCAGCGCGCCGGAAATTATTATACATCCTCCAGCCGCTACGGTTAGTACAAATCGTTTTGACACTACTTTCTCTCCTTTACATTCTTTTTCTTCTATTTAATACAACGGATTGCCCTAAACTTGTTTTTACGCCAAGTCCTAGATACACGGCAGCACCTAAAGCAATTGAAATACAAGATGTACTAATTGCAAGTGAAGATGCAGACAGCTTATTTTCTAAAAAATAGTGAGAAGTATAATTGCCGATAATCACAGCGGCTGACATCACACTTACTAATAAAACAGGTGTCAACGCAGCTTGTCCCAGTGATTGAACTCGGTAAGAAATGGATTTTTCAATTAAATAAAAGTTATATATAACCGATACACCATACCCTCCGTAAGTCGCGACAACCGGTCCAATTTCTTTTAAGCTTGAAACCAACAGTACGTTTAATACTAGCTTCACAACAATTCCTAAGCCCAAGCCTAAAATTAGCTTCTTTTGCTGATTAATTCCTTGGAGAATTGCGGCTGTTACTGTAAAAAGAGCAAATAAAACGGCAGCAGGCGCGTACCATTGTAAAACAACTCCACCGATTTCAGGACTGTTTTTTGCTCCAAAAATCATCATATATACCGGCTTGCCTAATAAACAAAGCCCCACAGCAGCAGGAAGAGTAAAAAATAACAGCAGTTGCAGCGTTTTTGTAATCTTTCCTTTTACTTCTCGTAAATTTCCCTGCACAAAAGAAGATGTAATGCCGGGAATCAGCGACATGCTGAAGGCGGTGGCTAGCGATACCGGCACCATCACTAAAATCTGAGCTAATCCAATGACAGAGTTGATTATTTCGGCTTTAGCTTGTCCATACCCTATTGATTGAAAAAGGATGTTAATCGTAAACGTATCAATATTTTGATAGATTGGAATCGCTAAACCAACTAAGACAAATGGAACAGCGTACGTCACAAGCTCTTTGAACATTGAAGAGAACGAAATGAATTTATTATTCTTTCCGCTGTTTACTTCCTTCATAATCAGCCGCTTGCGTTTTAGATAAGTCGCACCGAGAATTCCTATACCCCCTACGCCTCCAACAAACGCTCCAAACGTACCGATTCCAACAGCTTTTGTCATCGTGCTATGAAAAAGGTGAATAACAGCGTATGCTCCTGCTAAAATAAACAGCACGCGCACTATTTGTTCAATAATTGTACTTAGCGCGGATGGTCCCATGGACTGGTTACCTTGAAAGTAGCCTCGTAATAGACTCATAGGCGGGATAATAATTAAAGCAAAGCTCACCATTCGAATCACGTATACTACGTCTTTTTGACTATTTCCTGAGGAATCTTTTCCGTTAATCACTAGCTCAGAAAGCCACGGCGCCATCGTATAGAGGACTAAGAAGCCTATGATGCCCGTTATCGTCATTAATAGAAGTCCTGCTTTTAATAGATCTTGTCCAGCACGGTAGTTTCCAAGACCGTTATATTTTGATATATACTTTGAAACAGCAAGCGGAAGACCCATCGTCGACAAGCTTAGCATCAAGGTGTATGGACCGTATGCATACTTATAAAGCGCGTATCCTGACGTTCCCACCAAGGCCGTAAACGGAATAATATAAATAAAACCTAAAATTTTTGTTAGCAAAGAAGACGCTGTTAACAAAAGCGTACCTCTCATCAAATTTTTTTCCATACATCAAAACCCCAGAAATAAATATTGTATTTTTAACAAATACTTGATTTATTGTATCATACTTACAATTATTATCTAGTTTTTTATAAAACATTAGAACCCTCTCTATATTACGTTTTTTACCTAATAAAGGAATATAAACCAATCTTTTAACCTATGATAAATGAAGCGTTTTTTGCTTTTTACTTTACCTGACGTTTACATTCTAAAAGACGTGTTAAATTATATATATATATCAGTTACCAACTAAACTAAGACTCCTTGACCATTCTGGCCTACCTGCTCTTTTAGGTAGACTGAGGTTGCTAAATCGTTATATATAGGAGGAAAAAATCATGAAAATGAAACAACGACTATCAAAAGCAGCGGCGGCTGCAACGATTACAGGAATTGCTGCGTTTGGATTTGCTCCTGTCGCTCAGCTTGATACACCAGCACATGCAGCTACATCTCAAGAAACAAGCAGTCAAAGTCAAACAGCTGTAAAAAACATTAATGAAATTTACAACGCCGCAGTAAAAGGTGAAGTGCCACGCTTAACGGCAGACTTCAAAATTGGCAAAACACTGCGTCAAGACGTTCGCGATCAGTTCGGTCCCCCGCCTGAAGGTTCATCAAACAACTTTGACTACTATCACTCGGAAATGGGTCACCCTGGATACGCATTTGGCTATGATCAAAATAACGTCATCAACGAAATCCGCTATTTTGGTACAAATGTAGAGCGTCAAACAAATCTAGGCTCCATCACCCAAGCTAACTTAAAGAAAGAATTAGGTCAGCCGAACTTTACAGGCAAAGTAAAAGGTGATGGTACTACTCAAACGAAGTACACCTATCACGCCGGCGCCTATGATCTTGAATTCATTTTTGATGATAGCAAAACGTTAAATCACGTTAATTTAGTTAAAAAACCTTAAGTAATAGAAAAAGTAGCAGGCTGTCTGCTACTTTTTTTCATGAAATAAAACCAATGCTGAATCCGCTACGTGTTCATACCCAATCTCCATATAAATCTTGTTAGACGTAGGATTTGTCATATCTGTGTATAAACTTGTTGTTTGAAATCCTTCGTCTAGCATAAGCTGAGAAAGCGTGGATACACAGCTTGAGGCATAGCCTTTTTTACGTTCTTCAAGAGGTGTGTACACATAGTTAATCGTAATGTTATGGGCCGTTGGACGCGTAGCATTGGCAATCGACACATACTTGCCATTCACTTCCCATAGGAATAACCTTCCTGCTTTAATAAAAGCTTCTCCTGTTTTGGCAGCTTGTTCTTTTGATACAGGCTCTCCAATGACGCCCATAAACTCCCAAATCCATTCTGTCACGAGCGGAAGATGCTCCAACCTTGCTTTTACCAGCACTCCGTCAGCATCCGCTGCTTTTTTTACTTTGTCTAACCGATAAATGCGCTGATCCATTTTCAAAGAAGCTTCTTGATTTTTTAAATCTGCTAGCTTTTGAGAAAGATATAAAACCATTTGTCTTTCTCCAACTAAGCCCGGTATGTCGATTTCTTGTAGCAGCTCTGCCGCTTCGCTTAGTTCACCCTCCGTTAGCTTCTGTATGTGAGACAGGATGATTTGCTTAGGATGTGTTTGCAGCAACACAAGCGCAGCACGGCTGTCTTTTAAAATAACACCCATAAAATTTGGTTTGCTGTTTTCCTGCAAGCTGTGTAAAATGCCGAGCGCTAAGTTATGAAGAACTTCATTCTTTGATAAAAGCGGCTCTACTTGGTTTTTAAATTCCTGCACTTCTCTATATCTATGTAACTGGATCATTTTCTTTCTACCTCCGCAAATGCTCTTACCGGAAACGTTCCAACTCCTTTTATTTTAGGAGGCACGGCGTAAAATAAAAAGGACTCCTCCTTTAGTTGATCTAAGTGACATAAGTGTTCAGCAATTACAACGTCCGCTCCTAACAGCAGCGTATGAGCTGGTCTTGCTTTTCCTTTTGTATCGTCAATATTCATCGAATCAATTCCGACAAGAGCGGGCTGTTGAGACACTAAATAAGCTGCCGCGCTTTCTGTTAAGTATGGATGATTTTCTAAATAATCGTCTGTATTCCAGTAGTGATCCCATCCCGTATGAATTAATACCGCTTTGCCTTTTACATCTACATGTTGAAAATGAGATTCATCAATCGCTTTTAAAGTCGGATCAACTGAAACGACTATTCCTTCTAACCCGGCTGTTTTATCAATAGCCGTTTGAGCTAAATCCGCTCCGTCTTTGTATCTGTGAAACGGCACGTCAATATACGTACCGGTATTCGTGACCATTTCAATTTTACCGATTTGAAATTCAGTGCCTGGTTCATAAAGCTTTCTAGACTCTTCTCGGCTTAAATAGTCGCAAATGATCGGTGCCGGCAAGCCTTTATGTGTGATAACTCCGTCTTCAATGATGTGGCTTAGATCAATATACGTTCTTTTTTTCATACTTTCACCCACTTTTTCAATATTCAGTAAAAATATTCTAACATAAAAAAGCTCTTCCTAGTTTCCTAGAAAGAGCTTTTTTTAGAGAACATTATTAACTTGATAAACATACATCATACGTATGCTTTGTATAAACAAATCCTTCAAAAATAAGACGGGCTGTACGCACTACTTTGATTCCGTTAACCTGTCCATCTTTTAGATCCACACTGGTTTCCATAATTCCCATTGGATGAGCAAGTCGAACGGTATCGCCTTTTAATTGAACCATTTCTGACGGAAGCGTGCCTTTTGTATAGATAGCCGCCGTTGTACAAATTGCTCCTGTAATCGCAAGCGTTTGATGCGGTTTTTGCATCGACATCATGCGGATTAATACGTCCATTTGAGAAGCAGCTTTTTCTCTGCCAGTCCCGTCGCGATGGTCCATAGGAGGAGCAATAATCGTCATTTTTGGAACCGCTGGTGATAGTTTAGTTGCTTTGTCTTGAGGTGCGAGCCCCGCTTTTTCCGCTGCAATGGAGCGAATTTCTTCAAATAGTTTCAGCTGTTTGTCCGTGTATTCATGCGGAAGTTCTGCTCCCTTTAGGCCAATATCCTCTGCTTTAACAAATACAAGCGGATTTCCTACATCAACAATTGATGCTTTTATCGTCCCAATGGATGTTGGCAGAAGATCGATAGCGTTCCCGGTTGGAAGCAGTTTTCCAGTAACGGCTCCTTCTCCGTTTTCAAACGAAAGATAAATGGGTGAACCCGTACCTGGCACTCCAGGAATCATACAGGATCCTTCTGTTTTCACTTTCCCGTTTTCTACTTCTACTTCCGCTACGATTACTTTTTTGGTATTTGTATTATAGATCCGCACTTTAGTCACCGGTTCCACAGCTTGTACAAGTCCTTGTTCGATTGCATAAGGTCCGACCGCTGAAGAGATATTGCCGCAGTTTCCTTTAAAATCAACGAGAGATTCGCTGATGCTAACCTGCGCAAACGTGTAATCTACGTCAGCTTTCTCTAAATCTGATTTTTTTATAATCGCGATTTTACTTGTCAGCGAATTAGCTCCGCCGAGTCCGTCAATTTGACGTTGATCCGGACTTCCCATTATATCTAGCAAAAACGGTTCCCAATCCGATTTGTTCACAGGCATTTCTTCATGATTGATAAAAACCCCTTTACTTGTTCCACCTCTCATAACCGTTACAGGAATACGCGTCATATTAATCACCTTTCTCCCCTACTAACAAACGCCGAGGCGTTCATCAAACCATTTTATTTTTTTACTATTTAGAACCGGTTCATTTGCCATTTATCGTATAATAGAGGTGGTCATAAGTAAAATACATAAAATTTATTGTCTTTTTAAAAATTTTTTTATAATCTAAATACAAGGGGGAATCGGGATGGATCAAAAAGATTGGATATTAATTAAAACGCTTCACGAAGAAAAGAACATTACGCGAACGGCTGAAAGGCTCTACGTATCGCAGCCTTCTTTAAGCTACCGCCTTAAAAATCTTGAGGAAGAATTTGGCGTGTCGCTTTTTTTCAAAACGAAAAAAGGAATTGAGTTTACATCTGAAGGTGAGCATCTTGTTCGCTATGCGGAAAATATGTGGAAGCAGCTGCAGGAAACAAAAGACAGCATGCGTAATATGAGCGAAACCGTTACGGGAACGCTTCGCTTAGGGGTATCGAGTAACTTTGCACAGCATAAGCTTCCTAAAATTTTAAAACAGTTCTCTCTTCACTACCCAAATGTACAGTTCAGCGTCAATACGGGCTGGAGTACGCAAGTTATGAATCTATTAGACTCTTCGCGTGTGCACGTTGGCATTTTACGAGGCAATTACCCGTGGAACGGAGAGAAATCACTGCTGACGAAAGAACGGCTATGCTTAATTTCGAAAAAAGAGATTGCGATCGATGACTTGCCGAACCTGCCTTATATTAACTATAAAACCGATACGTCGCTAAAAGATCTCATTCAAGACTGGTGGCATGACAAGTTTTCAGAGCCTCCGTTTGTGGCAATGGAAGTTGACCGGCAAGAAACAGCCAAAGAAATGGTCAAAAATGATTTAGGCTTTGCCATTTTACCTGAAATTTGCCTTCACTCCAGCGACAACTTATATACATACGGACTTTCGTACCGAGATGAATCACCTTTGCTTCGAAACACGTGGCTCATGTATGATCCTTCTTACTTGAATCTATCGGTCGTGAAAGCGTTTATTGACTTTTTAAAGCTAAGTGAAAAATAAAGCCAAAGCTAAAAAGTTTGCGTCTTGGAAGAATCTCTCTTTTAGACCAAGCTTTTTTCTAGACTACCATTATAAAAATTTTTTATGAACTTTCTAAAAAAACCTATATTTCCTTTATTTTTAAAAATGTACTAACATGAAAACAAGAAACATCAGCGGGAGTAAAGAGCGGCTTTAAAAATTCTTAATAATCAAACTACGGCTCATACATGGGGATGAGAGGTGTTAGTCACGTTTTTTTACTCTAAAAGAAAACGCTTTCAGAGAAAAGAGGGAAAATAAAGGAGGTTGTTTGAATGCTAGCACTACTAGGTTTTACAATGATTATTGTCTTTACGTATCTCATTATGTCAAAAAGGATGTCTCCTATCGTAGCTTTAATGGTCATTCCACTTCTTTTTGCAGTGATTGGAGGGTTTGGCAAAGGCGTCGGAGACATGATGCTAGAAGGTCTAAAACAAGTAGCTCCGTCAGCTGCGATGCTGTTGTTCGCCATCTTATATTTTGGGGTTATGATTGATGCCGGACTGTTTGATCCATTAATTAAGCAGCTGTTAAAAATCGTAAAAGGCGATCCGCTTAAAATCGTCATCGGAACGGCTCTTCTATCGCTTTTAGTTGCACTAGACGGAGACGGTACAACCACTTATATGATTACGGTTTCTGCTCTTCTTCCACTTTATAAACGCCTGAATATGAGTCCGTTAGTGTTAACGACAGTTGCGATGCTTTCTCTTAGTATTATGAGCAGCATGACGCCTTGGGGAGGCCCGGCTACTCGTGCGATTGTCGCCCTTCACCTTGATGCATCAGAGTTCTTTATTCCACTTCTTCCAACGCTAATTGGCGGAGCTTTGTGGGTTGTTTTTACAGGCTATATTCTTGGAAAAAAAGAGCGCAGACGACTTGGTGCTATTGACATCGAGCAGTTTGAATTAAAAAGCTCGCTTGCGTTTGCTGAAGACGCATCTTTAACTTCTCAAGAAGATATTACACAGCCTAAAAAAATCTGGATCAACTTAGCTTTAACCATTGCACTCATGGTCGTATTGGTTTCAGGCATTTGGTCAGTTTCTGTTTTATTTATGATTGGCTTTGCGCTTGCTCTTATGATTAACTATCCAAAACTTGAGGATCAAAAAGAACGTTTAATGGCTCATGCAGGCAACGCACTGACCGTGGCAGCACTTGTTTTTGCAGCCGGTATTTTTACAGGAATACTATCCGGCACTAAAATGGTTGATGAAATGGCAAGCCTGTTAATTCATTTAGTTCCTGATTCACTCGGTTCATTTTTACCGACGATCGTTGCTTTAACAAGCATGCCGTTTACATTCGTGATGAGTAACGACGCTTATTACTTCGGTGTTTTACCAATATTCGCTGAAACAGCTGCTTCTTACGGAATTGATCCGATGGAAATTGCGCGAGCTTCAGTGCTCGGACAACCTGTTCATCTGTTAAGCCCGCTCGTTGCGTCTACTTTCTTACTTGTAGGTATGGTAGGTGTTGATCTTGGTGAACATCAGCGATTTGCATTTAAATGGGCCATTTTAACGTCTCTTGTTCTCATTGTCCTTGCTATTGTCACAGGCGCACTTACGCTATTTTAATAGGAATAAAAGCCGTTATGGCTCTTTATTAATAAATTGATAAATGATAGGTGGAGGTACTTCTAAAATGTATGTAATTACGTGTTATGTAGGAAAAGGTGAAATGAGAATGTACGAGTTTGATAGCAAAGAAGAAGCCCTTTCTCAGCTCAAAAACCTGAAAGGCTGCACCATTCTTTCAGAAATTGTTTACTTTAATGATTCATCGGTTATTCCGTTAGCTATTTAATTATGCACCACTCAACCCTATAGGTACAAACTTGATAAGCTTCCTTTCGCTCAAAAGGAAGCTTCTTTTTTTATGTTCTTCTGAGACTTCGTCCCCTTTTCTCTCCTCAACGTTTTGTTACGTCTGGTTCGTTTTGTTTTCTTGCTTCAATCATATTAATAATTTGATTTGTATGTGGAGTTAGCACTGTGCACTTTTGGTAGAAAGCTCCGTCTACAACAAGCAGCTCTTCATCCATCCCGCAAAACTTGCAGCGGAGCTCTTGTGGTCCTGCGTGCGTAAGAGGTGTGATAAACACTATCGTTAAAGATGGTGTAGAAAGTATCTCTTTGCTGGGCATCGTAAAAGCTATATTGCTGGTTAGCGTCATCACGATAGTTAACTCCATAGTTCCGGTCGAATTCTTCTTGAGTAAATCTATCCTGTAAAAGTTCATTTTGTACTAGTTCTCTTAAACAGCACTCTATTTCTTCATAGTTAAATGAACAATTATGTGCGTAAACATTTAGTTCTTCAGTGCTGTTCTCTTTTACCATCACTTCACTGCCGCAAATCTTACAGGGATGTTTGGGACTCTGTTGATCAAAGTAAGAGAACGTTTGGACCTTTTCCACTGCTATTTCATCGCTCACCTTTTTAAACTTAATCATCACATTTTCTGTTTGACTAACGTTTTCGTTATATAACATCACTTCGTATTCATCTATATTCTTTCCGTTTTCTTTTCGACTCAAATGCTCCATTACTTCATACGAAGAAATAGTAAAAAACTCTTTAAAATTCACCACTAACATGCATCCTTCCAAAAAAGTTTACGTTCTCTATGTACCAGCTCTATACTACCACTTTTCCAAAGACCCGCACCACTAAACGAACTTGTTTTAGATTCGCATATCCTTTTCTTATCTGGCATACATAACACTAACCCTTTTATAAGGAGGATTTCATGAATACGTATATAATCATCAGCATTGGCGTCGTTGCCAGTGCATTTTTATTTCGGAAATATCGAAAGCACGTCGTTGAAATATATACAATCAGTGAATTTATTCACGCTAAAAACGGCGCGGTCGCTACAAGTTCCACGTGGCTTGAAAAGTTTTTTAAAGATCCTTACGCTACCGGACCAAACTATGAAAAAACAGAGGATGACGTTAGCGAGGATGGAGATGGAGATGGGGACGGCGGAGAATAACTAAAACAAAAAAGAGATTGTAATCTACGCTCATCCTACCAATAAAAAATCCGAACGAAGTTGATTCTCCATCAAGAATCTTCATCGTTCGGATCTTCCTTCAGCTAAAACACTTTTGTCCCAGCCTCTTTCTTATTAATCATCGCTGCCTAAAATACCAAAAAAGCGAAGCAAGTTGATGAATAGATTAATAAAGTCTAAATAAAGAGATAGTGCCAGCAGTGGAACAAGCTCTTCTGTGATTTCACCGTGCTTCATTTTATTAAAATCATACAGTACATAAAGTGAGAAAACGATGGTACCAATCACTGAAAATGCCATGAGTCCAGGCGTTGTTAAGGGACTAAACAGCGAGAAAATGCTGATACACACTAGTGCTAACAGCGCTACTAATAAAAAGCTGCCTAAAAACCCTAAATCTTTTTTTGTTTTTGCCCCAATTACACCCATCACCGTAAAAATAACGAACGTGCTTCCAAAGGCATAAAGAACAACTTGCGCCCCCGCTACTGATGCATAATAGCTGACAATCGGAAACAGCGTGATGCCTGATATAAATGAAAAAGCATATGTAAAGCCATATCCTACGCTTTTTTTCTTTCGTAACATAAATGCGGCAACCAGCATCACAAGTTCAGCAATCGCTAACGGAAGGAAATAAGCCGGAGGCACATATTGACCTACATATAAGCCAACTGTTGAAATAAATAACGAAAAAATAAATGTTACTAATACTTTTTGAAACAGAGACCGCTGCTCTACTCCAATCACTTCTTGCATGTGTAAAACCTTCTTTCTAAAATCTGTTATATTTTATATAATACCTACCTTTTAAAGAAAAATAAAGATAATACTAAGGTCTTTTTTCTTATTTTTATAGACAAGAAAGCATAGACGCTGCCGTCTATGCTTTCTTATCACCTCTTTATTTCGGCAACAGAATACCGTCAATAATGCCGTATGCCTTTGCTTCTTCAGCACTCATAAAATAATCTCGTTCCGTATCGTTTGCCACTTTTTCAACCGGCTGTCCCGTTCGTGTTGATATAATTTCATTAATATGCTGCTTCAGCTTTAAAATTCGGCGGGCGCTAATTTCAATTTCAGTCGCCTGCCCTCTAGCCCCTCCTAGCGGCTGATGAATCATAACTTCACTGTTCGGAAGTGCATAGCGCTTTCCTTTTGCTCCTGCTAGGAGAAGCAGTGCGCCAAAAGAAGCAGCCATGCCCGTGCAAATTGTTTGAACGTCCGGCTCGATATACTGCATCGTGTCATAAATCGCAAACCCTGCTGAAGTCGAACCTCCGGGGCTGTTAATATAAAGTGAAATATCTTTTTTAGAATCATCTGCGGCGAGAAATAAGAGCTGCGCGACCACGCTGTTAGCAATATGATCATTGATTTCATCACCAATTAAAATAATTCGATCTTTTAACAGCCTCGAATAAATATCATACGAACGTTCACCGCGGTTGCTTTGTTCAATTACATATGGAATCGTACTCATATATATCCTCCTTATCATACGTAATATGGCTATGCAGCCATGCAGAGAGTGCACGTCGGAGTATACGTTGGTTTTTGAATGACGCTTTTTAAGGAAGGCAAAGCCCGAATCAAAAGTGCTGGGTCCTGCGCTTCTAACGTTTTATAAAACAGTTCTGACAGCTCATTACGCTCTTTTTCATCCCAAAAAGAATCTGTAGAAAACGGCTCACCGCCTTTTTCTAACCGCTGCTTAGCACGATGTAAATTGCTTTTCACCGCTGTTTCTGACGTTTGTAAAATCAACGCTATTTCTTTTAGCTGGTAGCGAAAGCCTTCTTTTAAGAAAAAGATAACCGCTTGCTTCGGCGTAAACTGACTAAGGAGCAACTCGACCGAGTGTCCCTTACTATCAAACGCCTGCTTGTCGGCCTGCTGCTCCAAACCTTCTTCTTCGGCTATTACTTCACGCTTTCGTTTTCTCAGCAGATCAATCCAGTGGTGATACGCAATTTTATTTAACAGCGCAGAAGACAGATTGCGCTCTTCACCTTTATATCGCTGAGCTTTTAAATACGTTTCTTGGGCAATATCGTCTCCGTCCCACGCATTTTGCGTTAAAAAACGGCAGTACTGCTGCAATTTTGGGTAATGCTCGTTCCAGCAGACATCGTCAAAGCTTTCTGTTTGTGTTTCAATTTTTTTTGAATGTGACATGATTTTCACTCCTTTTGCACTCTCTATTTACTAAACGATTGAAGGAAGTTCAAAAGATACGGGGTATCAAACTTTTTTACACATTATACGCTTAAGCAGCCATTTTTTTGTATTATAATGAAGATACTTTTATCTGAGGAGTCTAAAATAATATGCGAAGAAGACGATTATATGGCAAGAAGAAAACGAGCAAACTTCACTTTAAAGACTTAACCTGTGAACACCCTCACCCTGCTTTGCCTATGAGCTATACAAGTGAAGCTCCTTTTTACTATTATGATGCGTCAGACGATGAAAGACAAAACGACTTTGAACTATATTCAGAGATTTGTATCATGAATCAAGAACATTTTTTCGTAAGAGGCTGTGTTGAAATTCCTGTTCTTAATGAAGAAGAATTTTTCACTTGGAACATATGGGTTTCTTTAAGCGAAGAAAATTTTCATCGAATGATCGATTTATGGGAAAGTGACAAAAGAGAAAATGAACCGCCTTATTTCGGATGGTTTTCAGTTTCCATTCCAGGCTATCCCGAAACGTTAAATTTGAAAACAAATGTGCATACACGATCTGTCGGAACAAGACCCCTCATCAAGTTAGAGCCAACCGATCACCCTTTAGCCGTCGAGCAGCGGGAAGGGATAACGCTAGCGCGAATCAAAGACATACAAAAGCAATTGACTACCTATAAAAAAAACAAGACAGCCCCAGACTGTCTTGTTTTTTCACCTTTATGGCATGCGCTTGGCTCCGTAGTATTTAGGCGCCCAGTAGCTGTCTACTTTATAGTTTGTAATTTTTACGCCTTCGGATGTAGATACGTGAACGACATAGTCATTTCCAATATAGATAGATGGAATAAGCGAACTTCCTTCAAAAAAGACGAGATCTCCTGGCTTCAAGTCAGATTGTGAAATGGTTTCTCCTGCTTCCCACTGCTGACTCGCATAGCGCGGAATGTCTTTTCCAGCAGCTTCTTTGTAAATATATTGAACAAAACCAGCCGTATCAAAACCTGTAGAAGGACTTGTCCCACCTTGTGCGTAAGGTACTTCTCCTACATATTTAAGAGATTCCGTCACAAATGGATTGTCTTTTGACAGCGATAGGTCATCGTAGCGTCTCGCTCCTGCGTACTTAGACGTCCAGTAACTGCTTGTCAGGTAATCCACCGTCACATTTTCGCTGCGCTTGGCATGAATAAACTGATTGCCGCCTGCGTAGATACCGACGTGTGAAATCCCTTTACGATACGTATCTTTAAAAAAGATAACGTCGCCTGGTTTTAAATCTTCGCGGGCAACTTCTTCTCCAACTTGCCACTGCTGATCGGTTGATCTCGGAAGGTACACGTCCGATGCGTGTTGAAATACATAGGCAACAAATGCGGAACAGTCAAAGCCGTCCGTTGGCGACTCGCCTCCGAATACATATGGTGTACCGAGATGTTTTAATGCTTCTGCAATGACTTCATTATCTTTTGCAATTTCCGGTGCGCCTGTAATGCGCTTTGCTTTGGCAAAATGTGATGACCAATACGCGCTGCTTGAAATGTTTTTCACCACGACTTTTCCGTCTGAAGAAGATGCATAAATCATCTCATCGTCTCCGATATAAATAGCGGCTACGTTCACTTCACCGTTTTCATTGGTGTCAAAAAACAATACATCGCCTGCCTGCAGCTCGTTTTTATCGGCGTCTGTTCCAAGCTCTGACTGTTCTTTCACGGAACGAGGCAGCGTTGTATCGAGCGCTTGCTTAAACACATATTGAACGAAGCCAGAGCTGTCAAACCCTTCGCTTAACGTCTCTCCTCCAGACGTATAATCCGCTCCTTCATACGTTTTTGCTTTATCAGCAATCACGTTTTCATCTGTAGCAGCCTGTACTTGCACAGCTTTTTCTGCAGGAAAAGCGCCTTCATAAAAAGTGGCAAGACTAAGTCCTAACGCTGTGACCATAAGAGGTTTCATTACTTTCATGTTTTTTCTCCTTTGTTTTTTATTTCATCCAAGAAGTTTTATATGTAAATGGTTCCTCTGTTAAAGTATGGTGCAGATGGATAGGAATTGGCTAGTACCTTTTGACTTAAATATGCTTCCCTTCCAAAGTCCTGTAAAAAATCCATAAAAAAACTCGGCGCGTATTACGCCGAGCTTTTTTATTTCATGCCCACCTGGATATTTGCCGCTTTTTGTTTTTGACGTAAATTTGCAATCCACTTGTAGTAAAGTGTAATCAAAAGAACAAAAATACCAAGTGCAAAGTACAGTTTTGAATACCCTAAAGCACCTGCTGCAATTCCTAATACAAATGAACCAACCGCAATACCGCTATCATAAAACGTAAAAAACGTGGCAGTTGCATATGCGCTTCGGTGAGCAGGCGCTGCTTGAATCGCAAGCGTTTGGAAGCTAGGAAGCAGCGTTCCGTAGCCTAGTCCTACTAATGCACCTGAAAACAGCAGCATCCAAGAAGAATGTGTAAGGCTTAAGCTAAATAGACCAATCGCAAAAACAATACATGATGGAATAATCACAATGTTTGGGCCAGATTTATCAAATAATCTTCCTGTAAACGGTCGTGAAATCAGCATCGCAGCTGCGAACACGACAAAGAAAAAGCTTGCTGTTTTAATCAATCCAAGCGACTGTGCGTACACAGAAATAAAAGAAATAATACTTGCATACGAAAAAGAAACGAGAATACCTACAGATGAAATCGGCATGGATTTCTTTTCAAATAAATCGCTCAGTGAAAATGATTTCTTTACTGACGGAGCAGCGTCTTCTTGAAGATTTTTGACCATCATTCCGCACAGCCAGCCAACGAGCATAATCACGCCAAATACAAGGAAAATAATGTTGTATGCCATGTATTGATGAAGCGTTAGTGCTAAAAACGGCCCTGCAACAACGGCTAAGTTCATTGACATTCCGAAGTAGCCAAGCCCTTCTCCTCGTCGTTTAGCGGGAACTAAATCCGCTGCGATCGCTCCGGTGACGGTTGTCGCTAAGCTGAATGAAATCCCTTGGAAGAAGCGCAATAATAAAAGCACGTTAAAATGGTGGATAAACATATATAAGAAGGAAGAAAGCGCAAAAATGAGGGTACTAAATACAAGCGTTTTTTTCTTTCCAATGTTTTCAATGACTTTCCCTGAAAACGGTCTAACAATAATCGCAGATAATAAAAAGATGGTAACAACAAGCCCTGCCTGCGTACTCGTGCCGTCTAAGGCGTCTAATACATAAATCGGCAGCAGCGTCAGCAATGCATAAAACACAACAAAAATAAAAAAGTTGGTAATCGCAATGCTGATAAAACTTTTAGTCCAGATTGGCTCCTGCTGGTTCGTCATTCATTTCACCCTTTTCTGTAGATTTACAAATTTTCTTTAATAACGAAATAAGCTGATCTTGTTCGCTGTCGGATAAAGCAATCAGCAAATTTTCTTCTAAACGTTCAATTTCTTGCTGAATTTCCGGAAGTTTTTTCTTCGCTTGAGGAGATAAATAAACGATGCGCTCTCGTTTATCACTGCCTGCTTTTCGAACGATCCATCCGCTTTTTTCAAGCCTTGTTAACGTGCGGGTAACCGTTGGCGCTTCGACATTTAAATACTGCCAAATCTCCGTTTGCGTCATCGAGCCGAATCGCTTTAAACAAAATAAAATTGAGTACTGTGAGCTGTATAGCCCGTACGCTTTTAACACTTCATTTACTTCTTTAATAGACAATCTCGACTTTTGATGAAGCTCATGAAACACCAAGTTATTCACTTTTTCCACCTCACCTTTTCATTTTATTTACCTAGGTAACTAATTGTTCTTTTATTAGTATATGTGCTGCTACTTGATGTGTAAAGGCGGCGAAAAAGGGCGAAAATCAGCTGTTTTCTTTCTTTTTCTACTAATGATTCACGCTTTCACTTCTGTTTTCTTATTCTTTCGTATCACGAAATTTTTTGTATATATTTACATGCACCTGCAAACTCTGTTAAAGAAGACGAAACACTATGCGGGAGGCTGGTATATGTTTTCACTGCGCGGCGATGCTCATAAAGTCTACCTTAAACTGAAAAAAGCAGCTCATCAAAACCAAAACGCAGAAGAAATTGATGAATTAGCGGAAATGGAAGAAATCCGGCAGCTTTACCTTACGCTCGAAAGCGCTATTTTGCGAAAAGTGTATTACCGAATGACTAAAGAAAAAAACGGCTCCGGCGTCATTCCCATCCTTGTTTCTGCTTTGCCTTGGCTCTTTTTTTTATTTTCGCAGCGGCTGCAGCAATTTTTATTTAAAGACGGCAGCTGGCTTTGGATTATTTTTGTGGTGCTGTATGTTTTTATTCTCATTCCAAGCGTGTTTCTTCATTTCCGTGAACAATCGTGGGCTTCTGTTCATATTGAAATTATTCAAGACATTTTAAAAGACCGTGAAAAAGAGCCGAACCCCCTTTGAGGTCCGGCTGTTTTTTACCTATTATGAAATAGCTTGTCTGCTTTCTACGTCTCGACCTAACTTTCTTTTGATACGCTGCAGCGCGTTGTCAATTGACTTGACGTGCGTATTTAATTCTTTCGAAATTTCAGCGTATGAATGGCCGTCCATATACAGCGTCAATGCTTTTCTTTCCAATTCACTAAGTGTTTCCGCAATTTTTAACTCGCGGTCTTCCACTTTTTCTTGATGAATCAGCACCGCTTCCGGATTAGCAATTTGATCGCCAGGAATCATATCCATCAGCGTATAGTTTGATTCTTCATCATACAGAGGCTTGTCCAATGAAATGTACGAATTTAACGGACCGTGTTTTTGACGAGTAGCCGTTTTAATCGCCGTAATGATTTGTCTTGTGATACATAACTCCGCAAACCCTTTAAAAGATGTTAGCTTGTCTTCGTTAAAGTCGCGAATTGCTTTGTACAGTCCAATCATTCCTTCTTGGACAATATCTTCTTTTTCAGCACCAATCAAAAAGTATTTTCTTGCTTTACCCCTCACAAGATTTTGATACTTGTTGATTAAATACTCCAATGATTTTTCATCTCCGCTGTGAACCATTTCAACCAAAACATGATCTTCTAACATAGCATAATTTTGAACTTTTTCAATTACGATGCCTACGCTCACTCATATCCCCCCGTTACACTTAGTTGAGTTTTGATGTGTTCTAAACTGATGCATGATCTACTTGTTACGACGCTACTGCAATACGGTCCAGAAACGTAAAAAGCGTACAGGTAAACTGTCGCTTTCCTCTCTCACTTTATGCTCCCCTGCATCTTTCTATAATCTATTATAAAGAAGTATAACCGATAAAAATCAAAAAGGTTGTCGAAATATGAAAGTGTTTGCAAAAAAAATCAATTTTTATAGAAAATTCACACAAATCACTTTATTATTTCATATAGTGACAGCAATCTGTCAAAAAAGCAATAAAAAAATAATTCCATATGAAATAAACTTACTCAAGCAGAGTAAGTCGAAGTTGCAGATGATACTGCGCATATAGGATTAGTTGCCTTCCGGCTTATCAGCATTTTTTGTTCCCTTGCTTTTATAAGGCTTTGCATTTTTCTTCTTTTTTGCACTCGCCTGCCAGCGGTTCCACCCTTTTTTGCCGGTGCCTCGCCCCGTGCCGCCTTTACCTTTTGCTTTACTCATACGTATTCCTCCGTTACCTGCGTGTTTGTTACAATAAAAAAAGACCCCGTCCAAAGTCGGAGTCTTTTTTGGATTGCATAAAATTATGCTTTTACAACGTTAGCAGCTTGTGCACCGCGTTGACCTTGCTCGATGTCGAAAGTCACTTTTTGACCTTCATCTAAAGATTTGAATCCGTCGCCTTGAATTGCGCTGAAATGTACGAATACATCTTCTCCGCCTTCAATTTCGATGAAACCGAAACCTTTTTCTGCATTAAACCATTTTACTGTACCTTCAGTCATACTATTTCCTCCAGTGGTGGAATTACTCCACGCATATATTACTACCCTTGCTCAATCGTACTATTTCCAGATAAAAATTTCTATTGAAGAATATTTCTCTTCTTTCAATTTCATACCGAACAAAAATAATTAACCTTAGTGTAACATATCAATTTAGAAATAGCAAGTTTCTGTTCTAAGACAGGCTTCAACCTAATTATGTATCTGTTAAAAGCCTACGGGGCAGCTTTGAGGCTACCCACATTTCTGGATTGTGATGCGGCTTAAGGTTTTTATATTGAGCTAAACTTATCATCTGCACAAAAAATCTTTTATTTCATCAATTTGTTTTCTGCTCATTCCAAAGCCTTGTAATGGAAACGTTCTTCTTTTGGAGATCGATGTGATATACATCGGGATTTGTTAAACGCGACCATTCACCAAACCCAAATTTCGGATCAAAATATCTGAGGATTAACGTCATCAAATTGCCGTGCGTAACAAACAGAGTTGTTTTCTGTTTTTCATTCATTACTTCTTTAAACAGCTCTAAAACACGTACCGTGGCTTCTTTGGTCGATTCTCCTCCGTCTACCTTAAAGTCTATGTCATCAAAAGTTCTTTTTAATACTTCTATCCAGTTGAAAAGAGGCTGTCCGCTTAAACGCCTTTCTTCTAGCCTTTTATCTATATGAAGAGACAGACCGGTATCTTTTGCATAAGGTTCAATTGTTTGAACGGCTCGTTTGTACGGGCTTGAAATAATTTTATCAATGGGATAACTCAGCTTGTTCAAATAATACATTAACTGCTGGGCTTGCTGTATGCTTTGTTCCGTCAGTGATGCTTTTGCTTCTTGCCCTTCTGCTTCACAATGCCTAACTAATAAAAAAGTCTTCATTCATCTTCCCTCCAGACGCAGTAAAATAACCATTAATTACAAAATAAGATAATAATAGTATATAATGATACGGGATTTATAGCTAAGGAGGAACAACATGATTCGTGAACGATCACTTTTGATAAAAGGACTCACCTTTTTACTAGCCGTTTTTATTTTAAACATCCCTTTTCCTAACTCAACGCCGCTCAGTCATTCTGTCTTTTCTTTTTTAGGTCTTCCCCTCTATGGAGATGAAGAAACAATGACGGGAATTCAATATGCTAGCAATGCGTGGGGAATTATACTTTTACTTGGTCTTTTTGCCCTTTACAAAAGTTTAAATAGGCATCGTTTGAAACTAACGATGTTTGCTGCGTTTATTGTCATATCGGGTCCTGGTCATATGGTTGAAGCGATGCAAAAGACCGTATTACCAGGTATGTATGCCGTTTCTTACGATGTGGAAAACAGCATTTGTACATTTGAGAGAAATAAAAAAGAAACCGTATTAACAGGCACCTGTGACCTTTCATTTGAAAATCACAGCTCAAAACCCGTTACGTTTGAAGTAGCACTGGATGAACGCTCCTATTTTAAAGAAGATACCCCTTTTTTAGTGATGATGAATAAACCTAAGCTTCATACTGTTACGTTGGAACCAAAAACGTATCAAACTGTCGAAATCACTTCATCTGTCAAAGCAGCAGGATTTCCTTCTAAAATCTTTATGGGTGAAGTAAACGGCTTTCACGTCAACATTTATCAAAACGGAAAAAAGCGTTATTTATAAGCATAGAAAAAGCCCTTATAGGGCTTTTGAAATGAGTGAATTACCAGCCAAAGCCTCCGCCGTAGCAGCTGCAGCCGATGATCACTAATAAAATAAACAATACAACTAATAAAGCAAAACCAGATCCATGACCATATCCAGGGTTTCCAGACATACGAACACTTCCTTTTCTTTAAATACTCTTTCCTCAAGAAAAACGCCGCTTGCATTTCACTTGAGTTGGATTATCTTATGCCTAAACGCGCCCTTTTGACTCTGGTTTTTTCTTTTTTCTTTTTCCTTCTTGCCATGCACCTCATTAATAAAAGAAGAAAACAGCCTAAGAAAAGCGCTGACTTCGGTTCTTCTCCTCTGTCCAAAAGAGATTAAGGCATAACGAAATCAATTCAATCTAAAGACGAACAAATGAGATACATAAGCTGAAACTTACGTTCACCATATCAATAAAAAAATCCGAACGAGTTTCATTCATCGTTCGGATCTTCTCCTTAAACTAAAGTGCTTTTCAGCTCTCTTACAAAATCATTTATTTCACTAGCTTACGTCTTTCAGAAGACCGTACTTCCGTACGCTTACTGATACCTAGTACATAGTAGCTCAGCACAACAATAGCTAAAAAGATAATGCCGACAACCAGCGATATGCGCGTTTCATCATTAAACCACATGCCTACAAGCACCATCAATAAAAACGCGATTGTTACGTAGTTCGTCACGGGAGCAAAAGGCATTTTAAATGGATGTTGGTCCATCGCCGCTCCTTTTGCTTTTCGAAAACGAATTTGACTGATAAGAATCACAAACCACGGAATCATACCTGGAAGCACGCTCGCACTGTACACATACACAAAAACGTTTGGCGGTGCAATATAATTTAAGACAACGCCCGCAGCTAAGCCAATCATCACCGCCACGGTACTATAAATAGGCACACCGTTTCGAGAAACCTTTGTAAAAAAATCCGGAGCCTGACCGTTTACACCTAGCGTGTAAAGCATACGTCCCGCACTGAAAATTCCGCTGTTGCACCCAGACATGGCCGCTGTGATGACAACAAAGTTGATAATGCCCGCCGCTGCTGTAATTCCTACTTTAGCAAACGTAGAAACAAACGGACTGCCAAGTGAATCCAGCTCGTTCCACGGATACACCGTTACAATCACAAAGATGGCGCCGATATAAAAAATTAAAATACGCCAAATTAAGCTTTGAATTGCACTTGTTAACGTTTTTTTAGGATCTTTTGCTTCTCCTGCTGTAATTCCAATAAGCTCTACTCCTTGATAGGCAGCAATAACAAGCGACAAGGCAAAGAAAAAGCCGGACCATCCGCCTGTAAAGAAACCGCCGTTTGCCCACAAATTCGACAGGCCAAGCGCTTCGCCGCCGTTTCCAAGACCAAAGAAAATAAGGCCAAGACCAGCGATAATCATGAGAACAATCGTAACAATTTTAATCATTGCAAACCAAAACTCAAACTCTCCAAACGATTTCACCGAAATTAAATTTGCCCCACCGAGAATGACCATGGCGACAATTCCCGGAACCCACGCCGGTAAATGCGGGAACCAGTACTGCATATAAGCGCCGACTGCAATAATCTCTGCCATGCCGACAATCACCCATTGAAACCAGTTGCTCCAAGCCGTGATATAACCCGCTAACGGATGAATATATTTATGACCAAATGTCGCAAACGAACCCGTACTTGGCTCTAAGTAAAGCATTTCCCCCATTGCACGCATAATAAAGAAAATAAAAACGCCGCAAATAGCATACGCAAGCAGGACGGATGGCCCCGTCCATTTAATGGTGCTTGCTGAACCCATGAATAACCCTACCCCAATCGTTCCTCCAAGAGCAATCATTTGGATATGACGAGATTCAAGCCCTCTTTTTAACTCTTTGTTTGCCAATTTACTTCCCCCTAGCCCCTCGTGATGATTTTCTCTTCTATTAAGAAATTCTTTTATTCCCCTGTCCAGATAGGGAACTATCATCTTTTTTCTTTTTCATAAAGAAGTATGAACATACCACAAATACAGCAATCAGCAGCGTGAGATAAAACTGAGTGCGAAGTGAATCAATAAATGCCATCGCAATAAAGATACTTGTGATTGCCGCAATCGTTCCATACGTTAAATAAGGAAACAGCCACATTCTGATTTTTAATGCTTCCGGCTTTTCTTTTTCGTATTTCTTTCTCATGCGAAGCTGTGAAAAAGCAATAACAAGGTACACAAGAAGCGCTACGCCTCCCGATGCGTTTACTAAAAATAAAAAGATTCTATCAGGTGAAAGATAGTTAAAACCAACGCTGATGTAAGAAATTACGGTACATCCTACAATGGCATTAAACGGAATGCCTTTTTTATTCACTTTCAAAAACATGCGCGACGCGTCTCCTTTTTGCGCCATTGAGTACAGCATACGAGAACTTGTGTATAGACCTGAATTTAAGCAAGACAAAACAGCAGTCAGTACGATAAAGTTCATAATTTGAGCCGCTGCCGGAACGTTTACCAGCTCTAATATCGAAACAAACGGACTTTTCATCAAGCTTGAAGAATCCCATGGAAGGATCGTTACTAAGATTAAAATAGACCCAAGATAAAAAAATAAAATACGATAAATAACGGTATTTGTTGCGATGGTGATTGCTCGCTCAGGCTGAGCCGATTCTCCAGCGGCTGTTGCGACAATTTCTGTTCCCATAAAAGAAAACATCACAATCGCCACTCCTAAAAAGACGGAGCTGATTCCATTTGGAAGAAATCCGCCTCTATGAAGAAGGTTCGATGCTCCCGGAGACTCTACTCCCGGTATTAAACCGAGGATGATCGCTCCTCCTAAAAGTAAAAACAGCACTAAACTAACTACTTTAATAAGTGAAAACCAGTATTCAAATTCACCAAATGATTTAACAGAGTATAAGTTCGTTAACGTTAATAAAAACGTCAGGATGAGACTAACGCCCCAAGACGGTAAGGACGGAAACCAATATTGAATAATTGTTGAGCCGGCAATCGCTTCAACAGCAATAACAATTACCCAGAAAAACCAGTATAGCCAGCCGATTGTGTAGCCGGCCCACGGTCCAAGTGCTTCTCTGGCATAGGTCGCGAACGAGCCGCTTGAAGGATTAGCCGTAGACATTTCCCCCAGCATTCGCATCACTAAAATCACCAGCAAACCGGCAAACGCGTACGAAAAAATGGAACCAGGACCTGCTGCGTTAATGAGTGATCCGCTTCCAATGAACAAACCGGCACCAATGATTCCTCCTAAAGAAATCATGGTTATGTGTCGAATTTTTAATTCTTTTTTTAACTCAGGCGGTTGATGACTCATGTTAAAATCCTCCTCATAAAAACCGTCATTTAAAGAATTACACGTTCTTCGCATCGCGCGTTAAATATGTAAGCCCTTTCAACGCTGTGGACAAATAACTGTCGTTTCCTACCCTCCCTCTATCTGTACATTCAAATGAAGCCTTCACTTAACGCAAAAGATAGCTTCATTCGACAAAATTACTTTTCGAATTATATGATAATTTATTTTGAACAACTTTGTCTATTGTTTTTTTGAAAGGAAGATCATTTTCATTTACTAACGATAAACTCTTTCTTTTATCGTAATTCTTCAGTTCAAAACATCTTTACTTCTGCTTACCTCTGTCCTTTATTGTGCTTTTTGTTCAAAATCACTATAAAAACGAAGAATTGATTGTTTATTTAAACAAAAGTGTTTATTTATAAAAATTATTGAACATTTTTGTTAAAAAACTATGTACAAAACGATAATAAGGTGATTATAATACAGGTATAGGGTGTTGGAATATTAATTATGTTTTAAATTTTCTAAAAAAGGGGTAATGAAAATGAACACAATGAATATTAACGAAATCAAACAATACAAACACGAGCCTTTCACGGACTTTACGATTGCAGAAAACAAAGATGCGTTTGAATCAGCACTAGAACTTGTACAATCAGAGCTTGGCAAGGACTATCCTCTTGTAATTGGCGGAGAATTAATTACAACAGAAGATCAAATTCAGTCGATTAACCCAGCAAATAAAACAGAAGTTATCGGCCGCGTGTCAAAAGCAGATCAAGACTTGGCTGAAAAAGCTATGCAAGCAGCACTTTCTACCTTTAATACGTGGAAAAAAGAAGCGCCGGAAGCACGAGCAGATATTCTTTTCCGCGCAGCGGACATCATTCGCCGCCGCAAGCATGAATTTTCAGCTTATCTTGTAAAAGAAGCAGGAAAGCCTTGGAATGAAGCAGATGCTGATACAGCAGAAGCAATTGACTTCCTTGAATACTACGCTCGCCAAATGGTGCAGCTAAAAGACGGCGCGCCTGTTGAGAGCCGCGAAGGTGAAGAAAATAAATTCAACTACATTCCGCTTGGTGTCGGCGTTATTATTTCACCGTTTAACTTCCCGTTAGCGATCATGGCAGGAACAGCTGCAGCAGCAATCGTAGCAGGAAATACGGTTCTATTAAAACCGGCTAATAACACACCGGTTATCGCAGCAAAATTTGTAGAAGTAATGAAAGAAGCCGGCCTTCCAGACGGCGTACTGAACTACGTGCCGGGAAGCGGAAGCGAAATTGGCGACTATTTAGTAGATCATCCAAAAACACGCTTTGTTTCATTTACAGGCTCTCGTGAAGTAGGCTGCCGCATCTATGAACGCGCGGCAAAAGTACAGCCTGGTCAAATCTGGCTAAAACGCGTTATTGCTGAAATGGGCGGTAAAGACACGGTCGTTGTAGACAAAGATGCTGATTTAGATTTAGCTGCTTCTTCTATCGTGTATTCAGCGTTTGGCTTCTCTGGACAAAAGTGTTCAGCAGGCTCTCGTGCGGTTGTTCACCAAGACGTGTACGATATCGTTCTTCAAAAAGCAGTTGCGCTGACAAAAACATTAACAATGGGCAGCCCTGAAGATGTGAACACGTATATGGGACCTGTTATTGATCAGGCTTCTTTCAACAAAATTACAAAGTACATTGAAATCGGTAAAGAAGAAGGCCGTTTAATGACGGGCGGAGAAGCAGATGATTCAAAAGGCTACTTCATTCAGCCTACGATCATTGCAGATGTAGATGAAAAAGCACGTTTAATGCAAGAAGAAATCTTCGGCCCAGTCGTAGCATTCTGCAAAGCGCGCGACTTCGATCATATGATGGAAATTGCGAACAACACAGACTACGGCTTAACAGGTGCCCTTCTTTCAAATACGCCTGAGCACATCGAGCGTGCAAAAGAAGAGTTCCACGTCGGAAACCTTTACTTCAACCGCGGTTGTACAGGTGCCATCGTTGGGTACCAGCCGTTTGGCGGATTTAATATGTCAGGAACAGATTCAAAAGCTGGCGGTCCTGATTACTTGATTCTGCACCTGCAAGCAAAAACAACAAGCACGACGCTTTAATACTCAGTAGAGCAGCCTTAGGCTGCTCTATCTTAAAACAACAAGGGATTTTTTTCTATAGGGGGAGATATTTATGTTAGCAGAGGTATCTAAAAATGTGTTTCTTCACGCTTCCCAAAATAAAGCGCTAAACAAAGCGGCGAAAAAATGGGGTCTTCGCTTTGGGGCAGCTCAAGTGGTAGCTGGCGACACGATTGAACATGCGATCAAAAAAGTACGGGAACTGAATGAAAAAGGACTTGTTTGTACGCTTGATCATTTAGGGGAATTTGTTTCAAGCAGAGAAGAAGCTATCGAAGCGACTCAATATAATGTCAGAACGCTGGAAGCTATGGGGCAAGCCGGTGTAACGTGCAACTTATCTGTCAAAATGACGCAGCTTGGTTTGGATATTGACCGCAGTTTTTGCGTTGAGAACATGCGCCGCATTCTTGAAACAGCGAAAAAATACGACAACTTTGTCCGAATCGACATGGAAGACTATGCTCACTGTCAAATGACGCTAGATATTTTACGAGAGCTTCGCGAGACGTTTGATAATGTTGGAACGGTTATTCAAGCTTACCTGTTCCGTGCTGAACAAGACGTAAAAGAGCTAAAAGGCATTCCTCTTCGATTGGTAAAAGGCGCGTATCAAGAATCACCAACCGTGGCGTTTCAAGATAAAGCCCAAATTGACGAGAACTATATGCGAATTATTGAAGAGCATCTGCTGAGCGGGACATACACGGCTATTGCATCTCACGACCACAATATTATTGCAAAAGTAAAAGAGTTCGCTCACAAAAACAACATCCCGCGCACGCAGTTTGAATTTCAAATGCTGTACGGATTCCGCACAGATATGCAGCTTAGCCTTGCAAAAGAAGGCTATACAATGCGCGTATACGTTCCATTTGGCAACGACTGGTTTGGCTACTTTATGCGCCGCTTAGCGGAAAGACCGCAAAACGTAGCATTTGCTTTAAAAGGATTCTTTTCTAAATAAGCAGTCATTTAGTAAGTCCCTTAATGAAAACGCTATCATTTCTTTGTGCCCTTTGTAGATGCTTCTGCAAAGGGATTTTTTATACGATTTCTCTTCTCTTTCAGTATGTATTAAGGTAAAATAAAAATACGAACAAACGTTCTTTTTATTCCAAACAAAAAGGAGAGTACATATGAATCCTCTATCAAAATTAGAACTGCCTCCTAAGCTAGAACCTTACCGAAAAGAAATCGAAAAAACATGTAAGCCTTACATCCACATCAATACGGTTATGAACAGTCCAAAATTATATGAAAGCAAGTTTGGCGGCAACCCTTACCTTCCTCTAGAAGCAAATCATCCTCTTGATTCTCAGGGCAAGCCGATGCTCCTGATGGCACAAATCAATTTTTCTGAAGTACCTTCCTATGAAAATATGCCCGTTCAAGGCATGCTTCAATTTTTCATTTGCGGAGCTGATAACGAAAGCACCGGCGATATGTACGGTCTTGATTTTGACCATCCTACGGCTCAAAAAGACTTTCGCATCGTTTTTTATGAAGACGTAACCACAGATGAAAAAAAGCTAACAACCGATTTTACGTATCTTGAAGACATTGACCGGGATATGTTCCCTATTCCTCAAGAAGTAGGCTTACAGTTTGAAATAAAAATTGAACCCGTTTCCCCTACTGACTATCGATATAATGATATAGAATCAGATTTATTTGAAGATGAAGAAACGGAAGAAATCTACTGGGATGAGCTTACGGGCGAGTATCATAAAATGGGCGGATACGCTTTTTTTACTCAAAGCGATCCTCGAGACTACGATGAAGCGCTGCGAGCATACGATGTTCTGCTTCTTCAATTCGCTATGGACGACGAAGCGGATATTATGTTTGGTGATGCGGGAGTGGCCAATTTCTTCATTAAAGAAGAAGACCTTCGCCACCGTAACTTTAGAGATGTTTTGTACAACTGGGACTGCTGTTAAAAAAACGCCCTCTTAGAAAAGTGTCTAGGAGGGCGTTTTTTCACATTATTATTTACTACTCAGCCTGTTTTTTCGTCTCTTGCAGCATTCAGCGTTTCTTTAAACTGCTGTAGCGCTTTTACATCTGCAAATGTGCTTGTAGGAATAACGTATCCGCTCATTGCGCTAACAAGGATAAAGATATGTTCATCGGTTTCTCTAATTTGAGTGATGCTTGACCAAGGAGTCTTCACTTCTCCTTTTGAGCTTTTCTCTACCAAGCCATCTTC
This sequence comes from Priestia sp. YIM B13491, assembly GCF_042787605.1. Lineage (NCBI taxonomy): Bacteria > Bacillati > Bacillota > Bacilli > Caryophanales > Bacillaceae > Priestia > Priestia sp. YIM B13491. The sequence goes on along the minus strand of NZ_JBHZOR010000001.1, from coordinate 1,053,449 downwards.
CGTAACCATCATAGTATGCTCACCCGTCAGACTGCTGTTATCTCCTTCATTTATTACCTTTACAATGTTCTTTTTAATACTTCCGTAAAAGTACTTCGGATAAAATAAAAACCACAGCACCGCAAGCAGTGCAAACGCTACGAACATGCCGAGTAAAAATTCTCCTTCAACCCACGAAACAAGCAAAGGAATAAGAAGAAAAATAAGCGACATCCATCGCTGAACTCTCAGCACTTTTTGTACTCTTTCCGAATGTTGAGCGTGATGCATGTTAAAAGCTACGTAATCCTCTTTTGTTAACGTATAGTGATATTCCATATTAATCTCCAATTCTCCTAAATAACAACAAAATAAAATATACCTCATTTAGTTTTATATGTATATATAATAAGTTTTTCTTATGAAAAGTATCATATTTTTTACATTTATTTACACGTATACATCACGTAAACTTAACTAGTACTCTACTGTTTAAGGAGGAATGTTTATGACTTTTACACTGACGCATATTGATCATATTCAGCTAGCTGCACCACCGAATTCAGAAAGCGAAGCACGGCACTTTTTCGGAACTGTTCTTGGATTAACAGAAGTCGAAAAACCGGAAAGTCTAAAAAAGCGCGGCGGCGTGTGGTTTGAATTTGGTTCTTATCAGCTGCATATTGGTGTTGAACCTGCCTTTTCACCCGCAAAAAAAGCGCATCCAGGCTTTCACGTCAAAAATCTCCCTGAGTTCAAAGATCATTTGACTAGCTTCAGTATTTCTTTTATGGAAGACAAAAACATTCCCGGTGTCGAAAGAATTTACGTGGCTGATCCTTTCGGCAACCGAATGGAGTTCTTAGAGAGAGTGAATCTCCCTTTTTCTAACTGAATATTAGACAAAACAAGAGCTCTTATTTAAGAGCTCTTGTTTTCTTTTGGTCCTTCTTTTTGCTTTTCTTTCCACAGCATGTACAGCAACAGTCCCAGCACACAAAATGCCACGCCAAACATTGTTAAAGAAAATAAAAATGTATTAATAAAATGATGATAAACCCATGAGTCGTTCATCTAACCAGCTCCAATACGCACCGTTTTTTTACAGTATGCCCTAATATAAACTTTTTTATGTTGTGTTAAATATCATGGTTTCTATCATATTTCTATTTCTTTTTAATAGAGTAAATAGTAGATACATAACATTCTCCTCTTAGAGTTCTCATCCGCTGATTTCAAAATTTTATTAGAGGAGGTTTATTCTATGAAAAACAAGTTTACTGAAAAGCCTAAAAAGCTTTTTTGGATCCTTTCTTATAAATCATTAATTATCGCTATACTATTTGTTCTTTTAACATCAGCCGCTATTTTTACCGTCACGTATTCAACTCTTCAGCATACGCTGCGCTCGAACGTTGTCTATCAAGCACTATCAAATTATAAAGCACAAAGCTTGTTCTACTTCATGCATACGGAAAACCATCATTTCTCTCATGCCTTTGAAGAAGATTTCTCTCCGCCTCCTCTCTCTTCTGTCGCCCTTCAGCTGGCGACGAATATTCGCGTGGCAGATACAAGAAGTCTATTTGGATCAGAACTGCCCGGCTTTTCTATTTTTGATTCCCATATTCTATTAGCCGGTGAAGGAACGGATTATACCACGATTCCTCATGAATCGGCTCCTCCGCTCGAAAGCATTTCAGGCGAGCGTGATTTGGATCCTGCTGAAAGCAAAACGTACGAAGAAAGCAAAAAACAGTCTCAAACACAGGCCAAGCAAAGCACGGGAGACAGAAAAGTTGTGTACATCTACCACACGCACAGCTGGGAATCTTATTTCCCTTTACTTGGTATGCAAGGTGAAGCGAACGAAAATAAAGCAGTTGATAACAAAACCAACATCACGCTCGTTGGTCAAATGCTAGGAATGGAATTAAAAGCAGACGGAATCGGTTCGGAAGTAGATACAACCAATATGACGCAAAAGCTGAATGAAAAAGGCTGGGGTACAGGACGAGCCTATATGATGTCTCGCAGCGTAGTGGAAACAGCTCTTCAGCAAAACAAAGACGTCGATTATTTAATTGATATTCATCGTGATTCACTGCGCCAAGAAAAAACAACGGCTGCTATTAACGGCAAATCGTACGCTAAAATGATGATTGTATTAGGTGAAGCAAACCCGAAATTTGATGAAAACGTGAAAATGGCTAAAGCGATTCATGAAAAACTAGAAGAAAAATATCCAGGCCTTAGCCGCGGAGTGTTAAGCAAAAAGAAAACAAGCGGCAATAACGGGCTATATAATCAAGACTTATCCGACCGCTCCATTTTAATCGAAGTAGGGGGCGTCGATAACAATATGGAAGAACTCACAAATACCGTCAAAGCTTTTTCTGATGTGTTCAGCGAGTATTACTGGCAAGCTGAAAAAGTGAATGCGCAGTAAACAAAAACTAGCTACCCCAGGTAGCTAGTTTTTGTTTTTATGAGAGTCACGCTTCTCCTCTTCTTCACACGCAAAGCACACCAGCTTCCCTTCAACAACCACACCGTTTAAAAATCCCTCTAAACAGTATACGTTCTTTTGACATACTGTGCAGATTCCAACGTACTCTTTCACGACTTTCTCACTCCTTACATACGATTAAAAACCATAAAAAAAAGCTCTATTAAAGAGCTTCTTTCCGTACATAGGATTTTCCTTCATTTCAACAAACGGCTCATTTCCTCGGGAGAAAGCGGCTTATCAAATAGATAGCCTTGACCGATATGACAGCCTTGTTCTGTCACAAACTGCAGCTGTTCTTCGTTTTCGATTCCTTCTGCAGTGAGATCAAAGTTAAGTTTCTTTCCCATTTGAATAATCGTTTCAACCAGCACTTTTCCAACTTCGTCTAAGTCGTCAATAAATGATTTATCAATTTTTAACGTATTAATCGGCAAGTGTTTCAGATAGCTAAGAGAAGAATAGCACGTTCCGAAATCATCCATCGCCACTTTTATCCCTAGACTCCGCAGGCGGTTTAGCACTTTTTTCGATTCTTGACTGTTTTGAATAACGCTTTCGGTGATTTCAAGTTCCAGAAAGTGCGGCTCAAGGCCTGTTTTTTGCAAGATTTGTTCAATCTCCGCTACGAATCGTGAGGACTTCAGCTGAATAGGTGATACGTTCACTCCTATTTTGCTCGCTTTTGAATTCAGCTCTGTCCATGCTTTCATTTGCTTACACGCTTCTTCTAACACCCACTTGCCAACCGGCACAATCAGACCCACTTCTTCTAAAATAGGCAAAAATTCATTTGGATAGACGGTACCAAATTTTGCGCTATTCCAGCGGATAAGCGCTTCTGCCCCTATCACACCAGACGTTTTCAAATCGATTAACGGCTGATAAACAAGCTGAAACTCATGTCTTTCTAACGCATACTTTAACTCATTCTCCATGCTGATTGTTTTAATTATTCGTTCATTAGATGAAGACGAACTCATTTCATATGTGTTTCGTCCATTGCGTTTTGCTACATACATCGCAATATCTGCTTGCTTGATCAGCCGGTCGATTAGTTCATCTGCGTCTTTTGGGACAATTTGCTGCTGACATTCCTTTGAAAACAAGCTGATGCCAACGCTTGTAGAGGTTAGCACTTTATCTCCGTCTATATAAAAAGGAAGCGACATTTCTTTTACAATCTGCTCGGTCATTTCTTCAATTTCCTCAACAGTTTGTAGTGAATGCAGCACTAAAATGAACTCATCGCCCCCGTGCCGCGAGATAAAATCAGAGGACGGAATACATTTTTTTAACCTTTCTGCTACGCGCCTCAGCAGCACATCGCCGTGATGATGGCCAAGCGTATCATTTATTGATTTAAAGCGGTCTAAATCCAAAAATAAAATGGCCAACAGTTCAGGAGATTCCCGATTTAAAAGCAGTTTTTTCAGCTGCTTGTTTAACCAATAGCGGTTAGGCAAATTGGTTAACGGATCATAATAAGCCATTTGCTTAATTTTTTCTTCATATGCTTTTCGTTTTGTAATATCATTACGAATCGATACGTACTGATACGGCTTACCCCGCTCATCTAAAAAAGGAACGATGGTTGTATCCACCCAGTAGTACGAACCGTCTTTTGCCTTATTTTTTATTTCTCCGTGCCATACCTTACCGGATCTGATCGTGCTCCATAACTCTTTAAAAAACAAGCTTGAATGATGTTTCGAATTAATAATACGATGGTCCTGCCCGAGAAGCTCATGTCTTTCGTACTTAGAAATTTCACAGAATTTATCGTTCACGTGATTGATGAATCCACGACTATCCGTAATCGCTACGATTGATGATTCATTTAACGCAAGTTCAATATCATTTAGTTTTTTTAGCGCCTCTTTAAATTTATATTCAAAATGCCTGTTTTCCATATCCTATACACCTTTATCAAAATTTTAACGATAAAACAAAACCCATGACGAAATGATAGAGAGGAATCGTGAATAATGAATACAATTTAATTAGCAATGGACAGCGAATTAGTTTGTCCGATTGCCTTACATTCGTAAAATAGTAAGCGTACAATTGCCGCTTTTCCTCTTTACACCTTTACAAACTTCTTACACGCAGTTTGTAAAAGGATTGATAGATAGTTTCGTTTATCCATATCTGTTATCACAACTTTTCTATGGTACCATTAAAATGATTTTTATAGAAATGAAAGTGTACTTTCTTCACGTAATTGACATACATTTTGATGGTAAAAAGAAAAAAGCCCCTGCTTTAAACAGAGGCTTTTTTCACTTTCTTCTTACGAGCTTGTACGGTTCAGCCACGGAAGAATAAGGTCTTGAAAGGTTTTATTGTATACAACAATTCGATTAAGATAATACGGATCGTTATCTTTTGTAATAAGGTGCGGCGCTAGGATAGCTGCTTGGTGAAAACCGGCATTTTTCACAATTTTAGCTACGTCATCATTTGTATTGCCGTATGGATACGCAAAGTAAACAGGGTCTACTCCTAAATGTTGCTTAATCGTTTCTTTGCTTTTTCGTAAATCTTCAGCAAACGCGCTGTATTTAGCAGGCGTCAGAAATAAAGGCTTGTCTTCTTCTAAACGGTGCATATCATATGTATGCGAACCGACTGTCGCAAGGCCGCTGTCTTTCATTTCTTTTAGCTGACTCCACGAAGCCATGTTTAAATTTTGAAAGTCCTCTGCTCCCACTTGTCCTGCGATTACATATAGCGTAAACGGAATGTTTTCCTTTTTCAAAATTGGAAACGCGTTTTGATAAACAGTACGGTCGATATCATCAAATGAAATCCATACGCAGCGTTTTGGAAACGTACCTTTTTGCTGATACGTTTCAATATCTTTTGGCGTAACAAACGTAGCGTCAATTTCCTTCAGCTTTTTTAACTGATGTTCAAAATCATTGCTGTAGACGCTGTACTCTGTTAGCTCGTCAGACTTTGTAACTGAGCTGACAATTCGGTTAAACCAATTATGCTTGCGCACGCGATGATAATTTAAGCCTAAGCATCCGTTCGTCTCAAGCGCTGGCTCCACGGTCGTTGTTGCTTTCGCCTTGTCTTCCCAGTTCACTACTTTAAAGAAAACAAAACCAACTACCGATGCCGCAATCAAAAGAAAGAATACATATTTCTTCATGCGTGCTTCCTCTCTTCAGTATGTTTTAACGGATTAACATCAAACTCGATGTACTGTGCACGCTGAAGCTCTTGAATTTGATCCTTGGATAAAAGCTCAAGACGCTCTAAATCTTTAATACTCGTATACGCCGGCTCTTTTCGTCGGTTTAAGCTTCCAAATCTCTTTTTGTTGTAGGATCTCCATAAAAACAGAGCCAGGAAAAAGAAGCAAAAAATAGCGAGTCCAATTACTAAAAATGTTCGAATTTCGCCGTTCGTCGTTTTGAACGCAATTTTTAATACCCCGCTGTAACGGTCATTTACGCCGATAACAGCTGAAAGGAAAAACCAAAGAACAATGGCACAATACAGCCAAAAAACAGATGAAATAATGATGCTTATCACTAATCGGGCAAGAGGCTGTTTGGCTTGAATCATGATTTGCTCTTCGTTAAGCCGCGGTCTGGACTGCTCCATGTAGCATAGCCTCCTTTCACTCTAGATCTGATAGCACGAGGAAATGCGCCCACTACCACAATCGTATTCACAATCCAGTAAAGAGCTGGGTACCATGCAGCCCATACGTAATACCGCTTCACGTTGTCGTATTTTGAATCAATTTTCAGCGCAATAAACAGCTGAATTAAGCTCATAAATACAAGGGAAAATGAAGTAAACGTAAACCAAAACAGCATGTCTTGAGGGCTGCTCGCCGTAACAAGCAGCATGATAGTCACAAATAGCCATGCAAATGACCAAAGGGTACTGATCCACTGCTCTAGGTATACAATCCAAATTCTGCGCTGCTTCCATTTTAATAACACTTTCCAGTGGCGAAGCATTACCTCTTGTCCGCCTTGAGCCCAGCGTACTCGTTGCTTCCAAATTCCTTTTAAGGTTTCGGGCACAAGCATCCAGCACAATGCGCGCGGTTCATAGCGGATATCCCAAAAGCGCTGCTGCAGCTTCCAGCTCACGGCGATATCTTCCGTAATCATGTCACGATCCCACAGTCCGACGTCCACAAGTGCTTTCTTTCGAAAAGCTACTACTACGCCTGAGACCGTCATTACTTTTCCTAAAATTCGCTGTGTTCGTTTAATAGAACCGATAATAGAAGAATACTCAACTAGCTGAATGCGACTCAGCAGCGTATTACGGTTTCGAATGCGCGGATTTCCGGTAACGGCTCCCAGCCGTTCCCCTTTATGAAGAAAATGATGGATTAGATAATATGGAGCGTCTTGATCTAAAATAGCGTCGGAATCTAAGCAGATTAAAAACTCAGCTTTAGATGCGTGCGCACCTAAATGTAACGCGTTGGCTTTTCCTTTATTTTCATAAAGCTGAATCACACGAACTTCAGGGTGATTTCTGCTGATTTCCTTTAAAATAGCAGCTGTTCCATCCGTACTGCCATCGTTAATAAGGATGATTTCTTTAGACGGATAATCTAACGCCAAAAGGTGCTTAAGCGTTTCTTCAATCGTCTCTTCTTCGTTATAGCAAGGCACTAAAAAGCTCACTAACGGCCAGTCAATTGTTGAAAAATCAACTTTAGGATCTCGGTCGCGATAGCGTATGTAAATAAGCGTGCCTGCAATCCAAAATAAAGACATAATAAATGGATACCAGAAAACAAAGCTCGCAAGCTTTTCAAATCCAGGTATTAATACGTGTTGCATATTCATTTTTCTGACTCCTTCACACCAATTAAAATTGCACAGAGTGACAATTTTATCACTAAATTGGTTAAATAGAACATAGTAATTTTAACCATCTAAAAAAAGATACTTTTAAACTACTTTTATTCCTATATTATACAACCCTTATATGTAAGCAAGAAGCACCAATAAAGGATGGGCAAGTTACCTACTTAAAGAAGTGACATATAGTATCTTTGTAGATTAAAAGCGTGATGGTTGCAGGTAGTATACGACAGAAACCCTTTCCCTAAGGAGGAATAACAAATATGAACGAACAAATTCAAAAGCTGCTCAATAACTTAATTCAACTTGAACACGTCTCTTCGACTTTATACCTAGCTATGTCTAACTACATGAACCGATTAAACTATAAAGGAATGGGCAGCTGGCTGCGTCTGCAGTCTGAAGAAGAACGCACTCATATGCTAAAACTTATTGACTACTTAGTTGACCGCGGCGGAACGGTAGAATTAAGCTCTTTGCCTGCTCAGCCAAGTGAGTTTGGGACACCGTTAGAAACGTTTCAAAAAGTATTGGAGCATGAGAAGTTCGTCACGAACTCTTATCGTCAAGCGTTTCAATTTATAAGCCAAGCGAATGACCCTCAAACGTTAGTCATCGTGCAGGACTTTTTACGAGAACAAGTCGACGAAGAAGCTCAAGCTCAAACGATTGTAGACCGTCTAAAAATCGCTCAAAATAACCCTGCAGCTATTTTTATACTCGATCAAGAACTAGGACAGCGAAAAGCTGCACCAGCGGGTGGAGCAGCTGCGCAAGGTTAAAAGCGCAGAAGAGTGTAGAACAATGTGCAGAACCAATAACACGACGCCCGTTTCCTTGTTTCGAGTTGGTATTCACCACGGCTATTATGGCTATCCGCCTAATGTGTATAACGCCATTCAAAGGCTTATGAATCAATATATGCATCAGCTTCACTATCATCGACCTCAATATGTTCACGTCTACTACGTGCACCCTTCTCTTATTCACTACTACCTTCACTAAGTTAAGGAGAATAAGAACCTTGCTTCTTGAAGAAATTCACCGTTTCTCCACCCTAATTCAGGAATTCCAATCAAAAATATGGATATTTATGCTAATATAGGTTTTGTTAATCAAATAAAGAAACAATTATTAGCGGGGTGTCATATGGATAATCAATACGTTGTAGGATGGGGAACGCTGGCTTTAATTAATGCCGGATTAGCGCAAGGTAAAAATCGAACGGGTCTGAACTGGTTCTTATTATCTCTTGCTTTAGGACCGCTGGCTACCTTCAGCTTACTGCTGGTTGAAAAACGATAAAAATTGGTTCAAAGCTCATTGCTTTGAGCTTTTTTCTTTATCCTTCGACTATAACTGCTCTTCAAAACAAGTAAAAAAAGCTCCGCTTGAAATTTTTTTCTCGACTTAATATGCATAAATCTATTCATCATTCAGCGTAAATCCGGCTGCATTTTGTTAATAAAAAACCTACTCTTTAGAAAAGGAAGGAAGCTCCTTTTTAAACCTTTGTTTCTGACAATAAAATCAAAAGAAAGAAAAACGCTTTTATTCTATGCTTTTCTAATTAACAGATTAACTGTTTTCTTCAGATGATGACCTTTTACATGGGACAGCTGTGCATCTACTGAATGAGGTCAAACTTCCTGTATTTCTCAATCTGTAGGATGAATAAATACTCATTTGCTTCATTTGACAAAGAAATAAATGCTGTGTAATTTAAGTAACATACCCCATCTAAAATGTTTTTAGAAAGGATTAAGTAGCAAGATGCGTACAAAAAAAGAAGAGTGTATAATTGACGAAATGGGAAGAGTATCCCTTCCTTCTTTGTTTATGCAACTAACAAAACTCGAGACAAACGACAAAGTTTTTTTGCGGAGCTGTGATGATTGGATTATTATCGATCATCATGATGAAAATGTCCCGGTTCCTTCTCATATCTTCATTCGAACAATTGACCATATGGGTAGAATAGTCATTCCAAGATCCCTGCGAGACGACTATGAACTTAAGCCCTTTGATTATGTAGAACTATACATGGTAGAACAGCAAATTGTTATGAAAAAAAGAGACGAAAAATCGATAGCGCTTTCACAAAAACCTGCGGTGGCTCCTCTTTATTATGCAACATTAACCGGCCGGCAGATTCAGCTCACTTCTGAACTTTTAACGTCCGTCGAATTGGATGCAAACATGGAGGTTCAATTTTTTATTAGCAAAGAAAATAACATTGTAATTCAAAAATATGAAATGAATTTTGGTAAGAAAACGACTTTAACATTTACGGCTCAATCTCGAAAAATTGATGACCGTTTTCGACTTACTATTCCTAAAAAGCTGCGAGATGATTTCTCTATCCACTCAGGTACGATGTTGAAAATAAAGAAGAGTAATAAGCAGCTCATTTTAGAAATAGTAGAAGATGAAAAATACACTTTATGATAGTAGCCACAATAAGAAGAAACCTTGTATTTGTTTAAAGATATTTAAAGATATTAGTTATGTTATTCCAGATAAAGGCCAGATTGTTGAAGGTCTCTTAGAAAGAAATTTTCAAACTCCTTTTTACCTTCTAATATAAGTTGTGTAAAAAGAGATCTTTACTGGTTATTAGCAAAAAAGACCAAACGGGTTCACGTTGGTCTTTTTCAATTAGTTTTGCATTTCACCTTCGAGCCTTGAAATTTTCCCTTGTATTTTTTTAAGGTTTTCTTCGGTATCACGAATTTGTTTTATAACTTTAATTTCTTGTTGTTTCATCATTTCTAGTCGTTGAGAGATGGTATCATTCCCATTCATTGACCAATCAACAAATTGTTTAATGTCTCTGATTGGCATTCCGGTATTTTTTAAACATAATATAATATCCAGAAATTTAAGTGCATCCTCGTCAAAAACTCGATTCCCTTTTTCAGTTCTTTTGAGAAAAGGGAAAAGTCCTTGATTATCATAGTAACGTAATTGAGAAATGGATAAGTGATTCATTTTTGCAATTTTTCCAATAGTATAGTTCATCGTTTTTCACTTATCCTGTTTACCATGGAATAACCCCATTTTTATCAAGAATTTTACCATTATAATTTTTTTCAGTTAAAGCGTAGTTGACAATGATTTGCGCACCTTCCGCAGTTGTTTTGCCCCCTGGAGCATTTCCATTAAGGTCAGTAGACGTAAAACCAGGTGTCACACCTAAAATTTCAGGACCGCTTGTACCAAATTCTTTACCAAAGGCTAGTGTTAACGAATTCACGGCGGTTTTTGATGAATTATAGCCCAGTATATTTAGTGGATGGACTTCACCATTATCAAACATGGTTTGCGAAGCCATATCGGTTGTGACGTTTACTATTTTTCCGCCCTGAGATTTTTTTAGTAGGGGTAAAAAGGTTTGGATCATTTGAAATGTTCCAAAGAAGTTAACATCAAATTCTTCACGCAGCGTTTCTACCTTTAATTCAGTAGGTAAAATATTAAAATCTAGGGCAACCCCTGCGTTGTTTATTAACAAATCTAAGTGGTCTGTAACTTCAAGGATCTTATTTTTTGAGTTTTGAATGGATTGTGTGTCCGAAATATCGACTTGAACAAACGAGATATTCGAAAATCCTAAAGATTGTACAGCTTTCTGTCCTAATTCTGTATTACGAGCACCCAAAAATACATGATAATTTTTTTCTGCTAATTGACGGACAATTTCATACCCAATACCTTTATTAGCACCTGTTACAAAAGCGAATTTTGTCATCTTTTATTTCCTCCAATGTTTATTTTAATTAGATATTAATAAAAAGATACAACCTCAACCTAAGTTGAGGTCAAGTTTTTTTAAAAAGTTTTTAGGGTAAACGCAAAAAACCTTTATACTTATGTTTTAATATCGATCTTATAGTAGCAATTTCAGCAATCAAAACTGCTGATGTTTTTGATATTGTTTTCTCCATTTTAAGACGACCCGTTGTTGGTGAGTTGTAAAATATTCTTCAACAAGGATTCTATTCTCCTAATAGTTAAGTTGCAGGTGACGCACCAACTCCTCAGCACTTTCGCGAACTTGTTCGTCCGTTAAGAAACGTACTCCCTGCTTTGTAAAAGTAGGCAAGAACCGCATACCGGTCAAGTTAGATGTTGCTTGGAATGGTTTGGTTAATTCGCTCATGCTGAAAAGATTGTATCCACCAGCTTGGTATGCTTCTTCAGGTCCGCCTGTGGAAATGGCTAACATAAACTCTTTTCCACGCAGTTTCGTTCCTTCTGACCCATATGCCCAACCGTAAGTAAGAACAACATCCTGCCACTCTTTTAACAAAGAAGGACTGCTATACCAGTAGAATGGGAATTGAAAAACAATTCGTTCGTGTTCAAGAAGCAACTGTTGTTCATAGGCAACATCAATATTACCGTTTGGATATTTAGCATATAAATCATGAACAGTAATATCGTTTTCTTGAATTAGTCGATCTTTCCATGTTTTGTTAATGGCTGAAGTGGTTAATTTGGGATGTGCAACAATAACTAAAGTTTTTTTCATAATTAAGCTCCTTTATATTTGTATATACAAATGTTTTATTAAAAATTTTTACTTTTCTTCAAAAGTAACTTCTACATCTTCTCGGTTTTTATACATATGATAGAAGGTTTCAGCAATGTTTTCAGATGAGAAATAAGTTCCTTCTTCAACAAAACCTTTGATAGTTAACGTTCCAACATAAATTCCTTTTGGGCTAAGTTCTTGATTCAAGCTATATGCTAAATTACGAATACCTGCTTTTCCAATGGCTAGTGAAGAATAGTCAGCATATGGGTAAAGAGCTAATCCGCCCCCTGTTAATAAAATGGTTCCATTTTGCATATAGGGAATCACTTCTTTAACACTAGTAAGAGCTCCAGCTACACTGATTTTAAAATCTTCCACTAATTGATCAGCGTTCAATGTTGTTGGTTTGCCTGGTCTTCCTGAAGCAGCATTGTATAAAAGCACATCAATTTTTCCATAAGTGTTAATTACCTTATCGATGGCTGTTTTCAAAGATTTCACTGAAGAGACATCCCCTGGAAATCCTTTTGCTACGATTCCATCATTTTTAAGTTCATTTTCATATTTCTGTAATGACTCTATGCTGCGGGAAATCAGTGCCACTTTAAAGCCTTCTTTCCCAAATTTCCTTGCTGTATTTAAGCTAATCCCTGGACCAGCACCAATAATTAGTAATATCTTTTCTGGCATAACTAAGCCTCCTGACACATTTGTATATGCAAATGAAAAAGTAAAAAAATTACAAATCTTTCTCTAACTTATTGCTCGCTTCATGAAGCATTTTACTTAAATCTTTACTGAATTCGTGTCCTAACACTTTGGAATAACTGGTAAACAATTCTTTTAAAGAAACCCGAAACTGGTGATAAACTTCTTCTCCTTCATCCGTTAAAGAAATCAGCGTCTGCTTCCCATCCATTTTTTTAGTGACTAGTTTTAATTTTTCAAGTTTATCAATAAACCTCGTACTTGTGGAAGGCGCAATAGATAACTTCTGACATAATTCTTTCTGTGTGATTTCTGGATGAAACTTTACAATCATAATCATATAGAGGTATGAAGGAGCAACGTCACCAAAATCAAATGTTTTTTCAGCTAATTTTGCAATGTTACGAGCAAACCGGCTAGCTGTAAAGTAAAGACAATGTATTAATACTTGTTCTTCTTCATTATTCATGTAATCATTCCTTTTCTTCATTTGCATATACAAATTAGCACGAAATAATGTTAAAGTCAACTAAAGAGCCAAAGTTCTCATTCATGTGTGTATATACCGAAATAAAACATTATTTCTATATTCATCAAAATACTTGTAAATAATTTGAATACATGTGTATAATGAGGTACTTTGCATAAAGGGAGGCTGATTTAGGTGAAGATCTCAACAGGAGCTGAATTTTACGATAATGACGAGACGTTTTTGGCCTATACAAAACGCCGGCAGCAGAAAGAAAACGCCAATGATACGATTGAAAAACCGGCCATTTTACAGCTTCTAGGTGATGTTACAGATGCAGACGTTTTAGACTTAGGCTGCGGAAACGCCCGATTTGGCGCTGAGCTTCTTGCAAAAGGCTGTTTCTCTTATACAGGAGTAGACGGCTCGATCAATATGATAAACGCGGCTCAGCAACAGCTTTTAAACTATCCAAATGCAAGAGTGCTCCATGAATCGATGGAGCATTATACTCCACCACGCACCGAATACGATTTGATTACTGCAAGACTGTCTCTCCACTATATAGAAGACTTAGCCTCCATTTTCACTAAAGTGAATCAAGCACTCAAACCTGAAGGAAGATTTATTTTTTCTGTAGAACATCCAGTCATTACTTCCACTTTACAGCCTTCCGCTCTGCGCACAAACTGGACGGTAGATAACTACTTCTCAATGGGATTCCGTCAGCAGCACTGGATGGGCGGATACGTTCAAAAATACCATCGCACGCTTGAAGAATACTTTTCTTTAATGCAGAAAAGCGGCTTTACCGTCACACATTTAAAGGAAGCATGCCCTCAAAAAGAACACTTCGACAGCGCTAAAACCTACGAACGTCGAATGCGCATTCCTTTGTTTTTGCTGATGAGCGGCGTCAAGAACAGATAAGCGCCTAGATGAAAAAAGCATCAAAGCCTTTGTTAAGGAAACAAAGGCTTTGACACTCTTTTACACTTACTCTTCACAACAGCAACATCCGCTATGTCTCTGTTGTTTGACGTTACTAAATCCCTCTTTCTTTCAAAAAACTATTTTAGTTAATCGTCTAACTTTTTATCAAAAACAAAAGTAGTCATCGCGACATCTTCTTCAATGTTAATGTCTGAAAAAACTCTTATAATTTTTGCATGAACAAGTTTTTCAAACTTATCTCTCATCTCTGAACAATCATAAATTTTTTTCACTAGTTCCGTGCGTGCCTCATGAACCATCCTTTTGCCTTCAGAAGAAGTTATCATAAACTTTTCTACATTCGTAAGATTGCCTTTCATTTCGCTAACAGCCCACGTATCTATAAAACGAGTAGTGATTTCCCTCGGTCCGTTTCCAACCTGCTCTTTACGGATTTCGCGCACCAAGTTACTAAATTCATGCTCCCTATTTCTACTCATGTTCAAATTCTCCTTTCATTATCTTCTAATCTTTTTTTCGTTAACATTAAGTAACTAATCGTTAAAGCGATAATTCCTAAAGATAAAAATAAACTTCCGATTTGATAATTGTTATTCACAATAATAAATCGTATTGTGGCAGTAATTCCAATATATAAAAGATAACTTAATGGGAAATGACAGCTTTCCTTAAAGTAAGTCATAATCATCGAAACAAAAGCAAAGTATAAAAAGAAAACCAGTACTTTTCCAAGGATTTTATGAACGTTATTATTTCCTGTTAAGGCATCATTCATGATGTAAAAAAGCTCTCTCAATAAAAAATAAACGAGTATAAATCCAAGGACAATCAGCGAGACATTTAAAATAAATTGATATGTCGTAATTAGATACTGCCTTCTTTTACATAAAAATAGTTTAAACACTTTGGTATCCCTTCCTTTTATCTAACTTCCTTACATTGATTCTCTTCATGTTAGTAAAACGTTCAAAAGCTATTAGCCTGTTTTAGAGCCTGCTGCTTTTTTAGTTGTCTCCAATATCTCCACTCCCCCACAAAAAAACCCATCATAAAGAAATTTGTGCATAGTTGTACAAATTTCTTTATGATGGGTTAACGACTCAGCATTTTTCAATACTTGTTATCCAGCCCGCCATATATCTACATATAGTCAAGTCACCAAAGATAAAAAAACAAATGTAATGAATTCCTATCAATAAGCTTCTTTTCACTTAATTATAACGCAACATATCAAAACTTCAAATAAAGATTTACTTGGCATTTACGCTGATATAGCGTTTAATTACTTCATAAACGTAGTCTTGGCAAGCGGCTGCTGTATTTGGATTATATTTTCCATTGTTTACTTTGTTGTTAGATAACACTCTGATACCTAAGAATGGAACGTCATAGCTTCCTGCAATTTGTGCTGCCGCCGCGCCTTCCATTTCTTCTACAGACGTCCCGTACCTAGTATGGAACCACTTAATTCGATCCACTTCGTTATTCCACGTGTCCGCTGATCCTATCGTTCCTTCAACCACTTTACCTTTTTTATATGTATCTTTTACTGCATTTGCAGCTGCAAGTAATGTTTTATCTCCTTCATAATAACGAGCTTTTTCAGCATCAGGATCTTCACCAGCGCTTCCTTCAGAAGCCATCAAATCCATGGGCTTCCACGCAGCAGGATCCATTCCTTCGCCTTCTTTTTTATCGCCTGTTTTTAAGGAGCCTATGTTCGTTGTTCTCTTCCCTAATACAATATCAAATACGTTCAGGTTTTCATCATGTCCGCCTGATGTTCCTTGATTAATAATCGCTCTAGGATGGTATTTCTCTATAGCTATTGCTGTAGCAGCTGCCGTGTTTTCCATTCCTTTTCCCGTTTTAACCACAATGACCGGATAATTATCGACAGTTCCTTTGTAAAAAACAAAATTCCCTGACTTTTCTTCTTTTACATTTTCTAATTTTTTAGCGAATTTCTGCGCTTCTATCGGCATCGGTCCTTGCACAATAATAGGCTTCTGCCTCTGTTTATCTCCGGCTTCTTTTTTTGAAGCTGAATTACACCCGGCAAGTATAGATAGTAATAAAATCATACTAATACCCAATAAAATTCCTGATTTTAACACCCTGTTTTTCATAGATTGTTACTTTCACTCCATTTCGTTTTGTTATTTCATACACTCGATGATTGGACAAAAGAAAAAATCTAGAACACTTTTGATTTTCTAAGCTTTTTAGAGTCAAAGTATAAGGAGTTAAGCACGGAATAACATTTATGTATTGATAAACCGAACTTTTTTACACTTTAACTCGTAGTCCAGTTCTTTGAATGGGAACCAGGTAGAGACACTCAGACCATATTTCCAAGCATATGCGAGTAATATTTTTCACTTTCTAAATGTATCAAATACAAAATGGTTATTCAATACATAGACGAATATTTTAATCGAAAAATTGTTCAAACGTTCGTTTTTACGATTGAAACCTACTGAATCTTTTGTTAATTTTTATCTCCATACAAAAAAAGTGTTTCAAAACCGAAACTTCGAGACACTTTTTATGCTTACTAAAAGCCTATATTTATCGTTCTACTTTCACTTCACGTTAATTGGCAGCGGTGCATGAGGAGCTACAAGCTTCTGTTCACGCATTTCTTCCCAGAAGGCTGCTGGAATTGCGGTGTTTAAGGCCGCTTTGTCTTCGGCAATACGCTCTGGACGACTAGCGCCTGGAATAACAGCAGCAACCGCTGGATTAGCCAGTGAAAATTGGACAGCAGCAGCCTTAATGCTGATCTGATGACGATCTGCAATAGCTTTGATTTTTTCTACTTTTGCCATAATGTCTGAAGATGCTTTTTGATATTCAAAGTGCGTACCTCCAGCAAGAACGCCTGAGCTATATGGTCCGCCGACCACAATGTCCATATTATGCTTTACGGCTTCGGGCATTACTCGCTGCAGCGCACGTTCATGATCTAATAACGTGTAACGGCCAGCTAGCAACGAGACATCCGGCTTTGCTTCTTCCAGCTCCAGCATGATTTCAATTGGCTCTACTCGGTTTACTCCAAGTCCCCATCCTTTAATAACTCCTTCTTCACGCAAACGTGTAAGCACACGAAATGCGCCCGTTCGAGCAGACTCAAATTGTCCTACCCACTCATCTCCATAAAAATCTTGCGCAACATCATGAATATACACAAAGTCCAAGCGATCTGTTTTTAAACGGTTTAAGCTTTGCTCGATCGAACGAAGAGTTGCATCCGCGCTATAGTCATTAATAATTTTATTTTTACGGCCAAATTCAAAAAGTCCGCCTTTTTCTCCCATATCACGTGAAGATGTGTCTTCTAGTTCATCTGAAATAACGCGACCTACTTTCGTACTTAGCACATACTCATCGCGATTTCTTTTTGACAGGGCTTCACCAAGGCGCATCTCGGCTAAACCAGCTCCGTAAAGAGGGGCTGCGTCAAAGTAGCGAATTCCGCTTTCCCAAGCAGCATCGACCGTTGCGATGGCCTCTTCTTCTGGAATATTACGATACATATTGCCCAGTGGTGCTGTTCCAAACCCTAGTTTTCCCTGCAGTATTTCTCTCATATTCATAAAACCTCCTGAAATTTTTACAACTCCATTTTAGAAATTGATCAGTATGAAGGTAAACTCAATGACTCATCTATTCATTAAATGTTATTATTATCCCCTGACAAAATTTATTATGAAGCATATACACAATAAAAAAAAGTACGCACTTCAAAGTAATATGGGAACTAAAAAGTAACCTACTAAGGAGTAAATGAACTTTTCAGACTCTTCTTTTATTTATGTACTTTCTACTTCTTACTCATGCAAACAAACATTGTGCATACAATAAGCAGAAAGCTACTTTATAAATGAGGTGAGATTCTTGAGAGATGAATACTTCAAAAAAATTGAAGATAAGCTCGATAAGCTTGATGAAATGGACGATTCCACAATGAAAGAAGAACAAAAAGATGAGTATTTTCAAAGTTTGCTAGATGATATGGATGATTTGTTAAAAGACATGCGCCAGAGAGAAAAAGACTCCGACCATCTTGTCAGTGAACATATGAAAACGGTTAATGACATATTTGATAACGCAATCAAAAACTTAAAAAAAGACCGAAATTAGCGTTACAACGCTTCTACTTCTTTTTAATATACTGATTTTTCTGTTTTTTAAATATAAAAACATAGTATTTCACATGTAAAAATGGTATTTTCAGTATACGCAAAAAGTAGGAGTGAAATAGGAATGAAAAACAGTCACTTTAAAGAACAAGTAAAAACGAAGGAAGAGCTTCGCCGTATAGTCGGCGCGCCTAACAAATTGGCGCATCAAAAAATAATTTCTTATTTAGATCGACACTGCCGAGAATTTATTAAACATTCCCCTTTTGTTATCATCGCTACAGCTGATTATAAAGGAATTTGCGACAGTTCTCCGCGGGGGGATCACCCTGGTTTTGTACAAGTCGTCGATGAGAAAAGGCTATTGATTCCAGAGAGGCGCGGCAATCAAAAAGTAGATTCATTGGAAAATATTTTATCTAATCCTCAAATAGGGCTGCTTTTTTTGATTCCAGGCATAGAAGAAACGCTGCGGATTAACGGCAAAGCTTGCATTGTAAAAGAAAAAGCGCTGCTTGAAACAATGGCGGTTCACAATAAAACTCCGCTGCTCGCTATCGGCGTTGAAGTACAAGAATGCTTTCTCCACTGCAGCAAAGCATTCAAGCGATCAAAGCTGTGGGATCCAGAATCTTGGGAAAGAGTCGAAACGCTTCCTTCCGCAGCTAAAATTGTCGCAGAACACGCAGGCTTTTCCACCCTAGAAAGCCGCAACAATCCCGAAGAAAGCAAAACTCAGCACCTCTATGAAAAAAAGCCGCTATAATGCGGCTTTTGTCATTTTACCATCAGAAACAGTATACCTCCGGCAATGATTAGAACTGGTAATAAAGCAAGAAGCACACCTTTTTTTGAACTTCCTATGTATTCATGATCACCATAGGCGCGGCCTGTTCTAAAATCGACTTTCACCTGAGATTTTTCTTTTTTATGTTCTTTTTTCATCCTCTTTGCCTCCTAGCGGCAGTTGAGCGTCGATTTGCTTAATATGATGCTCTAAATGAGCAATATAATCTTTAGCCAACCACTGGGGCGAAACGAATTTTCCATCTTCTAATTCGAATTGATACATATGCTTTTCTGTTGGTATATGCGAAAGAACGGAAGCAATTTGCTTATTTAAACTGCGCCATAGGGCAACTATTTCTTCCATCGACGTATCTTGATAGTGCTGCAGTTCTACCCATTCATCTTGTTTGTAAGGCGTCAGAGCCAAAGGTGTTTTTTCATGCTGTACGTTGATAAAGCGCTGTAAATTGTGAATGGCTGAGTCACATAAGTGCCCCACAATTTCTTTCGGTGACCACTTCTTAGGAGCAGGACGGTTTGACGCCGCTACTTCAGAGAATACTTCAAGCTTTTTAGGGAGCTTTATCACCCATTCATCTAACTGAGCAATCGTCGTTTCCATGTTCATTTCTCCTTTAAGCACGTTTTTTCAAAAACTTTCCCCATATAATATTCATCGACTGATTTTTCATCTACAACGAGCGAACATACTTTTTTCCCTTCTATTTCAAAACCCATCTTTTTATACAGCGAAATGGCCGGTTCATTGTGGGTCATCACCGTTAGCTCCACTCGTTTAATGCCGCTCTGTGCTGCCCATCTCTCCATTTCTTTAAACAACGAAGTGCCGATACCTCGGTTTCCGTAAGATTGAAGCACGCCAACAGCTAAGTATGCGCTGTGTTTTTTTCGGTTAACGCTTCCGCCAATCACAGATAGATGTCCGACGAGCTGTCCGTCTTGTTCCGCTACTAAAATGGTCGAGTTTGGTATCTTTAAAAAAGTTGTAATCATTTTTTTCTGCTGTTCAAGCGTAGTCGCACGCTCATTTTCCTCGTACAGCATATATGCTGTTTCTCGATCAAGCTCTTTATTTAACGCTAAAAAAGCGACTGCATCGGAAGCTGAAATTTCTCGAATCACGTTTACCCCTGCTTTCGTGAATAGTAGTTAACTAGAAAAAAACGCGAAAAAACGGATGATATCCTTACACACGTGCTGAACGTTTTCCAAGAAACGCCGTGAAGATAAAACATACACTAAAAGCGACGGCTGAAACGAAAAAGCCAAGCATCCACCCTAAAGCTCGCATAAACGTATCTTCATTGGGATACAGAGGCTTAACATTTACCCACTGGATCACCATAATCAATGCCAATATTAAATAAAAGCTGCTTCCCGTTAAAGCCATTTTAAGACGGTTTTTAAATGACCCTGTCCATGCGGCACTAAAGGCGCTCCACGTGAAAATACTTACAATCGTCGCTAAAAACATAAGAACAATATGTAGATAAGGGATATCTGTAAACATAAGAAGATAGAGTAAAAATATTGTAGTACCAAAATATAAAGCATTAATGCCAAACAAATAGCCTCCGCTCAGCCAATGGTTTTGAAACCACTTTTTCTTGCTAAGACGTTCTACCATTCCGCCGGGCACCCACAGCGTACGCGAAAAAATAATCATCGCCAGCACAAGTATCATGCCGACCAAAAAGAATGTTGACACTTTTTCATCAACCTTTCTATTTAAAATAAATATGGTTAATTATACTATTAATAACAAAATTAAACTATTGTTTTCTTTACTAATGAAGAGGCTGAGACAAACGTATTTTAGTGGTAGGGAAATTTGAACGATGCATTGAGATTCTTGGTAGAAAATTATATTCGTTTGGATTTTTTATGGATAGGCTGAATGTAAGTTTTATGTAGGTAGCTGCTTCTATCGGTTGATTGGAGGGCAAGGCGAAGACTCCTGCGGGAAAAGCGGAACAGGTGAGACCCCGCAGAAGCGTAAGCGACGAGGAGGCTCACCGGCCGCCCGCGGAAAGCGAAGCCTTGCACGGAAATCAACAGCGGTGTCACAAGCAATTCATATGAGCTCATTTATCCTATTTGTTCGTCTTTCAATGGGATTAATTTAGATATGTCTTAATCTCTATTTACATTCTTCCTCCGGTAAACGGATTGATTTCCCCTGTTAAATCACGTCCTGCTTTCTTTTCTTCGTGTGCGATGCGCTTGCCAATCGCAATTTTATTCCAAATTAGCGGCACCCAAATACACGCTCCGAACAAAATCATCCAAAAAAGTTCTCCCATTTCTTCCACCCTTTCATTTTCTGCTTTTATGTTGAAGACAATAAGAAACGCGTATACGCTTTTTACTCTTTGTTTGAATCACTCATATCGTATGAAAAGAAATAAACCAGGATTGATAAAGCCATTCCGTACACAGTCCAAGCCGCTAGTAAAATGGCGTACTGATGATTGATAAAAAACACTCCGCTTGAAATCAGCAGCAGGATAAAACTAATCCATTTTACTTTTTTCATTACTCTATCCCCTTTACTTAACCTTTTACAGTAAGTTTCTTATTGTCTACTTGTTATTACGGACAAACTGTATAAAAGTTCCATATTTTTCGAAAAACGAAAAAGAATTTGATAAAACGTTCAACTATCGATTATCATATACCTTAAAGTAAGCTATACGATTCATAAGTGGGAGTGAACAATCTTGTCTTATAGCATGAAAGAAATGAATGAAAAAACCGGGCTTTCCGCACCGACTTTACGCTACTATGAAAAAGAAGGAATCCTTCCTTTTGTAGAGCGTGATGAAAATGGAAAACGCCTCTATAATGAGACGAATATTGAATGGATCCGTTTTATCTTAGCTCTGCGCTCAACAGGCATGCCGCTTGCAGAAATCAAGCGCTATGTAGAGCTCTATAAACAAGGCGAAAGCACGATTAAAGAACGAAAAAACATGATGCTTCAGCACAAAGAAGCGGTGGAAGAAGAAATGGCCAAAACTTTTAAATACCTTGAACAAATCAACTATAAGCTCGCTTTGTACGACTCACTAGAAGCAAAATTAACGCAAAAGGAAATTAAAATTTAATCACAAAAATCCGCAGGTTCACCTGCGGATTTTTTATTAATACAGTGAATTCACGGTATTCAACAGCTCTTCTGACCATGTCCAATCGCTGATTTCAACCGCATCTGTTACGTGGTGCAATTTACTAGCTCCGATAATGCTTGACGTTACAGCGGGCTGATTCAATACCCATGAAAGAGCAAACTGAGACAAGCTTACTTCATTTTGTTCTGCTAACTTGCGATACTGCTCCACCAGCTGAAAGTTTTGGTCTGTAAAGTAGTTTCGCAGCAGCTTTTCACCATGCGCAGCGCGACTTTCTGGCGGCACGTCATTTGGTGTTTTATATTTGCCTGAAAGCATGCCGCGCGCTAACGGACTGTATACCATGACGCCTACACCTTCAGATTGACTAAACGGCAGCAGCTCTTGTTCAATTTCACGAGAGAGAAGATTATACTGGGGCTGAACGGAAATGAATTTTTCAAGATTCATTTTGTCACTAATATGATGAGACTTTGCGATTTGCCACGCAGCATAATTAGAGCAGCCAATATAACGAACTTTACCTTGACGAACTAAATCATCTAGCGTGCGAAGCGTTTCTTCCATAGGTGTATGGTGGTCAAAAAGATGAACTTGATAAAGATCAATGTAGTCTGTCTGCAGTCGTCGCAGCTGATTATCCACTTCTCTCATAATGTGTGTGCGTGAAAGGCCTTTATCATTTTTGCCTTTTCCTACGGCAATGCCGACTTTTGTTGCAAGTACAACATCATCCCGTTTTCCTTTTAACGCACGTCCAATAATTTCTTCAGATTCCCCTGTGCCATATCTAAACTCTTCATCCTGCCCTTTTCCGTAATAGTTGGCTGTGTCAATGAAGTTAATTCCGTTTTCAATGGCGCTATGTAAAATAGCTGCCGACGCTTTTTCGTCAATCCATCGTCCAAACGCCATGGTACCTAGACATAAATTTGATACTTCCAGACCTGTTGTTCCAAGCTTTCGATATTGCATCGATACCCTCTCCTTTTTATAGCTGTCTCTACTCTCTCTTATCATACACCTTAACGTCCACTTTAAGACAAGCCTTAAGCGCGCATGCATATACAAAAAACGGCTAGGAACAAGCAGTGCTTCTAGCAGTTTCCGGGTTCATTTTCCACTTATTTTTTTGCAATTCGCTTCTTCAGTAGACATAATATGGTAAGATAAATCATAGCTTACTTGTCACCGAAACTACATTAAGCTGCCGCTGTTAAAATAACGGCAATCCCATTAAAACAAGCGTGAATGATCATACTTGGAAGCAGCGACTTTGTTTTTTCGTACACCCATGCAAACACGAGACCTGATAAAAAGTTAACGGGCAAGGTATTGTACGTTGGAATATGCACCAGCATAAAAATAAACGAACTTCCCACTAATCCAACGACAATCCCTCCTTTACGTTTCAGCCACGTATAAAAAAATCCTCGGTAGATAATCTCTTCATAAAAAGGTGAGATCACAGCGGCTGAAACAAAAGCAAGTATAAATGAAAACAGCGACAGATCTTGTTGCAAACTAGCTGTTTTTTTATTTTCATGTGTTATATCAAGCCATTCCATGAGTACAACAATCCCCACACTTCCTAAGATCAGCACAAAAAGCCAAAAAAGAATGAGCGGCCAGTGCCGTTTTGAAAACGATTGAAAACCAATTTTTCTATCACCAGCCTGAACCATCAGCCCATACAGAGCTGATAAAAACACAGCTGCCATAACAAATCCAGTAGCTGTTCCAGCATAAAGGTCATTTTTAAACAGGGAATATAAAGCGTCCTGCAATATGCCTTCAATTAAGATAGGCACACCAACAAACGTGACGCCCAGCATAATTACGAATGATTTTATTGTCCATAATCCTTGATTTTTTTGTTTCAATTTACTTCGCCTCCCTTTTACATATATTCAGTGTAAAAGGTGACGTAACGTTACCTGCAAGCATTTTTTTGGAGGGGTTAAAAATGATTTATTTTTCTACTGGGCAAGCCGCTAAAAAACTAGGCCTTACGGTGCGTACGCTTCGTTACTACGACCAAATCGGCTTGCTTCATCCATCGTCAAAAGCCGAAAGCGGAAAGCGGTCCTACTCAGAAACGGATTTAGTCACACTAGAGAAAATTACTCTTTTAAAAAACTTAGCCGTTCCTTTGCGAGATATTGAACTTATTCTTCACAAAGTGAGTATCGATGAACTTCTAGCGATTCATCAGCAAAAGCTTCAGCAAAAAGCGATGGAAATTCAACAAGCTTTAGAACATACTCACACGCTTCGCAACAGTATAAAAATAGAAGGTGAATTAAACTGGAAGCAGCTCCTTCCTTTAGTTGACAATGAAACTAATGCCAAGAGCAGCTGGACGGATCTCCTTTCGCTTTCAATAGAAGAAAGTGAGATTCTGCAGCATGATTTGCCTAAAATGGAGAATGCGAGTGCCGATAAATGGATTAACATCATAAAACGAGTTCAGCTTTGCTTAAAGCACCAGCGCGCACCTCAATCTGAAGATGGACAGCTGATTGCAGCTGATATACTGTTTTTATCGAGTGAGCTATTTGGCCCTCATGCGGCTTTAGAAAAAGCCTTTTGGGATGTTCGCAAATCTCCTGAGGCATCAAGTTCACTTAATCTCTACCCTATTGACAGCGAAGTCCTTCAATTTATTGAAGATGCGATTATTTTTTACGAACAACACATAAAGGAATGAAGGTATTGAAAAAAGAAAAGCTGTTTGCTAATTCTTCTTATAAAAAATTATTTATTTCAAGCACTGCAGCAAGCTTCGGAGATTTATTTGATATGTTTGCGGTGATGACGCTTTTTACATACGTGTGGCACGCAAATTCCCTCTGGATTACGCTTATTCCTGTCGCGTACGCTTTACCTAGCATCCTGCTAAGTCAAGCAGCAGGAAATTTAGCCGACCGCTATGATAAAGTACAGCTGATGTTTCTGTCTGAACTAGTCCGTCTTCTGTTCACATGTCTGTTATTTTTTACAAATGAATCGCTTTTGGCACTTGGGGTGCTGATGCTGCGCTCTATGAGTTCTGTTATGAAAGTGCCCGCACAGCTCTCTTACGTTCGAGAAGTGGTCAAAGAAGATCAGCTGCTGCAGGCCTCTACTTTACAAAACATTATGTTTCAAATTGCAAAAGTTGTGGGGCCGTTTCTCGGAGCCGCCGCGCTGACGATTACAACGCCAAAAGCATGCATTTTAGCTAATGCCGCAGCTTGTATGATTTCTATTGGCGTGCTGTTTTCACTTAAAAAAGCACGTAAAAACATTCAAGGGCAAGCTGCTCGTTCTTCCCATCAACTGAAAGAAACGTACTCAAACGGCTGGAAAATCGTTTTTCAGCGCTCAATCCTTTTACGCGCCGTTATTTTGTTTCACCTTTCGTATTTTGTAGTGATGCTTGTTGACGCTCAAATCAGCATCTTCCTACGAGATGTGCTGCCTCATCATCCGGAAATGCTCGGCTGGCTGCTTTCTGGAATCGGACTGGGGGCGCTAGCAACAGGAATGTATCTTAATAGAAAAAAACAGGTTCACCATCCATTTAGACTGTTATCACTTGGACTGCTTCTATTTGGAGGGGCTTTATTTTTCATTAGCTGCTTTAATCCAGCCGTTATGTCACGCTATTTCATTTTGATTGTTGCACCTATTGGAGGAGCCGGAGTTGGGCTTAATTTACTGCTGTTTAACTATATCGTTCAAACATACAGCGACAAGGAACACCTCGGAAAAGTGTACGGATTCATCAACACCTTAACGAGTGCCGTTTTACTTACTGCTCCTCTTCTTGGAGGCATGGTTGTAAAGCTTGCAGGTGCTCAGACAACTTTTTTAACGGCGGCAATCATCATTGTAAGCGTTGGATTTGTGAGTATGCTGATGCCTCTGCGTGATAAACGGGAAAGAAACGTTCAGATTGACGCATAAAAAACAGCTTGAGGTTACACCTCAAGCTGCTTTTATAGACTTCTGTTCATCAACCAGCGGCTACATAAATCAAAGCAGCTAATACGTTCGGTACTGCAATAGCTCCAAATCGTTTTGCATCTTCAACTCGGCTCACCCTGCGCGTCTTTTTGACTGAAAAGAATGTGCCTGTACTTCCTAGCACGATACTGTCAATAAGGTATGCCAAAGCTAAAACCAGTGACACTGCTCCCATTGTGCCTGACACAAAATAGAGATAGCTCCACTTCCCTGTAAAAGCAGCAAGAGCAAGAGCAATCCCGACCATCACGATACCTGCTATAAATCCTTTTTTAATCACTGCATTCCTCTTCCCTTCCTACTCCTTAAATTTTACCATATACTTCTTTTTTTGTATGACACCTTACATTTTATTCTACTACACTCACATTTTATGGTAAAATTAGTAAGAGAGGTGGTACATATGAAAAAACGTCAAGGAATCACGCTGCTTTTATTTATACTCGGAGCAGCCTCTATTTCTTTTGGGATGGCTTTAAAAAATATCTTTCCTTATTCCCCTGCAGCTGGCTGGATTCTAGGGACACTGCTTTTGCTAGGAAACTCATTTTATACGAGAAGATACTTACATAGAAGGTCAATTAAGAAGTAAATATCCGCCCCGAGCCGTATATACAAACCTTCATTCGGTTATGGTAAAATAGATAAGCAAAAACTGGATGTAAGGAGATTTTGAGTTTGAAAACAGGATTAATATCTGGCATTATATCTTTAATTATTGTGATTATCATTTCTATTACAGCAGGCAACTGGCAGTATATTTACTATATTTCAGGTCCTCTTGGCATATTACTTACAGCGATTGCACTCGTTACGCTTCTCGACGCATTTCGATTTGAAACGAGAGGTCCTTACTTTACACCCGTCCGGCAGCGAGAGGATACAGAGTGGATGAAACGTTTTATTATTGCAGCTGTTCCTCACTTAGTTGCTTCATGTATTTGTATTTTATTTTTATAGAAACCAAAAAGCCAATGAATGATATTCATTGGCTTTTCTCATTTATTATATTAAATACCGCGGGACATGCCGTAATAATCAATACGGTAGTCCACGGCCCCTTCTGCAAATACATTTACAGCTGATTTGGAATCTTTTTTCGGGAATACCCGGGAAGTGAAGACAATTTTGCCGCCGTTTATATAAATTTCGACGATGCTTTTGTCGACAAATACGCGAACATCGACTTCATTTGACGCTGTCCATTTTTCAGAGCGAACCACACCGTATTCCGTTGCATATTGATGGTGGAATGAAGAACGGTCGAGTCGCACTTCTTGCTTTCCTGTATCAAACACGAGGCGAAGCTCTTCTTCTTTACTATTAAACAGCTCTAAACCAAACTGTTTGGCCTCTATCTCGCGGAACGTCATATTGATTTCATATGCATTGTTTGTTGCTTCATCAATGATCACTTCTTCATTTTTTAGCGTTCCTCTAAAATGAACTGCTTGATCTCGAAGCTTATTTAACTCTTCTACAGGCTTTTGAACAAGTTCATTTCCTTCAAGCGAAAGCTCACGAGGAAGCGTTAAGGCATGGGCCCATCCGTATTCGTCTGACGGATAGTCAACGTCCGGGTTTCCAATCCATGCAAACAGCAAGCGACGTCCGCTTTCATCTTGGAACGTTTGCGGTGCATAAAAGTCAAACCCCTTATCAATTTCACGGTAATACTCCATTTCAAACGTTAAACTTTCCACATCAAATGTTCCCACCGCGTAAATCACATTATAAATATTATGAAAATCGTGGCCATCCGCTTTGATTCCTTGCGGCGAAAAGACAAACACATCTTTTCCGTCCAGTTTAAAGTAATCCGGGCACTCCCACATATAGCCAAAGTCAGGAAGCGATGTTTTAACTTCACCTTTAAATGACCACTGAAGCGCATCGCTTGATTCATACACAATTAACGCGCCCGTTTCGTTTTCACGCTGAGCGCCTAGCAGCATATAATATGTATCATTTTCTTTCCATACTTTCGGATCGCGCACATGTCCTGTATACCCATCAGGAACGCCTCGTACCGCTGGATTATTCGTGTATTTTTCTACACTTCCATCCCTGTTTAGCATCGCGATACACTGATTAGCTGAACGTGAGCCGTCTTCGTATTTTACATTCCCCGTATAAAACAGCAGCCCTTGACCATCTTTTTCAATCGCGCCGCCTGAGTATGCGCCGTGCGATTCATATTCTTCCGTTGGCGTTAACGCAACCGGAAGGCGTTCCCACGTTACTAAATCCGTAGATTTCACATGAGCCCAGTGCTTCATTCCATGCATCGCGCCGTACGGATACCACTGATAAAACACGTGATATTCACCGTTTAATTGAACCAATCCGTTTGGATCATTCATCAGCCCGTACTGTGGATGAATATGATAAATCGGCTGCCAGCTGTCTTTGATTGCTTTGTCTTTTAATGCTTCTAACTCTCCAGATTTTGCTTCTAAAATCGTTCTGTACTTCGATTCAGCCATTTCTTCAATCCCTCCAGCATCTAAAAAAAGAGAACGTATTCTCCTTGCCCTCTATGATATAAAATTTCAAGTGAAAATGCTACCAAAGAACGAATGTTGTCGTTTTCTTGTGTCGGATTTTATAGATAAGTTTTTTTTTGTTTTTATAGCAGAAAAGAAGGTTTTTCTGTCAGATGGTTGAATACTATATACAATCAAATTTCACCAGCCTGTACGAGCGTCCGACGGCACTTGCAGATTTTTTTAGCGAATCATTTGCGTTTTGCAGGAAGTATTCAACAAAATGGTAAACCCTTCATATTACATATTATAAAAGGAGGAAATGTCATGACAAAAGAAAACGTAAAAGAAACAGTGGGTAAAGAAACAAAAGGTGGAAGCAAAGAGTTATTAGTCGGCACGTTAGTAGGTAGCGTAGTGGGTGTAACAACAGCTTTACTAGTAGCGCCAAAGTCAGGAAAAGAGCTGCGTGCTTCTATTCAAGATGGAGCGAATCAAGCACTTGCTAAAACAGGTCAAGTGAAAGAAACGGTATATGCAAAAGGCCAAGATCTCAAACAGCGCACGGCTCGTCTTTCACAAAAAGTCTCCGAACAGTCTTCGCAAGTTGTCAACAAAGTGAAATCTCTGCGCACTGCTAAAGAACAGCCGCTTGCAGAAACGGCTGCAGCAGAAGAGCTTGAAACGACAGAAATCGTTCAAGATCCTGTTCTTGAAGCTGAAGCGGTGCAAGAAGAATTAAATACAATTACGCAAGAAGTAAGTGACTTAGAACAATCTGTCGATGAAACAAGACGTTAATAACAAGCTGTAGAGATATCTCTACAGCTTTTATGTATATTCGCTACCCTTCCTTCCACCCTTCAAAAAAATAGCCTCCGTACGGACACGGCTCTGATTCCGGCAGTTCTTCATAACGCTGTCCGCTGTAATATTTCGCCAGCACAATCTTAGGCTTAAAAGCCACTACCTCTTCACTGTCTTCTTTCCACGCTCTGCTTTCTCTTATCAAACAAAAAATATCCATTCCCGCAAACTCTCCGTACCCCTGATAGCACGACTCATAATAAACTTTACCAGGTGTCACCAAATAGCACTCCCGCTGCCATGACGGTTGCTTACTGTAGACACTGGCAATACTTATTCCACTCACTGCACACTTCCAGCTGCAAATTCCAACCATACAACGCCTCCAACGACTTGATAGTCTATTCATCTACAACTTTTGATGAAATCAAACATCCGTTGACATGTACAGAATTTTATCTTCGACCAAAAACCTATACTACCAGATATCCTGTCCCCTTGACTTCACCCCAAAAGTGCTGCATCGATAGAAATAAAAAAGGTCTGATAAATCGACCATTTCTGGTGATTATCAGACCTCAAGTTTTTCTGCATTTGAGCGGCTTATTTGCTGTTCAAGCGATTTAGCCAGCAGTACGATTTCATGATCTACATATTTTGTTTTGATTTCTTCGATTTCCATTAATGTTTTAGAAAAGCTTTCTGCATTATTTCCCTGTCTGCGCTGCACATCTTTAAAGAAATCAAGCAGTGCCTCGTTAGACTGCGTTGGACGGCTAAAATCAATCGTGTACATTTTGTACCCCAGTGTTAAATTTGTTGTAGTTGTCATAATTATTTCCCCCATTCTTCCTATAGTGATATATCTTCTACTCTTTACCCTTTAATTCCTTCTTTTTAACCTAAATTAATTATTTTTTTCAAAAAAACTTCCCATTATAAGAAAAAACACCCTTATAACAAGGATGTTAGAGTATTCTTCCCTTCGGTAAAATTCCAGATGCAAAGTCATCTTTGAACTTAAAGCTAGCAGAATTGTTTTCCGTTAGAAAATGTATTTCCCATTTAAAGACCGGATATTCGGGCTTGTACATTTCGACTTTCTGATCGGGATTTTCTTCTAATCTTGCAATTACTCGTTTGAATCCTTCATATGCAATCCACCAATCGCTTCCGGTTTCATCGGTAATAAAACAAATAGAACCGTCAATTAAATGAAGGTTTTGCTTGATATCATCAGCATTTGTAAAATACGCATTTCCAAACGTTTGAAGACAATGATCGCAATAACCTGCTTTGCCTCCATCTTTATAAATCCAGTGCGCAATTGGCTCACTGCAGTCTTTACACGTATTCGTCACTTCTTGGAGAAATGTTTTTCCGCTCCACTGTTCCTTTTCATCTTCAAAAACGGTCCATACTAAATAACTTTCCGTTTGCTCTGAAATAAAAAGGCGAAACGGCTCGTCTCGATGCCAAAAGTGAATATTTTGTTCATCTGATTCTTCAAAGTCAATGACAAAATTATCTCGTTCTAATATATGTCGAATAACATTGGTTAAAAAGGTAACATCCATATAAGGACCTCCCGTACTAAGCGTGACTTCTAGTAAAAATAGCGTTTATGAGTTAAAACATATCATGCGTGCTGAAATAGCGTCAACGATTACCTCTTGCTTTCTCCGAAAACTGGAAAAGAAATGGTCAAACGCGTTATAATGGTAGTCATGTTGAAACGGAAAGGAGATTTTATGAAGTTTACCGTTCAATCAACTGCACTTTTTCTTCTCTTTTTTATTTGTTTAAGCGGCTGTTCTGATAACGCCGAGCAGTCAAAAAAGCCGGCCGGCTATTTAGTTCAAGGGCGCATTTTAGAAGTGAAACAGGATGAAATTCTTATTGCAAACGTCATTCCGCGAGATACCGCGCTTGACTATACAACAAAAGAAATACTTGGTTCTAGCGATGTACAGCCTATTTATGTAAAAGTTTCGGATGATCAAACATACAAAAAAGGACAGCTCGTTAAAGCATGGCTCAAAAAAGACAAAAGCGTTCAGTATTCCGTTCCGGCAAAAGGCGAAGCTGTTGAAGTCAACATTTTAAAACAGCCGTAGAAAAGCTCCTGTTACGGGAGCTTTCTTCGTGTCAGCTGCCGTCCGGTCCGATTCATTTTATGCTGTTCAAAATCCCACTTTTCTAAAAAGCGCTTTGCTGATATATAACCAGATTCATATAAAAATTCGATTTCTTCTTCCTTTAAGGCAAAATCCGTTGCCGTAATCACACCGGTTGGAATTTGCACCGTTCGTTCTTTTGTCTCCGCGTTCAAATACCGCAAATCATGAGCTTGCAGCATCGTCGTAAACATACTTTTAAATAAATGGACCGGCGTCGGAATAATAGCGGCTGTATCAATTTCTTCTTTGACAAATCGAAAACCAAATGTCGGGAAACGCGGATGCTCCGTATCAAACAGCCAAATCGGAAAATTGCTTAAAAGCGCTCCATCGACAATGTATGATCTCTTGAACCCTTTGGACTTCCAGATGACCGGACGAAAGAAAAAAGGAATGGACGCACTCATCATCACGGCTTGTGAAATCTTCATATCGCTTGGCTGCATTCCGTAGCGAGGCAAGTCGTCAGGCAGCACAAGCATCTGCCCGTTCGAAATGTCTGAGGCAATAATTTTCAGCCTATCTGCCGGCAAATCCGCAAACGTTTCGATTCCTTTTTCACGCAGCAAACCGTACACCCATTTTTCCAAATAATCATTTTTATAAAAACCTAAATGAACCATCAGTTCAATCAAGTTTCCAATCAGAGGAATTCGGTTAATGATCGTTTTCCCGCGAAACTTAGCATAGTCCATGTTTTGAAGCTCTCTGCGAATTTCACCGCTTTTATAGCCGCTCGCTAAAAGTGCCGCAATTAACGCTCCCGCTGACGTACCTGCTAGACGCTGCCATTCTACATTGCTTTCTTCCATCGCTTCAATCGCACCCGTGAATGCAATTCCTCGAACGCCTCCCCCTTCAAATACAGCATCTGCTTTCACATTTTCCCCTCCAATACAACTCTCTACTTTTTATATACCCTTTTTTTATATTCAGGATTTCATTACTCCATACCTTTTATTTTCCCAACCAAAAAAAGACTGTTTCTTTGATCGAAACAGTCTTTTCTTTATAGTCGCTTTATTACCATTCGGTAGTAATTCATTGTCAGCCAGTAGAAAAAGAAATAAATAATCCCGTATACTGCATCCGCTATTAAAACAGGGACTATCAGACTTTCACCGGTTAGGTTCGTAATGACCTTCAGCGCAAATAGACTGTGCAAGATGCCAATCACTAAAGGCAAACCAAACGTAAACAGCTGCTGCTTTCGAACGGCGCTCATCATTTGAGACACTGAAAACCCAAGCTTACGCAGAACTTCAAATCTTTTGCGCTCTTGTTCCGCTTCAGAGATTTGCTTAAAATAAATAATACTGCCCGTTGCCATCAAAAAGACGAGCCCTAAAAACCCTCCAATAAAAATAAACAATCCTTTACTCATTAAGCCTGCCTGAAACACATCATAGTATGAAGTACGGCTTTCGCCAGCTTCTTTTGCGATTTGATGATAGTTCTTAGCAAGTTCATTTTGTTTGTTTCCATCATCGGTATTAAATACGTACACCGCTTGCTTTTGTCCAGCTTTTAGAAGCTTGTTAAATGTATCGTGGTGGACTACAAACTGATAGCCGGCACTGTCAGAATCAAGAATGAGCAAAGGCTCGGATTTAACGACTTTTAAAGTAAGCTCTTCTGATTTGTTCAGCTGCACAGCTGCGGTTTTACCTGTACTAGGCTTAAACACTTTTCCTTTTGCCATTGAATCAAAAATAACAGTTTCGTTTGCGCTTAGCGCAGGAACCGAAACGCCATTTTTCCGCACTTCTTCTTCATCTAAAAAACTGATTTGTTCCCTATCTTTATAGTAGCCCGATGTAATAAATCGAAAATCCGATAAATCAGCAGAGTGCTTCACGATATGATAGACATACCGATTTGATTGGATATCTAGCTCATCCAGTACATCCATAAATTCTTGCGCTGCTTTTTTGCTGTGCAGCGTATAGTCATAAGGCTGCATGCTTCTGGCGTCGGCTTTTGTATTATAGTACGAGGAATACGTCACACCAACTGCTACAAGTGTAGTAGCCGACAAAATCGTAATTAGGGTTAACACTCGTGCATTTGCTTTAATTCGATACATCATGGTAGAAACGCTTAGCATATTTGCAAACGAATAATATCGGCTTGCATGCTCTCGGTAAAGCCCCATCAGCCACTCAATTGTGGCTTTAAAAAGTAAAAATGTACCGAAAATGATCGAGAACAGTACAACGGCTACAATTAGAAAAAACTTAGGCGTCACAATGTTTCCCGATGAAAGGTAGTATCCGTAGCCAACGAGTAAGATACCCAGTCCTCCCACTGCAATTGAGCGTTTCGAATTCATTTTATTTACGCGTTCACTTTTGCTTTCTGCTTGAAACAGATCTAATAGCGTATAGCGGTACATAATAAAATAGCCTTGAAACGATATAAAAATGGTAACAAGCAAAAACACTACGGCTGTTTTTAAAACCGCTTGAAAAGAAAATGTGAGCGTAATAGAAAGCGACAGTCCCATAAGCTTTAGTAAAAACAGCACAAATAGCCTTGAAAACACGGTACCTAGTAAAATACCGACCACCAAAGAAAAAATCCCCAGCAGCATATTCTCATAAAAAATCATTTTTCCAATCGTACGTTTTTCAATGCCGACTAAATGATACAGCCCGAGCTCTCTCTTACGCTGCCTGATAAAAAATGAGTTTGTGTACCAAATAAAGACAACAATAAAGGTAAGCAAAACGTAGTTTGAAGCATTAAAAATGCCCTGCAGCCTCAGCTCTTCTCCAATAACCTTTGAAATCGATTGGTCGTACTGAAGCGTAGCAAACACATAGTACACAATAATACTAAAAATCATTGAAAAGACATAAAGGCTGTACCGGCTAATATTTTTGCGCATATTCTTTTTAACAAGATCAAATACGGTCATAGCCTTCACCGCCTAATGCGCCTTGAATGTTCATAATTCGTTTAAAAAATGCTTGTCTCGTTTGTTCGCCTTTAAACAGCTCCGTGTAAATTTGTCCGTCTTTAATAAACAGCACGCGGCTGCAGTAGCTTGAAGCCAGCGGATCATGCGTCACCATAATAATCGTGGCACGGTCTTCTTGATTTAATTGCGACAGCTTTTCAAGCAGGCTTGAAGCAGCTTTGGAATCAAGAGCTCCGGTAGGTTCATCGGCGAAAATAACAGCTGGATTCGTAATCATTGCTCTCGCTGCTGCAACGCGCTGTTTTTGTCCGCCAGAAATCTCATACGGATACTTATCCGCCAGCTCATAGATGCCTAGTCGCGTTGCGGTGTCTTTAAGCTTCGCTTCCATCTCTTTCTTAGACATTTTTGTAACCGTAAGCGGCAGAAGAATATTTTCTTTTACCGTTAACGTATCCAATAAATTATAATCTTGAAAAATAAACCCTAAATGATTGCGTCTGAAAGCAGACAGCTTCTTATCTTTCATGAGCGCCACGTTTTCTCCTTGAATCCATATCTCGCCGTCGGTGGGACGGTCAATCGTTGAAAGAATGTTCATCAGCGTCGTTTTTCCCGCTCCAGATGGTCCCATAATACCGACAAACTCTCCTTCTTCGATTGTAAAATCAATTCCTTTCAGCGCTTCGTATACATTTCCTCTTGATCCAAACGTTTTGGTTACATTTTTTCCTTCAAGAACAACGCTCACTTTTCTTCCTCCTTTCGTTCTTTTGTAGGCCACACGCTTTTCACTCGCTGTGGCAGCTCATTCTTTGTTATAATGTCATATTTCCGAACTTCATTGCCTCGAACGAAAAGGTCAATAACCGTTCCTTCGTTTAACTGTTTAATCGTTGTAAATGTTTGAAACGTTGTTTGTCCTTTTTCGTTTATCACTGAAATGGTATATTGAACTCGTCCATACTCATTCACTTTTTTTGCTTCTTTTGGGATAATCCCGTATTGATGCTCCGTTGCGGCTTTTTGATAAATCTTTATTCCTCCTATACCTGCTCCTACAACCAAAAGCAGAGCTAAGAGGCTAATCCACTTTCGCTTCATGTACGTTCCCTCCTTGTGTATAGCTCTATCTTACTTTGAAACAAGGAAAGATTCGTTTGAAGCAGATGACAATCTCAGCGTGCAATCTTACATTTTTGAAAGGTTATCAAAAGAATTCGGTTTGTAGAAGGTCAGGATCACCGTGGTGCCTTCGTGTAAAAGTGAATTCACTTCTATTCGATGGCCAAGAGCATCTGTAATTTTTTTTGAAAAATACAGACCTAGCCCCGTAGCTCCCTTCGTTTTTCTTCCCGCATTTCCTGTGAATCCTTTTTCAAAAACCCTGGGAAGATCTTGAGTCGGAATCCCTTTTCCTTGATCAGCGATAAATAACTTTACGTACTTTGGCGTTTCTTCACTAAAAAAAGAAAGCTTTCCTTCTAGAGGGCTATATTTGATGGCGTTAGACAGCACTTGTCTCACAACAAACTGCATCCACTTTGAATCAGTGTGTACCAGTATGTCTAGATTTTTTTCATCAATATCCAGTTTCTTTTCAATACACCATTTTGAGAAGTACGCAACGTTTGGAAAAACAAGTTCGCTTAGCGACACTGCCTGCACCTGATAATCTTTTTCTAAGTACTGCAGGCTTGCAGAATATAAATTCTGATCTACTAATCCGTCAATTTTCATCCACTCATCTTCAAAATCCTTTAGCCAAGGCCATTTGTAAAGCTCTGTACGATGAGCATTAATAAGCAGCTTCATCGCAGTAAGCGGCGTCTTGATCTCATGAACCCAAGTCGTTATATATTCCTGCTGCTCTCGCTGCTGTACGTGAAGAGCATGAGTTTGTCTGCGATACACACGATCTATATGCTGCAGCAAACTCAGCATGTCTTCATCTGCTTTTGTTCGAACATATGGCTGCATTTCTTGCAAATCGTACGCATCATTCCGCATCATTAAGCTCAACTTTTTTAGAAATTTTCTTTCTTTTATTCCTCTCCATAAAAGAAACAGAATCAGCAGACACAGCGTTAATAGATTTAAATACCAAAACGAAGTGGACGACACCTTAATATCATACTCAAGCAGCAGCAGAGCATCGATTACAATCAGCCATATAAGAACAAATAAAATCCAGCTTAGTCTTTCTCTTAAAAAACTTTTCCACATCTTAATTCACCAAATATCCTTGGCCTTTTTTAGTCACAATTTTATCATTCAGCCCGATTTCTTCCAGCTTGGTGCGAATGCGTGTGATGTTGACAGAAAGCGTATTGTCACTTACAAATTTCTCATCTTCCCATAACCTTCGCATAAGCTCTTCTCGCGATACAATCTTGCCTCGTTCTTCCAAGAGAAGCCGCAAAATAAAAAATTCATTTTTCGTTAAATGAATTTCTTGGTCGTTGTAATGCAAACTTCCTTTTTTTAAGTCTAGCACCGCGCCGTTCCACTCGATAACGTCCGAAATCGTATCTCCATATGAATACGTTCTGCGCAGAAGCGCCTGCACTTTAGCAACAAGAACATCCAAGTTAAACGGCTTTTGAATATAGTCATCCGCGCCAACATTCATTGCCATAACAATATCCATTGGATGTTCACGAGAGGAAAGAAAGACGATAGGAGTTTTTGAAACTGCACGTATTTGCTGACACCAGTAAAACCCGTCATATACAGGCAAATTCACGTCTAAAATAACAAGCTCTGGGCTTTCTGCAATAAATACTTCCATTACCTTTTGAAAGTCTTCTACTCCAGCCACTTCAAATGACCACTGTTCAAATTTCTCTTTCACTAATTCATATATTTTATCATCGTCTTCTACAATTAAAATTTTCATACATTCACCTCTGTATTGTCCTATGTATTATGTATAACCTACTGTTGAATACTCTCTTAAAAGCTCATCTAATTCATTAGCATGACAGCAATTTTCTTAAAAATAAACCATTTATTTCTGTAAAACGAAGAATGAACGAGTATTATCGTAGTGTAAACTTGTATATGTTACAAGTTTCTCTGTTCAAATACTACAAAATAATGACAATATCGTTAATAAGTAATCTTTAAACTCCATTAAATGCTCATTTTTTGTTACTATAGTATATAAGATGAAAACTTAAACTAATTTGACATGTGGATATGTAAAAAGGAGCTAGTTATCAATGAGTGTACCCAACAAATTACGCGACAACGCAATGGTGATGTTAAAAGAGACAAGCCGAACATTTTTTATTCCAATTAGCCACTTGCCGGCAGAATTGCAGGATGCAGTAGGATCTGCTTACTTATGTATGAGGGCAATTGATGAAATTGAAGATCACCCTGAGCTAGAAGCCGGTGTAAAAAGCCGCTTGCTTTACGACATTAGTGACCTGTTAAAAAAGTCTTTTAACGAAGACGAGTACATGGCATTAGTAGGTCCTTATCAAGCTGATTTACCTGACGTAACGCTTCAGCTCGGCAACTGGATTGCGCTTTGTCCGACTGGAGTTGCAGATCAAGTATTAGATGCAACTTCTATTATGGCCAAAGGAATGGCCGATTGGGTAGAAAAAGACTGGCATATTCAAAATGAAGCGGATTTAGATGACTATACGTTCTACGTAGCTGGTCTAGTAGGTGTGATGCTTAATGACATTTGGAAATGGTATGACGGCACGGAGACAGACAAAGAATTAGCTATTGCGTTCGGACGCGGCTTGCAGTCTGTTAATATCCTGCGTAATACCTCGGAAGATTCAGAGCGCGGAGTCAGCTTCTTTCCTAACAATTGGAGCAGAGAAGATATGTTTGCCTACGCTCGCCGCAATCTTTCACTAGGAAAGAAATATTTAGAAGATGTCAAATCGCTTCCGATCCTTCATTTCTGTAAAATTCCGTTAGCGCTTGCTGATGGAACATTAAACGCATTGATGAAAGGAAAAGAAAAAATGACGCGTGACGATGTAAATAAAACGGTAAATGAAGTTGTGGATATGTAAAAACAAAAGCACGGAGCCCCTGGGTTCCGTGCTTTTTATATTTCCACCTGCAGACTTTCATATAAAGCGACTATTTCCCCTTGAATAATAGGGTATCGTTTCAGGGCTGGAACACTTGAAAGCTTTGGCGCTCGTTTTTGCTCAGCTGCTGCAGCTAGCTGAGCAAATGTTTCCTTAAGCTCTCGTTTCTCCGTTTCTGACAGCTCATATCCTTCAAACGACGCAAGAAGCATATAACCTAACTGCTGGGTAGCGACAACGGCAGGCCACAATCCTTCTAGTTTGACGGCCGTTTTAGAATATTCTCCAATTACATTATCGTACAGCGCCCGAAGATTAACGAGTTCCCCTTGAAGCTTATTTCTTTCTCGTTTAATTCTTTCTTCATCTTGTTCGGTGCTTAGCATTTCTAAAAACTGTCCTTCTTTTCGTATCACATCTCCGAGCAAATACGGCAAACGAAGCGAAGAAGCTCGTTTAAAAACTAATACGGTACCGACCACTCCGATAATAGAACCAATAACAATATCAATCACCCGAGCGGACGTAAAGTAGCTAATCGCTTTATCCGGATGACCGCTTTCAGCGATTAAAAGAGCATTTGGTGTGATAAAGAGCGTGCCGAGAGCGTAGTTTTTAACAATTACAATCTCGATTGTCGATTGAAGCACAAAGACAATGAGTGCAATCACGATTCCTGTGGGCTCAAGCATTAAAATTCC
The DNA here is from genome assembly GCF_042787605.1 of Priestia sp. YIM B13491. Taxonomy (NCBI): domain Bacteria; kingdom Bacillati; phylum Bacillota; class Bacilli; order Caryophanales; family Bacillaceae; genus Priestia; species Priestia sp. YIM B13491. The sequence goes on along the minus strand of NZ_JBHZOR010000001.1, from coordinate 1,014,179 downwards.
GTTCCCAATTAAAATACCTAAAATCGTTCCGACCGAACGCTGAATACCTCGCTGAACCGTTGCACGAACGGTTGCTCCAAGCATCACTCCCGCGCACGTAAGCGGAATCCAGTAAGACCTAGGAATATTTGTCGTGTAGGCAACGGCTGCGGCAATGATCATAATAATTCCATAGCGCAAAGCGTTTTTAAGCACATACGAACGTTTGTGAAAAGCAGCTTTTAACCGTGTTTTTACGCTGCCTTGTGAAAATTGAATGTACTCCGTTTCTTTTAATTCCTTCATTTGAAGAACGTCATTTACATCCAATAATAATGTGCGCAGCTCTTCTTTGATGGACAGCTCTTCAATTTCTTCACGCACGTCTCGGATTTTTTTATGTTTTTTTAGCGTGGCCATTTCGGATGCGAACGTTTCAATCACCGCTTGTGCTTTTTTAGAAACAGCCGGATTAAAATCGTTCGCAGCGGCCATTACAAAGATAAACAGCCCTTCGGCTTTTTGATTTAATAAAAACAGGCGATGCGCAAACGATGATTTTTTTCGATTAATTTTCGCTTGTTTCATCGCTGTTTCCGCTGCCCGAAGCTCCACAACCGTTTTATGCTGTTCGGTGTGAAACGATTCCGTACCAAGAGACCCGACAAATGAAGCTAGCTGCCTGTACGCTTTCGCCACAGCAGCGGTTTCAGGTCCGCGCGGATTAATAAGCCAGCCGCTCATGCTAATACACCAAGATAGTGCTCCTCCTAAAAAAACGAGTCCTGCGTGCAAAAAAACAGCCTGCAAATTCGGCGCTGGAATGCTCGTGCTCACAGCAAATGAAAGGACAAAAAACATGGCAGAAGGCCCTGGAATTTTTAACGCTCCGAAAACATAAACCGATACAGCTCCAATAAGACCAAATAAAATAGTTTTCATCCAAGCTACGTCAGCAAATAACGAGCCGAGTGTAAAGCACAGCGTAACGCCAAGCAAAGCTAAAAATAACTTAACGGCACGCTGCGCATAAGGCTCATCTTTTGTATATAAATATGTAAAGCCGCCAATGCTTGCAATGAGTCCGTACTGCAAATGATCAAACAAAATCCCTATCAAAATCGGTAAACTTGAAGACAAGCCTGAGCTAATTCCTCTTACCCAAGGAGAAGAAGCGTGGTTAAAGCGAAAAGCAGCTTTGATTCCCGGCGCTTTTGGAGAAGCCTCAATTTTATGATGAATTTCCGTATGATTATATGTTGGTGACTTTTTGTCATCACTCACCTTGACCTCCTCCTTTCTCTCCATATATCTTTCCTGTTCTTAAAACGAGATAAACCTAAAAAACCGCTGTTCCTATCCGTATTGTGTTTAGGAACAGCGGTTTTTATCCTTATGAGCAGCGTACAATAAAAACAAAAAGCAGATGAAACGAATGTCTCATCTGCTTTTTACTAACAGCTCTACTGCTTCTTTTACTAAGTTTTCCGTATTCTCGCCTTTTTCAATGCTTTCTCTTACGCATTGTTCAAGATTGGTGCTGACAATAACACCCATCGTGCGATCAATTGCGCTTCTGGCTGCTGAGAGCTGTGTCACAATGTCACGGCAGTCTTTTCCTTGTTCCATCATATTTAACACACCTTTTAACTGACCTTCAATACGTTTCAAACGATTTTTAACTTGCTTATCATATTCCATCATACTACTACCTCCGCTCATACATGATTGCGTTTCTTGCTTTTAAGCTGTACGCAAGAAGTAAATGTATACACAACTTTATACCTATTAGGGTATGATGTCAAGTAAAGGAAGTTTACTCTTTTTTGCACTGCTGAGATTTCTTTTCGTTACCTACCTCTTCACACTACATTTAACCTGACTGGTAAGCAGGTTCACAATAAAAAGTATAATTCCCGGAATATTAAGGAGCTTTTCTACTCCTTACAGATAAGAAAAAAAGATCATTTTCACATAAATGTTAATACTTGTTTACACCGTATTTATTGTCCTGTAATCTAAACTTAGCAATCTGAGAGTATAGTTAAGCTGTAAAAACGACTTACACTGGAGGTTTGAGATGACTACATACGGGAAAAAATTAATGGCAAGTCTATTCATTATCATGGCATGTATTTTAGGGTTTATGGGACATGCGGCTTTTTTAGCTCCTGAAAAAACGGAAGCTGAAGTAAACTATGATGCGACGCTTTATTTTCCGTTAGACCGATATCCTGAAACGGGTGATCATATTCGTGACGCAATTGCCTCTGGGCACTCTGCCGTTTGCACAATTGATCGCGAAGGTGCTGAAGCGAACCGAGAAGAATCCCTGAAAGGATATCCAACAAAAACAGGCTATGACCGTGATGAATGGCCAATGGCTATGTGCGAAGAAGGCGGAGCAGGAGCTGACATTCGCTATATTTCACCTTCTGATAACCGCGGAGCCGGCTCATGGGTTGGAAATCAGTTAGAACAGTATCCAGATGGTACACGCGTACAATTTATCGTTCAATAATAGCAGAACAAGCTTTACTTTGAAGAGGTGAAATCATGAAAACAAAATGGAAAGAACAAGAGCTAACCATGTCTTATCATCAGTTTACGCTGTTTCAAAAAGGACAGCCAAAGCCCCATCACGACTGGAGTGATGAAGATATTCAAAAAGGATATGTCGCAGACGATAAAGCTATTTCATTTGAAGCCGTATCGAACACAAAAGCCATTATTGAAGTGTGGGTAAACGAAACTCCAGACGCATCACGGGCTGAAAAGACCACTCGCCTTCCTTTTCACGTCGAAAGCGATGGGATTGAAATCAAAAGTGTCTTATCTGAAACTTTAAGCTATGATATTCCAAACGGGTATTATTACGTCACATGCCTGACCATTCCTCTTCAAGAAAAAACAAACTCAGGCCTTTATTTAGTGAAGTATTTACTGCATTTTGAAAGTCAATAAAAAGAAGGCGGCCTACTGTAAACAGTTCAGGCAATATACAACAGTAATAACTCATAAAAAGCTCAGAGCGATATATAGCTCTGAGCTTCTTGGTGCAAGATGCTAAAATATCCATCCGTTAAAGACCATACCTAAATTAATAATAAAATGAAAAACTATGGCCGGGTATATGCTTTTCGTCTTTAAAACGACAAATGCATAGAAAAGTCCACCAAAAGAAAAAAGTAAACTCATGATTACAGGAATTCCTATTGATATGTGCAAAAGACCAAATCCAATACTCGTAATGAAAACAGCATAAAAAGTGGAAAGATTACTTTTTAAATGAGATAACATGATCCCTCTCCAAAGCAACTCTTCTAAAATAGCGTTTATAACGGAGAATACTATACCGTATATGACGAATGATTTTGTATAGCTTATATCTTCAACGAACAGTAACGGTACAAAGATTGTAGCCGAACCAATTAGACCAAACAGTAAAAAGTACGTTAGCTTAATCGAATGATATGGCATCACTATACGTTTCTGCCAGTCTGGTAACGATGCAAAAAGAAATACCTTTTGTTTGGACAACAAAACTGAAAGCAATAGTCCACCTATGATAAACAGAAGTAAAACTCTGTTTATAATGATTTTCATCTTTTTCGATAGATCCCATTCGATGAAATAATTGCTTCCTACTTGAAACATACATATCCCTACTAAAAAGAATAGAAACAGAGAAACCGTTGAACGATATTTAGAGGTTAAAGCATAGCTGAACAGCAAGGCTATGATGGGTAGCATGCCCCAAGCAAATAACTTATAAGAAAAAAGAATAATACCTGAGAAAAATAAACTTATTATAAAGATGAGTAATACATTTATTCGTAAATATTGGATATAAAACTCCTCCTTTTACCGTCCTTTTGATTCGCTTTATGGTAACTAGACTTTGACCAAACAATTTTTATTTAAGCAATGAAAATAAACTGAATCCATCCATAAAAATAAAAAATAGAGGGCAAAACCTTTGCGATTTCATCCTCTATTTTCCGTACTACTATTTCAGACACTCGAGACACTGACCGTTCTCTGTTTATTTACCTTGGTATTCATAAGTTTCTTTATTTGATATAAACGGGCTGGTTTCACCAAGCGAGAACAGGTGCAGCTCATGCATTGCTCTTGTGCATGCGGTATAAAATAAGTTTCGCTCATATTCATCTTGGTAACATTCACTCGATGCATTGTAAATGATGACGGCATCAAATTCAATTCCTTTTGCTAAATAAGCAGGCAGGACAAGCATGCCTTTTTCAAATGAACTTGTTTCTTTTGTCAGCAGCCTTGCAGACATCGAAGCAGGCAATGCTTGGAATGCTTCTCGGCTTTCTTCAGCAGTTTTGGCAATCACGGCAATCGTTTTATAGTTTTGTTCCTTCAATTTATTAATTTTGTCTATGATCGCCTCATGCAGGTCTTGGACGTTATCTGCAGCCGTAACGGTTGGCTTCGCACCGTCTCGATTAAACGGCTCGATTAAATGACCGTTTGCTACCATATCCCTTGAAAACTCGACAATTTGACGTGTTGATCGGTAGCTTCTCGTAAGAGTCAGCGTTTCTGCTTCTTTCTCTTCGTACAGTTCGCTTGAAAGAATAGTCGGTGCGTTCAAGGCGTGCGCATAGATCGCTTGATTCAAGTCTCCAAGCAGCGTCATTCTGGCATGCGGAAACAGCTCTTTTAAAAACGCCAGCTGAAACGGTGAATAGTCCTGTGCTTCATCAATAAACAAATAGCGAATGACAGGATTGGCTTTGCGCCCTTCAATTTGATCTTTTATATATAAGTAAGGCGTTACGTCTTCATAAGACAGTTTCATGTTCATGACTCTGTGCACCGTGTTTTTAGCAGTGTCTTCCCATCCCTCTACGTAGGAAAAAAGGTGATGTCTTTCAAACAGCTGCATATAGATACGGCGAATGTCGATAAATTTAAGGTGCTTGATCGCCTGCTTAATAAATTTCATTTTCTTAGCTACAACCGCTTTGGCTAAATACGCTTGTTCCCGGTCGAAATCATCAAATGAGCTTTCCGTATAGCCTTCCTTTTTCTGCAGGTGCTGATAGGCCTCCACATAATCTTCTTTTTCTAAAAGCTGAATTTCTTCTTGAACCCAATCTTTTTTACGCTCCAGTTTTTCAAGCTGGTTGATGAGCTTAAGCGCCCACTCGGCTACGAGCTGCATCCTGTTAGGAATGGAAATTCCCGTATCAAGCGAATAGAAATAAGACAGCAAACGCCGAGCAGATAACACGATTTCGCCGCGAAACTTAATGTTTTTAAAAATGATGTCTTTAGTAGACAGTTCTTCAATATACGCATCTACCTGCTTTTTAAATTCACGGCTTGCTTTGTAGCGAATTTCCTGCATTTTTTGCTTTTTTGCCGCAGCATCTTTTTCCGTTAGCAAATATTCGATTTGCACGAACAAGTCCTCCACTTCAAACTCGTTTCCTAACCGGCCATCGGCATATTGCTGAAACGTTGTTTGTTTCATATTGTCTTCTCCAAGCTCCGGAAGAACGGTTGAGACGTAGCTGTTAAAAAGCGGATTTGGTGAAAACAGCATCATGTTTTCTGCAGTCAGCTGCTTTCGGTGATGATAGAGAAGATAAGCCACGCGCTGAAGAGCCGCAGACGTTTTACCGCTCCCTGCTACTCCTTGAACGATCAGCACTTTGTTTTTTTCATTTCGAATAATTTGGTTTTGTTCTTTTTGAATGGTCGCTACAATACTTTTCATTTGACTGCTTGCATTGTGTCCGAGCACTTCTTGAAGCAGCTCGTCTCGAATGGTAATCCCTGTATCAAACATGCTTTTAATTACGCTATTTTCGATAATAAACTGACGCTTTAGCTTCATCTCGCCTTTAATCGCTTCACCTGGCGTTTCGTACTGCGCTTTTCCCGGTGAGTAATCATAATAAAGACTCGAAATAGGCGCACGCCAATCATAAATTAAAAACTCTTCATCTTTTTGATCCATTAAAGAGCCCACGCCCACATAAATAGCTTCCGCTTCTTTTTCACCATTTTCTATAAAATCAAAACGTCCAAAATAAGGGGATTGCGTCAGTTTTTTTAATGTTTTTAATTGATCATACGCTTGTCTATGGGTAATTTCACGCTCAGCTAAAAGTTCTGCCTGCTGCTTAATACTCGTAAATGTCTCAATCACGTCATCCGGCTCATCCATATTAACCGTGACATCGTCCCAAAACGTGCTTCGCAAATCGACAATTTCGCCCCTTACGTTTCCTACGCTTTTGCCTATTTTTTCAGCTTTTTGGCTGATTTCTTCTACTACCCAATCAACTCGCTGCTGTTCTTCTGTTAAATTTTTGTCTTTCACTTATCCACACCCCTTACACACGTTACCCGATAACAAAACTTGTTACCGGGTAAAAGCGATCGTTGTTTATTTTTTTCAGAGTCTACATACTTCCCTACTGAGTTCGTAAATCCCTGCTATGTAACCATATTATGTCTTAATTTCCACCGTTAGTATACTGAAAAATAATGAACTCCACAACAAAAAGGGCTGAGAAAGTCTCAAGCCCCTTATCTTTATAGGTCGTTCCTCTACTTATTAGCTATTACTGTTTCCAAAAAGTTAGCAGATGAATGATGGCTGACACCACTTCTACCCCTTGAAACGCCAGTAAACCTGCTGCTGCCGCTGTAAACAATCCGACTACCGCTTCTTTAAAAATGAATGGCATTGATACCAGCTCCTTTGCTTATTTAAAATAAGTAGATTTGTTATCATTCTACTCCTTTTTTCAGAATTTTCAATACCTTTTTATCAACAAAATAAAATAAAAACGCTTTCACTTTATAAAAATAAAGTGAAAGCGTTTTTTAAGCTTCCTTTTCTAATGCGTTCAGCGCAAGTGAATATTCTAATCCTTTTCCTTTTTGCACAACGTGCTGCACTTTGCCCATATTACACGCTTCTTGCGCACTAACGGTCATGCCGTTTGTTAACTTGAGCTGTACAGGTTCTTCTGCAATTCGTACGTCGCACGCTAAAGCTAACTCATACCCTCCGCCAAATGTAAAGTTTGTAAGAAGCGCAATCGTTTGTTTGGAGCTGCATGAAATACGCTGAAAAATCGCCCGAGCTGCTACTGCATGAATTGGCTGATAAAGCCTTCCTGTTTCTTCACGTAGGAAAGAAGTTGTTCTATGATCTCCGTTCATTTTATAGTACTCTCCCATAAATACAATAGATCCAACCGACGCATCGTGCTGCAGCTCATTCATCGTTTCTTGCAGCTCATACATGACTTCACTGTTCAAACGATTGAGCATTGACTGATTCATTCGTACAACCGCCACATGATTTCTTTTTTCTACTTTGATAAATCTTTTCATCATTCCTCCGCCCTTTCCCCTGTCGTCCTTTATAAATAAAGCGCTTTCAAAATATTTCGCTTTTTAATAGAAAAGTTATTTTCATAGTTTCATCATACAACAAACTCATAATTATTTCCATTACTTTTTTAATTTTCCGTCAATAATTCCATGAATCATTTCCATGTTTTTATCAAATAAGACGTGCTATAGTATAAACAGCACAAATGCAGCTGAACTCACTGATAAAAGGAGTAATCACTATGAAATACGACTTAACAAAATGGGAGCCTCACGGCTATTCTTGCCCTGTGGAAGCAGCCGTTGATGTAGTCGGAGGCAAATGGAAAAGCGTCATTTTATATCAATTATCAAAGGAACGCCGGCGCTTTAATGAACTGCGCAGACTCATTCCCGGCGTGACGCAGCGAATGCTCACACTGCAGCTTCGCGAACTCGAGCGCGACGGAATTATCCACCGCGAAGTCTATAAACAAGTTCCGCCTAAAGTAGAATATTATTTAACACCTTTTGGAGAAACGCTCATCCCTATTATCGAGCTGATGTTTAAATGGGGATATGATCATACGGATAAAATTGCTGAAGCGAGAATTCAAGCAGAGAAAGAGTAAAAAGCACGCAAAGCGTGCTTTTTTTATACATGTTTACGAATCAATAATTCTTTTAACCCGTACACAAACGTGCTTTCAATCGGCTTTAACTCAAATGACGGGCTCCAGTCCATCTGCGGATAGCGGTCAATCAGCTCAGCCAGCATAATTTTTGCTTCTATTCGAGCAAGCGGTGCTCCTAAGCAAAAATGAATGCCTCTTCCAAATGCCATATGCACATTTGGCTTTCGATCGATTTTAAATACATCCGGGTCTTCAAAATACTGAGCGTCTCGATGCGCAGATCCCATCCATGGAACGACGTGTTCGCCCGCTTTTAGTTTCTTGCCTGCAAGAGTCACATCTTCTTTTACGATTCGGTGAAGAGCTTGAACGGGTGAACGATAGCGAAGAACTTCTTCAATCGCAGAAGGCAAAAGTTCTTTCTCTTGTTTGAGTCGTTCAAAAGAAGCTTTATCTTCCATTAAACAATAAATCGTGTTTGAAATTAAATTTGTGGTTGTTTCGTTTCCTGCAATCAGCAGCAAAATAGAAAAACCGACGATTTCTTCATCCGTTAGCTGTTTCCCTTCTTCTTTTGCCTGAAGAAGCACGGAGATAATATCATCTCCTGGACGTGTGCGTTTTTCTTCAATGATTCGATAAAAGTAAGTTTCTAGCTCATCATTTGCTTTCATTTTCTCTTGCTGCAATTTTTCGAGCGTTTCACGTTCGTTATTAGAAGGACCCGCTACGATAATATCCGACCAATCTTTAAACTGACGCTGATCTTCTATCGGCACGCCTAAAATATCGGCAATTACCATAACCGGAAGCGGATAGGACAGATGCTCGACTATATCAATATCTTCAAGATGCTCCACTTCTTGTAATAATTCATTTGTAATACGCGCAATTTTAGGCTCCCATGCTTTCATTGCTTTAGGCGTAAAAGCTTTATTGACAAGCGCTCTCATTTCAGCATGCTTAGGCGGATCAATATTAATTAGGCTCGTTCCCAGAGCAGTTTGTCTTTGGTTTTGTGGAGGTCTTCGATCAGAAGAAAAAACATTCTTTTGTTCTAGCACTTCTTTGACCCCGTCATAGTGAAAAACATCCCATACCTGCCTTTCTTCATCCCATTGCACAGGCGCGCTGTTTCTCATCTCTTCATACCATGAAAAAGGATTAAATCGCTCTTCTTTTGTTTGAATCGTATTCACTTGACGGACAATTCCGTTTTCTCTTTCGGTTTTCATGTTAAAACCTCCCCGTATCGTTCAAATAGAATGACTGTGTAGTCATCTATGACCAAATAGTACCATATATACGAATTTTCTTAAAAATGATAGCTGTATATTTTAGTAAAAATGAATCGATAGAAGGATATTTTTTACAAAAAAGGGTAGGCACATAGCGCCTACCTTTTTAAGAATAATGTTCTTCTGGTTTTTGTAACCGGTTGTCTAACGCGTACGCGCCGCTTCCTGCTAGAATCATATGAAGCGAAACGACAAAAAGGGCAACCTCAAGCTCATAGCCGCCTGTAAAACCAGCACCGCTTTTCGCTGTAAAAATAGCGCCAATCATTACAATCGCAAACAAGACACCGATTAAACGCGTTTGAAATCCAAGAATCATAGCGGCTCCCCCTACGAATTCAATAACCGCAACCGCATAAGCGAAAAACGCAGGAATGCCCATGCTCTGGAAAAAACCGACCGTATTATCAATACCGCTTTGGAATTTGCCAAGGCCATGAATAAAAAACGTTAGCCCTAACATAAGACGAAGTAAAAACGTTCCAAGCTGATAGCTTTTCATTTCTTTTCCTCCTTTTTTACTTTTGTCTGCACATGTAACAATTTTAGTTACAACTGTGAACAAATTCAAGGGGTTAGAACAGAAAAACAAGATATCAGCAAATTTCTTTATCTCATTTTAAACGTTTCTTTTAGAAGTAAGGCAATACTCCCTGCTCAGTCACGCTGAAGATAAGAGAGAAAAGCAAAAATATGATCGTGAATAATGAGTTCTGCCGTAGGAGAATGGCTCTTTAATGGAATGTGCTCAGAATATCGAAACCGATTGAACTTATTTACGTCAACATGGTGAACGGCCTGCACACGAAAATCTTCTATTATCGCTTTTACTTGAGCAAAAGGCGGTATTACAAGAGACTGGAGTCCAATTTTTTGCAGGCACTCTCTGCTTATGGCATGAGGAACAGCTGTCATCGAGCTCATTAATAAATCTTTTCTTCCTACCGTCTCGTTTAACACGTACTTCCACCCCTGCACAACATGCGTGAGCTTCGCTTCATCTTCACATACGTTTAAAGCTACATCAACGCCGCTCGCTACCGCTGAAGCAAATGGATACAACTCTTGAGCTGAAAGAACAAAATCTCCGTCTATAAAGAGAAGAATATCTCCCGTTGCTGCAAGAGCCCCCGCAGCTCTTCCGCAATCATGCCCTAACCGCTCATCGTAGACGAGGGTTTTGACACCCTGTTCTTTGGCATACGCCTCCGACTGATCAGTGGAACCGTTAATCACGACAATGATTTCTAAAGGCTCAAGTTTTCTTGCTTCTGCAATCACTTGTTTGATTGTTTGTTCTTCGTTGCAAACTGGAATAATGATAGACAGCTGTTTTCCTCCATAAAAAGAAGATAATTTCCCCCATCCGTGCTCCACAACTGGAATGGGCTGCGCAAGCATATTCACTCGCCTTTTACGATTTGACGCCAGCGTATAGTATGTTTGAAGAAGCTTCTGGTAGGATTGAATTCGCTCTTTGGTGCGCAGCGGGCGATCAAATGGACGAAAGCTTCCTTTCCCCTGTGTTTCAATCGACATAGACATACTTACGCGGTACTGTGTTAAAAATGTCACAAATAACGAAAGAGGCGGCAGCTCCCAGTAGTTCTTCAACACGCTTAACTGTACCCCGTAAGGCGCTTTTAAATAAGCGTTGGTGTGATGAGGCTTCCCAAGAGCATGATGCAAAACCGTACTCCACATCAGCTCGCTGCGGTTAAAAGCATTCGTTTTCATTTTTCCCCACTTGTTTAGCACAACATCGCTATTTCCAAATAACAAAGGCTGAACAAAACGCTCAAGCTCGGAAGCCGAAAGAATAATGTCTCCGTCTACAAACAAGACGGCATCTCCTTTGGCAGTCTTTGCCCCTTCCATTCTCGCTTCATGTGGAGACATACGCTTTTCTATTACTTTTACCGTGCACCCCTCTTCTTTCGCTATCTTCACTGAAGCATCGGTACAGCCGTTTGCGACCACAATAATTTCAAGCACGTTCACTTTCTTAATTTGCTTAAGCACGTTTTTTAACATTTCTTCCTCATTGTAAACGGGCAGAACGACAGAAAGAGTTTTCATTGATATCCCCCCTAAAAAAAGAACCACTGAACAATTCAGCGGCTTCATTCATTTAAAATACCTCTTGTATCTACAACTTTTTTTGCGTATTTTACAATCGACCAATCGATTTGACTGTGATCGGTTAACACAAGTACAACATCGCTTTTTTTAACTTCTTCTTTTGTCAGCGGGACAGAGAAATACGTTTGTTTATTTAATATAGCGGATTCAATGTAAGGGTCATGATACGTCAGCTCATATCCTTTTGCTAAAAGACCTTCACATACCGTCAGCGCCGGCGATTCACGCATATCATTTACGTCTTTTTTATACGCCATGCCTACAACAAACACGCGTTTCTCATTTGCAGCGATCTGCTTTTGAACACGTCTAATTACTTTATTTGGCATTTCTTCATTAATATGATGAGCAGCTTCAATAAGTTCGCTTGTTAACCCATTTTGCTTTAGTTTCCATAAAAAATAAAGCGGATCAACGGGTATGCAGTGTCCTCCAATTCCGGGACCTGGATAATACGGTGTGAACCCAAACGGCTTAGTAGATGCCGCCTGTAAGACCTCATGAAAATCAATCCCTAATTCTTCGCACAGTTCATTTGTTTCATTCACCAACGAAATATTGACAAGGCGCTGAATGTTTTCAAACAGCTTGCACATTTCCGCTACTTTTGGAGAAGAAACAGGTACGACTTGCTGAAAAATACTTTCATAAAACGTCTGCACGTGATAAAGGCAGTCTTTGCTGTAGCCGCTAATCACTTTTGGAATATACTCAATGTCGTACGACTTGTTTGCTGGATCGACTCGCTCTGGAGAGTAAGCTAAATAAAAATCAACTCCCGCTTGCAAATCAGACTCCTTTAAAATAGGTAAAACGACTTCTTCAAGCGTGCCTGGATAGGTAGAGCTTTCATAAATAACGGTTTGTCCTTTTACCATATGTTCTTTCAAAAACGTAGATGCGCTAATAACGGGTCCTAGGTCTGGATTATGATTTTCTGTAATAGGAGTTGGCACGGTCACCACTACATAATCACATGCTTGAAATGCGGAAATCCCTTTTTTCAGTTCATATGCTTGAAAATTTTTCTCACTTTGAATCACATCATTACATACGTCTGGAATATAGCTTTTCCCTTGTTTTAGCGCTTCAATTTTCCGAACGTCAATATCAAGTCCAATCACGGTGTAGTTTTTCTTAGCAAACAAAAGAGCAAGCGGCAGTCCCACATACCCTAGACCAATAACGGCAACTTTTTTATTCATTCTTCAACACCTCAAACAAAAGATCATGTCTTCGGATGTCGGGAAGAAATTCGCCTCTTTCGCTAGTTTGGCTAATATAATACGCCATGGCCTCTACATAATCTCCTAAAATTCGCTGAGTTGATGCTGCTAGACCTTTGACTTTCATATGCTCTTTTCGAATCCGGTTTGTTCGCGCCACATCCACAAAGTGAACAGGCTGGACATTAAAGCCGTACATAATACTTTTTAATTGAAATAAAGGCGGAATAATAAGAGATTCGTAGCCTACTTTCTCCATTACACCTCGTTTAATGGCATGTGGAATAGCCGTTGTTGTATTAATTGTCAAATCAGGACGTTTACAGACAAGGTTCAGAAAATATTTGGCAGTACTTACCGAGTGAATAGGATGCACTTCGTCAAGCAGACACTCTAAATTATTAAGCGCTACATCAATGCCTTGGTCAGCTGCTTCTAAATACGGACGTAAATTTTCCGCGGAAATCACAATGTCTCCATCTATGAACAAGCAAATCTCACCGCTGCTGTACATCGCACCGATTGCTCGAGGTACATTATGCCCAAGCCGCTGCTTGTAATGAAGAACAGTAGCACCCGCTTCAATTGCTCGCTTAACCGTCACTTCATCGGCTCCGTTGACAACTACAATGATTTCTTCCACTCCGGCTTTTTTTACTTCTTGGATCACGTTTGCAATCGTTTCTTTTTCTTCACCTACTGGGATAACAGCACTGTACTTAACGCCTGCTTTCCGCTTCACGCTTGGTGTATAAGCGGAAACAACTTCTCGATTTCGATCGCCGTCTGTTAGTCCGCCTCTTATGCCTTTTTCTTCGATAAGATGAGCTAACGCTTTAATGTGATCTCCAATAATATAATTAGTGGAAATAGGAAAAGGTGAATTGGTAGGAATTGTTTTGTGGGTGGTTCTAATCTTATTGGTATAAATAACGTCTGAAGAACACGGTGCAACGATTGACATTCCTTTTAAAAGAGCAATCGTTTGAGCGAGCGGGGGATGAGCTAAGTTCTCGTACCCGATTTTAGCTGCTGATGTTTTTTTGATAGCATGAGGAATGGCTGTTAAGGCTTGAACGGATAAATCTTCACGCTGTAAGCATAAGTTCAGCATGTATTTCGCAACGGAAACAGAATGAGGACGTACCTTTCGTTTCATAATCCACGTCAGGTCGTTTAACGCTATATCATGACCGGTTTCTATAGCTTGCGTATATTTTATCAGCTCTTGATGAGGAACCGCGATATCTCCGTCCAAAAAAAGCAAAATGTCTCCTTTTGCTTTTTTAGCCCCAATGGCTCTTCCGATATTTATGCCAAGAGTTTCCTCATAATAAATGACGCGGCAGCCTGCATCCTCGGCTATTGCCTTAGTTGCATCACTAGATCCATTTACTACGACAATAATCTCAAACGGCTTTATTTTTTGAGCTTCTTTAAGCACAGGTAATAATGAATCTTCTTCGTTACAGGCTGGAATAATCACTGATACTTTCAAACTCACTCAACTCCGCTGAAAATTCGAACATACGTGATAGCTACTAGTGGAATGGTTACGTTCGTTGGCTCACCATATGAGCTTGATGTACGTACAACAGCCGCTGCGTCCGTAACAGCAAGCAGGGTCCCATTAATAACGTCAATAGCTGTGATGATTTGCACAAATGAGCCAACATTTTCTCGTAATGTATCTTGAAACATACTTTTCTCTCCTTTCGTTTAAGCGCCTTGAATAGTAACAATGCTTGTAAATGGAAGTAGTACCGTTGATGTTGGAGACTCTACTAATTCTAAATAATCATCTCCTACAAATGTCACAACACCTTCTAGTGAACCAGCCGTTGTTTCAATCACAACTTCTTTTCCAATATACTGCTCGGCAATTTCTTTAAAAGGTGATTCTTGAGATTCTTTAATAATACTTATTACGTATTCTTTGAACGTGTCAGAATAAACGACTTCTTCTACTGCTTTCTTTGTGTTTTCCTGAATAAATTCAGCAAATCGATTTGAAAACAACAGATGTTTTATCTTTTCTACATAGCGACGGTAACAACAAAAAAACATAAAGTTTGTTCCTCCTTTTTATACTGCTATCCCTTCAAATTACCTACAACAATTGACGTAACCTAAGAGATTACTTTATCAATATATACAAGCTTTATCAGAAAGGTGACAGAACTTTTATTATATTTCCATACAAATACGCACATGACTAGCCCGTTTTACACATGATTACTTCCTACTTCCTCCTACCTACTGAAACCCAAACAAAAAAAGACAAAGCTCCTAAGCTTTGTCTTGTCTTATCTATTAAATGAAGAATCAGTTGGCTGCAATACGCTTTGCTCCTATATAGCGCTCTTTCCAATAGCTTGAATTTTTATCGCTAATTGTCACACCTTTAGAAGACGATGCGTTAATAAATTTTCCGTCTCCAAGATAAATGCCTGCATGAGAAGGCCCTTCTTTGTACGTTTCAAAAAACACAAGATCTCCTACCTGCGGTTCACTTACATTTTCACTTGCTTTATAGATATCTTCAACCGTTCTGGGAATATCAACGCCTACACTTTCTTTATATACATATTGAAGATATCCGCTGCAGTCAAATCCTGAAGGTGTAGTGCCGCCCCATTTGTACGGCGTGCCCATTAAAGATTTTGCTTTGCTGATTACTTTATCCGTATTCACTTCTGATTCGCCTTCTACAACGCCGCCTTTACCTAATGCATTGTATGTATTCTCTCCAACAATTCCATCTGCTTCTAGGTTATGTTTCTCTTGAAAAGCCATAACCGCTTTTTTTGTTTCATAATTAAAATAACGCGATACTTCGCCTTTTAAAAATCCTTTATCTTTTAACACCGTTTTAACTTGTTCAACATCATCATTTGTCATCCCTTGTTTTAAAACCGTGTCGCCAAACGCAGCGTGTCCCATTGCCGGACTTGCAAATAAAGCTCCTCCTACAAGAAGCGCCGATAGCATTTTTTTCATTTCGTTTCCTCCCCGAATCATGTTTTAAGCACCGTACAACCATACCATCTGCGGATAACAATTCAATTAATAGAAGATAACAATTTGATAACAATCTTCTTAAACAGCCTCAACTCTTGGATGTAAAACGCCGAAATATAAGAAGAAGAGAAAAACAACTATTCTAGCAAATAAAGGTGATAAACATGAATTGGTTTAAACGAAACAAAGCGCACGCCGAAGCAGCGGCTGTCGAATCCATCACTGTAAAGCTTCATGTATCGGACCCGATGATAAAAAAGCAGATTAACATGATTTCCTTAACAGCAGAGGATCTCGAACGGATTGCCAGATTTCAAGTTCACGCGCTGAATGCCATCGAAGAGATCGTGAACGATTTTTACAAAGCTATTGGCGAACAGCCTCATTTGGTTGCGATTATCGAAAAGCACAGCAGCGTCCATGCATTAAAGCAAACGTTAAAACGGCATATTTTAGAAATGTTTGATGGACAAATAGACGATGCTTTTGTGGTAAAACGTCAAAAAATTTCCAAGATGCACGTCAAAATTGGACTTGAGCCAAACTGGTATTTGTGCGCATTTCAAAATTTATTTACTTCGCTTCTTTCAGTATGTGAACGTACGATGGAATCAAAAGAAGAATGTCTGGCTTTTATTGCAAGTATGACAAAGCTTATTAGTCTAGAACAGCAAATTGTGTTAAAAGCCTATGAGCTTGAATATGACGAGCGGCGCGCTGGACTTCAGACTCAAAAAGAGAAAATTCAGCTAGAAATCTCGCGTACATCCTCTATCCTTTCTTCGTTATCTGAAGAAACGAAAACGTTTATGAATCAAATGCACAGTCAGTCTTCTGACGTCGTTTCCTATGCAAACAAAAGCTCTGAACTAGCAGAAGTCATTGAGAAAGAATCTGTTACAAGTCAAGCAAAATTAAAAGAAGAACAAAACATGCTTGGAAGCATACAAAAAAATACGTCGCTCATTCAAAACAAAATGAAAACGCTCGAACACACATCACAACAAATTCATCAAATCGTTTCGATTGTTACTTCTATTGCGGAGCAAACGAATTTATTAGCACTAAACGCTTCAATTGAGTCTGCTCGAGCGGGCGAGCATGGAAAAGGATTTGCAGTGGTGGCACAGGAAGTACGGAAGCTTGCAGAAGAAACGAAGAAATCGATTGCTAATATTTCCACTTTTATCGGAGACATTCAAAAACAAATCGAAAGCGTCTCGGCCCTAGGCGGAGAAGTCGCTACATTAACAAAAGATACGGCTGACAATATGAACAACATTACTTCTTTTTTCACGAACGTTCTTAGCATAACAACCGAGAACAAACAGCAAACCGTTCTAACAAAAAAAGAACTTGAAAAAATAGCCGATGTAATGAAGCAGCTGTCTCTGCGTATTGAGAAGATGGCCCATTCCTCAGAAGAACTTGAACGGTTAACTGAAAAAAGTTAATATGCAAAAAAGCCTTCTCAGCTTGCACAAGAAGGCTTTTTTATTTTTTAAAGCTAGCGGGCTCTTGAGAAGAACGTTCGATAAACTGGACAAAATCCTCTCCGTATATGCTTCGAATCAGAGCCGTCAGCTCCACAAAGTCAGGCAGCTCTCCGTAAACATCTCGAAGCGGCATCGCTCCTTGAAACAAAGGATTTTCAAGAGGGTTATAATCCTCAAGCGTTTTTAAAAACATCTTTTTTCCTTCTTCTGTGAGCTGTACGTATGTATTCCGCTTATCTTTCTCATTTTTAGAAAGGGTAAGATAGCCCCGCAAGTGCAATTTTTTTGCAAAGTTAAAAGCTGTGGATAAATGCATGACGCCTAGCTTTGAAATGTCGGTCATCGACGCGATTTCCAGCTGATAAGCAATCCCCAAAATGTGATGCTCATTAATGCTCAGATCGTACGGCTTAACCCACTGCTCCCAATCCTTTTCAGTAGACTTCCAAAGAGCTTTACTTACTTGCATCACAAGCTGATTAAACAGCATGGCATCTTTAATTGTATCTTGATTTAACGTGCGTTTCACCTCTTCACTTCCTCTCTAGAAATGCAACCGTTCACATCATTTTCCCCTAAGACTTTATAAACAAAAAGAATGAAAATATATACAAAATATTATACATGATTGCTTATATATTTCAACTTATTTTGCATAAAAATAAATTTAAACGTTTCTTTATGTAAAAAACAGGCGTGAACGTTCAGCGTTCACGCCTGTTTTTTAATGAATATACCGTTTACCAACCAGAAGGTTTGAAATAACATCCGTTGGAATTTCAAACTCAACGTTTCCCATATATCCTGGGGCGACTTTGTATTTATCAAATACAATTCTAAGCTTATGATCTTTCGTAATGTAGAAGCTTTGATTTTCATCAATCTCTTTAAAAGGATCCATATCTTCTTCAGTCAGCCAGTAGATTTTGCCTTCTTCATGTTTCATTTGATCTTTCATTTGCTGTTTAATATTTTCACTAATGACCTTTATATAGCTTTTATCTTTGAACAAACTTGGAAGCGTAACGAGCACTTCGTGTTTTTTATCAATCGTGTCGTACTGATTGACGCTCGACGTTGAAGCTCTCGATTCTTCCACATATCGATGAACCACAAGCAAATCATCGGTATCCGTCATAATATCATAGCCGCTGCTGACAGCCACGTTTCCTTTCTCTCCTTTTTTTAATGTTTTCATCTCTTTTTTAAACTGTTCATACAGCTGCTCGTTTTCTTTTATATACTTTTCATTCAAGCTTGTTTGGAGACCTTTGTTTTCCAAGCCTGAAATCGATGGTGTTTTCACGTCAATACGAGAATGCTTTTCTTCTTGCTTTAGTTCATCAAATGTGATCACTTCTACTACTTTTCCAAGCACAGGAATTTTTTCCATTGCATTTGCCGCGTCTGGACTCACATTCACCGTTGTGATAAAAATCACCGCTGCTGCCCCAATTGCGCTCGGCCAAATATAGGATTTCTTTTTACGAGAATATGAAGAAAGTGCCTTTGCAACAACATCATCTAATTCCTCTGGAATAGGAATGTCATGATACTCCTTCTTTAACTTTTCTATTTTTTCATTCATTGTTCTAAGTCCTCCTCCGTCATCGTAATCCGCAACAGGTTCAACGCTCTGTATAGCCTTGTCTTGACCGTATTTACATTTTCCTCAATAATTTCCGCAATTTCGTCCATTTTTAAATCTTCGAAAAAACGCAGAATAATAATGGTTTTATATTTAACCGGCAGCTGATCCATTGCTTGGTTTAAATCGATATCTTCATACTGATCTTCACGTCCGCTGCTCAAGTACTCAAGCGCTTCATCGTCCATAAGCATTAAACGTTTATGCTTGCGCAGGAAATCGATTGCTGTTCGTACAACAATTTTATAAAGCCAGCTTTTAATCGATTGAATATCCTTGATACTGTCCATTGAAATGAGTGCTTTTTTAATCGATTCTTGCACAATATCAAGCGCATCTTCTTGATTTTTTACATAGCTGAAAGCAAGCCGGTAAAAATCTGCTTTATGCTCAGTTACGCACGCTATGAGCATCTGATGTGCATCATGTTTTTTCATCGTCTTTCATACCCTTCTATTTTCTCTTGCTGAAGTACATCTATAAGGTAGACGGAATAAGTAGAAAAATAGTTTGGTTTTTTTAAAAAAAAGTAAAACTAAATGATCGTCTCATGCGTCTATTAGGTAGATATATACAAAAAGGGGAATATTACTACATGAAAACCATGGGCTACAAACGTATTTTGACACTGCTTGGATGCTGTATTTTGTTTCTTGGTACAGCAGGGTATATCGTTAAAGCAAACAGTACAGAGAAAAAAACGGCAAGTATTCAAACAGATCAAACCTATCCAAACGTTGAAATTCAAACGCTAGTTAAGGACCTTACCGACGGAGGCTATGCCATTAGCTACCCTTCCTTTGGTAAAAAAGAAATCGATCAATCCATTCAAGCTTACATAACAGATCAAGTGGCACACTATGAAAAAAAGCTGAAGAAGCAGTCAAAAAAGAAAAAATCTGAGTTAACGATCACATATAAAATCGTCCATTACAGCAAGCAAACGCTAAGCCTTGTCTTTGATGAATATGAATCTGTAAATGGAGAGAAAGGGACGTCTTCTCTCAAAACCTTTACCTTCGACCTGCCTGCTCAAAAACAAATGACGTTAAAGAATTTATTTAAAGAAGATGCAAACTATTTAGATCGCCTTTCGGCTATTTCATATGCTGAATTAAAAAACCAAATGAAAACAGCTGATTTTGACCCGGACCTTCAAAAAGGAACTCAGGCAGCTAATCAAAATTTCAGTCAGTTTGCGCTGCTTGAAAACAGTATTGTGATCTATTTTAAGCCTTATCAGCTAGGTGCTGAACAAACGAAAACCAAAACAATCGCTATCCAAAAAGATTTATTTAAAGACATGCTGAGCGATGCTTACAAAAACGAAGCAGCAAATAAAAATAAAGTCAAAGAAACGCCTCCAAAACATATCGTTAACGAAATGCCGCAGCAAGGAGCGCCTATTGATCCAACTAAAAAAGTCGTTGCGATGACCTTTGATGATGGACCTAACCCTGCATCTACCAATGTGATTTTAGATGGATTAAAAGAAGTGAACGGGCACGCTACCTTTTTTGTGTTAGGAAGCCGCGTTCAATATTATCCTGAAACAATCGAACGTATGGTCAAGGAAGGCAACGAGGTCGGAAATCACTCTTGGGATCATCCTCAGCTCACACGGTTGAACGAAGCGCAGGTCAAACATCAAATAGGCGATACCCAAGCGCTCATTAAACAAGTGAGCGGCTATGAACCGCTGCACGTACGCCCTCCTTATGGAGCCGTGAACGCAAATGTAAGACGTTATATCGGAAATGTTGGCGTGACTCTATGGGATATCGACCCCGAAGACTGGAAATATAGAAACGTTCCTCACTCCGTTCAAGCAGTTATGAGCCAAGTCGGAGACGGAAAAGTTATTTTAATGCATGATATTTATCAAACAAGTGCCGAAGCAGCGGTTGAAATTATGAAGCAGCTTCACGCACAAGGGTATCAGCTTGTTACGATTTCACAGCTAGAACAAGTAAAAAAAGAGCGGGAGCAGCTGCATTTGCAGTAGCAGATAGCAGACGAACGCGTTGCAGCCGTTAGGATGGCTGCAGCGCGTTTGTTTTTTTCATGCGATGTTTAATAAATGCTATACAGAGCAGCGTAAACGGAATCACTACGTGAAAAGGGATAAAAAGCAATACCGGCATAATCGTTAGCCCTTCTTTTAAATGCTCTTGAAAATTACTTGCAATCGTCAAAGAAAAAAATAAAATCACCGTGCCCACAGGATATGTCAGCGCAGAAGGTCGTTTCACCTTAAACAATGTGGAAAGTCCAACAATGACAGCGTAAAAAAAGACGCTGATTTTAACAAATCCTCCGATGACTAATGCAATCATAAAAAACACGTCCAGCCGTTCTAAAAAATCAGCTACTCTAATGCTCTCTACCGTACTTAAAAGCGGAAAGACTGACCTGTTAGTCAATCCTATCCCTAATACACTAACATTAATCGCCATTGTAATTGCTAAATTAATGCCGCTTAACACAATGCCGCAAAGGCCTACAAGCTTTACTTTTTTAGAATCTTTTACATATGGAAAAATCATCGTAAACACAACAGCTTCTCCGTACGGAATATACAGAGTCTGAGTAGCCACCGTTTTCAAAACCGGCCAAATCCCATCTCCGAGTATCGGTTTTAAAGAGCTAAAATCAATTAGGCCTGAAACAAAAATAAGCACAAATCCTGCTACAGCCAAGATATACATCAAAATAAACATTAGCTCTCCTGCTCGAGCCACTACTTCAAGTCCTTTGTGCACGGTATAAATAATCAACAGCATCAGCATCGCGTTCACCACAAACAAAGGGCTGTCGGGATAGCCAAATGTCAGCAGCATTTCTCCAAAATCACGGAGTACGCGAGCGGCAGCATATGAAAAATGAAGCAAATATAAAAAAGCAAGTGCGGATCCCAAGACTTTTCCTAACAGCTTTTGCATGTATTCTGTTGGCAGCATGTCAGGGTAGTACCTATACAGCCGGTAGTAAATGAGGTAAAGCAACAAGCTCCCAAACATACCAAGTAAAATAGCAAGCCAGGCGTCTTGTTTTGCATCCATTGCAAGCGGAATGAGCAATGCGCTTCCATGTTCAAAAAGGACGATTAAAATAAAAAACTGCACAGAGCTAATTTTCACTTTTTCCACTCATTGCTCCCTCCTCCTCCTGTTTACTGTCGTTGTTTTACGGCATCAGACATAAACGACTTGTTTCGCAAACCTGCTCGTCTTACATACGCTTCTACTTTCACATCCATCTCCACTTCAGGAAAATAGACATCGCTCCACTCGTGCTGAAGCCTTTTCCACTGCCTCGGATAATTTTCGTGCACGACTTCTCCAAATCCCACAACATCCGTCTGTTTTTTTGAGCAAAAGCAAACGCTGCTTTTATTTCATTTTCAATTGCTGCTTCTATTTTTTTTTCAATATCAAGAATTATAAATGGATTTTTAATGTCTACAGGTACTTCCATTTCACCAATATCTCCTTCTACCCTAGTTCTTACAATCATCTTTGGTTTGCCGTTTACCATGTTTGCACTCACATTTGTTCGCTGACGAACGACTTGATAAGCAATGGCTTTCTTTTTATCTTTCCATGAAATATTCACATCTGTTCCCTGCACTTTATCCCGCAGCCACATCACGCCTCGCGCTTTTTTTCCATATAAAAATGTAATCAGCTTGCCATCTTTAAACATGCCGAGTCCTTCTGCACGAAGAGTGGATTCAGGAGCAGTTTGCTGAAGATTTTGCAGCGTTTGGGCTTTTTGAGCGCTACCTCTTATTCCAAACCCTGACATCAGGGCCTGACTTCCCGGAGATTCGAGGTTTTTCATAACTTCTTGAGCCGATACTTTCATATGTTCTCCCCACTTTTGTTCGGTGAGCTCCAGCGTTTTAAGGACTTTATTAGCTGGAATTTTATCAATTGGCGTAAGAGATTTTACGAAGCTGGAGGCTTTTACGCCGTTTGCAATGACCATATCAGATGTAATTCGAAATTCCGGATCTCTGTCAATGCCATCAATAATAACATCAATGCCTTCGGTTCTCGCTAGACTTTCTCCGATAACAATTAAGTTTGTATGAGCGTAGTACAGTCTTCTTGATACAGTGCTCGATGCTCTTCTGCTTGCTTCCACTAAGTTTGCGCCTTTTGCTCCGTATACAGAAACAGACGGACTTTGTGTACCTCCGCCGCCTCCTTGAAGACCGCCGGCTACGTTACCTGGATTAATAATTTGCAGCGTGATTTGGTACTGACCATCTTTTGTTTTATCAATTCCCATCGCTGCGACAATCGCTAAATCGGTTAATTCCTTACTGCTCCAGCAGCTTGAAAGAAAGCAAATCGTAAACGCCATTACTGTACATAAGAGCCCTTTACGCATCATTTTGATCGCCTTCTTTCACCGTAGTGTTTGCCATTCCTCGGCTTTTAGGAGGCATTGGCCGCTGTCCGTCTCCTTCTCGCGTCATATTTCCACTACTAATGAGCCTTGGTCTTTGTCTAAGCATCCACCACGGCATGCGAACAATGGTATCACCTGAATTGCTCGGAATGAATGGAGCAAGAGGCGTCATATATGGAACGCCAAATGAACGAAGACTGCAGAGGTGAACAATCATCATTAAAAAGCACAGAATAATGCCATAAAACCCAAAAGTAGCTGCTGCAATCATAAAAACAAAACGAATGAGCCTCGCAGAAATCGCAATGGCAAAAGAAGGTGTAGCAAAGCTTGCTATCGCCGTCATCGCCACAACAATAACCATCGCTGGAGATACAATCCCCGCTTGAACCGATGCTTGCCCAATCACGAGCGCTCCTACAATTGAAACTGCAGAACCGATCGCCCTTGGAAGTCGAATACCGGCTTCTCGTAAAATTTCAAATGTGACTTCCATAATGAGTGCTTCAACCAAGGAAGGAAACGGAACATCTTCCCGCTGTGCAGCAATGGCGATGAGCAGCTTCGTGGGAACCATTTCCTGATGAAACGTTGTGATCGCTACATACGTAGCCGGTGCAATTAGTGAAATGAAAAAAATAAGAATGCGTAAAAAACGAATCGATGTTGCAATATCAAAGCGCGAATAATAATCTTCAGGAGACTGAAAAAACTGAATGAAAACAGCCGGCGCAATCAGCACAAATGGCGTTCCGTCTACAAAAATCGCAATACGCCCTTCTAGCAGATTTCCTGCAACGATATCGGGACGCTCCGTGTGATACATCGTAGGAAAAGTAGTGTACGTTTGGTCTTCAATAAGCTGCTCCACATAGCCTGATTCTAAAATGCTATCGATATTAATTTGGTTAAGACGCTGCTTTACTTCTTTTACGATTTTGTCATTGGCAATTCCATTAATGTACATCATTGAAACGTCGGTCCGCGTTACTTTCCCAATTTTCATCGTTTCTACCCATAAGTCGGGCGATTTGATAATTCGCCTAACCATGGGCATGTTTTTAGCAATCGATTCCGTGAACCCTTCCTTCGAACCCCGAACGACAAGCTGTGTAGTCGGCTCTTGAATCGAACGCCACTCTCCGCCTTTCGTACCTGCACTCATTGCATGGTTGTTTCCATCTATCAAAATAAGCGTGTCTCCTGACATCAAGGCTGGAAAAACTTCACTCCACGTATGTAAAATCGCAACGTCTCCAATTCCTACTACATCTTCTTTTAATAACGTAAAGGCGTTTTGAGGCGTTATTGGTTCAGAAAACACGTCATCTTTCATCATGGTGTCTACTAAAAGCTCTTGAATAGACTGACTGTCTACAATCCCGTCTATATAGATAACGGCCGCTTGAATAGCTGCCCGTTCCCCGATTTTTATATAGCGGATCACCATATCCGAGCTGTTCCCCGTTCGCTTTTTTATGTTGGCTATATTACCTTCAAGCGACTGTATCAGCAGTTCTTGTTCCTCTGGTAGCGAACCTTCTGTTTCCTTTGTATTGTCTTTGCTTTTTTTATTTTTAAATAAAGAAGGCACGATTAAAAACACCTTTCTTTTCTTTTTTTTAGATTTTTCCAAATAAATGCTTTGTATGCAATTTTTAATAGAGCAATCAACGCGTAAGACAAAAAAATAACAAAAACTATCGGTAGAATGTTTTCAAGAAAAAAAACAAAACCGGAGAGTGAGACGTATGAAAATCGTTTGGATATCAGCTTTGCTGTTAGGATGCTTAATGGGATTTTCTATGGGAGTGGATATGATACAAGGATTTAGTTTTTCCATGGCCTTGCAAAATGCCTACAGTCCGTTTCGGGTTATGGAGTTCGCTGAACTATTTGTCCTTTTTTTCCTTTTGTTCTGTTTTGTAGCTGAAGTATTTTATCGTTCATTTAAAGTGAAAAAAGCAAAACAGCGACAAAAATAAAACTCTGTAAAAAACACATATTTCTCCTTTTTACCACCTATTCTCCTTCTCATTTAAATGTTATAATTTTCATAATTGGAAAAACTTTTACACGCCTTTCTACATGGAAAGCTGTAC
Organism: Priestia sp. YIM B13491; assembly: GCF_042787605.1. Taxonomy (NCBI): domain Bacteria; kingdom Bacillati; phylum Bacillota; class Bacilli; order Caryophanales; family Bacillaceae; genus Priestia; species Priestia sp. YIM B13491. Next base: position 988,845 of record NZ_JBHZOR010000001.1, on the reverse strand, counting down.
GCTTAAACTACAAAATAAACATTGACTTTGAACTAAAAGGTGAAGAAATGATGAAAAAAAAATTAGCCGTTATTAGTACAGCTTGCTTACTTATTCTTGCAAGTGATCCCATCCCTTCTTATGCTACTCCCGATTCCCCGGACTCCTCTTCCGACGTTTTGGACCAGTCAACAGACGTGGATACAACTGAAGATGTAAAAGCAATTTTTGACTCCCTCTATCAAGAAGGCTATTCGCTTGGAGAAGAAGATGGATACGCACAGAAAAAATTCGAACAGTTTGATCAAACAACAGGACTGGACAAATCTTCTGAAGAATTCACGTGGTTTATGATGGGGTATACGGTAGGATATAAAAAAGGACAGCAGCAAAAAGAGGAAGAACTCAAGACTGAACAAGAAAATGAAATGGCTGCCGGCGAAGAGGAAGGCTATCAGCAAGGCGTCCTTGATTACAAACATGCTACTATTCAGTCAGAAATCGACCCTTTTCCTTCTAAGTCATCCGACTGGAATAAAGGGTATGTTCAAGGCTACAAAAAAGCTATTTCTTTAATGGACTTATCTGTTAAAGCAAAAAAAGAAGGCTATGACCAAGGTCTTGAAAATGATTCAATGAGTGTTCCGAGCATGTATGATGATGAGGATGTCACACGTCAGGCTTTTACAGAAGGCTTTGAAACCGCTAAAGCCGAAGTGCTGAAGCACCAAAAAAAGCAGTTTGAAAAGCAGGGCTACGTACAAGGCTATCACGTCCTTTCATTAGAAGTACCTGCAGAAGCAGAAGGCGAATTGCAAACAGCCTTTGAGCAAGGATATGAAAAAGGACAGAAACAAAAGCAAAAAGACGTAAAAGCAGACGGATACGACTCAGCTTTCACTTATCAGACCTATAGAGCGCCTAAAAGTCTTCAGGACAAGCCCGAGCTAGAAAAATGGTACAAAGCAGGTTTTTATTCGAATAAAGATGTGAAATCTTTACAGCAAAAAGCTTATAAAGACGGCTGGAAACTCGGAAAAGAAGTGAGCGTTCCCAGAAAATACAAGCAAAATAAAGCTGCGGTGGCAATGTACAAGAAATATTTTGAGCAAGGCCAAAAAAAGCAGGATAAAACAGTGAGTCATATCCTGCTCGGCAGCGGTATTGTTCTTACACTGGTTGCTCTTATCACGCTATGGAGGCTCCGCCGCCGTAAAAATGAAGACACAACACTAGATAGCTAAAAACGAGTACATGAAAAACCCGGAAAATCACGATTTTCCGGGTTTTTTATGTTAAATAATCATTCGTTTATTTTCCGCAAGCTGAACTTCTTGCTCTTGTTTTGACTGATTTTGTTTTCGAATTTTCAAATAATAATAAACATAGCAGCCTATAAAGAAAATACCTCCGCAGTATAACGCCATTCGCTGCTCGGGATCAAACGCAAGACTGATCATAACGATACAGTTCGTAATAAGCGCTACGATAGGAAGAACCGGATAAAGAGGTGTTCTAAATTTCAGATCTTCCACTTTTCCACCTTTAGCCACGTAAGCACGACGAAATGCAAGCAGTGAAGCGGTAATCGCAATCCAGCCAATTTGAGCACCGAGTCCAGCGAGTGAAATCAGCCATACAAAAACGGTTTTAGCTGCCACTACGCTTGAAAGCAGCGAAAAACATGAAATCACAAGCGTAATTAATAGTGCATTAAACGGAACTCCTCTTTTGTTAACTTTTCCAAGCGCAGGACTTGCCATTCCTTCTCTTGAAAGAGAATAAAGCATACGTGTAGCCGCGTAAAATCCAGAGTTTGCGACTGAAAGAAGAGCTGTTAAAATGATAAAGTTCATAATATCCGCCGCGTAAGGTACACCTACACTGTCTAACACAACAACAAATGGGCTTTCTACGACGCCTGCTTTTTCACGAGGAATCATGCTTGCTAGGACAAACACGGATAAGACGAAAAAGAAAAGCGTACGCCAAACCGTTTGCTTAATCGCTTTTGGAATTGTTTTTTCTGGATTTTCACTTTCCCCTGCCGCAATTCCAATCAATTCTGTTCCTTGAAACGAAAAGTTCACCGTAATCATTGTAATCAGCAAAGCCGTTACGCCATTTGGAAACAGCCCTTCGGCAAAGAAGTTTGATAGAAGCGGTGCTTCCTGTCCGCTTTTCATATCAATGAGTCCAAACATCGCCGCTCCGCCTACAACAATAAACATAATGATGGCGAAAATTTTAACGCTTGAAAACCAAAATTCTGTTTCACCAAATGCTTTAGCTGAAAGTGCATTTAGTGAAAAAATTAACGCTCCAAAAATGGCGCACCATAACCAAACGGGCGAGTCTGGGAACCATCTTTGCATTAATTGTCCGGCAGCTAAGAACTCAAGCGCCACCGTTACTGCCCATCCTAGCCAGTACAGCCATCCAATCGCAAAACCGGTTGCAGGGCCGATAAATTTAGTGGAGTACGTTTGAAACGATCCTGCAACTGGCATAGCAACAGATAATTCTCCAAGACACAGCATCGTTAGATACATAATGATCCCTCCTACTAAGTAGGAAATCATTGCTCCCATCGGACCTGCTTCATTGATGGTATAACCTGAACCCAGAAAAAAACCGGTACCAATACATCCTCCTAGTGATATCATAAAAAGATGCCTTGTTTTCATCGTTCTTTTTAATTCTCCTGGCTGTCCCTGTGGAATATTCATCCCATTTCCTCCCTTTGCTGCATAAAAAAATGAAATCGCTTTCATTTTTTTTAGGTTTATTTTGTTTTTATAGCCGCTTACTAGGTAGCTCTTCATGGCTCAAGTCCATTAATGCCGGATGTTTTTCAAATGGCGCCAGCCCCGTAGCGAGGATGGCAGCCGCTTAGCCCTGCATGAACGTTTATTGGATCATAAAAGATTTTCTTCTACACGATACCTATTAAGTAGCTCTTTCTTATAAAAGCTTATCGCCAAACAATGAACTCATTAACGCAACCGCTACTTCTGCAGTTTTGTTATGCTGATCTAAAATAGGGTTCACTTCTACAAATTCAGCAGATGTCACCATATCTGCTTCCGCTAGCATTTCCATTGCTAAATGACTTTCTCGGTAGCTGATGCCGCCTTTTACAGGTGTACCTACGCCTGGTGCATCATCCGGATCTAAGCCGTCTAAGTCCAGCGACAGGTGCACGCCGTCTGTACCGCTTAAATAATCAATCGTTTCTTTCATCACTTGCGTCATACCTAAACGATCAATTTCATGCATGGTATACACTTTAATTCCTTTTTCTTTAATTAACTCTTTTTCACCATCATCCAATGAGCGTGCACCGATAATAACTAGATTTTCAGGTTTAATTTTTGGGGTATACCCTCCAATATTTAAAAGTACAGGATGTCCAATACCAAGGCTCACCGCTAACGGCATGCCGTGAATATTGCCTGATGGAGATGTTTCAGCGGTGTTTAAATCACCGTGAGCATCATACCAAATAACGCCTAAATTTTCTGAACCTTTCGCGACTCCTGCAAGCGTTCCAATTGCAATGCTGTGGTCTCCGCCTAATATTAACGGAAAACGGTCTTGCTCTCTCACTTCTTCAACTCGTGCAGCAAGCTGTTCATTTCCGCTCGCTACAGCCGCTAAGTTTTTCAAATTCGTATTTTTATCTACGTCTGCCCGCTCTTTAATTTCTACTTTAATATCGCCTTCATCGTGTACGGTATAGCCAAGAGCTTCTAAGCGTGTATTCATGCCTGCATAGCGGATCGCGCTCGGCCCCATGTCTACACCCCTTCTTGTTTGTCCGTAATCCATTGGTACACCGATAATTGAAATGTCTTTTTTCATTTTCTATACCTCCGTTGCATTTTATTCTGTGTGAAGTAAACATAGGTGTTTATGTAACTATGTATTTTTTTCATTGATACAGCCCCTCATCTATTTCTTATGCAAAAATGATGCCAACTTTGTTTGTAGCATTCTATCAGTCTTTCTATCACGGGTTTTCTTACACATGCAAAAAAAACTGTCGATTTCTACAACTTTTTGGCAAACTACGCAAATTTTTTTGTCGTTTGGTTTAAAATCGCCAATTTTATTTGCTTTCATAAAAAAGAGATTGCGACATAACAAAATTCATTCAATTTAAAGATGAACAAATGGAATAAAGGAGCGAGTATGGATCGCTCGTTACACCGCTGTTGATTTACGTGCAACAGCTAGAAGTAACTACACACTGAAAACCTACGTTTGCCATACCAATAAAAAAATCCGAACGAGTTGGATTCTCCATCAAGAATCTCAATTCATCGTTCGGATTTTTCTTCACCTAAACTACTTTTGTCCCAGTCTCTTTTTTAATTTGTAATAACGTCTCCGTCTTCATCATCGCCGGCATCGTCTTCACCAGGATCTTTTTCTAATGAGACCACTTTCTTTTCTTCATCCCATTTCACTTTGTAGCCAAGTGATTTGGCTACTTTGATAACTGATAAATACGAGTGATGATTTGGTTTATACAGCTTTAAGTCACTCGAATCAATGACGCCTAAGCCTAACAGCAGGCGATCCGACTGAACGTAAGGCTTTCCATCAATCAGCTTCACTTGCTTATCAGTAAATGGATAAACGGCACGGTTGACTTCAACTGTAAACTCTCCTTTTTTCTCTTCTTTAATTGGTTTTGGCTGTTTGGATACATATTTAATTGCGTCTACTCCTAGTACCGTGCCTTGGCGCGTATTATCAGCGCCTCCGTACATTTTCCCCGTTTCATAGTCATAGATAACCGCTTGAACGTTTCCAATGTGCTCAGGCTTTTCTTCAAACGCATGTCCTTTGGCCATCATTTCAAGAATTGTATCTTGGCTAAAGCCAGGTTCCCATCTTACGGTTGGGTAGCCGCCTGAATAAATACGAGGTGTTAAAATCGCTTTTTGAATCGGCATCTTATGGTCAATAACATTCATAATCGTTTCTGCTACAGACGCAATGATGGTGGGGCCTCCCGGTGAACCAATTGCCATAAACGGCTTTCCGTCTTTTAACAGGATCGTTGGAGACATGCTGCTTCGAGGACGTTTTTTAGGCTCAACCTCGTTCACGCCTCCCGGAGTGGCATCGAAATCCGTCATTTCATTGTTGAGCATAAATCCGTAGTCAGGAACCATAATTCCTGAACCAAAAACTTGTTCAATGGTAGTCGTGTAAGAAACCATGTTTCCCCATTTGTCTACAACAGAGAAATGAGTCGTTTGGCCGATTGGATTTTCTTCCTTTACTGTTGCTTTATTTGGATTTTCTTTTCCTTCATATTTCCAAGGGTCTCCTTCTTTGACATTAGGCGTTGCTTTGTTTGGATTAATTAATTTACGACGTTCTTTAATATAATCTTCATCTAACAGTCCTTTTTTCGGCACTTCGTAAAAGTCTTCATCTGCCATATACGCCGCGCGGTCCGCGAAAGCTAAGTGCATCGCTTCCGTTAAATGCTGCAAATACTGAGGCGTATTGGAACCCATTTTTTCTACATCATAACCTTCCATTAGCTTTAGAATCTGCTGCACGGTTAATCCGCCGGAGCTAGGAGGAGCTGCACTAACCACATCGTAGCCTCGGTAAGTTGTTTTGACCGGCTCACGTTCTTTTACAACGTAATTTTTCAAATCATCCATGGTCATGCTTCCATCGCGTTTTTGAACTTCTTTAACAAGCGCTTTTCCAATTTCTCCTTTATAAAGAGCGTCTGATCCTTCTTTTTGAATAAGCTTTAATGTTTTAGCAAGATCGGCCTGAATAAGCTTATCTCCTTCTTTTAACGGCTTGCCATTCGGCACAAATACATTACCGGCCGTTTGGTATCTTTCAAGCTTGTCTACATTTTCATCAATGTACTGAGCCATCGACCAATTTACTTTGATTCCTTGTTCTGCTTGAGTAATAGCTGGTTTAATAACATCTGATAAGTCCATTGTTCCATAATCTTTAAGGGCTGTTTCTACTCCTTTTAGCGTACCAGGAACTCCAACTGCCTTTCCTGTTATGTGACGCTTACTGAAAGGGATGACTTTTCCTTTTGAATCTAAAAACAGCTTAGGCGTGACATCAGCTGGTGCCATTTCACGGCTGTCTAACATCGTAATTTTATCTTTCTTTTTTTCATAAATCATCATAAAGCCGCCGCCGCCGATACCTGACATCATCGGTTCCACAACGTTTAGAGATAATTGAATGGCAGCTGCCGCATCTACAGCGTTTCCGCCTTCAGCTAAAACTTTCCTTCCCGCTTCAGCAGCCAGTGGGTGAGATGCCGCTACAATTCCTTGTGTAGCACCTCGTTTCATTGAATGGTCGACACCCGGAACTTCAGCAGCAGCTGGTGTGACAACTAAACTTAAACTAAATAATGCAATAACCAACATCTTCATAACCTTCATCTGGGTCTCCTCCTTCAAATACATTATTTCACATCGTCTGAAACGATGGATTTCACAAAGAATAAATTGGCTTATTATGATATTTTTTACATATATGTATAAATAAAAAGCAAAGTAAATCAGACCTTTGCTTTTTTAGTTAATTGCATGTTTACCTTTTTCTCTATTCATTTACAATTATCTATATTTTCCAACAATTTATCCATAGGCTGATAGTTTCTTACTATTTTTGGAATTATGTAGACTGAACGCTCTAATAATGTAGAAAATCTAGCAGTTAAGAAGTCGTTGGACTTACATGCATTTCTTAAAATTTTTATAAATATTCTTATTATTATATAAAAAGCAATTCTTTATGAAAATCAGCATATGTTTCCTCAAAACCAAAAATAAAACAGGACTTTTGATTCACCGTCCTGTTTGCAGCATGTCTTCGACTTTTTTAATATCTCCGTGAGTAGGATTGATTTCCCGGGCATAGGCGATTTGTTCTTTCGCTTTTTCCATTTCTTTTAATTGAATATAGGTTTTGGCGAGTTCGAGCGGCAGCATAATCCCTTCAAAACCAAGATCTTGCGCCCGCTGCAAATAAGACAGCGATTTTTCGTAATTCCCTCCAAACATAAGCGGAGTTTCCCGGTATTTTATTCCTCGAACGAAGTGCGCCAAGCTTGAAGATGGATTTAATGTTAGTGCCTGATGAAGAGCTCGGTCCATTTCTAAATTTAATACCATTTTTTCAAAGATAATTGATTCTTCGATTTGCTTTGCTAAACAAACCGCTAAGTAACAGTACAAATCAGATGCTTGAGGTTTTTTCTTCATTTCTTGTTGAATTTCGCGTTTGACCTCTCTCCACTTTCCCTCTTCTAGCTGATTCATGACGTATTCTACATGTATTCCCACCACTTTGCCCTCCTTTTCCTCTTTATCATAAAGGATTTCTGCACAAATGAAAAAAGTAAGTGTTCTTCATTCTTCTCAAAAGATCGTTACCGTTAAAAAATAGGCAAATTTCTCAATCACTTAACCCAATTAGTACATAGGATATAGAGACTTTTACTAAAGGAGGTTACACATATGGGCGCAAAAGGCGGTTTTGGTTTTTCATTTATCGTTGTTTTATTTATTCTATTAGTAATCGTAGGGTGTTCTTGCTACTACTAATTTCTAGAGGGGATGAACATCATTCATCCTCTTATTTCAAAAAAAAACCATGCTTTCGCATGGCTACATACCGATTAGATGAATGAGTAGAGGAACTCATTGTTCGGCAATATTGAAGAAATTTTTGGTTTTTACTTCCGCCTAGTATGCCCTTTTTGACGGGGGCTATGCGTAAATAAAGTTAACGTTTAAAAGCGAAAGCCAGACGCACCTACAATAACAAGTAAAACAAATAACACAACGATTAACGCAAAATTTTGTTTTCCCACGTACCATCCCTCACTTCCTATTATCTGCTTTTAGTGTATGCAACAGCTTGGCAAAATGTTTAGGACAGGGGTGCGGATTTTTCCAATGAGAAAAACCTTCAAATTCCGCCAAAAAAAGTGAATCATATTTTTGTTTCTTTCGTTATATATAGTAAGAGATTTTTTACTATAAAAAAGGGGGACCTTTAATGCGCCGACATTCCAAATTGCCCATTGTTCTTGTCTTTGCCTTCTTTTTATTCATCGCAACTGTTTTGTGCGTAACCTCTTATATGTCTTGAACGTATAAATAATATAAAAAAATCGCCTTATCGAAGGCGATTTTTCTACCCTAGCATTATATCTTCATTTGGATAACGAACAGCTTCGCGCTTTTGCTTAGATAATGAAAACGCAAGCGTTAATGGCCCCACTTTTCCTAAAAACATGATAAAGATAATAATTACGCGTCCAAAGTACGAAAGTTCAGGAGTTGCTCCCATTGATAAACCTACTGTTCCAAACGCTGAAACAACTTCAAACATAATTTTTACAAACGGAAGGTTTTCCGAAATATTTAACAGGAAAATGGCCCCAAATACAAACATAATTGAAATCATCGTGATGGCTAGTGCCTTAAACACGTGAAGAGGAAGAAGTCGTCTCTTTAACAGCACAATATCTTCCCGGCTTCGTAAAAATGCCCATACAGAAAAAACAATCACCACAAACGTTGTTAGTTTAATACCGCCTCCTGTTGACGCACTTCCTGCACCAATAAACATTAATAAGACCATTAAAAAGACCGTTGCATCATGCAGGTGAGCTAAATCAATTGTATTAAATCCAGCGGTTCTTGTCGTTACTGCTTGAAAATAAGAAGCCCATACTTTGTCTCCTAATGATAAATTTCCGAGCGTATGCGAATTGCTGTACTCTAAGAAAAAAATAAAAAGCATGGCAATCACATTAATCGCAAACGTGCTGATAATCATAATTTTTGAATGCAACGTTAGTTTTTTATACGATTTTTTCACCCACATATCAGCAAGAACGGTAAACCCTAACCCGCCAATGATGAACAAAAAAGAAATCGTTATGTTAATAATAGGATCTCCAACATACTGTACTAAGTTATCAGACAGTAGTCCAAACCCTGCGTTATTAAAAGCTGAAATTGAATGAAACAAGCTAAAGAACAGCCCCTTAGACCATCCGAATTCCGGAACCCAGCGTATCGCTAAAAAAATAAGTGCAATAAACTCAATTAAAAATGAAAAGATAAACAGCCTTTTAACTAGCAGGACAACTCCGCCGACGCTTGTTTGATTTAATGCCTGCTGAACGAGCATACGCTCTTTAAATCCAATTTTTTTACCTAGCATCATAAAAATCAACACGGCAAATGACATAATGCCAAGACCGCCTATTTGAATTAACAGCATAATGATCGTTTGACCGATGACGGTAAAACGCGTACCTGTATCTACGACGGCTAAGCCGGTCACTGTCATAGCGGAAGTAGATGTAAAAAGGGCGTCTACCCATCGGATTGGCTCAGTAGTAGAAAAAGGCATCATCAATAGAAGAGCACCCATAATAATTCCTCCGCCAAAAATGGAGACAAGCAGCTGCGGAGGGGTGAGTTTAATGATTTGTTTTTTCATGAGTTAAACTCCTTCTTCTTCAAAACGGTTCAAATCGCGGTTATGTCCGATAACAATAAGCATATCTCCTTGTTCAATTATTTCATGCGCGGTAGGCGAAATCACCATTTCCCCGTCTTTTCGCTGAAAGCCGATAATGTTGCAGCCGTACTTGGCACGAATGTTTAAATCAAACAGCGTTTTATTATGAAGTTTCTTAGAGGCGACAATTTCGACAATACTATAATCCTTTGATAATTCAATGTAATCAATGATTTTTTCTGACACTACGTGATGAGCAATACGTTTAGCAATATCACGCTCAGGATGAATGACTTTGTCTGCTCCTATTTTCTCCAGCACTTTTTGATGATACATATTCACTGCTTTTACCCATACTTGCTTAACGCCCATATCTTTTAAAAGCATCGTTGCGAGAACGCTTGCTTCGATATCATCCCCAAACGAAATAAGAGCATGATCAACATTGCGAATACCTAGCCCCTTTAAGCTAGCTTCATCAATCGCGTTTGCTTGCACAACATATGTAGCTGAGTTGCTAAATTTATTTACTACCTCCTGATTGCGGTCAATAGCGAGCACATCCACATCCAGATTAGCAAACTCTTCAACCAAACTGCCTCCAAAACGACCTAATCCCAATACAGCAAACTGTTTTTTCATAATGTATTTATTCCTTTCTTCAACTGCTGTGTGTTCTCTTAGCTTATACTTTTTCTAAAAAATTACATCTTTTTCTTAAAAAAAGCGCAAAAAAACACAGGAAGGCTCCTGTGTTTTTTCACACTCTTCCCCCTCAAAACGCTTGCGAAGTTAGCTGTCGGGTTCGGGTTTTAAGAGTAACCCTACCTTTTTAAGGATTCACCCCGAAGCACAATATGTGCGTAAATAATGGGTCCTCCGCTCCGTAATGGATTAAGCGATTTTTATTCAAATGTCTATGATCTATTTTTTAGAATAATCGATTCGATTCATGATACGTTTCACTTCACGAAAGCTATCTTACTCCTGTGAATTTTGTCTGTCAAGATATTTTTAGGGAAGACCTCACTTGCCCTGCAAGCTGCAAAAATCATATAAATCTAAACTGACAATCATTTTGTGAAATTGATCAAATAAATTAATAACAGCTAAAAGCTCTAACAGCTGCGTATCACTGTAAAATTTCTTTAATTGATCCATATCAGCATCGGTCAACTCCCTTGGACGCACTCGGTATACATCAATAAATCGAAACAGCAGTCGATCTTTTTCTTCCAGCTCTTTTTCTCTTAACACTTTTTGATTAAGCGTCTCATCGCCTACATATGACATGCTCATACATGTCTCACAGCCGTTAACACCTGCTAGATAAAGCCTTATTTTTTCCTTAGTCTCTCTCTCTACTATATCGCTGTTCCAAAGCGTGTTGTAAAGTTCATCATACAATCTTTTTACATGCGGAATTAAATTCAATGCTTTTTCAAAATTTGTTCCCTCTTCGTTTGCTAACAAAACTCTTGCCATTTTTTACTCACTCCTTTTTAATTATTATAGTAAGAAAAATGGAAATTTCAGATTACATATAAAACATTTTATCTACTATTACTAATCAAATGAAACGTTAATGAGAAAGAAGGTTTTCAATTGAAAATTGATGAAATTGATTTATCGATTTTGCAGGCGCTGCAGCAAAACAGCCGCCTTTCCTTACGAGAGCTAGGAAAACAAATTAACTTGTCTCCTCCTTCGGTGGCAGAGCGAGTAAGGCAGCTAGAGAGCTTTGGTGTTATAAAAGGGTATACGATTGATATTGATTATGAAAAGCTGCACCTGCCCGTGTCGTGTTTTATTGAAGTAACGATGAAAAACGGCGAGCACGAGCGTTTTAAACGATTTATTTCTCATTATCCCTACGCTTTATTCTGTGAACGCATCGCCGGGCAAGCCTGCTTTATTACAAAGCTTCAGCTTCCTCACCTGCACGTACTCGAACAATTTATTAACGAAATTACACCTTATGCCAAAACGATTTCACACATCGCCCTTTCTCACGTAGAGATGGCTCCTGCGTTATTGAGTCATTTAAAAGATGAAAAGTGATTGAAACGTAACGAAAAAATCCGAACGATTCATCGTTCGGATCTTCTTTCCACTAAACTACTTTTGTCCCAAGCTCTTTTGTTCGTCCAACAGCATAAAAAATAACCCTCCAAAGCTGGAGGGTATAAATTTTCCGAATAATGAAAGTTTTACAACTTCATTTTATCAGGTGCCGACATTTCTGTCTACTTAAAAATGTAAAAGAGCTCTCTATTAATAGAAAGCTCTTTTACCTGCTTGTTTTTTGAAAACAATCAATCTATATAAAAGGGAACTACCTAAGGTTGAACGTCACGTGAAACCTTGGCAGTTCATCCTGGATATAGCGGTTGATATGATTCAAAACAAGTTCTTTCATCATTTCTTCTTTGACTTCTGATTCCGTTTTTTTATCTTTTTGTTTTAAAATAAAAATGTAATAGACTTTACCCATTTTAATGGGCTCACTACTCTCTCCGATGTGCTGTTTTTTTAAAACATCTATAAAAGAGGGAGATAGACTTGAAAGCTTTAGATTACCAGCATTCTCTATTTTGCTGATTGTCTGGACATCAGCATATTTTTTTTGAACGTCTTGAAGGGATATTCCCTTTTGCAGTTCAGCCGCAGCGGCAGAGGCATCATGTAAAGTGGAAAAAGCCAGCTGCGTAAAAGCTACACGCGTTAGATCGTTTTCAATACGTTTATAGTAAGCAGTTAGTTCATCAGACGTAATTTGTTTACGGAAATATTCTTCTAATTTAAACTGATTCGTTAGCTGGTTGGTTACATCACTGGAACGAATATTTAACACTTCATAACCTTGTTTTCTTGTATCCTGGTCATATGAGCGTTTAATTTGCTTCCACATATCCTCGACTTGTTTTTGTACTTTATCGCTTGTCTTTAGATGCGAAATTAAGATTTTTTGCATAACAAGCTGCCGCAATAACTCTTTGCGGTAGCTTGTATCATTTAGCGGAGCATCTGGATTTAAGAACCCTTCAACGGCTAAAAAACGGTTGAATTCAGCTCCTGTCACCTTGCCTCCCTCATACGCTGCCAGTTCTTTGGTAGAAGATAGCTGACTAATTTCTACAGAAGGAAACATCGTGTTTGAATGCTTCCCTCCGCAGCCGGTTAAAAATCCGAACGCTGTTAATACTGCTAGCAGCAGCTTTAACGGTGTTGAACTCATCCATTGTTATCCTGCTGCTCTGAAAGCTTCAGAGAAATAGTTTGTTTTTTTCCATTTCGATACACGTCTAATTTTACCGTGTCTCCTACTTTGCGTTTTGTGTATAGATATTGACGTAAATCACTGGATGTTTTGACTTCATTTCCATCGATGGCAACAATCACGTCTTTTGATTGTAAACCTGCATCAGAAGCAGAAGAGAATGGTTCAACCGTCGTTACGACAACTCCTTCAGACGTATCGCTGGTTAGGCCTAGCTGGTTTTGTTTTGTTGCAGCTGAAAGCTGACCTACATCTTGAAGACCTACCCCCATATATGGACGCGTTATTTTTCCGTTTTTCATCAGCTGTTCAATCGTCGGCTGCACTTCATCACTTGGAAGAGCAAAGCCGATGCCTTCTACATTGTCTTCTGAAATTTTCATACTGTTGATGCCGACTACTTCACCGGAAGAATTGATAAGTGCACCGCCGCTGTTTCCTGGATTAATCGCCGCATCCGTTTGAATTGCATCTACGTTCCAATTTTCTGAAATAGGGACAGAGCGTTTTGCTGCGCTCACAATACCTTGTGTGACCGTACGAGAAAATTGTTCACCAAGAGGATTTCCGATTGCAAGCACCGTTTCACCCGCTACTAAATCCGATGATTTCCCGAACTTCGCCACTTGTTCAACATTTTTGTCAGACATCTCAAGCACCGCTAAATCCGTTAGCGCGTCAGCTCCGACAATTTTAGCTTTTTCTTTTTGTCCGTTTGAAAGTGACACTTCTACTTCGCTTGCGCCGTCAATAACGTGGTTATTGGTCACAACGTATGCTTTTCCATTTTCTTTTTTGAAAATAACACCGGAACCCGTTCCTGCTTCTTGCGTTTGGGTATCTCCAGAAAATGGATTTGTTTGCTGCTGAATATTGTTCACGCCTACAACAGCAGCTGATACTTTATTTACAACTGAAACAAGATCTGACTGATTGACGGTTGTGCTTACTGTTCGAGGCGTTGTGCTCGTTGTTGTTGCCGTTTGAGTCTGCGTTGTTTGATTCGCTGTTTGCGTATCAGCTGAATCCATTAACCCCAGCTGGGGAGCACCGTATAACACAATTCCTCCTCCAAGTACTGCTCCGGCGATAGAAGATGCAATCACTGGAAATAAGCGTCTTCTTGGAGGCTGTGATGATGACGCAGGCTGATACTGATCGTAGCGCTGCTGGCGATTTTCGTATTCTTCTTTTCGTTCTTGCTCTCTTTCATAATCACGTGGATCCATGAAAAACACTCCTTTTAACGTAGCAAATTTTATGTTATCTATACTATAAAATAAAAGTTTGGGATAAGTATCAAAACAATGTGTGAAATTGTGAAAAATTTCTTTATAACAGCAAACACGTAGTATAATAGCGGGTACATAGACCTTTAAAGACACGCGCATAGATGGCGCAATATGCTTTATTTACCTTAATTTTCATATATTCAGAGGAAGGTGTCAAATTTGAGCTTTACACTATATTTAGTAGAGGATGAACAAAATTTAAACGAAGTTTTAACCCTTTACCTTCAAAAAGAAGGCTGGGACGTTCGCTCATTTTTTAACGGCACGGAAGCCAAAGAAATGATTGCAACTCCTCCGCATCTGTGGATTTTAGATATTATGCTGCCTGACATTGACGGGTATCAGCTCATTCGCGAAATCAAGCAGCAAACGCCGCAAGTGCCTGTTATTTTTATCTCAGCCCGCGATGCCGATATTGACCGGGTTCTTGGGCTTGAAATGGGCAGCGACGACTATTTATCAAAGCCTTTTTTGCCTCGTGAACTAGTTATTCGAGCAAACAAACTGCTAAACCGCGTATATGGTTCCAATCAAAAGAAAACCGATACCATTACGCTGACTCCTTATGAGATCGATTTACATACCCGTACAGTCAGTGAAGATGGAAAGCCGATTGATTTAACGTCTAAAGAATTTGATTTTCTTGTCACTATCTCAAAAGACCTTGGACAGGCTTTTTCACGGGAGCAGCTGCTGAATCTCATTTGGGGAGAAGATTATTTTGGCACAGACCGAGTGGTGGATGATTTAGTAAGGCGCGTGCGTAAAAAAATGCCGCAAGCACGAATTGAAACGATTTACGGATATGGATACCGGATGATGAAAGCATGAAAAACAAGTCGCTTGCATTTCAAATTTGGCTCGTCATCTCCGGTATTTTACTGCTTATTTCAATTTTGCTCGCTATTTTATTCCCAACGACGCTCAGGCAGTTCTTCACGAATGAAATTTATACCACTATTGAAAATGAACAGCATATTTTAAAAGAATACGGCCTGCCAAGCCGCTCAGGTGAATACTACTTTAGCAATGAAGACAGTGAACCAACACTTGGCAATCGAACCGTGGATCATATTTTATTGCCTGAACATGCGGATATCTCTTATTTTTCATCACGGGTGTTGCCTCAAGACTTTTTGAGAAAAGCACAGGAAGATGCAATCAATCAGCAAAAAATCGTCGCTCGCTATGAAAAAGATCTTGGCAACCGGACGCTTTTTTATGTAATACGAAAAGTAAGTGTAAACGGACAGCCTGCTTTTTTACTTTCATTTTCGTGGGATACGTATCGCAACGCGCTCACTTCTACTCTATTTAAACAGCTGCTTCTTGTAATTTCAATTGTATTTCTATTCAGCTGGCTTCCATCTATTTGGCTATCAAGATATTTAAGCAAGCCGCTTGTATCGCTTGAAAAAGATGTGAAAAAAATTGCCGAACAAAATTGGCATGAGCCCGTTACAGTGAACCGTTCAGATGAAATTGGCAAGCTAGGCGCATCCATCGAGCAAATGCGCAAAAGGCTCGTATCTAAAGATGAAGCACAGCAAACGCTCCTTCAAAATATTTCACATGATTTAAAAACACCGGTTATGGTGATTCAAAGCTACGCTCAGTCGATTCAAGACGGCATTTATCCAAAAGGTGATTTATCGCAAACGGTAAAAGTTATTGAAGATGAATCCAAAAATCTCGAGAAAAAAATCCGCGATTTGCTTTACTTAACCAAGCTTGACTATATGTCCACTCATCAGCTTGCACAAGATGACTTTAATTTTACTGCACTACTTCATGAAGTAGTGGATCGCTTGCGGTGGAGGCGCCCTGAAATACAGTGGGAATTTGACGACGCAAACGCAACGATTAAAGGAGACAAAGAGCTGTGGACAAAAGTTCTTGAAAATGTACTCGACAACCAGCTGCGCTATGCCGAGACGAAGGTTTCACTTTCACTTGCTAAACACCAAACGAACGTTCAATGTACAATCAGCAACGATGGTCCGCCCATTGATCAAAGCGTGCTTCAACACTTGTTTGAACCGTTTAAAAAAGGAGCAAACGGTGAATTCGGTATCGGCTTAAGTATCGTAAAGCGTATTGTGACGATGCACGATGGAGCGATTACGGCTGAAAATACAGACACTGGAGTAACGTTTTCACTTACTATTCCTATATAAACTAAAAAAGCAAGGGAGTCGAATCCCTTGCTTTTTTATGAAAAAATTGAGGTATAGGCATAAAGAGCCGGTGAACCGCCTGAGTGGACGAACACCACATTTTCATCCTTATTAAAGTAACCTTTTCGAATTAAATCAATCAGACCAGCCATCGCTTTTCCCGTATACACAGGATCCAATAAAATCCCTTCCGTACTGGCCACAAGTTTGACTGCTTCCACCATCTCTTCTGTTGGAACAGCATACCCTGGACCTACGTATTCATCCATACACACAATCTCTTCTTCTTTAAAAGGCGTTTTACTATGTAAATGATCATAAAGTTCACTCGTCAGCTTAGCAACTTTTACTTCTTGTTCTTCTTTAGCACGACTAACATTCATTCCAATAACGGATACGTCACTTTGAAGACCTTGAAAGCCTGCCACTAATCCTGCGTGCATGCCTCCGCTGCCGCTTGTGCAAACCACGTGGCTAAGCTTTATTTGCTGCTCATAGCTTTGCATAAGCAGCTCTTGTGCACAGGCAGTGTATCCGGTTGCACCGATAACATTCGAACCTCCTACTGGAATTAAATACGGTTTATGACCTTTTTCAATTAGCTCTCGCTCTACTGTTTTCATTTCGGCTGTCAAATCAGAACCTTCAGCGACAAACCGCATGTCATGAGCGCCTAATAAATGATAAAGAAAATAGTTCCCTGTCGGCTGATCACTTGCTTTATTTTCCCCTTCTTCTAATACGAGCACGCATTTCATTTGTTCTTTTACAGCCGCAGCGAGCGTCAAACGACAGTGATTGGATTGTATCGCACCGCACGTTACAAGCACGTCTGCTCCTTGCGCCTTTGCATCAGCTACTAAATATTCAAGCTTGCGTGTCTTATTTCCTCCACCTGTCAGTCCAAGCATATCATCTCGCTTCATATAAATTGAAGGTCCATTTAACTGCTGAGATAAAACCGATAGCTTTTCTAAAGGTGTAGGGGAATCTGTATATTTTCTTCTAGAAAATTGAGTTAAGTTCATGCTCTCATCCTCTCTTTCATATTTGTTCTATTTTACCATATAGAAGCTTTTGAAGAGCTTTTTACGAAAGGGCTCTCTATAACTTGTATACATAAGAACAAGTAGTCAACATACATTAAACCATATAAACAGTTTGAAGGAGTGTTTTCAATGAGTGAAAAAGCAGTACTTTGCAGCGTCTCACGAGTAGTCAAATCACAGCACATTTTTCCAAATGACCTAAACAATCACCACACCCTTTTTGGAGGAAAAATTGTCGCTGACATGGACATGACGGCTTCTCTTTCAGCAGCTAAACATTCCCGAAAGACGTGTGTTACGGCTTCCATTGATCACGTTGATTTTATCGAACCCGTCACCGAAGAAGATTTTATTTCATATGAAGCATTCGTTGTTGTTACAGGAAAAAGCTCCATGATTATTTTTGTTAAAGTGATTGCCGAAAATTTATTAACGGGCATTAAGCGTATCGCAGCTACTTCTTTTCTCACCTTTGTTGCATTAGAAAACGGGAAACCTGCCTCCGTTCCTCAAGTTATTGCTCAAACTGAAGAAGAAAAAAGCCTTCAAAAAGTAGCTCTTGAACGAAAAGAATCCAAAAAAACGCAGGTTGAGCACAGCAAAGCGATTGCGAGCATTTTATCTAAATCTTTGCGCAGCAGTAATTAAGCTCTTCATCTAAAAAGCAGCTGTCTGCTTTTTAGACGAAGTTTTTTTAGTTTTCACATTGTTATTTAATGTAATATGCGATATATTGGTTTTATGAAAAATAATATTAAACCTCTCAAACGACTGTCTTTAAGAGAAGAAGTCTATCAAACACTTAAACACAATATTGTCATGCTTGAATTTCAGCCGGAACAAAAGCTTCAGGATAAAGAACTGGCTGAGCAATTTGGAGTTAGCCGCACTCCTGTTCGAGAAGCATTAAAAAGACTTGAAGATGAAGGTCTTGTCCAAACGACACCCGGCTCTTCTACAAAAGTGGCTCCATTAAACCTTGAGGAGGCAAAACAATCTTTTATTGTCGTCGCAGCTCTTCATGCACTTGCTGCTAAGCTGGCTTGTACTTCGTTACAAAAAGAAGATATGGGCCAACTAATCAAGCACAATCAATCTCTAGAACATGCAATTAAAACAAGAAATGCCCTTAACGCGATCGAAGCGGATGAAGCATTTCATTCCGTCTTTTTAAAACGGGCGAACAATATAGAGCTAGAACGTGTTGTAAAACAAACAAGCGCCAAAATTCAGCGTCTGGAAATCGCTCGCTTTTCGTCTCTTGCTAGCCTAGCTTCTGTTGATCAGCACAAAGAAATCATAAACGCTTGCGGTCAAAAAGATTCCGCCCTGACATCGCAGCTTGTCGAAACGAACTGGCTGACGTTAGGTGAAGCGCTGACAAGTGAGGAGGAATTCAAGTGAAGCCTCTTTTATTAGGCATTGCTGCCTCATTCTTTTTTGCTTTTACATTCGTTTTAAATAGAGCGATGGATTTATCCGGAGGCAGCTGGGCGTGGAGCGCGTCGCTGCGCTATTTTTTTATGGTACCTCTTTTGCTTGTACTCGTTTATTTTTGGGGTGGTATTAAACCTGTGGTGGCAGAAATAAAAGCCCAGCCGCAAAAATGGCTGCTTTGGAGCACGGTTGGATTTGGCTTATTTTACGCTCCTCTTTGTTTTGCTTCAGCCTACGGTCCCGGCTGGCTTATTGCAGGAACTTGGCAAATCACAATTTTATCGGGGTCTCTCCTAGCTCCTTTGTTTTACAAGGAAGGAAAGAAGCGAGGAGGCATTCCTTTCAAACAGCTAGGTTTTTCGTTTATTATTTTAATAGGAGTTATGCTCATGCAGCTTGAACATGCGACTGAACTGTCGGCCGCTACTGCCTTGCTTTGTACTGTTCCCATTTTGATTGCCTCTTTTGCGTACCCGCTTGGCAACCGTAAAATGATGGAAGTGTCGTCACTTAATACGTTTCAGCGCGTGCTTGGAATGACGCTTTCAAGCCTGCCGTTTTGGATTATTCTTTCTGTCTATGCCTACATGACCGATGGACTACCAAAAACAACTCAAATTTATCAAAGCAGTTTAGTTGCTTTACTTTCAGGAGTATGTGCAACGGTCTTATTTTTTGCAGCAACCGACCTTGTTAAAAAAGATTCTCAAAAGCTAGGTGCAGTTGAAGCTACACAATCGATGGAAGTTTTATTTGCCCTGCTAGGAGAGGTCTTCCTTCTATCAAGTCCTTTGCCATCGATTCTTTCTTGGGTTGGAATGGGAGTTATCATAGCAGGCATGGTGCTTCACAGCTACCAAACGAGTCATAAAAAAGCTATACCGCAAAAAGAATTGACCTACTAATCAATAACAAAAAAGAGCGTCTCAGTCGGCGCTCTTTTTGTTTATACAACAGATCTTCTTTCTAAATTGAAGACATTCACCTGCTCAGCATCAAAGCGGCTTAGCAACGAATCTACCCCGTACTCAAGTGCAAAAGCACGTTCATTTTCTGAAATCGGAACGGCCTGCAGGAACGTTACTTTTTTATCAGATAGTTCAATCGTTGAAAAATTATCCCATAAAAACGGCGGAATCAGCAAAATGTGCTGCATATGAAAGCTGTCATCAAGGACTGCAATAACGTCTTTATAAATAGCTCCTGGGAAGATGGACACATGAGATTTCATCATATGGAAAATACAGTTTGCTAAAATAGCAGAATAAATACCGAATTCCTCATGACAAGCCCCAACGATTTCAATTCGAAGCGGGATCCCCCCAACTGTATAGCCTGTCGGACATTGATGACCACCGAGCGTTGCATACGCGGTTACGTCTTGACGCGGATGATTTTCACACGCCACAACGTGAATACCATGCTTTTTTCTTTCATCTGAATAATCTTCAATTCGATCCTTTTGACCAAATACATCTATTGCTTTATGTATAATTAATTCTTCATCTTTTGTAAAATTACTCATAAAAAACCTCCTTGCTTGCGACCTTAAAAGGCTCCCTACTGTACAGCATATACTACTGCACTCGCTTACGATATAGTTTTTAGAAAATGTGATAGAAATGTTATCGTTTCGTAACATACTATGAAATTGTATCAAGAAGCAAACAAGAAACCTTGGCCAATTTTTTCTTTTTCCATAAAAATAGAGCCTGCACCATGGCAGCCTCTATTTTTCATGACATTATTATGAAATAATTTGTAATTCTTTTGGGTACTTCGTTAACGTTTCGTATCCATCTTTTGTAATGATTACATCATCTTCGATACGCACGCCTCCAAGTCCTGGAATATAGATACCCGGTTCAATTGTATATACCATGCCTTCTTGAAGCACATCATCATTGTTGCGGCTCATTGAAGGAAACTCATGCACGCTAATACCAAGACCATGACCAAGACGATGCAAGAAATACTCTCCATATCCTGCTTCTGTAATAACATTGCGTGCTACCATGTCCAAGTCGCCAATGCGAGTGCCGGGCTTGGAAGCTTCAAGAGCTGCCTGCTCAGCGCGCTGTACCGTTTCATAAATTTCTTTTTGCTTATCATTAATAGACTTGTAAGCGACTGTACGCGTAATATCTGAACAGTATCCGTCTAGCACTACACCTAAATCGAACAGAACCATATCTCCTGGCTTTAACGTGCGAAGACCTGGGTTCCCGTGCGCTTCTCCCGTTTTTTCACCAAATAAAACCATCGTTGAAAACGACATCTCACGAATTCCTTTTCGCTTTAACTCGTATTCAATTTTAGCCAGAACATCCATTTCCGTAACGCCTTCTTTTAAAGCCGCTACGCCTACTTCTACACCAAAATCAGCTAAATCAGCTGCCTTTTGCAGAATCTCAACTTCACGCTCATCTTTAATTAAACGCAGCTGATTTAATTTCTCTTCTGCTCCGACTAGCTCAGCGTTTGGATATAGGCTAAGCAGTTCTTCGGCTCTCGCATACAGCAGCTGCTCTTTCTCTACAGCAACCTTTTTCACATCTATTACGTTTCGTTTATGTAAAGCTTCTTTAATCAGTTCCCAAGGATTTTGATGATCTTCATATCCAATCACATCAAACTTCCAGCCGGCTTCTTTTGCTTGTCCCACTTCCATTGATGGACAAATAAGCATCGGCTCTGCTTCGTTAAACACAAATAAGCCAAGTAAACGCTCATGCGGATCCGTATGAAATCCAGTTAAATAAAATACGTTTTCGGTTGACGAAATAAAGGCCGTTTCTACATTCTTTTCTTCCAGCCACGATACAACTTTTTCTAAACGTGCTTCCATTAAAAAAACCCCTTTCATTGTGCAATATTACTATTATAACATAGTTATTTAGCAATATTGTACAATGAATAGAGGTTAAGACAAAGCCGCGTGAAGAGTAGTAAGTTGCTCTTTAATCGCTTTTCGCTGAATACTTACTTTCATCAGCCAGCCATTTTCTCCGTATCTATAAATAAATTCGTACGTACCTTTAGAAAAATATTCTTTTACCAGCATGTCCCGGTTTTCAACAAATCCCGGATCGCCAATAAAATAGGTACCTTCTTCAAGCGGAAGCTCATGAACTTTTTTTTCTAGCTGCTTCTCTTCGTCTTCGTCCTCATCTATCACAATGTGCAGACCGCATTCATCACGCACAACATCAAATTCACCGTTTTGTTCAAGCTCGAGCACCGGCACCACTTGTCCATTTACCGTTAGCAGCTGCTTCGTTCCTTCAAGGACCTGGGACCAGTGATCATCGTATAAAGTAGAAGAATAAAAAATATATCCCTGAGATTTATATAATAAAAGCAGCTGTTCAAAATGATTTTTTACTTGTTCTTTATCAAACAGAATAACAAAATGCTTTCGATAGAAAAAACTTGTAAAAGGCAGAATAGACGATTGATTAAGCTCTTTAATTATTTCAGCACTATCTTTACCTGAAATAATAGCTCCGGTCAATTCCCCCGCGCCATAAGGTTTCCAATGACTTAACGCCGTTTCTGGAATCAGCACAAGGTTCGAAGATGACACATATATACTCATTCGCTTCACTCCTTTTTTCTACATTTAGACCTATATTTGATTCTCCCCAAATAGAGACTTTCCTCTTATTCCATTCTTAAAAGACAGAACTTTTCCCCTAACTATGATAGATTATAACAAAGATTCTTGAAAAAAATAACCTTTATTTCCTCTTTCTTCTATTTGTATACTTCTCTTATTTTAGCTGTCTTCGCAGATTTACTAGTGAACGTACTTGCTAATCTAATTCCTTAGTGTTAATTTTATTATGTCGTTTTATAATTTTTTGCATAATTGGTTTCAAACAAAAAAGTATTAATATTTTTGAATGCGATGGTGAGACATTTGGAAGAACGTACAGAACGTAAACAACATAAAAGAAAAAAGCAAAGAAAAAAGAAACGCTTTAGAAAGCTACTTCTTTTCTTTCTCATTCTTGTAATCGCCGCTGGTGCGTATGTGTATTATCAATACCAACAAGGGTTAGCAGAAGCAGACGGAGCTTTTGGGAAAGATGGACAATTTGATTTTAATGGTGCAAGTGCCAATTTAGATAGCATGAATGTGCTGCTTCTTGGAATTGACTCTCGAGGTGAAGAACATTCGCGTGCCGATACAATCATGATTGCTCATTATGACAAAGACAGCAATCAGCCTAAAATTATTTCTTTGATGCGTGATTCATATGTGGATATTCCTGGACATGGCAAAAACAAATTAAATTCAGCCTATGCATTTGGCGGGCCTGAATTAATGCGTAAGACAATTAAAGAAAATTTCGGCGTAGATGTAAACTATTATGCCGTTGTTGATTTTAAAGGTTTTTCTAAAGTTGCCGATACGATTGCCCCTGAGGGAATTACGGTTACCGTGCCGCACGAAATGTCATCAGGAATTGGCATGACGCTAAAACCTGGAAAACAAACTCTTCACGGAGATAAATTACTAGGATACGTGCGATTCCGACATGATAGCCAAAGTGATTTCGGGCGCGTGAAGCGTCAACAAGAAGTAATAGGTAAATTAATGGATGAAGCTCTTCAAGTAAAGACGCTGGCGAAAGCTCCTAAGCTATGGGGCGTCATTGATCCATATGTGGATACAAATATTCCGCCAAAAACATTTATCGTGATAGGAAAAGATTTCTTAGTTGGGAATCAGCCAGATTTAAAATCTCTTCGTTTACCGGTCGAAGGTTCCTATTCAAATGAACGAGTATCCGGTATTGGTGCTGTTTTAAGCATCGACCTTGAAGAAAACAAACAAGCGTTACAGTCATTTTTAAATTAGGAAAAGGTGTCCATTAGCGGACACCTTTTTTTATACTATTCAAAAAAACTTCTGTTTTTCCTCCCTATCCTTCAAAAAATTTTCAGCTTCGACAAAAAATGAAGTCATTTTCCAGGAAACAGCTATTTCTTTGAAGTTCTATTTTTGCTGTTACAGGCGTATATGAAAAGAGAAGGACTTCTTTTTTATATTTTTGATTCAAGGAGATGAACGTATGAAATTATATGGTTTTCAATCTGAAGAAGAGCGTTCCTTTCTTCATTCTACCTATAAAGTAAACCCATTGCTTTCTCATACTGGAGATGTCAAAATCAGCTTTTTATCTTTTCAAGAAAATGATTATACCCCCCGTCAAGAAGCTACGATTCCACAGCTTCTACTAGTCGTTCACGGGGAAGGCTGGGTAGCTGGCGATAACGGACTGAAAATTTATATCAAACAAGGTGAATCCGCATTTTGGAGAGCGGGGGAATCATTTGAAGTCGGGAGTCTAACGGCTATGACAGGATTACTAATTGAAGGATTAGACATCGCTCCTCAAAAGCTGCTTACTTCTTTTTCACGAACAAATGTAAATTAAAAGCCGCGTTAACGCGGCTTTTTTTATTACCTTAGTAATTGAGCGTAGCTTTCAGCACTATCTTGAATGACTTTTTCGCTCAGCTCACCGCCTGCTCCTTGAAATAGAAATGGCGTTTGGAACTTCATACCTGTTAAATTTGCCGTAGCTTGAAACGGAAGAAGCAGATGATTCATTGGGTAGCGGTTGTATCCCCCTTCTTGATAAGCTTCCGCAGGTCCTCCTGTCGAAGTAGCTACGACAAACTCTTTTCCCTGAAGTTTAGTACCTTTGCTTCCATAAGCCCATCCGTATGTTAAGACAACATCTTGCCACTCTTTTAAGAGTGCTGGTGAGCTGTACCAGTAAAATGGAAATTGAAAAACAATACGATCGAATTGAACAGCTAACTCCTGCTCTTTTTCTACATCAATTTTAAAATCGGGATAGTTTGCGTATAAATCATGAACGTACACATTCTCTTCTTTTTTTACTCGCTCTGCCCACGCTTTATTAATGCGAGAAGATGCTAAGTTTGGATGCGCTAAAATAACCAGTGTTTTCATTTTGATACTCTCCTTCTGATGTCTGTGCTTGCTTTGTTCTTTTCTATTTTTTACGCTTGCCTCTCACGGCTCATTCAGTCACTCTTTCCTTTTCCTTCAGGAAATCCGAGTTAGTTTACACTTATAAACTACCAGTATTATCATTTTGCTTCAACAAAATTGACTTTGCTTTTATCACCTTTAATTTTTTTATGTACCCAAAACGGCAGATAAAGGACAAGAAAGCTAAGAATCATAATTCCTTCAATCCATACTAAATACCAAGGATGAGGTCCAAGAACATCCAGCAAGGAAGCGTGCTCTGGCTTTTTCATCATGTATAAATAATTCGCCCCGAGTAAACGATTCATGACATAGATAAAACCTCCGTACAGATTAACAACTACTACGCTTACCCATAAAGAACGAAACGTTGGCTCATATTTGCAGACAGCAATTAGCATACAGCAAGCAAGTACCACACCGCCATGCGATACATAAAACTGCACATAGCGAAACTGGGCATACGCATAGCCGCCAAGGTCTGGGGTAATCATCGCTTGAACAGAGCTGCTGATTCCGGCGAAGTACACAAAATAAAAAAGAAACCTGCTTTTGGTTATCAGCATAACAGCAGCCAGCAGCACGACTATATCACTGAGCTGAAGAGGCAAGGAAGTTTCAGCAGACCACCGATGACATCCGATTTCCCAAGCCTGGTAGGCTGTTTCTGAAGCAATTAGAATGAGTGAAAGCAAAATAAACACAAACCTCTTTTTTCGCAGCTGCTTTCGACACAAAAAAATAAATGCTCCTATGATCACGATAATGGCTAAAGTTACAAGATGTTCAACTGAAAAAAGCTGAAAGGAATGTTGTACAGAATGACACGTAAAAAATGAATTCATAAAAGCGCCTCCCTTCCATCAGAAAACAAATTCGGTACCTTTAGCTTGTTCATAAAACCTCGTTTTCATTAATGCTTCTCTCGCATTAAAAAGAGATTGAGACATAACAAAATCACGCCAATCTAAAGACGGACGAATGGAGTAAATAATCGAGTATAGATCACTTCTTGAAGGGAAATCAACTGCTAGAAACAACTAAACTAAAAAGATCCGAACGATTCATCATTCGGATCTTCTTTCAACTAACATACTGTTGTCCTAGCTCTGTTTCTTCGTTTTTACTCTTTAATTAATCCTTTTTTCACTAAGAATTGATGAGCAACTTCTTCAGCCGTTTTTCCTTTCGCATTTACTTGATAGTTCATTTCACGCATTTCGTCATCACTGATTTTACCGCCCAGTTGATTTAAGATTTTTTTCAGTTCAGGGTGCTCTTTTAGCGTATCTTCACGAAGCACAGGCGCTCCTTGATACGGAGGGAAGAACTGCTGATCGTCTTTTAAGACTTTTAAACCAAACTGTTTGATTTCAGGGTCCGTTGCGTAAGCATCAAGCATGTTAATATCGCCTTTTTCTACAGCGCGATAGCGAAGCTTCGGCTCCATCGTTTTAATATTCGGGAAGGTAAGGCCATATTCTTTTTGAATGCCTACATAGCCGTCTTCACGATCTTTAAACTCAAGCGTAAATCCTGCTTTTACTTTATCTGTTGCATTTGCCAAATCTGAAACAGTCGTTAGATTGTTTTCTTTGGCAAATTCTTTTGTCACGGTCAATGTGTACGTATTATTAAACTTCATTGGATCTAAATAGACAAGGCCGAATTTCTTTTGAAATCCTTCTTTTGCCTGCTTGTACACCTCTGTTTCATCTTTGCTGTCCGGCTGTTCCTTTAGATGCGTCACAATGGCTGTACCCGTATATTCAGGGTACAAATCAATTTCCTTGTTACGCAGAGCCTCAAATACAAATACCGTTTTCCCAAGCGACGAACGAAGATTTACTTTCATATCGGTTTGATCTTCAATTAATTCTTTGTACATATTAATTAAAATATCTTGTTCTGCACCAATTTTCCCTCCGATAACAAGGTCTGGTTTTGTTGCGCTCATCGCTGCAAACGGAGAAACAAGAATGAGTATTAATACGAGGATCATAATAAACGAGCGTTTTTTGGACCCTTTTTTAGCTGAGTGTTCAATCGTTCGCAGAATTCCATCAAAAATAAGCGCTAATAATGCTGCTGGAATGGCTCCTAATAAAATCAAACTATTATCGCTTCGGTCAATACCAAGCAAAATTAAGCTTCCGAGTCCGCCCGCTCCGATAAGAGCCACGATTGTTGCTGTACCAATAATGAGTACCATCGCTGTGCGAATTCCGGCCATAATGACAGGAAGCGCTAGAGGAAGTTCTACTTTAATTAATCGTCTCCATGAGTTCATCCCCATGGCTTTGGATGCTTCAATTAAAGATGGGTCCACTTCTTTAATTCCGGTATATGTATTTCGTACAATAGGAAGAAGCGAATATAAAAACAGTGCAATAACCGCGGGAAAGGTTCCAATTCCGACAAGAGGAATCAGTAATCCTAATAAAGCGAGTGAAGGAATGGTTTGCAGTACGGCTGTTACACCAATGATCGGTTCAGCAATGCGGTCATGCCTCGTTAAGTACAGTCCGAGCGGCACTGAAATTAATACGGCGATAACAAGGGCCAGTACTGAAATTTGAATGTGTTCAAGAAGAGCTTGAAACAGTGCATCTCCTCGTTGATCTAATAATGTGCTTAGTGCATTCATTACAGCGTTCCTCCTTCTTTCGTTTTATCAGAAAGAAACGCTAATAGAGTTTTGCGCGTTACAACGCCAATGCGTTTGCTCCCTTTTTTCACGGCTATTGCTTCATGGTCGTAAAGGGCGTCCATTGCCTGCTGAACAGTGGCGGTTGAAGCTAGCTCTTCAGTAGGTTCTACGTCTGGCTGTTCACTTTCTTTGACAAACATATCCAATGTCTCAAATAAAGCATTTCCTTGATTTCCAATAAATGTTTTTACAAATTCATTTTTAGGCTTTTGAATGAATTCCTCTGGGGTTCCAACTTGAACAATTTCCCCGTCTTTCATTAGGCAGATACGATCTCCAAGCGTCATCGCTTCGCTCATATCGTGCGTAACAAATACAAATGTTTTTTTGATTTTTTCTTTTAAGCTAATAACATCTTGCTGAAGCTGTTCGCGGCTTAACGGATCGAGGGCACTAAAGGGTTCGTCCATTAAAATAACGGGGGGATCAGCTGCGAGGGCACGTGCTACACCTACACGTTGCTGCTGGCCACCTGAGAGCTCAGACGGCTTTCGGTTTCGATACTGCTTTGGGTCTAGTCCTACCAAGGTAAGCAGTTCATCAATGCGCGTTTTGATTTTGTTTTTCTTCCAATGCTTCATCTCGGGTACAATGGCTATATTTTCAGCGATGGTCATATGAGGAAAAAGAGCAATCTGCTGCAGAACATAACCAATGTTCCAGCGCAGCTCATGTATGTTGTGGTCCGATACGAGCTTATCTTTTATGTATAGTTCTCCTTGGGTAATATCATGAAGACGGTTAATCATTTTTAAGGTGGTTGTTTTCCCACACCCACTCGGACCAATTAAAACGAAAAACTCTCCTTCCTTAATTTCTAGATTAATATTTTTCACGGCGGTCGTACCGTCTGGATATTGCTTTGACACATTCTTAAACGTAATCAAATTATCGTTCACACTCCCTGTTGAAATTTAACCCCTAGTTTCGTGTACCCAACACTTAGAGGCAATAAACATTCTTTTAAGAATATTTCTAAATATGATTCATAAGACATAGTGGAAAAGATACACATATTTTCTCACAGCCTCCTAGTAAGGCTATCAAACTGTTAAAGTTTTCACAAGGCAGGAAAGAATAATTTGGAGAATAATTTTAAAGCCGACACAAATAAAAAAACCTTCTTTCAACAAGAAAGAAGGTTTTTTAGTATGCTAGCGACAGGGATCGAACCTGCGACCTCTTGCTTACCATGCAAGTGCTCTACCTACTGAGCTACACCAGCGTCTTGGAAAATTATATCACGTTTAAATTCATTTAGGAAGCGCTTTTTTAAATTTTTTATTGATATATTCTCTAATTTGCGTCTTCTGAAATTCTCACTTTCTACAAAGTTCCATATTTTATGTTAGAACTCCTTACATAAATTGTGTGAATTTTCTTTTTTTATATTACCCTTAGTAAAAGAGCTTACAAAAGAAGGGAAGAAAATAGATGGAACAACAACCAACCATGACAAAATCAAAAACGGCAACTCCCTACCCAAGAGACTGCACGTTCAGCCTGGAAGATTGGACGACGCTCGCTAAGTATTGGTACCCCGTCGCACGCTGCAGTGATGTAACAGAGAAACCAACGTCCGTAAAACTGCTAGATGTAAATCTAGTTCTATACCGTACCACACACAAAGTAGTAGCGGCTCGTGATTTATGCGTTCACCGAGGCACCCCGCTTAGCATGGGCTGGGTGGAAGATGATGAAATTGTCTGTCCTTACCACGGCTTCCGCTATGCAACGGACGGCGCATGCACGTCGATTCCAGCTCACCCTGATGCCAACATTTCTCCCCGCCTGTGTATGGCCGTCTATCCAGTTATTGAACGATTTGGATTAGTGTGGACTTCCCTGACAGGAGAACAAGATAACCTGCCTTACTTCGATGCGTGGGAGGATCCTGATTTTCAGCAGATTGTTTGTCCGAGCTTTGATATCATGGGTTCGGCCGGTCGTCAAATGGAAGGCTTTTTAGACGTAGCTCATTTTGCCTGGGTTCACACGGACACATTTGGTGATCGAAACAACGCCTTTGTGCCTAAATATAAAGTAAGCGATACAGATTATGGGCTTCATGTAGAATATACAAGCACCGTGAGCAATTATTCCAAAGAACAGCAGCATTTAAATCCACCTGATTTTAAATGGCTTCGCGTCTTTGATGTTTATCCGCCGTTTACAGCTACGCTAAAAGTATACTTCCCAGAAGGCGCAGAGCTGTGGATTATGAATGCAGTCTCTCCTATTTCAGCCCGCGAAACACGTTTATTCGCACCAATCGCTCGAAACTTTGACAAAGATTCTCCCGTTGAAGGTGTGTATGACTTTAACCTTCGGGTCTTTGACGAAGACCGTGAAATGGTTGAAAACCAAAAACCTGAAGACTTGCCTTTAGACCTGCAGATGGAAGCGCATATTATGGCTGATCAAACGTCCATCGGCTACCGGAAATTATTAAAGAAAATGGGCTTAAGCTTTAGATATACAAGCTAAAGAAATCCCCGCTGTCTCAGCGGGGATTTCTTTTTCATTTAGCAAACTGCTCGCGTCCTGCTTTTTCCTTTACCACTTCATCTTCACTTGCCGGCATTGCGCGTTTCATAAACAATGAAAGAATTAAGGCAACCACCACTAGTACTACTGAGACGGCAAACGCATCGTTAATCCCTTGTACCATTGCCTGCATCCCAATCTGTTCTTTCATTTGAGCTGCCCCGGCTGCGGTTGTATTCGCTGCTCCCGCTCCGCTCATTGCATCTTGAGCGAGCTCTTTTGCATGCGTAGCTGTACGGTTTGACATCACCGTTACTAAAAGAGCCGAACCAATAGCTCCCGATACTTGTTGAAGCGTGTTATTCATCGCAGTACCATGAGGATTAAAGCGCTGCGGCAGCTGATTTAATCCGTTTGTCATAACCGGCATCATCACCATAGACATTCCGAACATGCGAAGCGTGTAAAGCGTAATGAGCGTTGTATACGTCGTATCAAGCTCTAAGTTACTGAAGAAATACGTCGTAACGGCTGTAATCGTTAGACCCGTTACAGCTAGTGCACGCGCTCCGAATTTATCAAATAATTTCCCGGTAATCGGTGACATCACGCCCATTAGCAGCGCACCTGGAAGCATTAGTAATCCTGAATGAAGCGGAGAAATGCCTCGTACCGTTTGAACATAAATTGGCATTAGCAGCATGGCTGAGAATAGTGCCATTGTGATCACCATTGAAATCGTTGATGATAAAGCAAACATTGGATATTTAAAAATGCGGAATTCAAGCATAGGTGTTTTAAGCTTGAACTGACGCGTAATAAATAAAATCAGAGCCACAGCTCCTACGATAATCGTGCCGTACACTTCCACAGAATCCCAGCCTTTATCCCCTGCCGAGCTAAATCCGTATAGAAGTCCTCCAAATCCAATTGTAGATAACAAAAGAGATAAAAAATCCAAATTGATTTCCACTTTTTCTTTTTTGTCTTTTAATAGAAAGAAAGCCCCTATTAATACAATTGCAGCGATTGGCGTAACAAGGTGGAACAGCATTCTCCACTCATAGTGTTCAATTAGCCACCCTGATAAGGTAGGACCAATTGCCGGAGCAAAAATCATAACTAAACCGAAAATCCCCATCGCAGCTCCGCGTTTTTCTAACGGAAAACTTGTGAGCAATACGTTCATTAAAAGCGGCATCATAATGGCTGCGCCTGATGCTTGGATAATACGAGCGGTTAACAAGACCGAAAATACGGGCGAAGCACCGGCAAGTATTGTTCCTGCTGTAAATAAAGTCATCGCCGTTAAAAATAAGCCTCTGACAGAATAGCGCTGAATTAAAAAAGCGGTAGTTGGAATCATAATACCATTCACTAACATATAACCAGTAGAAAGCCACTGGACAGTTGACGTTGTCACATCTAAGTCTTTCATAATAGACGGAAGCGCCACATTTAATAACGTTTCATTCAACAATGAGATAAAAGCGCCAATTAACAAAATAGCAATTATGCCATAAGGGGGCTTTTCCATTTGATTTATCGATTGACTCATTATTATACCTCCTTATACTTTAAGTTCATTTTTTTAGACATATGTTCTACATAGAGTATATTATACTGTGAGTTCAATTTATGCAAGCGAAAAATCTTGTGTTCATGTCCTTTATTTTATCGACTTTTTCAGTTCTATAATCCTTTTATATCAATATATTGTCGTGATATCGTCCATTTTTTGAAAAGAACATTTGTGTAAACGTTTTAAATCATGTATCATAAAGTTGGACCATGAGTCTAATTTTACATTCAGGTGATAATAATGAATAACCGAAAAGAGCAAGTTGTAAAAAATGCACACCATCTCTTCGTTGAAAAAGGATTTCAAGCTACATCTATTCAAGACATCATTGATTATAGCGGCATTTCGAAAGGAACATTCTACAACTATTTTTCTTCAAAAAATGAATTATTAATCGCTGTTTTCACCTGGCTTCATACAACAATTGAACAAGAGCGGAATCAGCTGCTGGTTGGTAAAAGCCTGACCGATGTAGATGTATTTGTTAAACAGATTGATGCACAGATGAAAAACCATCATAAACATAAATTTTTCACATTACTTGAAGAAGTATTTGTTTCCAATGATCCCGATTTAAAAGCATACATAAAAAAAACCCAGTTTGTTGAAGTAAACTGGGTTTACAAGCGGTTCATTGATTTATTTGGACAAGAAAAGAAACCGTACCTGCTAGATTGTGCAATTATGTTTCTTGGCATGCTTCATCGCAACTTTCACTATAATTTTATGGTTAACGGCACAAATACTGACCCGCATGAGATCATAAGCTACAGTGTCAAGCGCCTGCTTCCTCTTGTAGACGAAGTAGCAAATTCAAGAGACATTTTGCTCGATCCGCAAACGATTAAAGAATGGCTTCCATCTTGCCCCAATACTAAAAATCAAATAGAACAGGACATTTCCGCAGCACTTATCGATTTAAAAAAACAGGTTCACAAACAATTTACGGATGAATTCGAACGTCAAAAATGCACAGAGCTTATTAGTTTTATTGAAGAAGAGCTGTTTAAACAATCAAATCCCCGCAAGTTTGTTGTTGATAGTGCCCTTCAATCGTTAAAGCAGCTGTCTGTCGACGAAAGTAAGACAACGCTAGAGGATTTACAGACGATGATTGATCAGTATGTGAGTGAACTTCATTAAAAAGAGATTAAGACGTAACTAAATCATTCCAATTTAAAGTCGAATAAATGGGATACATGAGCTGAATCGCTTGAGACATCGCAGTTAATTTCCGTGCAAGACTTCGCTTTCTGCGGGCGGCCGGTAAGCCTCCTCGTCGCGTACGCTCCTGTGGGCTCTCACCTGTGCCGCTTTTCCTGCAGGAGTCTTCGCCTTGCCCTCCCATCAACCGCTAGAAGCGACTAAATAGATGAAACCTACATTTACCCTGCCAATGAAAAAATCCGAATGCGTTTGATTCTCCCTCAAGAATCAAACGCATTCGGATCTTCCTTCAACTAAATAACTTTTGTCCCGACCTTTTTATTCACAAAGTGGAAACTCAAGTGAAAAGCACGTTTCTTTTCCTTTTACGCTAGACACACTCACTTTTCCCTTCATATAATGAATAATGCTGAAAGATACCATCGTTCCAAGTCCCGTACCTTTTTCTTTTGTTGTAAAATACGGTTCACCTAGCCGGTTGATTTGTTCTTGCGTCATGCCGCAGCCCGTATCAATAATATCCACAATAACAGCTCCGCCTTCTTTTCCTACTTTAATAGTTAACGTGCCTCCGTCTTGCATCGCTTCAATACTATTTTTAAATAAATTGATTAAACACTGCTGAAGCTTTCTTCTTTCTCCCATTACGAAGCACTTCACTTCTTCATCAAATGTAAAATCAATCGCGACTCCATTCATATTAGCAAGAGGAGTCATAATATGGGTGACGTGATGGATCTCTTCTGAAATATTCATTTTTTCATTTCGTTCTGGTGCAGAATTGGCAAACAGCAAGTAATCATCAATGATTTCTTTTGCGCGGTCTAGTTCATTAATCGCAATGGAAATGTAGCGTTTTTTAGCAGGTTCTTTTTCATCTTCTTGCAGCATTTGCATAAATCCTCTGCTTGCCGTTAGAGGATTTCGTACTTCATGAGAGATGCTGGCAGCTAAATGACTGACAATTTCTAGTTTCTCTGCTTTCATCAGGCGCTGCAGCACTAGTAAATTTGCCCGTATCGCTTCCCACAGTATGGTAATTACAAACATGCCTGCTACATCTAAAATCGCGAATTGAACCCACACGCTAATAGGAATGCTTGTGACGTGCAAGACAAAAATAGATACAAGCATAGCTAATAAAGAACCGATTATACTAAGACAGGTGCTCACGATAATTCTATTTTTTAATGAGAAATGTAAAAAGTATTTTGTTAGGAAAAATAAAGGAATGGATAAAATCGGAAGAGCAATTAATGTTGATAAAAACCCTACATCATACCCGCCAATTAGCAAGCGCAGCAGTAAAATAAAGACAAAAAGCAAGCTTCCTAGCGGCCAGCCTCCATATAACGTTCCTAAAATATAAGGAATTCTTCGAAGATCCATTCGATAGTCATCCGGGACATAAGCTCCGTTAACCGGAAACAAAAGGCAGAAGGTAATAGCTAAAATCGGAAATACCGCGATATAACGATCTTTCCACCAATGAATTTTTTTAGCATACTTGATTAAATAAAACATCTGTACTAAAAACAGCGCCAATAAAATAAATAAAAAATTAATTAACAAATCTTTCGTGACAAAACTCATGCATTCACCGGTCTTTCAAATGAGATAAAAATAAACTCTTTTATTGCATTTACATTTGTAACACAAATTAGAGCGTAATCATAGATAAATAAACGTATTCTATTTACTTTTTTACAACTTCCTATCACTTTATCGTCCGTTCCCTAAAATAGTGAAGGCTAAGAAAACCTTTTCAACTTCACTAAAAATATTCAGAATTTTATTTACATATGAGCTACAATGCTCTATAATCAGATCAATGTACTTGGTTTTGAGAGTAGGAGGACGAAATATGGAACTATCAATTACCTTAATGGGATTATTCGTTGGAACCCTTGTAGGCTTAACGGGGGTTGGAGGTGCCGCTTTATTAACACCTTTACTGATTGTTCTCGGCATTAACCCTTCCATTGCCGTAGGAACAGATCTTGTCTACAATTCTATCACAAAATTATTCGGAGTCGCTCAGCACTACAAACAGCGAACCATTAACTTTAAATTAGCAAAATATTTAGCCTTCGGAAGTATTCCGAGCGCTGTGCTGGCTATTGTCACACTTCATGCATTTCCATCTTTTCACGAGCATCAAGAAACGATTATTAAGCACGCTCTTGGATACGTCATGACACTGGTTGCCATTTCAATTATCTTTCGCGTCTTTTTTGATAAATTAATTCGTCCAAATCGGTTTCAAGAAATGGACTTAAATCAGAAAAAAGGATTAACAATCGGAATTGGCGTAGTCTTTGGATTCATTGTCGGACTAACATCGATTGGGTCGGGCTCATTATTTGCGATTGCGATGCTGTACTTATTTAAGCTCAAAACATCTGAGCTGGTTGGAACTGATATTGCACACGCGTTTCTTCTAGTTACGGTGGCTGGTATTTTAAATGCAAGCTTTGGAAGCGTGGATTACATGTTGACTGCTAACCTATTAACTGGATCTATTCCAGGTGTGTTAATCGGAAGCCGTTTATCAACGAAAGTGCCTTCAAGACCGCTTCAAGCCATTATGGCAACCATCATTCTAATTAGCGGAATTAAATTAATTTAACTAATAAAAAGCACATGCCTTTGCATGTGCTTTTTATTAGTTTTTTTAAAGATCTGCATTAAAAATAATAATGTTTTAAACCACTTCCCTTCCCTTCTTATACACTTCAACTAATATTTTTATTGAATTTTAGTCAAAGAGACCAATGACACTCCAAACAACCTTACGTTAAAATGTAAAAAAACATAACATCTATTGTGATATTTAAAAAATTGTACGACGAAGGGAGAACACATGACACAAGCAGCGGCAAAAAGTAAGCAAAAACCTTTTTATAAAGGTCTTTTCTTTCAAATTATGATGGCAATTGTACTTGGAATAGCCGTAGGATATCTGTGGCCAAGCTTTGGAAATGCTGTGAAACCGATTGGAGACGGTTTTATTAAGCTTATCAAAATGCTGATTGCTCCTCTTATTTTTGGAGTAGTCGTTGTTGGAATTGCCAAGGTTGGAAACATTAAAACAGTTGGGCGTATCGGCGGAAAAACCATTCTTTACTTCGAAATTGTCACAACATTCGCTCTATTGATCGGTCTATTAGTAGCAAACGTAATGAATCCCGGCACCGGTATGAATGTTGATCCTTCAAGCTTAAGCACAAGCGAAGTAGACGCGAAGACTAACGGCTCCGAACTTCCGAGTGAAGGTGATTTTTTTCTTAATATGATTCCAGACAGTGCAGTTGGTGCTTTTTCAAGCAACTCCATGCTTCAAGTGCTTTTAATTTCTTGTTTGTTTGGCATCGCGCTTGTCCATATAGGTGGAAAAACAGCAGAGACCCTTTTAAATGTATTGGAAAAAGTAAATGATGTGTTGTTTAAAATTATGGGATACATTATGAAATTAACGGCTCTTGCCACGTTTAGTGCCATGGCATTTGCAGTTAGTCAGTACGGTCTTGGAACACTTGCTGCATTCGGAAAGCTATTTATCGCTATGACAATTGCTTGTCTCGCATTTGTTCTCGTTTTAGCTGTTATTTTACGAATCTATTTAAAATTAAGTTTGTGGAAAGTCATTCTATATATACGAGAAGAAATTATGCTGGCATTTGCTACGGGTTCCACTGAAGCCGTTATGCCGCAGCTCATGGATAAATTCGAACAAGCAGGATGCAACAAAGCAGTCGTTGGCCTTGTTGTACCTACGGGCTATTCGTTTAATCTAGACGGTGCTTCCATTTACTTGTCTCTCGCCCTCGTCTTTTTAGCACAAGCAACGGGCGTGGATTTGAGCCTCACTGATCAGCTTTTAATGCTTGGTGTTCTTCTTCTTACATCTAAAGGAATGGCTGGCATTCCAGGCTCAGCCTTTGTTGCTCTCTCTGCTACTGCAGCAGCAACCGGATCCATTCCCGTAGCAGCCGTTGCTCTGATGCTCGCTCCTGATCGCTTTATGGGTAATTACCGGACCACAGTTAATATTATTGGTTATGCAGTAGCTGCTTTTATTATCGCACAATGGGAAAATTTATTAGATCTACAAAAAGCAAATGATGTGCTGGACGGAAAAATTGCGTATCAGCCCAAAAATGCTGAAATTTCTCTCCCAGAGAGTATTCCAGCCGCCAATGAAAAAGCAATTTAACAAAAAAATTTCCTGGCCGAGACAAGTCTATTTTGCTTGTTTTTCGGGCAGGAATTTAATTGTTACATGAAAGGCCTTTTGCTGAAACTTATTTTCTTCGAGTATTTTATATACCATTTGTTTAATCGTTTCTTGCGTTTTGGCATCAGCTGAAACGGAAGGCTCCATATACACATCCAGCTCTACTCTGTCTTTTGAATAAAGGGAAGAATTCACGCCCCTTGATTCATAGCCCGCTTCAGTTAAACCGCTGCTGATTTTATGCCAAATATCCAGTTTGTCCATTTGTTTAATAACAGGCTTTGCTTCTTCGTACACTTGTGCTTGCTGAGTCTTGAAAACTTCTTCTTTTTTAGTGAAAACTGCATACCCTGAACCTACTACTAAAAACGTCATAATAGCAAATGCTCGCATCCTTTTCATTCTCTCACCTCATTTAGAGATATAGATTATAAATATGCGAATAATTGCTGCAGTATGACGGCTTGTATCTCTACTTCTTTTCTACGATACTCAGCAGTCGTTCAGAACCGGCTTCTACTTCTTCTCTCATACTGTCAAAAAGCTCTTGCACCGTTGGGATACTATCAATCAGTCCAACGACTTGGCCTGCCCATCCATAGCCTTCATCAATTTTATTTTCATAAATATACCTGCAGTTTGCCCCTCCGCTAATGACGTCTTTTAACTCTTCGTACCTCTCTCCTTGCTCCTCACGCTTAATAATGTCAAGAGTGTAGTGGGACTTCAATACGCGTCCAGGTGCTCCGAACGAACGTTTAATAACCACAGTATCGGTTTCTTTCGCTTCTATAATGGCTTGTTTATACGCATCATGGGCATCTACACATTCTTTTGTCGCAATAAAACGTGTTCCCATTTCTATCCCTTCAGCGCCTAATGATAGCGCTGCCAATAATCCTTGTCCGTTTCCAATCCCTCCGCTTGCTAGGACCGGAATTGACACAGCCGCAGCTACTCGAGGAATTAATACCATTGTGCCTAGATCCTCACGTCCGATATGTCCTCCTGCTTCTTGCCCCACTGCCATGACAGCATCTGCTCCCAGCTTCTCAGCTTTTTGAGCTTGACGCACGTTGGCTACCAGTACGAGCGTTTTAATTCCCGTTCCTTTTAATCTCTCAAAAATAGGTGCGGGATTTGCTCCTGTTATGGAAACAACCGGCACACTTTCTTCTACTGCTACGTCGAGAAGTTCTTTATAAGAACCTTCTGTTTGACCTCCAACAGCAAAATTAACGCCAAAAGGACGCGAAGTTAAAGAACGTACTTTTTTAATTTCAGCTCGAAGTTTCTCAGGTGTTCGGAGCGTCATAGCCGTAATTTGTCCAAGCCCGCCTGCATTTGAGACAGCAGCCGCAAGTTCTGCGTACGCTAAATACGCAAGACCTCCTTGTACAATTGGATATTGAATCCCTAATAAATCTGTTACCCGTGTTTTCATCTATGTATCCCCTCTCCTTTTATTTTTGTATTTATGAATATTTATTCATAATCATAACAAGAAAATAACGGATTTCCTACGAAAAAATTCCAACATTTCTGTTTGCTTCAACTTTTGATAGGGTACACATTTTGTAATGATTATTAACTGAAGATCAAGGAGGAAGACATGTATGACAAAAAAGCACCCTGTAAATGAAAAAAGCAAGCAAGAACAGCTCGAGCAGTTTAAAACAGATGATCGAAACCAAGCGCTCACAACCAATCAAGGGTTAAAGCTTTCCGAAGATGAATTTTCTTTGAAAGCAGGTGAACGCGGTCCAACCCTTATGGAAGACTTTCATTTCCGTGAAAAAATGACGCATTTTGACCACGAGCGCATTCCTGAACGCATCGTTCATGCACGAGGCTTTGCTGCTCACGGAGAATTTGAACTGTATGACTCGCTCAGTGAATATACAAAAGCTAAATTTTTACAGAATCCGTCTGTAAAAACACCTGTATTTGTCCGTTTTTCTACTGTAGCAGGTTCTAAAGGTTCAGCTGAAACGGTGCGCGACGCCCGTGGTTTTGCAACAAAATTTTATACAGAAGAAGGAAACTATGACTTAGTTGGAAATAACATTCCCGTGTTCTTTATCCAAGATGCGATCAAATTCCCAGATTTAATTCACGCTGTTAAGCCTGAGCCACACAATGAAATGCCGCAGGCAGCTTCAGCACATGATACGTTTTGGGATTTTGTCGCCAATAACCAAGAGTCTGCTCACATGGTCATGTGGTCAATGTCAGACCGTGCAATTCCACGCAGTTTGCGTATGATGGAAGGCTTCGGCGTACATACTTTTCGCTTAGTTAATGCAGAAGGAAAAGCTCATTTTGTCAAATTCCACTGGAAGCCTGTGCTCGGAACGCATTCCCTTGTTTGGGACGAGGCTCAAACAATTTCTGGGAAAGACCCTGATTTTCATCGCCGCGATTTATGGGAATCGATTGAAAACGGAGACTATCCTGAATATGAGCTAGGCATTCAAATCATAGATGAAGAAGATGAATTTAAGTTCGACTTTGACATTCTCGATCCAACTAAGCTTTGGCCAGAAGAAGACATTCCCGTCAAATTGGTTGGAAAAATGACCTTAAATCGAAATGTAGACAACGTATTTGCCGAAACGGAACAAGTCGCATTCCATCCGGGGCATGTGGTACCGGGAATTGATTTTTCCAATGACCCTCTCTTACAAGGAAGATTGTTTTCATACACGGATACCCAGCTTATTCGTCTTGGCGGTCCGAATTTTCACGAACTTCCAATCAACCGTCCAGTATGCCCGTTTCATAACAATCAACGAGACGGTTACGGACGTCAAACGATTAACAAAGGGCCTGTCAGCTATCACAGAAACTCTCTAGCAGCCAATACCCCGGCTCCTGTACCAGAGTCAGAGGGCGGTTATGCTCACTATCAAGAAAAAGTGGAAGGAAGAAAAGTTCGAAGCCGAAGCGAAAGTTTTAAAGACCACTTTTCACAGGCAACGCTATTTTGGAATAGCATGAGCGACACTGAAAAAGAGCATATTATCAGTGCTTTTAGCTTTGAGCTTGGAAAAGTGAAAAGCAAGTCTGTTCAGCAGCAAGTTGTTGATATGTTTGCCAACGTCAGTACAGTGCTAGCTAAACAAGTAGCACAAGCGATTGGTGCAACGCCTCCATCAGGAACAGACGCGCCAGTGACCAAGTCATCTCCGGCTCTTAGTCAGGAACAGACGATTAAAAAGCCGAATACGCGTAAAGTAGCTGTCATTGTAGCGAATGACTTTAGCAGTGACCTACCACAAGTGTTAAACAGTTTAAAACAACAGGGCATTCAGCCTGAAATTGTAAGCACAACCCTCCAAAACGTAAAAGGAACAGACGGGTCAGAACTTGAAGTACAGCACACGTTCTTAACAAGTGATTCTGTTTTATTCGATGCGATTTATGTTGTCGGAAGCGCCTCGGCTGATGAGAAGTTTCGTAAAGAAGCACTGACGTTTGCTCAAGAAGCATTCGAGCATTTTAAACCAATTGGCGCGACGGATGAAGGTGTTAAGTGGCTAAAAGCTGCTGGTTTAGATAGCAGTCCCGGTGTCGTAACTGGAGAAACTACACGCTTTACAGATGAATTTATTGAAGCTATTTCAGCTCACCGCCACTGGAATCGTCACGTTATATAAATAACAAAAAAGATAGGGACCTACCCTATCTTTTTTCTATGAAATCGCAGTAATTGAAGAAAAGCTTCTCTTTTGCTTATACTAGATAATGCACCTTAGATTTTCAGGAGGCAGAAAGAAGACATGCTCACAAATAAATCATCTTACTTTTTACAATTAACGAAACGATTCAAAAAAGCTGCAACGGCAAATTCAGTTATCCTTGGAATTTTGTTAGCTATTGTGGGAGGTTTTCTTGATGCTTATACGTATATAAGCAGAAACGGAGTATTCGCAAATGCACAAAGTGGAAATATCGTCTTATTAGGTGTAAAGGCAGCGCAAGGTCAATGGACAGAAGCTTTTCTTCATATTCCCCCTATTGTAGCCTTTATCCTAGGTGTTGCTGTAACCGAAACATTTAAGCAGCCGCGATTTGTATCTGTACTCCCTGATACTTCTCGTATCGTATTGCTTTTAGAAATTGTCGTACTCATTATCGTTGGTTTTTTACCGTCTAGTGTTTCTAATATGTTGGTTACAGTAACAATTTCATTTGTTGCTGCTCTTCAAGTTTCTTCATTTAGAACTTTGATAAAATGGTCATATAATACAACCATGACAACCGGAAACCTTC
Organism: Priestia sp. YIM B13491; assembly: GCF_042787605.1. Lineage (NCBI taxonomy): Bacteria > Bacillati > Bacillota > Bacilli > Caryophanales > Bacillaceae > Priestia > Priestia sp. YIM B13491. The sequence continues at coordinate 947,584 of NZ_JBHZOR010000001.1, read as the reverse complement.
GTACTGCTTCTCAAGCAGCATACTATGCTATATTCAAACGCGATGAAAACGCTGCTTATCAGTGCCTTCGTTTTACCGCCATTATCCTCTCTTTTTTGAGCGGTGCATTGTTAGGTTCTATTTCTACTTTTACCCTGGGGACAAAAGCAGTTTGGCTAGCTTCTGCTATTCTTTTTCTCGCTTTTGTCATTTTAAATTCAGAATCTCAAAAAAGCCTTTGAAATCAATGATTTCAAAGGCTTTTTTGATTAAACGGATTTTCTAAATGCCATAACGTGCAAATCTTTTACCGGATAAAAATCGTTATCAGGAAAGCGAACGTAACCTCTTTTAGTGTACAGCTTAATGGCATGTTCCATTGAATGATCTGTATGTAAACCTAAATAAGAACACCCTAGCTCCCGAGATTTTTTTTCACACGCTTCAAGAAGCGCGTTGGCGACTCCTTTTCGGCGATGAGACGGAGCAACTGCCAGCAGACGAATTTCGGCCCATGGAAATGGCTTTAACAATCCTCCGTATACATCCGTATTCGGCGGATAAAACAAAACGCTTCCTGCCATTTCTCCATCGATTTCAGCTACAATGCACTCAAATTTCTTTTCTTCACTCAGGGTATGTAAAATTCCCTTTCGATATCTTTTCCAGTGTGCTTCTGATTTTACAGCTGCATACTGCTCATAAGCAGCAAGCGTCACTGTTTCAATAAATGATGTTTCTTCTTCTCTAGCTTTTCGAACGATCAATTTTTTCTCCTCCATTTACCTTCTTCGTTAGTTCTTATTGTCTATGGTGAACCATGTTTATGCAACACATTTGCATTTTCAAACAGCTTCCTTTGCATATATTTAATCCGTTCATTATGGTTTCTGAAGCGGTCTTTGTGCTGAAACTCGGCTTGTCTTCATATACATATAAAGAGATTCATAGACAAGGATGAGACAGCATGTATAAAAAATTGATTGCAATTGGAATTGGCAGTGTGTTTGTTAGTATTGGAATTAACGTTTTTATTCTTCCGCTTCAGCTTGTAACAGGAGGCATTACGGGAATTAGTTTAATCATTAATTATTTACTCGGCTATAAAGTAGGTGTGATGATTTTTTGCTTGAACTTGCCGATTTACCTTCTCGCCCTAGGTTTTAACCGCTCTTATTTTTTAAATGCTATCTATGGCATGGTTCTCTCAGCCGTTATGATTGATTTGTTGTTTCCGCTTCACGGGATTTTTCACCTTCCCATTATCTTAAGCGCTTGCCTTGGAGGTGTTTTTAACGGAATTGGAACCGGCATCATGCTCCGGCAGCACGCAAGTCAAGGCGGGGTCGACTTATTTTCTCTGATACTTGCGAAATGGTTATCTTTAAACCCCGGCATCATTATTTTAGTGATTGACGCATCTATTATTATTTCAGGTATTTTACTGCTTCAAAACGATACAGCTATTTATTCATTATTCATTGTTGTATGCTCCGGTATAGTGACCAGTTTAATTACGTCATTCAAACGCATCATCGTCTATGTATAAGGAAAAAGCCTCGAGAAATGCATCTCGAGGCTTTTCTTTATTTGTCATTTAAGAATTCTTGCAGCGCTTCTTTATTTTTGTCTAAATCAATATCAAGCACCATACCCACACCGCTATACGTTTTGTTTTCAAACGATCCATCTAACGGCAGTCGCAGGCTTTGAACATCTTTCATGTTTCCTGTTACCACATCTTTAGCCAGAAGCATCATGCTTTTTGTATCTAAATTTGTATCGATATAAGGATCCATTACGCCGAGAAGCTTCGGTATTTTAAACACGCTGTTTAGGCTTGCTACTTCTTCTTTAAGCTTTAAAACGACTTCTTGCTGACGTTGAACGCGTCCAAAATCACTCATGTTATCATGACGAAAACGCACGTAGCCAAGCAGTTGTTCACCGTGTAAAACTTGGGTACCTTTGTGAAGCGTCATACCAATTCCTGAAGACATATCGTGAGGCACGGTTACTTTAATGCCATCAGGTGCAATCGTATCTACAATTTTTGAAAACCCTTCGAAGTCCACAACTGCATAATAGTTAATATCGATATCAAAATTTTGTTTGATCGTTTGACGCAGCAGCTCAGGACCTCCGAACGCGTAAGCAGCATTCAGTTTTTGCTTGCCATGTCCTGGAATATCCACGTACATATCCCTCATAAGGGAAACAATTTTCGGGTGTTTGCTTTTAGAATCGTAGTGAGCAATTAAAATAGAGTCTGTACGAGAATGCTCTTCCCCGCGCGAGTCACTTCCTAACAGCAGCATATTTACTTCTCCGTTATTTGGGAGACTGCCTTGAAACTGTTCAAATGTCGTGCCGTCATCCGCAAATTTACCATCGCTTGCCATTGATAGCCCTTGCTTATATTGGAAATAGCTGTATATGCCTCCAATGATAAGAAAAAGAAACAACAAAGCAAAGAACACTCTGCCCCATCGAACTCTTCTTCTTCTTTTGCGTCTTGTTCGCTCCACGTTTCTGTCACCAGCTTTCTTTTTCAATGAAGTTCTCATAAAACAAGCAAGTAGCTAAGCTTTTAAAAAGCTCCTCTACTTGCTTGTTTGGATTGTATGGTTGAAAGCTTACATTACTTTTCTGTTTCCTGGTCTTTTCCATACATGTATTTTGATGGATCGACCGGTTTGAAGTCATCTAATTTATTAAATCGTAATAAATCACCGTATAACACTTTATCAGAAAGTTCTAGCTCTCTTCCAACTTTCTTTTTATAAGCTTTCGCTTCGTCTGTTGCTGTGATTCTTTCTCCCGTGTTTGTATCGTAATACTTGCCGTCAATTGACGTGTATTTCGGAGAAACATAATCACCGTTTCTAAATGCTACTACCTGATCATGGTCTTTTGATAATAAATCTGTACCGAATTGAACATACTCTTTACTATCAATTCCCACTAAGTGAAGAAGCGTAGGTACTACGTCAATTTCACCGCCGTACGTATGGTTCACTCCACCTTTTACGCCTGGTACGTGAAGGAAGAACGGTACGCGTTGAAGCTGAGCGTTTTTATATGGCGTAATTTTCTCGCCAAGAACTTTTTCCATTGCTTTGTTATGATTTTCAGAAATACCGTAGTGGTCACCGTAAATCATAATAACTGAGTTGTCATATAAGCCTGAAGCTTTTAGCTCTGTAAAGAATTCTTGCAGTGATTCATCCAAATAACGAGCCGTTTGGAAATAACGGTCTACCGTTCCATCTCCTGTGTTTGCCGGCTCAATGCTAGCATCGCCTTTATCAAGGACAAATGGGAAATGGTTTGTTAATGTAATCATATGCGCATAGAAAGGCTGCTTCAATGACTGTAGCATTGGCATAGATTCTTTGAAGAATGGCTTATCTTTTAATCCATAGTTTACTTTGTTATCACCAGTCATATTGTAATAACTTGCGTCAAAGAATTTATCCACACCGAACTGTTTATAAATTTCATTACGGTTCCAGAACGTTTTATAGTCTCCGTGTAAAACGGCACTTGTATAGCCGCCCTCTTGATCTAAGATCGCTGGTGCTGCTTGGTACGTGTTGCGGCCTTTTAAGCTAAATGCTGATCCTTGAGGCAAGCCGTATAATGATGTATCCATCATAAGCTCTGCATCAGCTGTCTTACCTTGTCCTGTTTGATGGAAGAAGTTATCAAAATACATAAATTCATTTCCATTTGCTAATGAGTTTAAAAACGGCGTTACTTCTTGCCCGTTTAACTTGTAGTTAATCAGGAATGACTGAAATGATTCTAGATGAATTTTAATAATGTTTTTTCCTTTTGCTTTACCGGCATACTCAATATTTGGAGCTGCATAGTGACTTGTACTGAAGTTTTTCACTGTTGTTAAGTCATCACTGCTTGCGAATGCTCGCTGCTTTGAGTTTTTAAACGTTTGAACTGCATCATACACCGTGTAGTTGTATGCTCCTAAATATTTCACTAGGTAGTTGCGATCAAATGTTCTTGTTAGTAATTCAGGGCGATCTTTTTCAGCATAGTGCAAGTTAATTGCAAAAGCGATAGCTCCTGCCGCTAGTACCATGAACGTATAGCGGAATTTAAGGCGTGCTTTTGGCCATTCGATTTTTCTAACAAACAATAGCGCAATCAGTAAAACGATATCTACAAAGTAAAAAATATCGTGAGCTTTTACTAAATCAGCGATACTGCCTCCTAAATGACCCGCATTGCTTGTTTGCGTTAAAGTAGGCAATGTCACAAAGTCATTGAAGAATCGATAATATAAAATATTGCTGTACAAAATGACCGTCATGATTGTACTAAGGATAAGCGTCCAAACGATGGCTCTTTTCCCTTTTGCAAACAATGCTAACCCTAAAAAGATCAAAGTTGAACTAATTGGATTAATAAACAATAACGTTTTTTGCATTGAGTCACTTATATCTAAGTTGAACTCCACTTTGTAAGACATGTAAGACTTGATCCACATGAATAAAACCGCTATAAAAAAGTAAAACAACGGCTTTGAAAATAGTTTTTTCATTTTCAAATTCCTTTCACTAAAAAGTAGAGATTTCATGTTCAGCTAACCTCAGGAAAGTCCCCTACATTAAATCGTAACGGTTACGTCCTGCAAAAGATTACCTGAAAATGATTCAATTTGTCAAACAATATCATCTTCATCTCTTTTTTTAGTCATCTACAAAATTTACATTTCAACTTGTAATCTCTTATTTTTTATCGTGATGTTAATATTACACAATTGTTAATTTGTAAATTTTGTTCTCCCTATATTGCATACATATTAATTTACCACATTTCTGCTCTGCAATAAAAGTATTTTTATTTTATTAGGCATAATATTTCACATACTGAATGAAAAGGTACTATTGTACTGGACGTTATTCTTCGCTTGCTGTTAGGACTAGTAAAAATAGACTGATCTATGCTTAGTCTTTATCTTCATCAACAGCTATGCGGTCTCCGTGTGCAAAGGGCTGTGAAATAACTAGAAACTCAATCTCTTCGCTCGAACGATTCATCATTTGATGAAGAATGAACGGAAGCACTTCTATTCCTTCATGTGCTTTTACATCATAAATAATTCCGTCTACTTCTAGAGCAGCTGTTCCTTTTAGCACAAAGAAAAATTGCTGTGCTCTCGTGTGATAATGCCTTACCTCTTTCGTATGAGGAGGCATGCGCTCATGAATAATACTTACGTCTTTATTTTTCACTAGGTGCCACCCATCGCATTTTCCTCCCCACACGTAGTGTTCTGCGTTTTGCTTACTGACTTTCATGACTAGCTCCCCTTTTTCTAATAAATGAAGACCTGCAGTTGAAATAGAAATTCTATGTGATTTTTTTAATCTTGCTATTGGAAATACTTTTTTTAGATGAAGGTTTTGGCTTCAAAGTAAAAAGCATTCCTAAAAAGATCAAAACAATGCCTGCCAGCTGAAAAAGCGTCGGGCGAAATCCCGTGAATGCTGTATCTAATAAAATAGCAACGGCTGGATCTAAAAACACTAGAACCGAAATCACCTGAGTTTTTAAATAGCGCAGGCTGTCGAAAAACAAATAATACACTAAACCAGTATGTACAAAGCCCGTTACCAAAATAGCTGTCCAATTGGCCGCTGTTAAGAAATGAAAATCACTAAAATGAACAAACGGCAATAATAGAAAAATCCCTACAAAAGTCTGAATAAATGTAACAGCGTAAGCACTCGTATGAATAATTCCTTTGCCAAGCAGCGTTGTGCATGCATAAAACAAAGCGGCTAAAAGCGCCCACAGTATTCCTGAAGACATGAAGCCATCAATCGTAAGTTCCTTCACCCCGATAATCAGAAGTGTTCCCACAAAACAAGTGAAAATAGACATAACGCCAAGAACTGTTAATTTCTCCTTAAAGATAAAGCTTCCCAGAAGCAATACTAAGACGGGTGCAAGATGATAAATAGAAATAGCTACCGTAACGGACATCATTTCAAATGCTTTAAATAGAAACACCCAGTTAAACACAAGGAATATGCCGCACAGTAAAATCTGCTTTATTTCTTTGGCATTCCATTTCTCTCTTTTATATTCACCGGTTACAAACCAGCACATTCCGAGAAAAAGCGTTGCACAAATACAGCGAACAAATACTAAATCAAAAGAAGGAAGTCCAGTTTGTGTGGAGAAAAAGCCAATTGAACCAAAAATACTCATTGAAACCATCATTTTTACCATTGGGCCTGCTTTCATTTTTCCACCTCACTTTCAGAAAACTATTACTATTCAAACATAAAGAAGTCTATTTGTAAATTAATGGTTCATAAGCTCTGTTCCATGAATAAGCAAAAAGCGCAAAGACACGGGGTCAGTCCCATCGTCTTTGCGCTTTTCTGTCTTTCTTTTAATCTTCAACCGGAAACCAGCCTGGTGTGTTAATAACGGCTTGCCACAGCGGGTCAGGAATCACAAGCTTTTCCTGATCTTTTTTGCTTAATGTTGTCACAATTTCATTTTCACGGCCTTCTTTGACTTTTTGAACCCAGTCTGGATCCATAATTAATTCACGGCCAATCGCAAGCAGTGGAATGCCGGTTTCAAGAGCTGCTGCTGCTTCGTCTGCTGTATGAATAGAACCTACGCCCATCACAGGTACGCGGCTTCCTACGCGCTCTTGAATAATCTCAATACGTGAACGAGTATCTTCCACGCCTCGGCGAGGTTTTGACCAGAATTCCATTAGCGATACGTGAAGGTAATCAAGGTCTTTTTCTGCTAGTGCATCAACTAACTTCAACGTATCAGCCATTGTAATTCCAGGCGTTTCAGGCTCTTCTGGCGAGAAGCGATAGCCTACTAAAAATGGCTCTTTTGCATGTTTAGAAACGGCTTGCTTTACTTCGTCTACGATTGCTAGCGGGAATGTTAATCGTTTTTCTACGCTGCCACCCCATTTATCTTCGCGGCGATTAGAATGCGGAGAAAAGAACTGCTGAATTAAATAGTTATTTGCTCCGTGGATTTCAACTCCGTCAAATCCTGCTTCAATAGCACGGCGCGTCATCTCACCAAAATCATGAATAATGCCGTCGATTTCTTCATTTGTTAACTCTCGAGGCACCGGTGCTCCTTCTTGTTCTGCAGCAACAGCACTTGCGCTAACAACCTCTCCATTTGGAACAAGCTCAGGCGGACACATGCGGCCTCCGTGAAAAATTTGAAGAACTGCTTTTGCTCCTTGATCTTTAATGGCTGTTGCTAAACGGCGCAGGCTAGGAATCATTTCATCGCTGTCTGCAGCAAACTCTCCGTGAAATCCTTTGCCGTTCGGCGTTCCGTATGTACATGCTGTAATGACCATGCTAACACCGTTTGAACGTCGTACATAGTAGTCTACTTCTGCATTTGATACTGTTCCATCTTCATTTGATGAAAAATTTGTCATAGGCGCAAGAATAACGCGGTTATCTAATTTGATGCCATTTGAAAAAGTAAACGGCTGTAAAAGCGGCTCATACTTTTTATTTGTCATTTTGTTTCCCTCCAAAAATGATACGGTCAAAAATATTGGCATATTATAGGTAGAAACTGTTTTTCCTTCTTATAATATGTGTCATTTAAAACTGTAACTTTAAAATATACTGTGATTTTAATCTGTACAGTTTCGCCTGTCAAAGAATAAGACTTTCTCATATAAAAAAGCACTCATATACTGAGTGCTTTTTTATCATTGCGAAAGAGGTCCCTGATTATACATGAATGCTTTTACTTTTACATATTGAGCTTCTAACTCTTGAAGTGTCAGTTCGTATAGGTGCCGATTTCCTTTTTTATAAATACCAAAATTCAATAGCGCATTAATAAACCAATTTTTCTTATGTTCCGTTTCAGGCTGTGTGTGTTGTTTCACCATTTCCACCACCTAAGTTTATCTCATATCAATTTTGCAAAGCATTCGCTTTTACATAAATGATTTTACTTCTGTACGATGAAAAAACAGTGAAATAGAGAGTTTTTTTATTTTAAATTTCCGCAGCCGGACCCGCCATTTTTTTGCGTCTTTTTACTCCTGACAATATTTTTTCAATATAATAAATAACAATAATAAAAACCGACATAATAGCAAAATAAGTACCGATTACAATAAAAGGATTCGGACTTTCAAAACCGCCTTCTTTTCCTTTCATCCCTCTTTCAAAACCTTCGCCATCATGATCAAAGTTCGGGCGTTTGTGACCAGCAGATGCCGTCGCAGGAGATTTGTTTTCGCTAAATGAATGGCGATCAAAATCCGGCTTTCCACCGCCTTTTTGCGGTATATCTGAGGAACTTAAATTCAGCACTCTCACTACTCCTCCAAGCTTTCCAAGAAAACTCGTCTCATTTATTTCGTATATACCAACGACTAACAGGGCAACGGTTGCGAGCTTAGCTGCTATGCTTAAACTTTTCTTTGACTTTTTGAATCTCGTTATGTTTTTACATACATTTATAACCCATTGCCAATGAAGGCCTATGTGAGCGGCTACTAAAATTAACACTAAAAACGATACCGAAATATGTGAAACCTTAAACCATTGTTCATTGCCAACATTAATATTCGGAAATACTACTCTTGAAATAAAAATACCGCTAATCATAATAAATGACATCGTAATCAACAGCATGATATTTAAAAAGTAACCGAACTTTGTTCTGCGCGGAAGCTTGCGGTCAAATAATTTAACCGTAACTTTCTTTACCCACTGCCAGTTTAGCAGCACGTGGGTAAAAAACGCGACGGCAATCGCTAGCCCCGCAATTTCATGAAACGTTAACCCTCCCAATACTTGTTTGTTAAAAAATAAAACAAACGTAACGGCCATTAAAAGATCCAGTCCGAATCGGACGTACATCATCTTTTTCACTCTATTCATTCTCCTCAGCTATGTATTTGTCAAAACAACCTCTTTTTCATATTTCTTAATGTAAGCAGAGTTGGTGAAAATTAGGTGAAACGACTGGTTTTTTTACCAAAATAACCAGTCCTGAGTTCTATAAAAAACAAAGTTCCATCATTTTATTTTTTAGAAAATAGCTGTTGACAAAGAAAAAAGAAGCACGTATAGTAATGGTTATTCATCAAGAACTTTCAGATTTTAATCAAAAACACAGCGATTGGGAGTAGTAGAAGCTTATTATTCGGTCAAGAGAGCTACGGGTTGGTGTAACGTAGTCCAATAATACTTTGAACTCGCCCAGGAGTGGTAATTCAGAAAGAATGCAGAAGTATTCTCTAAGTTTTAACGTCTAACCTTCGTTATCAGGTTTTAAGCAGGGTTCTTTAAGAGCCAACAAGAGTGGTACCGCGGTTAGCTAAAGCTTATCGTCTCTTCTCTCATTTGATAATGAGGTAGGAGACGATAAGCTTTTTTTATTTTATAAAAAAGTGGAGGGAAAAGTCATGAAGAAGGACAACCAAGGTTTGCAGCGAACAATGACTTCACGTCACATTATGATGATGGCGCTAGGTGGAGCAATTGGCGCTGGTTTATTTAAAGGAAGCAGCTCAGCTATTGATATGGCAGGACCATCAGTTATCATTGCTTATTTAATTGGCGGAATTATTTTACTATTCATTATGCAAGGTCTTGCTGAAATGGCGGTTCGAAACAGTGACGCACGAACGTTTCGTGATTTAGTTCAGTCGATTTTAGGAAGCTACCCCGCTTATTTTTTAGACTGGATTTACTGGAAAATGTGGGTGTTAAACATTGCAGCTGAAGCTGTTGTAGCAGCTATTTTTATTCAGTACTGGCTTCCTGATTATCCAATTTGGATGCTTGCTTTAGGCGTATCCGTTATTGTCACAGTTATTAACTTGCTTTCGGTCAAAGCATTTGCTGAAACGGAATACTGGTTAGCATTAATTAAAATTACGGTCATTGTAATCTTTATCATCGCTGGACTTCTGTTACTATTTGTATCATTTGGTCACCATACCGCAGCGGGCTTTTCAAACTTGAGCGATCACGGCGGTTTCTTCCCTAAAGGACCAACTGGGTTAATTACAGCGATGCTAGTTGTCATCTACTCTTACGGTGGAACTGAAATCATCGGGGTAACGCTAGCTGAAACAAAAAACCCTGAAAAAGTAGTACCAAAAGCCGTGCGCAGCACATTAACGCGCATCATTGCTTTTTATCTGTTCCCATTTTTTATCATCGTGAGCTTGATTCCTTGGAATGAAGTGAACGGCGTTTCTCAAAGCCCTTTTGTAATGGTATTTAAAATGATTGGAATTCCCGGAGCAGATCATATTATGAATGCCGTGATCTTGTTAGCCGTCATTTCTTCAATGAACTCAGGGCTTTACGGTTCATCACGTATTTTGTATACGCAAGCAGTAGACGGTCGAGTGCCGAAGATATTTTCGAAACTTTCTGTTAACAGAGTTCCTGTCTATGCAATCTTAATGTGTACATCATCTCTTTATGTGGGCGTGTTGATTTCCTTATTTGCAGGAAGTAAAACATTTGATTATTTGATGGGATCCTTAGGATATACCGTGTTGTTTATTTGGTTGATTATTGCGATCGCACACTTAAAGTCCCGCAAAGTTCAGCCAGAAGCATCGAGCAGCTACTCTGTTAAATGGTTTCCTTATACGACGTGGGCTGCCCTAATTGCACTAAGCGCTATTTTAATTGGCGTTATCTGCACAACCTCCATTGTTATTACGACTATTACACTAGCTATCTATTTATTTATTACAGCTACGTATATCTTTAAAGGCCGCTTTTATCAATCTTCAGCAGCCAAGCATGCTAAATAAAAAAGCGCCTCCTCCGAGTCATCAGAGGAGGCGCTTTTTTATTTAAAATGTTAAGTACCAATAGCCAAGTGCAAAACCGATATAGTTACCAATAATATAGCCAAGCGTTCCTACTACTAAGATAGGACCAACCAAACTTCCCCATCCTTTAGCAATCGCCATTGCACTTGCTGTCGTAGGCCCTCCTACCGTTGCATTGCTCGCTAGTAAAATATGTTCTAAATCAATTTTAAATACTTTTCCTAGAATAAGTCCCACTATTAAATTACTCATTCCCACAATGAGCACAAATAGAATCAAAAGAGGTGCTTTTTCAACAATTAATGGAATAGACGCCGGTACTCCAATGACAACAAAGAAAATATAAATGAAGTACGTGCCGATTTCTTGGCTTCCGCTAATGTTTTTAAAATAAGAAGGGAACAGATAAATGACAAGAAACGTAAGTGTGGAAAGCAATAAGTATTTTTCGCTCAAAATAGTATGTAATAATGTTTGAACTACCGAAACATTTGGACCGGTTGGAATGATTGTTCCAAACCATTCGGCTAATTTAAACGATGCAACCACTAGAAAAAATGATGTACCAATTGAAGCCGCAACGTCTTTTAACGAAATTTCTTTTTTTGCCCAATATTTTTCTGCAAGCGTATGACGATCATTTTCTCCATATTGCCCAGCCTCTACTTCTTGAATATGAGGCGTCTTAAAATGTTTTCTAAAAAACTTCATAGAAGGAACGAACATATACACGGCAAACAGTAAAGCCATGACCATATTATCAGCAACTACCGTCGCCGAAACCATTTGACTTGATGGTTCAAATTTAGCCGTAACGGTAGCAAAGTTAACCCCTCCGCCTACATAAGAAGCGCCGATAGCTGCTGCAATTTTTGCTAGTTCAGGAATATAATCTTTTAATAACAAGAAGCCTGCCGTGCTCCCTATAACCGTTCCTACTGCACAGATTAAGAAAATAAAAAGCAGTTTCCGGCTTTCTTGAAATAATTCTTTCATATTGACTTGAAATAACAATAATGGAATGGCAAGCGGTACTAGATACGCCCAAACCGCATCATAAACCGGAGACTCTGTTGGAATGATTTTTAAATTTGATAGGATAAGCGCTCCTGCTAGCGCAATAATAGCTCCTGACAGAAAAGAAGCCCACTTATACTTTTGTTCGAGAAAAATACTAACAGAAGCCCAAATCGCTAGAATTCCCCATAGTGCCCACGTATCATCAGCTTGAATAATAGTAAAAATCACAAGCTACTCCTTTCTTTCTCTTTGCAAGAAATAGAATTTTCAGAAAATACACTTTAAATTTTATCAATATATGCCAAATTCCGTCAATCTATAAAAAAGAGTCGAGGACAAAGTAGTCTAGTTAAAGTGAAACACGAACTATCTATCAAAAAGGATGAATAGTTCGTGTTTTTTATGATTATGGTGAACGTAGGTTTTATGTAGGTAGCTACTTCTAGCTGTTGATTGGAGGACAAGGCGAAGACTCCTGTGGGAAAAACGGCACAGATGAGACGCCGCAATAGCACAAGCGACGAGGAGGCTCAGCGGCCTCCCGCCGAAAGCAAAGCCTTGCACGGAAATCAACAGCAGGGTCACAAGCAGTCCAGCTCATGTATCCCGATTGTTAGTCTTTAGATTCATTTTGTGATGTCCCAGCCTCACTTTTTATTTACGAACAAGAACTGGAATCTGCTGCTGAATCTGCTGCAAAGGAGCGCTTGTTTTCTCTGTTAACGAACGCAAGATTCCTCCTTCGATCATACAGTTAATCACAACTGCAAGCTCTCCTGCCTGCTTTTCTTGAAATCCGCTCTCTATCATTTTTTCTCTAAAAAGTTTTTCCCAATCTTGAAACGCTGCGTAGCAGACTTCTCGCAGCGGTTCATTAATAAGCGCCGTTTCTCCAGCCAGCAGTCCAACAGGCATACCAGCAATACTTTCTTCGTGTTCAAACTGCTTGGACAATTCTTCAATAAAATACTGAATAGCCTGGGCTGCGTCAGAAGATTTATTTAAACTTTCTTTAATTTGGATTTGGACGTATTTATTCGTATATTGAACAGCGTGAATCGCCAGTTCTTCTTTCCCTTTTGGAAAATAATAATAAAGAGACCCTTTTGGCGACCCACTCTCTTTAATAATTTGATTTAATCCTGTTGCATGATAGCCTTGCAGCTGAAAAAGCCGCGATGCTGTTTCTAAAATCTTATCGCGTGCATTTGCTTTCTTCACAAAACGATGCCTCCCCTATATAATAAGTGGTTTCTATAACACTACTTATCATATAAGGAAATGAAATTTTTGTCAAAATAAAGTGAATATTTTACCATTTATTTTTTCTTTCTTTCGTTTCTTATGACCTAATAATTGTTTTTCTTACTTCTTCCGCTAACGGTTGAAGAGGCGTAATAATACGGTCGCTTACCTCCGCCGCCGCTTCTACCATCGAGAGCTGCGCTACTGAAACAACGGTATTATGCTCTTTTATTAGCTCATGTAAGACATGTTTTACCTTCTGTTTATACTTCTCTAGGTTTCCAGTCATTACTAGTTCAAAAGCACCTTCTATCACAACAGGGCGAACCTTTATCTTTACATTTTGATAAAATGCAAATTCGTCTAGGCGCTTCATTGTTCCTTCTACGGTTTCCGGATTTGTAAACACGATAAGCTGCGGTTCTTCTATTTCACATATTCGGTGAAAATAAGGCTCATCGATTTTAATAATTGGAATATCGCTTGTAAATGCTTCTGGTAAAAGAGCAATGTAATTCGTACACGTAAGTAAAATGGCATTCGCTGAACATTCTTCCATCCACTTTAACTGCTTTTCTACTTCTGCAGCTGCTGACTCCGCTGCAAACTTAGGGTCGGTTGTTACTCGATGTACAAGTCCAGGGTCTACGAAATGCATACAGTTCGCAAACGGCAGCGCTTTTTCTATATAAGAGATGTTCGAATGATGAGCGTGCAGGCAAGCAATTTTCTTCATCGTTTTCCTCCTGTATGATGGTCTTTGAAATACTGAATTAAAAATTCCTGGAACTTTTTCGCAACAGGAGTTAAATATTTATCCTTGTTCCACGCAATCCCAATTACTCTTGAAGCTGTGTCTTCTTTGAGCTTTATTTTTTTAATGCCTCGTAAGTCCACTCCCTTTATTTCAGGAAGCAAGGCAACTCCTAAATGAGCCGCTACAAAACCAATCACCGTCAAAAATTCTTCTCCTTCAAACGTAATATTTGGGACAATCTCCGCTTCTTCAAACAGCTGATCAAAAATTGTTCGACTTCCGTATCCTTTTTTTAACGCGATAAACGATTCATGAGCCAACTCTGAAATCGAAAGTACTTGCCTTGAGGCAAAAGAATGCGTATCAGGGACATACGCGTACAGCTCGTCTTTCCATAAATATTCCCACTGAATGCCTGACCTAGATTCCGTTACAGAAGACATACAAAAATCAATTTCACCCGTTTGAAGCTGATCAAGCATGATGTTCGTAGCGTTCTCAAAAATTTGAAATTGAACGTTCGGATACTCTTGTAAAAAAGCATGAACTAGTTTTGGGACGGACGAAGCGCCTAATGATTTTAAAAAAGCAAACGAAATACTGCCGCGGTGAGGATGAATCAAATCTGAAAGCTCACGTTTAGCTTCTTCCATTTCGTTTAATACTTTAACCGTTCGTTCATAAAAAAGCCGTCCATATCGATTTAAAATAACTTGCCTTCCTTTTCGTTCAAATAGCGGCACGCCAAGCTCTGATTCTAATTTAGAAATTGAGCGGCTGAGCGTAGGCTGTGCGATTGATAATTTTTCCGCTGCCTTTGTGAAATGTTCCGTTTGAGCTACAACATTAAAATATTCGAGCTGCTGCCATTCCATTTTTTCACATCCTTTACTTATTACATAATACTATCAATTTCATATAAATTATACATTGGACGTCATAAAAAATTCATGTTTAAATGAAGAACGTAGCACTTGCTAAAAATGTTATGTGTCTGCATAGAATAAGTGTTGAAAGAAGGAATTAGTTTATGGATGTTTCAATTGTTTTAACAATGTTAGCCGTCGGACTAATCTTAGGATTTGTCGGAGCAGGCGGATCAGGTTTTATTATTTCGATTTTAACGCTGCTGTACGGCGTATCTGTACACGTTGCACTCGCAACGGCTCTTACCGCAATGATTTTCTCTTCTTTATCTGGCGCCGTCAGTCATTACCGCGAAGGTAACGTATCTTTAAAATCCGGTATCTCTGTTGGTATCCTCGGTGCATTAGGCGCTTGGATTGGGTCTAACCTTTCATCCTTTATCCCAGAAGGCGAGCTAAAATGGCTAACAGCCGGTATGCTTTTATTATCTGGTGTTTTACTTTGGCTGCGTATGTTTTTATTTTCCCGTCAGCAAAAAGAACGTACTGTTCCAACAGGAGCTAAATTTGTCGTCTATTCTTTACTAATTGGCTTAATAACCGGCGCTCTATCAGGAATGTTTGGAATTGGATCAACTCCATTTATCCAGCTTGGCCTTATGATGGTGTTAGGCTTGTCTATTCGTCAGTCAGCCGGAACGACAATGCTCGTTATTATTCCGATTGCCATCGGCGGAGGAATGGGCTATTATCAGCAGGGCTTTTTAGATATTCCACTGTTGATCCAAGTAGTAGTCGGCACAATGGTCGGTTCATATATTGGAGCAAAATTCACAAATCGCGTCCCTGCTCCCGTATTAAAAACGTCCCTTGTAGCACTGCCTATTTGCTCTAGCTTCCTACTTGTTATATAAGAAAAAAGCTTGAACTCTTGTTCAAGCTTTTTTTATGTCCATCTCATAAACAAACTGCTTTCCTTGGCTTCCAAAAATATGTCCGCCTGTGTCGATAAAGCCGCTTCTTTTGTACAGTTGCTGCGCGGCCGTGTTTTTATAGTTCACGCCTAGCACCACTTCATTTTTAGTCGGAAAGTGCTGGTTGATAAAAGAAAGAAGAAGTTTCAATGACTTTTTGCCAACTCCCTTTCCTTGATAATCAGGATGAATGGAATACGACCGTATTAAAAGCGCGCCGGAGCTTTTAGTATATTCTTTAACAGCTTTCCCTGCGTCGAGCACGAAAAAGCCGGCTAGTTTGTTTTCTGCCAAAATCAAAACAGGCGTTCTGTCCTTTTCCCGCTCACACTTAGCTAAGGCTTCAGCGGGAAGTGCCGTATAAATGAGCTGCGCTTCAGGCAGCGTATAGCTATGTATAGATGACTCGTAGGCTTCACTATAAAACGCTAGTTCTACGTTTACTTTATTATCCATTCTATACCTTACTCCTTTTCCCATAGTATAACATGCACAAAAAAAGCCGCATAAAGCGGCTTTTCCTTTATCTAGCGTCGGATACAACGGTAAAGCGTTCGTTTACATGCTCTCCTCGCTCAATTTCATCAATGACAGCAATGGCATAATCAGCATAGCTGACATGGCTGTTTCCTTCTGAGTTTAAAATAACATGATCTTTCCCAGTTTTATAAGCATCCGTTCGTTTTCCTGAAGGATTAAAAAATGCTGCTGGGCTAATAAACGTCCAATTAATATCGCTTGTACTTTCTAAATCTTTTAAATTTTGAGCTTGATTGTCAGCTGTCGCTTTATACTCTTTTGGAAAATCAGGCGTATCTGCTAGACGCGTCGTTTTCTCTTCATCGACAAACAAACTGCCTGCTCCTCCTACAACAAGAAGACGAACGTCCGGAGCTTGTTTAAATACACGAATTAACGACTGTCCTGCTTCTACATGCAGATGTTCTTTTCCTTCAGGAGCTCCAAACGCATTCACTACTGCATCCAAGCCTTCGATATCTTTTGCCGTGATATCAAAGATGTCTTTTTCCAGTGTACGAACATCTCGTTCGTCTACTTTGCTCGCATCACGTACGATTGCCGTTACATCATGGCCGCGATTTAAAGCTTCTTTCACGATAAAACTTCCTGCTTTTCCTGTAGCACCTACGACTCCAATTTTCATTTTATAACCTCCAGTAAAATTCTCTATATTTAGGTAATAGCCTTTTTTTGCTATGCTAAAACACTGCGAAACGATTTAAGCAAGATAGAGAACGAATAAAGAGGCTGAAACGAAAGTTTTTTAGCTGAAGAAAGATCCAAACGTAGGTTTCATATATGGAGGTACTTCTAACGGTTGATTGGAGGTCCTGCGGGAAAAGCAGAATAAGTGAGACCCCGCAGGAGCGCAAGCGACGAGGAGGCTCACCGGCCGCCCGCGGAAAGCGAAGCCTTGCACGGAAATCAGCCGTGGTGTACTAAACGATCATACTGGCCCCTTTATCCATTTGTTCGATTTTAGATTAATTTAGTTATGTCTTAATCTCTTTGACAAAAAATAAATAAGTGCTTATTCAATTTCAATAAATAACACGTGAGCCATAGAGTGAATCGATTTAATCAATTCTACTTTATTCCCTTTCTTTTTTGCTTTTCCTTTTATTTCAACAAAATAAAGCAGTTCACCTTGATGATGATCCTGGTGAATTTCATAGGATGAAATCATAATATTTCCCCTTTCAATCTTATCAAGGAGCTCATAAATATCCTCTTGATTCGCTGCACGAAACTTAATTAAAAGGGAATGAGTAGAAAGAGATGTAAACATTACGTTCAATATTTCTAAGCCAATCAGCACCAGTATAGTTGCGCTAATGCCGACTGTATACATACCCGCCCCAATGGTTAAACCAATTCCCGACGTTGCCCATACGCCTGCGGCTGTTGTGAGCCCTCTAACATGCTGCTTTTGAATAATAATCATACCTGCTCCTAAAAAACCAATACCGCTTACTACTTGTGCGGCAACTCGGCTCGGATCAAGAGCCATATGATCTTGATGAAGCACATCTGAAAAGCCATATTTGGAAATTAACATAATGAGCGTACTACCGACAGCAACTAAAAAATGAGTGCGAAAACCCGCTTCTTTTGCTCTAAACTCTCTTTCTAAACCAACCAAAGCTCCTAACAAACCTGATAGCGCGAGACGACTAATAAAAGCTGCGGTCATTTCCCCCCTCCTTTCTCTTCACTTTTTTATAAATGGACCTATTAACTATTTCTATTTTTGTTATAATTTACTATAACCAATTTTTGAAGTGGAGGCTAATCAAATTAGATAAAATTATCAGTTATTACAGCATATTTCTTGAGTGAGGACGATTAGAACGCGAACCCATTGAATTTCAAACAAACTGGCACTTTATCAAAAAGCGAAAATATTAATAATCACCTCTATTTATCATAGGATAAATAGAGGTGATTATTAATGAACCGTTTATTCAAATGGAGTACAAGCATTTTGTTGCCTTTGATGTGCTGCTTTTTGATTCTCCCTCCCTCTTATGCAAGCGGTGACTATTATTCCTCTTATGCAGAACTGCAGCAGCACGAGATTCTCCATCAAGACTACGATATTCGCTACGAACAGCGCTTTAGCTACCTATCCATTATAGCCATTCACGGCGGAGGAATTGAACCGGGCACATCAGAAGTCGCCAAAGAACTCGCTGATCGCTTTTCCGCTTCTTATTATTTATTCGAAGGCATCAAGTCCACTAACAACGGAGTTCTGCACATAACCTCAGAAAATTTTGACGAACCGATTGCTAGAGGAATGGCTCAGCAAAGTATGTCCGTTTTGACGATTCACGGCTACAGCGGCAGCCAGCCTATCGTATATGTAGGCGGAAAAAATCAGCTTTACAAAGAGCTGGTGAAGCAAGCGCTACGCAAAAACGGCTTTACAGTCCGTGACGCCCCATCTGATGTAGCCGGAACAAGCGAACAAAATATTGTAAATGATAATTTGCTAAAAGCCGGAGTCCAGATTGAACTGACGGCCGAACTAAGAAAATCATTTTTCGCAAACCATGACTGGTCGAGAAACAACCGCATGAATGTAACGCCGCTTTTTCATACGTTCGTATCTTCCTTACAAGAAGCATCTTCTTCCTATCAAACTTTCCTTTACCTTCAAGTTCACTAATTTATCGACTCTTGCCTATTCCTTGATTTCCAGACAAAAAAACCAGCGCGGTCTGTGTAGTCAAACGCGCTGGTTTTTATCTATTTCTCTCGCTAAAATAGACCGCTTAAAGCCTTTTTGCTCAAAAAACTCTTTGATTTCACTTGGACTTTGATAAGAAAGTCTAATCACATAGTAGTTAATATATTCAATCCAAGCAAACGCATAAAGGCCTAGAAAAAAAGCAAGTCCTTTAACCCCTAACTGCACATAGTGGTAAATGAGTACACCTAAACCTAACGTAAGAAGAATTTTATTCATTTTTTTAAAAAGCAGAAATAACTGAATGTAGCTGGAGGGCAAATGAGAATCTTCTTTTCGGCTCACTCGCCTCCATTTCATAAACCAGTACAAGCTTCCTTGAAACAAGATAAACTCAAGTATAATAAAAGCATACACACTTGAAAACGTTGTTAAATAAAAAGCTAGATGCGAAAATCCATTTAAGTACCCTATCCACAGCGCAGCAAACAGTAAAGCTGACGTAAACTCTCCTGTCCATAAGCCAAATAATTTCCGCTTTACTTTCATCGAAATTCCCCCAGCATATCTCTCAATCTTACTGTTCAAACCAAGCTTTAAACAGCAGGTTTACACCTGTTTTTATTTCTTTATCAGACAATCCCGCAAATCCAAGCAATACATAGGGCGTCTTGTTTTCATCGGCACTATGATAATAAATAGACGTTGGATAAATCGTTACCCCTTGCTTGGCAGCTGCTTCAATTAGTTTCTGTTCACTCATTCCATTTTTCACCTCAAGAAGAATATGCAAGCCGGAATGTTCTCCAACAATATCTACACGTTCTCCCATAATAGCAGTCAAACAATCTAGCAGCAGCGCTTGTTTTTTGCGGTATGCTGTTCTCATTTTATTCAAGTGACGTTCCCAGTGTCCTTCTTTCATAAAAAGAAAAAGCGTATGCTGATGAAGTCTTGAAACAGGCTGTTTAAAAAGTCCACAGTGCTTCACATATCTTGTAAGAAGCCGGTGTGGCAGCACGGCATAACTGATTCGAAGAGAAGGCATCAACGATTTTGAAAACGTCCCCGTATAAATAACGCGATCGTCTTGATCTAATCCTTGAAGGGCCGGAATCGGTTTTCCTTTATAGCGAAATTCTCCGTCATAGTCATCTTCTATAATATAGCCGTTCGCTTCCTTCGCCCACTCTAGTAGTTCAAGCCTTCTTGCAATCGGCATGACCATGCCAACAGGAAATTGATGAGACGGCGTAATGTACACCGCATCCGCTTCGCTTTCTTTCAGTTCCTTGACTTTCAAGCCAGAACTATCAAGAGAAACAGGGACGACCGACATGCCTTGTTCTTGAAAAACGTGCCTCGTTCGGTGAAAGCCTGGGTTTTCGAACCCAATTATCTTTTCTTTTCCCAGAATGACAGAAAGCAGCCACATGAGGTACTGTGTACCTGCACCTATCACAATTTGCTCCGCTGTGCAGCGCACTCCTCTTGAGTGGTAAAGGTACGACGCAATTTCTTGGCGAAGAAGCAGTTCGCCCTGCGGATGTCCGCTATAAAAAAGCTGGCTTTCATCATGATAAATAGCTTGAACCGTTAGCTTTTTCCACGTATTATACGGAAATTTTTCTACTTCTATCTTTCCATGGCTAAAATCAAGGGCAGTTAATTTTTGATCTTCTTGTTGCAGAGATATAGAGATAGGAGGCAGTTCTTGAAGCACGACTTCATTTTTTATCTCTTTTACAAATGCTCCTTTCCTGGCTAGTATCTCAATATAGCCTTCAGCTTCTAACTGTACATAAGCCGCTTCAACCGTATTTTGGCTAATGCTTAAATGAAGAGCTAGCTTTCGTTTAGAAGGCAATTTTTCATGAGGCGGAATGGTACCTTTTTGAATTTGTTGTTTTATGTAGATATAAAGTTGCATGTACAAGGGATCTGCTTTTCTTTTATCAAGCAAAGGCATTAGCTCTAACATAGTGTTCTTTCCTTTCTAACTGATACTATTAAATTCGCTGTTTCTGACACTTACTCTCAGTTCAGTTTCTTCATATACTGAACTATATCTTATAACTCAAGGAGATGACACAATGACTATTACTTATAAAACCAACGTCTCAATCCGTGCCGAACAAGCTGCTGAAGTGTTTGTGCATTCAGGCATTAAACGTCCTGCACAAGATCTTGATCGGATTCAAAGAATGCTTGATCACGCTTCTCTTACCATTACCGCTTGGAACGACAGCCAACTCATTGGCATAGCCAGAGCGTTAACAGATTTTAGCTACTGCTGCTATTTATCGGATTTAGCTGTTGTAAAAGACTATCAAAAGCAAGGAATCGGTACACAGCTCATCAAACATGTTCAATCAGAAATCGGCGAAGAAACCGCGCTGATTTTACTTTCAGCTCCTTCTGCTATGAACTACTATCCAAAAGTCGGCTTTCATCAAATTGATAATGGGTTTAAAATTGGGAGAATTCGATAGGTAAAAAAGACAAAAAACTTCCTGCCCTACTAAACTATTATTATTTTACATCTTTTCAATATGATGGTACAATATTCAAAGATTAAGGCTATGATACTTCTTCCTTCTCATCCAACTCTTAGAATTTAGAGGTATCCCTTTCCTTAATCCATTAACCTAACTATACATATATTCAAAGTCAGGAAGCACAGCGCCTGGCTTTTTCTGTGCAAATCATACATGGTGGTGTTTGAATGAAAAACGATATTTTTTTAAGAAGACAATCTAAAGTAATTATAAATCAAGGATCAGATATATTAGCTCCTGCTTATGTAGCTTCCATGTTAAAAAACATTGAGGCATTAGGATTTACAGCTTCAGCTTCTTTAATTGATCGGTTACTCACTCTTTCGTTCTACGAATTTATGTCTTTTTATGAGCAGCTTCTCTTATCTTTAAAAAGACTTGTTGGCGCTCATGTCAAATATAAACCGATGTATCCTAACTTTCCAAACGAAGTCATGCAAGCGTCGGAAGCAGAACTATACATAAATGCCGTGGTTCACTATCTGACTGGGATTTTACCAAACAGTGAAAAACAAGATGTTTTCCCACTGTTAGATACTACAGATTTGCGGATTATTGACCTCGGAACAGATGAAGAATTCGGCCTTATGATGAGTCAATTAATTGGTGCCAATACCTCATTATCGCAAACGGATCGAGCAGACATTGAATGGTCGCTTGTCCATTTACATGCATTAGACCTACTTCCAGAAGTCATTCCTCAAAAAGAAAATGGTGCATTTGTTAGCTCAGTTTTAATTAAAACAAAAAAACTACCTATTGATGTCTTGTCTTCTTATTTTAAAACAGCAACAGACGTTTTACGTTTGGCAACCGCTTTATCTGATGGAGATATTAGCCTTTCATCACCCACTTTATTTAAGAAGTTTAGTCGTTTTGAACGTCGAAGCTTGTTGCAGCTGCTAGAAAGCACTTCAAACATAGAAGAAGATATGTTTCGCTATAAAGTAAAGTGGATTCGTTTAGGTGAAATTTTACATCCTGGGGAATACAAACATCGATTTCCTCGCGCTGCTAAAGGATTCGATGCTGTTCGAAATCATAAAAAACCATTGACCTTCTATAGTAAAGTAGAGAAAGCACTCGAGCAAAAAGACGTCTCAAAAGCAGTTTCACTTTTAGAAAAACGTCCAGGTGACTTTGCTAGACGAATTGACCATTTACTGCGCTTATCTACTGGGGAACAAGAAGCAGCTTCTATTATTACAGCATTTGCAACGGTCGCTCATCATGTCTCTACGCCAGTACTGCTTCAGCTCTATTCTCATATGAAGCATCGACATCATAAACAAGATATGCGCGTAGTGTTTCCTAAAGGGAATGTGTCCAAAGTAATGGCGCTTGATAATCCCTTACCTTCTCTTCGTAAGGATCTTTGTGAAGGTGTAATAAATGCATGCAAAGATGCTTTACATGACCGTTTTGCCAAGCTGCCACCTCTTGGAAATGTATGGGTTGATGAACGTTTGCATGAACAAACTATACCATTTTCACAGCGTTCAAGCAGTAAAACGTTAAAAACGATTAGCCGCGGCAGTAAATTAACAATACCTGAAGGCGACACGCTTCGTTTTTTCATTTGGTGGAAAGAAGGCTTTGTAAATGGTGAACACACTGGTAATGGTGAACACACTGGTAATGTAGATATTGATTTATCTGCCGGAATTTACGATGAAAACTGGCTGTATAAAGAGCATATTTCCTATACAAACTTATCTTCAAAAAGCTTCAAAGCTTTCCACAGCGGAGATATTACATCTGCCCCTAAGGGAGCATGTGAATTTATTGACTTGCATATCCCTACTGTTCTAAAAAAAGGCGGCCGTTATGTATTAATGAACGTTTATTCATTTTCCATTCAACCTTTTGTTATGCTCCCCGAATGCTTTGGAGGATGGATGATGAGACAGCACGTAGAGTCCGGCGAAATATTCGAACCTTCTACCGTACAAAATAAAGTAGATCTTGCTAGTGATTCCACCATTTCCATCCCTTTAATTTTTGATTTACAAGAGCGAAAATTAATCTGGACGGATATTTCACTGCATCATCATGTTGAATTTCAAAATAATCTTGAACAAAACAATGGATCTCTCTCTCTTATGGGAAAAGCCATGACAAAGCTTTTGAAGCCAACGCTTTATGATCTTTTTTCATTTCACGCACAAGCTAGAGGAACACTTGTCTATGACAAACAAAAAGCTGACACTATTTATTCGCTTGATGAAGGTATTACTCCTTATGATATTGAAACAATTATTGAAACCTACCTAAACTAATTATTTATAGGAAATTAAGAACAAATAAAATAAAAGAAAAGACCTCTTTCCAAGAAAGAGGTCTTTTCTTTTATTTCACTAGCTTTTGCTCAGTCTCAGCTGAACCTTGACTTCGTTTATGAAATCCTTTTGCGTAGTACGCGATAATAAGACCGATAAACCATAATGGTCCGATGACAACTGCAATTCTTGTATCTGGATTATATGCCATGAGAACCACTACCAGCGCTAGGAACGCAAGTGACACATAAGATGTTAACGGAAATAAAGGCATTTTATATTTCAGCTTTGCCTCTTCACCTGTTTTTAACGTTTTGCGATACTTAATTTGAGAAAGCAAAATAATTCCCCATGTCCAAATCGCACCGAATGTTGCAATGCTTGTTACCCACGTAAATACCTTGGCAGGCACAATGTAGTTTAACGCTACTCCGACTAATAGCGCACCTGCTGATGCTAAAACAGCTTTTCCCGGTACGCCGCCTTTTGTAAGCTGGCCATATCCTTTTGGCGCTTCTCCGTGTTCTGCTAAGTTAAACAGCATACGGCCTGTACTAAAAATACCGCTGTTACAAGAAGAAAGAGCTGCTGTTAGTACAACAAAGTTAATGATACCAGCCGCCGCTGGAATGCCGATTTTTTCAAATGTTAATACAAACGGGCTTCCCTGTGAACCAATTTCTTGCCACGGATAAATCGACATAATGACAAATAACGCACCGACGTAGAAAATCAGAATACGCCAAAAGACAGAATCAATCGCTCTTGCTAGAGATTTTTCCGGATTTTTCACTTCTCCCGCGGTAACGCCGATCATTTCAATTCCTAAATACGCAAACATGACCATTTGCAGCGACAGCAAAATACCTTTGAATCCGTTCGGGAACAGTCCGCCGTTGTCCCACAAATTTTTAATACCAGTCGCAACGCCGCCGTTGCCGATTCCAAACACAATCATTAATAATCCAACGGCAATCATTAACACAATCGCTAAAATTTTAATAAGTGCAAACCAAAATTCCAGTTCACCATATGCCTTAACAGCTAAGAAGTTAACTGTTGTCATGATGACAAGCGCCGATAACGCCCAAATCCAGTTTGGTACATCCGGATACCAATATCCCATATAAATACCAACGGCTGTAATTTCAGCCATACATGTTACAACCCATAAAAACCAGTAGTTCCAACCTGTTAAATAACCAGCAAGCGGCCCTAAATAGTCGCGCGCGTACTTGCTGAATGAACCTGCAACAGGTTTTTGAATCGCCATTTCCCCAAGTGCTCTCATAATAAAAAACATAATCATTCCGCTAAATCCGTACGCCAATAATATTCCCGGCCCTGCTAATTTAATAGCAGATGCAGATCCAAGAAACAGCCCTACCCCTATGGCTGCTCCTAAGGACATCAGCGTCACATGCCTTTCTTCTAACCCGCGTTTCAATTCTTTCCCCTGAGTTTTCCCCTGCATAAACGTCTCCCCTTTTTCCAATCTGTCAAAACGAGATGAACACAGCCTTTTTGTTAGCGCTTTCATATAAGTTTGTGCTAAAAGACAGCTAGGCTGTATATTTGTATTCTATCACCTTTCTCTCACTTTTCTTTTGTCGAAAAACAAAAAAATTATCGTATCATTTTGTTTAAACACACAATTAGACGTAGACACTGCTTTTTTACTATGTATTTATTATTGCACCTAAGTAATAGTATTTTTTTAAAAATAGAAAAACGCCGACTCAATTCCGTCAGCGCATCGTTCATTTTATGCTTTTTTATAAAAACTAGCATTTATCTCGCGGGTTCAAAAGTTTTACAGCCAGGTTCTTCCGTTTCAGAAACATGGTGACTACTTTCAGGACTCACAACGTAAATGGACTCTGCACTGCATTTATTTCCGGATTTCCAATACATGCACTCATTCACTTCACATAATACACCTTGGGCCACTGTTATCCCTCCTTTTTTTGTCTTATCTATTTACTACCCGAAATATAACGCTTCTAACATTTACACGTAAAAAAACCGCTTGTTTATCAAGCGGATCTTTTTATTGCGTGTGTTCAACATACTGTTTTTTAGCTAAATATAACTCACGGCTCAGCGTGATCCGCCGTTCTCTCAAGCGGCTTAATTTAGCCTGAAATTGTTCGTTAGTTGGCTCTTCTTGAATCAAGCGATACGTAAAAGAAATATCTTCATTTAACTGTTTAAAATCTTCCCATATCTCTTGAACGAGGGCGGATTGTTTGTCTTCAAATGAACGATTTTGCTGCGTTTTTAGCGCAGCTAAAATTTCCTGCTGCCACGTTTCGTCTTTTATTTCTTTGGCTAATAAGTATAGATCTAAATAATCATCAGTGCTTAACGTTGTTTGTCTATTGTTCAATGTCATCACCTTTTCCACACGAAATTTTTCTTCCTAAGAAGAGGGTTTCATCATAGAAAAAGATTCCTCTCCTTATCTATCAGAGCTAGGCTATGCTGGAATTAGCACCATTCAATAATTGTGGTTGCTGAGGCTTCAAAGGGCCAGTCCCTCCACCTCTCTAGATAAGAATATTTCGTTTTTAAATTATTTCTGACTATTCTAATATGTTTTGTAGGTTACGTCAATAGCTTTTCAATAAAAAGAAAAAAGAAGTAAAATATGGTATGCTTTCATAAAGGATGGTGAGCACATGAAACGATATCTGTTATCTGCTTTTTTGGGAAGCCTGCTGCTGCTTCTTACTATTGCTTTTTCATCTACTTTCCATATTGCAATTGTCAAAACAACCGGAAGCATTGGAGGGATTATTTTAGCAGCGGCGGCTTTGATTATGAACGCGCTTGAAGATCCCCCCTCTTCAGACAATACAGGTGGAGGAGCCGTTGAAGTACTAGATAAAGGTTCCGTTTGGGCTACTTATTTACTTTTACTTTCATTACCGAACCTCATCGCATGTATAACATCTTATGTTTTATGGACTCGCTGACATTCATCAACGTTACGGACGTTTTGCCACTTGGAAGCTCATTGATATTTGTTTATCTACAAAGCCAAGTTCACGATACACATGCTGTGCAAAATTCCCAGCATGAACGCTGAGTCTGATTTCAGGGTATCCTTTGATAGACAATTCATCAATTGCTTTTTGCATTAACGGCTTGGCTAGACCTTGCCCGCGGTATTCCGGTACAACATATAATTCGTAGATAAAGCCAATTTCTTCTTTTGAAAAGAAGTCGGCAGATGGGCCGATAAGAACCCAGCCTGCGAGTTTATTTTCTTGTCTTGAAACTAAATAATAACAGCCTTTTTCAAGGGCACTACCAACTAGTTCATTTACGCGTTCTGCTGACGGATGAAACTGCTTCATTGTTCCTTCAAACAGCGCATCAGCAGATTTTTTCCGAATTTCTTGTATTTCTTCTTCAGTAGCTTTTGCAATCATTACGATCTCTCCTTTCGTGTTCGTTTTCCACATACGAGGATAAATTCCTGCAAAAAAAGTCTTCGCCTAAGCGAAGACTTTTATTTAAATTCAAAATGTTCTTGATGATTGCCTCGTTCGTCCGTCCAGTTAATCATAATGTCTAAACCTGCCGCTTTTCCAGGAACAGCAAAATTCGCATAGCGAAAACGCTGACCGCTTTTGCTTAAGTTAGACCGTTCAATAGGAGAAAACAAGCTGTATTTCGCCTTATTTTTTCCTTCGTGCCGAAAAGCTTGGACCTGCACGCGCTCTACGTCTTTTCCAATGTTTTCAACGGTTAATCCATATGTATGATAGACGTTATTTTTCCACTTTAGCTGATTATCTCCCGTCATGCTCGCTTTTGTGAGTTCAACTGACCATTGTTCAGATGATTTCTTCATTGGAAGCTTCTCAATCGAAAGAGCGCTGACATGAATGGCTGCAAAAGCAAGCCAAACAAAACAAAAAGTGCTGACTGTATAAAATAGTCTTTTCATAGATTCTGATCTCCTTAGAAATTTTAGTAGTAGCATTTCCTGTTCACTTAAAAATTATGATAAACGCTTTAACAAAAAAGCCTCTCCATTTAGGAGAAGCTTCTTAAATTAATGCATAAGCAAATCTTTTTGTTTGGCTAATGAGTGTTTTGTATATAAATCTCTTTCAATCGCATATTTAGGACGCTGTTTCACTTCGTTAAAAATCTTGCCAATATATTCTCCGACAAGACCCATTCCCATTAGCTGCAGGCCGCCTACAAGCCAAATCGATAAAATAAGAGACGTCCAGCCGATTTGCGTATGATCTAAATATTTTTGAATCAGCGCATAAATACCAAACGCAATACTAAAGAGAAAAGAAGCTCCTCCAAGCAGCGTCAATAAGCGTATCGGCGCTACGCTAAAAGATGTAATCCCGTCGAATGCAAAAGCAAGCATTTTCTTTAGGGGATATTTTGATTCGCCCGCTGTCCGTTCTTTGCGGTCATATGTGACTTCCGTGGAGCGAAATCCTACTAATGGTACAAGGCCTCGTAAAAAGACGTTGCCTTCTTTATATTTCATAAGTTCACCAAGAGCACGTTTGCTCATGAGACGAAAATCGGCGTGATTTTGAACGAGCTGAATTCCTAGCCTATTCATAAAACGGTAAAACCCTACTGCCGTGGTTCGTTTAAAAAATGTATCGGTTTCTCTGCTGTCTCGAACACCATATACGACTTCATACCCGAGCCAATATTTCTCTACAAAAGTACGAATAACGCTGATATCATCTTGCAAATCTGCGTCAATGGAAATGACGCAGTCAGATTGCTTATGGGCTGCTTCTAGTCCTGCCAGCAAAGCATTTTGATGTCCTACATTCCGCGCTAGCTTCAACCCTTTTACAAACAAATTGCTGCAGCTTTCTTTTTCAATAAGCGACCACGTGCTGTCTTTGCTTCCATCGTCTACAAATAAAATGGTACTTTCACTTGATACAAGACGTTCATTTATCAGTTCTTTTATTACAGTAGTTAATTGAAAAGATGTTTCTGTGAATACTTCTTCTTCGTTGTAACATGGAACAACAATTGTTAAAATAGGTCTGTTCATGTTATTGCCCCCTTACTTTGCTTCATATACATACACTTTCCAAGCGGACTGTTTATCGTTAAACGCTTTTAAAAAGTGCAAACCGTCACTTTCAGCATTTTCAATTGGCACAGCTGAAAAGATATAGCGACCGCCCATTTTTTTAAATTGGCTGATATTAAGCTGCAAATGACGGATTTTTTTCGTTGAGTCTTTTCGGTAATCATATTTTTTCCCTAGCTCGCTAACAAACACATAGCAGCGGTTGCCCCAGTGATCATAGTAACTTTCTAACTTTTTATTTTTATCAAGCTCTTTGGCAATGATTTTGCGAAACTCATGTTTATACGTTAACGGATAGAAGTTGTTATACGTATCGAGCGTATAAAAGCCGTTATACTGAGCAATTGATGGATGAAGCCCAATGCTTGCTACCCGATAAGATGATTGAGGTTTCCCTATATATCTGCTGATTTCATCGAATTGATGGACAGCATAAAATTCTTTGACTGACGGCTCGTGATTGTAGCGATAATAAAGTTCAGGATTCGCTATAAACAACACAAGCAGCTGTAAAACCAAACACACCCACACAAACTTTTTCCACGCCTTGCCCCTTTTCCATAAAACATAGCCGCCAACGGCAAACATCAAATAAATAATGAGCGGGCGTAAAAAATGAAATCTAGCAAAGTTAAATGTATTAAAAAGCTGATATTTTTCTTTTAGCGGCTCCCATCCTTTATAAAACCAAAACGCATACCAAATCGACAGTAGTAGATTAAGAATAAATAACTGCAAAAACGTTTTTTCAAGCTTCCCCTTCTGATTCCGAGCAACGATCCAAAGTACGATAAAAGAAAGCGGTAAAATCACAAAGGTATGAAGCGTCATTACATGCGTATGCCCAAGCGTATAGTTCTTAAAAGCAAGGCGAACGGAATGTCCGAAACTTAGAGTAGAGCTTAAAAATTCATTTCGACTCGTCGGGGCCTCGGGAAATAAAAGAGAATCAACAAGCCGGTATTCAATGAGCAGAAATACAGCGGTCATCGCTGCAATACTGTTTAAAAAAGGAATATTCCACGTTCGTTTTTTCACCGCATCTCTTAGCCATAGCAGCCCCATCGCCGTTAAAAAGAAGAAAAATCCTAGCACAAAGCTCGCGTAAAACGGAAGCAGTAAAAGTGTAAGCCATTCCTTCCACGTTCCTTCGCGGTTTCGAATGGTTAAAAATGCCCACAGCGCCAGCGGCTGTCCTAATGTACTCAGCATGCCCGAAGGCCAAAAAGGCGTAAGTGCAAAAGCAAGTGATACAAGCACTCGAATCGCATAAGCATCCTCGCTTTTAATAAAGTGCTTTTTTAATAATAAATACATTCCAATTAAAGCAAATACACGCGTAATCGTTTGGCTGAGGCTGTACGCCAGCATGGTAGGAAACAAACCATACAGCCACTGAATACCGCTGAATTCTGTTCCAAACGTATTCCTCGGCAATCCGTTAATGATTTGAGGCAATACGGCATGACTGGAGCCAAACAGCTCTCCGCTTCGATGCAGAACTTTATACCACGTAATATTTGAGTCTAAATTATCATGCACGCGTATATGTGAGTTTTCCCCGAGCAAAAACATAGGGGATACATACGCAAGCAGTAAAAGGAAAGCGATAATAAGCAATGTTTTTTCTTTATTCATAGCTGTTTCTTTCTTCATCTGTTAACACCTATTTCCATTTCATAATTACTAAAAGCTAATCGTGTACAACGACTGCTTCTTTTTTTGCATTAAATACAAAGTATTTTTGACCCGTATAATTTAAAAGCGTATACAGACCTGTTCCGATTAATATACCGACATCTTTTTTGAACGGATGCACAGCAGCAGGAAGTTGATGCAACAACCAGCTGGAGAACTGCAGTCCAATATAGTAAGACAAGCCGTAGCAAACGCCAATAACCAAAATAAAACGCAGTATGCTTGTAGATAAATGAACTCCGCTTTTAAACGTAAATATTCGATTTAACACGTAGCTGACGACTGCTCCTGCTGCGTTTCCGATAAACGTTGCTGCCCAGTAGTGATGAAAAATATGAAGCAGCACATACATAATGGAAAGACCTACTGCTGTATTGACCAGCCCTACTACTAAAAAACGTACAAAAGATCCTTTCATACAAACTCCTTTTGATTTTAATACTTTCATGAAAATTACATATTATGACTTTAAATACAGTTTCAGTGTAGCAACTCCACTTAAAAATCTAATGAAAATAACATTAAAAACAGATGAAAAAAAGCTAAAAGAATCAATAAAAACCAGGATTCTTTTAGCTATTTAGTAGAGCCTTCAATGATTAATTTTTGGTCGCTTTGATTGTCAAACGCATCCACTGCCGCTACTTCTATTTGATACGCAGTATGAGGCTGTAAACCTGATAACGGAAGACTTAGAACATCCGGAACGGGATCGCTGTAATATTGAGAAAATGCATTATATGTTTTGACCACTTCTCCAGTTTGTTTATTTTTGACGGTAATGCGATAAGAATGAACCATCAGATTATCCACCGCTTGCGTAAACTGGATATACAGCTGATTCGATGAAGCTTTTTCTTGTATAACAGAAATAGTAGAGCTTGGGAGAAAAATCGGTTTTACTAAATCTCGTTCATTCGTGTAGTGAAACTTTTTTGCATCTGCAGGTATGTTAATTTCCCACGCTTCTCCCGTCCACTTATTTGCGTGAAAATCTCGCCTTTTAACGACTACTTTTCGATTATAAACCTCTACAAGAAGACCTTGACTCACATCTCGGTAGCCAGGAGGAAGTTCACCTTGTAAATATCCGGCACCAGGCCATATATACCGAACAGAAGACGTTGCAAGAGATGTAAAATCTCTTTGAAAAATAGTACGAGGATCGTCCAACGGATGGTGGGTATGGCCAGAAAATGTAATGACTTGCGGATAAGATTTTAACGTATTGTAAAGAAGCTGTTCATTCACTTCTATCCCCCATCTGTTTTTCCCGTACAGTGTATTGTTAATAGGCTGATGAATAAAGACAAAAATCGGTTTTTTAGGATCATCTCGCTTTGCTATCTTCAGCTGTTCAGCAAGCCAGTTAATTTGTTTGATTGAATAATCACCGGCGGTCAGACGGCTTTCTGTTCCAAGCATGATAAAATGATATCCTTTTATCACTTGGTGAAAATAAAGAGCTTTCATTTTAGTTTTAGATAAAAAACGCTGCTGCGCTTGCTGATTAGTTACGCTGTCCCGGTATTCATGATTACCAATCGTAAAAAGAGATACGGCCTGCGGCTGTTTATTTTGATTATAAATAGAAAAAAAGCGGTCGTATTCTTTTAACGCGCCGGTATCAGCCAAATCTCCTACTACTACAAATGCATCTTGTTTCGGTGCCTGTTCATTTAACTGCGTTAATGCATGTTGAAAAGTACGCAAATCAAGCGTTCCTGCTTCTTTAATATGAACATCACTGATCACAGGAAAAACTAGCTTTGGTTCGATGTATCCGCTTCGTCCGCTCTTCTCTTCAGCTCGTACGTTTAAGGTAATACCGCATATAAGAACACTTATTAATACTAAAGCGAGCCAGTCTTTTTTCAGCGTTTCCATAAAACCGCCGAGCATGATGCTTCCTCCTTTCTTCACTGCTGCGTCTCAGTCATTTTCTCTACGTGTATGAGCTTTTATTTTATGTAATTTCAAAATATCTAATCGTATAGTTTCAATATTTCTTTTCGTGTTTGCACACACTATGTTCACAATCAATTCATTACACTTTTCCTAGTCATAGTGGTATGATTTTCGTATATTACAGACTAATTGTTGAACATGTAGGAGTGAATATTTTGAAAACGGTCGCTGTTATTGGAGGAGGAATTACGGGCTTAACCACTCTGTACTATTTGCAGAAACTAAAACGAGAACGTAATCTCCCGCTTAAATTATTATTACTAGAGAAACATGCCCATCTAGGAGGGAAAATCAATACGCGTGAAGCTGGGGAATTTATTATGGAAACAGGGGCGGATTCTATTGTAGCTCGAAAAGAAAACGTTATGCCCCTGCTAGAAGAGCTGTACTTAACAAACGATTTAGTCTATAACGAAACGGGCAAATCGTTTATTTACTCTGCTAATGAGCTGCTTCCAATTCCTGAAGATACCATGTTCGGTATTCCAACAAGCGTGGAATCTCTTTTTAAAAGCGAGCTGATTTCTTCAAAAGCTAAAATTACAGCTTTAAAAGACTTAATTACTAAAAATACAACGTTTACGAAAGACAGCTCAATCGGACTCTTTTTAAAACATTTTTTAGGAGAAGAGCTAGTAGAAAAGCAAATTGCACCTATTTTATCGGGCGTCTACTCTGGCGATTTAGACAAACTCACGATTTCTTCGACTCTCCCGTATCTGCTCGACTATAAAAACACGTACGGCAGCATCATCAAGGGAATGGGAGCCAATGAAAAAAAATTTAAAACGGCAGGAAATAAAAAATTCATTTCGTTTAAACAAGGTTTATCAACGATTATTCACCGCTTAGAAGAAGAGCTTTCTGATGTAACAATTTTAAAAGATACGCCAACCACCAGCATAAAACGGAACGGTGAACGTTACCAAATCAGTACGCCGGGGCAAGCCTATTCAGCAGATTATGTGGTGTTAGCTACACCGCACACGGCTGCTCAGCACCTGTTGAACGATCCCGAATTAAACGAAGACTTTGAGCAGTTAAAAGATTCTTCTCTCATTAGCGTATACATCGGCTATGACGTTCCAGACGAATACCTTCCCGCTGAAGGCACCGGGTTTATTGCCTCTCAATCAAGCAACTTAATCGCCAATGCCTGCACGTGGACGAGCAAAAAATGGGCTCACACTTCTAAGCGAGGGAATTTGTTAGTTCGCCTGTTTTATAAAAGTACGAGTCACCACTTTGACAGCCTGCGGACGATGTCAAAAGAAGAGCTGCTAGCAGTGGCACAAAAGGACATTGAAAACAGCTTAGGAATCAAAGAGGAGCCTATTGAAAGCGACGTAACCAATTGGGATAAATTGATGCCTACCTATCACCTTAAACACGGTGAACTTGTACGCAGCTTGACTCAAAAATTGCATGACAAGCACCCCGCTATTACATTAGCCGGCTGTTCTTACTATGGAGTAGGCATTGCAGCGTGTATAACAAACGGCAAACAAACGGCTGAAGCTATCTCTCAACAGTTGACTTAAAAAAGGTTTGAAAACAATAAAAGGCCTGAAAATAAATATATTATTTTCAGGCCTTTTATTACCTTTTCGTTAGCATATAAAGCTACTTTCCTTACTATTAACAACTCTTTTATCGCTTTTCTTTTTGCAAAGCAGCAGTAGCAAACAATACAAGATAGCGCTCATCTGAAGTTAATCTAAGCCAATGTTTCACTTTATATCTCACAGGTTTCCGCTCCCTTCCTTCAAGGTTTTATATGAAAAGACTTTATATAAAGATTCAATAAACGATAAGAAATGATGCTTGATATGTATTTTATTCCCACGCCCGCTTGTTTACAAACTTTTTTAAACGTAAGACTCTTCGTTTATTTCCCTGAAAATAACACCATTTTCGCCATTATCATCTTACTATTTGAGAAAAAAGTGTACATTTCTTTCCTATTTTGACGAACATTGCGATAAATAAAAGCTGCCAATTGCGGCAGCTTTTATGTTAAAGGACTAATCTAATTATATTGCCTGATGGATCTTTTGTGATGAAATCTTGGTTTTCTTTAGACACAGCTGATCCGATTTCACGAAGCTTATTTATTGCCTGCTCCCTTGCTTCTTCAGCTGGAAAAACAAGTGTAAATGACGCTAAACCAACGCTGCTTTCAAGAGGGCTAGGCGCTCCAATTCCATTCCAAACGTTTAGTCCGATGTGATGGTGATAGCGCCCAGTTGAAATAAACAATGCTTGATTATGGTAATTGCTCACAACCTCAAAACCTAATCCATTTCGATAAAAGTTTTCCGTTTGCTCTAATTCAGAAACGTGAAGATGAATATGCCCCATTAAGGTAGCTGAAGGTAATCCTGTCCATGGTTTACCGTTTCCTTCAGCTAATATCGCTTCTGCATCTAAAGGTTTTGTAGCCATTACTACTTCACTGTCATTCCATTCCCATGTACTTGACGGACGATCTCGATAAATCTCTATGCCGTTTCCATCTGGATCTGCCAAGTACAGCGCTTCGCTCACTAGATGATCAGACGCCCCTTGAAGCGGATAACCGCTATTTAACAAATGCTGCAGTATACTTCCTAAATCAGAACGAGTCGGCAACAATAGAGCAAAATGATATAAGCCTGTTGTACGAGGCTGTTTTGCTGTAACGTTTTCCGGCTGTTCAATCGATAACAGCGCCGTGCGTCCATCAGCTGTTAACAAGGCTTTGTTCTCTTTTCTCCCTAAAAGTTTAAACCCGATTATTTGCTGATAAAAAGCAAGTGAACGCTCTAAATTTTCTACTTTTAAATTTACTTTCCCAACAAATACATGAGGGGCACGGTGAAAGTTCATGATTATTTCTCCTTTTGAATGTATCATTTTTTAATCAACTTACTTTATGTAACTTATTATATTTTTATAACTTTATTTCGTCAAGTTATTTATTTTACTATCATAACTTAAAACTTATATCACTGCACAACCAATTGAATAAGCCCGCCTGCTCATAACATAGTATGAACAGGCGGGCTTATTTATCATTAGGCATAAACTATCAAAACAGTTCTCTGCTTTTGCGTTTGACATTTCCATTAACAAAATACTGTATTCTCTCTTTTTGCTCATTTGTTGGCTTCTTATACGTTTCACATTCAAACTGAAAACATGCTTTTTCTAAATCGACTTCATTTCCTACAATTTCTCCAATCGCACTCAATTGGTTTAAATCTCGCCAAAGTTCCTCAGGAGTTTCAGGGTCAAAATGAGATGAGAGATAATACTGCGCATCATATTTTTTAAGCTCTCTTTGAATCCGCTCAAAGTCTTCTTTATCATAACTCCAGTCACCGCTATAAAAATCTGGACATAGACAATCACCTAAAAACAGGACTTTTTCTTGGGGTATGTAGACAATGGACGAGTCCTGCGCGTGTACTCCGCCAATATGCTGAATGCAACAAGTGATTCCACCTAGGTCAACTTCCATATGATGATGAAACGTTACGTCCGGCTCCTGTAAAATTAACGTCTCTCGACTAGGCATTTCTTTCTTGATCATGTCCCGGCAAAATTCGATTTCTTCACCTTCCCGAACACGTTTATCCAAGGCATCATCGTCCCAGCGCAGTGTCTTTAAATAAGCCAGCTTTTTCTTCGTTAGATGATGGCTGATTGTATACTTGTTCATGGCATGAATGCCAAATGTATGATCCCAGTGCCAATGCGTAATAGCTACTCCTTTGATTGGAGGGACGCCCATTTTTCCAACTTCTTCTAAAAATAATGATGCATGACCAGGAGAATTCCCGGCATCTACGATGAAACTATACTTCTCCCCGCATATAAGCCCGAGCACCGGCCGATCCGTTTCTTGAGAATGAGGAAAGTAATAAACATGGTCCGTTAGTTTTTTCAGCATATTTACACCCGCTTTATGTAGTTTAATAAAAGCCTCTTTATCAAATGGTAAATAATGATAAATAAACTGTATCATACTCGGTGCTGCTTGCCTATCCAATTAGCTGATATTGGACTTTTCTTGAAGAGCCATGACTTTTTCTGGCTCTTCTGCTTTGTACTTTAAGAAGATCATCACACTAATCATCACAATCATCCCTCCCACTAGCTGAGAAACAGTTGTCATTTCTCCAAGCAAGAAATAAGCGAGAATGATGGCACCAATTGGCTCTCCTAAAATAGCCATTGAAATTGTCGTAGCACCTACGTACTTTAACAGCCAGTTAAATAAGGCATGACCAAAAATATTAGGAATAAGCGCTAAAAGCAAAAAAATCCACCAATCTTTTGGGTCATAATGAGTCAGCGATACGTTTGTACAAATATTGTAGACAAATAGAACCAGGCCACCGATTAAAAAAACGGCGAAGCTATAGATGATTGAAGGCATTTTCCTGCATAATTCTTGCCCCGCAAGCATATGAACAGAAACAGCTACTGTACCTAAAATAGAAAGTAAGTCTCCGTAAAGAGCCGTTTTAGATACTCCGATATCTCCCGATGCAATAATTACCGAGCCGCTAACAGCAATTAAAATGCTGATGATTCCTACTTTGCTTGTTTTTTCTTTAAATAAAAAATAAGCTCCTATCACTACGAAGACCGGCTCAAGCGCAGTCAAAATCATAGCACTAGCAACTGTTGTATGTGAAAAAGACTCCATCCAAAACAGAAAGTGAAGCCCTAAAAACACGCCTGATACAGCTAGCATTAGCCATTCTTTTACCGTGCTGTTTTTAAAAAGAATTTTCATTTTCCTCCATGGTAAAAACGGTAAAAATAAAAGGACCGTAAACAGCAGTCTATACATTCCTAAAATAGAAGCAGGCGCGTCCGACCATTTAATTAAAATAGAAGAAAAAGAAACGGCTAATACACCGATTAAAAGAAAGACAGGAGGCGGTAAAGGAAGAGTTGATTTATTCATGCCATGACTCCTTTTAAAATCTCTTTTTTCATATTTACTACGGGAATATTCACTCCGTCTCTATGTACGATTTCTTTTTCCTCTATGTAAAAGCCGATTGATTCATACAAAGCTATATTACGAGAAACGCTCATTCTCACCTTGCATGATAAACTTTCCTTGCCACACTCTTTGGCATATATCTCTAACCATTGAATAAGCTGTTTAGCCATTCCTTTTCCTTGAAAAGCAGGAATAACAGACAACCGGTAAAAATATAAGCTCGTTTCTTCTAGCGTAAAACGCGCCATCGCTACCGGCTTATTTTCGACGTATAAAATGACAGCTTCTTTTTCGTGCTTTAACGATTGCATAATAGATTCGATTGTTTCATCAAGAGCACTAGATGGTGGGACAGAATCGCGATAGACGGAGAAGGCTTGCAGCATAAGATCGTGAACTGTAGCAGCGTCCTCCGGCTGTGCTAAACAGTACTTCATAAATTTTTACCCTCTTTCTATAAAAATTAAGTATATCGAATTATTATACAACACCACCTATTTTTTTCCTACACCTTTTATTGATTTTTATTAAGGAGAATAACCTCTTTTTACGCTTTTACACCTTCTTAACTTTACTCCATTAATCTATTAATTCATTAGCACACACTCTTGAGAACTTTTTGTCGAAATGGTTAAAATTCTGTTGGGAGGGAATCATCATGACATTTTCTTGGCTTATACCTTACATAGCCGTGTCACTTATCATTGTCTTAATACCAGGACAAGACATGATTTTCGTAATGACACAAAGTATTGCTTCAGGCGTCAAAGCAGGCATCAAAACCGTATTAGGATCTATTACGGGAACATTTGTACATACTCTTTTAGCCGCAGTGGGGCTATCAATTATCTTTCAAAAATCAATTATTGCCTTTACGATTCTAAAGGTTGTAGGTGTTCTGTACCTGCTGTTTTTAGCCTACCAATCGTTTCGCGAGAAAAGCGGTCCGTTGGAATTAACAGAAAACGTTCAGCAGCACCATCACTTTAGAAAAGGATTTGTTAGCAACTTGACCAATCCAAAAGTAGCTATTTTCTTCATTACGTTCTTACCGCAGTTTGTTAATTCGTCTCTTGGACATGTAAGTTTGCAAATGATTTTGTTTGGTATCATCTTTATCGCCGAAACGCTCATCATCTTTTCACTTATTGCGCTATTTGCTTCTGGCCTTGGGAAAAAAGTCAAAAAAAGCCGTATCTTTCAGCACACATTAAAATATGTAAAAGGAACGGTTTTTGGCGTACTTGGCCTAAAACTTTTATTTTCTAGCAACAATTAAGTAAAACAAACTGAAATTTCTTTCATCCTGCTGTTATCGCCTTTTCATACCCGCTTCATTTGTCATATCACCCTATTTTTCCATGTGAGGTTAGTTGACAAAAGACCAAAATTATTATTTTATATATATATAAGGTTCAGATTTAGCAACAAGATTCGACAAGGATAATGAAGAAAAACAGCGGGGAAATAGGGAGATCTATCTAAATAGAGGGAAAATTCTATAAATTCACGTTTTTTTATTATTATTCTACTATAATTCATGAAGAGGTGAAACTATGCAAGAAGTAGTTCAAGGTTTTGTTAGTTCAATCAACGAATTTCTTTGGTCCTACTTACTGATTGCGATGCTGATTGCATTTGGTTTGTTTTTTACATTCAGGTCAAAGTTTTTACAAATTCGGTTATTAAAAGAAATGGTTCGTGTATTAAAAGAAGGTGCGGATAGCTCTTCTAAAGACGGAATTTCGCCATTCCAAGCGTTTTGTATCAGTATGGCAGCCCGCGTTGGTACGGGGAACATTACAGGTATTGCGATTGCGATCGCTTTAGGGGGACCTGGTGCTGTATTTTGGATGTGGGTGCTTGCCGTTATCGGTTCAGCTTCAGCATTTATCGAAAGTACATTAGCACAAATATACAAAGTAAAAGACAAAGACGGCGGCTTCCGAGGCGGACCGGCTTACTATATGGAAAAAGGGTTAAAGAAGCGCTGGATGGGCGGACTGTTTGCTGTCTTAATCACTTTATCATTCGGCTTAATTTTTAATGCTGTACAATCAAACACGATTACTCTTGCGTTTGAAAATGCGTTCGGAACAAATCGTTTAGTGTTAGGAATTATTATGACAGTGGCTTTCGCTGCCATTATTTTTGGCGGAGTTAAGCGTATTGCAAAAATGTCAGAATACATTGTTGTGGTACTAGCTGTTGCCTATATTGCAGTAGCACTTTTCATTATTATCATGAACATTCAAGAAATGCCTTCTCTTATTGCGTTAATCGTTAAAAATGCATTTGGTTTCGATCAAATTGCCGGCGGTTCTCTTGGAGCAGCTCTTATGCAAGGAATTAAACGCGGATTATTCTCAAACGAAGCGGGTATGGGTAGTGCGCCGAATGCAGC
Source organism: Priestia sp. YIM B13491 (assembly GCF_042787605.1). Lineage (NCBI taxonomy): Bacteria > Bacillati > Bacillota > Bacilli > Caryophanales > Bacillaceae > Priestia > Priestia sp. YIM B13491. Next base: position 907,664 of record NZ_JBHZOR010000001.1, on the reverse strand, counting down.
CGCAGCTGCAACAACAAGCCACCCGGTAAAACAAGGGTTGATTCAAGCATTTGGTGTATTAACAGATACGCTTATTATTTGTAGTAGTACTGCCTTTATCATTTTGCTTTCAGGTACTTATACAAATAAAAATTTAAGCGGTATTGAGTTAACACAAGCTGCTTTAAGCACTCACATTGGTTCTTGGGCAACAGGTGCTCTTGCAATTATGATTTTCCTATTTGCTTTTAGTACATTAATTGGTAACTACTACTACGGAGAAACAAATATTGAGTTCTTGAACACAAATAAAGCTTGGCTGATGACTTATCGTGTTGCTGTACTTGCAATGATTGTGTTCGGTTCTATTTCTCAAATTCAGCTTGTATGGGATTTAGCAGACCTGTTTATGGGCTTGATGGTAGTGGTTAACTTAATCGCGATTCTCTTGCTCTCGAAAATTTCTTTTGCAGCACTGAAAGATTATCTTGCCCAAAAGAAAGCTGGAAAAGACCCTGTCTTCTACCAAGACAGCATTTCTGGACTTGATAATATTGATGCATGGGATCATTCAAAAGATAAATCTAGCTCGAAAGAAGCGATCTAATAAAAAAAGCCGTGAATATTCACGGCTTTTTTTATTGTGCAAATTTACTTCTTTCTCTTTCTTCTAGTGAAGCAGTCTAAGACTAACCAAATACCTATAGTATAAATAAATCACGCCGTACGGAATCCAGTAGGAAAAAAATGTCCAGCCGAGATTCCATCCGTTTCCGTATGTAACTCTTTCCATATGCACATACGTTCCTTCCAAAAATGTTGTAAACAGCGCAATAAGAAAAACAAAAAAATGAGGCTTTCCAATTCGCTGGATTAAAAAAATCATATAGCTGGCCAATACAGGATAGACGCCTAAATTAAAAGGCAGCGCTTCTAATGCTTCATTTTCTAAAGAAGTGCCGAGTTTCCAAAAACCATAATAGCTCCCTAATTCATTAATAACGATTGCTAAAACGCAAAAAGCAGTTCCTACTAAAGGCAGTAAACGACGATTTTTAGGATGTAAATAGAGTGTTCCAAAAATCCAAGGTAAAACAAACGCCAGCGCTATATTGATAAGCAAAAATATCCGACCTTTTTGTTTCTAGTATGCCACACCGTTCCTTTTTCTAATCATCTCGTTACCTTGAACGCAGCAAGCGTACAAGCCCCTTATCTCCTATCATTAAAACAGAGTGCTTACTTTAGGTTCGTCTCTTGCTTCTTCATTTTAATGAAACAAATTCAGCATCTTTTTTCTCGTAATAGTTTTGAACTAAACGCCCCGATAAAGCAGCTAATACCTGCTGAAATAACATCCCCAGCACAACCGGTACAGCAACGGGAGCTGGAAAATAAGATACGGCTAACACGGCTCCAGCGCTAATATTTCTCATGCCTCCGCAAAACGTAAGCGTCACAACTTTTGCTCGGTCCCACCTTAGCCATTTGCCAATCATCCAGCTGAAGAAATAACCAGCTGAACTCATTAAAAAGACAATCACGATAATAAACAGCAGTTTTTTATCAATATGTTTTAAATAAGGTGCAATCACTCCCCCATTTATCATAACCATCACACTTAACCCTATTTTCGAAACAGGCGCCAGCTTTGGTCCTAATGTCTGCTTAATTGTTCCTTTTGTATATTGATTTAAGCACATGCCTAACAAAGATGGAAGGACAATCATAAAACATAAATCTTTGACTAACTTTAGCGCTTCCAAATGCACGGTGTCTCCAACCACCAATAAAAGCGTATAAGGAACGATAAGCGGGGCTAAAAGAGTATCAATTAAAATAATGGATAGCGCAAGAGGAATGCTTCCTTTGTAAATCGAGACCCATATAAAACTAGTCACTCCTGTTGGAATAATCGCTGCTAGCAAAAGACCCGTGCTTGTAAATACATCATGTGGAAAAATCACTTGGCCAACGCTCCAAGCCCACGCTGGCATAAAAATATGTAAAACAAACAGGGCCATAATGATTGGAAATGGACGGTGTATCGTGGCATTTAACTGGTGAAAGTTTGAATTCAAACTTCCGGCAAACGTCATTAATGCGAAAAGCCATGGAATTAATAAGGTATACTGACTTAAGGACGAACCGATAAGAACTCCTATGAGCAAGCTGACAGGCGTAATAAACGGCATCAATTTTTCTAGCATTCTATTTAATTGACTTAACAAAGCTTCTCCCTCCAACGCACGTTTTAAATAAATAATAAGATAAATTAACGTTTATAATATCACCTATTTATTATACAACTTATTTTCAGACTATTGCCTGTCTCTTTTACTAAAAAGAGATATATTCATAATTATCACTTAAATAGATTTACAGGTATTTTTGTGCTATTTTAATAGGGAAGAAGCTTTTAAAAAGCATGAATTTAGGGTAAAGAACACTCTACATAGAAATGCTTTCAATTGACGGATATAAATGGACTGTAGCACAGTTTTGGTAACTAGGAGGATTGTATGGATTTTTTGAAGTCTCTGTCATCGTTAGATGATTGGAAAAAAATCGTGATTGCGATTGGGATCTTTTTGATCTTTTTAATTCTTCGCAAGCTTTTCACGACTTATTTGTTTAAGTTTATTATTGGTTTTGTCAAAAATAAAAAAATCAATTTAATTACGAGCGTTTTAGAAGCTTTTGAAAAGCCGCTGCGCTGGATTTTTGTGATTATTGGTTTCAAGCTTGCTCTTCCCTATCTTCCCTTTGATGTTTTAACAGCCGACACGGAAAGACATTTAGTTCGTTCAGCTTCTGTTGGCCTTGCAGGATGGGGCTTGTATAATTTAGCTGCTTCTACCAATTTATTTTTTGCAACGTTTGCCAAAAATTTTGATATCCAAGTGGATCGAATCATTATTCCTTTTATTGAAAAGTTCATCCGCATCGTTGTGGTTATGCTTTCTATCTCCATCATCGCAGAAGAATGGGGTTTTAACGTAAACGGCTTTGTAGCGGGTCTTGGATTAGGTGGTCTTGCTTTTGCCCTAGCCGCAAAAGACACCGTTAGTAATTTATTCGGCGGAATTGTAATTATTACCGAAAAGCCTTTTACCATTGGAGATTGGATTAAAACACCTAGTGTTGAAGGCGTTGTAGAAGATATTACGTTTCGAAGCACCAAAGTTCGAACGTTCGCTCAAGCAGTCGTAACGGTTCCAAATGCTACTCTTTCTAATGAACCTATTATTAACTGGGCTAAAATGGGGAAACGTCAAATTGCCTTTCATTTAAATTTGAATTATAATACACCAAAAGAAAAGTTAGAAACCGTAGTGGCAAGAATTAAAAAGATGCTGACTGAACACGAAGAAATTCACAATGAAACGATTCTTGTAAATTTTGACGGCTTCTATGAATCTAGTCTAAATATCTATCTGTATTTCTTTACAAATACAACCGTTTTTGCTGATTATTTAGATGTAAAAGAAAATATAAACTTCGAAATTATGGACATTCTTGAAGAAGAAGGCGTAGAATTTGCTTTCCCTACGCGCACACTCATCGTTGAGCAGGACGGAAAGCTTTCTGGCAATCCAAAAGAATTTCTAGAAAGTGCTCGAAGCTAAAAAAAAGCTGACTTAGTAGTCAGCTTTTTTTCCTTTCTTTTTTAGTTTGAAATGAACATTTGAGTCCAGTAATGGCCGTAGCTTCCGCCTTTAGCGTAACCTACTCCGATTTCGGTAAATTGACTCGATAGTATGTTTTTACGGTGACCTTCGCTATTCATCCATGCGTTAACCACTTCTTTTGGAGTTGCTTGTCCAGCAGCGATATTTTCACCTGCTGTACTGTATGTAATACCAAATTTCTTCATCATGTCGAACGGACTTCCATATGTAGGCGATGTATGACTGAAATAGTTTTTATCAATCATATCCTGCGATTTATAGCGAGCAACGCGAGCTACTTCCCAATTAGATTTTAAAGGCTTAAGCCCTACTTTAGCGCGTTCTTGATTCACTAGCTGAACCACTTGCTCTTCGTATGAACTTCCTGCTTTATCTGTTGGTATGGTAATTTTTTGTCCCGGGTAGATTGAATTAGGATTTTTAATAGCAGAATTCGCTTCAATCAGCTCGGAAACGCCAACCTGATATTTTACTGCTATTTTCCACATCGTATCTCCCGATTGAACGGTATGTACGGTTGCTGCTTGCGCAGTGTTATTAAGACCAAAAGCTAGAGTGACAGACAACAATGTTACTAATAAAAGTTTTGATAGAGTTTTCATACTTTTATTAAAGCAAATTGATTTCAAGATTCATAGCGGTAATATTATCCCATAGTTCCATCATATGACTTTGTCATCTTCTCCGCACACTTTTCTATAACAAAAAGACGCACTGCTCTTTCGCAATGCGCCTTCTTATTATGAAGATAAAGCCTGTGACTGGTTCATGTCCGCCACATTAACCGCTTCATCTGTGCTTTGATGCACCTGACGTTTTTTGATCACATCAATATATTGAATGTGATGGCCTTCCATTTTTGTAACGGTAAAGTCATACTGATCAAAGCTAAGGCTTTCTCCTTGCTTGACGTCATATTTTTCCGTCAAGACCCAGCCTCCAATTGTATCAACATCCGTATCATCAATTGTTGTGCCAAGCAGCTCGTTAAGCTCACTTACCAGTAATTTTCCATCTACAATATAATGATCCGGTTTGACTTTCTGAATTAATGGAAGTTCATCCGCATCAAATTCATCACGAATTTCACCGACAATTTCCTCTAAAATATCCTCTACTGTTACAATCCCTGCTGTTCCACCGTATTCATCAATTAAAATAGCCATATGGATGCGTTCACGCTGCATCTTAAGCAATAAATCATGAATAGGAATCGATTCAATTACTTCAATAACAGGACGGATATACTGTTTTAAATCTATTTTTTCCTTGCTGTTGTTCATGACAATCTCGGTTAAAATCTCTTTCATATTGACCATTCCAATAATATGGTCTTTATCTCCATCGATGACCGGATAGCGGGTAAACCGTTCTTCTTGGACCATCTCAAGGATGTATTCGACCGTATCTTCCTGGTCAATCGAAACGACTTCCGTACGCGGCACCATAATCTCCTTGGCAACGCGATCATCAAAGTCAAAAATTTTACTTACATATTTAAACTCCGATTGATTGATTTCACCGCTTTTATAGCTTTCTGATAACAAGATGCGAAGCTCTTCTTCACTGTGTGCAAGCTCATTTTCTGAAGCAGGCTTTAGACCAAATAACCCTGTTATTAAACGAGAAGAACTGTTTAATAGCCAAATGAAAGGATAGGTTACTTTATAAAAGAGTATAAGCGGACGAACAAATAATAAAGTGACTTTCTCTGCTTTTTGAATTGCAAATGTTTTCGGAGCAAGCTCTCCGACCACAACATTTATAAATGTAACAACCGCAAAAGAAATCGCAACAGATAGTACTTTTGTTAAAGCTCCGCTTATCCCTAGTTGATCAAGTAATGGGGAGAGGAGATGCGAAAGTGTAGGCTCTCCTAACCAACCAATTCCCAGCGCAGTAATCGTAATACCAAGCTGACACGCAGATAAGTATTCATCTAAATTTGAAATAACTTGCTTCGCAGCTTTTGCATTGCTGCTCCCTTCTGCTATAAGCTGATCCACTTTGGAACTCCTCACGCGAATAATCGCAAACTCGGTAGCAACGAAAAAAGCAGTTAATGCAATCAGTACCGCTAGTAAAATCAAGTTAAATATGTCCAATCAAGTTCCTTAGCTCGTTTAAAAACGAGTAAGGACTCACCTCCTAAAAAATAAAAAATTTGGATAAAGAACTCTATCCCTGTACTGATCACTTGGAAAAGTGTATATAAGGAGGAATCACATGATAAATGTATAAACATTTTTATATGGAGCAAAACTGCCAGTCTTTCTTCCTTATCTCACGTTTCACTCGTTAATGTAGCAGGTCATTCTTTATTCAGCTGTTCTAGATGTGAAGCAATGGCTCACATCGCTTCATTTCATGATGTTGCTTCAGCGCTGATTCTCTCTTCCATTCATTTATAAAAAATTTAGTAGTTTCCAATCTTTATAAAGTTAAAGTCTGCTAACGTCTTAAAAGAGCGATTATGTGATAAAGAGCGATATGCGTGAAGCAAATGTTGGTTTGTATAATACTGTATTGTACGCTTTGACACTGGTGCATATAATGCTACTTCGCCAACGTGGTACACTGCCCCATCCAATCACCTCTATTTCCGTATATCTAAAAAGATTAAGGAATAATTATCCTATTTCTTTTTAAACTTATTGACTTTATTTTAAATGTTAAAAACTTTGCAGTCAAACGTTTTAGTTAGTCTCCTGCCCTTGCTATTTACTGGTGCGGCGATTTTTAGCAGGTAAATAAAAGCTTGCTGCTACACAAAAAAAACCAAGGACAAAACAGATAATGGGGAGTTTCATACCTATCGCTTCAGCATAATAAGTGAGACTCCTTCCGTGAATAGGGACAAGATTCATTTCAAAAATCAAAGTCAAAACAGCTGTCACTTTGAGTGCAATACCAACAATGAAGAGACAAACTCTCAAGCCTCCACTCATATGCGCAAACATCCCTTCTATCCATTAGCGAATGGATGATGTACTACACCATATGATACATCCCTTCACTTTATCACTAAATGCTAAAAAAGCGCTATGTCCATGCATAGACGCTTATAAATTTGCGACCACTTGTCCAATGGAACCATAGATAACCAAATCAAACAAATAATCATAATGCGTAGGTTCTTTATTAATCATCACCATGTTTGTACGATTGTACCGGCTCACAAGCAGCGGAATCTGATTAATCGGTGCTACTTCAAGCGATGAACCAAGCACGATGAATAAATCAGATGACAGCGCTGCTGTAACTGCTTCATCGAACTGATGAATGGCATCTCCAAAGAGAACAACATTTGGCTTTAAAAGGCGCTCACACGCTGTACATTGCGGGAGAGCTGACTGATTTAAATACGCTAAGTCATACTCTTTTTTACAGCTCGGACAATGAGCTCTCTTAATGGACCCATGAATTTCAAAAACGTTCGTGCTTCCTGCATCTTGGTGCAAGCCATCAATATTTTGCGTAATTACATGCACGGTTTTGGCTTCTTCTAGTTCAGCAATAAAGCGATGGCCCGTATTTGCTTTATACTGATGCAGCATTTTAACATGAAAAATTTCTTTAAACAGCGGCCAAAATTCATGAGGATACTGTTCATAGAAGTCAGCAGCTACTACGTCCACAAAGCTTTTGTTTTGGCGATATAAGCCGTTTTGAGAACGAAAGTCAGGTATACCCGACTCTGTGCTCATTCCTGCTCCCGTAAAAAAACAAATGTGTTTAGCATCATCAATGAGCTGTTTTAACTCTTTGTACTGTTTTACCATTGCATTTCTCTCCTATTTAACAATTAGCACAGGAATCGTTACTTGCTGTGCAATCTTAGAACTCACGCTTCCAAGCAGCATGCCTTTTACAGGATTTAACCCTCTGCTTCCTATTACTACAAGGTCAAATGAATTTTGATTAGCAAATTGAATCACTGTTTTAGCCGCGTCTCCGTGCATAAACGTAATCTCATACTCCACGTTTCCTTGCTTTAAAATTTCATCTGTTGTATGTATCCGGCTTTCACGTTCCTCATCGCGGCTAAGTGATTTTAATCTTGAATCACCCTCTACTGCATAAATGACCTGAATAAAACTGTTTTCCGTCAGCTGAGCCAGCTGAACAGCTTTTTCTGTTGCTTTAGCTGCATGCTCTGAGCCATCTGAGGCAAGTAAAATTCGTTTAAACATCACGCTTCCTCTCCTCTTTTGTAAAATGGTCTTCTTTCTTTACTATATCACTCGCTGTTCAAATGTAATCATTTTTTTGATTATTTCTATAATTTTTAAAATTATTTGTCTACTTTTATGATAAACTGAAAGAAAACTTGTACAGAGGGGATGGAACGATGTTTGGTTTTGAATTAATTTGCACCTTTTGCAAAGGACTCGGAAAGCTAGCCGTTATTCCTGGTATCGGTTACATGAAAACATGCAAACACTGCGAAGGAACAGGGATGCAATCAAAAAAAGACGAAACTCCTTCGATATAAGAAGTTTCGCCTCAGCCATACTGTGATTAGATTGAAAGCTCTTTAGATAAACGGTACATATCAGCATTGATATGGTGAGGTTCACCTAAAATTTCCATAATATCATAATCTACAATTTCATTTTTACGGATACCGATTGCACGGCCGCCTTTACCTTCTAGCAAAAGCTCGACTGCACGACCGCCGAAACGGCTTCCTAGCACACGATCTTGAGCAGTTGGGGAACCACCGCGCTGAATGTGTCCTAATACTGTTACACGCGTTTCAATACCTGCAGCTTCATGAAGCTGCTTCGCTACTTCATTACCATTGGCTACACCTTCAGCTACTACGATAATGCTGTGCTTTTTACCGCGCTCTTGTCCTTTTCTCAAACGATCAACCATTTCTTGGAACTCGTCTTTTGCTTCTGGGATAAGGATTGTTTCCGCACCGCCAGCAAGACCTGACCAAAGAGCAATGTCTCCTGCATTACGACCCATAACTTCAATAATAAACGTACGTTCATGAGAAGTCGCCGTGTCACGGATTTTATCAATTGCATCGATAACCGTATGAAGAGCCGTATCAAATCCTAATGTAAAATCTGTTCCTGGAATGTCGTTATCAATTGTTCCTGGAATACCAATACAAGGGAAACCAAGCTCTGTTAGTTTTACAGCTCCCATGTATGATCCGTCTCCACCAATAACTACTAAGCCTTCAATACCGTGCTTCTTAAGGTTTTCAATACCTTTTAAACGCCCTTCTTCTGTTTTGAATTCTGGACATCTTGCAGAATAAAGCATAGTTCCACCGCGTTGAATGATGTCACCAACATCTCCAACTTCTAGCTTTTTAATATTTCCTTCTATTAACCCTTGATATCCTTGATAGATACCGTAAACTTCCATACCTTCATGAATTGCTTTACGCACAACAGCACGAACCGCAGGATTCATACCTGGAGAATCTCCGCCGCTTGTTAATACACCTATTCTTTTCATTACTTTCACCTCATCAAAGTCACATACATGACTACTATATTATAGTTCTACATTTTACCCGAGTTCGAACTTTTTGTGTAGTAATTCACAACATATTTCTTTGTTAAATTTTAAATGTACATACTTTTTCATATCTTTTAGTTATTTACCGTCAAATATTCAAAGTTTTTCTAGCAATATTGTACATCTAAAGAACCCTTTTAGTTACAGCTTTTATAAGACTATATTCACCTTTATATTTCATTTTTTTCATATATGTAATGAAATTGTAACGTAGAACACTGTCGAAAGATGATATGATGAATTTACTTAAATCAGGAAAAATTTTCAGGGGGTACTAGTTTTATGAAAAAAGTAATAGCAGCTCTTACGCTTGCTGGCGTTATTGTTTCTACTAGCCCGATTGTCAGCCAAGCGGCTCTAGGCGACCAAACGCTTCGCCAAGGCATGAATCACCAAGATGTTAAACAACTACAACAAACGTTGAAAAATAAAGGTTATTTTAAAGGGAATACGACTACATACTTTGGGACTGTTACAACTTCTGCTGTAAAATCATTTCAGCGCAAAAATGGACTAGCAGCAGATGGTATTGTCGGAAAAGGAACGTATGCTAAACTAGGCGTTTCAGCAAAGGGCAAATCGCCTTCTAGCTCAGCGCGCTATAACCCTAACGCAGTGATTAACAAAGGAAAACAGTATATGGGCGTTCGATATCGCTGGGGTGGAACAACGCCAAGCGGCTTTGACTGCAGCGGTTTTATTGGCTATGCGTTCAAACATGGCGGCGGGGTTCAGCTTCCTCGAACAGTAGCTCAAATTTATCAAAAAGGAACGCGCGTCTCAAGTCCAAAAGCTGGAGATATTGTGTTCTTCCAAACTTATACAAAAGGGCCTTCTCATGCAGGAATTTATTTAGGAAATAACCAATTTCTTCACTGCTCTTCATCTAAAGGTGTGAGCATCTCTTCTCTAAAAGAGAGCTATTGGAGCAAACGCTATTTAGGTGCTAAAAGAATGTAGTTTCTATAAAAAGGGCAAGCTGTGCGATTTTGATGCGGCTTGCTCTTTTTATGCATGTAAAAGATTTGGTATAGTAGAAACAGCACATTACATTGCAAAACCAAGCGTGTAGATGAATACTGTAAAGGAAGTTGAATAAATGCACACCCTTTTAATTGACATGGATTCTGTCATTTGTGATCTTATGACGGATTGGCATAACCAATATAACCAAGATTATTGCGACAGCTTATCGGTTGAAAAGTTAAAATGCTGGGAATCAGAAAAGTATGTAAAGCCGGAATGCGGCACGAAAATTTATGACTACCTCGATCAGCCGGGGCTTTTTTTACATTTACAACCTCTCCCTCATGCTGTTGAGGTTCTTAAACGACTTTATGAGAGGTTTTCCATTTTAATTGTCACAAGCAGCCGTACCTATGCTTATACAGAAAAAGAGCAGTGGGTTGAGAAACACCTTCCGTTTATCGGAAAATATAATATCGTGTTTACACACCAAAAAGATAAAATATACGGAGACTTGCTATTTGATGATGCACCGCATAATTTGAAGGCTTTTCAAGCTACAGGTCGCCATGCTGTTGCCATGAGCTACCCGTATAACCAAGAAGTAAATGTCCCACGCGTGGACGATTGGCTTCAGTTTGAACAGTACGTAAATACTTATTTTAACGAATGTTAAGCTAAAAAACACGTGGACTTTGTCATCAGAGAATGAATGCAGTGCGTTTGTTAGCACAGCTATAAGCATAAAAAAACCGCCTTTTGGGCGGTTTTTGACGGATAGCCCCTAAGGGTTATCCGCTTTTTATTTAAAAAAATATAGTTTTTTAGTACTTATCAGCTGATGAGAAAAAGTCCATAATGGCATGGATAATTTCAACGGACTGAAAAGAAAACAATGATATGGCTGTTAATGAAAAGAAACCAATCATGGCCATACGTACAAGTAACATAGACTAATCGCCTCCCTGTTTTGAACTAAATGAACGCACCCAAAACAATTCGCTATCTGTCTTTGTTTGTACGACGTTTTCGCCAAGCAAAGGCAGCTCATTCACTGCGTGTAACAATGACAATGAATCTTCATCTTTCTTTTAAAGACTAAGCGTATAGTTAGTATATCAAATGAAACTTTTTCTTCAAGGCTATACTAGCGGTAAAAAAGGAAATAGTATGAAACGATGCGTTTTATCTTTATTTCATACAATTTAGTACCCTAATTTTTATTATATTAAACCTTTTAGGAAAATTGCTACTATTATATCTTTTTTTATAAAAAAAGATAGTAAGACATAACTAAATCAATTCAACCTAAAGACGAACAAGTGAGATAAATGATCTCGACTGCTTGTTGCATCGCTGTTGATCTCAGTGTAAGACTTCGTTTTCCGTCAGCGGCCGATGAGCCTGCTCGTCTACCTACACGAAACCTACGTCCACCCTACCAATGAAAAAATCCGAACGCGTTAAATTCTCAAGCAAGAATCAAACTCATTCGGATCTTCTTTCAATTAAAATAATTTTGTCTCTTCACTTTATTTATCGACACGTACTGTAATACTCATTGACAATGTCTAAAATAGTTGGGTATTCTTCCACCCATGTAAAATTTGTTTTTTCGTTTTCTTTTTTCACTGTTTCTTGTTCTGCACCGATCTTTTCCATTGTTCAATCTCTCCCTTTAACTGTTATATAACATTTATATTAACTAAACTTTGTTTTATAACAACTTTAAAAAGAAAGTTGGACAATGAGTATGAAAAAAAGTTATTGTAGGGATAAAATTTTCACATAATACGTACGAGTCCTTGGTCCATCAAACTCGCAAAAATAAATTCCTTGCCACGTTCCTAGCAGCAGCTGCCCATCGTGAATGATTATATGCTGAGAGGAGCCGACGGTGCTCGCTTTGAGATGCGCAGCCGTATTTCCTTCCATATGAAGATCTAACTTATGTTCCCAAGGATATACTTCATCGAAACGTCGGATCATATCGGTTTTTACATCCGGATCCGCATTTTCATTAATTGTTATACCAGCGGTTGTATGAGGACAGTAAACAACTACAGCCCCTTCTTTTAATCCTTCTGTTCTTATTAATGCTTGTACCTGACTCGTCACGTCAATCATTTCGTCACGCTTATTCGTTTTTAACGTAAATGAATGTAGCATACCATCACCTCTTTTCTTTACCATAACATATCTTTTCTATTCTTCCACATTTTTCGCATAACTCGTTTTCACATCGTAAACACTAAGCTCATTAACACAACAGGCGGTGAGTTTATTTATGCTCGATTCAAAATTTCAGCCCAATGCAGACTACACCGTTCAAACGTTTCTAGATTTGGTGGGTCAAAATACAGATGTTGGTTCCAAAAAATTATGGCTGTCTCCCACAAAATATATATGTATTATTTATCTCCAAGGATTAGTAGACGGAGAAAAACTTGATAATCTTACTCAGCATGTTGTTGAGACAAAAGCAAAAAGTGAAACGCAAACACTCGATGACATCGATTCGTTTATTTCTGTCATTAAAGACAAAGAAGTTTATACATACAAGCAAGCGATCTCGTGTTTTTTTAAAGGTCAGCCCTTGCTGTTCATTAGCGAAAGCACCACGGCATACTCGCTGAATATGTCTATGACCAAACAGCGCTCTTTAAGTGAACCTACAACAGAAAAAGTAGTGCGCGGCCCTAAAATTGCTCTTATCGAAAACTTAGATGAAAACCTTGGTCTTTTAAGGCAGCGTTCTACCGAAGAAGAAATGGTTATTGAAGACATTTATATTGGAAATACAAAGGAACATCGAACAAGTATCGTTTTTCATAATAAACACTGTCAAACTCACATCGTGAATCAAGTCCGAGAGAAATTATTAGACATTCCTTTAGATAACATTCAAGATTCAGGAATGATTGAAGAATTTTTAGAAGAAGCACCTTACTCACCGTTCCCTCAAGTACAAAATACAGAAAGACCGGATCGTGTTCTCGCTGCGGTGAATGAAGGGCGAGTAGCCATTTTAGTAGATGGCTCTCCTTTTGCTCTTTTAGTGCCTACAACTTTCGATATGATTATGAAATCACCCGATGATTATTACGAAAGATGGATAGCTGGTTCATTGCTAAGACTACTAAGGTACTTGTCTATTTTTATTACCCTATTCTTTTCAGCTATTTATATTTCACTGGTTTCGTTTAACCAAGGGCTGCTTCCGACTGAGCTAGCTATTACTATTGCTGCCACACGAGAAAACGTTCCTTTTTCTCCTTTTATCGAAGCAGTGGTCATGGAAGTGACGCTTGAATTATTACGCGAAGCCGGGCTGCGTCTCCCTACTCCTGTCGGACAAACAGTTGGACTTGTAGGCGGGGTTGTGATTGGTCAAGCAGCGGTGGAAGCTCATATCGTTAGCTCCGTTATGATTATTGTTGTATCTGTATCGGCAATTGCGTCCTTTACCGTTCCTCAGTACGGAATTGGCCTTTCGTTTCGAATTTTGCGTTTCGTATCTATGATGATTGCAGCAATCTTTGGATTATACGGAGTTACCATGTTTTTTCTTGTTCTCGTTATTCATCTAACCAAGCTCGAAAGTTTTGGTATGGCTTACTTCAAACCGTTTTTTGCGTTAAATAAAAAAGCGTGGAAAGATTCTTATATTCGTCTCCCAAACAAAAGTCTAAAACAGTCTAAAAATAAAGCCAAATAAAACTGACAAAAGGAGGACCATATGGAACAATCACAATCACAGTCACAATCAAGCAAGCTTCTTTCAGACTTTTATGCCATTTCAATTATCTCTTCAACCATGCTGGGCGTCGGTTTATTAACACTGCCAAGCAGCATTACAAACCAGACAAATAATGCAGACGGATGGATTGTACTTATTATGGACGGCCTTTTGTTTATTGGAATTGTTCTTTTTTTAGTCTGGATGGTTAAATATTTTACGATCAGCTGTATGTTTGACTTCACGCAAGAAGTAACCGGCAAGCTGATTGGAAATATCTTCAACTTCGCTATAGTCGTTTATTTCACATCTGTAGCAAGTTTTGAAGTAAGAGCTATGGCAGAAATGATCCATTTCTATTTACTGGAAACGATGCCCATTGAGTTAATTATCCTTTCGTTTATTTTGACAGGCGTCTATTTAATCACTGGCGGTATTAATTCTATTGGAAAAGTAATGGCCCTATGTTTTCCTGTCACGGTCATCATTCTTCTTATCTTATATCTTCTTAGTATCGGAATGGTCGATTTAAAAAACTTACAGCCCGTGTTAGCCGATGGATTCAGCCCGCTTCTTGCTGCTTTTACAACCGTCTCTGTTTCCTTTTTAGGGATTGAAACGATTGTATTTCTTCCAAAGCATATGAAAAACAAAAATCATTTACGAAAAGTTTCTATCATCGGATTTTCTATTCCTTTACTTTTATATATTATCACTTACGTATTAGTTGTCGGCGCGTTATCCGTTCCGGAGGTAAAAACGACCGTCTGGCCTACGATTGAATTTGTTCAGACGCATGAAGTAAAAGGAATTTTCTTTGAGAGGCTTGAATTATTTTTACTTATTGTCTGGCTTCTTCAGTTTTTTTTAACCTTTGTAATGTATTTCTTTTTAGCTGTTTCAGGATTTAAAAAGATTTTCAAAAACCGATCAACTACTAATATTATCTTTCTTGTGCCTGTTTTATTTATGAGCTCTTTAGCGCCCAAAACAGCAAGCGACGTGTCGAATTATTCAACTGTTCTAGGCTGGGCATTTTTAGTGACATTTTTGGTTATCCCTCTTTTTTTCAGCATGTTAATGAAAGTAAAAAAGGTTGTGTTCAAATGACGAAAAAATGTCTTCCTGTCATAATGACCATTTTTTTATTGTGCGGCTGTACAAATCATCGAAACATTGAACAACTTGCTCTTGTTATAGGAGTGGCAATGGATATTACATCGAAAATCGAACCAAAAACAGGAAAAAATCAGCTTGTGCTGACTCATCAAACGTTAACCGAGACGGAATCCGGAAATATGTCCTCTTCCATTCCATACAAAAACATTACAACCGCTGGCCCTACAATTCATGAAATCACGCGAAATATTTCGCTGAAATCTGATCCTATATACAGCCAGCATCAGCGAGCACTTTTAATAGGAGAAAAAGCGAGCAAGACCATCCCTCTTGATGCGCTTATCAATCAGTTTGTACGTGATAATGAAATACGGCGCAGCAGCCTTGCCTTTGTTACAAAAGGCGATGCTAAAAACGTTTTAACGATTCAAGGAATGTCTGTACCGCCTGTAAACTTAATTTACGAGCTTGTTTACAATAAATTCAAAACGAATAAAATTCTAAATCCCCTAACGATGGGAGAGCTATCGGCTAAGTTAAAAACAGATCAAAGCTTTTTAATACAGCGGCTTTCTAAAATTAAAAACAGCGTTGAAATAGACGGCGCGGCAATCATAAAAGATAAAAAAGCAAAATTCACCTTAACTCAGCACCAAGTGGAGGCTTTAACGTGGTTAACGGGGAATATTAAAGGCGGAATTATTTACGGCAAACACGGTCCATACCCCTTTTCCTATGAAATTGGAGATGTTCAGCAAGATGTGAAGGCCCGCATTGATTCAAATCACTCCGTTCATTTTGACATCAACGTTCAAACAAGCGGCAGGCTATCAGAAGATTGGGAGACTTCAAAACAGGCTCTTGCCGCCTCTAATGTAAAGAACACCGAAAAAAAAATAGAAAAAATTATTCGAAAAGACGCAGAAAAAACACTCCGCTTATTGCAAAACAACTACAAAGCTGATGTGATTGACCTGCATGATTACGTACGAATTCATCACCCTCATTTTTGGAAAAAACATCAGCATGAATGGGATGAAATATTTAGCCAGTCGACAATCGACTATCATGTTCATGTTCAAATTAAAGATTTTGGAACACAGGGCAGAGATTAGCTCTTATTACTCAACGCCAGCTTCAGTCAGCTCTTTTTTCTTTAGTTCCATAATCGTGAACTTATCGGTATAGTTTTTGCTGACGAACAGCTGGCGTTCATTGTCGTTATTAAAATAAAATTTTTTATCATCTTGATATTGAAAATTCACTTTCTTCTTTTTCATTTGCTTAATAAACGTTAAGTAGTCATTTGAATGAATGAGATACCTTTTAGGTTTATCGGATATTTGAACAACATCTTCACCCGAAGATTTTAATTTTACAATACTCCATGCAATAGGAAGAGGATTACCTTCTTGAAAGATCGTTTTGTGAAAAATGAGCACAAAGAAAGCAGCTGTAATAATTGAAATAAGAACAAGCTGTTTTTTCACCGTATTATCATCCTTTCTTCACGTCGTTACTACGTTAAGTAATACGACAGGCGTATGAAAAAACCTGTTCATCCGCAAAGGTTGTGTAAAGAAATAATGCAAAATCAACAAAATATAACAGTTTGGTTACCTTTTGATTAAATAACATTACTTCTTTACAAATTTAGCTAATCACGTGATAGACTAAACTCAACATATTAAGTCAGGACTAAACTAAATGAGGTGTTGCGTATGACTACAATGCGGCTTCAATCATACTTAACAACAATGTTTCCAAATGTTCAAATGAAAAGACCTCTTTTTTATAACGCGCCGGCAGGCATCCGCTTTACGCTTACCAATCAAAAAGGCGTATGGGAACGAGAATACATGAAAAATGTGTACGCACGCGCTTATGAAATTTTTGAGACACTCCATGAAAAAAATGATGAGCTGTTACTTGTTTTCAAAGCGAATGCTGCACAGGATGATTTACTTTTAAAAAAGAAAAAAGAAACAGCTATTAAAAAATTCATTCGCTCTCGCCTGAAGAAACAAGAAGTTCAATCCGTAGCATTATTAAATAACGCTGAGTATATTATTGCCTGCAAAACAAATGATGTGAAAGAAAAGCTTCTTTTGCAATCAATTGCTAACCGTGATCTTCATATTCATCCGGCTATTGAAGAAGAGTGTTACATTGTGAATTTGAATAAAGAAACCATCTTCCACCTATACGACGAGCGCGGACTGGACATTGTATCGAACAATCAGTCTTCTCTTCAACTTCTTCAGCAAAAGTTTCACGACTGGATTCTAGATATTGATGCAGCTTGTTCAAAAAAAGTACAATAAAAAAAGCAATCATTCAGTAAAGGAATGATTGCTTTTTTTATTAGGCTTGATGGACAGGAGAAGCTTTTTTTAAAAACAGCCAGTTGATAAGAAAGAATAGGAAGCTTGTGATAACCATTGTTCCGAAAGTAAGTAACAACGATCCGTTCGAAAAGCTTTTTATAAAATGAATAACCGGTTCTTTTGTCACTGGAATGGTAAATAGTAAAATTAAAACAGCACCGGTGATCATCCCTCCTGTTTGCCCGAATTTGTAAACGATGCTGCCGAGCAAACATGCTGCTGCTGTAATAAAAAAGATAAATACAGCGTCCGTTAAAAAATGAATAGCGACAGTAGGGTCATGAAAGATAAAGTCACTCGCATAATAAAGCTGAACATTCATTAAATTCAAACTATTAATCACCTTTATTGAAATGCTCATGATGACAACATTGATAAGTGACATTACAATTGCAAATAAAGCAAAAACACAGGTCATCGTTAAAAGATATGCTTTACGAGTAGCTCCTAACTTTAAGCAAAAGGAGAAACTTTTTCGAATGATAATAAAACTTACAATACCTGAAAAGATGTACTGCGGCATGCTTGTTACTAATAGGAGATGCTCATTCACCTGACTGAAAACTAAAATATCTACTACAACAAAAGCTAACAGAATCGTCCAAAAGCGAATCATTAAATACTTTAGTTCAACGTAGAGCGAATAACTAATGGCGGCAAACTGTCCTTTCATTACGCTACACCTCCACGATTTGCTGTAAGATAAATCATAATATCCTGTATGTGAACAGCTTCTACATGAAATGAACTGTCGATAAGCTCCTCAGCATAAATATCTTCGTTAAAAAGCACTATTTTTTTCTCTCCTCCGAATACTTGTTCATGGATTACTTGCTTTCCTTTTTCATATTCTTCAATTTGACTTTTAGGTCCTTTCACACTTACACAGCGCTGCTGCAAATTTTCTGCCGTATCTTGAAGAATCAGCTTTCCTTTTTGCATAATAAGTACTTCTTCAAATAAATTACTTACCTCATCAATTAAATGCGTTGAGATAATGAACGTGCGTGGATATTCTTCATATTCATCCAATAAAAGCTCATAAAAACGCGCTCGCATCGCAGCATCAAGCCCAATATAAGGTTCATCAAAGATTGTGATGCTCGTTCGAGAAGATAGCCCAACAATAATTCCTAATGCTGATTCCATACCTTTAGATAATGCTTTCACTTTCATATTACAATCTAAATCGAACTCTTCCATCAGCCTCTCAGCAGCTTCTTGGCTCCAATAAGGATAAAAAAGTGACGCAATTTTTAGCACGTCTTTGACTTTTAATGTTTTTTTGAAATTTCCGCTTTCGTTAATTAAGCAGATGTTTTGCAAAACAGAGCGGTTTTCAAATGGAGATTGATTTCCTACTTTTACTTCTCCTGTCGTAACTG
Source organism: Priestia sp. YIM B13491 (assembly GCF_042787605.1). Taxonomy (NCBI): domain Bacteria; kingdom Bacillati; phylum Bacillota; class Bacilli; order Caryophanales; family Bacillaceae; genus Priestia; species Priestia sp. YIM B13491. The sequence goes on along the minus strand of NZ_JBHZOR010000001.1, from coordinate 888,853 downwards.
GAATATGCCCGGCTACAATTTGCATCAGAGTCGTTTTGCCCGCTCCGTTTCTACCTAGCAACCCGTATATTTTATTTTGTGCTAGCGTAAGTGAAATGTCTTTTAACACTTGTTTAGATCCATAGCATTTATTTAACAGCTGCGCTTCTATATTCATTTTATTTCCCCCTTGTCTAACAGCTCTTTTAACTCGTTTACCGTAATCCCCAAATGCTGTGCTTCTTTTTTCAGGGGAACGATAAAACGGTTATAAAATTCTTCTTTTCTTTGTGTAAGCAATACTTCTTTGGCGCCCGCACATACAAACATCCCTATCCCTCTCTTTTTATACAATATTCCGTGGTCAACTAGCTGATTAATCCCTTTAGCTGCTGTTGCAGGGTTAATGCGATACATTTTGGCAAATTCATTCGTAGACGGTACTCTTTCTTCTTCTGGAAAAGCATCATTCAAAATATTCTCTTCGATGGTTTCTTTGATTTGTTGAAAAATTGGTCGCTGATGATCTAATGATTGTTTCATTTTGACTACCTCGCTTAAGTGGTTCATTACTCATGTAACTAACTATATAACTAACTGGTTATTTTTTCAAGTTTTATTTCCAAAAAAAAATAAAAAAGTCCGTCAGTTAGTTACTGGCGGACTTTTTTATTTGACTGTTTAACCACTTGACCGTTCTTTTTACTAGCTCATCCTGCTGCTCTTTAGGGGAAATACTGGCTTTGTTGTCGCCTTTTTGTTTCCCGTACATTCCAAACTGTGCGTGATTAGCTCCTTTTACTTGAACCAGCTCCGTATTTTTTGAAAGTAAATGCTTGGTTTCTTTAATTTTTTCAGGCGTCGACAAACCATCTTTTTCACCGGTTAAAGACAAAATAGGATAAGTGGAAGTTGAAAAATTATTTTTATTCATCGGATACGATGCTAAAAGAACTAAGCCTTTTATTGAGTTTTGATGATCATACGCATAAGAGGCTGCACTCACTCCTCCAAGGGAATGCCCTCCGATAAACCATGCGGAAATCTTCGGATAGCTCTTCACAATATCCGTCGCTTTGTTTTGACTAAAAAAACTCATATTAAACGGAGAATCTACAACAGCAACAAGATATCCTTCATTTGCAATTTGCTGAGCATAATAGCCATATGCTAACGGTTCTACTTTAGCACCTTGATAAATAATATAGCCGGCTTTTATCTCTTTGTTCGTTTGAGGCTTGAATACGTAATAATTGTCTTTCTTCACTACTTTTTTCTCATCTACTAGTGAGTGAAGCTGCTTTGAAGGTTCATAATCAAAACCTGACCATATGACAAAAAAAGCCACGGTTACCGCAACAAGAACGGCAAGACCGACTCCTACTATTTTTAACGTTTTTTTCATGTCACTCCCTCTTTCTGTTTTTTTACTATGTACTCTTTTTATATCTTTTAGACATTTTACATGTTTGTTTTAAAGATATACAAGAAAAAAGAGAGGTTCGATATGCCCAAAGCAGGACGCAGCAGAAGTGACATAAACCACTCCATATACTCGAAACAAAAAGAGAAAATTAAAAAGGCTGCTGCATGTAATAACGGGACAGCCTTATTAGCAGACAACCTTCACTAATGAATATCTCGTTTCTTAAATCTCCCTCCTCTAACTTCAGCAATAGCTGCTACGGCAAAAAAAGCAGATGGATCTATCTCATCGATAATCGCTTTTAGCTTTGCTTCTTCAAGCCTGGTAATTACACAAAAAATGACTTTTTTATCATCTCCCGTATACGCCCCTTCCCCATTTAAATACGTGACGCCTCTCCCTAAACGAGCAAGAATCGCTTCGCCAATTTGTTCATATTGTTCGCTGATAATCCAAGCTGACTTAGACTCATCTAACCCTTGAATCACAATATCAATTGTTTTAAAAGCAATGAAATAAGCCATTAAAGAATACATAGCGCGATCCCAGCCAAATACAAAACCGGCACTTCCCAAAATAAATAAATTAAAAAACATAATCGTCTCACCTACGGAGAAAGGCGTACGTTTATTAAATAAAATAGCTAATATCTCGGTGCCGTCTAGCGAACCTCCGTACCGAATAACAATTCCTACTCCCACACCTAGAACAATTCCGCCAAACACAGTGGCTAAAAGAGGATCACCTGTTAAGACCGGCAAGTCGTGAAAAATAGAGGTAGCAATGGATAGAATGATAACACCTAAAAGCGTAGATAGCGCAAATGTTTTTCCAATTTGCTTGTATCCAATAAAAAAGAATGGAAGATTTAATACGAAGATATAAAAACCTATTTGAACATCCGTTAAGTGGGATAAAATAATAGATATACCTACAATTCCACCGTCAATAACCTCATTAGGGACAAGAAAAAATTCTAGCCCGACGGCCATTAAAAGGGCTCCCACAAAAATAAACAGCATGCGCTTTACAATCATTTTAGCTGATAGCGAACGATGAACAACCTTTTTTATTTCATGATTCGTTTGTAGCACATAACTTCCCCTCCTTTTGTAATAGAGACATCAACTACTAATCAAACCCTTCTTTTAATATTATCACAAAATTCAAACTATTTACCTGGCCTTTTACAAAAATTTCATCTAATGAAATAAATTATGCATATATTGGATAAAATTGTAGATGATAACAAGTGAATAAATGCCCGAGTACGTTCAAAAGTGAATGAATGCTCACCACTTTTCATACGGGACTAACAGGACAAACTTAGATTAAAAGGAGAGTAAAACGTTATGAACCGTGTAAAGATTATTGCTGCTTCTTTACTCGCAGTTTTATTGCTAGCTTTTTCAGATAGTTTCACTTCTGCAGCTGTGCAGGAGGCGATGATACGAGTTGTGCATGCGTCACCTGATGCACCTGAAGTAGATATATATGTGGACAATCAAAGCATCGTAGTCGGCGCATCGTTTAAAGATGTGACAGATTACCTTAAAGTACCTGCGGGGTCTCATAAAATAGAGGTATATGCCATAGGTACAAAAGGAAAAGAAAAACCTGTCATTTCCACTAATGTAACCGTCGAAGCAAACAAGGCCTATACTCTTGCTGCTATTAACCAAGTTGCACACTTGGAATTAAAAGTAGCTCAAGATGATATGAACGTAGCTAAAGGAAAGAGTAAAATTCGAATTGCTCACTTTTCTCCAGATGCTCCCGCTGTTAATGTAGGTATTAATCACGGCCCTACTTTGTTTAAAGACACTGCTTTTAAACAAATGACAAATTATTCTGAAGTAGATGCCGGAACCTATGATTTAACCATTGCAACTAGTCAAGACAACAAAAAAGTACTGGACATTCCAAACCTTAATTTAGAAGCTAACACGGTCTACACGGTGCTCGCTATTAACAAAGCCGACAGTCTTGAAACGCTTTTATTAAAAGATAATACGGCTATGCCTTCCGAAATGCCAAAAACAGGTATGGGCGGTGCTTCACAGGATAATTATAATTCAATTGTGCCAGTTCTTACTTTATTAGGAATTGGAGCAGTCGCTATATTTGTTGTTCGTCGTCACAGAGGATACGAAAGCGAATGAAATGGATAGGAGGGGTTTTCACCTTTTCTTTTATACTATTCATGAGCAGCTGGTTTGCCCAATCAGCAATTGCAAACGGCTCGACGGATTTTGTTGTGAAGATGGCTGAAACAAAATCGGCTCAATCCTTGAAAGCTTCAGGAACTGCTTCTATGCCTCTTCCATCTCAGCTTATTATTCCGAAGCTTCATATTAAGGCTTTTATAAAAGGAATGGGCCTTACTAACCAAGGTGAAATGAGCGTTCCTGATAATGGTCATGATGTAGCTTGGTTTAAGCTTGGAGCAAGACCCGGAGAGGAAGGAAATGCGGTCATTGCAGGACATGTTGATGATCAAAAAGGACCCGCTATCTTCTATCATCTCGACAAGCTCACAAAAGGAGATGAAATTTTTGTAACCGATCAGCAAGGTCAGCAGCTGGTCTTTGTTGTTACCAATAAAGCTTCTTATCCCCGAGATTCTGCTCCTATCAGAGAGATTTTCGGTCCAACTTTTCAACACCAGCTTAATTTAATCACCTGTACGGGAACGTTTGATCATAAACAGAAAACTCATGAGCGGAGGCTCGTTATTTATACAAGCCTTCGCCCAGAAAAAACAGCCGATGTTTCTCGCTAAACATCGGCGTTTATTACTTTTAATTACATACTGGTTCGTTTTATTTAAATATTTACACAGCCTTAATATGAACACAACATCTCACTAGTAAACTAATGCACGACCCCTCAATAAAAAGGAGTTTTGATATGAGACGAAAATGGTGGTTTGTAAGCTCACTCACTCTTTGTTTATGCGGCATTTTTATGTTTATACATACGCAGGCAGCTTCTACTCAAGCAGAAAACGTAGCCATTATTGCTCATCGAGGTGCATCAGGGTATGAGCCAGAGCATACGATGCAATCTTATCTCGCAGCCGTTCAACAAAAAGCGGATTACATTGAACTTGATCTTCATATGTCTAAAGATCAGCAGCTGGTAGCAATTCATGACTACAAAGTTGACCGAACGACAAATGGAACAGGATATGTAAAACAGTATACAGTGAAGCAGCTTCAGCGTTTGAACGCAGGAAAAGGTAATAAAAAAGCCGTCATTCCAACTTTAGAAGAAATATTCCGTACGTTTGGCAATCGAACAAACTATTATATTGAAACAAAATCTCCTCATGAATATCCAGGTATGGAAAAGGAATTGCTGACGCTGATGGCTAAGTACAACATTCATACCAATCACGTCATTGTACAATCATTTAGTCCTGAAAGCTTAAAAACCGTCCATCGATACCGACCTACTATGAAACTAATTCAACTGATTCGTTCTAAGCAAACCAATATGTTAACAGATCAGCAGTTCAGACAAATCAAAACGTACGCGAACGGCATCGGTCCTAATGCAAACACGCTGACAAAGTCATATGTACAAAAAGCTCGCTCATATGATTTAGACGTTCATCCTTATACAGTAAATGATGAAAAGCAAATGAGAATGCTTATCGAGTGGGGCGTAACCGGCATGTTTACTAATTACCCGGATCGTCTTTATAACGTGCTTCATAATAAATAAACACTTGCCGCGGCAAGTGTTTATTCTTTATACATCTCTTCTATTCGCTCTCCACAAGTACAGGCTAATTAATGCTATGGCATAAAGCAAAGCCCAGCCAAACACCAAAAATTTGTTTAATCCTTCGTTAATAAATTGAATGATTGCAGATACGGGCGGCAATACATACAGCAGCAGTCCCCCTCCTTGATACGGAAATGAAACGCCTGCCGCTGCAAGCGTAACGATTAAAATAAAGAGAGGTCCAAACCACGATAAGCTGCCTTCTCTTACAACATCTCTTGTGAAAACAAGGCCTATGCTCATACCAAGCAAACTAAACGTCCAGTGAATAATAAACCCGAACACCATTTGCTTAGTGGATATATCCACTTCAAACATATCAAGCAGCACGGGATAAGCAATGGAAACCGCTGATAAAAATGTAAACAGCAGCATACAGCTAATAAGCTTGCTTATAAAGTACTTGTTCTTTTTCCCTACATGAAGTTTTGTAATAACTTCTTGACTGGAATCTTCCGCGTGAAACAGAGACATCGTAAACCAAGTGGTTAGAAAAAAGAGGAAAAGTGCCGTATTAAAAAAGCTATCAAGCACCGGGTTCGGTCTATATGTATAGTTCATACACAGCGAAATAATATAAAGTGCAAGCGGCGGAATATATCGATACGATTTAATGTATGTAATAAAATGATAGCGAATCAATGCACCCATCTTAAATTTCTTCCCTTTCCATATGATATAGCTTTACAACTTCAGCTTGAACAGCAAGCAATTCTGCAAGAAACTCATTTACATATTTTTTATCTATATAAAAAATCCAGTAGTTTCCGTGCTGTTCAATTTTCGTGCACTTTTCTTTTAATAAACGAAGCGGCTTATTGAGAATGACATTTGCCTCAATGACCGTTAAATGCTCAATGAGTTGAACGCGCTCATTTTTTAAAATGCGCTGTGAGCCAATGGTGATAACACGATCCGCTACAGCATGAATGAGCCTTTCTTCATGACACGTAAATACAATGGTCATCCCTCGTTCTTTGAGCTTTGTAAAAATTCGTTCTACTTCTAGCTGAGCACGAGCATCTAATCCTGATAGAGGTTCATCAAGCAATAGCAGCTTAGAAGAACTCAGCAGCGCTTGCATCATGTTGACTTTTTGCTTCATTCCTTTTGAAAAAGAAATGATTTCTTCATGCCTAAACTCTACCATTTCGAAAGTTTCGAGCAGCTCTTCAATTCTAGAGGTGCGCTTTTTCTTAGACAATCCTTGAATTCGTCCCATGTGCTGCAAATAACCTGCTAGCGTAAAACGGAGTTCCTGAGGAAATTGTTCCACCACAAATCCAGGCGTACCGGTTTCTTTATGAAGGTGAATTGTCCCTTTAGTCGGTTTCGATAATCCGCCAATTAACTTTAAAAACGTACTTTTTCCGGCACCGTTTTTTCCAACAATCGCGACAGTCTCTCCTTTATAAAGGGTCGTGTGAATGTTTTCTAATACGGTATGTTTTTTGTATACTTTTGCAACATTTTTTAATTCAATCAGTTTTTCCATCTGCTGCCTCGCCTCTCCATAATCCTATATGTTAAATCATAGCATATTTATGGGGAATGTGCTTCCATCTCTATACGTTTCAGCTAAATTTTTCCCGTACAAAAAAGCCTTTGATATGATCAAAGGCTTTTTATAGACAATACCATATGCTCTTCATCGATAAATTCACCATCTACTTGAAGAGCTCTTTTTTCATACGCATAAGAAGTAAAACCGAGGCTTTTGTATAGGGCTTTTGCTCCTTCATTTTTAGCAGCGACGGCCAGGTAGATTTGCAAAACATTCGTTTTGGAAAAAGCTTGTTCAACAGCGGTTTTTAACAGCTTCTTTCCAAGACCTTTCCCCCTTGCTTCAGGGGCTACGTACATCCCCCAAATATCTCCTTTATGCTGAACTTTTAAAGGCTTTTGCTGCTGAAACCCCACGATCCCCACAAGCTGTTTTTCCATAAAAGCTCCTACTACAAATTCTGATTGGCTGCTTGGAAAATAATTTCGGATATCAGCAATTTCTTTTTCATATTCTTCTTCATAACTTAAAATAAAACTTTCGGGATGATCTTTTAAAGCACGAAGACGGAGTTCAAAGTACACGTCAGCGTCTTCTTTTACCAACAAACGTATATTCATTTTTTCACCTTAGTTTCTTATGTTTTAATTAGCTATTAAGGGCTGTACACGCTAAATACTTCATTCCACCGATACAGCTCATAATAATTTCCCGGCAGGTCTAAGCCTGAAATAAGTACCTTATCATTTTTCGTATCTTTTACGCGTGTTAAAAGATTTGCTTGTTTTCGATTTGTACGAATCCACATCGTTTGATTCTTTGCTTTATGATAAACAGGTGCATAATCTCCTAAGCCTTTTTGCGGAAATGTGAACTGACTTTGCTTATTAGTCTTTACGTTCATGCTATACAAAAAAGGCAGTGGCCTCTTTTTTTCATCATTCGACCACCCTGCTTCGGGCACACGTGAAATGATGATGTTATCTTTTTCTGTCCAAGTAAAATCCCAATCTGCGAAGCCTTTTGGAGTAAACACATGTTCTTTAAAAACCGGCATCTCTTTTAAAGTGAACTTTTTATTTTCAGTGGCAAATCTTCCTTCCCCATTAATAAATGCCAGTATTTGCTCTTCATTACTCCACTTAAACCAATTAGATACATTAAGCATATCTCCCACTACTTGAAAAGCTTTTCCTTCTTTTGTAATGATGCACAGCTTATTTGCATCTGCAGACATCGAAGCCGTTGGAATAGCGATAAAACTAATCCATTGACCGTTAGGAGACCATTTGAAGCTGCTTGTTGTATACGCAAAAAACGAATCATTTTCTGCTGGCAGCGTCGTAAAAGCCTCCACTTTTTTTACGTCTAACCCTGCATATTTGCTCACTGTATATAGTTTTACCGGTCCCCATCCCGTGGGCGCCAGCGCAGCGGCTGACGTAATTAAAAATCGATCTCCTTCTGGAAACCATGAAAACTGATCAACTCCTACAGCTACACGCTTCTTTTCATGCGTTTTAACGTTGTAATATACTAAGATTCCATTCGAAATATACGCAAGTTCCTCAGCAACCGGTGACCATTGATAATGAGTCACATCATGTTCAACTAGTAGCGGTTTTCCTTTTAACGGTGCAATCATTAAAGAATCATTTTCTGAATAAGCAACTATATCTCCATGTGATGACCATTGAGGCATAGAGGCATGACGGGCATAGGATAACTGCCTTTCGGTACCGTTATCATATATCCATAGGTTTCCTTGCCGTATAAAACTGACCTTCACTGTAGTGGCAGCATTTATTTGCATAGGGAACAACATAAGAAAAAGCAGACATAACGCTATTTTTTTCACCATGTTCACTCCTGTCTTTTTTTATAGCGTTACACAAATCTGCTCATCTCATCACATTTTTGAAAAAATAAAAGAGGTTGAGACATAACGAAATGAATTTAATCGAAAGACGAACAAATGGGATACATGAGCTGAACCTCTTGTGACACCACAGTTGATTTCCGTGCAAGACTTCGTCTAGCCCTCCAACCAACTGCTCGAAGCAACGAAATAGATGAAATCTCCGTTCACCATAATAAAAAAAACAAACCAGTAATCAAATATTTTGATTACTGGTTTGTTTTTCACTTCGGCTAAACTACTTTTGTCCCATCCTCTTTTAAAAAAATAAAAAAGCACAGCGAATAGCTGCGCTTTTTGTATATTATGATTTTGACTTAGATTTTGGTGATGGCTTTGTTTTAGCTTGTGCTGTATTATTAGCCGCATCTTTTTCTTTTAATAAACTCATACGTTTTTTCAAATAGTAACCTTGTCCAATTCCGAATAAGTTACCGATTACCCAGTATAATGCAAGAGCAGATGGAAGTGAAATCCCTGCTACTAAGATGAAGATTGGCATAATGTTCATCATCATTTTCATTGGAGGTTGAATTTCATCCGTCATACTTACACGAATTTGTAAGAATGTCGTAATCGCTGCAACTACCGGTAAAATGAAGTAAGGATCGGGTTTTCCTAAACTTACCCATAAGAATGAATGCTGCGCAATTTCATGCGTTCTTGCAATGGCATTATAAAACGCGATAATAATAGGCATTTGAATAAAGATTGGCAAACATCCGCCAACCGGATTAATTTTATGCGTTTGGTAAAGCTGCATCATTTCTTTTTGCTGCTTTTGCTGTGTTTCAGGATCTTTTTTACCAGCATATTTCTTTTGAATCTTTTCCATCTCTGGACGAAGTGCTTGCATAGCCATCGTGCTCTTTTGCTGCTTTAAAATAAGCGGCAATAGAACTAAACGAATGATAACCGTCGCAATGATAATAGAAAGACCATAGCTTCCGCCTGCCCATTCAGCAATTTTCGTTAATGCCATAGATAAAGGGTAAACAAAATAATGATCCCAGAACCCGCCGCTTGTTGCGGTTACTGGTGTTTTCGTGCTGCTACAGCCGGCTAGAGCTAAAAGAAGCGCTCCCATTAAACCAAGCAATAATAATTTTTTATTTCTTTTCATATTCTTTCCTCCTAATAATGACTAAATGTATGAAGTGTTTTTCAGAAGGAAAGGATCTTCTTCATCATTATTCTTCTCTTTAACTGGTGTTTTTCTATACACATGTATAAATACATTTCGTCTTTTCCATATTGTTAATACTGAAGGGTCAATCCCTGCATTCACATGGTCGGTGACAGGTTCCGCATGAAAAGCCGTAAACCTAGCTTCACGAAGCATATAATAACAAAGGATGTATAAAACGAAAGCAGATAAATACGGCGCATATAGAAAAAGATCGTGATAAAATTCCATGTGCCAGCTCTCTTTCTGACTATAATAGTACAATCCAATATATGTAGTGTAGCATTTACGTTCCTGTTACACAACATCAACTTATCTCTTTGACTGTTCTACGTATTACTTTTTAAAAAGTTTCATATTTACGACACAAAATTTGCTCACCATAAAATATGATGAGCAAATCTAATACCGTTCTCTATTCTCTTATGCTTACCGATGGTTCTCAGTCTTCTTTTAGCTTCATGAACCACGTAACGCCGAATGCTACACCTACAGAAATAATCATACCAATGATATAGTGAATTAAATTACTCATACCAAGCGGTGCAGCAATGGCCATCATTGGAATGCCTGTGAGGCCGTATGCGTTGGCTACTACGTGCATAAGTACAACGTAGCCTCCCCCGGCTGCTCCGCCTATAGCCGCAGCAATAAATGGCTTGCGAAGTCTTAAATTGACGCCGAAAATAATCGGTTCTGTAATTCCTAAGAAGGAAGAAATAGCCGCTGGAATCGCAATTTTTTTCGTTTTGGCATTTTTCGTCTTAAAGTAAACAGCCAGCCCTGCTCCTCCTTGCGCCACATTCGCGCAGGCCCAAATAGGAAGTAAGAAGTTAACGCCGATCTTCGGATTAGCAAGCAGTCCTGCTTCAATAGCATGAAAACTATGCTGCAAGCCTGTTAATACAATGGTCGAATATAAGCCACCAAACAAAATTCCTGCAAACACTCCGGCTACATCGTATAGAGACTGAAGGCTGATCGAAATTAAATCTCCAATATAGCGACCGAAAGGACCAATAAACACAAGTGACACAAAGCCTGTGATAATAACAGTTAAAAAAGGCGTAACAAGTAAATCAACCGAATTCGGCACAATTTTCCGGAGTCCCTTTTCAATTTTGCTCATAACGTAGATAGCCAATAAAATCGGAACGACCGTACCTTGATAGCCAATCAGCGGAATACTTAAACCAAACAAATCCATATATTCTGGCTTAGCATCTGCTAATGTCCACGGATTTAATAACATCGGATGTGTTAAGATCCCTCCGATAACCGCTCCCAGATAAGGATTTGAACCAAATTCTTTTGCAGCTGAAAACCCGATTAAAATCGGTAAAATGATAAATGCTGCGCCTGAGAACATATCCAACAACACAAACAACGCGCTATCTTCTGAGACCCAGTGGAACGCTTTCATCATCCCGAGCAGCCCCATTAGTAAACCACTGGCTACAATGGCTGGAATAATCGGAACAAAAATGTTGGAAAGCATGCGGGCAAAACGGGCAAATGGGTTCATTTTCTTTTTCATTTCGTCTTGATGATCCGCTGGGACAGCAGCTTCTTCAGCGCCTAGTTCTTTCATAAAAGCAGCGTGAATTTTATTAACGAGACCGGTTCCAAAAATGATTTGAAACTGTCCTGAATTTGAAAAAGCCCCTTTTACATCTTCTATTTCATCTAAACCTTTTTGATCGATTTTGCTTTCATCTCGAATAACAAGGCGCAAACGCGTAGCACAGTGCTGAGCACTAGCAATATTTTCTTTTCCTCCTAAAAGCGGAACAAGCTTTTTAGCAATTTCTTTTACGTCCATCTTACTTCCTCCTTGTTGTATGTCATAAAAAAAGCAAGACCTAAAACACGCTTATAAAAGACATACTTGTCCTTCATGCGCATTCTAGGTCTTGCCTGCTTTACCAGTCACAATCCCGATTATTCAATTAATACGCTTTCATTGTACTCAAAGCAACAATATTCGTCAATGTTTTTTTCTATATTCTTTGCTCTATTCGGCAAATGTGAAGCGTGATATATCCTAGCTCCGCTTCTGGAAAATTAATTTCGTACTCATCTTTGACAAATTGCTTGATCGTTTCAGCACACTGATACGATTTTTTATATTTGACTTTTAATACGTCAAGCATCTCTTCATCCATCTCATGAAAAGGTTCATTTTGCGCTAAACGGTTTAACGCAAAGCGCAAGTGAGTCAGCAGCCGCTGATAGGACATGCTGTTTTCATCAATCTCCATATTCAGCTCTTTTTTTATAATCGTAACCATTTCATTAATAATCGTTGTATTCATCATGAGCTGCTGCATGCCCGGTGAATTCAGTTTCGCCGTATGAATATGAAGCGCAATATACCCTGCTTCGTCAATCGGCATCGTGATATCTAGTCTCTTTTTGATATGCTGAAGCGCCCATACTCCTATTGCATACTCAGGCTGATAGAGAGATTTAATTTCATTAAGTAATTTATTTTGTATGGAAATTCCGCGGGCTATCCTTTCGACAGCAAAGGACAAATGATCGCTCAAAGCAATATGCACATGATGACTTAGCGTCGCAGAAAGCTGCTGCTCCGCATACGAAATGATTTCTTCCGCCACTTGAATATGCTCCTCAGGAAGGTTTTTTAATAGTTCTTGAAACTTTTCCTGTTCTTCTTTCATGACAAAGACTTTCTCCACTTTCGCAGCATTAATAAGATCATTTTTGCCTTTTTGAAAAGCGATACCGGGACCCATCGCAATCTTTTCAACTCCGCCTTCTTTAAAGACAACGGCATTGTTATTTAATACTTTTAAAATCTTCAAATGCGCTCTCCTTTCTTAAAGGAAAAGGCCTTGCTTATTACTTCATCGTTACTTTTGCACAAGCCGTTTCGCCTTTTTGAACCGTCCCTTGAGCCAAAATTTCGAAACTTTCACTTGCATCACTGTTTGTAATAACGATTGGTGTGATAATGCTTTTCGCTTTTTCTTGAATAAGCGCTAAATCAAATGTGATAAGAGGTGTTCCTACGCTTACTTTGTCACCTTGTGCCACGTGAGCTTCGAATCCTTCGCCTTCCATTGCCACTGTTTCAAGGCCGATATGTATTAATACTTCCGTACCGGCTTCTGTTTTTAAGCCTACCGCGTGTTTTGTATGGAAAAGCTGAACAACTTCCCCAGCAACAGGTGAAACAACTTGTCCTTCTGAAGGTTCGATTGCAAAACCGTCTCCCATCATCTTCTGTGCGAACACTGGATCTGGTACTTCGCTGATTGGCAGGATATTACCTGAAAGCGGAGCTAGAACGGTTGTTTCTTTTGATTTTGTCTTATTACCAAATAATTTTTTAAACATCTCAATCACCCTTTTTTAGATTGTACTTGTAGCATACCCCAATGATTCTGCGGAAAAACTTCCCCTATCCCGATGTTACGTTAACATGGTCATTATTTAACCATGCTTTTTTTGTCTTGTAAATAAAAATGTATGAGCGTTTTCATAAAAAGTGCGTTCTCTATGCCGCACTTCATGTAACCCTTTATACATCTTCTGAAGAGTGGATATTGAATTTTAAACCTAAAAAAGAGGTTGAGACATAAACAAATGAATCCAATCTAAAGACGAACAACTCGTATACATGGGCCGAACCGCTTTTGACACCGCAGTTGATTTCCGTGCAAGACTTCGCTTTCCGCGGGGGGATGCTGAGCCTCCTCGTCGCATACGCTCCTGTGGGGTCTCGCCTATTCCGCTTTTCCCGCAGGAGTCTTCGGCTTGCCCTCCAATCAACTGCTAGAAAGACTTACAAACATGAAACCTACGTTCACCGTAACAAAAAAAAACGAACCACTAATCAAATATCTTGATTAGTGGTTCGTTTTTCACTTCGTCTAAAATCCTTTTGTCCCAGCCTTTTGAGATTAGAACGTTGACGCAACTTCTTTTGCTTTTTCAGATGCTTTTGCTAGAATATTGTCTGCTTCTGCTGGTGTGTAAGCCATGCCTTCTGCAACAACCAGTTGGAAATCTTGAACCCCAATGAAGCCCATCACTGTACGTAAATAGCTTTGAGTAAATTCTAGCTCTGCTGCAGGGCCTTCTGAATAAACCCCTCCACGAGCTTCTAGTAACACTACTTTTTTATCTGAAGCTAATCCTACTGGACCATTTTCAGTATATTTAAACGTTTTTCCTGCAATTAAAATGTTATCAATATATGCTTTCATTAGTGGAGGAAAGCTTAAGTTCCACATTGGAGCTGAGAAAATAACTTTGTCAGCTTGTAAAAATTGCTCTACTAATTCACCCATACGCGTTACTTTTTCTAATTCAACAGCTGATAATTCTTCACCAGCTCCAGCTTTTCCCCATGCTGCTAAAACATCTCCATCAATGAACGGAACTGTTTCTTTATACAGATCAAGCGTTGTCACTGTATCAGTAGGGTTTGCTGTTTTATACTCATCTAAGAAAACCTGTGCTAAACGAGTTGAAAATGATGCTTCATCAACCTGCGGATTTACTTTTACATATAATACATTTGCCATAAATGTCATCTCCTAAAAAGTGTATATTATTATTAATTCGAGATATTACTAAACAAATTATCTTTAATTCGAGATTTATTATATAACGTCATTTTTTATGCGTCAACCTTTTCGCACAAAAAAACTCCGCAAGCGGAGTTTTATACACATTGAAATTCTCGAATTTGATTTACATCTACCCCAGCATACACCCAGAAAGATCCTGTCCAGCGATATCCTGCAACTGAGCGTCTGCCTACAAAGGTTGGGTAAAACCAGTAAGGTCGACCATTTCTCGGCCATATATAGGTATATCGGTATAAGCATCCTGAAATAGCGCCTGGGTCAACAGCATAAAGTGATGGACCTCCTGAACCTAGCTTTGGTGCAGGTGTAAAAGCTGGCGGTGGACTTGAAGGCGGCTGAGCCCCTCCCTGTGGCGGAAACCCTTGGCCCCCTCCTCCAGGTGGCGGCGGTGGAAATCCTTGACCTCCTCCTCCAGGTGGAAACGATGGAAACCCTTGGCCTCCTCCTCCAGGTGGAAACGATGGAAACCCTTGGCCTCCTCCAGGTGGAAACAAATTTTGAAAACGTGGATCGTATTGATATGGATACATACGCACTCCCCCTTTATAATGCTTGGTACGTTACAATATGCATCATAATGAAGATAGGTGAATGTCTACTTTTACCTTCTATAGACTAGTTGAACGATGTTAAACTTGGTAAACTTAAAGGGGAGTCTTATCGGAGGAAATAATAAATCCAACACGGAAACTACTTGCGTGTTGGATCTGCTTGAGGAAAATATTTTTCAATAAAATTATACAGCCAAAATACGGTAATCAAAATAGGAGCTATCAGAAAAGGATGTTGAATCCACATTTTCACCAGTACCTTTTCAAATGACGGAATCGATTTTAACACTTGAAATAACGAGCTTCCGCTAAAAATAACGCTCGTTCCTATCAATAAAAAAGATAGCCAGTTAAATTGTTCCATCCACATGCTCATAGAGATATAAAAACTAACACCCGTTCCTATGCCTCCCATTATTCCACTTAACATACTTTTTACCGAAAAAGGAATCCCTACAAACCATCCGGCTCCTAGTCCTGCACACCCTGCTAAAATGCTAGAAAAAAGCAGCGGCTGCTCAAGCCAGAGACATGCATTCACTCCAACCACTAAGGTGACATGTATTCCTACGTGAAGGGAAATTCTTTTGCCAACAGGCTCTGAAACATAATGATAGTAGCGCCCGCTATAAAAAATTGTCCACCATAATAATAAAAATGCTGTCACACTTGCCCCTATAATCATAAACACACCTCTCTACGTTATGATTCTATTAATCTCTATCTATTATTTTCCTAATATCCTATGTCTCTGATTCGGTAATCTATCCATATACCTTCCATACGTTCGTTCATCAGCAAGAAAGTCGAATATAATTATATTCTTGTCTCAACTGTTTACTTTTGGGAGTGCTAAGAAGTTGAATGTCTGCATGTAGAAAAAGATAGTGTAGAACACTTTCTCTTATCTTTACTATTATTCATATGTATAGCTTGCTAGATTTAGTCCTCGCAGTTTAGAATTTTTCAGTCGTTCATATGAAACTATTTGCCCTTTCTTTCGTTATATATATACACGTTTCTTTATCTTTTCACGTGCAAAAAAAGATAAATTCCTATAGTATGTTTTCATATTAACCTTTAAGGAGATAAAGAAGATGAATTGAATAAATCCCTGCAAATAGAGTTTTTAGAAAAAAGAAATTGTTATCATTTCTCCTATTTATGTTATAGAATAATTCATGTATAATAAAAGGCTGTATGGTAACGCAGCTTGCGACATATCTTTTCTTACTTTTAGCAAGTCTATATTCAAAGCAAAAACTGCAAAGTGGGGTTAGTGCGACTCTTCATTGATCGACTTTGCATTAAAAACCAGCATTTTTCTTTTATCATAAAGAAAGAATGAGATTTAATAGTGACAGGTGAATAATATGGGTGAAAATCAAAGAAATGTTAGTAGATTTGACTGGAACTTGGCTTTCCTAATCTTCCTATTGTTTTGCGTAAGCGTTGTGGCAATCCATAGTGCTGAAAAAATTGGGCAGTATGATAAGAACTTCGTAGCGCAACAAGTTGTTTTTTATATAATCGGAATGGTGATTATAGGGTTTGTCATGCGTTTTGACTCCGATCAGCTTCAAAAGCTAACGTGGGTTTTTTATGGATTTGGGAACTTTTTATTGCTTCTTTTACTAGTGGCTCCGTCAAGCATTGCCAGAGAAATTAACGGGGCAAAAAGTTGGTTCACACTTCCCGGCTTTTCGTTACAGCCATCAGAGTTTATGAAAGTGTTTTTGATTATCACACTGAGTACGGTCATTGTTAAACACAATGAAAAATATCGTATCCGGACAGTAAGAGAAGACTTTTTACTGCTTGGTAAACTGGGTGCTGTACTTGCTTTACCTTTATTATTAATCATGCAGCAGCCTGACTTAGGTACCGCTCTTGTGTTCTTAGCAATCACGGTTGGACTTGTATTTGTTTCAGGCGTAAGCTGGAAAATCATCGCCCCTGCATTTTTAGGTATTACAGCGGTTGGTTCTGTCATTTTGGGACTTGTTGTTTATGCACCTAGCCTATTAGAAAAGTATCTAGGGGTTAAGCAATACCAATTTGGCCGTATTTATTCTTGGCTTGATCCTGAGTCATATAGTTCGGGAGAGGGCTATCATTTAAAGAAATCGTTAGATGCAATTGGATCAGGAATGGTAAACGGTAAAGGAATCGGAAATGGAGTTGTCTATTTGCCAGAGGGACAGACCGACTTTATTTTTGCGGTTATTGGAGAAGAGTTTGGCTTTATCGGCGCCAGCATTGTTATTAGTCTTTTCTTCGTACTCGTTTATTACTTGATCAAGCTAGGCCTTGAAACAAAAAATGAATTCAATTCTTACTTATGTGTAGGCGTTATTTCAATGCTTACGTTCCACGTATTTCAAAATATCGGTATGACCATTCAAGTCTTGCCTATTACCGGAATTCCACTTCCTTTTATTTCATATGGAGGTAGTTCACTGATGGGGAACATGTTTGCAATGGGTCTGATGTTTGGAATCTCATGGCATCACAAACGCTATATGTTTGGAAATGATTAAAGAGAGACGATGGTCTCTCTTTTTTCTTTTATCTCCCTATTAAGCATGCTACAATAAAGAAAACGCTTCCAAATCCTGTTTTAAAAGGAGTAGATATGCATGCTTGATTACCAATATCGGCGCAAAGCCTATGCTATTTTGTTAAAACAGACATCCGTACCTTCATCTACAACTTCTTTTTCCACCTGGCTCGTACAGCTACTAAAACGAAACAAGTAAAAAAGGTGTGCTACTGCACACCTTTTATTTGTTCGACAGCGACGTTATGCCAATTTGCCTTACGATTTTTTTACTGTCTTCATTTAGTCCTTTTACAATAACCTTTTTATTCAATCGCTCGTACTTATCGATAATTTTTGAGATGCCGATCACGGCCGATTGATCCCATATATGAGAAGAACTAAAATCAATAATGATGGTATCCGGGTCTGTTTCATACTGAAATTCATCCATGAAGAAGCTGATCGTGGCAAAAAATAATTGCCCTGAAACCCTGTATTGCTTCATATTGCCTTCTGTTTGTGAAGTTGTTTTGATTTTAGCCATCTTCCAGCCAAATACAATGGTGCTTAAAACAATACCTACCATTACTCCTAATGCTAAGTTATGTGTAAACAATACGATAACCACCGTAACAACCATTACAATAGCATCCGATAGCGGATATTTCGTTAAGTCTTTAAGGGACTGCCAATCAAATGTACCGGTAGCTACCATAAACATAACGCCTACAAGAGCAGCCATTGGAATTTGTTTAACAACATCGCCAAGCACCATAATTAAGAACAATAAAAAGACTCCGGCGACTAAGGTAGATAACCTTCCACGTCCCCCTGATTTTACATTAATCATAGATTGTCCAATCATGGCACAGCCAGCCATTCCTCCAAAGAATCCTGTTACAATATTAGCGATGCCTTGACCGCGCGCTTCCTTATTTTTATTCGAAGGCGTATCTGTAATTTCGTCCAGTACCGTTGCCGTTAGCATAGATTCAAGTAGGCCTACAATCGCCAAAGGAAGCGAATAAGGTAAAATGATAAGCAGTGTCTCCACTGATAAATCAACCTTTGGAAAGTGAAGAACCGGCAGCGAACGCGTAATATTCCCCATATCTCCTACCGTTTTTAAATCTAAATGAAAGACAATCGCTACAATCGTCATCAAGACAATGGCAACAAGCGGAGATGGTATTGCTTTGGTCATGAGCGGAAACAAATAGACGATGAGCAGCGTTCCTGCTACCATTGCGTACATCATCCAATTTGCTCCTTGAAAATGCGGAAGCTGTGCTGTAAAAATTAAAATACCTAGCGCATTTACAAAGCCAATCATAACTGTTTGAGGAAGAAATGATAAAAACCTTCCTACTTTCAAAACACCAAGTAAAATTTGAATAATTCCGGTTAAAACAGTAGCTGCAAATAAATACTCAATGCCGTGATCTTTGACTAAGTTAATCATTAATAAAGACATTGCTCCTGTTGCAGCTGAAATCATAGCTGGTCTTCCGCCTGTAAAAGCAATCACAATTGCCATACAAAAAGATGCATACAGGCCAACCATGGGATCGACACCGGCGATAATGGAAAAAGCAAGGGCTTCTGGAATAAGCGCAAGAGCAACTGTCATCCCAGACAAAATATCTGCTCGAACGTTTGAAAACCACTGCTGTTTAATACTTGCCATCATGATGGTTTATCACCTCTTATGAATTTTTTATACGATTTTCGACTTTCACGAAAATCAAAGCCGTTTTTAACGTATCAAATCGTACCATACAATTTCCCGTTTGGAAACAATTAATTTTCACAAATAAAAAGACGAGAAGCTTGATTGCTTCTCGTCTTTTCATTTGTTATGCCGCAGCTTTTCGCTGCCATTCAGCAAATAAACGAAATGAAATTATGTTCATTCATTAATTGCTGCTTCAAGCGCAACAACAATCATATCGTTAAACGTCGTTTGACGCTCTTCTGACGTTGTTTCTTCACCAGTGAAAATGTGATCACTTACTGTTAAAACCGATAAAGCATTACGGCCGTATTTAGCGGCTAGCGTATACAAAGCCGTTGTTTCCATTTCAACTGCCAATACGCCGTGAGCTGCCAATTTTTCTAGCTGGCCGTCTTCATTGTAAAATTGATCAGATGTAAATACACTTCCTACTTTTAACTGAAGGCCTTTTTCAACACCTGCATCGTAAGCGCGCTTTAATAAATCAAAGTTAGCTGTCGGTGCATAGTCAATAGGACCAAATTTAACGCGGTTCATTTGTGAATCACTTGACGAAGACATGGCTAAAATAACGTCACGCACTTTTACATCTTTTTGAATTGCTCCGCATGTACCAACGCGAATTAGGTTTTGAACACCATATTCATTCATTAGTTCATTTACATAAATAGCAATTGATGGTACACCCATTCCTGTTCCTTGAACAGAAACGCGCTTTCCTTTATATGTTCCTGTAAATCCAAGCATACCGCGCACTTCGTTATAGCAAGTTACATCTTCTAAAAACGTTTCTGCAATGTATTTTGCACGAAGTGGATCACCTGGAAGTAAAATCGTTTCTGCAACATCACCTTGTTTTGCCCCAATATGTACGCTCATTTCGTACCTCCTATATGTAAAAAATCTTACGCTTTCACTATACCATATTGTATCCCTTGCTTGTCTATTTACTTCTAACATTATGCGTCAAAAATAAAAAGACATACGGCCCAAAAAATGGCGTAGTATGTCTTTTTATATAAGGGTACGCTAATAGCGCAAGGGATTTACTAACGTTAGCTGAGGTGATATGTATGGGGAAAAAGCATCGCAATCGAATTAATTCGCCTAAAAAGAATAATCATATTCCTAAAGAAGCAATTATAGCAGAACATGAAGCCCATGGAGATGAATATTCAGCAACAAACCGAAAAAATGGCCCTGGCCATCATACTCGTGATTACTAAGGGTCAACATATAAATAAAAAGCGGCCAGATAGGTCGCTTTTACCTTATGTTTAACGTACGTGCAGGCGGTTCACTTTTTGCCAGCCGTCTGTCCATAGCTTGTAGTAATACTTTCCTCGAGTACCTTCATCAATTAATAAAATATCGCCTGTGCTGATAAACCTCGCATCACAATCTTTTGGCAAATTATCAGCAATATTAAACATCTGAAATACTTGTGTTGCTGCGTCTTGATGATCGAATGCTGTAATCGTTAGACGATGGACAGGCTTATATCCGCGCTTTTCGCCTTTTTCTTCTGTTTGCATAATGGTTACATCATATTCTGTGCTAATATTAAATTGTTTTTTTATTGTGGTCCACACACTCAACATTCTTCCCTCCACCCAAAAGCAAGTATTTACTCTTTTACGTCATGTATTCTTATATAATTAGTGATAAAATCCGAAAATCCTTTATCGAATCAAAACGTTTTTTGTCGAAATTACTAGTTTTTTCTTATTAAACATGTACATAAAATATTTGTTTCCCATTTTATCATTAGTTGTTTTTGAATGGATGAATCAATAGGCCTACTTAAACAAAATGAAATATTAACGAAAAAAATGTAACCATTGCTCCTATTTTTGGTTATATAGGCGTTTAGAAAAGAGATAGACTCCTAAGGACCAAGCAAGTCCTAAACAATATCCTGCTAGTATATCCGTTAAAAAGTGTACGCCTAAATACAAACGGCTAAATCCAATTAATAAAATAACAATAGCTATTACGCATGCAGCTGCCGTTTTAACGGCTCTGCTTCTTGTATACATCCATATTAACAAAAGTACTCCACTGTAAAACGCCATTGAGTTCATGGCATGTCCGCTTGGAAAACTATAGTGAGAGGCGGGAACGACTTGACTCCAATCAGGTCTTGGTCTTGCAAAAATCTCCTTCAATCCCCAATTTAAAGCGCGCACTCCCCAAAAAACAAGCGTGATATATAAAGCGAGCAACCCTTTTCGTTTATAAAGAAGAAATACTATAATCGCAAACCATATTGGCGCAGTAACATACCAAGACCCTACGGTTGTTATAAATATGATGATGGGTGTTAACGTGTCCGTCCTCCATCCTTCAATGGTATGAAGTACATTAAAGTCAAGCTGTTTCACCCAAGGTGTATTAAACGTAAATAAAATGAGTAAAAAGAAAGCTAAAAGCGATACAATAAATAGAGAATATTTTGTAGTGCGGTTTACCATTTTTTATTTCCTCCAACCTATTAAAAGAAAAAGCATGTAGCGTTCTACATGCTTTACTTATTCACACGTTTTGGCTGAATATAGTCTTCTGGCTTAGGAGCTTGATGAACGACAAATTCAGCCGAAAATTCCTCTTTTATGTTTATTTTTTTCGTTTGCTTTGATTGCGGCATATACCTCTCTCCTTTCTTTTTACTGTCTTTAATATACGAAAAATAAAGGAGAGCTATGCACGTTAGCTATAGCGTGAAATAATATTGGTTAATATATTTTTTAACTGAGGAATTTCTTTTTCAGAAACATGAACATGAACGAGCGACTCATCTGCATCCAGCATTTCAGATAAAAACCCGCCAAATCCTCTGGCTCGTCGATCCACTTCTATAAATAAATCGTAGTCATGTAAGCCGCTCGGCTGCACGATAATTTCAATTTCATCTACTTTCCCAGCGTATACTCCACCGCTTGGAACAAATTCAAATTCTTGAACAAAAGGAAGTCTTTTTCTCATCCTGCGAGGAGCTTCTTCGCACTCGACTTGGCGCAAGCGAAAGCCAAGCTGTTCCATAGCTTCAATTGTGCTTGTTACCATCTGATTAGGAAGCACTTTTACATGATCAATATCCGAGGGATCAACTGCATCTTTAATATCGAGGCTCGTCGCCACCCACACCCGGGTTCTCCCTAATGTAACAGGCGTATCATCAGGCAGCTGAAAGGTAAAAGGAATAGACTTCGTTTCAGATGGTTGAATCGTGAACGGGTCGTTAATCTTAAACGTATTAAGTTCAATATCCTGCTTGTATTTTTTATCGTCTCTTTCTTTTACATAGGTTGTGAATAGACGCAGATAGATGCTGTCAATTTTCTGCTCAACATTGCCTCCGTACACTTCAACAATCCCTTCAATCGTTTCACCAGCACGAAATTCATCATTGACGAGCTTAGCATCTACACGCGCTGCACCAATTCCAATGCGGGCTAACGCTTTATTAAATAGCGCCATGCTTTTCCCTCCCCGAGTTCTTACTGTTTATATAGTCATAAATATCTTTTTGTAAACTTTTAATGCTTTCATACGCTTCATCTGCTCTCAGCATTTTTTGAATAATGGTCTTAATTGGTGTCGACAAACTTAGCTCTTGTTCCCAGCTTTTTTCTTGTTTTTCCGTCGGCTCATAACCAGAGTATAATAAAAATAAAAGAAAATGACCAAGCGCATAGATATCGCTTGCAGCAGATGTTTGTCTCATAAACTGCTGTTCTTCTATAAGGGTGCTTGTTTCTTCATGGTCTCCTAAAAATCTAGCAAGACCAAAGTCAATAACATAGATGGTTCCGTTAACATCAATGATATTTGGAATACGAAGATCACGGTGAACGATTCCTTGCTCATGAATAGCAGAAACTACGTCTAGAATATTAAGTAAAATGTCAAGCGCTTGTTCTTCCGTATACACGCACTTCTCTTCAAAAATTAAATCTTCAAACGTTTTCCCTTGAATCAACTCCATTACTAAGAAACAGCCTTCATCTGTTTCGATAGCTTCATACAGTGAAGGAATTTGAGGGTGATTTAATTGAGACAGCAATTTTGCTTCATAATGATAAGACTTCAGCCCCTGGGACGTGCGCTGCTTCGTTTTACGGAGCTGCTTTACGACTACCTTTTTTTGTTGCACAATATCGTTAGTAACATATGTTATACCATAGCTTCCCATTCCCAGTACATCTATGATTTCATAGTGCCCGCAAATGACTTTTCCTTTTTTAAAAGGACGGTCAACTAGCCAGCGATGAAGGTGTTTGAACATTCGATTTTTCACCATAAATCAACTTGAGAAAAAGCTTGAGAAGAAGCTTCCACTTTTACGTTTGCGCTTATAGTGGTGGTGTCCATATTTTGAATGACTGTGGCTGTCATAATATTTGCTTCGCTTATAATCGCTACTGCTGCTATGATGACGAGGACGTCTGTAATGATGATCACTGCTGCTGTAGTGACGAGGACGTCGATAGTGTCGATCGCTGCTGCTGTAGCGTCGATGTTTAGATCCAGTTAATGATTCAAAAATTTTTCTGAACATAAAGAAAACCTCTTTTCTTAACATTTGTTACCCTTTATACGTACGAAATGTTATAAAGGTTTCAAAAAGTCCCTTACCCTTTTTTTATATAGTTAAACGTTTCAAAGGAGGCTTAACATGACTTCTACTAACACAAATCCCCTCATTAGATTGGAGGATGTTCTTCGCCTGCAGCAGATGATGCAGCTCAAACCTCCTGCTACCCTCCCGCTGTCTTTTATCGGAGAAGACGTAAAATTGATTAAAGAGATTCGAAAAAAAGTAAAAAAAGCTAATCAAAACAATGTTACACGTACCCAAGCTTATTTAGACTATTATCAAAAACATCCCGAAATTCACTGGGCTTTTTTAGCACACTTGGTTTCACGAAACGGCGGCTATTACATGACAGATCTCTCCACTACCTTAATAAAATCCCTGCTTTCTCCAGAAAAACAGCACGCGTACTTCTTGTTTTTAGAACATTCCAATTCCGCCATTTTTCATGATGCTTACGCTCAGCTGTTACTCTATGAAAAAAGCAAAGAACAAAACAGCAATCTGTTTCATTTACTCTCCGCTTTTCACATATCTTCTTTTATGAAAACTGTTTGGAATGACTTTTGGCAACATAGAAACAAAACGCTCTTATCAATAGCTCTGATTGTGAACGAACAGTATCATATCGAAAAAAATGTTCTCTTTAAAAAAGAGTTTCAGCGGGATGTTCTTCACTCTTGGCAGTTTCACACTCAAAACTTTCTCGGTATGACTCAAATCGTCTTTCCCTATTATTCAGGTAATAACATTGATTTAAGTGGCACAAAAGTGTATCATTTCGAGTCTGTCTTAAAACGGATTGAAGTGGGAAAAACTTTATACGTTCTTCTTTTTTATTCAAACTTGCATGATTCTATCTATACATTTAGCCTTAAACACCCCCACACAGGGTCTCGAAGCGATTATAATCCGGATATATTTACAAAAAATCGAACTCATTCCAAAAAGCTGTATAGCCCAACGTTAAATATGAGCTGGGGAGACCGCGTACACCTTTTTTTAAGAAAAGATGAGTGGTTTGAAGAAGAAAGCATATTTTCTCTCCTTGAGTCTATTCCCGCTTCTTCCGTTAAAAAAATTCCTCTTCAGCATCATATAAAAGTGCAATCTGCTATTAAAGCTGCTAACCCTTTTTCATAGCCGCTGTCTCATAAACAAAACGACGAGTTTCCCCGTCGTTACAGATGTATCTATCTTTTTATTCTTCATCTTGCTCATCAATAATGCATTTATCAATGAGATAATCAAAAGTTATATCCGCTAATTCGCCTAGCTCTTCTTCAGCGGGAACATAGCCTCGCTTGACTAGTTCATTGTAAAAGAACTCCGCAATTTCTTCCGTATCAATGACCACTTCGATTTCTTTCACAATATCACTCCTTATCCCGTTTGAACGGATTAGCGTACCTTATTTTTCTTAAAAATAGGTTCACTCCATCTTCTGCTTGAAGTTTTACCTTATACACATTTATGAACAATTCGGCAATAGTATGTCTAAAATTTCAGCAGTTTAAATAGAAAGGTAATTATACCCATTCTTTTTTCATTACCATCGCCGTATACACAATAAAAGATAGCTAAGAGAGATGTAATGATCTATCTCGGCTATCTTTTATTTATTAGGCATCTACCTGCTATTTTCCTTGTTCGGATTTTGCTATCTTTTTTAAATGTTTCAGCACTAAGTTCATGACTTCAGCGTATTCTTCATCTTCAAAAAGCTCATACAAAAATTTATAATCATTGTACACATCTAAAAGACCGTTTATAATCTCATGCTTTTCTTTAGTTAACCTCACTTCTTCTTTTTCAGAACCGTTTTGTTTTTTCATCTTTGGTAGCAACTCCGTCTTTTTAATTTCTTTACCTAAATACAACATATCAACACTTTGAGCGTAATTTTCTGTTTCCTCATGAGGAGTTACGAGAATGAGTTCTTCTTCACTAGCCTCAAGCCATTCTCCATCTGTTACACGTGACAATTCATAGACAATGTCTTCCCATGAATCCTCTTTATAACGCCATATTTCTGTTCGAATACCAATGATTTTAAATAACTCTTTTCCATAATTAAAAACCTGGACGATATCGCCGAAGAAAAACTTATATTCAAGCTCTACTCTTTCCTGTACTAATATTTGACCTTCATATTCTTCTAGAAGCTCAATTGTATCTTCTAAAAAAAGACCTTCACTATGGTTGATTTCGTATACAAAAATCCCATCCATCACTTTTATATCGGTAATAGTGCCAACGGTCCCGTATATTGTTACAACGACTGTTTCACCAATTCCGTATTTAGGTTTTTTCTTCCCTGCCATCGTCGCACCTCCTTAGTAAACATACACCTACTGAAAAGTTACAATATTATATGCAGTAACTGAAAAAGGGGAAGTATAACATCTTTAGAACCAAGCCTTTATTATCTATTGCCTTCTATCATTTTTCCTCCTGCTTAGTGCATGAGCTAAAGAAATAAAAAAGCAGGCTGATGGATATCCATCAGCCTGCTTTTTTTATTTCTCACGCATTATTTTGATAAAGCTCCCATGCTTCATCAAATACGGTCATACTTGATAAATAATGTCCGTTGAGTTCTAAATAAGAACTCAGTTCGTCATAATCTGTTGAAGATTTCGGGAAGCTGTGATCATCATAAGCACTTCGCGCAAACTCTCCCATTCGATCATGTTTTTTATTTGATCGGAATTTCATTATATAGTGATAAAAGGATTTCATCGGACTCCCCCTCCAGCGGTATGTGTATCTTTTCTATCATTTTTTCAAGAAATCTACAACTTTCTTCTGCGATATGTAGATGTCGAACACTGCAATATAAGTGGTTTACCGGACAAAAAATATTAAATTCATGTTACAGTTGCAAAACAAATTTCACTATTAGCGTAACGAATAAATATTGTTATATCAATATTTTTCTTTTTCCCAAAAGACATTTGTAACAAAAACACATCGTTTTTATAACAAAAACATTGATTCGACAGGTTTCTCAAGCCTTTATGTAATTGCAAAAAAGAAGAATTCATGTTTTAATTCCGTAGTGAAAGGTTATTCTAACAATAATCGCCATTTAAATAAATCTTGTTGGTGGGAGGTTTACATCAGCATATGTTGAGGAAAAATAATACTATGAATACTCGAAATGCTTACTTTGATAATGCTAAATTTGTATTAATTTTTTTGGTTGTATTTGGACACATGATTTCTCCGTACCGAACAGATAGCAGCGGAATGCTGTCCATTTATCACTTTATCTTTATTTTCCATATGCCTGTCTTTATTTTACTAGCAGGTTATTTCTCAAAAAACTTTCATAAAAAAGGCTATTACAAAAAAATATTTACAAAGGTGGCTCTTCCTTATTTAGCTTTCCAAACTATCTATACCCTTTATTATAGTGTGCTTTATACAGATGAAACGTACACGCTTCAATATTTGGTTCCTAGATGGGCAATGTGGTTTCTACTGAGTTTAATTTTTTGGAAATTAATGCTTCCTTTCTTTGCGAAATTCCCGATGTGGATTAGCTTAACTGTCTCTATTTCGCTTGGACTTGCAATGGGCTTCATTGATATTGACGGATTTGATAAAATTCTAAGCATTAGCCGAATGTTTGTCTTCTTCCCGTTTTTCCTTTTAGGCTACTATTTGTCACAGCGACAAGAGCCTTTTACAAATCTTTTGACAGCGCGAAATCGAATCATTGCATCCATCGTATTACTAGTTACATTAATTGGAAGCTATTCTTTCTTAGACGACACGGCTTACACAGATATGCTGTATGGAACGAACACATACGACAATGTGGCCGAATTTTTAATGCGCGTTTCTCACTATGGAATTGCTTTTCTTGTATCTTTTGCCTTTATGGCTTTAATTCCAACGCGCGGTTTTGCTTTAACAAGCATTGGACAGCGATCCCTATACGTGTATTTATTGCACGGCTTCATTTTAAAATGGTTCTTTACAACTGACTTCTCAAAAAGTCTGGAGCCAACGTCATGGGGAATTATCGTCTTAATCGCCCTGTCCATTTTAGTAACGATGCTTCTCGGCAGCCGTATCGTCGATTGGTTCATCACCGGTACTAAGCTCATCGTTCAGTTTGTTACACCTAAAAAAGCCATTCAGAAATTTTCATTAGCTTTCAAACGTACGTTTTCATAAAAGTCATACTCCTAAAGGAGTATGACTTTTTTCATTTTCTTTGGAGAAACCAAGTAAATAATTTCATTTTGCTGAATTTTATGTTAACGTTTTAATATCTAAAGGAAGGGAGTTTTTCAAGATGGAATTAGCATATTATGCTGGAGAGTTTAGAGATATTAATGAGGCTGTTATTCCAATTGATGAACGCGGTCACCAATTTGGAGACGGTGTTTATGAATTTATTCGCGTATACAAAGGAGTTCCGTTTTCAATTGAACGTCACTTAGACCGCTTAGAAAGAAGTGCAAAGGCAATCTTTATCGAGCTGCCGGTTTCAAGACAAGAGCTAAAGGACATCATTCATCAAGCAATGGAAAAATCAACGTTAAAAGACGCTGATATTTATATTCAAGTTACGCGCGGGATTGCTCCTCGAAATCATTTATTTCCCGATGTACCTGCACAATTAGCACTCACAATACGCCACCCTCGCCAAACACCTGAAGAAGCCTATGAAAAAGGCATTTCCACGCTTCTTTTGGAAGACGAACGATGGGCTAATTGCTATATCAAATCATTGAACCTACTTCCTAACCTTCTGGCCAAACAAGCTGCGGCTTCTAAAGGATGTAAAGAAGCTATTTTAGTAAAAGACGGATACATAACCGAAGGGTCGAGCAGCAATGTATTTGCGATAAAAGACAACGTCTTGTTCACGACTCCTGCCACAAGAAAAATTCTATCGGGTATTACGCGCGCTAACGTGCTGGAATGTGCGCAGGAACAAGCCATTCAAATCCGAGAACAAAATATGACTCCTTCCTTTTTAAAAGACGCTGATGAAGTTTTTATTACGAGCACATCTGTTGGTCTCTTGCCCGTTTCGAAAATAGACGAAGTCGAACTTCCAACTTTCCGTCCTGTTACAGTAGCTTTAAAACACGCCTACAGCCTGCGCACTGCTGGAACAAAGGCTTATCAATAAGCAAAGCCGCCCCCTACAAAATAAGGGGCGGCTTTTTAGAATTTAAAGTAGTTGCGCTTTAATAATCTTGGCACTTTTAATAGCTCATCATACCGAATGGATTCATCAAGTTTTTTTGTATCGACAAGAAGCAGCTGTGTTTCCACTTCTTCTATGATCTCTTCTTCTTGATATGACATCCCGCAACCTGAACAGCTGATACATGGCATATGAGTAATTTCAATACTTCTCGTTCCGTCTGGCAATTCCCAGTATGCGGTATTGGTTGTTTCAACCGCTTTTTCTTCTTCGCACCATGCGCATTGAACAGTCATATTACAGGACCTCCTTAAGATGATGGAGCATCGTCGCTTTTAACGTCTTTTTTCAATTGAGCTTTAAACTTTTTATCTTTTAATTCATCTCTTTTTTCACGTTTATCTTTTAGACTTTCGTGAGCACTGTCACTTTCATATGTTTTACGTCTTTTTACTCTCCCTAACCCTTCCGGTACAAGGTTGAATTGAGCATCATTCATAAGACCCGAGATGCCGATGGAAGAATCTTTAGCATCCGATGCTGGATAAACAGCGCGAAAATAATCATCTGCACGCCCAGGCACATAGCTTTCTGGCTCCGGATACGTCGTAATCACTCCTTCAAAGTTTCGCAGAACAACTTTACTTGCGCTTTGACTAATAATATAGTTTGGCTGAACTGCAATCTTTCCTCCTCCTCCCGGCGCATCAATAACAAACGTTGGAACAGCATAGCCAGACGTATGACCTCGCAGCCCTTCCATAATTTCAAGCCCTTTGGAAACAGGTGCGCGGAAATGTCCAATTCCTTCTGACAAATCACATTGATAAATATAGTAAGGACGAACGCGTATTTTCACTAAATCGTGCATAAGCTTTTTCATGATAGCTACGCTGTCATTAATCCCAGCTAAAATAACCGCTTGATTGCCAACTGGAACGCCTGCATCGACAAGCATTTCACATGCTTTTTTTGTCTCTTCCGTAATTTCAATGGATGTATTAAAGTGAGTATTTAACCATACTGGATGATATTTCCTTAAAATGGTACATAAATTTTCTGTTATTCGCTGCGGAAACACAACGGGGGCTCTTGTGCCAATCCGAATAATTTCCACATGGGGAATAGCTCGTAAATTCTTCAAAATATATTCTAAAATGTTGTCATTAATCAGCAAGCCATCACCGCCTGAAATG
Source organism: Priestia sp. YIM B13491 (assembly GCF_042787605.1). NCBI lineage: Bacteria > Bacillati > Bacillota > Bacilli > Caryophanales > Bacillaceae > Priestia > Priestia sp. YIM B13491. The sequence continues at coordinate 858,632 of NZ_JBHZOR010000001.1, read as the reverse complement.
AGTACATCTCGTACTTCAGGTGTTTTGGCGATATAAGCAATCGCAGCATCTAACTGCTTTTTTGGAACGCCCATTCCGATTTGTCCTGAAAACCTTCTTCGAGTACAGTACCTGCAGTACATGGAACATTGATTGGTGACTAAGAACAAAACGCGATCAGGATAGCGATGAGTCAACCCTGGCACTGGAGAATCTTCGTCTTCATCTAGGGGATCTTCTAGATCATATTTTGTTTTATGAAGTTCTTTGCCAACCGGAACAGACTGCATACGGACGGGGCAGCGAGGATCATCTGGATTCATCAAAGATGCATAGTAAGGCGTAATATTGAGCGGAATGGTTTTGGTTGAAATGCGTACTCCTTCTTCTTCTTCAGGAGTTAAGTTAATGACCTTTTTTAAATCATCTAACGTTCGAATTGTGTTTGTTAATTGCCAAATCCAGTCATTCCATTTTTCTTCAGGAACATCTTTCCATAACTCAATATCTTTCCAATGTCGGGACGGCTTATATAAATCATATAACATACAATCGCTCCTTTATGAAGATTTACTATTGTTATATGTTACAGCCCATAAATTGGTTAATTATTTCTCACCCTTTACTTTTTGACAGATCCTTCACCCATACGTTCATATCTTCTAACGATTTATAAATGTAACAATTATTCGTTAATCGTCCCGTATAGATATACCCAAGCTGATGAAAAGCAGCATTCATTCCAAATGAAAGCGCTCTCGCTATTGTGTATGCACAAAAAATATGCCGCTGTTTTAGCTCCTCCTCTAGTGCGCTTAATAAATGCTTCATGAATCCATACTTTCGGTAAGCAGGGAGAGTCGCACAATCCGTTAGTTCAGCATTGTGATAGACATAGTCAATTTCAGCAGAAGCAGCGCTAACGATATCGTTCTTGTCAACTATGATATAAAACAAACTATCTTCTTGAAGCAAATTAGAGAGATACTCTTCTTCGTAGAGGGGAGTAGGATACACTGTGAAGATTTGACGATAGAGCTGAGAAAGTTGTTTAGCGTCAGATGAAATGGCTCGGCGCATGATCAGTTGATTTGATAAAGGAGAATAATCAGATGTCGGCAAATTCAAAACATCTTGAAGCAGCTCTGTTTCTTTTAACGTCTCCCCGCTGTCTCGGCGGGATTGAGACGTATAGTAGCATAAAAGATACGCGTCGCTTCCGTTAAAATAGTAGGGAACAGTTGCTTCTAAAGAAAGTCCCAATCTCATCCAGTCCAACAGATGTTCAGCACGTGCTTTTATAATCCACTTTTCGTACGTTGCCTTATCAATTTCTTTATATATATAGCTGTAAATATCGTTCACATTTCCCCGGTAATCATCTATTCTCAGACGTTCGTTATATTCATCTAAAAAAAGATTCATAGCAAAGGTTGGTTGACAAATATTTTCTTGTTTCGCCATTTGTTTGTATCCTCTCCCTTTTTAGCTTAGTCCGCAATACTGCACCAGTCTGCTACCGTGAGAGCAATAATTTCTGCTGCGTCAAGCATCGTTTGAATACAAATATACTCATTCGGAAAGTGGGCCACTTCTGTTACTCCCGGTCCAAACACAACTGTTGGAATATCCCCTACTTGTGACAGTATCCCTCCGTCGGTTCCCCAAGGAGATGCTTCAATGATCGGCTGATTCTGTTTCACTTGATAAAAAGAGGACGAAAGAGAGGTCATAAGCGGATGCTCTAATTCAATTTCACCGGGAAGCCAGTGGGCCCCAAACCATTCCAAGTCGACAGGATGCTCAGCAAACCACTCATCACACTGAGGCAGAAGTTCAAGCCAGGATTTCATTTCTGCTCTGACATTTTTCATTTTCTCATGCGGAGCAACTCCTATCCTGCCTTCTAATATTACTTGATCAGCGACTGAAGAAGGCCACGTTCCTCCTTGTATATTTCCGATATTGATCGGCACGGGAATGGGAATTTTATTATAGAGCGGATCGGTAATTCGACTGTTTCTCTCTTTTTCAAGCCCCTCAATATGTTTAAGCACCACAGCTGCTTTTTCAATCGCACTCACGCCTTCATACCGAGTACCTCCATGTGCTGCTACTCCATGCACGGTGACTCGAAACCACATGGAGCCTTGCTGTTTAGGGAAGATCTTCATGTTGGTTGGTTCTGGAATAATGGCACCATCTGCTTTGTACCCTCTAAGTACACAGGAAAGTGTTCCTGCACCTCCGCTTTCCTCTTCTACTACGCTTTGAAAAATAACATCTCCTTTTAGTGAAATATCTAGCTCTTTCAACGCTTGAATAGCTAAAAGTAATGACACATTTCCTCCTTTCATATCCGTTGCTCCGCGTCCATATAAGTTTCCATCTTTTACAACAGCCGTATAAGGGTCTTCCGTCCACTGTGAAAGATCTCCGGGTGGTACTACATCAATGTGCCCATTCAAAATAATGGATTTCCCTCCACCTTTCCCTTTTAACACGCCTACCACATTCGGACTATCTCGAAAAGTAGAACGGTTGGAGGCAAAAGCTTCATGGCTGCGAAGTATTTTTTCATCCGGTTCCCATATATCAATATCTAACTGCAGCTGTCGAAGGCGTTCAATGACAATTGCCTGCGCATGCTTTTCAGAACCTTGTACGCTTGCTTCTTCTACGAAACGCTTGAGTAAACGCACTGCACTTTGACGATGCTCTGTCATCCAGTTATGAATAGATTGCTGTATGTTCATGTAATGGTCCTCCTTATGGTATCGTAATCAATTGATCACTCAGGCGAACTGTCGCTTCTGTTGAACTCAAAATATCCTCTACGGTATAAGGAGACATTAACTCTGTTAGAAGAAGCGCATCTTTTTCTACTTTAAAAACCGCCCGATCTGTAATAACTAATCCCACGCAGCCCGAAGCAGTCAGAGGTAAAGAGCACGTCTTAACCAGCTTCGGTTCTCCTGTCTTGCTCGTATGATTCATTAGCACAATGACTTTTTTCGCTTTTTGAGCTAATTCCATCGCTCCTCCCATCCCAGGAACTCGCCTACCTGGCACAATCCAATTAGCTAAATCCCCTTTTTCACTCACTTCTAACGCGCCAAGAATGGTCATATCGACGTATCCTTTTCGAATCATCGCGAAGGCTGTAGCACTATCACAGTATGAAGCCCCTTGAACGGTAGTTGTTGGATAGCCTGCTGCATTGCAGACATTCTCATCTTCTTCACCCAAAGGAGGCGAAGATCCTAACCCTAAAATTCCGTTTTCAGCATGAAACATCACATGAACAGCGCTTGGTACATAATTAGGAATAAGAGAAGGAATGCCAATCCCTAAATTAACAATCATGCCGTTTTTGATTTCAGCCGCAGCACGTTTTGCAATACGATGACGAATATCTATTCCCAAACCCATTTCCAATTCACTCCTTTTGAAGGGACAATATAATCCACAAATACACCTGACGTCATCACGTTCTCTGGGTCAATGTCCCCAAGAGGAACGATTTCATCCACTTCAGCAATAGTGATACGACCTGCCATAGCCATTAATGGATTAGTGTTTCGAGCGCTTTTATCATAAAGCAAGTTGCCGAATGGATCTGCTTTTTTTGCATATACAAAAGCTACATCGGCTGTGAGTGGTTTTTCAACTAAAAATGTCTTGCCGTCTACTTCCACTTTTTCTTTTCCAAATTGAATAATGTCATTTTCAATTCCTACATCAATCAGTACTCCTCCGAGTCCAACTCCTCCCGCTCGAATCCGTTCAGCAAGCGTTCCTTGAGGAGAAAACTCAACTTTCAGCTTTTCTTCTGTCATCAGCGTTCCAGCCACTGGGTTCGATCCAATATGAGAAGCGATCAGCTTTTGAATTCTTCCTTGGCTTACCAATTTTCCCGCACCAATATGAGGAAAGCCTGAATCATTACATATCAATGTAAAATTTGATTTTCCGCTTTCAATAAGACCGTCAATGAGAGAAGGCGGGCTGCCTACTCCTCCAAACCCTCCTATCATCAGCGTAGCAGCATGATCCACGTATTCGATCGCTTGTTCCACAGTTGTAATCTTTTGAAATGAGTTTTCGACCTTTGTCACTCATTCCACCTCATTTCCCTGTTTTTCATTTTGCACTTCATGCAATGTTTTCGAAAGCAGATCGACCGCTTCATCAAGTTGACGATGAGTAATCGTAAATGGTGGCGCAATAATAATACCGTCTCCCTCGACTCCGTCTGTTCCTGCTTGCGAAGGATAAAGGAGAAGACCATTTTTTTGGGCTTTACTTATTACGCGCGCCGTCATATTTTCAGAGGATGAAAAAGGCTCCTTCGTTTTTGGATTTTGCACAAGCTCAAGACCAACTAATAAGCCTTTACCACGTATGTCCCCAATGATAGGGTAAAGAAGCTGAAGTTTCTTCAATTTCCCTACTAAATAGTCTCCTTTCAGCGCTGCTTCTTGAACAAGATCATGCTTTTCAATATAGCTTAAAACAGCTATCCCTACAGCGGATGACAGCGGATTAGCGCTTAGCGTATGTCCGCTCATAATTAATTTGGATCCGTTCATAATAGGTTCAATCGTTTTGCTGCTAGCTAACGTAACGGCTATTGGTGTATATCCTGCTCCCACTCCTTTTCCAAGCGTCATAATGTCTGGTTTAACTCCCCAGTGCTCATATGCAAACATCACGCCTGTACGCCCAACTCCCGTCATGACTTCATCCGCAATCCATAACACATCATATTTATCACAAATTTCTCTTATCACTTCATAATAGCCAGGAGGAGGTGTAAGGGCTGCTCCGGCTGCTCCTACAATGGGCTCGGTAATAAAAGCAGCAATATGTTCAGGGCCGGTTCGTTTGATAACTGTTTCCAATTCGTGTGCACAAGCAAGATTACAGGATGGATAGGTTTGATGAAACGGACATCGATAGCAATAAGGAGGCGAAACCGAAGGATAATCTTCAAGCAAAGACGAAAAGCGTTTTCGTCTTCCAACGTGCCCTGACATAGACAGAGCTCCTATTGTAATACCGTGATAGCTCATCCAGCGTGACAAAACCTTTGTTTTGGTTGGCTTTCCTTGCTCTTGAAAATGCTGAATTGCCGTTTTCATAGCCGTTTCAGTCGCTTCTGTCCCGCTGTTAACAAAAAAGCTCCACTGGAAATGATTGCTGCTTAATTCACATAGTTTCTTAGCTAAGGCTTCTGTTGGATCACTTGTAAACTGCGACCGATATACAAACGCAACTTTCTGTGCCTGATCGGTCATCGCATCAATAATTTCTTTTACGCCGTGTCCGATACTTGCTGTAACTGCCCCCGACGAAGCATCTATGTACCTTTTTCCATCTTGGTCGTACAAATAAATTCCTTTTCCATATGAAATAACTGGGTAGTCGTCGTCGAGCAGCGGCTTTATTACATGAGTTTTATTCATTTCCGCACTCTCCTTTCAAACATACACTCTTATTAAACTGTATGCTGAAACGAAGAGTTTCTTGCCAATAAAAAAAGCCCTAGCATATAGCTAGAGCTTTTACGCTTATTAAGCTGATTGCGTTACAGATTTATCGATACGCTTTGCTTCTGACTCAGCCACAATAACGGCACACGCAGCGTCTCCCGTAATATTTACAGATGTACGAAGCATGTCAAGCAAGCGATCAATTCCAATAATCAATCCGATACCTGCTACAGGCAAGCCAACCGAACTCAATACCATTGCTAGCATAATGAGACCAACTCCCGGCACACCTGCTGTACCAATACTAGCAAGCACCGCTGTCAATACAACCGTCACAAGAGCACCCAGCGACAGGTCAACGCCGTATACTTGTGCAATAAAAATAGTCGCTACACCTTGCATAATTGCCGTCCCGTCCATGTTAATGGTAGCACCTAACGGCTGAACAAAACTGCTGATGGACTCCGGGACACGAAGGTTTTTTTGAGCCACATTCATTGAAATCGGAAGCGTTGCATTACTGCTTGATGTACTGAATCCAACTGTCATCGCAGGAGCAAAACCTTTAAAAAATTCAATAGGGTTACGTCTCGCCATAAGAGCGACTGATCCTCCATATGTTACAATCGAATGGATAAACAGTGCGAGCACGACTACAATCATGTACAGCCCCATCGCTTTAATTGCCTCCCAGCCTTGACTTCCAACCGCGGTTGCAAGAAGTCCAAATGTTCCGTAAGGAGCAAACTTCATCACTAGATTTACAAGATACATCATCAATTCATTGCCTTGCTCAAGTAAATTGTAAAGCCCTTTTGTTTTATTTCCAAGCATCGTAATACCAAAACCGATAAAGATAGAGAAAACGATAAGTTGAAGCATATTCCCTTCAGCCATCGCTTGGATTGGGTTGACTGGAATCATATTTAAGAATGTCTCTCCAACCGGCGGTGCTTTTTCGGCTTCAAAAGAAGCGTTTTTTGTATCAAAAGATCCAAACGTACCCGGTTTAATTGCATACGCTAAAATTAAACCAATAATAATAGCAACGGTTGTTGTAACTAGGAAGTAGGAAACTGTTTTAGCCCCGATTCTTCCTAGTTTTTTAGGATCTCCTAAACCTGCTACACCTAACGTGATAGAGAAAAACACAATTGGTACAACAAGCATTTTAATTAAGCTTAAGAAAATTTGGCCAAGCGGTGTAAACAAGTACTTGTCCAGCGGAGCAAAAGCACTTGGAGCAAAAGCATTGATCAACACTCCCACAACAGCACCAGCAATTAGCGCGATAATAATCTTTGTCGATAGCTTCATAGATTTACCTCCCGTAAATAAATTATATTAGAATGATTCTAACTACCATACTTATTTTACCATGCATTGAGAGCGATAACACTCAAAATATACAATATATTAAAAATTTTCAGATTAATAGTTTAGGAATATTTTTATCTATACAAAAAACCATGAGAATATCATGGTTTCATAGACCTGTTATTCCCTCACTGAATGCTTACGGAGTTAGCTGTCGGATTCGGGTACGTGAGTTACCCTACTTGATTTATTCAAGATTCACCCCAAGTACACTACGCACAAATATGGGTCCCCCGTTCTCTTATAAAACAAAAGAGATTAAGCAAATAATTTTCTTTAATATTTTTGCATGATAATAATTCTTACTTTAATTAAAATTCATTTTATATGTTTCTGTCAAGTTTTTATTCAAAAATAATGCAGGGTTTTATCATAAAAAGTTGAGCATTGTTATATTTTAAAATATTTACATCATATTTCAATAAACCACAAACAGTTATTTAACAAGACTTAAAATCTAATAGATAAAAAATTAATTCAAAAAATAGTTTGTAAAGTGAACTTTCTTTTCATTAAATTACATTCATAAATTTGCATAATTATTCTAACATCCGCGTACTTTACTGCTTTCATAAATATTTTACTCAACAAAAAAATAACTCTTTCCAACTGTTGATTTTATCCTTGTATTGCTTGATATAAATTCTCTAAAATTTTACTGAATTTGTTGATAGAAATAAATGGACATTGTCAATTCGCCTTATTCTATTTAATTCTGCTCACGATAGAAATATGGATCCCCTAATACCTTTTAAAAAAGGAGCGAGTAATTATCATATAAAACTATCGGAGTTGGAGGGGTATAAGTTCTTTACTTTTTACTTATTCGCTTTCGTTATTTAACACATATAAAAAAAGAGGCCGTGACGGCCTCTTTTTTTATACAGTAACAGGTTCAGAACTTGCTTTGCGATTCTTTAATTTTTCAACAATGTCACGCGCTACCCACACACCGCACGCACTTGCCTGCGCAAGTCCTCGCGTAATACCAGCTCCGTCTCCTCCCACGTATAAACCGGAAATTTCAGTTTCAAACTTATCATTTAACTTCGGACGGGCTGAGTAAAATTTCGCTTCCACACCGTAAAACAGCGTATGTTCAGATGCTAACCCAGGCGTTACATGATCCAGTGCTTCTGTCATTTCAATTAAGCTTTTCATCGTATTGTAAGGAAGCACTAAGCCTAAGTCACCCGGTACAGCTTCTTTTAACGTTGGTTCTAAAAAGCCCTCTTTAATTCGAGTCGCTGTTGAACGACGGCCCTTTAAAATATCTCCATACTTTTGAACAACTAAGCCCCCGTTTGACAGCATATTAGCTAATCTTGATACTTCGTGCGCATATTCGTTCGGCTGATCAAATGGATCCGAAAATTTATGAGAAACAAGCAGCGCAAAGTTCGTATTTTGACTTCCAAGCTTCGGATCTTTGTATGCGTGTCCATTTGCTAACATAATACCTGAATGATTCTCTACTACCACATGTCCTGAAGGATTGCTGCAAAACGTTCTAACTCTTGTACCTACGGACGTATTGTAAATGAATTTCCCTTCGTACAAGTGCTTGTTGATTTCTTCCATAACAACGTTGGATGTTTCTACTCGAACGCCGATGTCCACTTGATTGTTAATCATTTTTAAACGACGTTTTTTTAGTAAGTCGCTCATCCACTTCGAGCCGTCTCGACCTGGTGAAACCACCACTTTATCAGCCGTAATTCTTTCACCATTTTTCAATTCAATACCGCGCACGATATGCTGACCATCTTCTTTTTCTGTTATTAAATCGGCTACTTCCGTTTTATACTGCATATCAATTTTTTCTTTTAAGTATTCATAAATGCTTTTTAAAATTTCTAAATTTTGCTCTGTTCCTAAATGACGCACTTGGGCACGCAATAGCTTTAATCCTGCTGCGTATCCGCGTTTTTCAATTTCACGAACTTTATCAGTTAACGGATCCGTAATCGTATCGGTTGCTCCGTGTTTTAAATTAATTTCATCCACGTATTTAATTAAATCTACCACCTGTGATTCAGACAGATAATCCGTCATCCAGCCTCCAAATTCACTTGTGATATTAAATTTTCCATCTGAATATGCGCCGGCTCCACCGAAACCATTTGTGATAGAACAAGCAGGCAAACAGCCAGCAAACTCTTTTTTGCCAACCGCAGGCGGACATTTTTCAATTTTTTTCTGAAGAATCGGACAATTACGTTGATAGATATCGTGTCCTTTATCGATTAATAAAATAGTTGCTTCCGGTAATTTTAACGTTAACTCATAGCAAGTAAAAATCCCAGCGGGTCCTGCCCCTACCACAATAACATCATAATTTGAGTTCATTGTACATTCTCCCATCATCTTTTTTCTTCGGGTAAAAGATAAAAGTTATTGACCGAATTTTCTTTTTTTTATTATCATTCGGTTATTTTCTAGCCATTTGATAATATATCAAAAACAAACCCTTTAGTCAACAATATACACGAACATTAAAATAAAAAAATAAAAAAACATTCGCTTTTATTTCGATCAAATAAAAACCAGTGAACGAATAGCAAGCGCTATGAAATGTTCACTGGTTCTTTAATATACGGAAGAGCAATTTCTACTTTTGTTCCTACTCCTACTTTACTCGCAAATGAAATATGCCCTTGATGCTGTTCGATTATTCGGTAGCTAATCATTAACCCTAGCCCCGTTCCTGTTTGTTTCGTAGAATAAAACGGTTCACCTAGCCGGGCTAAAGATTGCTCATCAATTCCACAGCCTTCATCCTCGATAATGACCATGCCGTATTCATTTCTTTTCTCAACGGTGACTTTAACTGTACCTTTGCTCATTGACTCAAGCGCATTTTGAATTAAATTAATAAAAACTTGTTTAAGCGCATTTTCTTCACAAAAGATTGTAATCTCATCACTAATTTCATTAATAATACGACAGTTTTTATAATTGGCGTGTGTATCTAATAGTAATGTCACGTGACGGATGATTTGATTGAGACTTTTTGGGTGGTATGAATTTTCAATTTTAGGCTTGGCCAGCGTTAAAAATTCTTGAATAATGGATTCGACGCGATTCAATTCTTCAAGCATAATATCATTGTATTCTTCATTATACTGTTTTGATGCTTTTAACAGCTGAATAAACCCTTTAATCGCCGTCATTGGATTACGAATTTCATGTGCTACTCCTGCCGCTAACTTGCTCACCATTGTAAGCTTTTCAGATTTGCTTGCCATTTCATCATATTTTTTTCGATCCGTTACGTCGCGAATAATATACTGAATGGCATCCTGTCCTTCAAACTTAATTTTGGTTGCCGAAGATTCAATAATGACGACTCCTTTTTTAGTCAATAGTTTCACATCAACACGCGGCCTCACCGACATTCCGTTCATTAGCTGAACCATTCGTTCTTTTACGATTTCTAAATGTTCGGGATGAATAAAATGAAGCCAAGGACGCCCGATATACTCTTCTTTTTTCTCGCCGCCAAGAAGTTTAACACCAGCGGGATTCAAATATTGAATTCTGCCTTCTCTTGTTACAATAAATGCATCTTGGCTTTGCTGGACAAACTGCTTATATTGCTTCATTTTCCGAATGACTTCCTCTTGCTTTTCAATACTTGAGGAAAACTCTTTCCACTGAACAACTAAGAGCGGAATATCCCCTTCCGTGCGCTGAATATGGATGTGCATCGGAAACTGCTGATCTACTTTTTTCTTAAGTAAAACAACTTCTTCCTCTTGCTTTCTTAACGGTTCCACTTCATGCTTTTCAATAAAAAAGCGATTTGGCTCTTCAAATACATTACAGGAAAGAAGTCGTTCCTCCGTCGTTTTAAAAAGGTGGCAGCACGCTTCATTTAAAATTTGGATATCTCCATCCATATTCATTACGAGCATTGGTGTAAATGACATTGAAAATAGCTGTTGAAATACTTTTTCCTTTTCCATATATTCACCTTCGCTTATTGAGTTACTAGCTATAGTATAATATGGTAAATGTTGATTTGGCAAAATTTTTTTATTATTTAAACAATTTATATGTAAGTTTGTCCTTTTCCATCTGTTATAAAAAGCTCGCACATGCGAGCAAATGAGGCCTAATCAGCAAAAACAAGTACAGCCAATGATGATTAATAAAATAAATAGCACAACAATTAATGCAAATGACTGGCCCGTTCCACAATGATGATAACCGCCAATTGGATAGCTAATTGGATAATGGCAAGTATCATACAGGTGGTGATAGCCTCCGTGATGGCATGGGTCGTAACAATCGTAGTTATACATAGCAATCTCTCCTCTTGTTTTTTTCATTTCGTACACTGTACTTTATATGCGTTAGTTGATTGTCCTGTATGTGCATTCGCCCATTTTTCACTTTCTCTTACGCCATATTCGCCTTTTAGGCTGCAGCGTATACGAAAACAACAAAAGTAAAATACTTCCCATCACCAGTAACGTAGTAAAATTTTTCATAAACTCAATAATGACCCCTATATACGGGAGATGGTATGCGTAGCTTCCAATCACTTTAAAAGAAGCAGGCAAAGAATCTCTTTGAGCTGTAACCAGTACATCAAGCTCTTGATTATGGGCCAGTACAAGTTCATTTTTTGAAGAAGATGATTCGTCTCTAAAGACAACTATATCTCCGCGATGCAGGTGGTGATAATCCGTTTCTTGAACGGTCACGGTGAAACCAAATAGGCTTGGAACTGTACTAACAAATACAAATGTAAAGCAAATTGCATAAAGAACAAGTACATATCGAAACGCGGAAAACATACATTTATTGATCATAGGTAATCAGCTCAATTCGCTCGGTTACTTTATTTAGCACGGGGGTAATGTGATTAAATGAAGTAGAGCGCTCTGTAAATTGAATTAAAAGTAGCAGCAGTAAAAAACTTAACATAATTAACCGTAGCATCCGAGCATAAAAATCGCGCATGCTCTCACTCCTTTTTCCTATACTAAATTCGGTCGTACAATAAGCCTTCAGTCAATAATTTGATTCAGTATATGCACATAGAGGGCATTTGGCTCATTGTTTCTTCTTGGAGGTCTCGGGAGTGATCAGTGATCGGCATAAATTATGAGTTTGAGCATATGTTTGGTTACGTATGGAAATGTTTTTATACTCCGACAATAAGGGAGCTGAACATATGGCTAATTATTCCTTTGATCAATATATTAAAAAAGCAATGAAATACGATTTTCTAGCTAACTACTATAAGTATAGTGATCCATCTAAGCATATTCATTATTATCAAAAGCATTTGTACTATATCCAGCAGGCCATCTTAACTTCTTCTGAAAATACGAATCTGCGCGTAAATCCGCCGCAAATTCGTATACTTCACGCTTCTCCAGATTCTCCATCTGTAGATATTTATATTAACAACAAACGAGTGATTCGCAATTTAACTTATAAACAAGAAACAGATTATATTGAATTACAAGAACCTGGAAGATATACAATTTCTATTTATCCCGCTGGAGAAACGGGAAGACCTGTTTTAACGGAATCATTTACATTTGAAGGAAACCAAAATTACACGGTAGCGGCGGTAGATGAGCTAAACAAGCTTGATTTATTATTTATCTATGACAATACGGATGTGCCAAGTGGAGAAACAAAGCTTCGATTTGTTCATCTTTCTCCTGATGCTCCTGCTGTGGATATTGCGGCTAGAGGCGGAGACGTCATTTTTTCTGGAGTGCAGTTTAAAGAAGTCACAAAATATTTGCCTTTGTCCCCCATGCATGTTCAACTTAGTGTGCGCATAGCAGGAACCAAAAATGTAGTACTCGAAATCCCGGCACTGAACCTTCGTCCGAATCGAACATATACGGTATATGCCGTCGGATTTGCTAAGAACCGTCCTGCATTAGAAGCACTGATTTCCCAAGATCGTTAACGAAAAAAACCTTCCAAATTGGAAGGTTTTTTTATTCACTGCGCGAAATTAAACGTACGCGAATATCATCATTTTTTAAATCAAACTTTTGTACTTTTACAGCAAAATCACTCTCTAACTTCATCTGCTGTAACGCTACGTATACTGATTCATTCTTTGGATCGATCGTTACCCATTCTGGTAGCGCAAAGTTATTATTTACGTATCGAAGCACTGTGCGGACAGGAAGCTGCAGCTTTCCAACAGAAAGCGACTGCTGTTCAAGCACAATATCTCCATTTTTTTGTACGATTGGATCAAATGTCATTCGAATATTAATATCATCGCCGAATACTTGAATCGTACCGTCTACTCTTACTACATCAGTAAGAGTAATTTTGTAGTTAAGCGGCTGATTCTTAAATTCTTTTTTTAAATATTTATCAATCAGTACATTTAAGTCGGCTTTTTTAGCCAAAATTGTTAGTTCTGCGTCTCCTTCTACTTTTTCAGAGGGAGTTGGATTGGCCTTGTCAACCGGTTGAAAAATAAACGCAATAATAAGGATAGCCCCTAGAACATTAATCCCTAATAACGCGATAAATAGGGTTTTCCACTTCTTCATATAACAATCTCCTTACTCGTTCCCACTCTCTTTCGTGTTTTTCTCTTTTTCATCAGATGTAACTTCTTCTGCTGTTTCCTTTTTCTGGTCTCCAACGAGAGGATCTTCTTCCTCCATTGATTTACTAATGCGTTCAGCCATTAGTTTGTACCCTTTTTTATTAGGGTGAAACTCGTCTTTCCCTAATAAATTTACGTCAGAATCATAAAAAATATCATCAATTTTTACATAACTTACATTATCATATTGAGAAGCAATTTTCTCGCTTGCCGCATTCCATTCATTAATAACAACATTAATTTCTTTCACATCACTTAACGATTTAAAGAATGGATTATAAAAACCGATTAAATAAATATGAGCATTAGGGTTCAGCTTACGTATACGTGAAAACACGTCATTTAGACGTTTTTCATATTTTGACTGCTGTGATTCAAACGTCTTAATTGAGATATTGTAAAAGTAATCTCTTACCACTTTCATCACGTCATTGCCGCCAATCGTCAAGAAAACGATGTCTGCTCTTGATACTTCAGCTGCTACTCCCGGCTGATTTAACCTCGCTAATAGCTGATCCGTCCGATTTCCTCTTTTACCTAGATTCTCTGTTCGTACATTTTGCACTTCATTTTGTTTAGAAAGGTATTTAGTTAAGTATGGTACATAACCGCCTTTTTTAGACTCATCTCCTACTCCTTCTGTTAATGAGTCACCAATGGCTACAATATCTAAATCTACAGGAAAAAATCCTTTCGGAATATGCTTTTTAGGTGTTAAATCCACTTCTTTCTGAACGGCTTCTTCTTTATTGTCCGTTGGCAAAAAAGTCGTCGTCGAACAGCTTGCTAACACCACCGCACTTATACTGCTTATCACTATACTTTTCCATTTTCTCATCATAACACCTACTAACTATGCTGTATTCTCGCTGTCACAAGCAATACTGCTTACCGCTCTGAATAACTATATCTTTATATCTTATCATACTATGTCAAGTTGATATTTTACTACGTTTCTTATATATAGTATATGTAAAAAAAAGGATAAGCATGTTTCTTTCATAAAAATATCCGCTAACACATCACTATAAAGATAGCTGTGTTTGACGGATAGTTTTGACGGATTTATAGCTCTTACTGAAGGGTTTTGATATCTTTTAACATATCTTCATAAGGAGGGTCAGTCACTCCCTGATAAGATTTTTGAACGACTCCATCTTTGTCAATTAGAAAAAAATCTGTACCGTGAATAACCTGCTGATTTTCTTGCGGCTTTTTCACAATCGTTTTAAATTGGTCCAGCGCAAACTTCTCAATTTCTGCTTGTTTATACCCCGTTAAGAAATCCCAATTCGAAAAATCAGCGCCAAATTTAGTCGCATAGTCCTTCATTTTTGGTGGAGTATCGACTTCAGAGTCTACGCTAAATGAAACAAAGCGAACATTCAGCCCTTCATCCTTGGCCATTTTTTGTAATTTAGCCATATGAGCCGTCATTGGGGGACATACGGTTTCGCAGCTTGTGAAGATAAAGTTAGCTATCCAAACGCTCCCTTTCAGCTGACTTAGCCCTACTTTCTTTTGATCTTGGTTAACGTAAGAAAAAGAGTCCATCTTCCAATTAAGCGGATTTTCTATTTTGGAACCACAGGCTGCTAACATCATACAACTAATGAACAGTAAAAAAAACAATTTATAAGACCAGCTTTTCATATGTTCCTCCTGCACGGTTAAAGTTTAGTCATAGCTAGGGAAAATCAAGGTAAACGTTGAACCTTTTCCTGGTATGCTTTCCACTTCAATTCTTCCATTCATTTGTTCGACCAGCTGATAAGAAACCATTAGACCAATCCCTGTTCCTTTTTCTTTTAAAGAATAAAACGCTGTTCCCAGCCGGTTCACTTGTTCACTGGTCATGCCTATACCAGTATCTTCAATTTGAATATGTACATGCCCTTCTCGCTTGTAAAGTCCTACTCGAAGCGTTCCTCCAGCTCTCATAGCTTCAATTCCATTTTTCATAATATTAAGCAGAACTTGATTCAATTCGTTTCGGCTGCCGCGAACATACATCTCTTCTTTTGCGTCTAATTCTATGAGTATATTGTTTGTTAACAAAGCATAAGAAGATAATAAGTCTACTAAGCTTGTAACACACTCTAAGCAGTTAATAAAACGATGCTGATGAACATCCGGCTTGGCTAAAGATAAATAGTCATGAATAATCGCTTCCGCTCTGTCCATTTCGTTAATCATAAGATGAATGTAACTTAATTCAGTGTTTGAAAGCTTTGTGTTATCTTGAAACAGCTGCAAAAACCCTTTTACCACCGTCATAGGATTTCGAATTTCATGCGCTACAGAAGCAGCTAATTGACCAATTGCATTCATTTTCTCTGCTCGCTGCAATTCCTTTTGCATCCTCGTTTTTTCCATAATAACTTCTAATTCATCAATCGCTTTAGCAATTCCATCTTTTGAATGACTGAAATTCGTTTCTACGTTCAGCTGTTCTTTTGTTGCTGACACTTGTTGAAAAAGCTGCTGAAGCCGCTCGGTCATTTCATTAAATCTTGTGTGTACATTCCCTAACTCAGAATCATTTTCATGTGTCAGCTTCACATCAAACTTCCCTTGACTTACTGCTTGAATTCCTTCTATTAATTCCCCTAGGGGCGACATTAATCGCCTTAGTCCCCAGTCTTGAATAACAATAATGAAGGTAAACAAAATCGTAAACGCAACGATCAAAGCCACAATTAAACGTTTTTGGTAGATATAGATAGCGCTTGCATCTATATCTACACCAAGAATAGCCACGACTTTTCCAGAGCTGTTTGTAATAGGTGATAAAACGGTTATCCACGTCCCGAATTCGTCTTTGTATGTAGATGTTACGATATTCTTCTTTTCTTGTTCTGCTTGCTTAAATGATTTGTAAAATTCTTCTCCTCCATAATAAATCATGGACGGCTCTAGTGATTGCTTAATTTTCTTATTCGCTGTTACGATAATCTTATTTCCATGCGACTTGAATTTTTCGGTCGTCATAATATATCCCTGCAAGTACGACGGATGCAATTCATAAATCTTTCTAAACTGCTTTTCTAGCTCGTCTTTTTCAGGAATCGTCCCGTTCCTTGAATCCACTGCTGCTATTACGTCTTGTTTAGATAAAGACTCCCTCCATAAATCAGCCATAATTAACGCGTGCTGCGTTAGTGTCTCTTTTGCCATCTTTTTTTGAACTTGATAGCTAATGGCTAAAGAAATGACTCCAAGGGCAACTACAATTAAAGTAGAAAATAAAACCGTTTTGTTAAACACACTCAAATTTCGAATATATTTTTTCATCGGTATACTCCGGATTCAAAAGAATAGTAACCAGCACAGCATTCGCTGGTAGAAAGTTGATTCTATTATATCATACGTTCGTCCACTTCTCTTTCCCCTTTTTCCAAAAAAGAGAAAACCAAAAAAGTGACTTGCAAAAAGCAACCCACTTTATTCAGCAAAATACATAAAACCAATTGCACCAATACCTGTATGCGTCGAGATAATAGGCGTCGTATCTTCAATTGAAAATTGCGTATAGCCCCTTGCCTTCACAATTGATTCTTTTAATTTAGAGGCGAGTCCAAATCCATCTGCATGTACTAGCCCTACTCCTTTAATACTTTTTCCTTCTGTATGCTCTTCGAACTGTTTTGTTAAAAACTTAACAACTTGAGAATGGCTGCGCACTTTAGCAACAGGAGTATATACTCCGTCAGCTAGAGAAGCAATCGGCTTAATATTTAAAAGAGAACCGATCAATCCTTTTCCTCGTCCAATACGTCCACCTTTAACCAAATTTTCAAGCGTATCAACTACGACAAAAAGATTCGTATTTTGACGCACCTCTTCCAAGCGCGTGACAATTTCTTCTACTGTATGCCCATCTTCAATCATTTTCACCGCTTCAAAGACTTGAAACGAAAGAGCTTTTGTAATGTACATAGAATCAACAACGGTGATGTTTCCTTCTACCATTTGAGCCGCGCTTTCAGCTGCTCGAACAGTTCCACTCATTCCCCCAGTCATATGAATCGAAATGACGTCATACCCTTCACTAACTAATCGTTCATATACTTCAACAAAAGAACCAATAGCTGGCTGAGAGCTTTTCGGTAATTCTTTTGAATTTTTCATTTTTTCAATAAAATCTGTCGGCGTTAATTCCACGCGATCTAAATACGTTTCATTATCAATGTTAATACATAAAGGTATCATCTCAATACCGTACTTTTCAGCTTCTTCCAACGTTAAATCAATTGTTGAATCCGTTACCACTTTAATTTTCGCCATGTGTTCACCCCTATAAGATGCATTGCAGACTAGTATAACATGAACGCTTACAACAATATAGTTATAATAGAATGCAAGTTTTGCTAATTCATAAAACGCATCTTCAACCTTTTATATCAACAAAAAAAAAGTTGACTCTGCTGAAATATTCAGAAAAGTCAACTTTTACGTTTATGCATTATGTTTTAATACATGAGACTTAAAGAGCTGTTCGTAATCTTTCCATTTCAACACGCGTTTTAAATATTCTTGAAACGAGTAGGTTTGCTTCGGAACTGATTCGTTCGTGATTTGTCTAATAAATAAATCAAGTTTTGCAGATAACATGAACCGAAACGTGCTATTTTCCTCTAAAACTGGAATTTCAGTAATTTTTACTTTTTGACCACTGACATGTTTAAATTCAAGGCTTTTTAATAGCAAGGCGATCAACCCTCTTTTTACCCGTTTATTTTATTATAATGCTTGAGGCACTTTCTGTCTTGATAAAATAAAAAGAAAATACAAATATTTTTAAAATAAAAATGCTTCATCAACTTATTCGACAGTTGATGAAGCATTCCTTTTTAAAATGACCTTCTATTTAAATAAATAAGTGAAACAAGTTGCTTTCTTTATTAATTTCTGTATAAGGGAATCCTTTTTTATCCATACGATTAATCAGTGGATAATAATCTTCTTTATGCTTAAGCTCGATTCCTACGAGTGCTGGTCCGCTGTCTTTGTTATTCTTTTTCGTATACTCAAAGCGCGAAATATCGTCTGTCGGTCCAAGCACTTCGTCTAGAAATTCACGAAGAGCTCCTGCGCGCTGAGGAAAATTAACGATAAAATAATGCTGTAATCCTTCATAAATCATCGAACGTTCTTTGATTTCTTGCATGCGTCCAATGTCATTGTTTCCTCCGCTGATGACGCAAACAACCGTTTTCCCTTTAATTTGCTCACGGTATGAGTCAAGAGCAGCAATCGAAAGAGCTCCTGCTGGTTCTGCTACAATCGCATTTTCATTGTATAGAGATAAAATGGTTGTACAAACCTTGCCTTCAGGAACAACTACAATATCGTCCACAAGTTCTTTACTGATGTCATACGGAAGCGTTCCAACTGTTTTAACAGCTGCTCCGTCTACAAATGGATCGATTGCCGGTAGCGTCACTACATTTCCATTTGCTAAAGATGTCTGCATGCCAGGCGCGCCTGCTGGTTCTACCCCAATCACAGCTGTTTGAGGCGAGATGCTTTTTACGTATGTGCCGACACCGGAAATTAATCCGCCCCCGCCGATACCCGCAAATACGTAGTCAATTTCATCTTCACAGTCATTGAACATTTCAACGGCTACTGTACCCTGTCCTGCAATAACGTCTACATCATTAAATGGGTGAATAAATGTTCGATGTTCCTCTTCACTGCACGCAATAGCTTGTTCATAAGAATCATCAAACGTATCTCCGATTAGTACGACCTTTACGTTATCTTTGCCTAAAAATTTCACTTGATTAATTTTTTGGCGCGGCGTTGTGCTCGGCATAAAGATTTTACCATCGATATTTAAATGACGGCACGCATATGCTACACCTTGTGCGTGGTTTCCTGCACTTGCACAGGCAATTCCATTTTCTAATTCTTCTGGGGATAACTTTTTGATTCGATTGTACGCACCACGAATTTTAAATGAGCGCACCACCTGTAAATCCTCACGTTTTAAATAGATATTACATTCATATCGTTCAGACAAAACGTCATTACGCTGTAGTGGTGTATGCACAACAACATCTTTAATCAATTGATTTGCAATCATGATGTCCTCTAAATGTACGTGTTTTGTTCGATTATCTACTTGTTGTTTCATAACCAACTTCCTTCCTCTTCTACCATTATTAATTTGTACATTATATCACAAAAAATTTAGAAAAATCATTATTTTTCATTAATAATAACTAAAAAAACTTTTCAAACTATTTTACTGTCCACATACTTTACATATGTTTAGCAAACGCTAAATAGACTTACAAAATTGCCCATACTTTCTACATGCAGCTGATGCGATAACAGGTATAAATCAAGAAAGGTTGTGGAATAAATGGAGTTTTCGCTTCAAAGTCATGAAAGTGCCGTTCCGTGCGAAATAGTTGCAGATGAAGAAAACGGTAGATACATGCTTCGCAAAGCAGATACGAGCGGAGAAGTTTTTAACACACCAAGCGAGCTGATTCAATGGATTGAAGCAAACTGGAGCGCTGAACAGTTTGTGAGCCCAGCGGCTTTCCACGAAATGATGAAGCAATTAAAATCAATATAAAAAGAGATTGAAACATAACGAAATCAATCTCAAGACGAATAAATGGAATATAGGTGCTAGCTGGTAGGGGTCGCTTGTTACATCGCAGTTGATTTCCATGCAAGGCTTTGCTTTCCGCGGGCGGGCGGTGAGCCTCCAATCACCTGCTAAAAGCACCTACATACATGAAATCTACCTTCACCCTCATAATGAAAAGATCCGAACGATTCAACGTTCGGATCTTTCTTCAACTAACATACTTTTGTACCAGACTCGCGTTTTTTATAAACAAAAGCCATCAGCTTCGCTCGTATACGGTAAAATAATACGTGTAGGGATTTTTTTCATCTTTAATTCCTTGCTGCTTCGAAATAACTTTCCATTCGCTCAAATCAATCGCAGGAAAATGTGTATCTCCTTCAAAGGATTCTTCAATATGCGTAATATAAAGTCGGTTTGCAACGTCTAATGTTTGCTCATACAGAGTAGCTCCGCCAATCACGAAGAGCTCGTCTTCTTTTTCAGCATCTAATGCTTCTAGTTCCTCAACTGAATGAATAACGGTTGTTCCTTCTTGTTGATAATCTTTTTGACGCGTAAGAACCACATTTTCGCGATTAGGAAGTGGGCGTCCAATTGATTCAAATGTTTTTCTTCCCATTACAATCGTATGACTCGTTGTGATGCGCTTGAAATACTTTAAATCTTCCGGAAGACGCCATGGCAAATCATTTTCTTTACCGATCAGCCTGTTTTGATCCATTGCGACAATGAGGGAAATCATACGCTCACAGCTCCTTTGATGTGAGGATGCGCATTATAGTCTACTAACTCAAAGTCTTCAAATTTAAAGTCAAAAATTGACTTTACGTCTGGATTGATTTTCATTTTTGGCAAAGCATGAGGCTCACGCGTTAACTGCAGGTTTACTTGTTCAATGTGATTGCTGTAAATATGCGCATCGCCAAACGTATGAACAAAATCACCTGGCTCTAAATCACACACTTGTGCCACCATCATTGTAAGCAGCGCATATGAAGCAATATTAAACGGTACGCCTAGGAAAATATCAGCTGAGCGCTGATACAATTGACAAGACAATTTGCCGTCCGCTACGTAAAACTGAAATAAGCAGTGACACGGCGGTAAAGCCATATTGTCTACATCAGACACATTCCAGGCGCTTACCATTAAGCGGCGAGAATCAGGGTTGTTTTTAATTTGATTGATAACATTTGTAATTTGATCAATTTTTTCTCCGTCCGGAGTTGGCCATGAACGCCACTGATGACCATACACAGGGCCAAGTTCCCCGTTTTCATCCGCCCATTCATTCCAAATGCGCACGCCGTTATCTTGTAAATACTTAACGTTTGTATCTCCTTGTAAAAACCAAAGCAGTTCATGAATAATTGATTTCAAATGAAGTTTTTTTGTCGTTAATACCGGGAAACCTTCTTGTAAATTAAAACGCATTTGATAGCCAAATGTGCTAATTGTACCTGTTCCTGTCCGATCTTCTTTTTTTGTTCCATTTGCTAACACATGCTCGCAAAGTTCAAGATATTGTTTCACTTCCGACACTTCCTTTATTAAAAAGTCCTTTTCTATTGTATAAGTGTTCACGAGCTAAGTAAACAACTAAATCTCAGCTCATGCAGAAAAGTTTTTTATCATTTAGATACGCGATTTCCCCGAAAAAAACGAGAATGAGACCTAACAAAATCAATTAAATAATCGCGTATAAATCGCTTATGACACGGCGGTTGATCTCCGTGCAAGGCTGGCGGCCGATGAGCCTCCTCGTCGCTTACACTTGAGGGGTCTCATCTGTTCCGCTTTTCTCGCAGGAGTCCCTCCAATCAACCGCTAGAAGCAACTAAACAGATGAAATCTACGTTTACCATGACCATAAAAAAATCCGAACGAATTTCATTCTCTTTCAAGAATCTCGATTCATCGTTCGGATCTTCCTTCGGCTAAACTACTTTTTAATAGCCTAGTCTTTGTTAATTAAATACAATTGTGCGGTTTTCATGCACTAAAATGCGGTCTTCTAAATGCCATTTCACAGCACGTGCGAGCACCGTACGTTCAATTAAGCGGCCTTTTTTCTTTAAGTCATCCGCATCATCACGGTGGTTCACGCGTTCAATATCTTGTTCAATAATTGGTCCTTCATCCAAGTCGTCCGTTACATAGTGAGACGTAGCACCAATTAACTTTACACCTCGTTGATATGCGCGTTCATATGGACGTGCTCCAATGAATGCCGGTAAGAATGAATGGTGAATATTAATGATACGATACGGATTTTCAGCCACAAAAGTCGGCGTTAAAATTTGCATATAACGCGCCAAAATAATCACGTCAATATTATAATCTTTTAATATCTGCAGCTGTTTGGCTTCTGCTTCTTGGCGAATGTCTTTTGTCGCCGGTATATGCTTAAACGGTATACCAAATGATTCAACCACTTCGCGCGCATCTTCGTGATTGCTCACAACGACCGCGATGTCTGTCATCAAATCTCCGCTTTCCCATGCCCACAGCAGCTCTAGTAGACAATGAGGCTCTTTTGACACAAAAATAGCTGTTTTTTTCAAATTATGAGCATATGTAAACTGCCAGTTCATTGAAAATGTATCGGCAATTTTTTTGAAGCTTTCTTCTAGTTTTGTTTCTTTAGCTAATAAATCCTCACATTCAAATTCGAAACGGATAAAAAACATACCCCCTTCGTGGTTCGTTGAATGTTGACTTGATTCTACAATATTTGCACTGTGCTCATGTAAAAACGTAGACACAGCGGCTACAATACCCGGTTTGTCCGGACAGCTAATTAGCAGCCGACCTCGATTTTTATATTTCTCTTTATATGAAGTTAAATGTTTTTGAATATGCGATTTCATGTAATTCCCTCTCTTTTTTTAAATATACAGACAATTGTACCATTATCCTTGTAGCGATGCGACATTGAAATAGTGCTTTGACAAAAGAAAGCCGAAACGTTGGCCTCGGCTTGTGTATTTGTTGTTCTAACATCTACTACATCAAATCGTTCATTCACTCACTTTTATATTCTACACATACATAAAATGAGTGTTTCCTAAAGTGCTGCAGCTCATCCCCTTCGTTTCCTGCTTTTGAATTAACCATAAAAAAGCCGCTAGCACAATACCAGCGGCTTTTCCTTATTATTGCACAGCTTTTTCACTCACTTCATGCAAGGCATTTCGTACCTTGCCATATTCGCTTGCGTGAGGACGATCTCCGTCATCTTCGTATCCGTAATCAAACATTCGATTTCGATTTAACGTTAATTTCGTAATGGTCGGACGTAATAAATCAAACAGTTCAAATCGTTTTTTCAAATGTGGAAATGATGCTTGATAATGTAAAATTTCTGCTCGTACACTTTTCCAAAAGTCCGCTTCTTCTACGCCTTCATGCTCTTCTAAAATAGTTGCTAAATAGCGGAAGTGACAAACAAATAACCCTGTTAAAATAAACTGCGTCAGTCCTTCCGGTTCTTCGCTGCGCAGCACTTCTTTTAATTCAAAAGATAGCTGCTGCAGTTCTTCAAACGGCTGATCGCTAATATTCACGTCATCTACAAAATCTTTCATAATAATTCGAACGGGCTTGTTATGTTTGAGCACTAATACCGTATTTTGACCGTGCGGGGAAAATACAGTACCGTATTGATACAAGTAATGAAGAAGCGGCGGCAACACAGCGCTGGTTAACGCATCGATCCACTCGGCAGGAGTTAAGCCCGACTTTCCTATATACGACGAAACTAAAGCTTTCCCTTTACTGTCAACATGTAAAAGCGCAGCTAGCGTAATCGCATGCTCTCCTTCTTCTAACTCTTGATAGATGCTTTCACGCCAAACGACTCCCAGCATTTCTAAATACTGATAAGGCGCGTTTTTAATAGAAGCAAACGTTGGCTGAGTTACGTTTAACGTAGCCACTTCACCTAAAAGTCCTACTTTGCACGTATCTTTTAAAAACGCATCGCGATCTCGTATGCCTTTTATGTGCTTAGTTACTTGAGGAGCAATTACCGTCCGCTCACTTGGAAGGCCTCTGTACACAAGCGTATTTAATATACTCATGGGAAGCTTTACATGATATTTATCTCGATTTGTTGTATTCAAAAATGTACGAATCGACTGCTGAGGCAAGTATTGATCTTCACCTTCTCCTAACGGAACAATTAAGTTATTTGCAATGTATTCAGCGAATAAAGGAACAATCACGTTCATCCACTGCCATTCATGGACGGGAATATAGTAATAGTCGGCTGCTAAAAGGTCTTGGCTTGTTAATTCTTTTTCGAATTCAGCTAGCTTCTCACCGCTTAGCTCCTGCTTCATAACATCATCAAAGCCGAGGGTATCTAATGAATGAAACGAAGCAATTTGCTTCGCTACAGCAATCCATGAAAGCTGAATTTTTTGTTTTTGCTCAGGTGCAAACCGCAGATAATCATCATAGCCAAATCCGATGCGGCCTTTGTTATATGTAATCCAAGGATGTCCCATCATTTCACCTTCTAGCTCTGCATAATCCATATCTGCTAATTCATCAGCTGATTTTCGTTTTTGCAAATGCACGTCTGCTATTAATGTATGAAAATATTCTTTTGCTAAGTGGCCTGCGGTTGAGCTAGACATTCCTTTGTCTTCAGATAGGCTAATTAACAGCTGCAAGGCCTCAGAAAATGTAGGGGTTGACGTTTTAGATGTCAGCTTAATACTTTCTGGCAGTACGGAAAAACTGTCAAACAATCGCTGTTTCGCTTGATATGTATACGTAACACCCCGGTGGTCTTCCCACTGGTAGGTGGAAATCTCCCCCTGCTTTTGCAGTTCCTTCGGTGCGATAATATGTTCATACATAAATTCCTGCAGCATTTTAGCTAAAAGCTGTCGATTTGCTTTTTCCCATGATTGCTTATTAAATACGGAAAGATTCGTTTGTTTGATTTTCATCCTTCATTCTCCTTTACTTGTCTTAGAATAGGGATTGTTTTATTACGCAGCGGCATTACAGCGCTAGCAGCTAGCAAAGCAGCGGCACCAGCTGCCAAAGGAAGCGCCAAATTCACTTTGCTGATTTCTAGTGCTAAAAGCGGTGCAATCAGCAGGGCAATATTTTGAACAGCAATAAGCCAGCTGTAATAGTAAGCAGCTCCTTCTTTGCTTTTTTGAAATAAATAGATATCAAGTATAACCATGCTGAGATAAAATCCGGCTCCATATAAAATTCGACTTATAATAAACATGCTGAGATGATCGGCATATGCTTGCAAACATAGCAGTAAAGCACTAGCACCCGTTACGCCATAAAAAAGCGGTATAACTTTGCCATTAAATAGCTTTGTAGGTACCGTAAGCTTTAAGATGATCGCCATAATGCTCGGCATCACATATAACAAAGCGCTGCCTTGACTGCTCATGCCATATGTGTCACTTGTAAACAATGTAAAATAAGGGCGAATGACATTGTGTCCAAGGTGAAAAAAGAAAATAGCCAGCAAATAGAAAAAAATAGGCTCGTTTATACTTTGAATGTATGCTGGTGTTTTTTCTTTTTTTAAAGATGAAGCTTTTCTTGTTATAAGCCATAAGGCCAGTACCATATCAGCTAAAGCAAAGTACTGATATACTTTAAGCGGCATTTCCCAAGCAATAATTGTACTTCCAAACAAGCTAGCGACAATAATAGCCGTATGAACAATAAATACATAGGTTGTTGCAGCACTTGCCTTTTTCTGTCCATTTTTCATGCCGCCTACTAAATATGGGTACAAAAGATATAAACTGCTTTGAAACACAAGTAATACTAACGAAGCGGCTAAAAATCCATAAAAAGTAGAAACTTCGCTCAGAATGACTTTAATTAAGGCTGTCATTAGAAGTGACGCTACGGTTATATGTTTTACTTTCCACTTCTTAAGCAACATTCCCCATAAAGGAGTCATAACAATGACCACAATCCGGCAGCAAATAATAAAAAAAGACGTCATTGCAACTCCATCTACATGGAAAGCATTTGTAAAATATTGTGGATAAAATGGTGATAATAACACTTCCGACGTCATGGTCATAAACAAACAGATAAAAACAAAGCGCGGAGAAATCATCTCTTAAAATCCAAACTTTTGGAAGACAGTATTTTTATATATTTTGTACACGTTTTCACCTGCAATTTGATTAATCAAGACAGCATTTCGATAAGCGCCTAAACCTAAGTCTGGTGCTCCAACCCCGTGTGTATGAAGCTCTCCGTTTTGAACAAATAGCGGAGCGCCTTTTTTCTTCATCTCAACTTGATAGGATTCGCTAATTTTCAGCTGTCCTTTTTCATCGAATAGCAAATGTTCTTTTAAACCTTCCATAAAAGCAGGCTCTTTTGCATGATAGCCAGTAGCCATAATGACAATTTTACTTTCTTCTTTTTCAAACGAGTCCTGCTCGTATTGGTGAAGAGTAAGAAGATGTGTGTCGTTTGTCTTTTCAACGCCTGCAAGTTCCGTAAGCGCGCGCATTGTTAGCGGCACTTCTTTCCCGCCAATCGTTCGTTCGTAAATCAACTCATAAATATCACCGATCGTTTCAAAGCTTATTCCTTTATACAGAAGAGCTTGATTTTGTAAAACGCTCTCTTTTTTCTCTTGAGGCAATCTATAAAAATAGCGGGTATAATCCGGTGAAAAATGTTCAAGGCCAAGCTTTGAATACTCCATCGGATAAAACCCTTTTGAGCGCGTATACCAATTTAGCTTGTAATCAAATTCAGGCTGCTGTTGAAGTAAGTCATAGACAATTTCAGCTGCGCTTTGACCCGAGCCAATTACGGTTATACTTTTAGCCTTCAGCGTTTGTTCACGATTCATTTTATAATGAGCGGAGTGATAGAACGTATCGCTGGCTACTGATTGAAAGTCTCTTGGCACTACGGGCTGTGTACCTACTCCGGTTACAAGATGATAGCTGTAATAGGTATGAAGCTTCCCTTCTTTTTCAACTATTACTTCGTAGTATGGTTTAGCATCTTCATAAATTTTGACTTCTTTTACTGTGCTGTTAAATTCAAGCCCGCTCAGCTGGCTTGCTACCCAGCGGCAATAGTGATTGTATTCGTTTCTTGGGATATGAAACTTCTCAAAGAAATAAAACTGATATAAGCGCTCATGCTCATGCAAATAATTTAAGAACGTGTATGGACTTTTCGGATCCACCATCGTGACCACGTCTGCCATAAACGGAACTTGAAGAGTTGTCCCTTCTAAAAGCATTCCTGGATGCCAATTAAACTCATTTTTTTGTTCAAAACATTTATATGTACAATCTGTTTTATCAATTAAAGCTGCTAATCCTAAATTAAATGGACCAACTCCTACTCCAATTACGTCTAAAATGTCCCGTTGTTCCATTCGCTCCACCTTCTTTCAAATACTTTTCTTTCACATTTCAGCAGTACGCCTGTTTTATCAGGAAGCGACACTTCTTTCATAAATTGAAACCCGCATTTTTTAAATACTGCAATCATCTTTTCATTACGTATATCTGGTTCCGCTATTACTTTAGCAGTATCTGCTACCTCGAACTTGTGCTTTAGTAAACTAAGAAGGAGCGGATAAATATAGCCTTTTCCTAAAAAATCAGGTTCTCCAATTAATAAATGAATCCCTTGATCTCCTTTTTCATAAGGGTAATAGTTACTGATAATATCGCCTTCAACCGTATAAGATTCCCAATAGCTCATAGGTACACCGTCAATTTCTCCAATTAGCAGTTTTTGATGGGAATCAGCGAGAAATGTTTTTAAATGCTGCTCATACGCCTGTTTTGAAATATTTAAATTCCAATACGGAATAACAGGGGGTTCATGCATCCACTTGTACAGCCGTTCGAAATCTTTTGCAAAAGAAACAGAGCGAAAGGTGATGCTCTGCTCCTTTTGCTGAATCATAAAAGGATACTGCGTTTGTAATGCCGATTTCATACCCGTACACCTGCAGATTCGTACAGAGGATTTTCAACATTTACATAAACAGACTGCGTTTCAAGAGAGCCTACCAGCTCATCCATATCATGAACGCGCGTTAAGAAATTGGCTTTGCAAGGAAGCACTTTCTCTTCTAACATCGATGAAACAAGCCCCGTATGATCTTTTTCTGTGTACATCTCGATTTCTTGTCGCAGAATCAATAGTAGATCTGACTCTTGAACGAGGCCAGCTGCACCAAAAGCATTAACTAATCCTAAAATATGATTAAATAATACGTAATAACGAAATCTTTCTTCTGCTACAGCGTCATCACATACCGTATCGCTTTCTCCGTTTAAGGAAGGAAGCAGCTTGCGGAGCTCTTGTTCCTTTGATTTCATAAAGTAATAGCCTTGGTTGTCACGGTAGTAAAACATCGATGGATATCCGTGTTCATCAAGTTTAATAACGGAATTTTGCTGATGAGCTTCCAGCGCAATTCCTTTTTGAGTGTAAAGCCACATCATAGGATGAAAAGAAACATCTAAATAGCGTTTAAACCAGCGCTTGCTTATGTCTTCATTCGTGCTATTTTCATTTGAAACAATATGATTAATAATATTTTCAATTTGAGAAGCTTTCCCAAACACATGGTCTTGACACAAACTTGCTAAGAGCGTTGTACGGTTCCCATGCTCACCTTGAAAAGGGTTGCTTCGAACCATGACTTCAAACCCAAGCTCCTTTGTTCCAAGCGTGATGTAAGCAGGGTCTTCAATCACTTGAAAAGCCGGATGATTTTCTTGAAGCTCAGCCTGTAATCCCTTTTGCAATAAACGACTCACTTCTACACCTCTACTTAATTCTTTACGTTTATTCACTCTCAGTGAATTCGTAATCTTCACCGGAATAGAAAATTTGTACATTACATCTGCATCTTCACTGTATACGGTTCGAACAGACGAAGTCGGATAAAACGGCTGACCATGTGGCCCTAGATAAGCAAGCCTGCCTTTTTGAATCCATTCACACACTTCTTCTTTTCCTAAAAGATAACGAGCTTGCAGCGGATGCATAGGTATAAGTGAATAGTCGTCCGCTTGGCAATGCGACTGTATGAATTCTTCAGAAACCTTCTTATCTTTTTTCAACTGCTCTTTAATAAGCTGTGATGTGGTTTGACTCCCGGCGGACTGTTCTGCAACAAGCGATTTATGTGCTTTAAAATAATGAAGCTGAAATTTGCCGTTCACTTCAGGCCCAAACACCTCTTCTTCTTCAGGTAATATCCCTTGACGGCTTTTAGGTGTCGGATGCAGCTGGTGGCCAATAAGCAATGACTGCTCAGATTCTAAGAACGTTTTGTCCCATTTATAGCACGTTTCTAACTCTTTCTGTCTTTTTTCAATGAACAATTTCATATTTTCATAGCTTAGTAGCACACGTACAATTAGCTCATTTACCTGTAGTAAATGATCTGTTACTTCTTTTAAAAGAAAGGCCAAAAGAGTGACCACATCTAACTCCTTAAGCTCCTCTTTCTGAATGCGATAATAAAAGACCGGAAAGAACAAGTGACGTCCGGTAGCTGAGCGGTACTTTACCGGAAAGTAAAGAGTTACCGGCTGTTTTTCTAGTCTAAGAACGAGCGTTTCCTCACTTTTTATTTCTGAAACGGACTGCCATACTCCCTTACCTGTTTCTCGAATATAGCAATTAATAATATTTTGCATCGTAATAAAATTAGCCGATAACTGAGCGTTCACGTAATCGTTCCTCCTTTTTCTCCAACTCTTTTCCTAAAGCCACGACTTCCTCTAACTGAGTGGCAACAGAATCAACTGTAATCATAGGATTTAACATCGTTAGCTTTAAATATGCCTGCTCTTTATGCTTTGTTTTTGCCATGATAAAAGTGCCTTTTTCATATAAGTGCTGCTGAATACGCTGATTCAACTTATTTTCATAATGCTGCTGTTTTTGACAATCATCATATAAAGTATCTGGTACATAGCGAAATACAACCGCGTTCAGATAAGGATCATTTAACACCGCAATATTCCCTTGCTTTCGTAAATGTTCAGCTGTTTGCTTAGCCGTTTCAATCGTATGATCAACCATTTTTCCATACTCATTTGTACCTACTGCACGGAAAGTCAGCCATAGCTTCAAGGCGTCAAATCGTTTGGTCGTTTGAATACTGCGATCTACCAAATGTACATGCTCATCTTCTTCAGGATTTAGATAATCGGCATGAAGCTGAATGTGTTTGAACATAGCTGAATTCTTCAGCAAAAATGCCCCGCAGCTTACCGGCTGATAAAACCACTTATGAAAATCCATCGTAATAGAATCTGCTCGTTCAAGAGCTTTTAAGCGTTTACGATATTTATGTGAAAACAGCAGCGCTCCTCCATAAGCGGCGTCAGCATGAAGCCAAAGCCCTTCTTTTTTAGCTAATTCACTTATTTCAAAAAGAGGGTCTACGCTTCCAAAATCCGTCGTACCTGCCGTTGCTACAACAGCAAAAGGAAGGTTTCCCTGTGCTTTGACTTCCCGTATTGCTTCTTCTAAATTTTCTATATCCATCTCGTGCCTTTCATTGCACTTTACACTCACCACTGCATTCATGCCCAGCCCAAGCTGAGCTGCAGATTGCTGCACCGTAAAGTGGGCTTTTTCCGAGCAGAAAATCCGCAGTTTTTTAGCTTGGAGCGGTAAACCTTCTTCACTAACATCAATTGAAAATGCAGCATGACAATACTCATTACGAGCAAGCAGAAGTCCCATATAATTCGACTGAGTCCCTCCGCTTGTAAAAGCGCCGGAAGCAGAGCTTGGATAACCAATTTGTTGTGTTAATTCATCAATCACTTGATCTTCTATATACGTAGCTGCCGGACTTTGATCCCACGAGTCCATAGATTGATTCAAAGCAGAAATCATCACTTCCGCAGCAAGGGCCGGTATAATCGGAGGACAATGCAAGTGTGCCATTGCCCCGGGATGCGAAATATGAAGCGAATGATCCATCACTACGGCTTGTACGTCATCAAACAGATCTTCTAGCGGCTGTTCGTGTTCGCTAAAATAGACCGAGCGATTGACTAAGTTCGATAGTTCGTGAATGTCTATGTGAGTATAAGGGGCTTTTAGTGTATGGTAGTGACGTTTAATCATCTCTGTCATTCCGCCTATCATCGCTTCATAATTCTCGAGGCTTTCTTTGGATGATGATAAAAACCACTTTTCAAACGGCGCCATTTTATTTATTCACCCACTTCTCTTCTGCTGCTTTTATCGCTTCTTCAAATCTCGTTAACACTTCATCGGTTTGTTGTTTCGTTAAAATTAATGGAGGAAGCAGACGAATAACAGCACCATGTCTTCCGCCCACTTCTAAAATGACGCCTCTGTCGAAACATTCTTTTTGAATCAGCTTAGCTAACTCACCGTTTGCAGGATGACTGCCGATTTTATTAACCGGCTTTGTTGCGTCTATGATTTCAACGCCCAGCATTAAACCTCTTCCGCGTACATCGCCAATTGAGAATACTTGCTTTTGAATATGTTTTAGCTGACTCTGAATATAAGCTCCTAATTCATGAGCATGTGCAGGTAAGTTTCCTTGTTTTATAAATTGCAGAGTGGCTTGTCCTGTAGCCATCGCAAGCTGATTTCCTCTAAAGGTGCCGATATGTGCACCCGCTTCCCATTGATCCAGCCTTTTATCGTACAGAACGACTGATAAAGGAAGGCTGCCTCCAATTGCTTTAGATAGTACTAATACATCCGGTTCAATATCAGCGTGCTCAAATGCATACAGCTTTCCTGTTCGTCCAATTCCAGTTTGAACTTCATCTACAATAAGCGGAATGTTTCGTTCTTTTGTGATTCTGCGAAGCTCTTTTAACCATGGAATCGGCGCCGGAACAGAGCCTCCTTCTCCTTGTACAATTTCTACTACAACACCCGCCGGAGTAACAATTCCGCTTTCAGGATCATCCAGCATATTTTCAATGTATGTACTAATGTACGTGTGACCTTCAGCACCTACCCCAAACGGGCAGCGGTATTCATATGGATAAGGTAGAAAATGTGTATCGGGTACTAGCGCATGAATGTGTTTTTTGGGACTCGTTGTACCGCTGATGCTTAACGTTCCGTGCGTGGAGCCGTGATATCCCCCTTGAAAAGATAAAATCGTTCGGTTGCCTGTTGCTGTTTTTACAAGCTTCAAAGCCGCTTCAATCGCGTCTCCTCCAGTTGGACCGCAAAATTGGATTTTCGCTTTATTTGCAAAGTTTTCTGGTAAACTAGCGAATACTTCATCGATAAAAGCTTCTTTCACAGGCGTTGTTAAATCTAATGTATGTAAAGGAATAGATTTTGCTAAAACGTCTTGAATTGCTTCATGAACTACGGGATGGTTATGACCTAGAGCAAGTGTACCGGCTCCGGCTAAACAATCAATATACTCTTTTCCATCCATATCCGTAATCACAGCGCCTTTTGCTTGTTTAATTGCAATAGGAAGGCGTCTAGGATAAGACCTTGCATTGGATTCACGTTCATTTTGCATAGCAAGCAGCATTTCGTTTGATGTAAGTTGTTTCGTTGACGTTGACATATCATATCCTCCTGTTTTTTCAATTGATAATGATTTTCATTAACAATTACAACAATAAATGATAATGATTATCACTGTCAATGATTATTCTGAAAATATGAAATTATTCCTACTTCACTCTAAAGTTGGGAAAACACAGCATTTCTCTTATGTATCAAGGATTCAAAGGTTTTTATGATGTTTTCCAATTAGGGAAAACTATGTAATAAGTCCCTTTCTATTTCCAAATAAAAAAGTGCTACAATTTCTTGTAGCACTTCTGTTACTTTTGCTTATTCATCGTTTCTTTTGCAGCTTTTACACTCCTTGGGTCAAGCGGTTTCGTATATTGACAATTCACTCGAACCCCTGAACCAATACGAATTTCTTTCACGGGAGTAACGGATAAGAACGCTTGAAGATTTTCAGGTTTCAGCCCTTTTGTCCCGATTAAAATGATATCTTTATCTTTCATTCTTCGTAACAGTTTTTTAATATGAGGAATACCGTTTAGTGCACTTTTATCCGCTCCTGAAGTCATGACACGCTGAATTTGCTTATAGCTTAAAAGCGTTTCAAGCGCCTTTTCTTGATCACTGATTTCATCAAATGCCAAGTGGAACGTTACATTCATTTCTCCTGCCGCATCCAGCAGTCGCCTTAAAGCTTGCTCATCAATAATTTTGTCTTCCGTTAAACAGCCAATTTCAATTCCATCAATGCCAATTTCTCTTGCATAGTGAATATCTTCAATCATTGTTTGCAAATCGTCTTCATCATATTGAAAAGATTGATTATGTGGACGAATCATCACAAATATTGGAATATGTATCGTTTCTTTCACTTTTTTCATCAAACCGTAGCTTGGGGTTAAGCCGCCTTCACCGATTCCAGTTACAAGGCTTATACGATCGGCACCATGTTCCTGGGCAACTTTAGCATCATGTAAGGTTGCAGCTGTGACTTCTAATATCATTCTAAAAACACCCTTTCCCCTTTAATATAGAGCTTTTGCCTTCTTTTCCCTGTATTTATACTTAAAAAACTCTACCAAACTCTCTTATGTAAGAAAACACCCAAAAGATGTGATTAATATTTTCAAAAAATTGAATGTCATGGAAAAAGAGTAAGAACTATTCTTTTTCTCATGACGTTTCAATTAATAAAATTCTATATTTATACTAAAGATTCAAAAATACATCCCTTTTATCTAGGGTAAAGGGTTTATTAAAAAGAACGTGGATTTGGTTGTTGCATGAACATCCAATCATTTAAAGAATGAGGCGGCTGGTGACCAACCGGTGCTGAGAAATCGCGGCATCCGCAATCATGCATCGGCATCTGACCCATTCCCCCGTGCATTGGCGCCATTCCACCTTGCATCGGCATTTGACCCATTCCTCCGTACATTGGCGCCATTCCACCTTGCATCGGCATTTGACCCATTCCTCCGTGCATTGGCGCCATTCCACCTTGCATCGGCATTTGACCCATTCCCCCGTGCATTGGCGCCATTCCACCTTGCATCGGCATTTGGCACATTCCTCCGTGCATTGGCGGCATCCCTCCGTGCATCGGCATTTGACCCATTCCTCCATGCATCGGCATTCCATCTTGCATCGGCATTTGACCCATTCCTCCATGCATTGGCGGCATTCCTCCGTGCATCGGCATTTGACCCATTCCTTCATGCATTGGCGGTAGCTCTCCGTACATTGGCATTTGATTCATTTCTTTTTGCATCGACGACATTCCGCCTTGCATTGGCATTTGATTCATTCCTCCATGCATCGAAGGCATTGCATCTTTCATCGGCGGCATTTCTCCGTGCATTGGCATTTGATTTGCGCCTTCTTGCACCGGCATTGCCTGCATTTCTTTTGCAGAAGGCATAGGCGGCATTTTAGCAGGTTTAGGTGCTGCTTGCATATATGGATTGGATATCGGTTGTCCGGTTTGTTTCATTCCATACGAATTTCTCATTTTTAAGGGCTCCTTCCCATTCTCTTACTCTGTTTACGTTATTCTTTTTACCATCAATCTGAAATTCGTCCATAAGAAAATAGGCCTTCTACACATTCAAAATTGTAGAACGTATAAGAAAAAAGCTATAATCGAGGCAAATTGCAGATAGAAAGGTGGCACATGATGAATAAAACCATTATCGTATGGATTCGAAAAGATTTTCGGCTGGTTGATAACCCAGCTCTATTTCAAGCAGCTAAAGAAGGAATGGTTGTACCTGTTTATATCCATGACGACTATGAAGAAAGCTCAATGGGAAGTGCAAGTAAATGGTGGCTTCACCATGCGCTGAATGACTTTAAAACCTCGATCGAAAAAATAAAAGGAACGCTGATTGTACAAAAAGGAAACCCTAAAGATGTGTTGCAAAAATTACTCCATGAAACAAATGCACAAGATATTTATTGGAATAGACGCTATGAACCACATGCGCTAAAAAGAGATAAAGAGCTTCAAGCTTTTTTTTCAAAGCAACAAATAAATATTCGCACATTTGAGGGATTTCTCCTTCATGAACCTTGCAAAATCACAAAAGAAAATGGAGATCCTTATAAAGTATTTACAGCTTATTATAAAGCTTCTCAAAAACATTCCGTATCTTCTTCTGTAAAAAAAGTTACTTCCATACAGGCCTCCTCTAAACCGGTTGAATCCCTTTCAGTCTCAGATCTCGATTTGCTTCCAAGCATACCGTGGGATGAAACGATTAAGTCGACGTGGGAAGCTACGGAAAAAGGCGCTATTGATGTCTTCAAAACGTTTTTAAAGAATAAGATGCTTCATTATGAAAAAGGACGAGATTTTCCTGCTGAAGCATTAAATTCGTTTCTATCTCCTTATTTTGCTACAGGACAGCTCTCAGCTCGAGTCCTTTATCATTATTTGAGAACTAAAGCTGAAAAAGTGGGTTCCGATGCTTTTGAACAGCAAGCTGAAATGTTTATTCGTCAACTTATATGGAGAGATTTTGCTTATCAGCTGCTTTATCATTTCCCGCACACTATAAGTGAACCGCTTAATGAAAAATTCAAGCAATTTCAGTGGGCTGAGGGCAATGAAGAGCTTCAAGCTTGGAAAAATGGAAAAACCGGCTATCCCCTTGTCGATGCCGGAATGCGGGAACTGTGGGAAACAGGGTTTATGCACAATCGAGTTCGAATGGTAGCTGCTTCCTTTTTAGTAAAGCACCTTTTAATTCATTGGAAACACGGAGCCAATTGGTTTTTTGATACCTTAGTAGACGCAGATTTAGCTAATAACACAATGGGCTGGCAGTGGGTTGCAGGCTCAGGAGCAGACGCCGCGCCATATTTTCGTATTTTTAATCCAATTACTCAATCAGAAAAATTTGATAAAGAAGGAGAATATATTAAAAAGTGGCTTCCAGAGCTTAAGGATATTCCTTCTTCTTATATTCATAAACCTTGGGAGGCCCCAGCAGACGTATTAGAAAAAGCAAACGTTACACTTAATAAAACATACCCGACTCCAATTGTCGATCATAAAGCAGCTAGAGAGCGAGCGCTAGAGCATTATCAGCATATCAAATAAGAGGTAAATCACGCCTCTTATTTGATGTGCTGAATTTTTTAAACGTGTAAAAAATTCCCTTTCTCATCTATTTACAACTAAAAACATGTATTTGAAATCTTTTTATAGGGTTTTCAAGCCCTATTCCCCTCCATATAGCACATTTGATTTTTCATATTTTTTCCTATAATTTGAATATATAATAATGATTATATATGCTTGAGAACTCTCTCATTGCATAGATCTGATTGGAGTGATTCGATGCCCGTTTGTCCTTCTTGTAACTATAAGGAAGATTATAATTTTTGCAGAATGTGCGGCACTAAAGTTCGGCACACCTTCACGAACCAAGAAGATCAGCTTTTTTATCCATTAAAAGATCGAATCATTACGGATGATAATGAACCAAAGCATCAAGCTATTTTATCTCATACCCATGATTTAGTATGTGCTATTACTGAAGATGGCATTTATGAATACGCTTCTCCTTCTTACGCTAAAACGTTAGGCGTTTATCCTGATGAGCTTATTGGACAACATGTGCTTATCAATGCGTATCCCGAAGATAAACACATAATCTCGACTATTTTAGCTAACATGAGCAAAACAAAAGATGCTTCCACATTTGAATATCGAAAGTTTCACGTGAACGGCACCATCGTTTTATTAGAATGTAAAGGCGCTCCAATTATTACATCCACCGGAGAAATCGAAGGATTTGTATTTGTCTCACGAGACGTAACAGAAAAAAGACAAGCAGAGAAAAAGATCCGAAATTCAGAAAAACTTTCTGTCATTGGTCACCTTGCTGCAAGTATCGCACACGAGGTTAGAAATCCTTTAACAACCATTAAAGGGTTTATACAACTGTTCAGTGAGACACAGCAGCCGAAAAAAACAATGATTTATCGAGATCTCATTCAGCATGAACTTTCACAAATTGAACATATCATCTCAGAGTTTATGAGTTTAGCTAAACAAGAGTACGTATATACAGACAACCTTGTTATTACCGACTTGTTAGATGAGGTATTAAAACAATTTGAACCGGCTACTGGAGTCAAAAACATCCACATCATTCGTCATTATCCAAAAGAACATCCCCTGCTCGTTAGTGGACAAAAAACACAGCTAACCCAAGTATTTATTCATGTTATACAAAATGCCATTGATTCGATGGAAAGCGGCGGCAAGCTGGCGGTATCGATTGAAAAATCAGCGAGAGAAACGCTGTGTATTGTGATAAAAGACAATGGATGTGGAATTGATTCAAAGCGTATCCCTCATATAGGAGAGCCTTTTTATACAACAAAAGAACGAGGAATAGGCCTAGGACTAACAATTTGCAACAAAATTATTAACGAACATAATGGTTTTTTTCATGTAGCCAGTGAAAAAAATGACGGCACAAGTATTACCATTACCCTTCCTATAAAAACGACTGAACTTTACGTAGTGGAAGTCTAAAACAAATTAGATAAATGCTCTAGTATAAATGGCTTTTTACACCACTGTTGATACCCGTACAAGGCTTCGCTTTCAGCGGGCTGCCATGAGCCTTCTCGCCGCTAGGCTCCTGCGGGGTCTCATCTAGTCTGCTTTTCCCGCAGGAGTCTTCGCCTTGCCCTCCAATCAACCGCTAGAAGCAACTAAACAGATAAGACCTACGTTCACCATTCCAATAAAAAACGAACCACCGATCAAATATTTTGATCAATGGTTCGTCATTCACCTCAGCTAACATACTGTTGTCTCAGCCTCTTCTTCCTTTAAAACAGCTGAGTGTACAGCTGATACTTATAAAGCATATAGAAACTTCCTATTACTGCCAGGTAAAAGATGAGCGTCTCTGCTCCGCTACCTGTTTCATATGTTAAAGGAGGCTTAAACTTCTTCTTGCTAAGAGGTGAGAAAAAAGGTACCCCTCGTTTAGAAAAGAAATCTCCAAGAATATGAAAAGCGTATCCATAGGCTATTCCTAATGTAAAGTCGTTGTCATACATCGTATGTAAATAAAAAATAAGTCCGCTTGCAAGAATAGAATGCGTAATACCTCGGTGTCCAAAAATAGATTTAATTATTTTTGCGAGACCAAGAGATCTTCTACCAATATATGAATTTGGTTCATCAATATCAGGAAGCAGTGCTCCAATCGCGATGCCTACAACATAAGGAAATGTAAACGAAGCGTCTCCTGTTATAGCCACGCCGGCACCGGCAGCAATCGATGTTGCAATATGTGTGTGATATCTCAAATATGCCACCTTCTTTCTTTTTCAACTTAAGGCAAGCACTGTGAACAAAATCACACATATGTTCGCCCAACGTTAACTATAAGTGAAGGTGGTAAAAATGTCAAAATAATCTATGATTACGTAAACTGCAGACCGACTAACCCAATAAGCATCACAAGAAAACTAATAAGAGTACCCTTTCCATTTTTCTTTGCTCTTCCATCTTTTTTGACAATAGAATAAATCCACGTACTCGAATACACAGCGAATCCAAGAAAACCAAATAACGTGATATATGTAAACATACCGAAACTCCTTTGCTTG
Organism: Priestia sp. YIM B13491; assembly: GCF_042787605.1. Classification (NCBI taxonomy): domain Bacteria; kingdom Bacillati; phylum Bacillota; class Bacilli; order Caryophanales; family Bacillaceae; genus Priestia; species Priestia sp. YIM B13491. The sequence continues at coordinate 819,877 of NZ_JBHZOR010000001.1, read as the reverse complement.
TCATTACTATTAACTATACGAGATTTTATAAAAAAAACAAAGTAGTATGACGGCTTGTTTAATATCTCTTTCTTTTTCTTATACTAGGAAGAGGAGGGATGGTATGCAACAGAAGCAGTTGGAAGATATATTCGACTTCTATGGGTTAAGTGAGGTTTATCGCGGCAATTTTGAGGATGTTGAACACCACTGGTTATTTAAAGACGTTGAGGCAACTATACTTGAAGATTTTTTTAACTCTCACGATTGCGAAGATCTTGAATGCTGTACTCTAGAAGAATTTTGTTTTTTATTCATGAATTTTCAATCAATCCATGCACAAATTCCCCACGTGTACTATTATTAAAAAAAGTGATTTCGCAGGAAAGCGAAATCACTTTTTGTTAAAAGCCTAAAGAAATATATTTTACTTCTAAATATTCTTCAATTCCGTAATGTCCGCCTTCACGTCCAAGTCCACTTTCTTTAAAGCCGCCAAACGGCGCTTGTGGTGTAGAAGGTAGTCCATCATTTAGTCCTACAATACCATATTCTAAAGCTTCAGCAATACGAATAGCTTCTGAAATATTTTCAGTAAACACGTAAGCTGCTAATCCATAAGGCGAGTTATTTGCACGGCGAATAACTTCTTCTTCTGTTTGATACGTCGCAATTGGAGCAATTGGCCCGAATGTTTCTTCATACATACAAAGCATATCGTCCGTTGCACCATCTACAACCGTAGGCTCAACAAAAAGTCCGCTTCCTTCTTCGCGTACAGCCCCTCCAGTTAAGACGTTTCCTCCTTTTGCTACAACATCATCTAAGTGGCGCTTTACTTTTTCTAACGCTTTTTCATCGATTAGAGGTCCGATATCCGTACCTTCTTCTAAGCCGTTTCCGACTTTCAGCTGACTAACAGCCGCTGCAAACTGCTCTGCGAACGGTTTAGCAACAGATTCGTGCACGTAGATGCGGTTTGTACATACGCATGTTTGACCAGCGTTACGGAATTTAGAAGCAATTGCATTTGTTACTGCTTTATCTAAATCAGCATTTGCTGTTACGATAAACGGAGCGTGTCCGCCTAATTCTAAAGACACTTTTTTTACCGTATCAGCTGCTCCGCGCATTAGCAGTTTACCTACTTCTGTAGAGCCCGTAAACGATAGTTTACGTACGCGTCCATCTTGAAGCCACGCTTCTCCAATCGCTTTTGCATCTCCCGTAACTACATTAATTACGCCTTTTGGAATACCCGCTTCCTGTGCCAGCTCTGCTAGTCGAAGAGCCGTTAGTGGCGTTTGTTCTGCCGGTTTAATAACCGCTGTACATCCAGCTGCTAAAGCTGGCGCTACTTTACGCGTAATCATAGCTGCTGGGAAGTTCCAAGGTGTAATAGCTGCCATGACTCCCACAGGCTGCTTATGAGCAAATAATCGTTTATTAGGAGAAGAAGCTGGGATTGTTTCTCCGTAAATGCGTTTTCCTTCTTCTGCGTACCATGAAACGAATCCGTTGGCATAGCCAATTTCACCTTTTGCTTCTTTAAGAGGCTTGCCTTGCTCGACTGTCATTATTTCAGCAAGTTCATCGGTGTGTTCTTCGATCAGCTGATGCCATTTAAATAATAATTTACCGCGCTCTTCTGCTGTTTTTTTAGACCATGTTTGAAACGCTTCATAGGCAGCATCTGCTGCTAGCTTCGCTTCTTTTTCTCCACCTTTTGCAACAGTAGCCACTACTTCATTTGTTGCTGGATTTACCACTTCGTATGTATCATTTGCTGAAACAAATTCTCCGTTAATATATAAGTTTGCTTGCTTCATATTTCTTCACTCCCTGCTTAAATTTATCTACTCACTGTTCTGTGCTGTCCGAAACGTACTTTCGAATTTTACGACTCGCTTGTGATTGGCTAATACCAAGCTGTTCCGCTACTTTGTAAGACGACCTATGTTGTTCAAACGCCTTTATGACCATCTCTTTTTCCACATGTTCAATCATTTCAGGAAGCGTATGGACAGGTGGATCGATAGCAAACTCTTTTGCAAAAGGCAAATCTTTAAGCGTAATCATTTCTTCCCCTGTAACAACCAGACGCTCAATGATATTTTCCACTTCACGAACGTTTCCTTTCCATTCTTGTCCTAAAAACGCATCTAACGCCTTTGGTGATAAACGTACATTACGTTCGTATACTGTATTAAAATGGTGAAGAAACTGATAGACAAGCGGCAGAATATCTTCTTTTCGCTCTCGTAAAGGAGGAATGGTAATCGGCACTACGTTCAGCCGATAATACAAATCACGTCTAAACTTTCCTTCTTCCACCATTTGTTCTAGATTTTGATTCGTAGCAGCAATGATTCGTACGTCTATTGATACTGCTCTTGTTGAGCCCACAGGACGAATTGTACGGTCTTGCAGCACGTGGAGCAACTTACTTTGTGCTGAAAGAGAAAGTTCACCAATCTCATCTAGAAAAAGCGTGCCTTCGTTGGAAAGCTCAATGATCCCTTTTTTGCCTTCTCGAAATGCTCCAGTGAACGTGCCGCCTTCATAGCCAAATAGCTCTGATTCAATAAGCTGTTCAGGTAGCGCTGCACAGTTAAGTTCATGATACGGCTGCTGTTTTCTTGTACTAAGCTGGTGAAGCAGTTTTGCTACTCTGCTTTTTCCTACTCCTGTTTCTCCAAGTAAAAGAACGGTTGTATTTACAGAAGCAACTCGTTGAATGGTTGAAAAAACTTTTTTCATCGCTTCGCTTTTTGTCACGATGCCTTCTAAATCGACGGCTTCGTTTAACTCTTTTTTATAGTTTTCAAGCTGTTCTTCCATCTCTTCTACTTTTCGTTTTAATTCCATCAAGTCTGTGAGATCTCGTGAATAGCTAATAACGCTTTTTAAATGACCGTCGTTTGTAAATACCGGCCTTGTCCGCACATGAAGATACCTGCCGGAGTTTGTTTTTTGAACCAATTCAATCGCTTGATTGGATTCAATCACTTTTAACGTGGCCGAAGGATAAAAAATACCCATTTCCTGCAGTTCTTTTACGTGCTTTCCAATAAAATCTTCCACTTTCAAAGCATAGTTTTTTTCACACTCTGAATTTACAACTAACACATATCCATTCGCATCAGTTACAAAGATTTCATCAAATGATGACTCAAATATATCGTAAAGTTCGTCGTTAATTTGCTGAATATGCTTTTTATGAATGGTCATTTGAATCACCTTTTCGTCAAAAAATAATTATTATTTTATTTTATCAGAAAATGAAAAATCTATAAATAGAGTGTCCAAACATACCCATTCTTTGTGATTCATGAAGAATGAGTGAAGAGCCCTCTCTTCACTCATGCCTCAATTTCTCTTATACTTCAACCGTTTGCTGCACGCTTGCTTCTAGTGCTGCTTCAAAAATAGCTAAGCCTTCTTCCAGCTGCTCATCCGTAATAACAATTGGCATTAAGATACGAAGAACGTTTCCAAATACTCCTGCGCTAAGCAGTAATAATCCACGCTTGTTTGCTTCTTTTACGATACGCTGTGTAAGCTCCTTGTCCGCTTCTTTTGTCTCACGATCTTTTACAAGCTCGATAGCAGACATAGCACCTAATCCGCGAATATCACCGATACAGTCATATTTTTCTGCTAGTTTTTCAAATCGTGATGTTACTACTTTTCCAAGGTACTCACCGCGTTCGTTTAGCTTTTCTTCTTCAATGATATCAAGTACAGCTAAGGCTGCTTCACATCCAAGAGGACTTCCGCAGTACGTTCCGCCAAGCTCACCAGGATTAGATTCATCCATGATTTCAGCACGGCCAATGACACCGCTGATTGGTACGCCAGCTCCTAGTGATTTTGATACCGTAATTAAATCAGGCTCAACGTCAAAATGTTCAATACCGAAGTAGCGGCCCGTACGTGCAAATCCTGCTTGAATTTCATCTGATACAAATAAAATTCCGTGCTCTTTACATAATTGATACACTTCTTGCACAAAACGTTTACCTGGAACGATGAAGCCACCTTCACCTTGAATCGGCTCCATTACAACAGCTGCAATCGTTTCCGGTGCTACTTCTGTATTTAAGAAGTTTTTAAATTCTGTAATCATGAAATCTTCGTATGCTTCAACTGATAATCCTTGTGGACGGCGATACTCATAAGGATATGGAGCTTTGTATACTTCAGGAGCAAACGGTCCAAATTCATATTTATATGGTTTTACTTTACTTGTCATTGTCATTGTCATTAATGTACGGCCATGGAAACCGCGGTTAAAGGAAATAATTCCTTGACGCTTTGTATATTTACGAGCAATTTTCACTGCGTTTTCTACAGCTTCTGCTCCGCTATTTAAAAGTAAGACCTTCTTGTCAAATTCACCAGGCGCAATTGCTGCTAATCTTTCTGCAAGCTCTACGTATGACTCATACATCATTACGTTAAATCCTGTGTGAATAAAACGGTCTACTTGTTTGTGAAGCGCTTCTTTTACTTTTGGATGACTGTGTCCTACATTGATTGTGCCAATTGCGCCTACGAAATCAATAAACGTATTGCCATCGACATCTTTAACGATCGCCCCTTCAGCCGTATCAGCAAATGTCGGAATGCCATAACTTACACCTTTCGGAATGGCACGGTGTCTTCTATCTAATAATTGCTTTGCATTTTCTCCCGGTAAATTTGTTGCTACTTTGCTAAAAGTTTGACTCATTTTTTATCTTCCTCTCATATTAAATAATTCTTCAATTAGTTTATATGCAAAAAACGTGCCAACTTTTAAAAAGCTGAAAAATAAGCATTTTTAGACAATTCTAACGATAATTCACTCATTAATGAGTCTATATAAACTTATTGATGAGTCAAAAAAGACTTTCCTCTCGCACAAAGTACAGGAATTTTATATTGCCATAAAAGGAACAAGGCTTTTATAATAAATGTATAAATATAGTAATGTCAGGATTGACCTCTTTATAAAGGAGTGAAAAATATGCTAGAGGGCTGGTTTTTATGGGTTATTTTATTTTGGGTAGTCTTTTTAATGAGCATGTTTGCTATCGGCGGATTTTTTATGTTCAGGAAGTTTTTAAAGCGCTTACCAAAAGAAGACGGCATGTCTGAGCTTGATTGGCAAGATCACTATCTTTCCAAAACCGTCCACCTTTGGTCAGCTGATCAAAAGCAGCTATTAAACGTTCTTGTTGAACCAGTACCTGAACTGTTTCGCGATGTAGCCAAACAAAAAATCGCGGGGAAAATTGGGGAACTCGCAATTGAGGAACAAGCAGCCTCTATAACGGAAGACTTAATCGTACGTGGATACATTTTAGCTACGCCTAAACGTGATCATAAATTTTTATTAAAAACATTAAAAAAACAAAAAATAGATGCCGTCCCCTATCAGCATTTATTTTAAATCAAAAAAGGTGGCTGCGTAGCCACCTTTTTTAGTTTAATATTGTTGTATTAGCAAGACGATCATTATGCAGCTTTCGTTCGAGCTTTTTGTACGATGTGTACATCGCAATGCGCCAAGGTACAATCATACCAAATGCTAAAATCCAGAACATACCGCCAAGCTGGCCAACATCTATTGAAGAACTTAAATATATTTTCATTGCAATTCGAATAATAAGCAAACCAATAATAATGAATGCAAAAGCTTTTGAACGCTTCAAGTAAATATGATCGTCACGAATTTCAAATTTAGACGTTTTAATTAACAGGATTGAGAAAATCATGCCTGCTATTAACGCCTCAAGCAGTTCTGCACCCGTTACTCGAAACATTGGAAAAATAAACATTAACGCTCCCGTACTCATAAAAAAAGGCGGAAGTATAATTTTTTTTGCATTCGTTGGTTTATCAGCAGCTTTCATTCGAACAACTAATATGAAAGAAGCCATAAAAATTGCGACAAGTGTTGAAGCAATAACCAATGAAATCCTTCCTTTACTATAGTTTAGTGTTTACTTATATTATAATCCAAAAAACATCAGAAGTAAAAGTGCAACAAAAAAACAGAAGAGGATCTCTTCTGTTTTTATTTAGTAGAGGTGATATCTGCTTTTGCTTTTTGTTTTTGTTTTTGCTTTTTCATTGCTTTTAGTAAGAACCCGCCTTTAAATTTACGCGGCTCGTATGAAATAATGAAAGCACGAGGCTCATATTCTTCAATGAATGCTAATAGCTCTTCTTCTCTACTTCTTTTTGTTAAAATGTCTAATCTATAGCGTGCACTGTCTCTTCCTTCTCCTTGGTAAACAGTAACACCAAAACCTTCCTGTCGAAGGCGGTTAATCAACTCTTCATTTTTGGTCATAAGGTTAACTAAGAATGTTGTATATCCGATAGCAAGCCTAGATTCGATATAACTTCCAAGGATAATTCCCACTCCAAACCCAACTGCATATACAACCATAGCAAGCGTGCTTTGATCTCCTGAAAATACAAGAGATAAGCCGAATACATAAATTAACGCTTCAACAAATCCAAAAACCGAGGCATACATACTCATACCTTTGACTAAAAAAATTGTGCGCAGCGTCAAGATCGGTACATAGATCAGTTGCAAAAGCAAGATTAACAAAATATCTTTCAATTTATACACCTCTTTTTAACAATTAAAAATATGACGATTTCATTGTATCACTCCGTATTTATAGAAGATATAGTAAAAATAAATTTTTTCTATATATTTTTTCACCCCATATTCTTGTATATTTCCTAAGAGCGAAAGTAACTATTTTGTCTTTTGAAAAATAAAAAGAATCTGCCAATTCTCAGATTCTTTTTGTATCATTTTCCCTTTTTAAAAGCCCGTAAACCCTCCAAATACGCTCGTTGTATAAATAATAATTTTTGTCATCCAGTCAAAATACAAAATAAATCCCATGCCAATCATTGCGTATCCGCCAACTTTCATCATGGAATTCATATGTTTTTTTAACCAGTTCATTTTCCCAATAAAAAACGTCATGATAAAAAATGGAATAGAAAATCCAAGTGAATAAGCTATCATATACAAAAGGCCAGAGCCTGGGTTTGTCGCTGCAAGCGCCATAACCGATACTAAAATAGGGCCCGTGCACGGAGTCCAGCCCGCAGCAAACGCCATGCCTATGAAAGAAGAACCTAAGAGACCAGCCGGCTTATTTGCGAATCTAAGCTTATGTTCTTGCATAAGAATGCGAGGCTTAAAAATCCCTAGTACAACTAGACCAAAGAAAATAATAAGAATAGCGCCAATCTGCCGGATTAAATCCTTATAGTTAAAAAACCACTGACCAATAAAAGACGTCGCAAAACCAATCATAATAAAAATGACAGAAAACCCAAGCAAAAAGAAAGCTGTGTGAATAAAAGCTTTTCGCTGATGTGACTTAGCGCCTTCCTTTAGCTCGCTAACTGATACTCCCGTTATGTACGATAAAAAAGCTGGGTACAAAGGCAAACAGCAAGGTGAAATAAACGATAAAAAACCTGCGCCAAATGCCAAAAACAAATTTAAATCTCCCACATTTCACACTTCCCTTTTTTGTTCTTTTTGTTCTTTTTCGTTACCATTTTGTAACCAAATTGTCTTATCTCACTTCTTTCAAATAGTACCATTATCTTGTATAATTAGGTAAACGACTTGTTAGAAGGGATACATAGCATTGGCCAAAAAAGATATTCTATTAGCGATTGAAAAGAAACGAGAAGAACTCATCCGCATAGTCCGAGTAAGTGGATTAAACTCTCCACCTGCTATTAAACATAGTCAAGAATTAGATCATTTATTAAACGTTTACAATGAATTCCCTGCTCAAACGACAGAAACAACCTCTCCATGAAGGTTGTTTCTTTTTTTTGCCTTCACTCTATCAATTCTGTATAAGTCTCTTTTACTCCTGTTTCTTTGCTGAAATTCTCCTCTTTTTCACTGTGCTGAAGCTGATACATATTATAGTACAAACCGTCTTTGTTTAGCAGTTCAGTATGTGTGCCTTTTTCGACGATTTTTCCTTTATGCAGTACTAAAATACAGTCGGCGTGTTGAATAGTGGATAAACGATGGGCAATCGCAATTGTTGTACGGCCTTTTCCCATATCTCTTAACACTTCTTGAATCGCTTCCTCTGTTTCTGTATCAATGTGTGCTGTTGCTTCATCAAGAATAAGGATTTTAGGATTCCGGATGACCGTTCTTGCAAATGCTAAGAGCTGACGCTGGCCGCTTGATAAAGTGGAACCTCTTTCGACTAGCACTTCATTATACTTATTAGGAAGAGCTTCGATAAATGCATGAGCTTGCACAAATTCCGCCGCTGCTTTTACTTGTTCATCAGAAAAATGGTCTTCGTGCAGCGTAATATTTCGTTTTACGGTATCTGCAAATAAAAAGGCATCTTGAAGCACCAGCCCTACCTCATCTCGAAGCTGTTTATTTGAAAAAGACGATAGCGGTTTATTATCGATCAAAATGTCTCCTTTTTGCTGCTCATAAAAACGCATTAATAAATTAATGATGGAGCTTTTCCCGCTTCCCGTATGGCCTACTAAAGCTACTGTTTCTCCTTCATTTACCGTAAACGATATATCAGAAAGTACATCTCGAACACCATCATAGGAAAACGTTACGTTTCTGAATTCTACCGTTCCTTTTTGTACCCCCTGCTTTTGTTCTCCTGTCATGACTGGATTTTTTTCTTTTTCATCCATCAAGTCAAATACCCGAGACGCTGATACCATCGCTTGCTGATACATAGAAAGACGCTGCATCATTTCATTAACAGGCTCAAAAAAACGATCCAAATAGTTGATAAACGCGTAAAGAACACCAATTTTAACAGGACTGTCAGCTACGGAAATACCAAAATAACTGAGCACAAGAATAACGGCTAAAATGTAAAGAATTTCGACTGCCGGCCTTAGCAGCAAACCATCCAACTTAATATTGCGCATCCCCGCTTTGTAATGTTCATCATTGATTTCTTCAAACTCCGAGCGCAGCCGCTTTTCTTGACGAAATAACTGAATAATAGACATGCCTTGCAAAGACTCATGAAGCTTGGCATTTAACTGGCTTAGTTTCTCTCGAAGCTGTCCGTAGTAAATAGCGCTGAAATGCTGATAAAGCTTCATAAGTCCCCAAATGAACGGGAGAAGAACTAAACAATAAAAAGCCAGTTTCACATCTAGCATAAACATGGCTATAAAAATACCGACCAAAAACACCCCATTTTGAATAAAAACCGCGATGACTTCCACAAACATTTCTTTCATGGCTTCCGTGTCATTTGTAATTCGAGATACCAGGCTTCCTGTGGGAGTGTTGTCAAAAAAGCGAAGAGCCAGGCGATGAACATGAGAAAAAACGTCAATTCGAATCTGCTGAATAATTTGAAGCGCAATTTTTTGGAACTGCAGAAGCTGAAAGTATTGAACGACAATTTTTAAAAGCTGTAAAAGCAAATAACTGCTTGCAAGCCACACAAGAGGCTGAAGAGGCAAATACTTAGGAGTTAAATAATCGTCAATGAAAATTTTAATCAAAATGGGCCCTAATAAATCCGCAGCCGTAGCAATTAATAATAGTGTGAACGCTAAAAAAAATGATTTTTTATGCGGAATTGTATAGCGAAACAGACGTTTATGTACCGAAGAATGCTCAATTTTCATTTTTCGTCTCTCCTTCTTCTACCGCACGCTCAAGCTGCTGTCTATCGTACATATCCTGGTACCAGCCGCTCACGCTAAGCAGTTCCTCATGAGTTCCTCGCTGAATAATTTTCCCTTTATCAAGTACAAGAATCAGGTCTGCATGAGTAACCGAGCTCAGCCGATGCGCTGTAATAATCGTTGTTCGATTTTGACGTTTCTGCTTCAGCGCTTGTAAAATACCCGCTTCCGTTTTTCCATCTACCGCTGATAGCGAGTCGTCTAAAATTAAAAGCTCAGGATCTAATAGAAGAGCTCTTGCAATCGAGATACGCTGTTTTTGTCCACCCGATAACGAAACGCCTTTTTCGCCTACTATTGTTTGATAGCCATCTGTAAAATCAAGGATGTCTCTATGTACATTGGCAACTTTAGCCGCTTCTTCAATCTCTTGCTTGCTTGCTTCTCTTTTTCCAAAAGCGATATTATCAGCAACTGTTGTTGAAAACAAAAAGTGATCTTGAGGAACATATCCAAGGCTTTTGTACAATGAATCAAAAGCATAGTCTTTAATATCTTTTCCTCCCCATAAAACAGCTCCGTCTCTTACATCAAATTCACGAAGCAGCAGCTTTAAAAGCGTGGTTTTCCCAGCACCCGTCTTTCCGACAATACCTAACGTTTGACCGCGAGAAAGTGTAAAATAAATTTCGTTTAACGTATATTCGTCTTCTTTACCATACGAAAACCTATGAATAACAGCTTCAATATTTCCTGTTGGCATTTCAACACTAGGATATGCTGCTTCTTCAATCGAATTTTCTTCTTTTAATAAAGAAAATACCCTGTCATATGATGCTCTTCCACGTTCCATAATGTTAAATAGCCAGCCAAACGCGAGCATCGGCCAAATAAGAAGGCCTAAATAAGTTGTAAAGGTAACAAGCTGCCCCAGTGTTAACTCTTCACTAATAACCATCTTGCTGCCAAAAATAAGAGCAAGTAAAAAAGAAAGTGCTACAATAATCGAAATGGTCGGATCAAACAATGCATCTATTCGGGCTACTTTCATGTTCTTTTGGACAACATCTGCAGACTTGATGCGAAATTCTTCGACATCAGCTGCTTCTTCCCCAAACGTCTTAATGACTTTAATCCCGCTAATACTTTCTTGAACCTTATCATTTAAAGTAGAAAATGCTGCTTGTGCGTGATGAAACCGCGCATGAAGCAATGTACCATAGTAACTTGTTAAAATGGCCATAAGCGGCATAGGAATAAGGCAAATAAGCGTTAATTTCCAGCTGATTGTGAGGGCCATTGTGCATAGAACAAGCCCTCCTGTGACAATGGAATCCACGAGTGTCAAAACGCCCGAACCTGCAGTTTGTTGAATAGCTTGAATATCGTTTGTTGCATGGGCCATCAAATCCCCAATTCGCCGCCTTTGATAAAAGGCCTGATTCATCTTGGTAAAATGAGTGTAGAGGGTATTTCTCAGCTGCTTGGCTAGTTTAACAGATGAACCAAATATCATAATACGCCATATGTATCTTGTGAAATAGGCCACAACAGCAGCTCCTAGCAAAATGCCAACCATCTGCATTAAGCGCTTTCCATTCAGCGTCCCTTCTTTAATGCCATCTACCGTTAAACCAATAATTTTAGGCGGGAGAAGTTCTAATGCTGCGACAATAATGAGCAGCGCTACCCCCGTTATGTAAGACTTTTTTTCCTGTTTGAAAAACCACCATAACTCTCGAAAAATTTTCATCGTATCCCCCTAGCCCCACAACCATTTTCTTATCTCTATCTTAAAACAAAAGACACCCTTCTGAATAGAGAGTGTCTGTCCAATTAACCATTATTTAATTTGGCCGTTCATTGCTTTCATCATTTGGTTAATTTTTTTCTGCGATGGTTTCATGCCCATTTGCATCATCATCATTTTTAACATTTGTTCATTAATTGGTGGATTTTTCTTCAGATAGCTCATCATATATTTACGAGCAATGAAAAATCCTAGCGCTATCCCAACAATTAATGCTAGAACACCAACTAGAATATACATTCCCATGGTATTACTTCCTCCTTCGTGTTGTCTAACTTACAGTGTACTAGACCATACGCTATTATACAATATTTCCGTTCCAATTTCCTTAAATAATTACACAAATTTTCTTGTTTTCACAGGCCTCAGCCAGCCGTATTCATCCGTTCCATAATTCACTGCTAAAAAACAAGGATCTAGCTTGCGTAATACTTCAAAAAAAGCTGTCTCAGCATCAACATTGCCATCTCCTTCAATTGTTATACAGCGATTCGTTAATTTTATAGATGCTCGACTTTTTTTATGAGGATATTCCAGCACAAACGTCTCTTGATGAGTAAAAAAATGAGGATAATGAGAAAACGCCTGAAGCAATTCTCGTTGAATAAATGAAATGGGCAGTTGGCGAGTAATGTAATGAACTTGTTTTTGTAAGTGCGTTTCCTGCAAGTGACGTTTCATTCTATATTCAATCAGCAGCTGATAAATGAGCTTTTCTCTTCGAAAATAGGATGATGCAACTTCTTCCTCCATTAAATATACTTCATACGTTCTCACGATTCATCCTCCCTTTCGGCTCGTTCTTTTTTGTACCATTATACCGAATGGTGTACGCAATGCTTGTCTATCGATGAAAAAATTCCTTTGTTTTTTTGTCGAAAAAAAAGAGCAGACCACAGGAGTCTGCTCTTTCTTATGAAAAAGAATTATGCATTAAGCAAGCTTTTCACTTTTGCTACTACATTTTCAACTGTAAAACCAAATTCTTTCATGATTGTTTCACCAGGAGCAGATGCACCGAAGTGATTAATACCAAGAACTTGTCCCTCGTCTCCAACATAGCGTTCCCAGCCAAGTGTAGAAGCCATTTCAATACCTAAACGTTTTTTCACTGATTTAGGGATAACACTTTCTTTGTACTCAGCAGATTGCTCTTCGAAACGATCCCATGCAGGCATACTTACTACAGATACGTCAATGCCTTCTGCAGCTAATGCTTTTTGTGCTTCTACTGCTAGGCTTACTTCAGAGCCTGTTGCAAGTATTAATGCATCCGCTTGGTCTTTACCAGCTTTAGATACAACGTACGCACCTTTAGACACGCCTTCGTATGCATTTTCTTTTGTACCTTCAAGCGTTGGCAAGTTTTGACGAGTCAATACAAGCGCCGTTGGGCGGTCAGTTGACTCTAATGCTAAGCGCCATGCAGCAGCTGTTTCATTTGCATCTGCAGGACGAACCACTGAAAGACCTGGCATTGCACGAAGTGATGGCAATTGTTCAATTGGCTCATGTGTTGGGCCGTCTTCTCCAACTGCGATACTATCATGTGTGAATACATATGTTACAGGAAGCTTCATTAAAGCTGCTAAGCGAATTGCTGGGCGAAGATAATCAGAGAATACAAAGAATGTTCCTCCAAATACTTTTACACCGCCGTGTAGAGCCATACCGTTTAATGCAGCTCCCATTGCAAATTCACGTACACCGAACCAGATATTACGTCCGCTGTAATCAGCTGCAGTGAAGTCTTCTGAACCTTTAATCATTGTTTTATTTGAGCCAGCTAAGTCAGCTGAACCGCCGAAGAATTGAGGTACAGCTTGTGCTACTGCGTTTAATACTTCTCCAGAAGAAGCACGGCTAGCTAAGCTTGAACCCGTTTCGTATGCTGGAAGCGTTTCTTCCCAGCCTTCCGGTAACTTTCCTTCTACTGCTAGTTCAAATTGACGACCTAGTTCAGGATATTTTTCTTTATACTGTGCAAATACATCGTTCCATTCGTTTTCTTTCTTTTGGCCATCTTCAGCAATTGTAGCTTTGAAGTGAGCATACACTTCTTCTGGCACATAGAAATCTTCTTCAAATGTCCATGCATAAGCTTCTTTTGTTAATTTTGTTTCATCGGAACCTAATGGAGAACCGTGCACGCCAGAAGTACCCGCGTGGTTTGGAGAACCAAATCCGATTGTTGTTTTTACTTCAATTAGCGTTGGGCGTGTTAAATCGCCTTTTGCTTCTTCAATTGCGTTTGCAATCGCTGTCAAGTCATTGCCGTCTTCAACGCGGATTACTTGCCATCCGTAAGCTTTGAAACGATCTTCTACGTTCTCAGAGAACGAGCGATCTAAATCTCCGTCTAAAGAAATATCATTTGAATCGTATAAAACAACTAAACGTCCTAATTTTAAGTGTGCCGCTAATGAAGCTGCTTCAGCAGATACACCTTCCATTAAGTCTCCGTCACCACAAATACCATACGTAAAGTGGTCTACAATTTCTAAACCTTCTTTGTTGTATGTTTCAGCTAAATGACGTTCTGCCATTGCTTTACCAACAGCCATTGCAATACCTTGTCCTAGTGGACCAGTTGTTGCATCAACACCTGCTGTATGACCGAACTCTGGATGACCTGGTGTTTTACTTCCCCATTGACGGAAGTTTTTAAGGTCTTCAATTGATAAGTCATATCCAGCTAAATGAAGCAAGCTGTATAATAGTGCCGATCCGTGTCCTGCTGATAATACAAAGCGGTCACGGTTGAACCAGTTTGGATTCTTTGGATTGATGTTCATAAATTTTGTCCACAATGTATATGCCATTGGAGCAGCTCCCATTGGCATACCTGGGTGACCTGAATTTGCTTTTTCAATCGCATCGATTGATAAAGTACGAATTGTTGCAATCGAAAGATCTTCAATACGTTGTGTCATACTCTTCATTCCTTTCAAAACTATGTACATATGTTATCATACTAATGATTTGCTTATTTGTACAATACTTGAACCAAAAAAATTTCCACTTTTACAGTTTTTGTGCCCCTTATTAAAAATATACAAAAAACTAGAGGGAACACTCCCTCTAGTTTTACTAGAACGTCTTAGTGAAGACGCTTCTTTTTACTCTCTTTTAACTTCTTAGGCGTAACATCTTTACCTTCTTCGTCTACAACTTTAATCGTATGAAGGTGATTTGTCATAGATTGTCGGAAAACTTTTAAATATTCCTGACGTAGCTCTTGCTGTTCTTTCGCTTCAGATTCTGTCAGACCTTCAGCCTTTGCCTTTTTTGAAAGAGCATTAATACGAGCAAGTTTATCTTTTGATAGCATATAAAACCTATCTCCTTATAATCAATAATTAAAATTACCGAACCGCTTCGGCAACATGTAGTCATCTTACTAAATCTCTTTCGTTTTATCAAGAGATTGAGCACTCTCTTGGTACTCTTGATAGCGGCGATGTACCGTCGCTTTTGAAATATTATAGCCAAAACCTTTTAGCGTAACTGAAATTTCAGCAAAGGTTAAGCCGTTATGACGAAGGCGGACAATTTCTTCAATAGGCGCTTCTTTTTTTTCCCTTCCCGAGTTAACTCCTTGATTTTTTAAATTTTTCTGCGGACGATAACCGTTTTCTACGGCTCTTTTCATTCCTCTTCTAATTTTAGCATTATGTAATTTCCGCTGATGCTCTTCCACTAAGCTAATAATATCTAACACCATTGAATCAGATTCTGAAAGCTGAAGCTGACCTTGATGACTAATCGTATAGATGGTAGCATTTTCTTTATGAAAAGCATGAAGCAGCGCAATTCGGGCATTTCCTCTGCCTAATCGTGTTTCGTCTTGAATAAGCAGCACAGAGATCTTCTCTTCTTTCATTGTATGAAGAACATCCAAAATACCCTCTCTGTCTACGTCATATCCGCTTGCTTTTTCCATCACGACTTTTTTTACGTCTAGATGGTGAAGACCAGCAAGTTTTTTTAATTCTTCTTGCTGGCGCTGTAAAGATGTTTCTTGGGTTTTTTTATCCGTACTGACACGGCAATAAATAATGGCGTCCACTTTTATCACGACCTTTTCGGCTTCTAACAATATTCAGGAACGGCCGTTACACACTACTGTTCAATTGCCACTTGATTATGTAACTCTTGTTTTAAAACAGGAATATATAATTTATCTCCAGGAGATAAAGACTGGGCAGTGTCTGAGTTTAAATCATTGACGTCTTCAACCCATTTGACAAATTCATTGGTGGTCAAATGATGGTGATTATGATACTTGTTGGACAAGTCCCAAAGCGTATCTCCTTTTGTAATAGTAACCGTTGAATATTTGTCTAAATCTACTTTATCCGCTCCTAAAACCAGCGTCAATACATATGTAAGTGCAGCGATTGCTGCAAAAAAAATAGCGTAATGTTTCATAGAATGTAAGAATTGTTGCATATTATGATCCCCCTATCAGAATATATGTTCTTATTTTATTGAGAACATTTGTTTCTGTCAATGGAATTCTTCGAACTTATGTTTGTATATTGACACATCACGTGGTATAATTCACCTAAAGAATAGCTAAAATCGAGGTGAAAAATATGAAGCTATCAAAACGTCAACAAGACATACTAGATTTTATTAAGCACGAAGTAAAATTAAAAGGTTATCCGCCTTCTGTTCGCGAGATTGGGGAAGCGGTAGGATTAGCCTCTAGCTCCACTGTACACGGGCATTTAGCTCGTTTAGAAAGCAAAGGGTTAATTCGCAGAGATCCAACAAAACCAAGAGCAATCGAAGTTCTTCAACTAGATGAAGTAAACATCCCTAAAAGCAATGTCATTAATGTTCCTGTTATCGGTAAAGTAACAGCGGGTCTTCCTATAACAGCCGTTGAAAATGTGGAAGAATATTTCCCTCTTCCAGATAAATTCGTTTCTCCAGATGATCATGTATTTATGCTTGAAATTATGGGAGAAAGTATGATTGAAGCAGGTATTCTAGATGGCGATATGGTAATCGTACGTCAGCAGCAAACAGCTAATAATGGAGATATTGTGGTCGCTATGACCGAGGACAACGAAGCAACGGTAAAACGTTTCTTTAAAGAAGAAAATTTCGTTCGTTTACAGCCTGAAAATTCAACGATGGCGCCTATTATTCTTCGCCACGTAACGATTTTAGGAAAAGTAACTGGTGTATATCGCACGATTCACTAATCAGACACTGTATGTAAAACCAACTAATCATGATGTTAGTTGGTTTTTTTACGTTTGTTTTCTAAAAAAATTGGCATATTATAAATGATACGTTGAATCACCGCAGGCAGGTAGAACGGTTTTTGTAAAGCTTGTTTCACCTTTTACTTTCTATCTGCATTTCCTCGACTCTTACAAGGAAATACAACCGACCATAAGAAGGATGTAGTTTATGACCAATACACCAAGGAAAACAGAACCATTTCAAACCATTGTACCTACCAAAGCAATGAACATGTTTCTTTTTCCTTTTTCCTTTGACCGAAAAAATAAAGAGCAGCTTGTTCATGCACTAAAAGAAAATTTGTTCGAATTTTTTTCCATTCAAAAAAAACATTTAGAAAAAGAATACTACGGAGAACAGTATTACGTATCTCATGATAGCCTGGATCAATATTTTCTTCCTTACATTGAATGCATTCTATTCCCTGACTCGTGCGAAAAAGAAGGGTTGCTTCGATTTTCCAAAAAAATAGACCATACTATTACGTTACACACTTCCTCCACCACCGTGTCTAGCAACGTGCTGTCTGTGGATGTTTTTTTATGTCCTTTTGAAATTGGCGTCATGACCATTCGCACTGAGATGAGCCATAATCATTACACCTATGATGATATTTTAGAATTCATGAATCATTTTCGTGTACTAGAACCGAAGCTTGCTGAAGAGCATGGATCCACCATTACCTATGAACATCATCGCTATAGCAAAGTGCAAGATTATATTTTTTCACAGCTTGCGCCATTTTTGAACGAACACATCAAGAAAGAAGCCACGCGTGAACAGCACGTTGGGAGCCTTCCTTATTTTATCGATGAACGGATGTTTGTGTTAAGTTATGTAACGGTAAATCAAGAGCAAGAAATTAATTCCACAACTTTATTTCGTACTGGGCAGCTAAATAGCTATACGCCTGACGGGAAAGCGTTTATTTCTGCACACAATCATGAGTATATTAAAACGTATAATACTAAACACGTGTATGAAAGGTGGGCTCCTGAAACCTATTACGTCATAACAGACCATGTGTTTTCGTGTATTTCTAAATCGACAGACTCTAAAACGGATCAGCTTTTGATGAATCATCTATTTGGCCAGCATTACTATAATTTATTTTTACATTTTTTCTATAAAATCGTGTTGCTAAAATTATCTTATGAATATTCGCAGCTCACGTTTCATAAAAATTCAGAGGGCATTGAACGACTAATCCGCTCTATTACCGTGTTTTCAGGTAAATATTTATTTTTAGAAATTAGCTCTCGCACAGAAGGTCAAGAGTTTTCTGAGCTCTTTAAAAAAATCTTTCATATCAATTCTCTTTATCAAGAAGTCAAAGAAACCCTTGGTACTTTGTACCAAAATCAAGAGAAAATCGCAGCCAAACGTCACAATTACTTATTATTAATTTTAACGATTTATACGGTTCTTTCCGGTATTTACGGAATGAATTTAGTTATTAGCAAACTAAAGGGAAACATCAATTGGGATAGCATGAAGCAGTTTTCTATCTTTGAATATATCGCTTTAATAGTAGCTCTGTCAGGAATTCTGATCAGCATTAGTCTCGGAGTGAGTTCCCTATGGAATTTATTAAAAGGTCGGTTTAAAACATAAAAGCTGTTCGCATACGTATGGATGCAAACAGCTTTTTCTATTACAAAATCGTTTTCCTACTCGGCTTACCCTTTTATCAAACGTTATGCCGCTGTCGTAATTTCAGAACAATCTAACATTATACTCTATAAGAAAAATATATACAAAATAATAAAATATGGTATCATAGGGTAGGAATTTTGTACCTTATCTTTGAAATAATTTGCAGGAGGTAATATGCTTAACTCATTTTTATCCAAAAGCCTGATCTTTTTATGTGTCATTATTCTTACATGGTCTCTATGGGGCAGTTATAATGCGATGACAAATTCATTGGAATTAAAGGGCTTGGCTTTAAGTAATTCATTTATTATTGAAGGAATCTTTATCACTTTCCTTGTCATTTTTCTAATAGCTATTGCAAGTAGATACATGAACAAAACTGTTTTTTTTATTTCACTGATCGTTTTGACCTTAGGTATTCGACTAGCATGGATGCTTTCTGTTCAAACGCCTGTAAAATCTGACTTTCTTGTCATGTTAGATGCCGCGCGTAATATCGCAAAAGGAAATTATGAATTTAACCAAAGCGTTTATTTTACTACATGGGTATATCAGCTAGGCTTTTCATTCTATGAATCTGTTATTATTCGCTGTTTTGGAGATAATATTTTCATATTAAAATTGTTAAATATTTTTTATTCCACTGGAACCGTTATTTTTATTTATTTAATTGGCGCGAAAGTATTTAACGAACTTGCTGGGAGAATGACAGCTTTTCTATATGCGTTCTACATTCCGAACATTCTCTATAGCTCAGTGTTAACTAATCAGCATTTAGCTACTTTTTTATTTTATGCAGCTTTTTACCTTGTTATAAAAAGATTTGCTCATAACAAGTTTAGCTGGCTTTATATTGGCCTTCTATTGTCGTTAGGAAATTTAATGCGTCCTCTAGGACCCATTATTATCGTCGCTGTTTTCATTTATTTCATCTTGCAAATTCTTCAACCTTACATTAAAACGAAGAATGCTGCTGAGTTAAAAGCTCGTCGAAAGAGAATAGGAAAAAACCTCGTAGGCATACTGGCTACTTTTTTTATTGCAAATGCGCTGATCAACTATTCTTTTGTAGCTAGCGGCATTTCTAAATATCCTTTAAGTAACAGAGATCCTTTATGGAAATTCGTCATTGGCTTTAATTACGAAACAAGCGGTTCCTATTCTTCAGAGGATGCTAGTCGTTTTATGGGTATGCCAATTGGAGAAAAACGAGCTGAAGCAGAAAAAGAGGTAATTAAAGAACGGGTAGCAGATAAAGAGCAGCTTTTAGATCTCTTTCACATTAAATTCCTAAATATGTGGGGAGGAACGGATGCATCTACATTTTGGAGCATTTCATTAACTCCTCAAGAAGATGTACCTTTTAATAAAGAGAAATTAATTAGTGCTGCTCAAAGTTATGAAAGAATCATTTACGTTTCAACTACTATTCTTTCCATTATTGGCCTTATATGTTTATTCGTGAGGAAGCAGGATAAATATCCATATACACTGTTTTTATTACTAATCATAGGATACGTTCTTATTCACTTGCTTATTGAAATTCAAACTCGCTATCGATTCTTTATTTTTCCAAGCTTTATGCTGCTCGAAGGATTTGGTATTTCAGTGATTCTATCCTATTTAATAGTACGATTTACTAAAAATAAGCCCAAGACAAAATGTGAAGAGATAAATTAAATGGAAGGGATTATACAACCGTGATAAAATTCCTGAAATTCGGTTTTGTAGGTATAATGAATACCCTGCTCACTATTATCAGTTACTTAGCACTCATTCATTTTGATATGAATTATATATTGGCTAACGTACTATCTTATTTTATTGGCGTTATAAACAGCTACTATTGGAACAAATCGTGGGTGTTTCAAGCAACTGTACATAAATGGATGTTAGCTCAATTTTTCATCGTAAACCTTATTACTTTAGCAATTAATACAAGCTGCTTATTCCTTCTTGTACACTATACACCTGCTAATCCAATAATCGGACAACTGTTGTCTACTTGTATAGGAATGTTTATCAATTTTTTCCTTAATAAAATATGGACGTTTAAGCACACAAACCATCGCTCGATAGGAGGTAAAGCATGAAAGAACTAATTTCAATCGTGGTACCTATGTATTTTGAAGAAGAAGTAGCTAATGAATGCTACAATCGCTTGCTTTCGGTCATGCATAAAAACCACATTAACTATGAATTCATTTTCGTCAATGACGGCAGCACCGACCGAACAATTGAAATCTTGAAAGACGTAGCGGCTATGGATTCTAACGTAAAAGTTATTGATTTTGCTCGTAATTTCGGGCACCAAACTGCCGTAACAGCAGGCATTGATTATGCTCAGGGTGATGCTATCGTTATTATTGATGCGGACTTACAAGATCCGCCGGAAATGATTCCCGAATTAATTGCTAAATGGCAGCAAGGCTATGAAATTGTATATGCAAAGCGCAAGAAACGAAGCGGAGAGACCTTTTTTAAATTAGCCACGGCTAAATATTTTTATCGCTTTTTAAATTATATGTCCGATATCGAAATCCCTAAAGACACGGGAGATTTTCGTATTATCGACCGAAAAGTAGCGGATGTATTCAAAAAAATGACTGAACGCAATCGTTTTGTACGAGGAATGATGTCTTGGATTGGCTTCAGGCAAACATATGTAGAATATGAGCGTGATGAACGCTTTGCTGGTGAAACAAAATATCCTTTAAAAAAGATGATCAAGTTTGCTTCAGATGGAATTATTGGGTTTTCAACGAAGCCTTTGCGTCTAGTAATGGTTATTGGCTTATTATCGGTTTTTGTATCACTTTTAGTGTTAAGTTATTCGATTGTTGTTTGGCTGATAGGTAAAAATATTCAGCCTGGCTGGACTTCTATTATGGTAGCTATCACCTTCTTTAGCGGTATTCAGCTACTTGGTTTAGGTCTAGTCGGACAATACATCGCAAGAATTTACGATGAAAGTAAAAATAGACCTATTTACGTTGTACGTGAAACCATTAACTTCTCGAAAGCTTCAACAGATTCTCCAAACGTACGTGAAAAAGTATATAGCTAAAAAAACAAGGAAGAAAACAGTTGTTTTCTTCCTTGTTTTTATTCTTTTTGAAGCTGTAAATCACTTGGCGCCCAGTCCGGAATTCCATTATCTTCATCAAATTCAATAATGACATCCGTTACTCCTTTTTCCTGTAAAATACGATTTTCCAGACGATCTTTAATATCATCAGCTTCTGCCACTGTTAAAGAAGGATCAATTTCTACTTTTAATTCAACGTGAAGCTCTTCCCCTTCTTTCATCACCATTAACGTTTGAATATCACGCACTTGTACATCTTGCATGACAATCGCGCCAATTTTTATTTCCATTTCTTTATCTGCTTCACCAAGGGCTCCAGCAGCATTATCTAAAAATACTCGTCCTACTACAAAAAACATCATAAGCCCAATTAAAATAGAAGCAATTCCTTCAGCTTGGTGAAAAGGTGTAAACCGTGAAATGAAAACGGCTATTAACGCCAATACGCCTCCTCCAGTAGCTACCAGATCTTCCATAAAGACCAGCTTGGTTGCTGGCTTTGCTTTCTTTAAATGAACAAAGCTGTGCGTAAAAACATTGACCTCTGCGGTATTCATTCCGACATCGTGCAAAATTTCTTTCATTGCCTTAAATAAGACAAACATCTCAAGCAATACCGAGATGCCAAGTACTGCAATATTTAAAATAAAGCCTGAAGACTTCGTTGGATGAAGAATATGGTGATATCCTTCTTTAATCGTTTCAAACGCCATAATCCCTACTACAAGAACCGCTCCTAATAGAACAAGATTAACCAATCGGCCGAAACCATTTGGAAATCGTTTGGTCGGGGCTTTTTTACTTAATGCCGAACCTATAAAGACAAAAAACTGATTAGCTGCATCTCCTAAGCTGTGCATCGTTTCAGCAAACATTGCTACATTCCCTGTTAAAGCGAATGCAACCCCTTTAATAATGGAAATAATGGTATTCACTATAGCGGCCATGATGGCCGATTTATTTCCCTTTCGCAACAATTTAATTAATTCACTCATACAATCCCTCCGTTTGCGCCTTTGATGAGATTCGATTACGGTTAGTGTATGTGAATTTAAAAATTAAAAACCTCCAACATCTAAGTTGGAGGTTTTTAGTCATGTTTCATTATTTTTTAAAACGATACGGTACAGTTGTAACGATTACGTTTTTACGGTAAAGCAAATGTGCTTTTAACAGTAGGCTGGACTGATTATGAAGGATATTTTGCCAGCTTTTTTTCGTAATGAATTGCGGAATAACGACCGTAATAGCCATATTGTTTTCCCGCGCTTTTTCCTCAGCCATATCGATGAATCGAAACAGCGGCCGCACTAAGCTGCGGTATTGAGAATGAAACGTAACAATACGAATATCGGGCTGCCACTTCTCCCACTTCTCTTCCATTCTCTTTTCGCTTTCTCGATCAAAGGCCACATGCACTGCAATAACGGTATCACCAATCGTTCTTGCATAATTTAATGAATTTTCTACTACCTTTGTCATTCCTGCTACAGGAACAATGACCACACTTCCTTCAAGCTTTCCAATCTTTTCTCCTTGCTTAATGCGAAGCTGTTCTCCTACCGCTTCATAATGCGTATGAATGCGATGAAAAATATAGACAATAACCGGCAAGAAAATGAGCACGGACCATACTTGTGAAAACTTCGTTGTAAACAAAATGATTAGCACCGTTAAAGTAATGAGGGCACCAATTAAGTTAATGGTTAGCTTCCCTTGCCAGCCGGCCGGCTTTTCTCTAAGCCATTTGACAATCATTCCTGTTTGAGAAAGCGTAAATGGAATAAACACCCCGACTGCATAAAGAGGAATTAATTGTTCAGTCGCTCCTTTAAAAGCTACGATTAAGACAATAGAAGCAATTCCAAGGGTCACAATTCCATTTGAATAGCCTAGTCGATCGCCACGAATTTGAAACATTCTTGGCATGTATTTATCAGACGATAAGTTCACAGCCAGCAAAGGGAACGCTGAAAAGCCCGTATTCGCCGCTAGCACTAGAATTAGAGCTGTTGTACCTTGAATAAAATAATAAAATCCATTTCGTCCAAACACACTCGATGCAATTTGTGATACAACCGTTTCATCTGCTTTTGGAGAAATGCCAAGCCAATAAGCTAAAAACGTGATGCCAGAAAATAAAACGGCTAAAATACCGCCCATCAGCATTAATGTATGAACCGCATTTTTTGCACCTGGCTCTTTAAAGTTAGGCACTGCATTTGAAATAGCTTCTACACCTGTCAATGCCGAACAGCCTGATGAAAAAGCTTTTAATAATAAAAATAAACTAATACCTGGCACTACTGTACCGAGAGATGGATGAAGATCAGGTGAAACTTGACCTGTCGCTATTTTAAAAAAGCCTACCGCTATTAACAAAATAAGAGCAATAACAAATAAATAAACCGGATAAGCTAATACAGAAGCGGATTCTGTTACCCCGCGTAAATTTAAGACTGTAATAAAAATCACCAGCATACACGCAATTACTACATTGTAATGATGCAGCGTTGGAAAAGCCGAAGTTAAAGCATCGGTTCCTGCTGAAACACTCACAGCAACTGTTAAAATATAATCCACCAACAGTGATCCTCCAGCGATAAGCCCAGGATTTTCTCCTAAATTGGTTTTGGAAACAATATAAGCTCCTCCGCCTTGCGGATACGCATAAATAATTTGACGGTATGAAAGAATTAAAGCCGTCAGCAGCACCAATACCCCAATCGCAATTGGAATTGAATACCAATAAGCAAGGACGCCTACTGTTGCAAGTACAATCAAAATTTGTTCTGTTCCATAAGCTACTGAAGATAAAGCATCTGACGATAAAATAGCCAGTGCTTTAAGCTTACTAAGCTTTTGATCGCCTAACTCTTTTGTTTTAAGCGGCTTTCCAATCAATAATCTTTTGAGAACTGAATAGTTCACGTAATTTCCCTCCGATGATTGCTTAGCTACTATCGACCGTCCGTTGCTAAGCTCCGTTACAAGTTCATGAATAAGTGATATTATTCCTTAAAAATACCTTTTTATGTTAAAAAAGCGCACAAAAAAAACACTAAGGGTTCTCAGCGTTTTTACACAGCTTAAACCTCCTCTCCAAAACGCTTATGGGGTTAGCTGTCGGATTCGGGCTATGAGAGTAGCCCTACCTTTTAAAAGGATTCACCCCAAGTGACAATGCACAAATTTGGGTCCCCCACTTCTGACGAATTAAGCGATAACAGGTCAATATAATTTTCGGTTAAAGAGTATGATCGATAACATGTTTCTTTCATAGCTATCCTTTGTTCTTAGATAATATACTCCCGTACAAATGGTTTGTAAAGCATTATTTTACGTAAACCATAAAATAGTGCTTAAGGCGCTTTTAACAGAAAAACAAAAGGCCTTCTGCCCGCTTACAGAAGACCTTTTTGCTTTAACTTTTTGCTTTTAAAACGGCTGCTAGCTTGTTTTTCGTTTGAGGACCATAAATGCCATCTACATCATAAGGAAGATACACAAGTTGAAAACGTCTGACTGCATCTTTCGTTTGAACTCCATATATTCCGTCTACTGACCCTACTTTAAAATTAACCGCGTTTAATGCTCTTTGAAGCTGTTTCACAGCTTCTCCAGAATCGCCTTGTTTTAAAATTCCATTAGGAAGTGGATATTGTTCAGAAGGTGGTGTTGGAGATGGTGTTGGTGAAGTTCCTGAAGGAATAACGATTGTTTTTCCAACCTGCAGTGTTAACGGATCAGAAAGCCCTGTATTCGCTTCTTGAAGCGCCTGTACTGTTATTTTGTACTTCTGTGCAATACTGTAAAGCGTATCTCCTTGCTTGATCGTATACGTTTTTGTACCCGGTTCAGAAGGCGATGGATTCGGAGTTGGTGTTGGATTTGGGTTTGGAACTGCACGACGAGGTAAATTTAAATATACGGCAATTCCTTTTGCATACGATTCACCCATGCTTTTTAAAAAAGCTTCATTTTGAAGAAGTGCTGCATCTGTACTGTTATCAATAAAAGCTATTTCAGTTAGTACTGCAGGCATATTTGTTAAGCGAAGCACCGCGTAATTGGCTGATTTTCGACCGCGATTCGGATGATTATACGACAGCAGCGCTGGCTGTACTTGGCCGTGGACAATCGATTGAAACGTTTTACTGGCATTGCTAGCGCTTCTATAAACATAATCTTCGTACCCTGTTCCTCCACCGGCATTTACGTGAATAGACATAAATGCATCTGCGCCCCACGAATTAGCTTGAGAAGCGCGCTGAGATAACGATAAAAAAACATCTGTGGTACGAGTGGTTTTAATTGTAAAATCACTGTACGTGCTATTTAAATAGCTTATTAAATATTGTTGGATTTTTAAAACTAAGTTTTTTTCATACAGTCCGTTTGCTCCAACCGCTCCTGCATCTGCCCCACCATGTCCTGCATCAAGATAGATTTTTTTCATATTACTTGTCCCTCCTTATTTTTAACATATGCATGGGGGAAAAAAGTGCTACGTATACTAGCCTACTTAGTGAAAAATTACTAAAAAAGGAGATTGAGACATAACGACATCACTTCAACCTAAAAACGAACAAATGGGATAAATGCGCTAGTATGGATGGCTTGTTACATCGCTGTTGATTTCCGTGCAAGGCTTCGCTTTTCGCGGGCGGCTGGTGAGCCTCTTCGTCGCGTGCGCTCCTGCGGGGTCTCACCTATTCCGCTTTTCCCGCAGGAGTCTTCGCCTTTCCCTCCAATCAACTGCTAGAAGCAACTAAATAGATGAAATCTACGTTCACCCTACCAATAAAAAAATCCGCACAATTCATCGTGCGGATCTTCTCTCCCCCCTAACATATTTTTGGTCCAGATTCTATTCTGGTTGATTAAAGTATAGATCAAGAGGGTCTATTATTTATAACGTTAAGACCTATTTAAAAAGCAGAACGCCTATAACAATGAGAATAATCCAAATTGGAATGCTTATTAATATGCCTATTACTAAACCTTTGAAAAAATTCCCTTCTTGCATTTTCATTCCATTCCTCTCCAACAGTATTTTCTAATGATACTACGACTGGCTGAAAATTCTCTGAAGTTATACTGAAGTGCAGAGTGAATACATAAACAATCTCTCTATCTGTTATACACTACTTTTACATATAGATTCAATGAGACAAAAAGCTTATCCTTTTTAATTCATATAACTAAATTCTTTCCTGTATCTAACAAAACAATAAAAAGCCTCCCGTAAATTGTACGACAGGCAGCTATACTTATTTTATGAACAGTTTAGTTCAATATTTAATATGCGCAATGTTATTCATTTTGAAAACAAAAAAGTCCGAGAGAACGTATAAACGATCTCTCGGACTTTTAAGAATTAATATTGGCTCATGTATTGGTCACGTTCCCAAGGATGAACTTGTGTACGGAACATATCCCATTCGATTTCTTTCGCTTCAACGAAGTGCTCTGCTAAGTGTTCACCTAATGCAGAAACCATAACTTCGTTTGATTGGAAGCTATCTAAAGCTTGAGCTAATGTTGCAGGTAAATCTACGATACCTTCTTCAACACGCTCTTCTTTTGTCATTACATAGATATTACGATCGATAGGTTTTGGAGCTTCAAGGTTGTTCTTGATTCCATCTAAACCAGCTTTTAATAGAACAGCCATTGCTAAATATGGATTAGCAGCTGGGTCTACGCTACGTACCTCAACACGAGTTCCTACGCCGCGAGAAGCTGGGATACGGATTAATGGGCTACGGTTACGAGCAGACCATGCAACATAACAAGGAGCCTCATATCCAGGCACTAGACGCTTATAAGAGTTTACAGTAGGATTTGTTACTGCTGTAAAGCTGTGTGCGTGCTTGATGATACCTGCGATAAATTGACGAGCAGTATCACTTAGCTCTAGATTACCGTTTTCATCATAAAATGCGTTTTGACCATCTTTAAATAATGAAACGTTACAGTGCATACCTGAACCATTCACACCAAATAATGGTTTTGGCATAAATGTAGCATGTAAGCCATGTTTACGTGCAATTGTTTTTACAACAAGTTTGAACGTTTGGATATCATCACAAGCTTTTAATGCAGCAGCATATTTGAAGTCAATCTCGTGTTGTCCAGGAGCTACCTCATGGTGAGATGCTTCAATTTCAAAGCCCATTTCTTCAAGCTCTAATACGATGTCACGACGGCAGTTTTCACCAAGGTCAGTTGGCGCTAAGTCGAAGTAGCCACCTTTATCATTTAATTCTAATGTAGGTTCGCCTTTTTCGTCTAATTTGAATAAGAAGAACTCTGGCTCAGGTCCAAGGTTAAAATCAGTAAATCCTAACTCTTCCATCTCTTTTAACACACGTTTTAAGTTATTACGTGGATCGCCATCAAACGGAGTTCTATCTGCATTGTAGATGTCACAAATAAAACGTGCTACTTTACCTTTTTCAGATGTCCAAGGGAAAATAACAAATGTATCAATGTCCGGGAATAGGTACATATCTGATTCTTCAATACGTACAAACCCTTCAATAGAAGAACCGTCAAACATCATTTTGTTGTCTAACGCTTTTTCTAATTGACTTACTGGAATTTCAACGTTTTTAATTGTTCCTAAAATGTCAGTGAACTGAAGACGAATATACTTTACATTCTCTTCTTGAACTTTGCGGAAAATATCTTCTTTTGTGTACTTTGCCATCGTGTGATCCTCCCCTAAATCTCTATATAATATTTATAATCTATACCCCTCATATACGAACGGCATAAATATTGATAACTTTATTAATGAAAGAACCTGGACATATCTCCTTGATTTAAAGTTGCTCGATTAAAACGGCCTGCTTGCATAAGTTCTGCACGAAGCATTTTTCGCAATTCATCGTCCGTTAATTCTGGCTTTGCTGTTGCTGCCACAACTTTTTCTTCTTGCTTATGCCCTTTTTGCTCCTTTTGAAGATGAAACAGCTGTTTTACACCTGCTAAGTTTACACCTTGTTCAATAAGATCACGGATTTCAAGCAGCTTATCAACATCGTTAAATGAGAATAATCGTCGATTTCCCTCTGTTCTTACTGGTGCAACTAATTCATGTTCTTCATAGTAGCGAATTTGGCGAGCCGACAACTCAGTTAACTGCATCACAATTCCAATTGGGAAAAGTGGCGTATTTCTTCGAATGTTGTCACTCATTTCAGTTCCTCCTTTGGATTAACTATTTACATTGTATGCTATGTTAGTTCACCTGTCAACCGAATGTTAGTAATTCTAACATAAATTTTTCTGAACATTTCTTCTATACAAATAAATAGCATTTCGTTTATTTTTATAAGCCTATCTTTTCTTTCTTAGCGGGGAGAAAATAGTCTTTCTATCTTATATTTTATAAAAGTTCTTTCGTCAGCATTTGATCTACTGCCATACATATTGCTACTTTTACGTGAGCATACGTTAACCCGCCCTGCACGTAAGCGACATAAGGAGGCCTGATAGGTCCATCTGCCGTCAGCTCGAGGCTTGCTCCTTGTATAAACGTTCCAGCTGCCATAATCACATCATCTTCGTACCCTGGCATATAAGCAGGATAGGCCGTTACGTGTGAATTAATTGGCGAGGCGAATTGAATAGCCTGACAAAAAGAAACCATTTTATCACGGTCATCGAACTGCACGGATTGAATTAAATCCGTTCGTTCACTGTTCCACTTCGGCTCACTTTGCATCCCTAGCTCTTCGAAAATAGCGGATGAGAAAACCGCTCCTTTTAATGCTTGACCGACTACGTGCGGCGCCAAGAAGAACCCTTGATACATTTCTTGTAAGCTATACAGCGTAGCTCCAGCTTCTGCACCGATTCCAGGAGTTGTCATTCGGTATGAACAAGCTTCGACTAGGTCTTTTCGTCCTGCAATATAACCGCCGATTTTAGCAAGGCCTCCACCGGGGTTCTTAATAAGCGACCCTGCCATCAAATCTGCTCCTACATGCGTTGGCTCGATTGTTTCTACAAATTCACCGTAGCAGTTATCGACAAATACTATAACGTCAGGCTTAATACTCTTTACAAAAGAAATCATTTCTTTTATTTGCGCGACTGTAAAAGAAGGACGAATGCCGTAACCTTTTGAGCGCTGAATGCCTATCATCTTTGTGTGCTCATGAATAGACGCTTTCACTTCTTCAAAATCCACTTGACCTTGCGCTGTTAAATCTACTGATTTATAGCTAATATTATATTCTTTTAAAGAGCCTACGCCGCTTCCTCGTATACCAACAATTTCTTCAAGAGTGTCATAAGGCTTTCCAGTTATATATAATAGTTCATCTCCAGGACGCAGTACACCAAACAGCGAAATGCCAATTGCGTGCGTACCTGAAATAATTTGCGGACGCACCAGGCAAGCTTCTGTTCCAAAAACATCCGCGTATACTTTCTCCAACGTATCGCGGCCTAGATCGTCATATCCATACCCCGTTGTCGGATTAAAATGTGAATCACTCACTCGATTTTGCTGAAAGCTTTGCAGCACCCGAAATTGATTTGCTTCAATGCGCTCGTCAATTTTCTCATGTACGGGCTTAATTTGTTTTTCTACTTTTGCAGCAAGTTCCCGAATGCGTGCCCCGTTTTTTAACTGATCAAACATCATTTCTTTGTTCCTCAACTTTCTTCAAGCGTTTGTAGCTTTTTGTAAAGGGGATGCTCTTTTGCGATATACCCTTTGCACTGATACTTCTCAGTTTCTTCATTGAATTTTAACGACTCAAGAATAGAGACCGTTTTGAGTTCAGCGAGCATTTTCCCTTCATAAGCCGGCAGCAGCACATGAAAAAATGCCATTTCTTTTTTCATTTCTTCTTGAATTCTTTCCCCAAGCTTCACTAAATCAGCAGCTTTAAAAGCGCTCATTGATAAAGATGTCGAAGCGGATGGGACAAATAGTTCATGCTGCATATCTTCTTTATTGTAAACTGTCAGCATCGGAATGTCCGTTACGTTCAGCTCTTCTAGTAAGCGATGCACTGTTTTTTCGTGGTTGTTGTAATCTGGATTAGATGAATCTACCACGTGCAGAACAAGGTCAGCTTCGGTTACTTCTTCAAGTGTTGAACGGAACGCGGCTACTAACGTTGTTGGAAGATCTTGAATAAATCCAACCGTATCCGTTAACAGAGCCGTTAGTCCTGACGGAAGCGTATACTGTCTTGTCGTTGGATCAAGAGTTGCAAACAGCTGATTTTCTTCAAAAATACCCGCCTCTGTTAAGCGGTTAAAGATCGTCGATTTACCAGCGTTCGTATAGCCCACAATTGCAATTTGATAGACATGATTACGCTTACGTCTTTCTCGATAACGTTCGCGGTGACTTACCACTGTCTTTAGCTGACGCTTAATTTCATCAATTTTACGGCGAATATGTCTGCGGTCACTTTCAAGTTTCGTTTCACCAGGACCTCTTGTTCCAATTCCGCCTCCAAGACGTGACAAAGCGGTACCTTGTCCTACTAACCTAGGTAGCAGATAATTTAATTGAGCAAGTTCCACCTGCATTTTTCCTTCTCGCGTTTGAGCACGCTGTGCGAAGATATCCAAAATCAGCTGCGTACGGTCAATAACACGCGCAGATAACCCTGCTGACAAATTGCGGATTTGACTCGGTGACAATTCATCATTAAATACAATTAAATCAGGCTCTAACTCTTCTTCAAGAGCCACAAGTTCTTCTACTTTCCCTTTTCCAATATAAGTAGCTGGATGAATGCGATCGCGCTTTTGCGTTAACCTTACCAGCACTTCGCCTTTTGCAGTCTCAGTTAAAGATGCTAGCTCATCCATTGAATATTCAAAACGTTCGTCATCGTCATGAAGCTGACATCCGACTAAAATTACGCGTTCAAGTTCAGTATTCATTTCTGCTGTCAAAGATTTTTCCTTCCCTTACTATTAAATTGACAAATCATTCATATCATATCAAAAAAATGCCCATTTCTCCATCTTTGCAAAAGAGACAGAATACATTGTCTTTTACTAGTTTAACACCCTTTTTAAAATCTATAAAATGATGATTAAAAAAACATTGAAATATCACGAAATTCTGTATACAATTTGAGTTGGTTTACTTATCGAAATTTGAATCAGGCTGCCTGATTTTAAAATAATAGTCGCTACTTGGTGAAAACAGAATAAAGGGGATAGCATCATGACTTGGGACGTACTTAGCATTATTGGAACGATTGCTTTTGCAATCAGCGGAGCTTTCATTGCCATGGAAGAGGAATATGATATTTTAGGCGTTTACATATTGGGAATCGTAACGGCTTTTGGCGGAGGAGCCATTCGAAACCTGCTTATCGGTGTACCCGTGTCTGCCCTTTGGGAACAAGGACTCTTTTTTCAGATTGCTTTATTATCTATCACTGCCACTTTTTTATTTCCAAACAATATCTTAAAACATTGGAAGCGATGGGGAAACTTTTCGGACGCCATCGGCCTTGCAGCATTCGCGATTCAAGGAGCGCTTTATGCCACTCATATGAACCATCCGCTTAGCGCGGTTATTGTAGCTGCGGTCTTAACAGGAAGCGGCGGCGGGATTATCCGAGATTTATTAGCACGCCGAAAGCCTACTGTTCTTAAAGATGAAATTTATGCGGTATGGGCGATTATCGCAGGATTTAGCGTAGGGCTGCATATTACAAATACGCCTATAGAACTTTATACGTTATTTATCTTACTTGTAGGTCTTCGGATGTGTTCATATATTTACAAATGGCGCCTGCCGATCAAAACGATTCGACAACCAAATATGTAGAAAAAAAGCCTTTCGTGACGAAAGGCTTTTTTTCTACAGCTGAATATCGCTTGACGTTAAAGTTAGAAGTTCGTTGCGCTCAAAGCTTTCTTCTTCTAAAAGCCTCATGGATTGAGTACGTATGGAACGTTCGATAATGTTTCGCACATATCGACCGTTACTAAAATCCCTAGGCGTCTGATTGTACTTCACGTCCATGAAATGATCTTTTAGCTTTTTATAGGCCTCTGTACTAAACTGATACTGCCTTTCATTCATCATGTGACCGGCAATGTCCATCAGTTCATTTACATCATAATCCGGAAAATCAAAAATAAACGGAAACCTAGAGCGCAGCCCTGGATTAAGACTTAGAAAATTTTCCATTTCTCTTGGATAACCAGCTAAAATCAATACAAACTTATCATTTGAATCTTCCATATGTTTGACCAATGTATCAATCGCTTCTTTTCCAAAATCTTTTTCTCCCCCTCTTGCAAGAGAATAAGCCTCATCAATAAATAAAATACCTCCAAGCGCTTTTTTTACAAGATCTCTCGTTTTCTGAGCGGTATGGCCAATGTATTCTCCAACTAAATCAGCCCGCTCTGCTTCAATTAAATGTCCTTTAGACAAGATGTTCATATTCAAAAATAATTTACCTAGCAGGCGGGCTACCGTCGTTTTCCCTGTTCCTGGATTTCCTTTAAACATCATATGCAGCGCCTGCTTTCCCGCTTTTAAGCCCTGTTCCTCTCTTTTTTTGTTAATATATAACCACGCATATATTTCTTTTATCATTTTTTTCAATTCTTCCATTCCAACCAGTCCGCTCATTTCTCGTTCAATTTCCCGAAGCGGCTCATGATTTATGACAGCTTTTTTGGCAGGACGCGGAATTGATGTCGTATACGATTTTTCCTTTTTTGTTTCATTATTTAAAATGATATTAATTTGCCCATTATTTTTAAGAGTTATCGGCTGCTCCACCATGTTCACCTCTCGT
The DNA here is from genome assembly GCF_042787605.1 of Priestia sp. YIM B13491. Classification (NCBI taxonomy): domain Bacteria; kingdom Bacillati; phylum Bacillota; class Bacilli; order Caryophanales; family Bacillaceae; genus Priestia; species Priestia sp. YIM B13491. Next base: position 786,591 of record NZ_JBHZOR010000001.1, on the reverse strand, counting down.
TTCATCCCACTTCTCTGTATCGCATAGCTGCATGCGATGAACGATACGAAGACAATGATCTCTTATTACCGAAGAAATAATCGTCTATTATAAGGTTTATGTTCGATGAGTAAAAACAATGTTAAGAAACTTTTTTAAGCCTTTATTTGCATAAAAAAAGCATCCGAATATGCGGATGCTTCTCTTTAATCTCTATTCAAGTTCTACTGTAATATTTTTATTTGGTACAAATGTCGAAATCGCATGTTTATAAATCAGCTGCTGTTTTCCTTCAGATTCAATTAACACAGTAAAGTTATCAAATCCTTTAATTAGTCCTCTTAATTGAAAACCATTTAAAAGAAATACCGTCACATAGATATTTTCTTTACGTAATTGATTTAAAAATTGGTCTTGAATATTAACTGATTGTTTCATTATTCGGCCTCCTCGTTTCTCTATCTGTTTACTTAATTCGCTTCTTTCTTCAGCTTTCCTGCAATATATGTAAAAATTTCAGCAAACTTTTCGGGAAATTTGTCAACTTCCATCTCTATCCATTTTACAGGCATTTTATTTCGAAACCACGTTAACTGACGCTTGGCATATCTGCGTGAATTTTGTTTCAACTGTTCAACGGCTTCTTCGAGCGTGCAGCGTCCTTCAAAATAAGCATACAGCTCTTTATAGCCGATAGCTTGAATCGATTGTACATCATGCAGACCACTTTCGTACAATGATTTGACTTCATCAAGCAGTCCAGCCTGCATCATCATATCGACTCGGTGATTAATTCTCTCATATAATACGTCTCTATCCATTGTAAGTCCAATAATGCTTACGTCATATAATAACTCTTGCGACTGTTCTTTTGTATAGTCACTGAATTTTTTGCCGGTTACTTCATAAACTTCAAGCGCTCTGATTACACGGCGATGGTTGTTTTTATGGATAGCAGCTGCACTGTCCGGGTCAATTTCTTTTAGCTTTTCATACAGGGGATCAATGCCATGAGCTTTAATAAATACTTCCATTCGTTCACGAACTTTTTCATCACTAGGAGTTTCTGTGAACTGATAATCATAAATAACGGATTGAATATAAAGACCCGTCCCTCCAACAATCATCGGCATTTTTCCTCTAGCGTGAATATCATCGATTTGTTTTCTTACAATCTCTTGAAATTCTGCCACAGAAAACGATTCATCCGGCTCCTTAATATCGATCAGGTAATGGGGAATACCCTGCATCTCTTCTTCTGATACCTTTGCTGTTCCGATATCCATCCCTTTATAAATTTGCATGGAATCACCTGAAATAATTTCTCCGTCTAACTGTTTGGCAAGTTCAATGCTCAATTTTGTTTTACCAACCGCAGTTGGTCCAATAATGACAATAAGTTTTGGTTTCTCTCCCGTCATAACAACACTACTTTCATCTATAGGCATTCACATCATTCCATTTTATCCAAATGGCCATGATTTATTCAACAAAACGGCTAGCTGCAGCTAGCCGCATTGCCTACATCACTCGCTTAAACATTTTTTCCATTTCATACGTCGAATGATGAATAATAATTGGTCGTCCGTGCGGACACGTAAATGGATCTGTTGTTTTTCTCAACGTCTCAAGTAAAGCAAAAATCTCATCGTTTCGCAAATGATGATTCGCTTTAATCGATCCTTTACAGCTCATCATAATAGCCGCTTCTTCTCGTAACTTTTCGATATTGACTCGTTTCATCGTAAAGATTTGCTGAATCATTTCTTCAATGGTTTCCTGTTCCTCTCCTTTTGGAAACCACTGCGGATGCGAACGAACTATATAGGAGTTTTGTCCAAACGGTTCTAAAAAGACTCCTACTTCAGCAAGCATGTCTTTGTACTCTTCTAAAATCAAGGCTTCATTTCCCGAGAACTCTAGCGTAAGCGGCATAAGCAGTTCTTGAACTTCTGAATCTACTTCTCCAAGCTTTCGCTTAAAATATTCGTACTTAATTCTCTCCTGCGCCGCGTGCTGATCAATAATAAATAATCCTTTTTCATTCTGTGCCAAAATATACGTTCCGTGCATTTGGCCAATTGGGTACATCGCAGGAACACGCGGTTCTGGCTGCTCTTTGGCTAAATGGTTTGGTTCTGGAATAGGAGCGTTCTCTTCCACCGATTCTTCATATTGTTCTATTTCTCGAAACGTTGGTTGGAGTTCTTCATCTTGACGTATGACCTCTGTTTTAACAGGCGGCATGATCTCGTCTACACGAGGGGGGGCCTCCTTAAAGCTAGGCTCACGAACCGTATTAGACGGCTGATAGCCAGACGGTTTAGACTGATGATCAAATGTAAAGGTCTGCTGCTCAGTTGGCTGCACAGCTGCTTTTGACTTAGTTGGCACTACAGCATCTGGAATTAACTGCTGCTTTTTAAAAGCAGCTTTCACTCCTTGTTCAATAAGCTCAAACAGCTCCGCTTCTTTACTCAACCGTACTTCTAATTTTGCTGGATGAACATTCACGTCCACTAATAAAGGGTCCATTGTAATGGTTAAAAACACAATCGGAAAACGACCGATAGGTAAAAGGGTATGATAGCCCTGCTGTACCGCTTTTAACAACCCGTAGTTTTTAACAAACCGACCGTTAATAATGGTGGACATATAGTTGCGAGAAGCTCTTGTGATTTCAGGAAGAGCGACGTAACCATTCACTTCATAATCAAGTGACTGAACGTTAATCGGAATCATTTTTTTGGCTACTGCCATTCCATAAATAGCGGCAAGCACTTGGCGCACATCTCCGCTTCCGTTCGTATACAGAAGCTGTCTTCCTTGATGCATCAGCCTAATTGAAACTTCAGGATGAGACATTGCAAGACGATTGACGACATCCGTTACGTTACCAAGCTCCGTGTTTACCGTCTTCATATATTTTAAACGTGCAGGTGTATTGAAAAATAAGTTTTCAATAACAAGTTCGGTACCTTTTCGGCTTGACGTTAATTCGTGATGAACGATTTCTCCGCCTCTAAGTTTAAGATGAGTGCCGGCTTCTTCTCCCGTACTCGTTTTGAGTTCAAGCATTGAAACCGAAGCAATACTTGGCAAAGCTTCACCGCGAAATCCTAACGTTCGAATTCGAAATAAATCTTGTTCTGTTTTGATCTTACTTGTCGCATGTCTTTTAAAAGCGGTCAAGCAGTCTTCAGAAGCAATGCCGTCTCCATTATCCAATATACGAATTTTTGAAAGCCCAGCTTCTTCTAGCTCAATTTCAATAACTGTACTGTTTGCATCAATAGCATTTTCGACTAGTTCTTTCACCACCGAAGCAGGTCGTTCAACAACCTCTCCGGCAGCAATTTTATTTGAAAGTTCGTCTGAAAGCTGCACAATTTTACCCACAGACTCACTCCTCTCACTCTATTTCTTCTTTAATGATTTTTGCAGTTCATACATCGCATTCATTGCGTCTAAAGGCGTCATTTCCAAAATATCCAGCTCTTTTAAACGATCTACAATTGCTTTTTCACGTTTCGAAAGCGCAGGCTTTTCTTTTTTCTTTTCTATTTCAAAGAACGAAAGCTGATTGGCTTCATCTGCTTTTTTACCATCTGCACGTTCTTCTTGAACCAAAGAAGCACCTTCTTGTGGAACTTGCTGTGTCATCTCTTCTCTTTTTGGAGCCTGACGTACAGGTTCACGCTCAGAAGATTGTTCTAAGTCGTGTAAGATGACGCGAGCTCGCTCTATAAGCGGATCTGGAAGTTCTGCTAGTTCCGCTACGTGAATACCATAACTTTTATCTGCGGCACCATCTTTGATTTTGTGTAGAAAGACGACTTTTCCATTTTTTTCAACCGCGCTTACATGAACATTTTTAAGCGCAGGAAGCGACTCATCGAGTACGGTTAATTCATGATAATGAGTAGAAAATAGGGTCTTACAGCCAATATGTTCATGAACGTATTCAATAATTGCTTGAGCAAGAGCCATTCCGTCATACGTAGACGTACCTCGTCCAATTTCATCTAACAGAATTAGACTCGACTGAGTGGCATTTGTCACTGCATTTTTCGTTTCTAGCATCTCGACCATAAACGTACTTTGCCCTGAAATTAAGTCATCGGCTGCTCCGATACGTGTAAACACTTGATCAAAAATCGGCAGAACCGCTTCGTCCGCTGGCACAAAACAGCCAATTTGAGCTAGTATCGCCGTTAAAGCGACCTGACGCATGTACGTACTTTTACCAGACATATTAGGTCCTGTAATCAGTAAAATTGAACTATCATCCGTCATTTGACAGTCGTTTGGCACATATTCCTGTGAATTCATTACTTTTTCTACTACTGGATGGCGTCCATTTTGAATCGAAATATCTTCACTTGAAAAAATAGGCTTTGTGTAATGACGTTCTTCACTGATTTTTGCAAAGCACTGCAGTACGTCAAGCTCACTTACTTTTTTAGCGAGTTCTTGCAGCCTTGGGATATATGCTTTTACTTCCTCACGAATTTGTAAAAACAATTCATATTCCAGCTCTACAATTTTCTCTTCCGCTTCTAAAATCAGCGCTTCTTTTTCTTTCAGCTCAGGAGTAATAAAACGTTCTGCATTGGTTAACGTCTGTTTTCGTTCATACATTCCTTCAGGCAAAAGATGCAGATTTGCCCGCGTTACTTCTATATAATAGCCGAACACGCGATTATAACCAATTTTCAGTGAGCGAATCCCTGTTTTCTCACGCTCTTGCTGTTCAAGTGACGCAATCCACGTTTTTCCGTTTCGGCTTGCATCTCGGTATTGATCAAGCTGTTCATGATAGCCGTCATTAATAATGTCTCCTTCTTTAATTGACAAAGGAGGGTGCTCTTTTAATCCTCTTTCAAGAAGATTAGCTAATCGCTCACAAGGATCAATGTCTTCAACAAGCTTTGTCGCATAAGGATGATTCAAACGATTCACAACCTCTTGGATATGAGGCACATTTTGCAATGATTTTTTTAATTGAATTAAATCACGAGCATTTACATTACCAAAAGCGACTCGACCAGCTAAGCGTTCTAAATCATATACGTCTTTTAGCAACTCACGCAGTTCTTCTCGTTCAAAAAACTGTTTCATTAAGACATCTACCATATTCAAACGATTATCAATATCCGCTTGTTTTAAAAGCGGACGGTCAATCCAATTTTTTAATAAACGGCCGCCCATTGCCGTAACGGTCTGGTCTAATAACCATAGAAGCGAGCCTTTCTTTCCTTTTGAACGAATCGTTTCGGTTAACTCCAAGTTTCGCTTAGAGAACAAATCAATTTTCATATATTCATTGATTTGATAAAACTGCACGGGCTGTAAGTGTTCAAGCGAACGCTTCTGCGTGCGAGTTAAATACTGAAGAATACGCGCAAACGTTGTGATAAGCTTTTGCTGCTGAAGCGACTCTACTAAATAATCTAGTCCTTCTACTTGCTCTGTACTATTCTCATAAGAAATGGTAATCGTCATGCGCTCTTTTAGTGTTTGTAATAAGTCAGCAGGAAATTCAGAGCTTACAACGACTTCTTTTGCTTCTTTTGCATAAATCTCTGAGACTATATCGTGAAACGAACTAACAAGCGTTACGCTGTTTTCTCCTGTAGACAAATCAGAAAGAGCAAGACCAAACGTTTGATCCTCGAACGCAGTAACAGAACAAATATAGTTATTTTCCTTGTCATGCAGTCCGCGTTCGTTCATCAGTGTTCCGGGTGAAATCACCTGTACCACTTCTCGCTTTACAACACCTTTTGCATGCTTAGGGTCTTCTACTTGCTCACAAATAGCTACTTTAAATCCCTTTTCAATTAAACGCTCGATATACGTAGGAGCAGAGTGATACGGAACCCCGCACATCGGAATTCTCTCTTGTCCTCCTCCGTCTCGGCTTGTTAATGTTATTTCAAGTTCTTGAGAAGCTGTCGTAGCATCTTCAAAGAACATTTCATAAAAATCACCTAATCTAAAAAACAAAAAGGCATCTTGATACTCTGCCTTAATTCTCAAATATTGCTGTATCATTGGCGTATACGCTGCCATACTATTCCTCCATACCACATCTAGTTGTGCGTTTTTGCTACACGTATTATAACATAAGTCTTTCTTAAACTTAATTTATTCAAATAGAACAATCTTCAATTTCTTTTCATAAAACACATAAAAAAGCTTCGGACGAAGGAAGAAGCTTGTCCGAAGCTTTTCATTATTTACTGCTGTTCAAATGACTATGCTTACGTCCGTATAAGAAGTAAACCACCAGCCCTAGTACAAGCCAAATTACGAAACTAATCCATGTTAATTTTGGAAGCTGAAGTGCTAAGTATAAACAGAACACAAAAGCTAAAATTGGAATCACCGGCACGAACGGTACGCGGAAACCAGTCGATTCTGAAGTTTGTTTTGATTTACGTAAATATAAAATTCCAATTGATACGGTCATGAAAGCAAAAAGAGTACCGATGTTTGTTAACTCTGCTAATCTTCCTAATGGTACTAAACCAGAGAAGATGGATACTAGTAAACATGTAATCCACGTATTTACTACCGGCGTTTGTTTTTTCTCACTGATTTTTGAAAAAGGCTTCGGCAATAGACCATCTCGACTGATCGCATAAAATAAACGAGTTTGTCCATACATCATAACGAGTAATACCGTTGTAATACCAACAATTGCGCCTAATGAAATAAATCCTGCTACCCAGTCTTGGTTAATGTAGCTTAAAGCAAATGCTACAGGGTTTTTAACATTTAATTCTGTATAAGGTACGATTCCTGTTAAGATAAGCGATACGACGATATAAAGGACTGTACAAATCGCAAGAGATGCGATAATTCCAATTGGCATATCCCGCTGAGGCTTGCGTACTTCCTCGGCCGCTGTTGCTACAGCATCAAACCCAATGTAGGCGAAGAATACAGTTGCTGCTCCTGTCGCTACTCCCGAGAAACCAAACGGCATAAACGGCGTCCAGTTTTCTGGTTTAACATAGCTAACTCCTACCCCGATAAACAGGAGTACAACAGCCAGTTTAATAATAACCATGATAGCATTAAAACGTGAAGATTTTTTTACTCCTTGCGTTAAAAGTAATGTGATTAAAAATACGATCATAATTGCTGGAATATCAATATACGTGCCGTTTGCAGGATTATATGCACTCGTTAAAGCTTTTGGAAAATGTATGCCAAACCCTGCTAGTAATCCTTGGAAATACCCGGACCATCCGCTGGCTACAGCAGAAGAAGCAAGACCGTATTCCAAGATAAGATCCCATCCTAAAATCCAAGCGATTAATTCACCAAATGTTGCATAACTGTAAGTGTATGCACTTCCTGAAACGGGAACTGTTGAGGCAAACTCTGCATAACAAAGAGCTGCAAACACACACGCAAGTCCTGACATAATGAAAGATATAACTAAAGCTGGACCGGCATGTTCAGCGGCGGCTACGCCCGTTAATACAAAAATTCCGGTTCCGATAATAGCTCCAATTCCTAACATTGTTAAATCGAAAGCGCCTAAATCCTTTTTTAATTTAACACCTTTAGAGTTGGTTTCACTAATTAACGTTTGAATTGATTTTTTACGAAATAAGCTCATAGTAAACCCCCAAGAAATACTTATCTGATATAACTAAATTTTCTGAAAATTAATGCATTATTTTCTTTAGATTTACTATACACTGTGGATTCGACAAAAAGCAATATATTTTTTTATTTTTATAAGAATTTTCTTAAAATAGTAAAAATAAAAAAACTAGGAAGAACTTCTTCCTAGTTACTCATCGTCCCCTAATATAAAATCAGGATCCAAATCTTCAAATTCATCGTCATCTACGTCTAAATCAAACTCGTCTTCATCATCGCAGCCTTTCGGATTTACTGCAACACAAACCTTGGTTTCGCCAATCACTTCCGCCAACAATTCTCTCTCTACTTGAACAATCGTTTTATTGCCATTTGGTGAAATTGTGCACTCTAGGCAATTTGGCTGCTGCAGCACGCGAACAATTACTTCGTAATCGTCTCCAATCGAATCTTCGTCTTTATAGCGCAGCTTAATATTATCTTTGTATGATACGGTTTCCGTCCAAACTTCGGTTTTTGTATTATTATTGTACGAATACCAGATGTTAATATCATATCTGCCGTCAACTTCTACATTGCTGCCGCTTTTCTTTGCTTTGTACTCATGGTTAATCACCCAGCACCCTAAGATGCTTGTTGGTCGATTTTTCGGTGCAAGCGTATGAGACGATTGTGTAAACTTGCGACCTTTACCTACGACTGCTTTTGTAATAATTTCTCTATAGTGTTGTGACATGTGAGCATACCCTCCTCAAACTATCTTCATTTCATCCTATGCAGGCTCATTCACTTGTTTGCACATTATTTTTAAGAAACTAGGTTTAAGGCATAAAAAACCTATGTTCCATTGTATGCAAGGATATAGAAAAACGTGACAATTATTAGAGAGAAAATCTGCCCAATTTTCATGCCATGAGATGCACAAAAAAATGCCTCAGCAAATTGCTGAGGCATTTTTTCTTTATGAGCAGCTAGATCCAGGGCTGTTTCGCACCTGTGAACCTGTTTCACCGCGCAGTAAATCACCATCTGTTGACACAATAATTTCATCCGTTACTGTGTTTGAAATAGTGTTAGCAACAAGTTGAAGCAAATCATTCACGTTTATTTGAGACTCTTGAAACTGCTGAATAATCGGCAGTTCGTCCAGCTCTTCCTGTAAGCGATCGATTTTTGCCTCCACTTGTTTTAACGCTTCTGTTTTACCATAATGTTGGAAATTAACAGCTTGTTTTTGCAAACTTTTAATGCTTGCAATGGTTTCACGCACTTTTTGATTTTCGTTAAGCTGAGCTTCGGCACGCTTGAAGAAATCTACTTCTTCCGTTTCAGCAATCATTTTTGCCAGCTCTTGAGCACGTTTAATTACGTCACTCTTGTTATACTGCGCCATATTACTTCACCTCTGCTGTTTCTTCTACCATTTCCCCGTTTAGCGTCCATGTTTTGGCTTTTGTAACTTTTACTTTTACAAGTTGCCCAATCACTGACTTAGGTGCTTTGAAGTTTACAAGCTTACTTTTTTCCGTGTAGCCTGCTAATACTTCCGGATTATTTTTACTTTCACCTTCTACTAATACTTCGACAACTTTACCTTCATATTCCTTCAATTTCTTTGCAGAAATTTCATTTACAAGAGCATTTAAGCGCTGAAGGCGCTCTTTTTTCACTTCCATTGGTACGTTGTCTTGCATCTTAGCAGCTGGCGTACCTTCACGAGGTGAATAGATAAATGTATAAGCACTATCGAATTCAACCTCACGATATAGTGACATTGTTTCTTCAAACTGCTCATCCGTTTCATTTGGGAAACCCACAATAATATCAGTTGTTAATGATGCTGTTGGAATGGCTTCTTTAATTTTACGAACAAGCTCTAAATAATGTTCACGAGAATATTTTCGTGCCATAATTTTCAAGATATCGCTGCTTCCTGATTGAACAGGCAAGTGAATGTGGTCGACAAGATTTCCGCCTTTAGCAAGAACTTCAATTAAACGGTCATCAAAGTCGCGAGGATGACTTGTTGTAAAACGGATACGAGCAACGTCAATTTTACGGATTTCGTCCATTAAGTCGCCTAAGCCGTATGTGATGTCTTCAAAATCTTTTCCGTATGCATTAACATTTTGACCTAAAAGCGTAATTTCTTTGTAGCCTTGAGCAGCTAAATGACGTACTTCTTGGATAATGTCTTCTGGACGGCGGCTTCGTTCTTTTCCTCGCGTATACGGAACGATACAGTACGTACAGAACTTGTCACAGCCGTACATGATGTTAACCCATGCTTTGACGCTGCCTTTACGTGCTCTTGGAAGGTTTTCAATAACGTCCCCTTCTTTAGACCATACTTCAATCACCATTTCTTTTGCTAAGTATGCTTCGTTTAAAATGTGAGGCAAACGGTGAATGTTGTGTGTACCAAAAATCATATCCACGTGCTGATGTTTTTGTAAAATTTTATTTACAACTGACTCTTCTTGAGACATACATCCGCAGACGCCGATCAATAGCTCAGGGCGTTCGCGCTTTAAGGCCTTCAAGTGTCCTAATTCACCAAACACTTTATTTTCCGCATTTTCACGGATCGCACACGTATTCAATAAAATAACATGAGCATCTTCAACAGAGTCAGTTGGCTCGTAGCCAAGGCCTAGAAAAATACCAGCCATTACTTCTGTATCGTGCTCATTCATTTGACAGCCGTACGTACGGATATAAAACTTACGTCCTTGTCCCATCCCGTGAAACTGTTCATCGATTGCAAAATCATTGTGATAGGAAACTTCTTCTTTTCCTCGTTTTTTCGCATCTTTTAAAGAAGGTGGCATGTATACTGTTTGAAAATATTTGCTGTAATCCTTTTCGGATTTTTTGTCCGCTGGATTAACTTGGTTGCTTTCTAAACGTTGTTTTTCGTTCATAAAAAAATCTCCTTTCGCCATGACAATTGTCACGTTGCACCTGTAAATCGCAAAAAAATGTGACAGCTTTATGCTTATGCATAAAACTCATCACATTAACATAGTATATAACTTTCAAGTAGCGAACACAATCATATACCTATTTTCTATACCTGTTTCGTTAAAATTTCATTCGACTTTCGAAACATTTATTAAATCACAAAAAGAGATTGATACATAACTAAATTAATCTATTTTAGAGACGAACAAATGGTATAAAAGAGTTCATGTAAATCGCTTATTCCACCCCTGTTGATTTCCGTGCAAGACTTCGCTTTCCGCGAGCAGCCGATGAGCTTCCTTGTCGCTTCCGCTCCCGCGAGTTCTCACCTATTTCCCTTTTCCCGCAAGGGCCTTCACCTTACTCTCCACTCAACAGCCAGAAGGCACCACCTATATGAAACCTACGTTCGCTATCACTATGAAAAAATCCGAACGAGTTGGATTCTCCATCAAGAATCTCAGTTCACCGTTCGGATTTTCCCTCTACTAAACTGCTTTTATTGCAGCCTCTTTTACATAAATTCAGCTACTAGCTCATCAAATTTTTCCTCAGTCATACCTAAGTCTGCTTTTGACAGCGGCTCTTCACTATAACCGTGAACAAGCTGCTGATACGACGGCTGATGCGCATTTTGATAAATAAGCCCTGTTACTAAGCCGTTATGCTCCATTAACGTCTGCATAGCTTGCATACGATTGTTTGCATCATAACCTTCAATTGTGCTAAGACTAGTTAGGTTTTCTTTAAACCAATCATACGTGTTCACTTTGTTATACGTTACGCACGGGCTAAATACGTTAATTAAAGAAAAACCTTTATGCTGGATGCCTTGTTCAATTAAGCTTGTTAACTCTTTTAAATTCGTTGAAAAGCTTTGCGCCACAAACGTTGCTCCAGAAGTTAACGCAAGCTCCATGACAGATAAAGACGACTCGATTGATCCTTCAGGCGTACTTTTTGTCTTGAATCCTACTTCACTGCGAGGAGATGTTTGTCCTTTTGTTAAACCATAGATTTGGTTATCCATTACGATATACGTTACATCGATGTTTCGGCGAATCGCATGTACCGTGTGTCCCATACCGATAGCGAACCCATCTCCATCACCGCCAGATGCGATAACGGTTAAGTCACGATTAGCCATTTTTACACCTTGAGCGATTGGAAGCGCACGCCCGTGAATACCATGAAAACCATATGAATTAATATAACCAGAGATACGTCCAGAACATCCAATACCTGAAATAACAGCAAGCTCATGAGGTTCTAAACCTACGTTAGCAGATGCGCGTTGAATGGCTGCTTGTACGGAGAAATCTCCACACCCCGGACACCAGTTAGGTTTTACACTGTTACGAAAATCTTTAAACGTTGCCATTTAACACAAACATCTCCTTACTTTTTGCGTATACTTCTTGCGGAAGAAATGGATTTCCATCGTACTTCAATACGCTTTGAATTTTATCATGACTTGCGATATTCATTTTTAAAATATTAGCAAGCTGTCCAGTAGCATTGTTTTCAACGACGACTACTTTTTTAGCTCCTTGTACGTAAGGAAGCAGTTCGTCAGCTGGGAAAGGATGAATTAAACGAATGTGAGCGTGATTTACTTTTATACCGTCCTGTTCCAAACGTTCCATTGCCTCTTCAATAACTCCACGCGTCGAATTAAATCCAACAAATAAAATATCAGACTCTTTTTCATGAGAGTGAACATGAATTGGCATATTAAAACGAATTCCTTTTGTTTTACGAAGACGCTTATTCATTTGATCATCGCGGTTCACCGGAGATTCAGATGGCTTTCCTGTCTCATCATGTTCTACTCCCGTTACGTGATGAATTCCATGCTTCATTCCTGGAATGACGCGTGGTGATACGCCATCTTCTGTTACGCGGTAGCGCTTGTAGTACTGTTTTTCTTCCAGCTCTTCTAGCTCTCCTTGCTGAAGCTTACCGCGGCGGATTTCAACGCGGTTATAGTCAAGCGGTTCTACTGATTGCTTCCCAAGTGAAAGCTGTAAATCCGTTAGCATAATAACTGGACACTGATATTCTTCTGCTAAGTTAAACGCTTCAATCGTATCGTAGAATGCTTCTTCAACCGTACTTGGCGCCATGACAATCTTCGGAATTTCACCGTGCGTACCGTAAATCATGGCCATTAAATCAGACTGTTCTTGCTTAGTTGGAAGCCCTGTACTTGGACCGCCGCGCTGCGTATCGATAATCACAACAGGCTGCTCAGTGATGCCCGCTAATCCAATCGACTCCATCATTAATGATAGGCCAGGTCCAGCTGATGCTGTCAGCGCACGTACGCCTGCATAGTTAGCTCCGATAGCCATCGTACATGCTGCGATTTCATCTTCTGTTTGAATAACGGTTCCACCGAATTGAGGAAGCTTTTTAATTAAGTATTCCATGATTTCCGAAGCAGGGGTAATTGGATATGCTGGCATAAAACGAGCCCCACCGGCTAAAGCGCCTAGCGCAATCGCATCGTTTCCAATCATAAACATACGTTTTTTACCATCCGCTGGATCTAGTTTCATGGTTTCTAATTGTTCGCCTAGCTGTTCACGAATGTAATCTGCACCTTTTTTAATAGCTTCCATGTTTTTTTGTACAACTTTTTGGCCCTTTTTACCGAAGATTTCAAGCACTACTTCTTCAAATACTTCTGTGTCAATATGAAGCACAGCACTCGAAGCGCCTACAGCAACCATGTTCTTCATTAGCGACGTTCCTAATTCCGTTGCAATTTCCGTAAACGGAACAGCATATAGCGTAGCAGTTGTACATGTTTCGGGCAGACTTGGGTTGAATTTCGCATCTGCAATTACAACGCCTCCTACGCGCAGCTCATGGACATTTACATCAATTGTTTCCTGATCGAACGCAACTAAAATATCCAAATCATCTGACACAGATCGAACCTGAGTTGTACTCACTCGGATCTTATTATTTGTATGTCCACCTTTGATACGAGAAGAAAAATGACGATAGCCGTATAAGTAATAACCTAATCGATTTAAAGCGGTTGAAAAGATTTCTCCCGTACTTTCGATTCCCTCACCCTGCTGTCCGCCAACTTTCCATGAAAGTTGCTGTACCATAAATCAACGCCACTCCTTTAATTGCTCATAATATAGAAATCTATTTTATTGATAAAAACTGAAAAAAGTAAATTAGCAAACGATTTCATTTGCTTCTGCATTTCACGAACCAAAATCATCTGCAAAACTCCCACAGCACCTTGTCGCTGTGCAGGATACGTTTCTGCTTGAGCAGCTCCATAATCCGTTTTCAATTTTATTCCGATTGCCAGAAAAATGCAACCCTTTCCATTGAATTCTCAATCGTTTTAATTATATTTATATTTAATGAATAAGATGAAGTTTTTTAATGATCTTTTCTGCCTTCACATGAGGCATTAGTATATAAATAACTTCTATAAAAAAGAGCTTTTCCAAGAAGAAAAAGCTCTTTTTTTATTAGTTGCATACACGATCAGCAAAGTTTTGAAACAGAAAACGTTTTACCTGCTCTTCAGTGTAATGCTTAAGGAGCTCTTCGATTAAATTCGTATACTGTTCATATCTTCCGAGACGATGAACCGTTTTGTCAATGCCGTCAAAGTCAGAGCCAAAACCAACGGCGTATTCGCCTCCTCTTTCACACATGTAATCAAGATGACGAATCACATCCGCTATTTGCGCTTTGGCAGAACTCGTTAAAAATTCAGGCACAAACGTAATGCCAATCACGCCGTTTCGCTTTATTAAAGCATGAATTTGATCGTCTCTTAAATTCCGGGGATGAGAACACAATACGTGCGAATTGGAATGAGTAGCCACTACATATTGCGCCAGCTCAATCACATCCCAAAAACCTCTTACCGATAAATGAGAGACATCCGTCCACACTTTATGTTCATTATTCAATTCAACAACTTCTCTTCCAAAAGAAGATAACCCCGCGCCTCGAGGTTCTAAAATCCCGTCACACACGGCATTGCTGTAATTCCATGTCAAACCTACTGAGCGTACACCCAGTGAAAAAAGCGTCTTTAAGCGAACTAAACTTGTATCAATGGCATCGCAGCCTTCAAGCGTCAGCATTGCTCCTATTTCACCTTTTTTCAAGCTATCTATATCGCGTTTTGAACGAACCCATTTCACACCGGGAAGCGATAAAATATGACTCTGAAACAGCTGGATCATTTCTAACGCAACGTCAAAGCGCTGAGCTGCGGGAACCGCTTCTGGAATATAAATAGCGAATAGCTGAACTTTCCCTTTTGCTTTTTTTATTCCTTCTAACGTCACATGCAGCGCTGAATCATATGTAAAAGATAAACGTTTATTTAACCAGAGTTTCATCAATACATCACAATGAGCATCAAATATCACAACCCACACCCCTTTAACTCTATACAAAAAGGACCTGTTTGGCTTCTATGCTTTACAGGTCCGTGGTTTTTATAATTATCGCGGCTCTACAATTAATTTAATGGCTGTTCGCTCTTCTCCATCAATTTGAATATCTGTAAAAGCTGGGATGCAGATTAAATCAACCCCACTTGGTGCAACGAACCCTCTTGCGATTGCTACAGCTTTTACTGCTTGATTAAGCGCCCCGGCCCCAATGGCTTGAATTTCTGCTGCGCCGCGTTCGCGCAGTACGCCTGCTAAGGCACCAGCAACTGAATTTGGATTAGACTTTGCTGAAACTTTTAATATTTCCATATCTAGCTCCTCCTTATTCTTTACAATGTATGATGAGAGATCATTAGACCAATGACTTAATTGATTTCAATGTTACTATATTCACGATATGTCAAACGTATTCCTGCTTGTTTTTCCTAAATATTCAAAAACTTATATTTCTACACCTTTCTTTTTTCTTTTTACGTTTTTGACAAAATAAAAAAGCCAACGTATCGTCTTTCGACACATTGACTTTTTCCCTTTACTCAAAAAACGGATGGTCTTCGTTAATTAAAATCCGCTCTGTTTTTGTTGCTTTCCCCGTCTTTTGATCAATATCAATAACGATTCCACTAAGCTGTGTTCTTCCTTCTTTTGGCACTTCAAATCGAACAGGAAGAGACGTTAAAAAACGCTTAATAACAGCTTCGCGCTCCATCCCTAAAATGCCGTCATATGGTCCCGTCATTCCTACGTCAGAGATGTAAGCTGTTCCTTTTGGCAATATACGATTGTCAGCTGTTTGAACGTGCGTATGAGTGCCGACAACAGCGCTGACACGACCGTCCACATACCAGCTAATCGCTTGCTTTTCACTTGTTGTTTCAGCATGAAAATCAATAAAAATAAGCGAAGTGCGCTGACGTGCTTCTTCAATCAGTTCATCTGCTTTTTGAAATGGACAATCAAGCGGGGCCATAAACGTGCGCCCTTGTAAATTAATCACGGCTACCTCAAGCTGATTATACGTAAAATACGTAATTCCCTTGCCCGGTGTACCTTCAGGAAAATTAGCAGGACGAACAAGATTTTTTGCATCGTCAATAAAATCAAAAATTTCACGTTTGTCCCACGCGTGGTTACCAAGGGTAATAATGTTAGCTCCTGCTTGCAAGAACTGACGATAAATCTTTTCAGTAATGCCTTTTCCTGAAGCTGCATTTTCTCCATTCACAATTGTAAGTCCCGGAGAGTATTTTCTTTTTAATCTTGGTAAATATTCTTCAACCATTTCACGGCCTGGAGAACCAACTACGTCTCCAATAAATAAAATTCTCATGTAAAAGCTCCTATACTTCATTCTTAATCTGCATCTTCATCTCTACGAAAAAAAATAAAGTGGCGAAACGCCACTTCATTTTTATTTTGCATACTCTACTGCTCTTGTTTCACGAATAACGGTTACTTTGATGTGGCCAGGATAATCCAGCTCATCTTCAATTCGTTTTCGGATATCTCGAGCAAGTCGATGCGCTTCTAGATCACCAATCGTATCTGGTTTCACCATAATACGAACTTCACGCCCTGCTTGAATCGCAAATGATTTTTCAACGCCTTCATAAGACTCTGAAATTTCTTCTAACTTTTCAAGACGACGAATGTAGTTTTCTAACGTCTCACTACGAGCACCTGGTCTTGCAGCAGATAATGCATCCGCTGCTGCAACTAGTACAGCAATGATTGATGTTGGCTCTGTATCTCCATGGTGAGAAGCAATCGCGTTAATAACAACCGGATGTTCTTTATACTTTGTAGCTAATTCAACACCGATTTCTACGTGACTTCCTTCTACCTCATGATCAATCGCTTTACCAATATCATGTAACAATCCTGCTCGTTTGGCTAACGTTTCATCTTCACCTAATTCAGCAGCCATAAGTCCTGATAAATGCGCTACTTCCATTGAATGTTTCAGCACATTTTGACCATAGCTTGTTCTGAATTTTAAGCGACCAAGAATTTTCATCAAGTCTGGGTGCAACCCGTGAACACCGACTTCAAACGTCGTTTGTTCACCAACTTCACGAATATATTCGTCCACTTCACGGCGAGATTTTTCAACCATTTCTTCAATACGCGCGGGATGGATACGACCATCTTGAACGAGTTTATCAAGTGCAATTCTTGCTGTCTCACGACGAATCGGGTCAAATCCTGATAAAATAACTGCTTCTGGCGTATCATCAATAATAAGATCAATTCCTGTCAAAGTTTCAAGCGTACGGATGTTTCGACCTTCTCGACCGATAATTCGGCCTTTCATTTCGTCATTCGGCAAGTTAACAACTGAGACAGTCGTTTCAGCAACATGATCTGCTGCGCAACGCTGAATAGCAAGTGAAAGAATTTCTTTCGCCTTTTTATCGGCGTCTTCTTTTGCACGGTTTTCTGTTTCTTTTACCATTATTGCAATGTCGTGGGAAAGTTCATTTTCAACACGATCTAAAATAATCGCTCTTGCATCTTCTCTTGTTAAGCTTGAAATGCGCTCTAGCTCTGTTTGCTGTGCACGTACTACTTCTTCAACTTTGCTTTCCATCTCTTCAATATGCTGTTGTTTAACAGTAAGAGAATCATCTTTCTTTTCAAGTAACGCTTCACGTTTATCAAGTGATTCGTCTTTACGATCAAG
This sequence comes from Priestia sp. YIM B13491, assembly GCF_042787605.1. Taxonomy (NCBI): domain Bacteria; kingdom Bacillati; phylum Bacillota; class Bacilli; order Caryophanales; family Bacillaceae; genus Priestia; species Priestia sp. YIM B13491. The sequence goes on along the minus strand of NZ_JBHZOR010000001.1, from coordinate 768,894 downwards.
ATTTTCCTCTTTTTGCATTAATCGATTTTCTTGTTTTTGAAGTTCTGCTCGACGATCACGAATATCTTGTTCTGCCTCTGTACGAAGCTGATGGATTTCATCCTTCGCTTCTAGTAAAGCTTCTTTTTTCAAAGCTTCCGCCTCGCGGGTTCCTTCATCAATAATTTGTTCTGCACTAGACTTTGCTCCCGCAATTTTAGCTTCAGCAATCGATTTACAAACAAAAAAGCCAACAACTGCACCGACGATTAGGCCAAGCAAAGCGAAGATGATTGTATTAGTATCCATCATTTCACCTCCCCTTGCTATAAACTTGTAAGTTTTAAATTTCATGTCGGCATGTACATCGTATTCACCTTTCAATATACACACAAAGGCTTTTAAACGCTAAAATGTTTTAAAAAGGGAAAATATACATCTTAATTGTAAATCTGTGCATTTTTATTGTCAAGCCTGCCTCTACAGTATATATTGAAATTTCGTATGTTACTTTTCTAGCATTAACAATTTTTACAAAAAAAAGACCCCTTCTTTGAAATAGAGGAGTCTTTTTTTATCTCGCAGCAAATTAAATATTTAAATCGCTTTGATCGTCATCCTCAGGAGCTGGCTCTCCATCTTGATCTAAACCATGATGTTCACGCACTTGTCCCGCAATTTCCTGACGAATATCAGTATTTTCTTTTAAGAATTGTTTTGCATTTTCACGACCTTGACCTAGACGCTCGTCATTATATGAATACCAAGATCCACTTTTTTGAACAATATCTAGTTCAGAAGCGATATCCAAAATTTCTCCCTCTTTTGAAATACCTTCTCCGTACATAATATCTACTTCAGCAGCACGGAAAGGCGGAGCTACTTTGTTTTTCACAACTTTAATTCTTGTTTTGTTACCTACAATATCGTTTCCTTGCTTTAACTGCTCTGCACGACGCACTTCTAGACGCACTGAAGAATAGAATTTAAGCGCACGTCCACCAGGAGTTGTTTCAGGATTGCCAAACATAACGCCGACTTTTTCACGAATTTGGTTAATAAAGATAGCGATTGTTTTAGACTTGTTGATAGCTCCAGATAGTTTACGCAATGCTTGAGACATTAAACGAGCTTGTAGACCCACGTGAGAGTCTCCCATTTCTCCTTCAATTTCCGCTTTTGGCACTAATGCTGCTACTGAGTCAACAACAATAATATCTACTGCACCGCTTCGAACTAAAGCTTCAGCGATTTCTAAAGCTTGTTCTCCCGTATCAGGCTGAGATAATAATAGCTCATCAATATTCACACCTAATTTTTGAGCATATACAGGATCTAACGCGTGCTCCGCATCGATAAATGCAGCCTGTCCGCCCTGCTGTTGAACTTCTGCAATCGCATGAAGAGCAACTGTTGTTTTACCTGAGCTTTCTGGACCGTATACTTCAACTACACGTCCACGTGGATATCCACCTACACCTAAAGCTATATCTAACGCTAATGAACCACTTGGAATCGTAGAAATTCTTTTTTCCGTTTGTTCACCTAATTTCATAATTGAACCTTTACCAAATTGCTTTTCAATTTGTTTTAAAGCCATATCAAGGGCTGCTTGACGATCGTTCACTCAATTTCCTCCTCTATCTCTTTGAAATCATCTATAAACTGCAAACTTACTACGATGTAGTAGCAATGTCGAATTAACAACTTTCTATAACTTACTATACTAGTTTTTGAGTCGTTTGACAAGCAAAAAGCGAATAAATGTTCGTTTATTATTTTATAAAAAAAAGGCTGTTTTGGAAAAACCAAACAGCCTTTTTTCTTTATTTCTTTATCATCTTTAATACGTAATGACAGCCATAATTAACCGTTCGTGAACGAATCCCCTGGCGGCTTCCGGATAGCTGCAGGCTGTAAACTTGAGGAGCTTGATCTTTATAGGCTACCCCTATATATACTGTTCCTACAGGATGTCCTTCTTGTTTGGAGGGTCCAGCTACACCTGTAAACCCGATGCCAATATCCGTTTTGTATAACTGTTGAATACGCTGAGCCATTTCAGCCGCGCACTGCTCGCTAACGGCTCCGTACTGATTCAACGTGTGTTCGCTCACTCCGAGAATATTTTGCTTGATTTCATAATGATAGGCGACCAGGCTACCTTTTACAACTTCTCCAGCACCTGAAACAGTTGTTAAACGTTCGCTGAATAAACCGCCGGTTAAACTTTCGGCTGAAGCAATCGTTAATCCTTGTGCCGTTAATTCTTTTACCAATTCATTATGTAAAGAAGTTGCTTCGTATCCATATAAATACTCGCCTACGCGCTCTGAAATGGTTTTTTCCACTTCGTCTAACATGCGCTGTGCTTCAGCAGCATCAGCGTGCTTAGCAGTTAAGCGAAGCGTCACTTCCCCATCTCCTGCTAGCGGTGCAATCGTCGGGTTGGTTTGTGCATCAAGCAAATCTTCAATTTCCGTCTCAAGCTGTGATTCTCCTATTCCGAAAAAGCGAAGAACGCGTGATTCAATACTTTCTTTTAATTCAAGCTTTTGAGCTAAAAATTCTTGACCATACGATTCATACATTGGATAAAGCTCTTTTGGAGGCCCTGGAAATAGCATATAGTGTTTTCCCTCTACTGTAAGCCCCATACCTGGAGCCATTCCGTAATCGTTAGGGAGCACTGCCGAACCTTCTAGCACAATTGCCTGTTTTTTATTGTTAGGTGTCATGATACGATTTGACTGTTTGAAATAGGCTTCAATACTTTCAAGGGCTTCTGCATTTGTTGTCAGCTCTACTCCTAGCACACTCGCAATTGTTTCTTTTGTTAAATCATCTTTTGTAGGACCAAGCCCGCCTGTGAAAATAATTAACTCCGCACGCGTTTGAGCTGTAGCAATCACTTCTTTTAAGCGCTGTGCATTATCTCCTACTACCGTATGATAGTAAACATTAATTCCAAGTTCGGCTAATTTTTTCGATAAATACTGAGCGTTTGTATTGGCAATTTGTCCAAGCAGCAGCTCAGAGCCGACTCCAATAATTTCAGCGTTCATCATATCATCTCCATCTTACTTATTTTGAGTTAACAAAAGCCTGTTTGTTTTTAGCAAAGTAGTCCCAGCCTGAAATAACCGTAAAAATCACTGAGATCCAAAGCATTACGCTAGCAAATGGAATGGAAACCCATTCAAAAGGCAAGTTATACAACAGAATAGCTGAAATAGCTAAAATTTGAGTCCATGTTTTAATTTTACCTAACATATTTGCTGCTACAACTTCCCCTTCCCCTGCTAGTACAAGTCTTAAACCTGTGATAGCAAATTCACGGCTAATAATGATGATAGCAGCCCATCCTGCACCTGCAATTAAATCTAAGTCAACAATAGCTACAAGCGCAGCTGAAACCAATAGCTTGTCTGCTAGTGGATCTAAAAATTTGCCCAAGTTCGTGACTAAATCGTACTTTCGAGCATAGTATCCGTCTATCCAGTCTGTTGTAGATGCAATAATAAATAATGCTGCCCCTAATAGGTGAGCGATCGGGATCTCTTTTCCTGCTGCCTCCACTGTACCGAATGGTAGCGGCACCATCATAAAAATGAGGAATACGGGAATTAGAAAAATTCGCGAAATGGTAATCTTGTTTGGTAAATTCACTTCTTCTGCCTCCAATTACTGTTACAAACTGAAAGCGTGCAAACGAAGTTGTTTGCACGGCTTTGGTTTTATTATAGCGTGAATGAGTAATTAATTCACATATTATCTTTATTTACACCCTGATCACTTTTTAAAACAGGCTGTTTACTGTGCTTCTGCCGGCTGATATTGAATCGTTACAACTTGTCGAACTTGCTTGGATGAATCAAACGGCAAGTCAACCGCTTTTCCATTTACTTTTAACTCTACTCCAGGTGAATAACCGATGTTGACACGAGCTTCAGTTTCTTTCGTCAAATCAAATTCTTTTGTTTCACCTTTTTTTAGAATGGAGCTAAAGAAGGCATTCCCTTTTCCATTTTTCACATCTAACCAAGTATCTGCTTGAGTGGATGTTACTTCTAGATTAAATGCATCTGTACCGGAAAGAGCATACGTAGCACTTCTGCCTGTTTTTTGAACTTCCTTGTATTCTTGTTTACCGCTGTCTTTCTTTTCTTTTTCCGCTTTTTCTTTCTCAGCTTTTTCTTTTGCGGCTTTTTCTTTTTCAGCTTTTTCTTTTTCTTGTTCTTTCTTATCAGCAGCACTTTGTTCATCTTCTGACTTGCTATTGTCATTTTTTGCAGTAGTTTCATTCGTTTCTTCCTGCGTGTTAGACTGCTGAACTTCACTGTTTGGAGCTTCTTGGTTAGCCTGCTCCTTGTTTTTATCCGAGACGATATTTTGAGCGATTACCCAAATAATAATCCCAACAACTACAACTCCCGCCACCACTAGAACAGTTGGAAGGTAGTCATATGCTTTTGAAACTCCTTTTGTATGCTGAGGAATTTCTTTGCGGCTGCGAACGCGCGAAAGCTGCTGCGGCATGTCTTCTGTTTGAGTTGAAGGAATGTCTGATTTGTATTCTTCAAAGATAGCATCTGTGTCCAACCCAATTGCTTCGCAGTATTGCTTAATAAACGCTCGTACGTAAAATTTCCCAGGCATAACCTCATAATTGCCTTCTTCAATGCCAAGTAAATAGCGTTTTTGAATTTTCGTTAGTTTTTGTAAATCCTCTAACGACAATCCTTTGCTTTCTCGTTCTTGTCTTAACCTTTGTCCTAACTCTGTCAATGCTAACACCTACCAATTATGCTAAAAATCAAACATCGATAATCCACCGTCTTGAAACATTTGAGGACCTTCCATTATTTCATATGTAATTTTCTCATTGGGGTCGTTTCTTATTTCAATAATGTAGGCAAAATCATCTAACGAATACTCGGTATTTTGTACAAATACATCCGGATGCTCCACAATTTTTGTCGCGGGTACATTCATTACTTCTCGAACAAGCTGCCAGTGCTTTTCATTCGCTCGTTTTGTCGATACAATCCCGTCAATAATAAAAATATTATCAGCGTTGTATTCGTCAGCAATAAGCTGACTGCGAATCGTTTGTTTTAAGAGTGTAGAAGACACAAAAAGCCACCTTTTGTTCGCACATACGCTAGCTGCTACAATGGATTCGGTTTTGCCTACTCGCGGCATACCTCGAATGCCGATAAGCTTATGACCGTCTTGTTTAAACAGTTCCGCCATAAAATCTACGAGCAAACCTAATTCATCTCTTACGAAACGGAACGTCTTTTTATCATCTGCGTCCCGCTGAATATAGCGACCGTGACGCACTGCTAACTTGTCACGCAATTTAGGCGGTCTCATTTTTGTCACAATGATATTATCCATTGTTTTCAAAATAGATTCAAGCCTGTCTATTTGCTCATGTGAATCACAGCGCAGCAATAATCCACGGCGAATATCATCCACTCCATTAATTGTGACAATATTAATTGACAACATTCCAAGAAGCGATGAAATATCACCTAAAAGACCTGGACGATTTTTTTGTATTTGATATTCTAAATACCACTCAATTTTCTCCATCAAACCCCTCCCATTTCTTGGCTGGCCTTCGAGAGGTGCCCCCTTTTTTTCACCTAGTTTAACTATAAATGATTTCCATTATATTATAAACCCTAAAGACAAGTAGTTCTACATTTGTTATGTATGTAAGCGCTTATTTATTTGTACTATTTAATTCTAAGAAAAAAGGAGCTTTCACACGCGGTGAATTAGCTCCTTTTTAGAAACGATAACTTATTTTACTGATCCGTTATTTTGAACTAATTTCACCATGCTGCTCGCAATCGCATGCTGCTCTTCTTTAGAAGCAACACTCCAAAGGTCTGCTAAAATTCGCTCTTGATCATTTTTTGCATCAACTTGGTTTGCTAAATATCCACCAATTTGATAAGCAAGATCATGAATAACTTCTTCTTGCATTCCTTCGTTTTGCGCATGATGTAAACGGTCGCCTAAAAAATCTTTCCAGCTATCCCAGCTTTCTAATACTGACATGAGTAGCCCTCCTTAAGGTTTATTCATATCATAGTTTGTACCGTGTTTTTGATTTTATGCACACTTTATATGTACCAACCGCCATTAACCGATAATATTTGTCCCGTTATGTAGGAAGCTCGTGAAGATATTAAATATGAAACGGCATCTGCCACTTCTTTTGGATATCCTATTCTTCCTAAAGGGATCTCTTCAGCCAGCTCTTTAACCTCTTCTTTTGAATAGCTGGCCATCATATCCGTTTCAATCGCTCCGGGGGCAACTCCATTTACTCGAACCCCACTTAGTGCAACCTCTTTTGCCAAAGCTTTTACAAACGTATTTTGTGCACCTTTTACCATGGAATAAAGGACTTCAAATGAAGCTCCTGTAAGTCCCCAAATGGAAGAAATCATGATGATTTGTCCGCTTTTAGCACTAATCATTTTAGGTAATAAAGCTTTGGTAATAACAAAGGGAGCCGTGATGTGAAGATAGATCATTTCTTCAGTTTCTTTTGCCGGAGTATCTGTCATTAACCCGCTAACGCTTCGTCCGCTGTTATGAATAATAACTTCTACCGGAACAATAATTTCCTCTAAAAACTTCTCCACTCCCTCTTTGCATGATAAATCCGCTTGTACCGTAAACACGGTTTTTACCTTTTCCGCAAGCTCATGTGCAAGCGCCTCTATTCTGTCTCTTCGTTGATGGTAATGCAAAATAAGCGAATATCCTTCCTTAGCCAATTGCTTGGCAATCGCTGTGCCAATTCCTCCGCTTGCACCTGTCACAAGGGCAAATTTCTCCATAACCTTCTCTCCTTTACATGCAAAAAAGCTGATGAACATCAGCTTTTTTGGCAACAATCATCTTTATTTAGGTACTACTTCACAAACCGTAAAGTTCTTTTCATCAATAATCTCGTTTAGCACATCTTTTATTTCGTTCACCTTCAGTTTTTCCAGCGTTTCAACAATATCAAATAAATTCATATCATTAAATGCATAGCGTGTAAACTGATTAGCTATAAACTCAGGTGAGTTTAATGAACGTAAAAACCCGCCGATTTTCTTTTTACGGATACGCTCAAGTTCTTCTTCTGTTAGTGATTTTGTTTTCATTTCAAGTAAAATTTGTTTAACTCGATCATACAGCTGCTCCGGTTGGTCCGTATCTCCTCCGATAAGAGCAAAACCAAATCCTCTTTCCTCCGTATAATCATAAGCAAATGTTTCATCAATGAGCCCGTCTGCATATAACTCCTCATAGTACGAAGAGCTTTTACCAAATGCGTAATCTAAAATAATATTCATTGCTAACTCATATTTAAGCATTTCTCCACCTGAACGCTGCGGGTTTTTCGCTTTTAGACCCACCATACATTTAGAAGACTGCACCGGCATTTTTAGTACTTGTTTTTCTTGATCCACCGTTTCAGGCTCTTCGTCAAAATGACGCTGTATGTCAGAGATTTCTTTATAATCTTTTTTCTGCTGATTGTCTCGAACTTGCTTCATTACCTTTTCCGCATCAACAGGACCTACAATGAACAACAGCATGTTGCTTGGATGGTAGAATGTTTCATAGCATGTATACAGCAAATCTTTATTAATATGTGAAATCGATTCAATCGTGCCGGCAATATCAATTTTAACAGGGTGGTTTTTGTACATATTTTGAATGGTGCCAAAATACAAGCGCCAGTCCGGATTGTCGTCATACATTGTAATTTCTTGACCGATAATGCCTTTTTCTTTTTCGACCGTTTTTTCTGAGAAGTACGGCTCTTGTACAAAGTCCACTAATGTTTCAAGGTTTTCTTCAAAATTTGACGTACAGCTGAATAAGTAAGCTGTGCGGGTAAAAGAAGTAAATGCATTGGCCGAAGCGCCTTGTTTACTAAACTGCTGAAAGACATCCCCGTCTTCTTTTTCAAATAATTTATGCTCTAAAAAGTGTGCGATTCCGTCCGGAACTTTTGTCATTTCATTTTCATTTAGCGGTACGAATTGATTGTCAATCGATCCGTAGTTCGTTGTAAAGGTAGCAAACGTTTTGTTAAACTCCGGCTTTGGCAAAATATATACCTGTAGCCCGTTATCCATTTTTTCATGATACAGCTGTTCCTGAAGCTGCGAAAATTCAATTTTCTCCATTTTCTTCACCGCCCGTTCCTGTTAAGAAATAAATTGTATCCATTTCAATTTTCTCAGCCACTTTAATAATTTCCTGCTTAGATACCGCATCAATATGCTTTAAGTATTCGTCAATTGAAATGTCTTTGCCTGTTAATTCATTATGATACATAACCTCTACTAGTCCTCGTGGAGTATCCACCGTTTCAAGCAGCTGATTGTGAATGACGGCTTTTGTTTGAGCGATTTCGCCGTCTGTGAACGACCCTTGCTTCATCTCCTGCATTTGTTCTTTAATAATGGTCACGGCTTGGTCGTAATTTTTAGCATCAATACCCGACATCACCATCAGTAACCCCTTATGACTTTCTACCCTTGAAGCGGCATAATAGGCTAAGCTTGCTTTTTCACGCACATTGATAAATAGCTTAGAATGTGAGAAACCTCCGAATATACCGTTAAATACTTGCAGAGCAAAATACTGCCTATCTCCGTATACAACATTTGTGCGGTAGCCAATATTTAATTTCCCTTGTTTTACTTCTTGTTTTTCCACTACTTCATTTACTTTTGAGATATCTTTAGACGTAATAGAATCTTCAATGTCTTTTTGCTCGCGCTTTGGTAACGTAAATGTTTCTTTTACTGTTTGTAAAACCTCTTCGACTTGCAAATCTCCAATAGCATAAAGGTGAATGGCATCTTCTTTTAACACCTGCTGATAATAGGCGTACAAACTTTCACCTGTAATTTCTTCCACGTCGTCAATTTGACCGTTTACATGTAAAGAGTAAGGTTCTTCTTTACACATTTCTTCAACTAGTCTTAAATTAGCATAGCGCATTTTATCATCAAATACGGCTTGAATTCTCTGACGAAGCGAACGCTTTTCTTTTGTCATAATATCCTTTAAAAAAGAGTCCCCTTCAACTGCAGGCTTTAATAAAATATCGCCAAGAAGCGCTAACGCTTTTTGCAAAAGCGGAGTTGAATCTTTCAAATATTTTTCGTTCGCTATATCAATGCGAATCGTAATATCGTGGTTATCACCTTTTTTTGTTAAGTCTACTTGTAAAGTAGCACCATAAAGCTCATCTAAATATGTACGAAGCTTTGTCGTAGACGGCAGCGACTCGGTAGCGCTTTGAAGCACATAAGGTAAAAGGGCACGCATTGTCACCGTTTTCTTATCTAAAGGGGCATTTAGTTTTAAAATGAACGTGTTTGTTTTATACTTAGCTGTTTGAATGGTATGAACAGTCAATCCTTCTAGTTCATGTTTTTGTTCAGTCAATAATTTCATATATAAACCTCCTTTTAAATTTTGATGTATTAACTAGACAATACTTCTATTTTGAATCTTTAACGCTAATTTTAGTCTTATAACCACTATATCGAATTCAAGGAAACATTTTCAAGTAACTTGCCGCGCGCTTCCTCATTTCTTTTCATATTCTTTCTCTCAATGAAAAAAAGGCGGAGAAAAGAATATGATTTCTTTGTCTCCACCTTCTATATTTATCCAAATTTAGTCATTGTTAGACCTTATATAGTGGATTTATTAGCGGCGGCCTTTTTCGTAAGGAACGCCTAGCGCTTTAGGAGCCTCAGCACGTCCTACAAAACCAGTAAGTGCTAAGATTGTTAATACGTACGGTGCAATAGTTAAAAGGACGGATGGGATATCTTGAATAACCGGAATCTGAGCTCCCGTGATACTCAAAGACTGTGCTAATCCGAAAAACATGGCTGCACCTAAAGCACCAATAGGATGCCATTTCCCAAAAATCATAGCTGCAATAGCAAGGAACCCTTGTCCAGCAATCGTTCCTGCTGCAAAGTTTGTAGCGATAGACGTAGCATACACGGCTCCGCCGATTCCAGCGAACATGCCAGAAATCATAACCCCCACGTAACGCATTCTCACAACTTTGATCCCCATTGTGTCTGCTGCCATTGGGTGTTCACCAACTGAACGAAGACGAAGACCAAACGGCGTTTTATAAATGATGTACCATACAGCAAAAGCTAGCACAATTGCAATATAAGACGTAATAGGAACATTCGAAAACAGAATTTTACCGATTACTGGAATGTCTGATAGACCTGGAATACTTACTTTATCGATACGGAATTGGATAAAATCTGTTTGTCCTTTCCCAAAAATCTTTTTGATTAAAAAGATTGAAAGACCCGCAGCTAGAAAATTCAGCGCTACCCCGCTTACAGTTTGATCTGCTTTTAATGTAATACTTGCAACAGCATGAATCAGCGAGAACACAGCGCAAACAACAGCCGCAATTACTATCGCTACCCACGGGGCCCAAGCACCTAATGAATCCTGAAGTAAAAGGGTTGAAACAATACCTGTGAACGCGCCAAACATCATCAGCCCTTCTAATCCAATGTTCACGACCCCGGAACGTTCACTAAATATCCCTCCGAGCGCGGTAAAGATCAGCGGTGCAGCTGAATAAAGCGCCGCTGGAATAATAATGGCTAACACCTCTAAGAAGTTCATTTTGCTCCCCCCTTGCCTGCACGGCCAAGCACCCAGCGAATTAAATAACTAGATGCAACAAAAAAGATAATAAGCGCAATGACAATTTGAATTAATTCAGACGGTACGCCTGTCATAAAGTTCATTTGAGGAGCCGCAGTTTGCAATCCTCCGAAAAAGAATGAAGCTAATAAAATTCCAATTGCACTGTTAGCTCCTAAAAGGGCTACGGCGATACCGTCAAATCCCGTACCTGTAAACGCAGTGAATGTACCCATATACTGAAATGTTCCAAGCCCTTCCATTGCCCCGGCAAGCCCGGCAAAAGCGCCTGAAATCGCCATGGATAACACAATGTTTCGGCCTACATTCATTCCTGCATACTGTGAAGCATGTTGATTAAAACCAACAGCTCTTAGCTCGAAGCCCTTAGCTGTTTTATTCAAAATAAACCACATTACGACGGCTGCAGCGATGGTAATAAGAATGCCGTAATGAAGGCGAGAGTTATTGGTTAACTGTGCTAAAAAGCTTGATGCTAAAGATGCCGATTCTTTAATATCATACGATTTTTCATTACCCGCGTATAAATACGTACGGATTAAGCTGCTCGTTGTATAAAGGGCAATATAGTTCATCATGATGGAAACAATTACTTCATGAACATGAAATTTTGCTTTTAAAAACCCTGGAATAAACGCCCAAACTGCTCCAGCTGCAGCTGCTGCTAATACAGCTAAAGGAATATGAATGACTGCTGGTAAATCAAAAGCATACCCAACCCATACTGAAGCCAACCAGCCAACTAAAAGCTGTCCTTCTACTCCAATGTTAAAGAGACCGGTTTTATAAGCAAACGCAACCGCAATACCAGCCAGAGCAAGAGGAGTCATGGCACGAATCGTTTCTCCAATGGCTTTTGGCGTTCCAAACATCCCGTCAAAAAGAGATTGATAGCCAAGCATCGGATCATAGCCGCCTAGTAACATAATAACCGCTCCGGCAATGAGTCCTAATATGGCCGATACAACAGGAATCAAAATCATCATTACACGTTCATTTTTCACAAGTTTATTCATGCTGTTCCACCCGCTTTCTCACGCGTACCGCCTGCCATTAATAATCCTAACTCTTGTTCATTGGTTTCTTTTGGATCTACAATGTCGACTATTTCCCCTTCATAAATAACCGCAATGCGATCGCTTAGATTCATTACTTCATCTAGTTCTAGCGAAACGAGCAGCACTGCCCGTCCTTTATCTCGTTCTTCAATCAGCTTTTTATGAATAAATTCAATGGCTCCTACATCAAGCCCCCTCGTTGGCTGAGCTGCAATTAATAGTTCCGGACTGCGGTCTACTTCACGGGCAATAATGGCTTTTTGCTGATTTCCGCCCGATAGCGACCGCGCTTGCGTATATTCACTAGGCGTTCGCACATCATATTCTGCAATTAACTCTTTTGCTTTTTTATACAGCTCTTTATAATTCAAAATACCTGATTTAGACATCGGCTTTTGATAATACGTTTGAAGACCGATATTTTCACCAATTGTATAATCTAATACCAGTCCGTGCTTATGGCGATCCTGCGGAATATGTCCTACTCCTGACTCCGTAATTTTACGAGTGGATAACGTAGACAGCTCTTGATTTTTTAATGTGATCGAACCCGACTTTATTTTTCTCAGACCCGTAATTGCCTCAATCAGCTCTGTTTGACCATTTCCATCTACACCCGCGATGCCTACAATTTCGCCTGCTCGAACGCTTAGATTAAGTGAACTTACAGCCTCTACTCCTCGGCTGTCTTCTACTACTAATTCTTTTATTGTTAACACAGCTTCTGTTGGAGTCGCTGTTTTCTTTTCAGTTTTAAAATGAACTTCTCTTCCTACCATTAAAGCGGCAAGTTCATCAGGGTTCGTTTCTTGCACATTTACCGTGCCAACTCCCACACCTTTTCGAATAATTGTACAGCGGTCGCACACTGACATAATTTCTTTTAATTTATGCGTAATTAAAATAATTGACTTTCCTTCTTGAATTAACTTTTTCATAATTTGAATTAATTCCGTAATTTCTTGAGGTGTTAAGGCGGCAGTAGGTTCATCAAAAATAAGAATATCGGCTCCTCTGTAAAGCGTTTTTAAAATTTCCACTCGCTGCTGCATGCCAACTGAGATATCTTGAATCTTCGCATATGGATCTACCGATAATCCATATTGATTTGAAAGCTCTTGAATATCTTGAGCTGCTTTTTTAATGTTGATTTTCCCCGTTCGCGTCGGTTCGTTCCCAAGAATAATATTTTCTGTTACTGTAAAGTTTTGAACAAGCATGAAGTGCTGATGAACCATTCCAATTCCTAAGTCGTTCGCTACGTTAGGGTCCGTGATTTTGACTTCTTGGCCGTTTACACGAATCTGCCCTTTTTCAGGCTGATAAAGTCCAAATAAAACGTTCATCAGCGTTGACTTACCTGCACCATTTTCCCCTAACAAAGCATGAATTTCTCCCTTTTTCACTTGGAGTGTAATATTGTCATTAGCGACAATACCGGGAAACTCTTTGCGAATATCTAGCATTTCAATAACATATTCCACTGCTTTCACTCCCTATTCCTGCCTGCTACAGGATTCTGTCTTCGGTTTTTTGGCTATGAAAAAGGCTAGTTTTCACTAGCCTTTTATACTCATATAATCATTGCTTAACAGACGTCAGCTTATTTTTTTAGCGTTTTTTCAAACTCTTTAAATTCTTTATCCGTTTGAGGCACTGTAATGTCACCGTCTAGAATCTTTTGCTTATACTCATCAACTGCTTTTAACGCATCTTTACTTACATTATCTTGTGATGGGGCAATTCCTACTCCGTCTTCTTTTAAGCCAAACACAACTTCTTTACCACCTGGGAATTTATCGTCCATTGCTTTTTTTGCAACATCTTCTACAGCCAAGTCAACGCGTTTAACCATCGACGTTAACGTTACGTTTTCAGGCATACCTTCTTCATGCTGATCGCGGTCAACTCCAATTACCCAAACCTTTTTATCCTTACCGCCTTTTGAACGGTTTTTAGCTTCTGTAAATACGCCGTTTCCAGTACCGCCAGCCGCTTGATAAATAATATCGGCTCCTTTGCTGTAAATAGTAGAAGCAATAGCTGAACCTTTTTCTGGAGAGTTAAAACTTTCTGCGTATTGAGAGATAACTTCAGCATCTGGGTTTACAGATTTAACACCTGCTTTAAATCCGTTTTCAAACTTCTTGATTAATGGAGATTCAACACCTCCGATAAAGCCGATTTTGTTCGTTTTCGTTTGTTTAGCTGCTACTACACCTACTAAGAAAGAGCCTTGCTCTTCTTTAAATAGAATGCTTGCCACGTTATCTAAGTTCTCTGACTTTAGCGTATCGTCTACTAATGCAAAGTTAGCGTCTGGATACTGCTTTGCTGCTTTTTTAATATCTTCTTTTAACAAAAAGCCAATTCCATACGTCAAGTTGTAGCCACTCTCAGCAAATTTAGAAAGATTGCTCTCGTATTCAGACGCTTTTGTAGACTGCAAATACTTATATCCAGTCCCTTCATCAAGTCCGTTATCTTTCCCAAACTTTGTCAGACCTTCCCAAGCAGATTGGTTAAACGATTTATCGTCTACCCCGCCCGTATCTGTTACCATTCCCACTTTAAAATCTGCCGCTTTTTTATCTCCGCCGCTCTTACCTGCGTCGTCTGAGCCACACGCACTTAAAAGTGTTCCTGCCGCTAATACTAGTGATAATGCAAGTCCCGTTTTACGTTTTAACATGTTTTAACCCCCTGAATAGTTTTAAAAGTATAAAGCCAATTTTCTATTTCGTCCTTGTGACCTACATTTGACACCTCCTTAAAAGGACAATGTTAAACAGTTGGAAATTTTCTGACATTTAACCACAAAAAAAACTAGACGCGTTTACGCAGTACTTGGAAACTAAATTGATCTGCTTTAAAATAATTGATGGAATATAAAATGGGTTCATCATGCTGGTCATAATGCATTTGTTTCAGTACAAGCAACGCGGTTTCTGGCTCGCATTGTAAAATAGGAGAAACTTTTTCATGATAGCCTAGAGGCTCAATGTTTGCCACGGCGTATGCAATGTGCTTTCCTGCTTGTTTTTCAAGAATTTCTAGCAAAGACTCTTGTTTATATTCAAAATTTTCAGGCAATATTCTTTGAGGAACCTTGTCCATGCAATATACAACCGGCTCTCCGTTTGCCGTTCTCACCCGTTCAACAAATAAAATCTGTTCGTCTTCCCCGCATGCAAAACGTGTTAAATCATTTTCAGACAACTCTTGTATTTGAGAAGATAAGAAGATTGTTCCAGCCTTCATACCGGCTTGTTCAATCATATGTGTTATACTATTTAGTTGCTCAATCCCTGACAAAAAAGTAGGCTTCGTGTTGACAAATGTTCCCACGCCGTGTCTGCGAACAATAATATTCTCTTCTTCTAGTATGCGAAGTGCCTCACGTAGCGTTGCGCGGCTAACCCCTAGCTGCTTTGATAAATCAAACTCTGAAGGGAGTCTTTCCTTTTCTTTAAAAATTCCTTTTTCTATATTTTGTTTAATTTTATCAATCACTTGTAAATACAAGTGCCGATTATCCGCACGTATAGACATCACTCTTCCTCCATATTAAAAAGTCATCAGACCTCTGATGTTCGACTACTTAATCGAAAATAATATATCATTTTTCGACAGATAAATAAATAGGTTATATTAATTTTTTATTAAAATTTTTAATATTTTTTTAAAAAAATGAATTTTTGTTATTTTTTAATGTCAGCATACCTAACAACCTGCTTTTCTTCTAATATTAGATAAAAACCAAACATTTTAGTCATTAAATTTTTTAATATTCGTTTTTATTTCATTTATTTAGCATGACATATTTTTGTATGATACTATTCTTCCTCTCTGTCGTTTCATAAAAAAGATGACTTGCACATATGCAAGTCATCTTTTCTAGTAACATTATTAAGATCCAACATCCTCATTCTGCTGAGAAATCAGGACGGAACGCGGCTTACTTCCTTCATAAGGTCCCACCACTCCACGCTCTTCCATTGCATCGATTAAGCGCGCAGCCCGGTTATAGCCAATTCGAAAGCGTCGCTGCAGCATAGAAACAGAAGCTGTTTGCATTTCTGCTACAAGCTGTACCGCTTCGTCATATAGCTCATCTGCAAAATCATCAACTTGTTCAGGAGCATCGGTTGGAATCATTTCTTCTTGATACTGCGCTTTTTGCTGTGCAATTACAAAATCAACAATCTCTTCTACTTCTTCATCTGATAAAAAGGCACCTTGCACACGCACAGGTTTTGAAGCTCCAACAGGCATGAACAGCATATCTCCTCTTCCTAGAAGCTTTTCAGCTCCTCCCATATCTAAGATCGTACGAGAGTCAGTTTGTGAAGATACACTAAAAGCGATTCGGGAAGGAATGTTAGCTTTAATAACTCCCGTAATAACATCTACTGATGGTCGCTGTGTAGCAATAATCAAATGAATGCCGGCAGCACGAGCCATTTGAGCAAGACGTGTGATCGAATCTTCTACATCAGATGAAGCAACCATCATCAAGTCAGCCAACTCATCGACAATCACCACAATATAAGGAAGAGTCGGCTGTTTTGCATCGGCGTCTCCATCGTCATTCATACGTTTTACTAAATCGTTATATCCTTCAATGTTTCTCGTTCCGCTGTGTGAAAACAGCTCATAACGTCGCTCCATTTCATTTACAACTTTCTTTAAGGCTTGAGAAGCTTTTTTCGGATCCGTTACAACAGGAGCCAATAAATGCGGAATACCATTGTACATATTGAGCTCAACCATTTTAGGGTCAATCATCATTAATTTTACTTCATGAGGCTTTGTCCTCATTAAAATACTAATAATAATACCGTTGATACATACACTTTTTCCGCTTCCGGTTGCCCCTGCTACAAGCATATGAGGCATTTTATTAAGCTCTGCTAGCACAGCTTCACCTGAAATATCTCTTCCTAAACCAACTAATAGCTTTTTATCCGGTCGGTTATTTTCAGTTGCTTCAAGTACTTCTCTAAGTGAAACCATCGCTACTTCTTCATTCGGCACTTCAATTCCTACCGCTGATTTCCCGGGAATTGGAGCTTCAATCCGAATATCTTTGGCAGCTAATGCAAGTGCTAGATCATCACTTAAATTAACAATCTTACTTACTTTTACTCCTACATCAGGATATACTTCATATTTTGTAACAGCTGGTCCAAGGTGAACTTTTGCCACTTTTGCTTTTACGCCGAAGCTTTGAAACGTTTTTTCAAGTTTTTCGGCATTTTTATAAATGTTTTTATGCTCTTTTGCCTGGTTGCTTTTCTTTGGCATCGTTAATAGCTTGATAGGAGGAAGCTCATACTCTTTATTTTCCGTTTCAGTAAATGTAATCATAGGAGCTTTTTCTTCTTCCTGTTCCTTTTGCGGCCTTGGCTGTTGCGGTGCAGCAGCTACAGGCTTCGATTCCACAACCGGCGGCACCGGAGCTATAGGAGCAGCAGGAGGTTGACTAGACTCTTCCTCTCCGTAGTCAAAGTGTTCAATAATTGGAGGCGAAGGTGCTTCTACTTCTATGTCCATGCTTTCTTCAGGCTCTTGAACAGCTTTTTCTTGGCGTCTCTTTTTTGTTGTTTTGGGAGCTTTTTTCTTTTTATGTTTCCACGTCTGAATATCTTGCCAGCCTTCTTTTAACTCCGTTGTTAAAAAATTCACTAGAGGTGACAAAAGTTTTAATACCGTTTCGTGAAGCGAACGTCCGGTAATAAGCAGTACTCCAATCACAATAAGCAAGGCAGCGATAAGTTCTGTTCCTAAGCTATCAAATAGATAGTAGAACATGGCAAACATAATAGCTCCTATCATCCCTCCGCCTAAATCACTGTGATTCGATTGGCCCGTTGCTTCGAGCATATACAAATCCCACGTGTTCATAATGACAGACGGATCTGTAAACGTTCCGTTTTTTGATAAATTTTCAAATAACGTAACATGACTAAACAGTAAAATAGATAAAATAATGAGATATGTACCGATAAGCTGCCGCGTCACTAAAGGAGGCATTTCCCTTTTCCAAATAATATAAACAGATAGAATAGCCATTCCGATTAAACACAGCATATACCATTCGCCAATAAATAAGCGGACCACTAGTACAAGGGCCTGTCCTACAGCACCAAGTCCTGCCATGGCAATTAACGTTAATGCTAATAAAAATAAGCCAATAAGCTCAAAGCGCAATATGCGTTTCCATTCATCCTTTTTTATTTGACCTCTTCGTTTTTTCTTTGCCATTTTTCCACTCCAATCAACGTCCAACGCTCTATGTTGATTTTGTTTCTTTTATCAGTTGAATAAAAAAGCAGCCAATACAGCGGCTGCCTTCTTCGTCATATTCATTATACCATATTCACCATAATTATACTGAAATCCTTACGACAAAATTTGACCAGGATAATAATTTTCATTCAAATAATCTTGAGGATTCGTGCTTAAAATCCTCACAATTTGCTGTTGCTTTTGTTCATTTTCTTCAACAATAACCGGGATTCCATTATGGCTAATAAGCTTTGGCTGAGATTGTTCTTGTTGATAAGACTGCTGAAAGATTAGTTCTTGCGGCATCATTGTATACAAAATCATTGCAGCAGCTGCTCCTCATTCTGACGTCCTTGCTCAATCAGTTCATTCAACTTTTTGATCGCTTGAGCAACTCCGCCTACTTCGTTAATTAACCCGTATGAAACAGCATCTCCGCCAACTACATTTGTCCCGATATCACGCGTTAAGTTCCCTTTTGAAAACATAAGTTCTTTAAACTTTTCTTCTGAAATATGAGAGTGTTCTCTCACAAAGTTAATCACGCGCTCTTGCATTTTATCTAAGTATTCAAATGTTTGCGGTACACCAATAACAAGACCTGTTAAGCGAATAGGGTGAATGGTCATGGTCGCTGTACCGGCAATATACGAATAATCAGTTGAAACCGCAATTGGAACACCGATTGAATGTCCGCCTCCTAACACAATGGACACAGAAGGCTTGGATAACGAAGCAATCATTTCAGCAATTGCAAGACCCGCTTCTACATCTCCACCTACTGTATTCAAAATAATAAGCAATCCTTCAATTTTTGGATTTTGTTCGATCGCCACAATTTGCGGGATGACATGCTCATATTTTGTCGTTTTGTTTTGAGGAGGCAGCTGCATGTGCCCTTCTATTTGTCCTACAATCGTTAAACAGTGAATATTAGAATCCTGAGGAAGCTGAGCCACGTTGGTCTGTCCTAATTGTTGAATTTTATCTAATATCCCGCCCTTGCTTTCTTCATTTTTATTAGGCTGCTGAGGCGCTTCATCAGAATGTAATCTTTCGTTATTTTCAAACATATTCTAGCTCCTTTCACTTATTGATAGTAGTAGTATGAACTTCTCATAGTTATTACATCCGCATCAGCTGCAAATAAAAAGCCTTCCCAGCGGGAAGGCTTCACATTAGATTTCCATAATAATCGGTAAAATCATCGGTTTACGACGGGTTTTTTCATATAGAAATTGATTTAAACTTTCTCTCATTTTTAATTTTAATGAAGACCACTCGATCACTTTGTCTTCCATACACTTTTCTAAAATTTGCTGAACAATCTTCGTTGCTTCTTCTAAAAGCTTTTCTGATTCTCTTACATAGACGAATCCGCGGGAGATGATTTCTGGCCCCGCTACTACCGTTTTTTGGCGTTTATTAATCGTAACTACTACCGTTAAGATTCCGTCCTGTGACAGCAGCCTGCGGTCTCTCAGAACGATATTTCCAATATCACCGACGCCTAGTCCATCAATAAGTGTATTTCCTGCTTGAATAGAACCGCTAGGGTACATGCGAGCATCTTTAAACTCAACTCGCTCGCCTTTTTCAAGCAAACAAATATGATCTTCTGATATTCCTAATTGACCGGCCAGCTTTGCATAAGCTTTTTGTTTTCGATACTCTCCATTCACAGGCATGACATATTTCGGCTTTGTTAAGTTAATCATAAATTTTAATTCTTCTTGACTGCCGTGTCCGGAAGCCTGCACTTTCTTCTGAGCAAACACTACGCTTGCTCCTAAACGAAAGATGACGTCAATTGTTTTTGAAAAGGTCGTTTCGTGCCCCGCCACAGGTGTAGCAGCCAGCAGGACCGTATCATCTTGTTTGATTTGAATAAATTTATGGGACTGTTTAGCCATTCGAGTAAGACCTAAAATCGGCTCTCCGTGATGACCTGTTGTTAAAATAACCGTTTCATGTTCTGAAAGATCTTTTAGCTTTTGCACAGGAACAATTAAATCCTCAGGCAGCTGCAAATGTCCAAGTTTTGCTGCAATATCAATGATTTTCAGCATATTTTTTTCCATAACGATCAGATTGCGGCCGTGCTGATATGCGGCATGAATGATTTGCTGAATACGGTGCAGATTGGAACTGTATGCAGCAACAATGATTCGACCTTTGCTTTTATAAAAAGCGTCGGTAATATTTTGTCCAATGACGGCTTCGGAAACTGTATAGCCCGGCTTATCCGCATTTGTACTGTCTGAAAGCAAACACAGCACGCCTTGTTCCCCAATGGCAGCCATTTTTCCAATATCAGCGCTTTGAATGCTGACTGAATTTTGATCAAATTTAAAATCACCTGTATATACAATCGCACCTTGATTTGTTTGTAAACAAATACCGACTGAATCTTGGATGCTGTGCTGCGTTCTGAAAAATGAAATATCTACTCCTTCAAACGATAAAACCGTTGACGAAGTGATAGGATGTAAAGCTTCATATTTTTTAATTCCATATTCTTTTAACTTTTCTTTGATAAGTGCTAGCGTTAATTCTGTACCATATACAGGCACATCCAATTTTTGAAGTATAAAGGGAATAGCGCCAATTTGTTCTTCGTGTCCATGAGTAACAAATATGCCTTTTACGTTCTGCTGATTTTCTACTAAATATGTAATGTCCGGAATGACAATATCAATTCCTAACATTTCCCCTCCCGGAAACTTTGATCCTGCATCTAACACATATATGTTTTCATTGATTTCCACCACATACATGTTTTTTCCAAGTTCTCCGACTCCACCCAAGGCTGAAATTTTAATATTTTCTGTCTTTTCTAGTACCATAAGCTCCTCCTACTTACTTTCACCCGTTCAATTTCATTTGCTTACATTATAACTGAAGTAAGAATTGGAATACAAGAAATTTCATTCGTCTATTTCCGTCATCTGCTCTTCTATTATCTTATAAGAAAAAAACGTCTCTTCATCGACTCGTATATACGGTCAATGAAGAGACGTTTAAAAAACATACTTATAGCTTATAGCGTATTTAATGTGCTGACTAACGTTTGGCGTTCTTCTTCCGTTAACGGAACTAAAGGTAATCGTACCGATCCTACGTCTAACCCTTTTAGCTGTAAAGCTGTTTTAACAGGCGTTGGACTTGGAGCCGCAAAAAGAGATTTCATAACAGGTACAATACGCTGATGAATTTTTGCTGCTTCCTTCGGATTTCCCGACTCATACAGCTTAACCATCTCTTGCATTTCATTCCCAATAACGTGAGAGGCAACAGAAATAATACCAGTTCCTCCAACTGCTAGTACCGGTAGTGTTAAACCATCATCACCGCTGTATAAAGCAAAATCATCGCTTGTTTGTGCGATAATAGCTGTCATTGCGTCAAGATCTCCGCTTGCATCTTTTAACGCTACAACATTTGGCAGTTCAGCTAGGCGTACAATTGTATCAACAGACATATTGATCACAGATCGCCCTGGAATATTGTATAACATGACAGGCAGCTCTGTACTTTCAGCAATTGTTTTAAAATGCTGATATAAGCCTTCCTGATTCGGCTTGTTGTAATAAGGTGCTACAATCATAATCGCATCTACGCCGATTTCTTCTGCCTTTTTTGTTAATTCAATTGATGCATACGTATTGTTGCTTCCTGTACCAGCCACAACAGGTACACGGCCATCTACTACCTTTACTGAGTGGCGGAACAGCGCCAGCTTTTCTTCTGTTGAAAGCGTAGGAGATTCACCCGTTGTTCCTGCAATAACCAACGCATCCGAACCGTTGCTGATTAAATAGTTAATAAGCTGCGTTGTTTTTTCAAAATCAATATTTCCTTTATGATCAAAAGGCGTTACCATCGCTGTGGCGACTTTCCCAAAATCAATCATGTTTTCACTCCTTGAAATTGCATTATCCCTATTCATGTAATGAACCGTTAGCTTATAGCTAACGGAACATGTAGTTTATCTCTTTTGCGGTGCTTTTGACAAGTCAAAGGCACCATGAAGAGCATTAACGGCTTTCTTTAAATCCTCTTCTTTTACAAGCACCCAAATCGTCGTATGGCTGTCAGCAGATTGTAAAATCTGAATACCTTCGCCAGAAAGGGCTGTAACAATTTTAGATGTAACACCAGGCACCCCTGCAATTCCTGCTCCAACCGTTGACACTTTGGCACAGTTGCGAATAACAGCCGGCTCATACCCCAGCGCATGAAGCACATCAATCGCTTTGTCAGTTGCTTCATCTGTTACCGTATATACAACACCCTTCGGTGAAATATTGATAAAATCTACGCTGATTTTTTCTTGTGCCATTGCTTTGAATACTTCTGCTTGCGTATCATAATGGCCTTCTTTACTAAAAACTTTAATTTGAGTGACGTTGGATACGTGCGCGATGCCTGTTACAAGGCGTTCTTGTACATCGCTTCCACGCTGCTGTGCTTCACCTTGAGATGTAACGAGCGTACCTGTTGAATCAGCATACGTGGAACGGACGCGCATCGGTACTTTTGCTTGCATGGCAATTTCTACGGCACGTGGGTGAACTACTTTTGCACCTTGATAAGCCATGTTGCATATTTCGTTATATGTGACAACGGATAGCGGTCTTGCATCTTCTACAATACGCGGGTCCGCTGTCATCACACCTTCTACATCTGTGAAAATGTCAATGTAATCAGCCATAAGGGCTGCACCTAAAGCTGAAGCAGATGTATCGCTGCCTCCGCGTCCAAGCGTTGTTGTATCACCTTCAGTAGTTGCACCTTGAAAGCCTGTTACAACAACGACATCATATTCTTCTAATTCTTTTAACAAACGATCGCATTTCATTTCTAGTATCTTGGCATTGGTAAAATCATCATTCGTCACAAACCCGGCCTGTGCACCGTTTAACGCTGTAGCTTTAATACCATTTTCGTTTAATAAATTCGTAAACACAACCGATGAAATTAATTCTCCGCATGCCATAAGCATATCAAGCTCACGTTTATTAAGAGACGCTTTATTTCCATCAACAAGTGAAAGCAATGTATCCGTTGCATACGGCTCACCTTTTCGTCCCATTGCCGATACAACAACGACTACTTTGTAACCCTCACTTAATGCATTATTTAAATGATAGATTGCTCTCGCTCTTCCTTCTTCGTTACGAACGGAAGTTCCTCCAAATTTTTGGACGATTATTTTCATACTTACACCTCATCATGTTCCGAGACACTCTGGTTGCGCTTATTTTACTAAGCTAAGCTTAATAAGTGATTCTGCAATTTGTACAGAATTCCAAGCTGCACCTTTTAACAAGTTATCAGAAACGATCCACATATGGAAACCGTTATCGCGATCTAAATCTTTACGAATACGGCCGACAAACACATCTCGTTTACCTACACAATCTGCTGGCATTGGATATACTTGATTTTCTGGATCATCTTGCAATACGATACCAGGTGCATCAGCCAATAAATTTTTCACATCAGCTACCGTTACACCGTCTTTTTCAATTTCAATGTACACTGACTCTGAATGACCTGTTACAACCGGTAGACGAACACAAGTAGCAGCTACTGGCAATTCAGGCATGCTCATAATTTTCTTCGTTTCATTAATCATTTTCATTTCTTCAAATGTAAAACCGTTATCTTGAAATTTATCAATTTGCGGAATGGCATTAAAAGCAATTTGATAATGTTTTTTATCTCCACCAACCGGTAAAATTTCCGGTGTAAACTCTTTTTCTTCTAAAATAGCTTTAGCTTGTTCTTTTAATTCATTAATTGCAGCAGCGCCTGCTCCAGAAACGGCTTGATACGTTGATACTAGTACTTTAGATAAGCCATATGTTTCACGCAACGGCTGTAATGCTGCAACCATTTGAATTGTGGAGCAGTTTGGATTAGCAATGATTCCGTTATGTGCGTGTAATGCGTCTTCATTCACTTCCGGCACAACTAACGGGACATTTTCATCCATTCGATAAGCGCTTGTGTTGTCTACAACGATTGCTCCGCGTTTTACTGCCTCTGGTGCAAGTGCTTTTGAAATACTCCCGCCTGCACTGAATAAAGCAATATCTACGCCTTCAAAGCTATCAGGAGTTGCTTCTTGCACAACAACTTCTTCTCCGTTAAACAACACTTTTTTACCAGCTGAACGAGCTGAAGATAATAACGTTAATTTACCAACTGGAAAATTACGCTCCTGTAGGGTTTTAATCATTTGTTGTCCTACTGCACCTGTTGCTCCTACTACTGCTACATGTAATTCTCTTGTCATTTTAATACCGCCTCCAACAATTTTCAACTACTCAACATTTATCTGCATATACTGACTATTTTAACATATTATTATGCTTCATTGCGTCAAAGAAGAGAAGATTTTTAAAATCTTCTCTTCTTTGAGATTGAGAGTTCTCTTACAGCCGCAGTATTGAATAGATTCATGCAACAGCAAGAGGCATATATGTCCTATGACTCTTGACCGTCGCGGAACCTTTCGACAATAACAGGCTGAATCTGTTTATCTTCAAGCGCTGCGTACACCGTGTCTGATAACATCGTCATACGCGCTACCATTGAATTCGGCTTAAGCACCGGGTCATCTTGACCAAATGGAATAAAATAAATATTTTTAGTCGCCATTAGCCTCATTAAGTTTACACCATTTAGCCCTAGTGCGTCATTAGTCGAAATTCCCAGTACCACCGGCTTATTATTACGAAGCGTTGCTTTAGCTGCCATGAGTACCGGAGATTCAGTCATTGCATTTGCAAACTTACTCATCGTATTCCCAGTGATTGGGGCAACCACCATACAATCAAGCGGAATCTTTGGTCCTAAAGGCTCTGCTTTTACAATTGTATTGATGACGGCGTGACCCGTTAATTCCTCAATTTTCTTCACCCAGTCTTCTCCATCTCCAAAACGAGTATTTGTGGATTGTACAGTGTAAGAAACGACCGGTAACACTTCTGCTCCCAAATTAACAAGCTTTTCAATTTCCGGCATAACCGCATCATACGTACAGTGAGACCCGGTCAAGCCGAATCCTATTCTTTTACCTTTTAATGACATTATTTTTTCTCCTCTCTCGCATCCGCAGCGTCTTTTAATAAATTCACTAATACATTAGCGACAATCTGACCTGCTGTTTTTGGAGCCACAATTCCTGGAAGACCTGGTGCTAAAATAGCTTTAATTCCTCGTTTTTCCGCATAGCGGAAATCGGTTCCTCCAGGCTTTGAAGCTAAATCAATAATGAGTGCATGGGTCGGGACATTAGATAATGTCTTAGCCGTTAAGATGGGGTATGGAATGGTGTTAATACATATATCACTATCAGCAATTTCTTTATCGAGTTCAGAAAGATAGAAAGGTTGCAAACCCATTTCAGCAATACGTGCTAAATGTTCAGATTTTCTAGCTCCTACTTTTACATTGGCACCGAGTGCAGCAAAGGACCTCGCCACGCTCATTCCTACTCTTCCTAAACCTAGGACAGAAATATTTGAACCGTGAATGGTAAAATCCGTATGTTGAATAACAAGCATGATGGTACCTTCAACAGTAGGAATAGAGTTATAAATTGCTACATCATCACGCTCAAATAGCTGAACGAGTTTACGGTTTGTCGTTTTGACTAATTCGTTTAAATACCCATTGCTAATACCAGAATAAATAATGCAGTGCTCAGGCGTTTTTTTAAGTATTTCTTCAGTCAGCACTACTTTTTCATTTGAAAAAATAGTATCTACTTGCCCTTCGTGATTTGTTCCAGGCACTGGAAGGATGATGGCGTCAACATCTGAAAAATCCAGCTCCTCTATCTGATATTTCGTCGCACCTGTAAAACCATGATCTAGCTGATCAAAACCAATAAGAGAGGTTTTTGCATCTAATTGAATTAATTTTCGAATGACTTCAAGCTGCCTAGCATCACCGCCAATTACAGCTATGTGCAAATCCGTTAACATGTTTCATTTTCACCTTCTTTAACATTAAATAGATGTATCTTTCGCTTAAACCATCGAGATGTAAAGTGCTATCATTACGCCCTAGAATGCCTATTGCTTTTCTTCAACATACTATGTAAACACACAGGAATCGGTGAATCTTTATCCCTGAAAATAAAAGAAACGAGATGCAGGAAGCATCTCGTTTCTTATTTTGTTGACTCATTGTTTATGTCTTCTAGCTGCTGGACATTTACAATCACCATATCTGTACCAATTTTTTCGATATTTCCCCACGGCACTCGCACTTCATCTCCTTGCTTTCGAAACCCAAACCACTTCACAGATGGAATAATCAGCGCATTAATTTGTCCCGTATGTTCATTAATTTCAAGATCCGTTTGCCCTAAAATACCCAAACGTTCTGCTCGCTTAACATCTACAATTTCTTTTCCACTCAGTTCGCTTAATCTCATAGAATCCCTCCTTTCATCTAATTTATTGAACAACCATACAAAAAATGACAAAAAAATAAGGCTGGCTCAATTATTTTAGCCAACCTTACTTTTACTGTTTACTTTCCTTTAAAACCTTTAGGTAAATCTCCACTCGGGCTTATTAGCGAAAGAGCAAATTCATCTTTGAAAATATCTCGTGCAAGACCATTTACACTATCTTTAGTCACGGCATTAACAAGGTCTAGAATCTCATCTAATGAACGGTGATAGCCTAGCATTAACTCATTTTTTCCGTTTCTGCTCATACGGCTATTTGTACTTTCAAGGCTCAGCATTAAGTTTCCTTTCAGCTGCTCTTTGCTGTTAGAAAGTTCTTTATCTGTAATCCCTTTGTCTTTCAGATCATAAAGCGTTTCTTGAACGGTATCATATAATACGTCGAGCTGATGGCTTCCCGTCCCCCCATAAATCGTGACAAGACCGCTGTCTCGATAAGAAGAATGATAAGAGAAAACAGAATAAGCCAAG
Source organism: Priestia sp. YIM B13491 (assembly GCF_042787605.1). Lineage (NCBI taxonomy): Bacteria > Bacillati > Bacillota > Bacilli > Caryophanales > Bacillaceae > Priestia > Priestia sp. YIM B13491. The sequence continues at coordinate 741,846 of NZ_JBHZOR010000001.1, read as the reverse complement.
CCGCGCTGTTCGCGGACTTCTTGGAACAAACGACTGCTCATACTTCCGCCAAGCACGTTATTTAATACAATTAAGCTATATACATCTTCTCCGCCGATTGGCAAACCTTTAAAGCCAAGGCAAAGATGAGCTTGTTCTGTTTCCTTTTTGCGCGCAATATGATTTGTATGAAACTCTGGCTGAACATATTGATGAGCGGAATGACTTGACGTATATGTACCAAAATAGTTTTCCACCTGCTGAATAAAACTTTCATCAATGTTTCCAGCTACTGAAATAACGATGTTTTCGGGAATATACATTTGCTCCATATACTGACGAAGCGAATCACCGTTAAATGTTTTTAACGTATCTTCCGTTCCTAAAATTGGATAGCCTAATGGATGATTGCCATATACGGCTTTGCCTAATAAATCGTGTACAATATCATCAGGTGTATCTTCATACATTTTAATTTCTTCATATACAACATTTTTTTCACGAGCTAATTCCTCTTCATCAAATGAAGAATTAAAGAACATATCCGCTAGCACATCGAGTGCTTGATCTGCGTGTTCGTCTAATACTTTTGCATAGTAGCACGTGTATTCTTTAGAAGTGAATGCATTTACTTGTCCCCCAATGCGGTCGAAGCTTTCTGCAATTTCACGAGCAGATCTTGTTTTTGTTCCTTTAAAAAACATATGTTCAAGAAAATGTGATACACCATTAATTTCAGGGTGTTCACTTCGAGAACCCGTTCCGATCCAAACCCCAATGGCCACAGATCGAACAGTTGGGATATTTTCCAATACAATTCTTACACCATTTTTGCACGTATATCGTTTTATCAAGCTAGTGCCTCCCTTTTGCTTATCTCACTTACTTCTTAGTAGAAGAAGGTATTTTCATCATTCGTTCTTCATCTAGCATTGTTGACACATCGCTAACTTTCAGGCCTTTGCGTTCAATATCGGTTAACAATTGGTCAAGCGATTCGGCCGTTGATTCAGTCGGGTGCATCAGTACAATAGCCCCTGGGTGAATCTTTTTCATTACTCGATTAATTAACACTTCTGAACTTGGCTTTTGCCAATCGATTGTATCAACTGTCCACATGATGGTACTCATTTTTAACTGAGAAGCAAGCGTTACTACTTCGGGGCGAAAACTGCCGCTCGGCGGAGCAAACCATTTTACTTTTTGTCCCGTAGTAGACGTAATAATATCATTCGTTTTTTTAAGCTGCTGATTGATTTGACTAGCCGATAAAGTGGCCATATCAGGATGAGAATAAGAGTGGTTTCCTACTTCATGCCCTGCGTCTACAATCATTTTTGCCATATCTGGATTATTTTTAACCCATTTTCCTTCTAAAAAGAAAGTTGCTTTAGCATGGTGCTTTTTTAGCACTTCTAACATTTTAGGCAAATACTCGTTCCCCCATGCTACGTTCACTGTAAACGATACCATAGGCTTTTCATCGTGTCCACGGTAGATAGGTTCCTGTGGTAAATCCTTCAAGTGAACCTTTGGTCTAACCTGTTTGTACACTAGTTTTTTTTCATCAAATTTACCCGCAGGTTTCATATTTTTATAAGAAGCAGCAAGATCAACTTTTATGCCGTTATAGCCAGGAACCCGTTTCCATACGGGATCGATTCGTGCATTCGCTGCCGGCTTTTCATAATCTTTTGCTTTTTCTTCAATCTTTTGATATAACGCATCATGCTGAGCTGATACAAGTTGTACATCGGATTTAAGTGCTTCTATATATGCTTCAGCAAAAGGATTATAAATAGATTTATATGTAATTGCCAGTAAAAATAGAAATGCTGTAAATTGCACAATGGTTCTCTTCACTTATCCTTCCCCCTTTACCATTTAAAATATGTATAAAGAGGACAAGGTAGAACAAACATCTACAAACGATAAAATCGCCCTACACATGGATTTTCTTCATGTATGGACGATTTCACAATATCTATATAGTAGTAAAAGAAGATTATTTTGTTTCTTTTGCTTTTTCTTCTTTTTCTTTTTGTTCTTTTAAAATTGCTTTACGAGATAAGTTAACGCGGCCTTGTTTATCAATTTCCATAACCTTAACTAAAAGCTCGTCACCAATCGCTACAACGTCTTCCACTTTTCCAATACGCTCTTCTGCAAGCTCTGAAATATGAACAAGCCCATCTTTTCCGCTGAAGATTTCTACAAATGCACCGAATTTTTCAATTCGTTTTACTTTTCCTAAGTACATTTGGCCGACTTCAACTTCGCGTACAAGATCTTCAATAATTTTCTTCGCTTTTTCATTCATTGGCTGATCAATAGAAGAAATGAAGATTGTACCATCTTGTTCGATATCAATTTTAACGCCTGTTTCTTCGATGATTTTATTGATTTGCTTGCCGCTTGGTCCAATAACATCACGAATTTTATCAGGGTTAATCGCCATTGTAAGGATCTTAGGCGCATATTGAGAAAGCTCTTGACGAGGCGTAGCAATCGTTGACATCATATGATTTAAGATCTGCATACGGCCTTTTTTTGCTTGTTGAAGGGCTTCGTCTAAAATTTCACGAGATAACCCGTCAATTTTAATATCCATTTGAAGCGCAGTTACGCCATTTTCCGTACCTGCTACTTTAAAGTCCATATCTCCTAGGTGATCTTCCATTCCTTGAATGTCCGTTAGAATCGAATAGTGTTCACCTGATTTGATCAGACCCATGGCAATCCCTGCTACAGGTGCTTTAATTGGAACCCCAGCATCCATCATTGCAAGCGTACTTGCACAAATACTCGCTTGTGAAGTAGAACCGTTTGACTCTAATACTTCAGATACAAGACGAATTGTATAAGGGAAATCTTTTTCATTTGGAATAACAGGCTCAAGTGCACGTTCACCTAGCGCACCATGTCCAATTTCACGACGACCCGGTCCGCGCATCGGTCTAGTTTCACCAACACTAAATGAAGGGAAGTTATAGTGATGCATGAAGCGTTTAGATTCTTCTACACTTAAACCATCTAAAATTTGCACATCGCCCAGTGCACCTAATGTACAGATGCTAAGCGCTTGAGTTTGTCCACGCGTAAATAATCCAGATCCGTGTGTACGAGGAAGCAAGTTTGTTTCAGAAGAAAGTGGACGAATTTCGTCAATACTACGGCCATCAGGACGCACTTTTTCTTCTGTGATCAAGCGACGCACTTCACTTTTAACAAGCTTTGATAAAATTTCATTCACTTGATTTAGTACTTCTTCTTCTACATCTTGCTCTTCAAATTTTGCAGCTACGGCGCTTTTCACTTCTTTAATCGCATTTTCGCGCGCATGCTTTTCTTGAACTTGAACCGCACGGTTCATGTCACCTTCTGCAATTTCGCGAACTTGACGCTCAAGGTCAGCATCCACAGTATAAAGCGCAACTTCTACTTTTTCTTTGCCTACTGCTGCTACAATTTCTTCTTGGAACGCAATTAATTTTTTAATTTGCTCGTGTCCAAACATAATTGCTTCTAGCATTACTTCTTCCGGTACTTCATCAGCGCCTGCTTCAACCATGTTGATCGCGTCTTTTGTACCAGCAACCGTCAGATGAATATCGCTTTTTTCAAGCTCATCTACCGTTGGGTTTACAACAAATTCATTGTCTACACGGCCTACGATTACGCCTGCAATAGGACCTTCAAATGGAATATCAGATACTGATAATGCTAATGAAGAACCGAACATTGCCGCGATTTCTGAAGAACAGTTTTGATCTACGCTCATTACAACGCTGACAACTTGAACTTCGTTTCGGAAACCATCTGCGAATAAAGGACGAATCGGACGGTCGATTAAACGGCTAGCCAAGATTGCTTTTTCACTTGGTCTGCCTTCACGCTTAATGAATCCACCTGGGATTTTACCGACTGCATATAAACGCTCTTCATAGTTTACTGTTAACGGGAAGAAATCTACATTTTTAGGCTCTTTTGAAGCCGTTGCTGTACTTAATACAACTGTGTCTCCATAGCGGATTAATGCTGCGCCATTTGCTTGTTTTGCCAACTGGCCAACTTCAACTTCTAGCTTTCGTCCAGCTAGATCTACGGAGAACACTCGTTTTTCTTGTTCCATATCGACGAGTACCCCTCTCTACATATAAAATATGTATGTAATCAAATGTGATAGTTTTATTATAAACGAAATATCCAAAAACAATAGCTTTTTTCACATTATGTAGCATCTTTAATGTTTCTTAAATGTACATACTAAAAAAGCGGGAATGCTCCCGCTTTCTTCTTATTATCGACGTAAACCAAGTTTGTTGATTAACTCACGATAACGAGTAACGTCTTTGTTACGTAGGTAGTTAAGTAAGTTACGACGTCGACCTACCATTTTTAAAAGACCACGACGTGAATGGTGATCCTTTTTATGAGTACGTAAGTGACCGTTTAGATTGTTAATTTGCTCTGTTAGGACAGCGATTTGAACTTCTGGAGAACCAGTGTCGTTCGCATGAGTTTTGTACTCACTAATGATTTCATTTTTACGCTCTTGTGTGATAGCCATCCTATTCACCTCCTTATTATTAAACCCCAGTTACCGAGCAAAACGTTGGTGAATCGTAATGCCAAGCAATGGTTGTTTTACATACAAGTGTTATGTTACTACTTATTGAAGCAAAAAGCAAGTCGTAGCAGCTATTTATATATATTTTTTTATTTCTTATGCTTTTGAATTCCTTCAAAATAAGCAAGGGCTTCTTCCTTGTCCTTTGAGATCTGACCGACAAGCTCTTCGATGCCGCTGAACTTTTTTTCTGACCGAATCATTCGGTGCCATTTCACCGTTACGTGCTGATCGTAGATTTGTTCGTCAAATGATAATAAGTGCACTTCGATTGTTGGCTTTTCTAAATTTTCGTGAAAAGTCGGCTTATAGCCCACGTTGCATACTCCTGCATACCACTTGCCGTGGAGCTGAAGCTCAACAGCATACACGCCGATGCGCGGAAGTAAATACTCATCGTCTAAGGCGATGTTAGCAGTTGGAAAACCTATTTGCCTGCCTCGCTTTTCTCCGTGAGTTACTGTGCCTGACACTTCATAATAGCGCCCAAGCAGCTCTTTTACTCGATGCATGTCTCCATTTGCTAAATTTTCGCGAATAAGCGTTGAACTAATTTTTTCTTCGCCATTTGTTAACTTATCAATTGTTGTTTGAGTGAATTTTGATCGAGAATGAAATGGTAGTATTTCCATTGTTCCTTTACCTAACTTTCCATACGTATAGTCAAATCCAGCTACCACATGCTGCACATTCAGGCCAATAATATACTGATCCACAAACTCTTGAGGCAATAGTGCTGCAAACTGTTTATCAAAATGAACGATATATAAAAAGTCAATTCCCATTTCCTCAATGAGTTTCTTTTTTTCTTGAAGTGGTGTGATCATATCAATGTGCTGCACGTTGCGCCCGAGCACCACAGAAGGGTGAGGAGTAAACGTCATCACAGCACTAGCTATGCCTTTTTCATCGGCTAACCGTTTTGCTGAATTTATCACTTGCTGATGCCCTAAATGCACACCATCAAAATAACCAAGCGCTAACACTGATTGTTGAACAGCTTCTCGTTGAAAGTGGTGTGGATGTCGAATTTCAATCGTTTCCAAAACACAGTTCACCTTTTCCCTAACCGGTCTAGTCGATTGCCAACACTTTAACCGGCTTCATTAAATGTTTTTTCGTTGGGTGCTGAGCATAAATTGCTAAGCACTTGCCTGCAGAATTTATCATTAAAAAGAATGGTTCCTTTTTTAACTCTTCATCTTCTGTGCACGGCAATACCGCGCCATTTTTCACTTTCTCTGCTAATGTATCACTAATTTGAAGTTTCGGCAAATGATTAAGAGCTTCTTCGATCGAATGCAGTTTCTCATTAATCGTTTCTTCTTCTACCGCCCGTTCAATATCTTCAAATGTCACACAATCTTCTAGTGAAAACTGCCCTGAACCCGTTCGCTGCAAATAAGACATATGAGACGGATAGCCAAGAGCTTCTCCAATCATCACAGCAAGCGTTCGCACATATGTACCTTTGCTGCACGTTACGCGGAATTTGAAGGAAATTTGTTCTCCCTCAAATGTAGCGCGATCGTCCAGCAGTTCAAAGCTATAAATATGAATGGTTCTAACAGGGCGCTCTACTTCGATTCCTTGCCTTGCATATTCATATAGCTTTTTACCTTTGACTTTTACCGCGGAGTACATTGGAGGCACTTGCTGAAGTTCTCCTGTCATCGAAGACAGCACTTCTTCGATTTGAGCACGCGAAAAAGAATCCGCTACTTTCTTTTCTTCTACAATCTCTCCGGAAGAATCTTCTGTTGTTGTAGAAAATCCGAGTGTAACTTCTCCCTCATAAGTTTTAGTAGCTCCTGTTAGATACTCTACAATTTTGGTAGCTCTACCGATACAAATAGGCAATACCCCTGTAACGTCTGGGTCTAATGTGCCTGTATGCCCTACTTTTTTAGTGCGAAGCAGCTTTCGGACTTTAAACACACAGTCGTGCGAAGTCAGGCCAGCTGGTTTATGTAAAACTAAAACACCGTCCACTCATTCTTCATCTCCTTTTCATTTAAAAAAGGGCGTCTCAGAAGCAAAAACCACTTTTGAGACACCCTTTTTTGTTTCTACATTCACTGATCTTATTCGTTCTCTTGATGGTCATCGCTTTCTTTTTTAATTTCATGAAGCAATGATTCAATTCGATTACCATAATCAATTGATTCATCAAATTCAAACGTAATTTCAGGTGTTTTACGTAAGCGAATGCGCTGACCGATTTCTGAGCGGATAAATCCTTTTGCTTTCGCAAGGCCTTTTAACGTATTCTCACGCTGTTCAGCATCTCCTAAAACAGAGATATAAACTTTCGCTTGCTGTAAATCGCCTGATACTTGAACATCTGTTACAGTCACAAAACCAATGCGCGGATCCTTGATTTTACGATTTAAAATCTCGCCCATCTCTTTTTTCATTTGTTCTCCGACTCTAGTTGCTCTTATGTTCATCTGTGTCACCCCTTTTATAACCAATCAAAAGTTGTAATGGTACGTTCAATCTCTGGAAAAGAATCAATCAAGCTTAGCGCTTTTTGCAGTTCTTGTTCCGTTGTGACACGGCTAGATGAGACTGCGACAATGCTAATTTTTGTTCGCTGCCACATATCTTGAAAATCAGTTTCAGAAACTGATACGTTAAACCGCTGCTTCAAGCGCATCAAGATGCGCTGAAGCACGGCACGTTTTTCTTTAAGAGAAGCAGCATCGTAAATTAAGCATTCACACTCCACTAGTCCAATCATTTAGGATCAATTTGCTCCATTACATACGCTTCAATAATATCTCCTTCTTTAATATCATTGAAGTTTTTAATTGTAATACCACACTCATATCCTTGAGCGACTTCTTTTGCATCGTCTTTAAAGCGTTTTAGCACATCTACTTCACCTTCAAAGATAACAATTCCGTCACGGATTAAACGAATTCCACTGTTACGTGTAATTTTACCGTCTGTTACGTAACTTCCTGCGATTGTACCAACTTTTGATACTTTGAATGTTTGACGTACTTCCACTTGACCGATGATTTTTTCAGCAAACTCAGGATCAAGCATTCCTTTCATCGCAGATTCAATTTCTTCAATTACTTTGTAAATAATGCGGTGAAGACGAATATCTACGTTTTCTACGTCAGCTGTACGTTTTGCTCCAGCATCCGGACGCACGTTAAAGCCGATAACGATTGCGTTAGAAGCAGTTGCAAGAATGATATCAGATTCTGTAATCGCACCTACACCCGTATGGATAATACGAACATTTACACCCTCTACATCAATCTTTTGAAGAGCAGCAGCCAATGCTTCTACAGAACCTTGTACGTCTGCTTTTACGATAAGGTTTAAGTCTTTCATTTCACCTTGTTTAATTTTTTCAAATAAATCATCTAAGCTTACGCGAGATTTTTCACCGCGCTGTTGTTCAAGCTGCTTTTGAGCACGAGCTTCTCCGATTTGACGAGCTGTTTTCTCATCTTCAAACACTAAGAAACGATCTCCAGCTAACGGAACTTCGTTTAAGCCAGTAATCTCAACCGGAGTAGATGGTCCTACTTCCTTCACACGGCGGCCGATATCATTTACCATTGCGCGAACGCGGCCAAACGTATTTCCGACTACGATTGGATCACCTACGCGTAGTGTACCAGTTTGAACAAGAAGCGTTGCTACAGACCCACGGCCTTTATCTAGCTGTGCTTCTACAACTGTACCTGCTGCACGACGGTTAGGATTTGCTTTTAACTCTTCTACTTCACTTACAAGTAAAATCATTTCAAGCAATTGATCGATCCCTTCACCCGAAATGGCTGAAAGCTTACAGAAGATTGTTTCTCCGCCCCACTCTTCAGCTACAAGGCCGTGCTCCATTAGTTCTTGCATAACGCGATCTGGATTTGCTGCTTCTTTATCCATTTTGTTAACCGCAACAATAATTGGCACTTCTGCCGCTTTTGCATGGTTAATCGCTTCAATTGTTTGAGGCATTACACCATCGTCTGCTGCCACAACAAGGATTGTAATATCCGTTACTTGCGCACCGCGAGCACGCATCGTTGTAAATGCAGCATGCCCTGGTGTATCAAGGAATGTAATTTTCTTTTCGTCAACCACAACTTGATAAGCACCGATGTGCTGCGTGATACCGCCTGCTTCTGCAGCCGTTACTTTTGTGTTACGGATAGAGTCAAGAAGCGTCGTTTTACCGTGGTCAACGTGACCCATGATTGTAACAACTGGAGGACGCACTTGAAGGTCTTTTTCGTCATCAATGATTTCTAATGATTCAAAAGCATTGTCATCTACCACTACTTCTTCTTCAACTTCTACACCGTATTCTCCGGCAATTAGTTCGATAGAATCTTTATCTAACTCTTGGTTAATTGTTGCCATTACACCAAGCATAAATAATTTTTTAATAATTTCAGAAGGCTCTTTGCCTAACTCTTTTGCTAACTCAGAAACCGTTAAGCTTCCGACAAACGTTACTTTTTCCGGTAACTCTTTTGCAGCTGCTGGAGCCGGTCTACCTTTTGGTGCCTGTGACTTTTGTGCCTGTGGCTTTTTGTTACCTTTATTGTTTCCTTTGTTAGCTGTTGATTTTGTATTTTTATTCAATACTTTCACCCCCATAAAATTAACCGAGCATCGTTGCTAGCTTTTTAGCAAACCCCTCGTCCATAACGGCTACCACGACTCGAGCATCTTTACCAATCGCTTGACCTAGCGTATAGCGATCGGGAACGATTTTAACCGAAACGTTATAGTAAGAACATTTATCCGTTACTTTTTTCTTTGTGTTTTCAGACGCATCGCTTGCTAAAAGTACTAACTTTGCTTTTTGTTTCCGAACTTCTCTAACCACAAGTTCTTCTCCAGAAATCAATTTGCGTGCACGGTTTGCAAGCCCTAAAAAGGAGATCCATTGTTCATTCATTAGCGTGACTGTTTCTCCTTTTCTACAAGCGCTAGCAACTCTTCATAAACCGCTTCATCTATTGACGCGCCTAAATGTGTCGAAAGCACATTTTTCTTTTTTGCCAATAAAATTGCTTCTTTATCCTTGCTTACATAAGCTCCGCGCCCGGACTTTTTACCCGTTACATCAACTGAAACGTCGCCTTCTTTTGAGCGTACAACGCGTACTAGCTCTTTTTTAGGCTTCATTTCTCCAGTGGCCACACATTTTCGCATCGGGACTTTTTTACGATTGTTCACCTTGGCTCACCTCTTATTCCATATCTTCATCTGAATCAAATGCATGTTGACTTACTAGCATATCATCGCTGTTTTTTACAACCATACCTTCTTGTTCAGCTTCTGATTGACTTTTAATATCAATTTTCCAGCCTGTCAGCTTAGCAGCTAGACGTGCATTTTGTCCACGTTTACCAATTGCAAGTGACAGCTGATAGTCAGGAACGATAACAGTTGTTGCTTTTTCATTTTCATCTACAATCACATCTACTACCTTAGATGGACTTAAAGCATTGGCAACAAATTCAACTGGATCATTTGACCAGCGAACGATGTCAATTTTTTCACCTTTTAGTTCATTTACAACAGCCTGTACGCGCTGACCTTTTGGCCCAACGCAAGAACCGACCGGATCTACTTCAGCATACTCAGAATGAACAGAGATTTTTGAACGGTCTCCAGCTTCGCGAGCTACTGATTTTAATTCAACTGTACCGTCATAGATTTCCGGTACTTCTTTTTCGAAAAGACGTTTTAAAAGACCTGGGTGCGTACGTGAAACATAGATTTGTGGGCCTTTTGTTGTTTTTTCTACTTTCGTAATATACACTTTAATACGATCATGAGGTTTATACTGCTCATTTGGCATTTGCTCGCTTTGAGGAAGCAATGCTTCAATTTTGCCAAGGCTCACATAGATGAAGCGAGAATCTTGACGCTGAACAATACCTGTCATAATATCTTCTTCCCGATCGCTGAACTCTGAATAGATAACGCCTCGTTCCGCCTCACGAACACGCTGTGTAACAACTTGTTTTGCCGTTTGAGCCGCGATGCGTCCAAAGTCTTTTGGCGTTACTTCGATTTCAACCACATCGTCTAGCTGAAAGTTAGGGTTGATTGTTTGTGCTTCTTCAACCGAAATTTCCAGGCGTGGATCATATACTTCATCAACCACATCTTTGCGAGCAAACACGCGCATTGAACCTCTTTCTAAATTTAAATCAACGCGTACGTTTTGCGCTTGGTTAAAGTTGCGTTTGTAAGCAGAAATTAGCGCTGCTTCAATTGCTTCAATAATTATATCTTTGCTAATGCCTTTCTCTTTTTCAAGAATGACTAAGGCATCAAATAACTCACTGCTCATCGTTGGATAATCCCCCTTTAATATTGGCCCCTACACATTAAAATACAATCGCTAATCGAGCAAAAGCGACTTTGTCATATGGTAAAACCACCGTTTTTGTGCGTGTTTTGATACGAATAGATAATGTGACAGTTTCTCCGTCAAATGATTGTAATTCGCCTTCAAATTCTTTTGCGCCTTCAATTGGTTCATATGTTTTTATGTATACATGCTTACCAATTGCACGTTCAAAATCTTTATCTTTTTTTAATGGGCGTTCCGCACCAGGCGATGATACTTCTAAAAAATAGTTATGAGGGATTGGATCTACTGCATCCATTTTCTCACTCAATTTTTCACTTACTGCTCCGCAGTCTTCGATATCCACGCCGGTATCAGAGTCGATAAACACACGTAAAAACCAATCTTTTCCTTCTTTTACGTATTCAATTTCAACAAGCTCTAAATTCATTTCCTCTAAGATAGGGGAAACCATTTCTTCCACTGTTTGTTTTACATTTTTACTCATTCTAATCCTCCCTTCGAGACATTGCATGGTATGTTTAGGTTACGCGTTTTTTATGTCTCTTATATCAAAAAAGAGTGGTTTATTTGCTATTTTTATTTTGCACTCTATAAGAGGTCTAACCTACTAGAGTGGAAATGTTGTCATTTGTGTTGCAGGATTTTAAACGTCACATAATAAATCAATCATGGTGATTGAAAATCTACAGAAAAAACGAATCATGCTAGAAGCCGATTCGTTCTCCATACTACTTACTATGTCAGTAAGTTCATATCAATAAGAAAGAGCGGGTTTCCCCACTCTTTCTCGTCCGTATCCTTAGCATTTCCACAATTACTATATCATAACCGCTTATTTTATGCAAATGTTAGAAAAGAGAAAGCTGGTTCTGATCAGGTAATGATTCAAGGCATCCATGGTTGTCTAGATACTCTAAAATCGTCTTCGATACTTTGCCTCGCTGCTGCAAGTCTTCTTTCGATAAAAACTCTCCCGTTTCACGAGCTTTTACAATGTTCAGCGCTGCATTTGTGCCAAGACCGGGAATGGCATTAAACGGTGGAACTAAAGACGTACCGTCAATTAAAAATTCGTCTGCGCTAGATTCATATAAATCTACTTTTTTAAACGAATAGCCTCGTTCGCACATTTCTAAAGAAAGCTCAAGCACCGTTAATAAGTTTTTCTCTTTAGGAGATGCATCTAAACCTTTGGCATTGATTTCTTCCATCTTCGCTCGAATGGCAGTTGAGCCTTTGATCATCGTATCAATATCAAAGTCATCTGCACGAACCGTAAAGTATGCTGCGTAATAAAGAAGCGCGTGGTGCACTTTGAAATAAGCAATACGCACGGCCATCAATACATAAGCAGCCGCATGGGCTTTAGGGAACATATACTTAATCTTTTTACAAGAATCAATATACCAGTCCGGAACACCATTTTTGATCATTTCCTCTTCAAATTCAGGTGTTAGCCCTTTCCCTTTACGTACAGACTCCATAATTTTAAAGGCAAGTGAAGGTTCAAGACCTTGATAAATCAGATACACCATGATGTCATCACGACAGCCGATTACTTCACTTAAGTTGCAAATATCATTGCGAATTAGCTCCTGCGCATTACCAAGCCATACGTCCGTCCCGTGCGACAGTCCTGAGATTTGAACAAGCTCTGAAAACGTCGTTGGCTTCGTATCTTCTAACATTTGACGCACAAAGCGCGTTCCAAACTCAGGTATGCCAAGCGTTCCTGTTTTACACATAATTTGCTCTTCTGTTACGCCAAGTGATTCCGTTCCGCTAAAAATTTTCATCACTTCAGGATCATCTGTCGGAATTGTTTTTGGATCAATTCCACTTAAATCTTGAAGCATGCGAATCACGGTCGGATCATCGTGTCCAAGTATATCAAGTTTTAATAAATTATCATGAATCGAATGGAAGTCAAAATGAGTTGTTCTCCATTCGGAATTACGGTCATCAGCTGGAAACTGGATCGGTGAAAAATCGAAAATATCCATATAGTCCGGTACAACGATAATCCCCCCTGGATGCTGACCCGTTGTACGTTTTACGCCCGTACATCCTGCTACTAAACGATCCACTTCTGCGTTTCGCAAATGTAAATCACGGTCACCGGCATAGCCTTTTACATAGCCATAAGCTGTTTTTTCGGCTACTGTACCGATTGTTCCCGCGCGGTATACATTATCTTGTCCAAACAGTACTTTTGTATAGTTATGAGCTCGCGGCTGATACTCTCCGGAGAAGTTCAAATCGATATCGGGAACTTTATCTCCTTTGAATCCTAAGAACGTTTCAAACGGAATATCGTGTCCGTCTTTAATAAATGGTACGCCACAATCGTCGCAGCTTTTATCCGGCAAGTCGAATCCAGAACCAACGGAACCGTCATTAAAAAACTCAGATTTCTTACATTTTGGACAAACATAATGCGGCGGCAGTGGGTTTACTTCTGTAATTTCTGTCATCGTCGCAACGAATGAAGACCCTACGGAACCACGTGAACCAACTAAGTAACCATCATTCAAGGATTTTTTAACGAGTTTATGCGAGATCAAGTAAATAACGGCAAACCCGTGCCCGATAATACTTTTCAACTCTTTCTCTAGGCGAGCTTCTACTACTTCAGGCAGCTCTTCACCGTAGATGCTGCGTGCCATCGCATAGCTCATTTCACGCATTTCTTCGTCTGCACCTTCAATTTTAGGCGTATATAAATCATCTTTAATTGGTTTAATATCGTCAATCATATCCGCTATTTTTTGCGTATTATGAACAACAATTTCTTTCGCTTTGTCCCCGTCTAAAAATGAAAAACAATTCAGCATCTCATCCGTTGATCTAAAATGAACATCCGGCAGCTGATGACGGTTTAACGGGTTAGCCCCGCCTTGTGAACCAATTAAAATTTTTCGGTAAATTTTGTCTTCCGGATTGAGATAGTGCACATTTCCTGTTGCTACAACCGGCTTTCCAATCTTTTCACCGAGCTTCACAATATTGCTGATAATATCTTTTAAGGCTTTCTCATCCCGCACTAAATCCAGTTCAATTAAGTGCTTGTAGTTGTCAGGGGGCTGCACTTCGATGTAATCATAAAATTCAGCTGCTCCTTCTACTTCATCAATTCCTTTTTGCATCATGCCTTCGAATACTTCGCCTCGGTCACATGCGGTTCCAATCAAGATACCTTCTCGATATTTGTCGAGCTGAGATCTCGGAATTCGCGGAACTCGATAAAAGTAATTTAAATGAGAAATAGAAACGAGTTTAAATAGATTTTTTAAACCTACGTCGTTTTGTGCTAAAAGCGTCGCATGATAAGGACGGGCCCGCTGATATGCATTCCCTTCTCCCATATAATCATTTAAGCGATCGTGCATCGTAATTTCGCGTTCAAATGCATCTTTCAGCATTTTATTTAACAAATAGCCGGTTGTTTCCGCATCGTAAATCGCGCGGTGATGCTGCACAAGTTCAATATCAAACTTTTTAGCAAGAGTATTTAAACGATGGTTTTTCATATGCGGATACAAAAATCTTCCGAGTTCAAGCGTATCAATAACGCCGTTAGCTGCTTTTTCTAATCCGATTTTTTGCAGTCCCATATTTAAAAATCCCATATCAAAGCTTGCATTATGAGCGACTAAAATACTGTCTCCCATCCACTCGTGAAAATCCCGAAGTACTTCTGAGATTTCAGGCGCATTTTGGACCATATCATCTGTAATACCCGTCAGCTCAATTGTTGTTGCAGACAGAGGATGATGAGGATTTGCAAACCGTTCAAATCGATCGATGATTTCGCCTTCTTTCATCTTCACGGCAGCAAGTTCAATAATGGTATCGTATACGGCTGACAAACCGGTTGTTTCGACGTCAAATACGACGTAAGTTGCTTCTGTCAAATCCACATGCTGTGGATTATAGGCAATCGGCACGCCGTCGTCTACTAAATTGACTTCCACTCCGTACAGTATTTTAATGCCGTTCTTTTTCCCGGCTCCATACGCTTCAGGAAACGACTGTGCAACCGCGTGATCAGTTATCGCTACAGCCGGATGTCCCCATTTTTTGGCTTGTCCGACTAAAGCTCCAACAGATGAAACGGCATCCATTTGACTCATTGGCGTATGCAAGTGAAGTTCCACACGCTTTTCATCTTCAGGCGCTGTATCCTGTCTAGCAGGGCCGGTAATCTCGTTAACATCATTTCCAATCATAACTAGATCACGAACAAATGTATCGTTTTGTACACTTCCCCGAACCTTTACCCACATTCCTTTTTTAATCGCTTGAAGTAAAGGAATATCTTCTTTATCACGCGAAAACATTTTAACCATAATAGAGTTTGTATAATCTGTCACTTTAAAAATAAGAAGCGTACGTCCGCTTCGTAATTCTCTCGTTTCTGCATCAAATACGTAGCCTTCAACGGCAATTCGCTTTTCTTCATCCACAATGGAATCCAGGCGAACCGTCTCGTCTTTAATCGTATATCCAATTGTAAGCGGACCTTTTGGTAGGTCTGGTCCATCACTTTTTTCATTTTCTTTATTTTGCATTTCTGTGATGGCTTGTAATACTTTTTCTGTATCTTCTTGTTTTCGTTGCTCTACAAACTGCTGAAATGCTTCTTCTGAATGTACAACTTCCGTCATTAGCTGAAGGTTCGGAAACCCATAGGACGCATACTGATCAGCAATTAACTGACTATACTTTTTACGTAAAGCCGTTCCTTCTGCATCATGTCGTGCGTTCACAATCAATTTGGCGCCGTTCAACCTCGGCATTTGATCTTGTAAAAGCGACTGTAAAAGCGGAGATATGCCCTGCATTTCTCCAATACAATGCTTCCAATATGACTGTACATGCTCTTCCGTACATTGTTTATTAACGGTTTGAATAGAAAAAGAAACACTCGCAATATGAGAAAAAGCTGAAGACATGCGAGCATGGAATAACTCATAAATCTCAAAAGGTAATAACCCTTCTAAAGAAAAATGGAAATGCCATTTTTTTTGTTCTTTCTGAATGACGAGCTTTTCAATCGCTGCGTTTTCAAAGTAAGGAACAATTTGATCACTCGTCAGCTCTAACTGCTGCAGCAGCAACTTAAAACGCTCTTTTTTTCCTAGCGTTTGTGCTTCCAAGTTTTCTGCCTCCTTTTATAAATGAGTGCAATCTATTTTAACATAAATGACTTCTATTCTGTCATATGTTCTGTTTATAAACATAAAAACAGCAGGGATACAAATCCCCGCTGCTTCATTACTTCGCTAGCAGTTCTTTCACTGTTGAAACAAGATTGTCAACTGACACTTCTAATGACTCCCCAGTTTTGCGTACTTTTACTTCTACAATTCCTTCAGATGCACGTTTACCAACTGTTACTCGAACAGGAAGACCAATTAGATCTGAATCTGCAAATTTTACTCCTGCACGCTCTTGGCGGTCATCTAACAGCACTTCAAAGCGATTATCTAATAACTCATTATATAATTTCTCACCTAGTTCACGCTGTTCATCATTTTTCACGTTAACTGGAATAACGTGCACTTGATAAGGCGTAACAGCTTCTGGCCATAGAAGACCGTTTTCATCATTAAATTGTTCTGCAATCGCAGCTACTGTACGAGAAACACCGATACCATAGCAGCCCATAATCATTGGCTGGCTGCGTCCGTTCTCATCTAGATACGTTGCTCCCATCGCTTCACTGTAACGAGTTCCTAGCTTAAAGACGTGGCCCACTTCAATACCTTTAGCGAACTTGATAACGCCTTGTCCATCCGGTGACTGATCCCCTTCTTGGATGAAGCGGAAATCTTCGTAAGTTGCATTAAAGTTACGTTCATTCACATTTGTGTAGTGATAACCTTCTTCATTTGCTCCGCATACACCGTTAGCAATTGCTTTTACAGCATGGTCAGCTACCACTTCTACTGAATCACTTACTCCAATCGGTCCTACTGAACCAACTGCGCATTTTAATACTTCTTTTGTTTCTTCTGGAGTTGCCAGTTCAACAACGGAAGCTTCAAAATAATTTTTCACTTTAATATCGTTTACTTCGTGGTCCCCGCGAACAAGTACAAGCACAAAACGATCATCTACTTTAAATAAAAGTGACTTGATACAAGAAGTCGCTTCAACATTTAAGAAAGCAGCTACGTCTTCAATGCTATGCTGATTTGGTGTTTCTACCTTTGTTAATTCTTTTTCAGCTTCAGTTGATTTTTCATAGGTATTTACAACCGGTGCCATTTCAACATTTGCTGCATAAGAAGATGTATCTGAATAAGCAATTGTATCTTCCCCGATTTCAGAAAGAACCATAAATTCATGCGTATCTTTTCCGCCCATTGCACCTGAATCAGCGATAACCGCACGGAAATTTAATCCGCAGCGCTCAAAGATGCGGCTGTAGGCAGCAAACATTTTGTCATATACTTCATCTAAACTTTCTTGAGAAGCATGGAACGAATATGCATCTTTCATAATAAATTCACGACCGCGTAATAAGCCAAAGCGTGGACGTTTTTCATCGCGGAACTTCGTTTGAATTTGATATAAATTTAGCGGTAAACGTTTGTATGACTTCACTTCGTCACGAAGCAAGCTTGTGATAACTTCTTCGTGTGTTGCTCCCAAAGCAAATTCACGGCCGTGACGATCTTTCATACGCATTAACTCAGGTCCGTATGAATACCAGCGGCCAGACTCTTGCCACAATTCAGCTTGTTGTAAAGCAGGCATTAATAATTCGACAGAACCTGCACGGTCCATCTCTTCACGAACAATTTGTTCAACTTTTTGCAATACGCGCTTACCAAGCGGTAAAAAGCTGTACACACCGCTTGCATTTTGGCGCATGTAACCTGCGCGCAATAGAAGCTGATGGCTTTTTATATCCGCATCAGCTGGCACTTCTCTTAATGTAGGAATCAATGTAGAACTTTGTCTCATAACCTCGCACCTCTTTGCTTACTTCTCTATCTTATTTTTTAAGGCGGACCATGCCGCAATTTTCATATAATCAGCGAGGGAATATCCCTCGCTGAGCGTATGTCTTATAAAAAGAACTTTTGAATATCGTTCCACGTTACAACGAGCATCAGCAGCATTAATAAAGCAAAACCGATAAAATGAACAATGCCTTCTTTTTGATGATCAATTGGCTTACCGCGAATTCCTTCTACAGCGAAGAACAATAGTCGTCCTCCATCTAAAGCAGGAAGTGGAAGCAAATTGACAATCCCTAAGTTAATACTTAAAACGGCTGCCCATTTCATTAGATAATAAATGCCTGACTGTGCTACTTGATCGGTTGCTGCGTAAATACCTACAGGACCAGAAAGCATATCCAGTTTGAATTGTCCTGTCACAAGCTTCCCTAGACCCGTTAAGATTTCTTTCATCCACGTATATGTTTCAGTAGCTCCGTGCGTGATCGAACCAATGAATGACTTTTCAACCGGTGCATATACGCCAATTAGTCCAATTGTCTGTTCCCCAACTTTGCGACTTTCAGGTGTAATCGGAATATCTAGCGTTTTGCTGCCGCGCTGAACCGTGAATGTAATTTGCTGTTCAGGATGTTTTTGAATTACTTTTACGACATCATCCCACGTTGAAACACTTTGTCCATCAATTGCTTGAACTTTATCTCCTTGTTTAAGTCCCGCATCAACGGCTACTCCATCTGATGTTAATTTGCCCATCACAGGTTTGTCAACAACATATCCTTGAGAAATCCCAAGAACGATAAAAATAACAAAGGCTAATATAAAGTTCATTAGCGGACCAGCGAAAATGGCTAGCGCACGCTGACCAAGAGTTTTGGAAGCAAACTGACGGCTGTAAGGTGCAATTTGAATTTCTTCTCCGTCCATAACGAAGTAAGATTCTTCTGCTACCTCAAATTTTTGCAGACGTTCATCTTCACCTTCTTCATAACCTGAAATAAATAGATTATGCTCTAAGTCTGCTTGCTCTACCTCAATAACTTTTGCATTTGGATGCTGTTCCTTGTTGTTAATAATGACTTTATTTACTTTGTCTTCCTTATCAAACATGAGGCCCACCATTTGACCAGGCTTAACTTCGATCATTTCTGGGTCTTCTCCAGCCATTCGAACAAATCCACCTAGAGGCAGCAAACGAATGGTATAAACTGTTTCATCTCGTTTAAATGAAAAGATTTTGGGACCAAACCCAATGGCAAACTCACGGCATAAGATGCCTGCACGCTTTGCAAAAACTAAATGACCAAGCTCATGAAAGAATACAAGAGCTCCAAAAATGACGACAAACGCAATGACTGTGTTCAATGGGTATTACCCCCTTCATGTAATAGAGTCAAACCTCCACCCACCAGAAATAAGTGAGTGGCTTCTCTCGCACGCACATTATCGAGAGATGGCGGATCTAACAAACTCTCTTGCTTCTAAATCTACTTCTTTAATAGTAGATAAACAAGGTTTCTGTATTACAGTATGTTCATTCATTGCTTTTTCAATCACATCTTCAATTTGTAAAAATGTAATGTGACCATCTAAAAAGGCTTGAACAGCTTCTTCATTAGCTGCATTTAAAACAGTCGGAAGTGTTCCACCCGCTTTGCCAGCCTCAAATGCAAAAGCTAAACAGCGAAAACGCTCTTCATCCATTTTAGCAAAGTGAAGCTGACCAATATCCGCCAAACTTAAACGCTTGGTGTTAGGTAAAGACATGCGTTTTGGATACGTTAACGCGTATTGAATTGGCACGCGCATATCAGGCGTTCCAAGCTGAGCAATAACGCTTGTATCAGAATACTCTACCATAGAATGAATGATGCTTTCTTTATGTAACAATACATCAATTTTCTCATAGGGAAGATCAAAAAGCCAATGTGCTTCAATCACTTCTAGTCCCTTATTCATCATCGTTGCCGAATCAATTGTAATTTTAGCTCCCATCGACCAGTTTGGATGATTTAACGCATCTTCAACCGTTACTCCCTGTAGTTCTGCTCTCGTTTTATCTCGAAAGCTCCCTCCAGAAGCCGTTAAAATTAAACGGTCTATTGCTTTTTGATCTTGCCCTTGCAAACTTTGAAAAATAGCTGAGTGCTCACTGTCTACCGGTAAAATATCAGCGCCATATTCCTTGGCTGCTTCCATGACAAGGTGACCAGCGGTAACAAGTGTCTCCTTATTTGCAATAGCAATCGTTTTTCTCATTTTGATTGCTTCTAGCGTAGGAGTCAACCCTACACTTCCAAGAACCGCATTTACTAAAACTTCTGTGGATGGATGAGTTGCCACTTCCACAAGCCCTTCTTCTCCATAAACAAATCGAATAGAAGGGAATTCTGCTTGCAGTGACAGACAATCTTCTTGCTTCATCACAGAAACAAGGGCTGGCTTACACTGCTGAATAATCTTTCTTGCTTCATTAATATTTCGACCTACAGAGATTGCTGAGAGCTCAAAATGCTCCGGATGCGCTCGAACAATATCCACGGTTTGAGTACCGATTGAACCTGTAGCTCCTAACAAGGAAATTTTCTTCAAGTATATTCACTCCTATTAAAACAAAGACATCTTTTTTATAGAGATAATAAAAAAGCTAAAATTGGCATGATGAACATCAAACTGTCAAAACGGTCTAAAATCCCACCATGACCCGGTAAAATCTTTCCTGAATCTTTTACGCCATAGTGACGTTTGAACGCTGATTGTACAAGATCACCCATCTGTCCAAATAACGATACGATAATACCAATTACGAGTAGTTCAATCATAGTTTGATCAATATTTGCTAACAGCTTAAATACAATGGCTACTACAATAGCGCATACGACGCCACCAACAAAACCTTCAATGGTTTTATTGGGACTGATTTCCGGCCATAGCTTTCGTTTCCCCATTGCTCGTCCAATAAAATAAGCTCCGGAATCCGTCGCCCAAATAATAAGAAAAGCAAAGAACAAATAAGCTAACCCGAACTCTTGACGAACCTCGATAAAATAATGAAAGCCAAAGCCAACATATACTGTCGTTAATAAAATAAACCCAACGTCATCGAAGGTAAATTTATTTTTAACTACAACCGTGTACATTAATAAAAGAAGGACAGCAGCAAGCGCTACTTCTATCTTATGTTCACTTAAGAATTGAAATGCAACATCTCTTCCATTTGGTAGTAAAAACACCCAGGTTAGCAATAAACTAATGATACTTGGAAAAGACGTTGCTTTCAAATGTTTCATTTTTAAAAGCTCAATTACACCAACTGTTCCGATTACATACATAATAAGGGTAAAAGGTAACCCTCCAATTAAAACAATCGGCACAAATACCGCAAGTGCTACAATCGCGGTGATAATGCGCTGTTTCATCTTGTTTTCCACACCTTCTTATACACCACCAAAGCGGCGACCGCGCTTTTGAAACGCCTCGACTGCTTCGATTAAATGATTTTCTTTAAAATCTGGCCATAATACTTCTGTAAACCAAAACTCTGTGTAAGCTAGCTGCCAAAGCATAAAATTACTTAAGCGAAGCTCACCGCTTGTACGAATAAGCAAATCCGGATCTGGAAGGCTTTTGCTCATTAAATAGGAAGAAAATAAATTTTCTGAAATAGAAGAGGAAGCTACTTTTCCCTGTTCTACATCTTCTACCAATGACTGAATAGCGCCCATGATTTCGTGACGGCTACCGTAATTGAGCGCGAAGTTTAAAATCAGCCCTGTGTTATGCTTTGTTTTTTCAATTGCGTTATCCACGGCTCGAATCGTATGGGCAGGGAGCTCACTTTTATCCCCCATAATACGAACTTGCACATTTTTTTCAATTAGCTCAGGCAGAAAGGTTGTTAAAAATTCCTCTGGCAGTTTCATTAAAAACTCGACTTCAGTTTTGGGGCGCTTCCAATTTTCAGTGGAAAATGCATATAAAGTTAATACTTTAACACCTAATTCATTGGCCAATCTGGTCACATGACGCACTACCTTCATTCCTTCATGATGGCCCATCATGCGAGGAAGAGCTCGTTTTTGCGCCCAACGACCGTTCCCATCCATAATAATTGCAATATGTTCAGGAACAGGGTGCTGTTTCACTTGATCTTTTCGTTCTGACAAAGACAGTGTATTTAAATCTTGACTTTTCTTCCATGCTTGAAATTTTCTTAACATGCAAAGGTCCCCCGTTGTACGCTCTCACATAAACGTGTGGCTTATGTGAGTTTTTTCTTACTACACATTATTAACAAAAAAACCCCCTGTAAACAATAGAGGGTCTTTTACAATATATTTTACCTTGAAATGACTTAAACTGCCATAATTTCTTCTTCTTTATCTTTCGCCACTTTATCCACTTTTACGATATGATCATCTGTTAGTTTTTGAATGTCATCACTGTAGCCGCGTAAATCGTCTTCAGTAATTTCACCTTTTTTCTCTAACTTTTTGAAATCATCGTTTGCATCACGGCGTACGTTACGAACCGCGACTTTTGCTTCTTCAGCATATTTTTTCACCATTTTCACTAACTCACGACGACGCTCTTCCGTTAAAGCAGGAATCGATAAACGGATAATAGTTCCATCGCTTGTAGGTGTTAACCCTAAGTCAGATTTTAAAATAGCTTTTTCAACTTCACCAATTTGTGATTTGTCATAAGGCTGAATAACAAGCATACGAGCTTCAGGCACGCTTACTTGCGCCAATTGGTTAATTGGTGTTGGTGCACCGTAGTATTCTACCGTTACGCGGTCAAGAAGTGACGCGCTTGCACGTCCAGCACGAATTGATGCTAGTTCGCGGCTAAATGATTGAATTGCTTTTTCCATTCTTTCTTTTGCGTTTTGCAACACTTGTTTTGGCATGTTTATTTCCCCTTTACAATTGTTCCAATGTTTTCGCCTGTAACGGCACGTTTAATATTGCCTTCTTCCGTAATTGAAAAAACAATTAGCGGAATATCATTGTCCATACATAATGAAGAAGCTGTAGAATCCATAACAGCTAGTCCATCTTTTAAAACATCAATATACGTTAATGTTTCGTATTTTACAGCATCAGGTACAAGCTTAGGATCTGCATTATAAACGCCATCTACGTTGTTTTTAGCCATTAAGATCACGTCAGCTTCGATTTCAGCTGCACGCAAAGCTGCTGTTGTATCTGTAGAGAAATAAGGGTTTCCTGTACCCGCGGCGAAAATAACAACGCGTTTTTTCTCAAGATGACGAACAGCTTTTCTTCTAATATAAGGCTCTGCTACTTGTCTCATCTCGATAGAAGTCTGAACTCGTGTTTGCACACCGATGTTCTCTAAGCTATCTTGAAGGGCCAAAGAGTTCATTACTGTTGCTAGCATTCCCATATAATCAGCAGCGGCACGATCCATACCCATTTCACTGCCAATTTTACCACGCCAAATGTTTCCACCACCAACGACTACAGCAATTTCCACACCTAATTCATAAACGGCTTTTACTTGTTCAGCAACAGATTTGATGATGGATGGGTTAATACCAAAACCCTCTTCACCAGCTAATGCTTCTCCACTTAACTTTAATACGATACGATTATATTTTGCTTGACTCATGCTTACCTCCATCGTTAACGGTGAGATCTCTTTTGTAAAAAAGGGAACACACAGTGTTCCCTATACGGTCAAACCCTTACTTTTTAACTTGGTTCATTACTTCTTCAGCGAAGTTGTCTTGACGTTTCTCAATACCTTCTCCTACTTCAAAACGAACGAAGCTTTCAACAGTAGCGCCTTTGCTCTCAACGAACTGACGTACTTTTTGATCAGGATTTTTAACAAATGTTTGATCTAGTAAGCAAATATCTTCAAAGAATTTGCCAAGGCGACCTTCAACCATTTTTGCAACGATTTTTTCTGGTTTGCCTTCGTTTAATGCTTGTTGAGTTAATACTTCGCGCTCACGCTCAGTTTCTTCAGCAGAAACTTGGTCACGAGAGATGTATTTAGGGTTGATTGCAGCGATGTGCATAGCAACGTCTTTTGCAACAGCTTCTTCAGTTGTACCAGATAATACTGTTAACACACCGATACGTCCGCCAGCATGTAGGTAAGCACCGAATGCATCAGCATCAGTTTTTGTTGCTACAGCGAAACGACGTAGAGATAATTTTTCTCCGATTGTAGCGATTGCAGAGTTGATGTGTTCTTCAACAGTTGCACCGTTTTCCATTTTTTGAGTAGCAGCTTCAGCAGCGTCAGCTGGTTTGTTAGCTAAGATGTGAGCAGCTAATTCTTTTGTTAATTTTTGGAAACCTTCGTTTTTCGCAACGAAATCAGTTTCAGAGTTAACTTCTAAGATAACAGCTTCGTTACCTTGAGTTTCGATGTAAGTTAGACCTTCAGCAGCAATACGGTCTGATTTTTTAGCAGCTTTTGCAATACCTTTTTCACGTAAGAAATCGATTGCTTGCTCCATATCACCGTTAGTTTCAGTTAACGCTTTTTTACAATCCATCATACCAGCGCCAGTTTTTTCACGTAGTTCTTTTACCATTTGAGCAGTAATTGCCATAATGTGTAGCCTCCTTGTTTGGGTATGTAATTAATGTATATAAATGGGTTAAATCTTTTCAAAAAAAGGTGATAAAAGGCTATTCCCTCTTATCACCTTTCACGGAATTAAGCAGTAGTTGTTTCAGTTTCAACTGCTGTTTCTTCACCTTGTTTAGCTTCTAGAATAGCATCAGCAACTTTAGAAGTTAAAAGTTTAACAGCACGAATTGCATCATCGTTTGCAGGGATTACATAATCAATTTCGTCTGGATCACAGTTAGTGTCTACGATACCAACGATTGGAATGTGTAATTTTTTAGCTTCCGCTACTGCAATACGCTCTTTACGAGGGTCAATGATGAATAATGCATCTGGAAGTTGTTTCATATCTTTAATGCCGCCTAAGAATTTTTCAAGACGCTCTAACTCTTTTTTAAGTTGAACTACTTCTTTCTTAGGTAGTACTTCGAAAGTACCGTCTTCTTGCATTTTTTCGATATCTTTTAAACGTTTGATACGTTTTTGGATAGTTGAGAAGTTAGTTAATGTACCACCTAACCAACGTTGGTTAACAAAGTACATACCAGCGCGAGCTGCTTCTTCTTTAACAGAATCTTGAGCTTGTTTTTTCGTACCTACGAATAAAACAGTACCGCCGTCTGCAGCTAATTCTTTAACGAATTTGTACGCTTCTTCTACTTTCTTAACTGTTTTTTGAAGATCGATAATGTAGATGCCGTTACGCTCAGTGAAGATGTATTTCTTCATCTTTGGGTTCCAACGGCGAGTTTGGTGACCGAAATGTACACCAGCTTCTAGTAATTGTTTCATTGAAATTACTGACATGTGTTTTTCCTCCTAATGGTTTTAAGTCTCCTCCGCTCATTTCATCTTCAGCCGAAACTACAAAAAGTAGCACCATCAACCGAATCAACAAGCGTGTGTAATAACACCAAAAACAAATATAGCACACTCCTTTTTCACAAGCAAGCGTTTCATTAAGTTTATTGATGAAATTTCAATAATAATTCAATTTCAGTTTTCCCTCTGTGTAAATGTTTTGCAATTTCTTCGATTGTTAAACCTTTTCCCTTTAAATAAACGGAAAATTCTTTTATCTCTTCACCTGACAAATCTTGAATTTGGTCTGTAGTTAATTCATCAAAAGGTGTGCGTATACGCTTCTGATTTTCTTCTATAGAAAGAAGTTCATGCAGCGACTGGGAAGGCTCACTTTTTAGATCCACCCTTTGAACAGGCACGTCTTCTTCATCTACCAAAGGTGATTTTACGCTACTTTTTTCCACTTCCGAAGAAAGCGAAGTGGAACGCTCTCGAAGCTGCCTTAAAAACTGCTCGTTTTGTTCCTGAAATTCAGCAAGATACGAACTCATTGCAGCTTCCATTTTATTTATATTTTGCTGGTGCAAGCGTTCAATCCTTTTCACTTTGGTCACTTGCATATATAAAAGAATAATGCAAAACAGTGATAGACCATGAATTAAAAAACTAACTGTGAGTAAAAACCCCATCCTTCTACCTCTTTGCTAAATTATTTTGCTTAAACTCGTACGCATTTTAAACAGCGCTTTCGAATGAATTTGAGAAATACGTGAAGTAGATAGCCCTAACAGCTGTGCGATTTCTGTGAAAGTCAGCTCTTCTTTATAGAATAATGAAACCACGAGCTGCTCTTTTTCATTTAGCTGCTCGATAACTTCAGCAAGCTCTTGATATCGTTCGTCGTTAATTAGCTCCTCTTCAGGAGAGAGCGTTTTTTCATCTTTAATCGTATATTTTTGCTCTCCATCTTCATACTCTTTCGGCTGTTCTTCCATTGATAACACGTTGGCTAAAAAGCCTTCGTTCATTGTATGAACAACGTCTGCTTCTGTCATGCCTACTTCTTTTGCAACCTCACTTGGTGCAACTCTGCGCAAGTATCTTTGTTCAAGTGCTTCTGTTGCTTGCTCAATCCTTTTCGTCTTTTCCCTTGCGCTTCTTGATAACCAATCTTCTTTGCGAAGCCCGTCTATTATCGCCCCTCGAATTCGAAAAGACGCATATGTATCAAACTTTAAGTCTCTACCGTAATCAAACTTTTCCAAAGCATCGTAAAGGCCGATTAACCCTAAACTACGAAGCTCTTCTTTATGAATATTCTTCGGCAGCCCCACGCTAATCCGCTGAACGTGATAGTTAACGAGCGGCATGTACTTTTTAACAAGCATGTTTCCTGCATGTGAGTCTCTCGTCTCTATCCATTCCTGCCAAATTTTATGTTCTTCAACTTCTTGTATACTTTTCAAGGGTCTTTCAACTCCTTTTTATAGCGCTATTAAACGGTCAGAGCGCGCTTTATATCGTTTTTATCCCTTCGTTAATCGTACGAACCTTTAAAATAGCCGTTTGAGGATCAAATTCAATTGTGCGTCCGTTGTGTCCTCCTGTAGCTTTTGCTGCAATGTCTACACTGTTTCTATGCAGCTCTCTCTCTACTGCTTGAACATTTCGAAGACCAATTCGCATGACATCATTTCTTGGTTCAAATTGAAACATCTGCGCGCCTCCTGCTATTTTTGCTTTTAACAATTTTCTATGTGCGCCTTGTTTAATCAACATATTTATCAAATCAAAAATGGCTGTATCTGCATATTTAGCTCTATTAAAAGGACATTTAGCCCCGCTTGAATCCGGAAGCATCACATGAGCGAGCCCAGCTACTGAGTGAACAGAGTCATAAACGACAACTCCTACACATGACCCTAATCCCGCTGTTCGAAGCACTGCAGGTGCATGTGTAACATTCATCTCGGCAATTCCTACCTTAATCACTTGTTTATCATTTCTCACGATTCTTCAACTCCTAGAACCTTCAGCGTGATATCCATTATTCGTTTGGCTCACTGGAGGTGGTCTTCTAAAGAGAGCACTTTAGGTAAATTTAGAAGAACAATTAAACGGCTATCTACTTTAACGACTCCGTTTAAATATTCTACAGCTGTTCCTTCAACTGTTTCAGGCACTGAAGCAATCGTTTTCTCATCAATATCCACTACATCATTTGCCGCATCGACAATCAAACCTGCTTCTACATCATTAAGACGAACCATAATAATACGTGTCAGCTCATGGTTAAGCTGTTCTTGCAAGTTAAAACGAGTGCGCAAATCAATAATCGGTGTAATGACACCGCGAAGATTAATAACACCTTTTACATATTCTTCCACTCCAGGAACGCGTGTTATGTGCTGAATCTTTTCAATCGACTGCACTTCTTCTACTGAGATTCCGTACTCCTCGTCTCCCAATTGAAACACAATAATTTTCATGCCTTTCTCCCTTTCTTTTTACAGCATTTGTTATTTGATCAAAGCGTTGCAATCAATGATAAGTGCTACTTGTCCATCGCCTAAAATCGTGGCTCCTGAAATAGCAAACACACCCGGCAGATAATGCCCTAAAGATTTTAAAACAATTTCCTGCTGACCGATAAATGAATCAACAATTAGCCCGGCAGTCTTTTCTCCTTTTTTCACGATGACTACTGAATAATGATCGCCTTGTACTGAGTTAGGCACAGTGAATAGTTCTTTTAAATCAATAAGAGGAATAATGGCTCCTCGAAAGTCAATAACCTTTTGACCGTGTACATGCATGACCTCTTTGGGCTGAACAATAGCTGTTTCAATAATCGAAGAAAGCGGCAAGGCATAGCGCTCTTCACTCATTTGCACGAGTAAAGCAGAAATGATAGAAAGAGTGAGCGGCAGTTGAATAGAAAAACGCGAACCGTATCCTTCGTTAGAATCGATCGTTACAGAACCCCCTAGCGATTCAATCGTGTTTTTCACAACATCTAAACCTACTCCTCGTCCGGAAACATCTGAAATTTGTTCAGCCGTGGAAAAGCCCGAAGCGAAAATGAGCTCATACACTTGTTTATCCGTCAGCGTTTCAGCTGTTTTTCCATCAATAATTCCTCGATCTAACGCTTTTTGCAGTACCTTTTCACGATTGATGCCCACCCCGTCATCTTCTAAATCAATAAAGACATGATTTCCGCTATGATAAGCTTTAAGGCGAATCGTTCCCTTTTCATTCTTTCCGTTCTCTAAGCGTGCTTGAGGCATTTCAATTCCGTGGTCAACGGCATTTCTTAATAAGTGAACAAGCGGATCTCCAATTTCATCAATGACGGTTCGGTCCAGCTCTGTATCAGCTCCGACAATTTGAAGTTCAATTTGTTTCCCTAAATCTTTTGAAAGCTGTCTCACCATACGGGGAAAACGATTAAAAACGGTTTCTACAGGCACCATACGCATATTTAAAATAATCGTTTGCAAATCTCCAGAAATACGAGACATCCGCTCTACCGTTTCGTCTAATTCGCTATTATTCAATTCTTTTGATATTTGTTCTAACCTGCCTCTATCAATAACTAGTTCTTCAAACAAGTTCATGAGACTGTCCAAACGGTCAATATTAACTCGAATCGTCTTGTTATTTGAGGGCTGTCTTTTCTCTTCAACAGGCGATGTAGAAGGTGCTGACACAGTAACTTCCTGTATGGTTGCTGCTACTTCTGGTGAGACAAGCTCCTCCATTTCTGTCTCCTTTTTTACGGGGACCGCCGCAATTTTCACACTTTCTACTTCAGAGACTTCCATAATGCTCGCCTGCAGCTTTTCTTGCGATTCGTTTGTTACTAATATAACGATAAAAGATGATTCGAATTTTTCTTGTTCGATATCTTGAACAGTTGGCGCTGACTTAATAACGTCTCCTGCTTGCTCTAACACATCAAACACCATATAAGCGCGTGCAGCTTTTAATAAGCAGGTGCGTTCAAGCTGTACGGTTATTTCAAACGCGTTAAATCCTTGGTCTGCCGTTTGGCTGAGCAGCGTTTGTACTAATTCATCGTACTCTATCGAAGAAGCTGCATGATGTGCTACGGGTTCCTCTGCCACAATACGCTGCAGCTTTTGAACAAGCAATTTGACATCAAGCTGACCATCGCCGCCTTCAGAAATAGATTGAACCATTATTTCTAGCGCATCGACTGATTCAAACAAAGCATCAAGAACTTCCGTATGAACGTCGAGTTGGTGATTTCGAACAGCATCTAACACGTTTTCCATTTTGTGAGTTAATTGTGCTAAATCATCAAATCCCATTGTTGCAGACATACCTTTTAACGTATGAGCAGACCGAAAAATTTCATTTACATAGCCAAGATCATCGGTATTTTTTTCAAAACGCATTAGCTGGTCATTAACGTTTTGAAGATGTTCCCTGCTTTCTTCAATAAACACTTCTAGATATTGATTCATATCCATCGTAACTTTCCCTCCTATTTCTGTGCGTAGCGAGAAATAAAGCTTCCAACGTTTCGCAGCGGTTCAATATAATCAACAAGTTTTGTAGAAACGGCTGATTTGGGCATCCCATAAATGACAGCTGTTTCTTCAGATTCAGCTAATATAAGCGCGTCTTTATTTTTCTTTAAATCAATAACACCTTCCGTTCCATCCGCTCCCATTCCTGTCAACACAATAGCAAGTTTTTGATAACCTGAAATTTTACTAATCGACTGAAACAAACGATCCACTGAGGGGCGATGTCCCTTTACAGGTGAAGAAGTGTCTAAACAAATGCTGAGCTGTCCTTTTTTCTCTACAACCGTCATGTGAAAACCTCCAGGCGCAATATAAGCACATCCTGAGCGAACGATTTCATTGTCTTTTGCTTCTTTCACTTCAATATCAGCTAGCTGATTTAGTCTAACCGCTAATGATTTTGTGAAATTTGGAGGCATATGCTGCACAATAAAAATAGGTGCGTTTATGTCTTTTGAAACAGTTGATAATACTTCTTGCAGCGCACGCGGTCCTCCAGTAGAAGTACCAATACAAATCATTTTGTTCACTTTCGTCCCCATCGGGAGGTTATATACACTGCTGTTTTGCACGTGCTGATGACTGCTTGAAGATATGTTGGCTTTGCTAGCAAGCAAAAGTTTAGAGATAAGCTCATCTTTCACTTTATGTAAGTCCAGCGAAATAGCTCCCGAAGGTTTAGCAACAAAATCAACTGCGCCGTACTGCATAGCGGTCAACGTATTTTCAGCACCTTTTATTGTTGTACTCGATAACATGACAACAGGAAGGGGCTTCACATGCATGAGCTGTTTTAACATATCTAAGCCATTCATTTTGGGCATTTCGATATCCAGTGTCACAATATCCGGCGACAGCTCGAACGCTTTTTTCAACCCTTCTTCACCGTTACGCGCGGTACCCACAACGTGAAAACGACTGTCACATGCTAAAAAATCGCCGATTAGCTTTCGCATAAATGCAGAATCATCTACAATAAGCACCTTTATTTCATTCACTCTAATTTCCTACCTTTCAAGAAAAAATCGTTTGAGGCGCCGAATAAACATTCCCTCGTTTTTAGCCGTTACCCTATTGTCTTGAGGAATAAGAATATTCACCATTTCTATTAGTGATATACTCGCTTTAGATGCTGGATTTTGAAGCAAAAAAGGTATTTGGCGATTGACCGCTTTCTGAACAGCTTGATCGTTTGGGACAATACCTAATAGAGAAATAGATATGTTCAAAAACTGCTGAACAGCTCGGTTAAATCGTTCATACGTCTCATTTCCTTCTTTGTCAGAAAGCGTTTTGTTAATAATAAGACGAACCGGTGCTGATACAGAATAGGAAGCTGCTAGCTTAATAGCAGCGTAGGCATCTGTTATAGATGTAGGTTCTGGTGTTGTGACCACGATCATTTCATCTACAGCTTTTAAAAACTTAAGCACACTCTCTGACATGCCCGCTCCCATATCAAAAATCATATAATCATATTGATTTGTTAACGAATTCAATTCTTGTATTAAATGAACAAGGTCTGATGGAGACCATTCAAATACAGAGGAAATTCCTGTTCCACCAGCCACATAAGCTAAATTCTGAGGACCTTTTTTAATAATTTGCTGGATGGAAAGCTTTTTTTCTAGCAAATCAACCATCGTATATGAAGCAGTTTGCCCAATCAAAATATCAATATTTCCCATCCCTATATCCATGTCAAAAAGAAGAACTCTTTGCTTTTGCTTCGTTAGCGCAAGAGATAAGTTTAATGATAGATTCGACTTTCCAACTCCCCCTTTTCCGCTTAACACGGCTAGTGTTTTACAATTCCTTAAAGAGTTTTGATGCTTCTTTAACACTTTTTCTCTTAAAACTGCTGCTTGATCATTCATCTTTCCAATCTCCAAACACATCGTCAATAAACTCTTTTATTTTAAATGCCGAAACATCTTCTGGTACATCCTGCCCGTTTGTTGTAAAAGCAGCCCGCTTGCCGCAATGATATAACACATTTAAAAGTGAGCCTTTGCGGATGGTTTCATCTTGCTTCGTAAAAATCAAGTGATCAACAGGCAAACTAGCAAAACGTTCATATACAGCTTTCATATCTGATACTTTTGACGTTAGAGCTAAAACAAGAAACGTTTGCAAATTTTCTTGAAACGTAATAATTTTCTTTAAATCATTTACATATTGCTGTTCCAAAAAGTTACGGCCTGCTGTGTCAATAAAAATCACATCGTATGCTTCTGTTTCTAGCAAAGCTTTTTTAAAATCTGCTCCGTTATAACAAATCGTTAAAGGAGCATTTAAGATCGAAGCGTACGTCTTGAGCTGCTCAATCGCTGAAATTCTATACGTGTCAGTTGTAATAAATGCTATTTTTTGATTGTGTTCCAGGACACATTTTGCGGCCAATTTAGCAAGAGTTGTTGTTTTACCGACACCTGTTGGTCCTACTACACTTACATATTTTTTGAAAGGACCGCTCCATTCACTTGCTTTAAACTGATTGACAAACCAGCTCTTCGTCCACTCCATAAGTTGGTTTGAGTTAGGGCGATGTAAGTAGTAGTACTCTAGCATAGGAGCCTCTATGCTTTTTAAAATAGCTTCGTCTATTTCTTGCAAACGCAAATAGGCAAACACATCCTCCACTGCTTCTGGATATGAACCTGAAGAAACCTTTGGCATTTGATTCATTTGTGAAACAAGAGTATTTAACTCACTGAGCTGCTGCTTCATAAAAGATTGATTATCTTCCATACTGGGTTCTGGCGGCGACGAATTCTTCTTTACGCTCAGCTTTTCTACGGAATCGACAGCTGCCAATACTTCTATTTTTGCCTTAGTAAATAAGCCAAGAAACCCTCCTGTTCGAATTTGTTTTGAATGTAAAATAACCGCTTCCTCACCTAAATCTGAACGAATGGCTTTCATAGCTTGCGGCATAGATGCTACTACGTATTTTTTTACTTTCATCAGATATCCACCACTCCAACACTTTGAACTTCAACATTTGCTTCTAGCTCGTTATATGATAAAACTGCCATATGGGGAAAATACCGCTCAGTGATTTGGCGCACGTACATCCTCACCGCAGGAGAACATAACACAATTGGAGACTGTTCTTGAAAAGAAAGTGTTTCTGTTTGCTTGGCTATACTTTCTACGATAGCTTGTGAAACGTTAGGGTCTAGTGATAAATAATTCCCATGCTCCGTTTGTTGAACAGCTTCCGCCATCGTTTTTTCAACTTTTCCTGAAAGGGTAAGAACTCGAAGCAGACCTTCTTGGACCGTATATTGACTGGTAATTTGTCTTGCGAGCCCTTGCCGGACATATTCAGTTAACAAATCGGTGTCTGACGTCATTTTTCCGTAGTCGGCCAGCACCTCAAAAATAATGGGTAAATTTCGAATTGAGACGCTTTCTTTTAAAAGCTTTGCCAGTACCCTTTGAATGTCTCCAACGGAAAGAGGATTAGGCGTTACTTCCTCAATTAAAATAGGATACGTTTCTTTTGTGTGATCGATTAGTTGCTTTGTCTCCTGCCTTCCAATCAGCTCATGCGCATACGATTTTATAACTTCTGTTATGTGCGTAGACACAACCGAGGGCGGGTCAACAACGGTATACCCGAACATCTCAGCCTGCTCCTTCACCGACTCACTAATCCATTTTGCAGGCATCTTAAAAGCTGGCTCTAACGTATCAATTCCTTCAATCAAATCATCATCCATTCCCGGACTGATTGCTAAATAGTGATCGAGCAGCAGCTCCCCTTTTGCCACTTCATTGCCCTTTATTTTAAGACAGTATTCGTTGGGCTGAAGCTGAATGTTATCTCTGATGCGAACAACCGGAATGACTAATCCTAGCTCAAGTGCCAGCTGTCGCCTAATCATCACAATTCGATCGAGCAGATCGCCTCCTTGATTCGTATCAGCAAGCGGAATTAATGCATACCCAAATTCAAATTCAATTGGATCAACGCTTAATAGATTGACAACACTCTCCGGACTTTTCATTTCATTGTCTTCCATCTCTTCTTCAGTAGGCGCCATTTCTTCACGAACCGCCTGATGCTTAGCCCGAGACAAATAATAACCTCCCACTCCTAACAAAATAGCAATAGGCATTGTAATAACATCATTAATTGGCGTAATTAAACCAAGAGCCGCAATCGTTCCTCCAGTGACATAAAGCATAACTGGAAAAGCAAACAGCTGCTGTGTAATATCTTCGCTCAAATTACCTGTTGAAGCAGCTCTAGTGACGATAATACCTGTCGCTGTTGAAATCATAAGGGCTGGAATTTGACTCACTAACCCATCGCCTACTGTTAACAAAGTAAAGGTTTGAGATGCTTCCGTGATGGACATTCCCATTTGCAGCATGCCGATAATAATCCCAAATAAGATATTAATAAGGGTGATGACAATCCCTGCAATGGCGTCACCTTTGACGAATTTACTGGCTCCATCCATTGCTCCATAAAAATCTGCTTCGCGCTGAATTTTTTCACGGCGGTCAATTGCTTGCTTTTCTGAAATCATACCCGCATTTAAATCTGCATCAATACTCATTTGTTTACCCGGCATCGCATCCAAGGTAAAGCGGGCGGCTACTTCAGAAACACGCTCCGCTCCTTTTGTAATAACGAGAAACTGAATGATAATTAAAATAATGAAGACAACAAAGCCCACTAAAGGATTGCCTCCAATAACGAAGTGGCCAAATGTTTCCACCACTCCGCCTGCTTCTCCTGTTCCTAAGATTGAACGTGTCGTCGATACATTCAAACCTAATCGAAACAGCGTAAGAACCAGCAGCAAAGACGGAAATACCGACAGCTCTAAAGGTTCTTTCATATTCATGGAAACGAGCAGTACAAGCAGCGCAAGAGAAATGTTAATCATGATTAAAATACTTAATAACCATGAAGGCAACGGAATAACAAGCATAACGATAATGAGTACAACACCTATAACAACTGGCAGTTCTCTTGCAGACATTAATTTTTCTCTCCTTACAATAGCGTAACGTTACATTTTATTTTGAATGCGGTATACGTAAGCTAATATTTCAGCCACCGCTTTAAAAAACTCTTCGGGTACTGCATCTCCTACTTTGGTTTGGTCAAAAAGTGCTCTTGCCAGCGGACGGTTCTCTACCATAATGATTTCATGGCTTTTGGCAATTCCTTTAATCTTTTGAGCAATAAAATCTACGCCGCTGGCTACAACATAGGGAGCATCCATTTTTTCTTCATCATATTTTAAAGCAATGGCATAATGAGTGGGGTTTGTAATGATGACATCCGCTTTTGGAACTTCTTGCATCATGCGAGACATTGCCATTTCCCGCTGCTTTTGCTTTATTTTTGATTTGATTAGAGGATCCCCTTCAATGTTTTTATGCTCATCTTTGATATCTTGCTTTGACATTCGAATATTTTTCTCGAAATCAAACTTTTGGTACAAATAATCAAGCAGCGATAAAAATAAAAGCATAAGCGAGGCTGCAAGTCCCATTTGAAAAACAAGCTTAGACAGAACAATCAGCGAGTCCCCTATACTTTTTTGAGATAAATTTAATACATCTTCTATGTGAATCCATAAGATAAAAAACGTGACGGCTCCGATACACATAATTTTCAGCGTTGACTTGATTAGTTCTACCAGCGCTCTCATGGCAAAAATCCGTTTGGCTCCGCTAATAGGGTTAATCTTTTCTAACTTAGGCTGAAGAGCCTCCGTGGAAAAAAGAATACCAACCTGCATATAATTCGCTCCGAGCGCAGCAATAAAAGCTGCGAGCATAACAGGACCTGCTGCAAGAGCTATTGAAGGAAGAAGGTGCTTAAACATTGCAAATACGCGCTCTGCCGTCACTTCCTCAAGCATATACGTTTGAAAAGCTTCTCTTAACAACTTCATCATTTGCTGTAAAAACTGTTTGGCTCCAAACAAAAAATAAAGAAAAACCATTAAAAGGATGAGCGCAGTTGTAACGTCTTGACTTTTAGCTACCTGTCCTTTTTTTCTAGAGTCTTGCTTTTTTTTAGGTGTAGCTTTTTCCGTTTTTTCTCCCGCGAAAAATTGCAAATCAACTTTTACTAAAAACAAAGCTACACCCCTCCTAATATGCGAATCATCGCGCGCATCGCTTCTATCATTTGTTCAAATATGATTTGCATCATATAAAACATGCTCCCCATCACGACAATCAGCAAAATAAAGGCAACAATAATTTTTACCGGAAACCCCACTACGAAAATATTTAACTGCGGAACGGTTCTCGCGACAATTCCAAGCGCGATATCGACTAAAAATAATGAACCTACCAAAGGCAAAGACATTTGAACAGCTACTAAAAACATCGATGAAAAAACAGTTATGATGTGTGTAGCAAATGCTTGGCTTCCCACAGGGAAAGCTACTTTGTCTAACGGAATAATTAAATAACTATTATAGATGCCGTCTATTAATAAATGATGTCCATTGGTCGATAATAAAAATAGGAGAGCAAATACATATAAATATTGACCTAGTATCGGACTTTGCGCCCCTGTCTGCGGATCTATTACGTTGGCAATCGCAAACCCAACTTGAAAATCAATGAGACCTCCGGCAATTTGAATAGCCATAATAAATACATACGCAGTCAAACCAATAAACAACCCAACAGCACATTCTTTTACTACTAAAAGTACAAACTGTGCATCTAACGAAACGACGGGTAAATCAATTGTTGTCGCAATAATAACGGATAGCGAGGCAGACAAACCTACCTTATGAACTGCGGGAATCGTTTTGTATGAAAATAGCGGAACCGTAATAAAAAAAGACGTTACCCGCACTAGCACTAGTAAAAACGCGGGATAGGATAAGATCAACTGACTCATAGCTATCCTACGTACCGATACAGATTTGAAAAAATTTCATATGTAAATGAAATCATTTTTGATAACATCCACGGACCAAAAAATACAATACCTACTAAGACCGCTACAATCTTAGGAACAAAAGCAAGAGTTTGCTCTTGAATCTGGGTAGTTGCTTGAAAAATACTAATAATGAGCCCAACTACAAGGGCCAGCAGTAATAAAGGGCCAGATACAATTAGGATTGTATACACGCCTTTTTCTGCTAACGAAATGACAAATTCTCCATTCATTGTCTATCACCTATTGAAAACTTATTAATAATGATTTAACAACTAAATTCCAGCCGTCAACCAGTACAAATAGTAAAATTTTAAACGGGAGCGAAATCATAACGGGAGGAAGCATCATCATTCCCATAGACATCAGCACGCTTGCTATAATCATATCGATAATGAGAAAAGGAATAAAAATCATAAATCCAATTTGAAATGCTGTCTTTAGCTCACTGATTGCATAAGCCGGAACGAGCGCAGTTAAGGGAATATCTTGAACAGAGGATGGCTTATCTATATCCGCATATTCTAAAAAAAGAGCTAAATCTTTTTGTCTTGTATGAGCACTCATAAATTCTTTCATTGGTTCAGCTGCTTTTTCATAGGCTTGATTCAGCGTGATTTTTTCTTTTAAAAGCGGCTGAAGCGCCTGTTCATTTACCTGAGAAAAAGTTGGCGCCATAATAAAAAACGTTAAAAACAGCGATAAACCAACTAATATTTGATTAGGAGGCATTTGCTGTGTCCCGAGCGATGTACGTACAAATGACAGCACAATGACAATGCGTGTAAAGCAGGTCATCATAATTAAAATTCCAGGAGCTACCGAAAACACCGTCAGCAGCAACAAAAGCTGGACAGACGTGGAAATATTTGTAGGACTGCTCGAGTTAAAGAGGTTCATCACTTCATTCATCGTTCTTTTTGTTCCTTTCTAACTCTTTTAGTACGTTTTGCCTTTTTATTTTCATTTCATTCATTTCTCGCTGAAAAAGCTGTTGAAAAGAATGGCTGGATTTCTCTTCTTTTTTAGAAGTCAATTTTTCTAAAAAAGACGGTAGTACGACTTTATATTCGCTCTCGTTTTTCTGTTGTTCCTCATACTGCGTGAGCAGCTGCTGTTTCTCTTGCCCTGTAATTTCTGAAAGAAGCTGCACATTTTCACCGACTCCAATGATTAAAAGCTGATCTCCAACTTTGACTACTTGTACAGATTTGCTGCTTCCAACATTTGTACCCCCCAAGTTTTGTACTATTTTATTTTTTTGCAGCAGCCTTCCTTTTTTATTGACAAATTTTAAGAGTGCAAAAAGCAGCCCAATTACAAGTAAAAACGCGAATATCATCTTCATAATATCTCCAGCTGAGAGCGTAGGCGTCACCTGGAGTGCAGTTTTTTCTTTTGAATCAGCACTCTCACTTTCTAAACACTTCTCCGTTTTTTCCAAACATTCTTTTACCGATGCAGATCCACTTTCTGCATAGACGATTTGATTTGATCCTGCTAATACGCTTATTAACAGCGCAGCAATTACGAACTTTCGCAGCAATGCCTGCCACCTCTTACTTCAACATAGTGTAAGATTAGCGGGAAAGCCCCGCCAATCTGTTGTTTATCCAATTGCTTTTGAAATTGCCTCTAATACTCGATCTGCTTGAAAAGGCTTAACGATAAAATCTTTTGCCCCTGCTTGAATCGCATCAATCACCATTGCCTGCTGGCCCATGGCTGAACACATAATCACCTTAGCATCACTTTTTATGCTTTTAATTTCTTTTAAGGCCGTAATTCCATCCATTTCAGGCATCGTAATATCCATTGTGACAAGATCTGGTGCATGCTCTTTAAATAACTCCACAGCCTGCTGGCCGTCTGCCGCTTCCGCTACTACTTCATATCCATTTTTCGTTAAAATATCTTTGATCATCATGCGCATGAATGCAGCATCATCTACAATTAAAATTCGGTTTCCCATCTCTACTCCTCCTAAAAATCATTACTTTAGTTTGTTAATACGGTCTCTTTGACTAATAATATCGGTTACGCGAACGCCAAAATTCTCGTCAATGACGACCACTTCACCTTTTGCAATTAATTTGCTATTAATCAAGATATCTACTGGTTCGCCTGCTAGTTTATCAAGTTCAATGATTGCACCAGAAGATAATGCTAAAATCTCTTGAACCGTTCGCTTAGTTCTTCCAAGCTCCACGGTAACTTGAAGCGGGATATCAAGCAGCATGTCTAAATTTCGTGAATCTCCTTGAGGAGAAGACACGTGCTCGAACTCTGAAAACGATGCGGGCTGAATATCAACTGGTACATGAACAGATTTTGCCTGCTGTGTTTCTTCATGCTGTATGTATTCAGCTGCCGGCGGTTCTGTTTGCTTTTCGTTAAGGTCTGATTCTTTTTCAATAGAAGCTGCCGTATCTTCTGCGCTTGGAACTAAGAGCTCTTCCACCAAGCTTTTGGCAAAAGATATCGATAAAAGCTGCATAATATTCGAATCGATTAATGTGCCTACCTTCAAATTAAAAGAGACCTTTACAAAGACGTCATCTTGGGGAATCAACTCTGTGCCTTCCCCTTTTTGAATATTTAAAATATCTAAGCTCGGCGGAGAGATATCAATTTTCTTTTGAAATACCGTAGACATAGACGTCGCTGCAGAACCCATCATTTGATTCATCGCTTCCTGCACTGCACTCAGCTTAATTTCATCCATGATTTCTGTCGGATTCTCACCCGTTCCACCAAGCATCAAATCTGAAATAACAGCTGCATCTTCATGTTTAATAACTAACAAATTCGTACCAGAAAAGCCTTCTGTATACTGAACTTGTACAGCGACATGAGGATTTGGAAATTCATCCGTCAGCTCTTCTTTATATACGAGCGATACAAATGGTGTGGTAATATCGACTTTTTGATTCAATAAAGCCGATAGCGCTGTTGCTGAACTGCCAAACGAAATATTTCCAATTTCGCCAAGCGCGTCTTTTTCCATTTCCGTAAAGTAATCATCTACTTGACTTGACTTATTCGGCTCTGAAAACTCGTCAAGTGAAGAAGTTCCTTTTAACAACGCATCAATTTCATCTTGCGAAAGCATGTCATCGTTCATTCCTTTCGTTCCTCCTCTTAACATCATCTAGAATTTGCACAGCGACTTTCCGACTGACTTTTCCAGGCTGTGCAATAAATTTAGGTTGTTCTCCGACGTAAATAGTTAACGGATTATGAACGCTTGTTTGCAGTCGAATGACATCTCCCGCATCTAATGCTAGGAAATCTTCAATTGAAATATCCGCTTTTCCTAGCTCGGCTACAACCTGCAATTCCGCATCATTGATTTGTTCCTTTAGCTGCTCAACCTCTTGTACGTTAGGTTCTTTTTTCGAAGATTGCATCCAGTAATGAACGGACAGTTTGGACACAATCGGCTCAAGCGTCACGTGCGGAATACATAGATTGATCATGCCCGTTTCATCTCCAATTTGTACGTTTAATGAAATGACGATGACAATTTCATTTGGTGAAATTACCTGCAAAAACTGAGGATTCACTTCAAACTCTGATGTTTCAGGTTCAATTTCCGCAATAGAACTCCAAGCTTCTCTCATACTGTCTAACGTTTTCTCTAACAAGTTTCGAACCAAGCTCGTTTCAATCTCCGTTAAGTTACTAATTTTCCCACCGCTCTCGCCTTGTCCCCCAAGCAAGCGGTCAAGCATCGCATAGGCAATGTTCGGATTGACTTCCATAATGATATGCCCTTCTAAAGGAGGGACGGCTATCACGTTTAAGATGGTTACTTTCGGAACAGAGCGAATGAACTCCTCATACGGAATTTGATCCACTGATACAACGGACACTTGTACAACGTTACGAAGCTGCGCCGAAAAGACGTTGATTAACATGCGCGCATAATTTTCATGAATTCGCGTCAAACTGCGAATCTGATCTTTTGAAAAACGCAGGGCGCGTTTAAAATCATATGTACGAATACGCTGTTTTTTATTTTCCTTTTTTAGCTCATCCGCATCCATCTCTCCGGTTGATAACGCGGATAATAGGGCGTCAATTTCATTTTGTGATAATACATCCCCTGCCACTAGCTTCCCTCCCTTTTTCTTTACTGCAACACTTTAGACGTTGTATAAATTTTAACAACATGTCCGTTTTCCATTAATTGATCAATTTGCTTTGCAATATCTGTTTCTAACGTGCTGAGTCCTTGCGTTCCTTCAAAATCTTGAGCACTCATATCTGAGAGCCTTTTGATAATAATGTCCCTTACTTGAAAATCTCTTTTTTGAAGCTCTGCCGCTGCTTTTTTACTATCCATTTGAATTTTAAAAGAGATGCTGATGTAGTTATTGCTTTTTAAATTTGTTTTAATATCCGTTACATCCACAGAAGCTTTGATCACATCGTCAATAGATGGACCTTTTTCAGTACTTGCCTGCTCTGTATACTTTAACGTCACGATAACAGCAACGCTTCCTATTAACGTAAAAGAAAGCAGAATAATAATCATCTTACTAACTAGCTTATTTTTAAACACACTTTATTCCTCCGTCGTTTGCTGCAGCCCTAATACGTTAATTCGCTGATAATAACTCGTCACTTTCTCATTCACTTCTTCAACTGAATCCTTTACCACCAGCTTTTTGTTATTCGTTAGCGTAATGGTCGTATCAGGAAATGCCTCAACCTGCTCGATGTAGAGCGCATTTAACGTAAATGTTTTGCCGTTTAGCCTTGTTAAAGTGATCATAATTAACCGGAGTAATACCTACTCCTTCCTCCCGCCTATCGTTTTAGATTCACTAGCTCTTGCAGTATTTCATCGGATGTTGTAATAATTCTTGTGTTCGCTTGAAATCCGCGCTGTGCAACAATCATATCCGTGAATTCTTCCGATAAATCAACGTTGGACATTTCAAGGGCGCTTGAGACGAGCGTTCCTGTACCACTGTTTCCGGGAGTAATGTTTGCAGGAGTTGTAACCAGCCCCGCATTTGGAGTATCTGCAAACAAGTTTCCTCCCACTTTTTGAAGTCCTTCATTGTTAGCAAACTTTGCAAGTTTAATAGTACCTGCAACCCTCGA
The DNA here is from genome assembly GCF_042787605.1 of Priestia sp. YIM B13491. Taxonomy (NCBI): domain Bacteria; kingdom Bacillati; phylum Bacillota; class Bacilli; order Caryophanales; family Bacillaceae; genus Priestia; species Priestia sp. YIM B13491. The sequence goes on along the minus strand of NZ_JBHZOR010000001.1, from coordinate 699,875 downwards.
TACACCAGTATTGTCTATATAATTCACTGAGCCATCTGAGCCAATGCCATAGCTTTGACTATTTGGAGGAATAACGATTTTCTGATTGGTCGAACTTTGCAAATAAAGGCCACTCCCTGTTACCAAGGCTCCATTTCTATCTAAATAAAAGTTTCCCGCCCTCGTATACATGGGGTTTGTGACCGTTCCATTGTTTTGTGTACCACTATTTCCGACAATAAAATATCCATCCCCAGAAATAGCTAAATCGAGCGGCCGTCCCGTTGACTGAATACTCCCTGCCGTTTGAACTGTATCAACCGTACCAATTTGCGAACCTAACCCGACTTGTTTAGCATTAACACCTCCACGGTTAGCTCCCGGTGCTGTTGCTCCTGCTACCTGCTGACTTACTAAATCTTGAAACGTTGTACGTCCTTTTTTATAGCCGTACGTATTAACATTGGCAATGTTATTTCCTAGGACATCTAATTTGGTTTGAAAATTTTTCATGCCGCTGATTCCTGAATACATCGAACGTAACATAAAATCACTCCTTAAATTTGGTTGGTTAACTGCTTATTTCTAAGATATCGTTTAGCGAAAGTACCGTATGATTTTCATCGTTGATCGTAAACGATACCTCATTGTTTTTGACGGATGCTGTTGAAATGACTCCTTGCTTTTTATTTCCTTCTTCATCTAACCATGCAGCCGTTTTACCAATTAATTCGCTTCCTTTTAAAATAGGAGAAGCCTGAGACTGCGTTACAAACGTATTGAGCGATGTGCTCATATTTGTCATTTGTTCAAGAGATGAAAACTGAGCCATTTGAGCAATAAAGTCTTTGTCTTCCATTGGATTCATTGGATCTTGATTTTGAAGCTGAGCAATCAAAAGCTTCAAAAAGTCATCTTTGCCAAGCGAGCTGTTTCCCGTTTGCTTCACTTGTGTGTTCCTATTGCTTAAATACAAGTCAGACGTAATTTCATTTGTCATTGTTATCACCTATACGTTGTAGTTAATGAGCGCTGATTCAAAAGAAGATAGAAAGGAAGCCGATTCTTCCAATTGTTGTGAATCTTGATCTTCTTCTTCTTTTTTAAACGCTTCTTTTTCCTGTCTTTCTTTTTGCTGATCATTTTCATTGTTATACGACACCGCTTGTTCCGACAGTAGCACATCGATTTTATCAATTGATACATGCTGAGACGCGAGACCGTGCCGCAAAGTTGAAAGATTGGAGTCCAATAACTCTTTTGTTTTTACTGACGATACTACAATTCGCGCAACCGTTTCGCTGTCTTTCTGAAGCATTTCAATTGAAATCGCACCTAGCTGTTTTGGAAATAACTTAATGAGAAGCTTAGATGTTCCCTCTTCGGTACTAAACGAAGCTTTACTCCATATTTTTTGCAGCTCGTTTACCAAATTGCTAGACTGCTGATAGTCAGATTTTGCTTGCCCTAGATAAATAGAGAACTGCTGAAGCTTAGGCATTTCTCCACTTCCAAAGGATGATGGCTGATTCTCTACTGTCGCCCCGGTTGTGTGTGTACCTGCCGGACTTTCGCTATTTTTTAAAAAGCTATTGGTATCTACACTTCCGCTGGGTACAACCACATCTTTTTTCCATGAAAGCTGATTCAAAAACGGTACTTTTTCTTCTTTAGGAAAAGCATTCATATTTTTCACAGAACTTTCTGAAGCTGTATGAACAGCGTCCATATCCACTTGTACAACCGATACATGCTGAAACCCAAGAGCCTGCCGTAATCTGAAAAGATTGGCATCTAACAGCTCTTTTGTTTTTGCTGACGATACTACAATCTGCGCAATCGTTTCATCGTCTTGTTGAAGCACTTCAATTGATATTTTCTCTAGCTGCTTTGGAAATAGCTGAATGGAAAGCTTGGATACTCCTTCTTTAGAACCAATCGAAGCTTTACTCCATATTTTTTCCAGCTTGTTTACCAGATCGCTAGACTGTTCATAATCTGATTTCGCTTTCCCTAAATCCATAGAAAACTGCAGCTCTTTTTCTTCTTTACCAAAAGCAGTCATATCTGTTACTGAACTTTTTGGAGCTGCTTGAACGCCCACCGAACCCACTTGTTCAACCGATACATGCTGAGACGTGAGAGCTTGTCTTAATCTAAAAAGGTTGGCATTTAACAGCTCTTTTGTTTTCGCTGATGATACAGCTACTTGTGCAACCGTTTCATTGTCTTGTTGAAACACTTCAATTGAAATCGTCCCTAGCTGCTTTGGAAACAACTTAATGGAAAGCTTGGATGCTCCTTCTTCAATACTGATGGAAGCTTCACTCCATATTTTTTCCAGATTATTCACCAAATCCCTAGACTGCTGATAGTCTGATTTTGCTTGCCTTAAATCAATAGAAAACTGCGACCCTTTTTCTTCTTTACCAAAAGCGTTCATATCTGTTATAGAACTTTCTGGAGCTGCTCCAACAGCGGCCACATCGACTTCATCAACGGATACATGCTGAGAATTTAAAACTCGCCGTAAAGTCAAAAGGTTGGTGTCTAATAGCTCTTTTATTTTCGCTGACGATACCACAACCTGCGCAATTGTTTCATTGTCTTGTTGAAGGACTTCAATTGAAATCGTCCCTAGCTGCTTTGGAAACAATTTAATGGAAAGCTTGGATGTTCCCTCTTCAGCACTGAGCGAAGCTTTACTCCATATTTTTTGCAGCTCATTTAACAGATTGTCAGACTGTTGATGATCAGATTTTACTTGCCCTAGATCAATAGAAAATTCTTGGACCTTAGATACTTCTTTAGATTTAAAAGATGATGGATTATTTTCTAACGTCGCCCCGGCCGTGTTAGCAGTGAAAGAAATTTCACTATCCTTTTTTGAACCATTCCTATTCATACTTTCGTTACGTAAAATCACATCTTTTTTCCAAGAAAGCTGATTCAAAAGTGGCACTTTTTCCTCTTTATGAACAGCGTCCATATCTCTTACAGAACTTGTTGGAGCCGCATGGACAACGGCGAAGAAACCAGCAGAGCGCTTTTCATGTAAGGTATCGGTTAATACACGTGGTTGTTTATGAATTTTCTCTATTTTTTCAGCAGCAGCTTTCTGCAAGCCTTGAAGCTGCGAATCCGAAAGCTTCACTGACTTCAGCTGCGGTTTTTGTAGTTCTTCCATCAGCTGAGCGAATTCTGTTTGAAACGCAGATGATGTATTTTTACAAATGGTTAACAAGGTAGAAATAGAAGACAAATATTGTTCTTGACTGTCTGTTTCAAATGAAACAGGTGCCCGCTGCATTTCTGTTAACACGTGCTGCAGCTTTAGAAGCGGCTGTTCCAAATCTAGATTACTTGGAATACTACCGATCATCTCGGCTAGATGTTTGTACAAGACAGACGATTCATCTTCTTCATCTTCTTCATCTTCTGCTTCGCTTAACTGAATCGCCATTAACCCGACCGCCTTGAAGACGTCTTGATCTATCGCTTGTTCATCCGATGATTTCTCCCCGCGCGCTAAAGGCTGCACATCTAGCTGCTTAAGCTGCTGAACAATTTCTTCAAAAAAACCCTGAGTCTGACTAGCAGCTGCTTTTTCATCGCAGTTTACCTTTGATGCAGCTGCTGGACGTAGTGAAATTTCCACTGTTTTCACCTCTGCTTTTATTCATCAATCTGATCTGTTAACAATGTCGTATAGCGTGCAGCTACTTTCGGATCCATTTTTTCTAAGATTGCCGTTCTTGTACTCGCTTTGAACTGCTTAAGCATCGCGACCGCTTTGTCTTCTTTTAATTCGGCAAAGATGAGCGCTGCATTTTTAGGAGACATGTTTTCATAGGTAGCAATGACATCTTTTTTTGCCAGCTGACTGTTCTTTTGTTTTTTCGCTTCATCGTCGGCTTTTTCTTCCATATCGCGCATTTCAATTTTTAGTTCATCCATTTGACGATCTTTTGTAGTGATCGTTTTCTCGTAAACTGCGATTTGCTTTTCTTTTGTGCTCAGCTTCTTTTGAAGGCTTTCAACCTGCTTTTGTATCTCTTCATTGCTTTCTTGAATATTTTCATTTTTTTGCGACTGTTCACTTGATACAAATGGAATGGCGTGTGTAATAGCCGAAACTTTATCATTTACATTGACGCCTAAAAGTGTCAGGACAATGTAAGCTGCCAAGATGAGGAACACCGCTGGAATAAAGATTAAAAATAAAAACACTTGGCTTTTACTGTAAGATTTCCCATCTTCATAGTTTTCTTCTTCGTACTCTTCTCTTAACTCTTTTTGATTAGCCATGTTTTCCACCTAATTCCTATGCAGCATATACTGCTGTAGCGACAGCTCATCCATTTGCTTCGCTTCTAACTGTTTTTCCGCGGTTATATAAGAATCGTAGTCTCTCTTTTTTAACTTTTCATACTTCTTTACTTCTATGTTCTTTTCTTCTAGCTTCAGTTTCTTTAAGTTCATTTGCTGTCTTGCAAACATGACCTCTTGTTGCAGCCTTTCAATCACTCGTTCGGCACTTGTTAAAAACTGCTGAAACGATGTAATTTCTAAGATAGAAAGCCCTTGCTTCATTTTGCCCGTATGCTGTTCAATCAGCGTTTCTTTTTCTTTTAGCTTTTTATAAAGCTTTTCACCGGCTGTTTCAAACTGCTGCAGAGATTGATTATATTGAGATAGCAGTTCATCCTTTTCATTTGACTTGATTGCCATTATTTTAGATAACCTAAATTCATATGCCATATTTACTCACCTTTCACAAACAGTTCACAGAGCTTTGTTACACTTGTTTCAAATGATGGATGTTCGTTCGTTTTTTGCTTTAAAAATGCATCAATGACGGGATGATAGTGGATGGCCTCATCAATGTAAGCAGAAGATCCTCTTTTGTAGGCACCTATGTTAATTAAGTCTTCAGAATTAGCATAGGTAGCCATTAATGAACGCAGTTTTTCAGCTGCTTCTTTATGCCGTTCACTTACGATATGGTTCATCACGCGACTAACGCTTTTTAAGACATTGATGGCGGGATATTGACCTTTATTGGCCAGCTCCCGGTCTAGTACAATATGTCCGTCTATAATGCCTCGCACCGTATCCGAAATAGGTTCGTTCATATCATCACCGTCTACTAATACAGTGTAAAAAGCAGTAATAGATCCATGCTGATTAGTTCCTGTACGTTCAAGCAGCCTTGGCAAGCTAGCAAAAACAGATGGTGTATAACCTTTGGTAGTCGGAGGTTCACCTACGGCTAATCCAATTTCTCTTTGAGCCATTGCTACACGGGTAACAGAATCCATCATCATCATGACGCTCATCCCCTCATCTCGAAAGTATTCAGCAATAGAAGTAGCTGTATATGCTGCTTTCATTCGAAGCAGAGCAGGCTGATCCGAGGTAGCAACTACTACAACGGAGCGCTTTAACCCTTCCTCTCCAAGATCTCGTTCAATAAACTCTCTAACTTCTCTTCCTCGCTCGCCTACAAGGGCAATGACATTGATATCTGCTTTTGTATTGCGTGCAATCATCCCGAGCAGCGTACTTTTACCAACACCGCTTCCTGCAAAAATACCTATGCGCTGCCCTTGACCTACTGTTAGCAAACTATCAATTGTTCGTACCCCCACTTCAATCGGCTGTTCAATAGGCGGACGCTCTAAGGGATTAGGGGGATCTTGATCGGTTAAAACAAACGGCAAATATTGAGAAAGTTCAGACCCGTCTAAAGGGTTCCCTAACGAATCAAGCACTTGACCTATTAACTCTTTCCCCACGCTTACCTGCAGAGGTTTTTCTGTCGTTTCCACTAGGCAGCCAGGTCCGATATATCGAACAGACGTATAAGGCATTAAAACGACGTGCTCGCCGTTAAAACCAACAACTTCTGCACGAATTTTATCTCCTCGTTCACTAAGATGAATAAAGCAAACATCTCCTATTGACGTTCTAGGTCCTTTAGATTCAATCATCATTCCTACTACTCGGCTGACTTTCCCGTACCGTTTAAAAGAAGATGTGCGCGGGATTTCATGAATGAGTTGTGCGACTTTCATTTTTACTCTCCTCTAACAAACGTTCTTTTAATTTTTTCTTCATTTCCGTTAACTGGCTATCAAAAGACGCAACAAGACGCCCATAAGAGGAATCGATGACACAATCCATTTCCTGAAGATTTTCATCCGCATAAATAAATAGCCCGGTTTCTCCGTTTAATAAATCGAACAGTTCTCGTTTATGTTCACATACATATGCATATTTTTTCGGGGAAACAAAAAGCTGGATTTCTTTATGTTCTCTAACTTCTTTTAAAGACCTTGCAACAAGTGGTAAAAATGATTCATCTCTTTGAAGCTGCTCATTTAAAATCGTTTCAGCTAGGGTGAAACCTAATTCAAAGATGACTTCTTCAGATTGATTTATATATTCGTAGTACTGATTCTTTGTTTCGTCAACAATGTTTCGCGACATGGCTAATACATGCTCATACTCTTGTTTTCCTTGAAGCAGCCCTTCTTCGTATCCTTCTTCATAGCCCCGCTTTTGTTCTTGTTGAAACAGCAGCACCTTCTCTTCTTCCCACTGCTTTTTCAAACGTTCAATTTCGTTTTGAGCTTGTTTTCGGTAAGCGTCTGCCTCGGCCTTTATTATTTCAGCTTCACTGTGCGCTTGTTCAATAACGTGCTGTGCGTTTTCTTGCTGAAGATGTTCTTCAGTGGACTCATCTTGTATCGGAAAACCAAATGGAATAACTTGAATGTGCTTTGCATTTTCGTCTGAAAGTTTATTTGTATAAGTTGATTTAATGATATTAGACAATAATATCGTCTCCTCCACCTCGAGCTAGTACAATTTCACCTGCATCTTCTAAACGTCTAATTCCAGCAACGATACGTGACTGAGCTTCCTCTACATCTTTCAAACGCACAGGACCCATAAATTCCATTTCTTCTTTAAACGTTTCCACCATACGGCTAGACATATTTTTAAAAATAATAGATTTCACTTCTTCACTTGCTACTTTTAAGCTCAACAATAAATCATCATTTTCTACATCTCGTATCACACGCTGAATAGAACGGTTATCGAGCGTTACGATATCCTCAAATACAAACATTCGCTGTTTGATTTCTTCTGCTAATGCCGGATCTTGAATTTCAAGCGTATCAATAATAATTTTTTCAGTTGCTCGGTCTACTCCATTTAATACTTCAACTACTGCTTCTAAACCACCTGTTTGGGTATAGTCTTGGGTAACAGTAGCAGAAAGCTTTCTCTCTAAAATTTGCTCTACTTCATTAATGACTTCCGGAGACGTACTTCCCATCGTTGCAATCCGTCTTGCAATATCCGCTTGCCTTTCCTGAGGCAGTGATGATAAGATTTGTCCTGCCTGCGGCGGCTCTAAGTAAGATAAAATAAGGGCAATCGTCTGAGGATGCTCATGCTGAATGAAATTTAACAGCTGCATAGGATCAGCTTTTCTGGCAAAGTCAAACGGACGAACTTGCAAAGAAGAAGTTAATCGATTGATAATCATCATAGCCTGCTCTGGTCCAAGTGCTTTTTCTAACACCTGTTTCGCATAGCTTACTCCTCCTTTTTCAAGGTAGTTTTGAGCAAGCGTTATTTGTTCAAACTCATGAAGAACAGCTTCTTTTAGAGACGGCTCTATTTTTCTCACTGAAGAAATTTCAAGCGTTAGTTGCTCAATTTCATCTTCACTGAGATGTTTATAGATAGAAGCTGATACATCAGGACCGAGAGAAATTAACAAAATTGCTGCTTTTTGCTTTCCAGTTAACTCATTTTTTTGCATAGCTTTTACCATTAGCTTTCCTCCTAATCCTCACTAATCCATGTTCGCAGCAGTTTTGCGAACTCTTCCGGGTCTTGCTTCGCTAACGTTTCAAGATTGCTTTTTGTTTGCTGTTCAGCATTTAAAACAGGGGCTTTTTGTGCCGCTTCATATGCTTCAAAAGTTTCATCATACTCTTCATCATATTCCTCTTGATCTAAGTCTTGACGTCTTTTCCTAACCAACAGCACAATAAGAACAACAATAATAAGCAGCAGTGCACCTCCGATTATATACATCCACAATGGAATTGAACTTGCTGTGTTGTCAGCTGTTTCTTGTCCATTAAACGGCTGAACGGAAACGGTAATCTTATCGCTGACCGCGTTATCCGAGAGAGCTTTCGTATTTGCATCTTTTGAAATAGAAGTACGGACAATTGTACCTAACATTTTTTGAACATCTGACTCAAGCGTATCGGAAACCTGTGATTTCCCTTTTGCATTGGACGGATCTATCATTACTTGAATGCCAAGGTCTTGAATTTTGTATGGACTTTCGACGATTTCTTTATGAATTCGGTTCACTTCATAATTAATTCGTTCTTCGTTTTTTTCGTAGTCTCCGTCTCCACTTGTTGTACTAGATGAGTAATTTGTTGTATCTTCTTCTCCTGTTCCAGCAACGCCTCCATCTTGAGCATTTTTACCAGAAAATGTTTCATTAATTTTTTCAGCGCTAACGGCAATTCCTTGCATATTATCTTTATCAACAGGCTCTACTAGCTTTTCTTCGCGATTTTCCTGTGTAAAATCAAGATCTGCTGTAACAGAGACCATTACTTTGTCTTGACCGACCAGTCTTCCTAGCATTTGCTGTACTTGACGCTGAATATCTCGCTCAACTTCTTTTTTCGCTTCGTTCTGCGAAGCAAATGAGCTAGAAGCTGAATTCGTTTCGTTACCTTTTAAATCAAAGTACTCAAAATATTGGTTCATGATGACGATATTATCTGTAGGAAGGTTTGGCACACTTTTGGATACTAAATGATAAAGAGATTTAATTTGCTGATCATCAAATTTATAACCAGCCTTTGTATTAAGCACAATCGATGCTGATGCTTCTCCCTGCTTTTCATTCGCCCATACGCTTTCATTGGGAAGGGTAATCATCACTTTTGCATCGTTGACTCCTTGAATGTTTTTCATTAAATTAGCCAATTCAGTTTGCATCGCATCGAGTTTTAACACATCAAATTCATTATCTGTCATACCAAAGCTCGCATTTTTCCCAAAAAATGAATAGTCGATACTTCCGCTATCAGGAATTCCTTGTGCAGCTAAATCAACTTTTAGCGAGTCAACGCTTTGTTCAGGCACCGAAATGGTTGTTCCGTTATCAGAGATTTCTGAAGGAACGCTTCTAGCATCAAGCTCTGCTTTGATTTGTCCTGTTTCCTGAGCCGATAGATTGCTATAAAGAGGGACAAATTTATCCTTGTTTAAAAAAACAGATGCTAAACTAATGACTAGAATAGCGGCAAGAGGAGCAGCGATAAGGGCTATTTTCTGTCCTTTTTTGCGGTTATTCCAAAAGACTTTCATCTTATCTCGATAAAGAGCTATTCTTTCATTCATGGTATTCCTCCGGTTATTACTATTTTCATTTTGTTTAATAACCGCTCAATTACATTTGCATTCTCATCATTTCCTGATAGGCTTCAACAGCTTTATTGCGTATTTCAAGAGCCGTTTGCATCGTAATACTTGCTTTTTGAGCAGTAATCATTACATCTTGGAGTTCGACGTTTTCTCCTTTAGCAAGCTTTTCAGTCGCTATATCCGAAGCACGTTGAGTATTGTTTAACTCATTGATTGAGTCTTTTAAAAACGTTGAAAACTGTTGAGTTGTTTGTCCAGTGCTAGTAGAAGCTGCTGTTTTTGCCATTGCTATTTGATTGCTGATACCATTAATCATTTTATCGCTCCTTTATTTCCCAATTTCTAACGTCTTTGTTAATATACTTTTGTTTGTATTAAAGACCGTCACGTTTGCTTCATAAGATCGAGTAGCACTAATTAAATCCGTCATTTCCTTTAAAGGATCTACGTTCGGCATCTGCACGTACCCTTGGTCATTCGCATCTGGATGCGTCGGGTTATACACTAAATTAAAAGGAGTATTATCTTCTGCGATATCTGTGACTTTTACACCATTGTTTTGACTTTTATTGATTTCGGAGTGTAAGAAGGACGAAAAAGAAGGCGAACGATCAGACTGCATGACAACCATTTTTCTTTTGTAAGGCTGCCACTCACCATTAACGTACGTCCCTCTTGTCGTTTCAGCATTCGCCATGTTAGATGAAACAACGTCCATCCTTAAACGATTGGCAGTTAAAGCTGAAGATGTAATATTCATATTTTGAAAAATAGTCAAACTTATTTACCTCCTCTAATGACTGTTTGAAGAGAATTAAATTTTCCATTTAAACGATCTACTAGCGCCTCATAGTAAATTTGGTTTTCAGCCATATCCGCCATCTCTTTATCCATATCCACATTGTTTCCGTTTGCTTGATAGGAAGTGTTTCGTTGCTGGGTAATCACTCGCTGGGATGAACCGGAAAATGGGATATGTTTTGAATCAGTCTGATATGCTTCTAACTCGTTATGTAATAAATCTCGAAATTCACTCGTACGCGATACTGTTTTCAATTTATAATTTGGAGTATCAACGTTGGCGATATTTTGTGCAATCGTCTGCTGCTTTTGGGACGCGTAGCTAATTCCATTTTCAATTGTTTGAAAAGTAGTTGAAAACAAACTCACTTCTTACACCTGCTTATCTATTCTATTTTTCTCAAAATGAGACAAATTTCGACTTTAGTACCATAGAACTTATTGTAAGAAAAACTTCATGCAATGTCTATCCTTTTTTAAGAACTTTTGGACTATAAACCAAAATTTTCATTCGTTTTCCAAGCATATTTTAACATCAATGCTATACTTTAGCTCTATTTTTTTAATTTAAAATCAAAATATATACCATAAGTCCTGAACAATATGTAATAAAAGTAACGATTTGTAATCAACTAGTATCTTTTTACTATTTAAAGATTCTATAATATAATTTTTAGATTTTTATATGAACTTTGTTAAAGATTTATAAAAATAGTGAACGAATCGTCTTAACCCACAGCGAATCTTTTTGTACTGAGAGCATACAAAAAAGCACACGGGCAAAGCCCGTGTGCTTTTTTGTTCATAAACTTAGTTAGATTTTAATTTTTCAAGCTCTACTAAGAATTTGTTGTTAAGAACTTTAATGTAAGTTCCTTTCATTCCTAAAGAACGTGATTCGATAACACCAGCACTTTCTAATTTACGTAGCGCATTTACGATTACTGAACGTGTAATTCCAACGCGGTCAGCAATTTTACTTGCGACTAATAGTCCTTCATTTCCATTTAACTCTTCAAAGATATGCTCAATAGCTTCTAACTCACTGTATGATAATGAGCTAATTGCCATTTGTACAACAGCTTTGCTACGCGCTTCTTCTTCAATCTCTTCTGCTTTTTCACGAAGAATTTCCATACCTACTACCGTTGCACCGTATTCAGCAAGGATTAAATCATCGTCTTCGAACTGACGGTCTAAACGAGATAGTACAAGCGTACCTAGACGCTCTCCGCCTCCGATAATTGGAACGATTGTTGTTAGTCCTGCATCAAATAAGTCTTTATTTTCAACTGGAAAAGCTGTATATTGACTTTCAATGTTTAAGTTAGAAGATGTTTCTTGAATGTTAAATAGGCTTTGAGTATATTCTTCTGGAAACTGGCGTGCTTCTAACATATCTTTCATACGCGCATTCTCAATTTGCTGCTTAACAGCGATTCCTAATAATTTACCGCGACGGCTTACTACGAATACGTTTGATTCGATCACTTCGCAAAGTGTTTCAGCCATTTCTTTAAAGTTTACTGGTTTACCAGCTGCTTTTTGTAGCATTGCATTAATCTTTCTAGTTTTCCCTAATAAATCCATTAGTACTCTTCCTCCTGCGATTTCAGTTCTATAAAATAAATTGACTCAAATCTTTGTTTTTAGCGATTTTTTCTAATTTTTCTTCCACGTACTGCGGAGTAATCACAATTTTCTCTAATGTTACTTCCGGTGCTTCAAACGATAAATCCTCTAGCAAACGTTCTAAAATTGTATGAAGCCTTCTTGCACCAATATTATCTGTATCTTGATTTACCTGATATGCAATTTCTGCAATCTTACGTATAGCATCGTCAGAAAATTCAATTTGTATACCTTCAGTTTCCAATAATGCCGCATATTGCTTTAATAACGCATTATCTGGCTCTACTAAAATGTTTATAAAATCTTCAACGGTTAGCTTCGTTAATTCAACGCGAATTGGGAATCGCCCCTGCAATTCTGGAATTAAATCCGACGGTTTTGATACATGGAAAGCACCGGCTGCTACAAATAAAACATGATCAGTTTTGACTGCGCCATATTTTGTAACAATCGTTGATCCTTCTACAATTGGTAAAATATCTCGCTGCACGCCTTCACGTGAAACATCAGCGGAAGATGAATTACCACTTTTCTGAGCAATTTTATCAATTTCGTCAATAAAAATAATTCCGTATTGTTCTGCACGATTCACAGCTTCTTGCGTAACTTCATCCATATCAATCAATTTTTGCGCTTCTTCATTTGTTAATACTTTTCGTGCATCTTTAACAGTAAGCTTGCGCTTTTTTTGTTTTTTAGGCATAAAATTGCTTAAGGCATCCTGCATGTTCATGCCCATTTGTTCCATACCCGAACCTTGTAACATATCAAACATAGAAGGCTGTTGCTCTTCTACTTCAATTGTGACATAATGATTTTCAAGCTCTCCTAAAGCAAGTTGATGAGCAATCTGCTTGCGCTTCGTTGCAATATTCGTTTCCTCGTCTTGATCAGGATCCGCATCGCTTGACTGTGTACCGTTTGAAAAAATCATTTCAAACGGATTTTTAAACGATTGCTGCTTCTTTTTGCTTGGAACAAGAAGCTCTACTATCCGCTTGTTTGCATTTTCTTCTGCGCGATCACGCACGCCGTTCATTTTTTCTTCTTTCACAAGTCGAACTGACGTTTCCACTAAATCACGAACCATTGATTCTACATCGCGTCCTACATATCCAACTTCCGTAAATTTTGTTGCCTCAACCTTAATAAAAGGTGCACCGACAAGCTTAGCTAAGCGGCGTGCAATCTCGGTTTTACCCACACCTGTAGGACCAATCATTAAAATGTTTTTCGGCACAACTTCATCACGTAAAGATTCGTCTAGCAGACCGCGTCGATAGCGATTTCGCAGCGCAACAGCGACCGCTTTCTTTGCCTTCGTTTGACCAATAATATACTGATCGAGCTTTTCTACAATTTGTCGAGGTGTTAAATGAGAATTCATAAAAAAATCCCCTTTCCTACAGTTCTTCTACAATAATATGATCATTTGTATAAACACATATCTCACTTGCTACATCTAAAGCTGCTTTTGCAATTTCTTTAGCTGTTAAATGTTCGCCTGCATGTTGTTTTAATGCACGTCCCGCTGATAAAGCATAATTTCCGCCTGATCCAATTGCTAAAATGCCGTCGTCCGGTTCAATAACTTCACCTGTTCCTGATACTAGCAGCAAGTTATCTTTGTTCATAACAATAAGCATTGCTTCTAACTTTCGCAATACTTTGTCACTTCTCCATTGTTTAGCAAGCTCAACGGCTGCACGCTGAAGATTTCCGTTATACTCTTCAAGCTTCGTTTCAAATAATTCAAAAAGAGTGAATGCATCAGCTACTGAACCTGCAAAGCCGGCAAGAACTTGCCCTTGAAATAGACGTCTTACTTTTCGAGCAGTATGTTTCATCACAACAGCATTACCGAACGTTACTTGTCCGTCCCCAGACATGGCACATTGACCGTTATGCTGAACCGCAAAAATCGTAGTAGCATGGAAAGTAGACAAATTAACTCCTCCTTTTATGCGCGAGGATGGTGATTCATATAAACTGCCTTTAAACGATCCTTCGTCACATGTGTGTATATTTGAGTGGTTGATAAATGTTCATGACCTAGCATTTCTTGAACTGTACGTAAATCTGCCCCTTCATTTAACATATGAGTCGCAAAAGTATGCCGCAAAACGTGTGGACTAATATGTATATTCTCAGCGGTCTTCTTTACTAACTGATCAATGACTAAGCGTATGCCTCGGTCTGTCAACGGTGTCCCCTTGTAATTTAAAAAGAGCGAATGAGTATCAGAAGGAGCCTTTTTTAAAAGAAGCTTTCTTCCATTATCTATATATACTCTAAGAGCGTCCTTGGCATAACAGCCAAATGGCACGTACCGTTGTTTTTTCCCTTTGCCATATACGAGCAAAGTTTGAAGTGAAAAATCTATATCGCTAAGCTTAATAGATGCACATTCACTCACTCGTATTCCGGTGGCATACAGCAATTCTAATAGAGACTGATTACGCTGCCCTAACGGAGTTGTTAAGTCATTCATTTGAAATAATTTCACAATCTCCTCTTCATACAGGAAGCGAGGATTTCGCTCCTCCTTTTTAGGAAGGGTAACGAGCGCAAATGGATTATCTTCTACTAATTCTTCTCTATTTAAGTAACGATAAAACGTTCTCAAACAAGAAATTTTGCGTGACATCGATCTTTTTGAATACTGCTTTTCATATAGGCGTGTTAAAAACAGCCTTGCATCAGCATATGTAACACTTTGTAGGTTTTGTATTTGCTCTTCCTGCATAAAAGACATAAAGATAACTATGTCTTTTTCATAGCAGTCAACTGTATATTTTGAATAATTTTTCTCAATTTGTAAATATTCTAGAAAGGAATTTAATACATCTTTAACAAATTCCAATGTTATCACCTCACAAGGGCTACTAAATATTATCACAATTAAGTAGCCCTTGCAAACAATTTTGATTATTTTGTTGTAAAATTCTGAATAGTTTCCAATGCTCGTTTAGCAAGCGTTTCATTTCGTTCTTGTTTGTTTTTGATTCGCACTTCCAATTCTTTGAATAAGCCAAAGTTGGCATTCATCGGCTGGAAATTTTTTGCGTTTGTATGTGTGATATAGTGAGCCATACTGCCAATCGCTGTTTCCTGCGGCAATACAACCAATTCTTCACCAAGTACAAGTCGAGCCGCGTTCATTCCTGCCATTAGTCCGCTCGCCGCTGATTCTACATATCCTTCTACTCCCGTCATTTGTCCAGCAAAGAATAAGTCATCACGCTCACGATATTGATACGTAGGCTTTAACAATTTAGGAGAATTAATAAACGTATTTCTATGCATAACTCCATAGCGTACTACTTCTGCATTTTCTAAACCTGGGATTAAGCTCAATACTTCTTTTTGTGCTCCCCATTTTAAATGTGTTTGGAAACCTACGATATTATATAGTGTACCTGCTGCATCATCTTGACGAAGCTGAACAACTGCATAAGGTCGCTTTCCTGTTTTCGGATCTTCTAACCCAACTGGTTTCATTGGTCCAAAGAGCATTGTTTTTTCTCCGCGTGAAGCCATTACTTCAATTGGCATACATCCTTCAAAATAAATTTCTTTCTCAAATTCTTTTAAAGGAACCGTCTCTGCATTGATTAATGCTTCATGAAAACGCTGGAATTCTTCTTTTGTCATCGGACAGTTTAAATAGGCAGCTTCCCCTTTGTCATAGCGAGATTTCAGATATACTTTATCCATATCAATGCTGTCTTTTTCAATAATAGGTGCAGCCGCATCGTAAAAATATAAATAATCTTCACTTGTTAACGCGCGCAGCTGTTCCGATAAATCTTTTGACGTTAACGGACCTGTTGCAATAACAGTTGGTCCTTGTGGAATTTCCGTAATCTCTTCGTTAACAACCGTTACGTTCGGATGGTTTTTAACGCTTTCCGTCACACGAGCGGCAAATTCGTGACGATCAACAGCCAGTGCTCCACCTGCTGGAACCGCACATTCGTCTGCTGAACGAATAATTACAGAGTCTAATAATCGCATTTCTTCTTTTAAAACACCCACTGCATTTGTTAATGTATTCGCACGCAGTGAATTACTACATACTAATTCAGCAAATTTGTCCGTATGATGAGCAGGTGTTTGCTTCACTGGTCTCATCTCATAAAGGCGGACTTTCAAACCGCGCTTTGCGATTTGCCAAGCTGCTTCACTTCCAGCAAGACCTGCTCCGATAACATTAATTACTTGTTCATTCATTGTAAATCCTCCAACTTCATTTCTATCTTTTCTATCATTTTCCTTATTCATTCACTTGTCTGTTCCTTTTTTAACGGGACAAAGAAAATGCGACATTACTCAATGTCGCTAATAACGTTTCCATTTTAGCACATGAAGCAATGTCGCCGCATCTTATATAACTGCTATTTTTAAATTTAAAGTGTGGGAATTCATCCCATTCTCTTTTACTGCTGAGCTTCCTCTTTATAATCACAACTTGTACAGACGACTTGAGTTCCTTTTTTCTGTTTTTTCTCCACAAGCAGGTTTTCACATTTCGGACATTTTCTTGCAATCGGCTTATCCCAAGATACGAAGTCACAGCCCGGGAATCGATCACAGCCATAAAATGTACGCTTTTTCTTCGATTTTCGCTCAACGATATTTCCTTCTTCACATTTCGGACACTTTACGCCAATCTCTTTTACAATTGGCTTTGTGTTGCGGCAGTCAGGGAAATTAGAGCATGCCATAAATTTTCCATAGCGTCCCATTTTGTATACCATAGGTGAACCGCATTCTCCGCAATCTTCTCCGGCAGGTTCATCTTTAATCTCCACTTCGCGCATTTCTTTTTCAGCATGTTCTAAGCGTTTTTCAAAATCACTGTAAAATTCGTCAATAACACGCACCCATTGAACATTACCATCTTCCACTTCATCCAAATCGTTTTCCATTTTAGCTGTAAACTCTACATCTAAAATTTCCGGGAAAAACTCCAATACAAGCTCTAGTACAATTTCTCCAAGTTCTGTTGGAACAAAACGCTTGTTATCGAGCGCTACGTACCCGCGCTTTTGAATCGTGTCAAGTGTTGGAGCATATGTAGACGGTCGGCCAATGCCTAGCTCTTCTAATGTCTTGACTAAACGAGCTTCAGTATATCTTGGCGGCGGCTGTGTGAAGTGCTGCTTTTCATCGATGTCTTTAGAATAAGCTACTTCTCCTTCTTCTAAATCTGGAAGAAGATTTTCTTTTTCCTCCACTTGATCATCATTGCCTTCAACATACACTTTCATAAAGCCTGGAAATTTAACTTTGGAGCCGTTTGCTCTAAATGTTACGTCTCCATTTTTCAAATCTACAGCCATTGTATCCATAATTGCAGGTGCCATTTGACTAGCAACGAAGCGCTCCCATACTAGCTTATACAGTCGATACTGATCACGCGATAAGAACTCTTTTACCTCTCCTGGTTTACGAAGAGCTGAAGTTGGACGAATCGCTTCGTGGGCATCTTGCGCGTTCGAATTTTTCTTTTCTTTACGCTTTTCCGTTGCCACAAACTGATTTCCGTATGCGTTCGTAATGTAATCTCTAGCTTCCGTTTGAGCTGTTTCTGAAATACGAGTAGAATCGGTACGCATATACGTGATAAGACCTACTGTGCCTTCTTTTCCTAAATCAATTCCTTCATATAATTGCTGCGCAATCATCATTGTTTTTTTCGCTCGGAAGTTCAGTTTCCGCGCTGCCTCTTGCTGTAATGAAGACGTGGTAAAAGAAGGAGCCGCATTACGCTTTCGCTCACGTTTTGTTACTTTAGAAATTGAAAATTCATTTCCATCTAATTGTTTAACAATGTTGGTTACATCATTTTCATTCGATAGCTCTACTTTTTTTCCTTGATATTCGATCAACTGGCCTTCAAATTGGTCGTTCCCTTTTTGAAAAGTTGCTTTTACCGTCCAGTATTCTTCTGGGATAAACTTTGCAATTTCTTTTTCACGATCAATAATTAACCGCACTGCAATTGATTGAACCCTTCCGGCACTTAATCCTTTTTTCACTTTTTTCCACAGCAATGGACTGATGTTGTAGCCAACCAGCCTGTCAAGAATACGGCGTGCTTGTTGAGCATCTACTAAATCCATATTAATTGCTCGTGGATGTTTAAAAGATTCTTTAATCGCTTCTTTTGTAATCTCATTAAATACTACGCGGCAGTCCGATGCAATGTCTACATCCAAACTGTGCGCCAAGTGCCATGCAATCGCTTCTCCTTCACGGTCTGGATCGGCTGCTAGGTAAATCTTCTTTGCTTTTTTAGCCGCTGTTTTTAGTTCTTTTAAAACCGGGCCTTTCCCGCGAATTGTAATATATTTCGGATTGTAATCCTGTTCAATATCAATTCCCATTTGACTTTTAGGTAAATCGCGAACATGTCCCATCGATGCTTTTACTTTATATTTCTTTCCTAAATAACGTTCAATTGTTTTAGCCTTTGCAGGCGATTCTACAATTACTAGGTAGTCAGACATCTATTTGTTCCTCCTCAAGAGGTAGAATAAAATCTTCATTATTATTAAATATTTGGTTCTTGTTTGTCAAATGTCCAAAAGATAAGTCATACGATTTTACTACGTATCTCACTAGTATTTCATACCATGCAAGAATATGACTACTTTGAAACATTCATCTTATATACATCATTTCATCTGTAATATCAGCAGCGCTTTGCACAAGTTTTGCCCCTAATTGGATTAACTTATTCGTTCCACATGATGTTTCTTCAAAAATAGAACCCGGTATGGCAAATACTTCTCTTCCTTGCTGAAGCGCCTGGTCGGCGGTAATAAAAGATCCACTTCTTTCTTTTGCTTGCACCACCAACGTGCCTCCTGTTAATCCGCTAATGATTCTGTTTCTGCGAGGGAAAAACCATTTTGTCGGCTTCATAAACGGGGCATATTCAGAAAGCAGCAAATGATGCTGCGCAATTTCTCTTGCTAAATTTTGGTTTCCTCTTGGGTAAATATTATAAAACCCTCCGCCTAAAACTGCAATCGTTTTAGCTTTTTCAGCGATAGCCAGTTCATGAGCAGCCTGGTCAATCCCTAAGGCCAGTCCACTTACAACGACAAATTCTTCATGCAGCATCGGCTTAACAATATGAGTCAGAGCTGCAGTTCCATATGAAGTGGGATTCCTTGTTCCTACAACGCTTAAGCTTGCCGTAGCATGTAGGAGAGAAATCTTTCCTCTTGCAAATAATACCCAAGGCGGATCATAAATATGGCGCAAAAGTTCAGGATATTCATCATCTAGGATGGTGACACATTGAATATTCTCAGCGTCATATTTATCTAGAATATCTCGTATTGGAATAGTTTGCAAATCTTTTTTTATTTGATTAGCACGTTCAATCGAGAGAGTCAATAGTTTTTGAAGCTGTGATGGAGAGTACTCGTAGAGATTTTGTAATGAAGAATTCTGTTGAAGTAGCGTAAAAATTTGTTTCCAATTAACAGATGGACAATGTGCTAAATGAATTAATTTTTCCCGTAAATCAGACATTCTACAATCTCCTTTTTAAATGGACAAAATAGCCCCCAGTCAAAGGAGGCTATATGTCTTCTATTAATGAGTCTTACACTGCTCGTAAATGCCTTGTTCTTTTAACACTTTAATAAGTGTTTCTCCCATAACAGATGGTGTTTCAGCTACTTGGATACCGCACTCATTCATTGTTTTAATTTTTTCAGATGCTGTCCCTTTACCACCTGAAATAATAGCACCAGCATGGCCCATACGTTTTCCTGGAGGTGCTGTTTGACCGCCAATGAAGCCAACCACAGGTTTTGTCATGTTTGCTTTTACCCATTCTGCCGCTTCTTCTTCTGCCGTACCGCCGATTTCACCAATCATAATTACTGCATACGTATCTTCATCTTCATTAAACGCTTTTAATACATCGATAAAGTTCGTGCCGTTCACTGGGTCACCACCGATACCAACAGCTGTTGATTGGCCAATGCCAGCTTCAGAAAGTTGATGAACAGCTTCATATGTTAATGTACCAGAACGTGAAACTACACCTACATGACCTTTTTTGTGAATGTACCCTGGCATAATTCCAATTTTACATTCTTCCGGTGTAATAACACCTGGGCAGTTAGGTCCCACAAGGCGCGTACGTTTTCCTTCCATATAACGCTTTACTTTTACCATATCTAATACTGGAATACCTTCCGTAATACAAATAACTAAATCTAAATCTGCGTCAACTGCTTCAATAATGGAGTCAGCTGCGAATGCTGGCGGAACATATACAACAGAAGCCGTTGCGCCTGTTTTTTCTTTTGCCTCGGCAACCGTATTAAATACCGGAACACCTTCTACTTCTAAGCCGCCTTTACCTGGTGTTACGCCACCAACAATTTTCGTTCCATATTCTAACATTTGCTGTGTATGAAAAAGGCCAACTCCGCCTGTAATTCCTTGTACAATTACTTTTGTATCTTGATTAATAAATACGCTCATTCCTATCCCCCAGCCTTTCTATTTCACTAGTGAAACGATTTTTTGTGCGCCGTCTGCCATAGATTCAGCAGCTGTGATATTTAAGCCTGATTTTTGTAAAATTTCTTTTCCAAGTTCAACGTTTGTTCCTTCTAAGCGAACAACTAATGGAAGGCTTAATCCAACTTGTTTCGTTGCTTCAACAACACCTGTTGCAATAACATCACATTTCATAATCCCGCCGAAAATATTAACGAAAATACCTTTTACATTTTGGTCAGATAAAATAATTTTGAATGCTTCTGTTACTTTTTCAGCAGTTGCGCCGCCCCCAACATCCAGGAAGTTAGCAGGGTCGCCTCCGTAATGTTTAATAATATCCATCGTTGCCATTGCTAAACCTGCACCGTTTACCATACAACCGATATTACCATCTAGTGAAATGTAGCTTAAGTCGTATTTAGATGCTTCAATTTCTTTAGCATCTTCCTCTTCAAGGTCACGATATTCAAGAATATCTTTTTGACGATACAGCGCATTTGAATCAAAGTTTAACTTCGCATCCAATGCCATAACGTCTCCGTCACCTGTTACAACTAGAGGATTAATCTCTGCAATTGAGCAGTCTTTTTCAACAAATACTGTATATAAACCTGTCATGAACTTAACTGCTTTTCCAACTAGTTCTTTTGGAATATTAATATTAAATGCAAGTCTGCGAGCTTGGAATGCTTGTAAACCAATCGCAGGATCCACATATTCTTTAAAGATTTTTTCAGGCGTTTTTTCCGCCACTTCTTCAATTTCAGTTCCACCTTCTTCAGAACCCATCAATACAACTTGAGATGTTGCACGATCAAGAACTAAACCGATGTAGTATTCTTTCTTAATATCGCATCCCTCTTCAACTAACAAGCGCTTAACTTCTTTTCCTTCAGGGCCTGTTTGGTGTGTTACGAGGGTCTTTCCTAAAATATCTTGTGCATATGTACGAACTTCATCTAAGTTTTTTGCTACTTTGACACCGCCCGCTTTACCGCGTCCACCAGCATGGATTTGTGCTTTCACCACTGATACTTGTGAACCTAATTCCTTTGCTGCTTCAACTGCTTCTTCAACAGTAAAAGCTACTCGACCGTTTGGTACTGCAACCCCATATTTTCTGAGTAGTTCTTTTCCTTGATACTCATGGATATTCATTTCCCATCCTCCTAACATAATCAACCACAAAACTATACTGCACAAAATAGACTGCGCTTTCATTGTATAAAAATAATTGTCTAATTGTCTACTATTCTAGTGAAAAATATTGAAATAATAAGAAAATTGATATTTTTATGGAGATAGTACTTAACCATACCTTATGAGGTCAATGAGACTCTGCGGACGTTAAACGTACGGTTGATCATGTAAATCAACCTTCACAACTGAAGCGAACTGAGAGGAAAATAATTTACGAACTTCACCCTCTGCAATATCTCCACTTAAATAAGCTATATCCTTTTTAAGCCTAAAATCCCGCATGTGAAACATGCGCTAAAAAGCAGAGATATGCTTGGGTATCATGTTCTAGTTTACTTGGTTTTTTATTGGTGCAAAAGATCGGCGGTGTTCTGGCAAAATTCCATATTGGTCGATTGCTTCTAAATGTTGTTTTGTTCCATATCCCATATGTTTTTCGAATTCGTATGCAGGATAGCGTTCACCAAGTTCTTTCATCATTCGATCTCGCGTCACTTTTGCAATAACAGAACTTGCAGCAATGGAAATGCTTGTAGCATCGCCTTTGATGATTGACTGCTGTGAAATAGGCACCGGCAGCTTCATCGCATCAATAAGCAGTTCATCAGGCTGGACAGCTAGAAGTTCAATTGCTTCAGTCATTGCCTTTTTTGTTGCTTCATAAATATTAATAGAATCAATGACCTCTGCGTCTATAATACCTATACCGATAGCGACAGCGCTTTTACAAATTTCTTCATAAAACGCTTCTCGCTTTGCTTCTGATAACTTCTTTGAATCCGTCAAACCAGGGAGAAAAAAATCCGGCGGCAAAATAACAGCAGCAGCTACTACCGGTCCTGCTAACGGTCCTCTTCCTACTTCATCTACTCCGGCAATATAGGTTGCTCCTTGATTGTATAATTCGTTTTCATATGCCATCATTTCATCAAACTGTTTCTTCAAGCCCTCAGCGGCTTCAAATTGCCTTTGTTTTTGAATAATAACCTGCTGCACACCTTTACGCTCATCTTGCGCATATGCCTTAAATAAAGCATCTTCCGGGCTTCTAACTTGCTTTAGTTCTTCTTTTATTTCCTTAATACTCTTTTTCATTAGCTCCACCTTCTTTATATCAACATTTTCATGCGGCACTTTTACATAAAAAACGCCTCATGCTAAAAAGGCAGAGGCGTTTTTTGTTTCAGTTTGCAATGTATTGCTTACAGCTGCTGTTCAGCTTCACTTGGATCATCAAATGTAAAGGTGCCAATTTTATCCGTTCGAATTTCTCGAAGAACAAGCTCAGCCGTTTTATCGTAATCCACCATGCCGCCACCCATTAAACAGCCGCGGCGCGACCCAATTGCATCAAAAAGCTCTACAATGTCTTCAGGGATTTCATTTAAATCATAACGCTGCTTTAATTGTTCTGGGTAATGGCTAGTTAAGAAGCGCAGCGCATAAACAGCAACATCTTGCATATTTAAAATGGTATCTTTAATAGCACCCGTTGTCGCAAGCTTATATCCAACTGTTTCATCTTCAAACTTAGGCCACAAAATACCTGGCGTATCAAGTAGCTCCAGCTCATTTCCTACCTTAATCCACTGCTGTGCTTGCGTCACACCTGGACGATCTCCGGTCTTGGCGATTTTTTTACTGGCAAGGCGATTAATCAGCGTTGATTTACCAACGTTAGGAATCCCTACAATCATCGCTCGAATAGCGCGGGGTTTTTTGACTCCTTTTGCGCGCATACGGTCAAACTTCTCTTGAAGAAGTTCTTTGGAAGACGAAACAATTTGTTTCATTCCTTTACCTGCTTGTGCGTCAATAGCTAAGGCATAAATACCTTGTGCTTTGTAATAATCTAGCCACTGCTGAGTAACGCGCGGATCAGCTTTGTCCACTTTATTCAGCAATACGATTCTCGGCTTGTTCACAATAATCTCATCAATCATTGGATTTCGCGATGATTGCGGAATGCGTGCATCAACCAGTTCGTATACAATATCAATCAATTTTAGCTTTTCAGTTACTTGTCTTCTGGCCTTGGCCATGTGGCCAGGAAACCATTGAATTGTCATATTTTACTCACCTTTTATATTTTACTTTGCAAAACGCGCTTCTTTAATCGGCCAGTATACGGCACTCGTTTTACCAAGCACCTTGTCCATGCTCACAAAGCCAATCTGACGGCTGTCTTTACTGTAGCGTCGATTGTCTCCCATCACGAACAAATAGCCTTCTGGCACGGTCTTTTTACCCGTTACGTCTTCTAGTTTAAAATCTTCGGTTAAATTACCGTCAATCACTTCTTTTTTATACTGATCTAAATAGGGCTCTTTATAAGCTTTTCCATTTACATATAGCGTATCATTTCGATACTCAATATGATCACCCGGCAGTCCGATAATACGTTTTATGTAATCTTTTTCCGCTGTAGCATGAAAAACAATAATATCAAAGCGATCAGGATCACCAATCTTATAGGAGAACTTATTTACAATCATTCGATTTTGGTCATGCAGCGTAGGCATCATAGAAAGGCCATCTACTACAATCGGTGCAAACAAAAAATAGCGAATTACAACAGCTAACAGTACGGCAATGGCGATTGCTTTTATCCATTCCCACAGTTCATTTTTCTTTCGAGCCATCTTCAGTCCTCCAACTCTTATGTCATACCTTTATTTTAAACGATAATGTTTGAAACGCCTAATAAATAAATAGAATAAAAAAATGATGACTTGTACGTCTATTTTTTACTGTCAGAGAACGAATCGTTCTAAAAAAACATTTGAAAAAAGGAGCTTGTATAAACAAGCTCCCCTTTACTATTATCGAATTTCTTTAATACGCGCAGCTTTACCACGTAATTCACGTAGGTAATAAAGTTTCGCACGGCGTACTTTACCGCGGCGCATTACTTCGATTTTTGCAATTTTTGGCGTATGAAGTGGGAATGTACGCTCTACACCTACACCGTAAGAAATCTTACGTACTGTAAATGTTTCGCTGATACCACCGCCACGACGCTTAATAACAACACCTTCAAATACCTGAACACGTTCACGAGTACCCTCAACGATATTTACGTGTACACGTACAGTATCACCAGGACGGAACGTAGGAAGATCTGTTTTTAATTGTTCTTTTGTAATCTCTTCGATTAATTTTTGCATCGCGTGTTTCAACTCCTTCCAACAGACGCTCATACCAATGCTTTTCAATCATTGCAGCGGAACATCGTTATAGGTGACCAGACATCTGCCCAAGCCACAAAATCTATCTTAGCACACTCTTATACCGTATGCAACAGAGTTTATGCATAAATTTTATGGATTTATGAAAGGTTGTTTTCCTCTTTTAATTGAGCTACTACTTTCTTTTGCTCTTCCGTTAGCTCCATTTTTTCAAGCATATCCGGTCTTCGAAGCAACGTGCGCTTTAAAGACTCTTTTTGGCGCCACTGTTCAATTTTTTTATGATTTCCTGACATAAGTACTTCAGGAACTGTTAAGCCTCTAAAATCAGCAGGACGCGTATAGTGCGGGTGCTCTAGTAAACCTGTACTGTGTGAGTCTTGTACAGCTGAATGATTATTGCCAAGCACATCAGGAAGCAGGCGAACAACGCTATCGATCACAACCATTGCACCAAGCTCTCCTCCAGTTAATACATAGTCACCAATTGAAATTTCATCAGTTACCAGCTGCTCACGAATCCGTTCATCATACCCTTCGTAATGACCGCAAATAAAAATTAAGTGCTCTTCCGCTGCTAGCTCTTCTGCTTTTGCCTGCGTATAGCGTTCGCCCTGGGGACAAAGCAAAACTACCCGGGGCTTCTTAGCTGTTTCAGTCAGCTTTTCTACAGCGTCAAAAATAGGCTGAGGTGTCAATACCATTCCAGCACCTCCGCCGTAAGGATAATCGTCCACATTTTGATGTTTGTTCGTAGAGTATTCTCGGAAATTAACTACATTCAGTTCAACCGCATTTTTTTCCTGTGCTTTTTTCAAAATTGATTCACCAAAAACACCGTCAAACATAGAAGGAAATAGCGACAGTACATCAATTTTCATTAGTCCAATAACCCTTCCATTACCGTAATAACAATCTCTTTTTCATCTATATCAATAGATTGTACAACGTCGTCGATGTAAGGAATAAGAACTTCTTTTCCGCCTTTTTTAACAACCCACACATCATTAGCTCCCGGCGTTAAAATTTCTTTGACCGTTCCTACCTCTACCCCGTCTTCTGTTTTTACTGTACACCCAATAATTTCGTGGAAATAGAATTCACCGTCTTCTAAATCCGTTAGCTGCTCCTCAGGGATTTTCACTTCACAGTTTTTATACTGCTCAACATCATTTACGTTGTGGTAGCCTTCGAATGTAAGCAGATCAAAATTTTTATGCCTGCGGTGGCTTGCTACCGTTACTTCTACCGGCTCGCTTTGCTTTTCTTTGAAGATATAAAGTTTATTTCCTTTTTCATAGCGCTCATCAGCAAAATCCGTAGTTGATACAATACGAACTTCTCCTTTTACACCGTGGGTATTCACAATTTTTCCAACCTTAAACCATTCCATGCTTCTTCACCTCTATCTAATCTCAACAACTTTGCTATCTTTTATAATAATTGTTTTACTTTCTTTTATCTTTTCCCAATCATCGCCGATTTTTACCTCTACCAAGGCATCCAGTTCCGTTTCAACGAGTTCGCTCCCTAAAGGAAGCTTTTCTAATTGCGTCAGCTGAAAGTTCAACACTTCAATTTTTTCAAGGCGAGCGGATTTTTCTTTTTCAAACTGACTATGTAATAAAGAAGAACCTTTATTGGCTTTTTCCATGTGCTTTAACTGAAATTTCAGCTGTTCCATCTCTTTTTCAAGCGCCTGCTTGCGGTTTATAAAACGATTTTCAAGATCTTGTTTGCTTGCTTCAGTTAACACTTGTTTCACAACCACTTTTTGAATAATGTTCAAAACGTTCCCTCCGCTCTCAAGATAGTGACCTTGTGCTTTTTACATGCATATTGAAATAGCTGCTTCTTGCTCGCAAAAGACTTACTGTGATCAAAACGTTCATCTTATCATAACATAAAAAAAGGGCGAGGTTATCCCTCTCCCTTTTTGATTACTCTTGAATTTTCACATACACTTTTTTACCTTGCTGTGATGCTGCTGCATTCACAACAGTTCGAATCGCTTTTGCAACGCGGCCTTGTTTGCCAATTACTTTGCCGACATCTTCTTGGTGAACAGTAAGGATGTACGTCACTTGACGTTCATCTTCTTGTTCCTCCACTTTAACATCAGCTGGGTAATCAACAAGCGGCTTTACAATTGTTTCGATTAGTGATGTCATCTCGAGTGAAATTATTTTCCTAATTTAGCATTATGGAATTTTTCCATGATGCCTTCGTTAGAGAAAAGGTTACGAACTGTATCAGATGGTTTAGCACCATTTTGTAACCATTTAAGAGCTAGCTCTTCATCGATTTTAACTTCAGCTGGTTGAACTACAGGATTGTAAGTTCCAACTACTTCGATGTAACGTCCATCACGTGGTGAACGAGAGTCTGCTGCTACGATACGATAGAAAGGAGATTTTTTAGCTCCCATACGTTTTAAACGAATTTTTACTGCCATTTTATAAAGCACCTCCGAATATGTTTCAACAAGATAATATAATATCAAATAGGTAAAATGTTTGTAAAGGTTTTTTTCTTAACACTAGAAAAATATTTTATTTTCTTTGGTTTTTCAGTCCAAATCAAGCGTTTTATCATGAAAAGAATGGAAGTTTCATACCCTTTTTCTTGCCTTTTGACATATTTGTCATTTGTTTCATCATTTTTTTCATATCTTCAAATTGTTTAAGCAAACGGTTAACTTCTTGTACAGAACGTCCGCTTCCTTTTGCAATACGCTTTCTTCGACTTGCATTAATGATTTCAGGGTTTGTTTTTTCCGCTTTCGTCATAGAACGAATAATTGCTTCTACATGATTAATTTGCTTTTCATCAACCTGCAGGTTTTTGAGCCCCTTTACTTTATTGGCGCCCGGAAGCATACCAATCAGCTCATCAAGCGGTCCCATTTGACGCACCTGAGCAAGTTGATCTAAAAAGTCATCAAATGTAAATGACTGCGTGCGCAGCTTAGCTTCAAGCTCTTTTGCTTTTTCAGCATCTACATTGGCCTGAGCCTTTTCGATAAGCGTCAGCACATCACCCATACCTAAGATACGGGAAGCCATACGCTCTGGATGGAATGCTTCAATAGCATCCATTTTTTCTCCAAGACCGACAAATTTAATTGGTGTATCGGTTACTGCACGAATAGAAAGCGCTGCACCACCGCGCGTATCGCCGTCTAGTTTCGTTAATACAACTCCAGTTAATCCTAATTGCTTATTAAAGCTATCCGCAACGTTTACTGCATCTTGACCCGTCATCGCATCGACAACAAGGAAAATTTCGTCTGGGTTAGAAAGCTCTTTGATCTGTTCTAACTCCTCCATTAGATTTTCATCAACATGCAAACGTCCCGCTGTATCAATTAATACATAATCGTGATGCTCTTCTTTCGCATGAGCAATAGCTTGTTTCGCAATCTCCACAGGACTTACTTGATCACCTAATGAAAAAACAGACATGCTAAGCTGTTTTCCTAGTGTTTCAAGCTGTTTAATAGCTGCCGGACGATAAATATCTGCTGCTACAAGCAATGGATTACGGTTATATTTTTTACGTAATAAATTGGCAAGTTTACCGGTTGTTGTTGTTTTACCTGCACCTTGAAGTCCAACCATCATAATTACAGTTGGAGCTTTCGGAGCTACTGCAATCTTGCTTTGCTCTCCGCCCATAAGTGCAGTTAATTCTTCTTGTACAACCTTAATAACTTGTTGTCCAGGCGTTAAGCTCTTAAGAACGTCTTGACCTACAGCACGTTCGCTTACGCGCTTAACAAAGTCTTTTAC
Source organism: Priestia sp. YIM B13491 (assembly GCF_042787605.1). Taxonomy (NCBI): domain Bacteria; kingdom Bacillati; phylum Bacillota; class Bacilli; order Caryophanales; family Bacillaceae; genus Priestia; species Priestia sp. YIM B13491. The sequence goes on along the minus strand of NZ_JBHZOR010000001.1, from coordinate 671,266 downwards.
TACTTTAAAGTTTACATCGGCTTCTAAAAGGGCAAGTCTAACTTCACGCATCATTTCTTTAACGTCAGCTTCGTTAACTTTTCCTTTTCCTTTTAACTTTTGCAGTGTGCTTTGCAAACGGTCGGCTAATCCTTCAAATGCCATATACGCCGCCCCCTAATCTAATTTCTCGAGCGAATCAAGAAGAGAAGAAAGCTTACTATTCTTGTGTAAGTCGGCTGCAAGTTCGTCTTTCAGTTGTTGAACAATTGATTGACGCTCTTGAAACCGTTGAAATAACAATAGCTTTTCCTCATATTGTTCAAGCATTTGCTCTGTACGTTTTATATTATCATAAACTGCTTGACGACTCACATCAAATTCTTCCGCTATTTCACCGAGGGAATAATCATCCAAGTAATAAAGTGACATATAACTTCTTTGTTTGGGCGTCAACAGCGCCTGATAGAAGTCAAATAAGTAATTCATTCTTGTTGTTTTTTCGAGCATATGCACGCTCTTTTCAACCATCTGACCGCCCCCTTGTTAAGTGAAAAGCCTTTACATGTTATTAGTTTAACTAGGCGAGGTTTGAATGTCAAGTTTTTTCCTTAACACCTCACATTTTCCCACTTAAAAGAGATGGAGACATAACTAAATTACTTCAATTTAAAGACGAATAAATATGAAACCTGCGTCCATCCTACTAATAAAAAATCCGAACGATTAACCGTTCGGATCTTCCTTCAACTAAGATACTTATATCCTAGCCTCTTTTTAGATTACGCCTCTTTTTCTGTTTCTTCTTCTACAGCATTGGCAAATAATCCATAAATATATTGCTCCGTGTCAAACGGCTGAAGATCGTCCACTTTTTCTCCAAGTCCAACGAATTTAACAGGAAGCTTCAGTTCGTTTCGAATGGCAAGAACAATTCCACCTTTAGCCGTACCATCTAGTTTTGTCAACACAATTCCCGTCACGTTCGTTGCTTCTGAGAATGTTTTAGCCTGACTTAAAGCGTTTTGACCCGTCGTCGCATCAAGTACAAGCAGTACTTCATGAGGAGCACCAGGAATTTCTCGCTCAATAACACGCTTTACTTTCTCTAATTCTTTCATTAAATTCACTTTATTTTGAAGGCGGCCTGCTGTATCACATAGTAAAACATCTGCTTTTCGAGCCTTGGCTGACTGAACAGCGTCATACATGACAGCGGCAGGGTCAGAACCTGCAGATTGCTTAATAACATCAACACCAACGCGTTCTCCCCATACTTCTAACTGCTCAATCGCACCAGCACGGAACGTATCACCTGCTGCCATTACAACTTTTTTGCCTTCTTGTTTGAATTTATGCGCAATTTTCCCAATTGTTGTTGTTTTCCCAACGCCGTTTACCCCTACAAACAAGATCACTGTTAAATCATTTTGCTGCATATTCAGTTCACCAATCTGCTCTTCACCAGACTCATAAATGTCAATTAATTTCTCAGAGATAACAGCCTGCACATCTTGAGGATCCTTAATATTACGGCGTTTCACTTCCGATTTTAAGTCATCAATTAAATCCAACACGGTAGCCACACCGACATCAGCACTAATTAAAATTTCTTCTAATTCCTCAAAAAACTCTTCGTCTACTTGACGATAGCGAGACACTAGATCATTCACGCGTTCTGAAAAAGAATTGCGCGTTTTTGATAGTCCATCTTTAAATTTTTGTGTAACAGAATCGGTTTGCATTGTAATTTTTTCTTTTAGTTTCTTAAAAAAGCTCATTCGTACCACCCTTTCATTCTATGAGTTAAACATATTGCTTTGATTCTTCTAAACGAACAGAGACTAATTTCGATACGCCAGATTCTTGCATTGTCACACCGTACAGTACATCAGCTTCTTCCATTGTACCTTTTCGGTGAGTAATAACAATGAACTGTGTTTGATTACTAAATTTGCGTAAATACGTAGCGAAGCGATGAACGTTTGCTTCATCAAGCGCCGCTTCCACCTCATCTAGCACACAAAACGGCACCGGACGTACTTTCAAAATAGAAAACAGGAGGGCAATGGCTGTTAACGAACGCTCGCCGCCTGACAGCAACCCTAGATTCTGCAGTTTTTTCCCAGGAGGCTGGGCAACAATTTCTACACCTGTATTTAATAAATCTTTCGGATCTGTTAATTTCAAATCCGCCTTTCCTCCTCCGAATAGGGAAGAGAACACTGTACCAAATTCATTGCGGATACGAGTGAACGTATCAGAAAAACGTTTCTTCATTTCCTCGTCCATTTCTTCAATCACTTGATACAGCGTATTTTTCGCTTCGTCAAGGTCCGCTCGCTGCGTATTTAAAAATTCATAGCGCTCTGAAACGCGTTCGTATTGTTCAATAGAACCTAAGTTTACGGTTCCTAATTCATCAATTGCCAGCTTAATGAGCTTGATTTTTTTCCTCGCTTCTTGAATATCTAATGTTAAAGGATATTTTTCTTTTGCTGCTTCAAAGCTAATTTCGTACTCTTCTGTCAGCTGCTGCAGACGGCTGTCTAGCTCTACGTCAATTCGATTGATTTTGACTTCTTCATCTTTTAAAGCATCCGTAATTTGTTTGTACTGACGCTGCAGCTCTTTTACAACCCTCTCTTCGTCTTCAAGTTTATTCTGGGCTTTCAACCGCTCTGATCTGCAGTCATCCATTAATTGTAACGTTTCTGTCTTTTCTTTTATTCGCTCATGCGCCGCTTCTTCGAGCTTAAGTTCACCCGAGTCATTGCTCGTGATTTCACTCGTTAAAAGAGAAAGATCATCTGTAGCTTCAGACAAACGCTGAATGGTTTGATCAAGCTCAAAGCACACTCTTTCATATTTTTCTTGCTGATTTGTGAGGAACTGTTCTTTTTTCGCAAGAAGCACTTTTACTTCTGTAAGCTCATGTTGAACCGTTTCTTTAGACGTTTGCTGTGTATGCTTGCGTGCAGCTAACTCTTCAATGTTTTTCTCTAACACATTTGCCTGCTGCTGATTTCCTTGCAAACTCGTATGCAGCTCATCAATTCGAGCGGACAAACTTGTTTGATCTTGCCTAAAGCTAGCAATATCATGATCGTACATGGTTAAACGGTCATTCACTGCTTTTTCTTCGATGTCAATTTGCTTTACTTCTCGGTCAGATTCCTGCTCTTTGTCTTTCAAGCGTTCCACAAATGCCTGCTGTTTATTAATTTCCTGTTGAAGCCCTTCAATCTGTGACTTTTTATCTTTTACATCTTGCTCGAGCACAAGCGTCTTTTGTTCCATCTCTTCTATTTTTGCCGTAATGGCTTCCACTTCACGCTGACGGCCTAATAAAGAGTTGGACTTTTGCTTCATGGAACCCCCTGTCATCGAACCACCGGGGTTGACGACATCTCCTTTAACGGTCACAAAACGATAGCGATGCTGCACAAGACGGGCAAGTTCATTTGCACCTTTTAAATCATTGACAACAATAACGGTTCCAAGCAAATTTTTAATAACTCGGTCGTAGGTAGCTTCGTATTTAACAAGAGATGAAGCGATCCCTACATACGCTTCGTGACTCTCTAGCATAGAAATAGTTTGAGCCGGAACATAACGGTCTTTTACAGACGTCAGTGGTAAAAATGTAGCTCTCCCGTAACCATTTTGTTTCAAAAAGCCAATTGCCTGACGTGCACTTTGTTCGTCTTGAACGACAATATGCTGAGCTGCTCCTCCAAGCGCAATTTCAAGCGCTGTTTCATACTCTTTTGGAACATTGATTAACTCAGCAATGGCGCCTTTGATACCTGCAAGCTTCTCATCACGCGCTTTTAACACTTCTTTTACACCGTGAAAATAACCTTCATAGTCTTCTTGCATCTCTTCAAGCATTTCTTTTCGTGATTTTGTCTGCTGCACGTACTGATAAGCTTGATAAAGCGTAGACTCTTGTTTACGATAGGCTTGCCTTAATGACTCAAGCTTCTCTCCTTGCTGCTTATACACGTGTACAGCCTGCTGAAGCTCTTGACGAAACTGAGCAAGCCTTTTGATCGCCGCTTCTTTTCGCTGCGTTAATTCACGGCGCTGTTCTACGTATTGCTCGTTGGATTTTGTTAAACGCTGCTCTTTTTCAAACGTTTGCATTTTTTGCTGCTCTAAAAATGAAATTTCATTTCGAGCGGATGTTTGAGCGTTCGCTAATTCAAAATACTCGCTTTTCATCTGTTCAAGTTTTTCTTCTAGATTCTCGCTGTACTGCCTGAACAGCTGTTCCTGCTCAGTAAGCTTTAGACGTATCTCTTGTACTTCTTTTTGAGATTGCTCAAGATCTTTTCCTTCGCTGTCTTTTGCTTTACTTAGCTCTTGATGCTTATGAGTATACTCTTTTACTAAACGTTCCAGCTGCTCTTTATTTTGAAAGGCGTTTTTCTTACGCTCTTTTAATACTTCTTTTTTGCCTTCTAGCTTTTCTACTTCTTCACTTACATATAGTAGTTTTTTATGTAAAGAGTCTAGTTGTTCATCTATTTGCTGAATGTGCAAACGAAGGGTCTGGATTTCTCCTTCACGCGTACGAATATTCGTCGCGAGAGATTCTTCGAGCTGCTCGTGCTGAGCCATTTCAGCTTTTAATTTTTCCCATTTCTGATGAAGATCTTCAACTTCAAATACCGTAACAGCCACATCAATGTGCTCTAATTCTTCTTTTTTCTGCAAATAATCTTTTGCAATAGACGATTGAATCTGTAAAGGCTCTAACTGACCTTCAATTTCATGAAGAATATCTACCACTCGATTTAAATTTTCTTGCGTTTCGAGAAGTCGAAGCTCCGCTTTTCGTTTACGCGTTTTGTATTTTAATACACCTGCTGCTTCTTCAAAAATTTTACGGCGCTCGTCAGATTTACTGCTTAGTACTTCTTCTACTTTTCCTTGACTAATAATCGAAAAAGCTTCTCTTCCAAGTCCTGAATCCATAAATAAATCGACAATATCTTTCAAGCGGCACGGCTGGTTGTTAATAAAAAATTCACTGTCTCCTGAGCGGTACACGCGCCTTGTAATACTAACTTCATGGTAGTCAAGCGGGAGAAACTGGTCATCATTTTCTAACGTAAGCGTTACGTCAGCAACATTTACTGCACGGCGCGATTCGCTTCCTGCAAAAATAATGTCCTCCATTTTCCCTCCACGAAGCGATTTGGCTGACTGTTCTCCAAGCACCCAGCGTATGGCATCCGTAATGTTGCTTTTTCCGCTTCCATTCGGTCCTACTACCGCCGTTACACCTGGCACAAAATCTATCGATACTTTTTCTGCAAACGATTTGAACCCTGCAATATCTAATCGTTTGAGGAACATAGAAATCCCCCCTCACACATGTAATTTTTTCATAGCAAATCCCCCTTTATAACGAATACGTTAAGAGGGGGATCATTTTATTTCGTTTGACTTGCTCTAATTTTCGTAATAGCTACTTGAGCTGCTTTTTGCTCTGCTTCTTTTTTCGAACGCCCTACACCAACGCCGAGCTCTTCACCATTTAACGATACGCGAGATAAGAATTCGCGATTATGCGCTGGACCTTTTTCTTGCAAAACTTTGTATTCTAAGTGTCCAACTCCATCACGTTGAATCACTTCTTGAAGCTGGCTTTTGAAATCCATCACATGAGAAAAAGCACCTTCATTAATTTTTGGAAAGACAACTTTTTTTAGAATCGTTACTACCGTATCAAGCCCTTGGTCTAAATAAAGAGCTCCGATAAATGCTTCAAACACATCGGCCAGTAAAGCCGGTCTAGATCGGCCGCCTGTCATCTCTTCACCTTTTCCAAGTAACACTAGTTTACCAAAATCCATTTCATTTGCAAAAGTAACAAGCGACGGTTCGCACACAACTGCTGCACGAAGCTTCGTTAACTCACCTTCACTCATCGTTGGATATTTTTTAAATAGAAATTGCGATACGGTTAGCTCTAATACGGCATCTCCTAAAAACTCAAGACGCTCGTTGTCTTCATACGGTCTTCTGCGATGCTCATTCACATAGGATGAATGTGTAAATGCTTGAAAAAGAAGCGCTTCATTTGTAAACTGAATACCAATTTCCTTTTGAAACTCTGCAAAATTTTGCTTGAATTTCACGTTTATCTTTCGATCTCGATTTGAATATTGTTTAGGCATAAAATACCTCCGCTTACCTGCTTCAATTGTTTCGTAGTTTTTTCCTAACATCTCTCATTATAAAACGAGGTATCCTAAAAGATACACTACCTTTTCAAAAAAAAGAGGTCTTTTTTTGAAATTCTTAAAAAGAAGAGAAAGCCCCGCTGTTTAACGGGGCTTTTCATACATATACTACAGATTAAATTTGGCTCTGTATGTAATTAACTGCATCTCCTACAGTTGAAATTTTTTCAGCTTCTTCGTCAGAAATTTCGATATCGAATTCCTCTTCAAGCTCCATTACAAATTCAACTACGTCTAGAGAGTCAGCACCTAAGTCTTCTTTGAAACTAGATTCTAGTTTCACTTCACTTTTGTCTACACCAAGACGATCAACAATGATTGTTGTTACGCGTTCTAGTACCTCTGCCATTGTTCTTCACCTCCCCTCAAGTCATTATAGATGATTTCCATCTAAAATACTATGGTTGAATAATAAAGTTTATCGGTCGCCTAGTAAACGTCCCTTTGTACTTTATCACCAAATTACACTTTTCGTAAAGTGCCTTTTTTACATCACCATTCCGCCGTCAACGTGAATCGTTTGACCCGTAATATAACGGCTTGCATCTGATGCTAAAAACGCAACTGCGTTCGCGACATCCTCAGGCTGGCCAAAGCTTGCAAGAGGAATTTGCTTTAACATTTCCGCCTGCACTTCTTCATTCAATTTATCCGTCATGTCTGTTGCAATGAAACCAGGAGCAACTGCATTCACTGTAATATTGCGGCTTGCTAATTCTTTGGCAGTTGTTTTTGTTAAACCAATCACTCCTGATTTTGCTGCTACATAATTTGCTTGTCCAGCATTACCGCTGACGCCGACAATTGATGAAATATTAATGATGCGTCCTGCGCGTTGCTTCATCATTTGACGAGTAACCGCTTTTGTACACAAAAATACGCCTTTTAAGTTTGTATTAATAACATCATCCCATTCGTCTTCTTTCATACGCATAAGAAGATTATCACGTGTGATGCCCGCGTTGTTCACTAAAATATCTACTGAACCAAATGTAGAAATCGCTTCTTTTATCATTGCTTGTACAGAATCACTTTCCGCCACATTCGCTTGTACAGCAATTGCATCCGTTCCTAATCCTTTAATTTCATCCACTACTTCAAGAGCTTTCGCTTCACTGCCAGAATAGTTTACAACTACTTTAGCACCAAGCTTTCCGAGCTCAATTGCAACGGCACGACCAATTCCGCGAGAAGCGCCTGTTACAACCGCAACTTTCCCTTGTAACATGTTATTCTCCCCCTTTTAGTGCTTCAATCGTTGATTTTAATGATGTAAGATCATTAACAGCATAAACAGCCGCACGGCGATTTACTTTTTTCACAAGACCTGATAATACTTTTCCTGGTCCAATTTCAACAAATGTATCTACACCTTCTGCAAGAAGTGTCTCAACTGTTTCTTCCCATCTCACCGGAGAATACAGCTGTTCCATTAGCTTGTTTTGAATATCTTGACTGTCAGTAACCGGCTTTGCTGTTACGTTTGCTATGACTGGAACTTTCGCATCGCTAAAGCCCACTGTTTCTAGCGTATCACGTAGTTTTTCAGCAGCTGGCTTCATTAAACTAGAGTGGAACGGACCGCTTACCACTAGAGGAATCACGCGTTTTGCACCTTTTTCTTTGGCAAGAGCTCCAGCTTTTTCTACGCCATTTACCGTACCTGAAATAACAATTTGACCCGGACAGTTAATATTTGCAAGCTGGACAGCGTCGCCTTCGCTTGTAATTTGAGCGGTAACAGCTTCTAAATCTTCTGCTGACATGCCAAGCACTGCTGACATTGTACCTTGACCTGCTGGTACAGCTTCGTCCATATAGCGACCTCTTTTGTGAACAGCAACAACGGCATCTTCAAACGATAAAACCTCAGCAGCCACAAGCGCACTGTATTCTCCTAGACTGTGACCCGCAACAAAATCGGGTGTAATTCCGCTCGTTTTAAATGCTTCAAGCAGCATTGTACTCGTTGTTAAAAGAGCAGGTTGAGCGTGATAAGTTAACGTCAATTCTTCTTGAGGCCCTTCAAAAATAATGTTTGAAAGACTGAACCCTAAAGCTTCGTCAGCTGTATGAATCAGCTTTTTCGCTTCCTCGGTTCCATCATATAAATCTTTTCCCATACCAACAGTTTGTGACCCTTGGCCTGGAAAGATAAAAGCAATTTTCCCCATTTCTTATCTCTCCTTTTCTTCATTAGCAGTTTGTTCGATTGCTTTTTGAATAGTGGAAGACACATTGTTTTCCACCATATTCACAGCTTGCTTAATCGCGCTAAATACTGCATTCGCATCCGACGAACCGTGCGCTTTGATAACAGGCGCATGCAATCCAAACAGCCCTGCGCCTCCATATTCACTGTAATCCATTTTCGCTTTTAACCCCTGCAGCTGAGGCTTTAGCACCGCTGCGGCTAACTTGCTTTTTAACGTGCTCATTAATTCTTGTTTAATCATAGAAAACAAGGAAAGCGCCGTTCCTTCAATGCTCTTAAGAGTCATATTCCCTGTAAAACCATCTGTTACAACCACATCCGCTACGCCGTTTAGCAAATCACGGGATTCCACGTTGCCTACAAAATTGAGATCAGCATTTTTTAGCAGCTGAAAGGCTTGCTTTGTTAAATCATTTCCTTTTTTATCCTCAGTTCCAATGTTCAGCAGCCCCACTCTAGGAACTTGAATGCCGCGTACTTTTTCGGCATACACAGACCCCATCACAGCGTACTGGAGCAAATGTTCAGGCTTGGCATCAACGTTTGCACCAACGTCTAGCATTAAAAAGCCTTTTCCATCTAGTGTCGGAAGCGTCGGAGCAAGTGCTGGACGTTCAATGCCTTTGATGCGACCTACAATAAAAAGTCCCGCTGTCATTAGCGCACCTGTGTTTCCTGCTGAAATACAGGCATCCGCACGACCTTCGGCCACTTCATTTGCCATTAATACCATAGATGCTTGTTTTTTACGGCGCACAGCTCGCACTGGCTCATCAGTTGCATCAATGGTTTCTTCTGTATGAATAATTGAAATACGATCTGAATTTGTTAAATACTTTTTTATTTCTGATTCGTTTCCAATTAACGTAATATGTAATTCTTTAAATTGAGCAGTAGCTTTTTCTACACCTTCAATAATGGCTTTCGGTGCATGATCTCCGCCCATTGCATCAATAGCTAGTTTCATGTTGCGTCTCATCCTTTTTATTATTTATCCTTTGTAGAACGATACATTTTAAAAGTGCCAGAGAATACTTGCTCTTGCCCTACATAGCTGTTTACCTCAACGGTGGTTCGCACTTCACTAGTTGACAGAACTTTCGCTTTTGCTATCACTCGTTCATGAAGCTTAACAGGGCGATGATAACGGATCGACGCATCTGCTGTGAGCGCTAGTTCATTGTTAATAACAGCGACAGCTAACGAATTAGCTTGCGCAAAAAGGTGGTGACCACGAGCAATTTGATTACGCTGAAACACATGCTCTGTTTTCACATCAAAAATAGATATCGCTGATTGATCTAGTTCAATGTCGATAACTTCTCCAATTACTTCTTCAATCGGAAGCGAACGCACTTCCTCGTCTAGTTGTTTTGAAGCTACATGCTTAATACGTTCTCGCAGTTCAGGAATCGACAACTCTAGGCGGTCTAATCGAATTGTTTGAACGCTCACTGAAAAACGGTCTGCTAGTTCTTCATCCGTAATAAATGGGTTTTCTTCAATTGTCGTTTTTAATAGCTGCTGTCTTTCTTTTTTACTGCGCTTCATTGTCCACCATCCGAACTTTTAATACTAGGTACTAATAGCAGTATATAATCATTGCCTTCTAATTGCAACATTTTTCACATGCTGTATTCTGTGCATTGACGTCGTAGTAATGGCCACCAGCCGCTAACTCTTTCACTCTAAGCCGCTTTTTATCTTTATAGACGAAAAGAGATTGTCACTTCAATCTAAAGATGAACAAATGGGATAAAGGAGCTCGTATAGATTGCTTGTTACACCGCTGCTGATTTCCGTGCAAGACTTCGCTTTCCCCGCAGGAGTGCCATGCCCTTTACTTAACAGTTAGAAGCACCTACATACCCATCACATACATGAAATCTACGTTCATCACCACAATGAAAAAAATCCGAACGATTGATCGTTCGGATTTTCCTTCAACTAAACTACTTTGTTTCAGTCTCTTTTACTAATCAAATTTTTCTCCAGTCAATACGCCCGTTGCTTCTAGTTGTATTCTCAGCAGTGCAAACTGATCTTCTGTCCAAAAGCTGTCGGAATTTACAAGCTTAGCAGCATCTTCTCGAGCTACTTCAAGCGCACGGTAATCGTGCACCATATCAGCTACTTTAAACTCAGGCATCCCGCTTTGTTTTCTGCCAAAGAAATCACCAGGTCCACGAAGCTCTAAGTCTCTTTCTGATAATACAAATCCATCGTTTGTTTCCGTCATAATGGTCATTCGTTCTTTTCCAACTTCTGATTTCGGATCCGCGAGCAGAATACAATACGACTGTGCATCTCCTCGTCCTACGCGTCCTCTTAGCTGATGAAGCTGAGATAACCCAAAGCGCTCTGCATCATAAATGACCATCACGGTTGCATTCGGAACGTTCACTCCTACTTCTACAACCGTTGTTGATACTAAAATCTGCACGTCATTTACGCTAAACTGTTTCATCACTTCTTCTTTTTCATCAGGTGACAATCTTCCGTGCATGAGACCAACGCTTGCTTTTCCATTAAAATAGTGAGTGAGTGTTGCATGTACATCAATTGCATTTTGAACATCCAGCTTGTCCGATTCTTCAATCAACGGACAAATAACGTAAGCTTGTCTGCCGTCATGTATTTCTTTTTCAACGAAATGTAAAATACGTTCAAGCATATCATGTTTTACCCAGTATGTTTCAATTGCCTTACGTCCTGCTGGCATTTCATCAATAATGGACACATCCATTTCTCCAAACACCGTAATAGCAAGAGTTCTTGGAATAGGAGTCGCCGTCATAAACAGTACATCCGGACTCTCTCCTTTTTCACGTAAAACCCGGCGCTGCCCAACTCCAAAGCGGTGCTGTTCATCCGTAATGACGAGCCCTAAGCTATTATATATAACTTCGTCTTGAATTAAGGCATGTGTACCTACTAATACATGAACATCTCCGCCTTTCACTCGCTGAAGCAGCTCTCTTCTTGCTTTTCCTTTAACAGACCCTGTTAGCAAGCCTACGCTGATTCCTACCTTTTCAAGCATCGTAGTCAATGACTCAGCATGCTGTTCAGCTAAAATTTCAGTCGGTACCATTAAAGCACCTTGATGCCCTGCTAAAACAGTGGCGTATAAAGCAACCGCTGCTACGACTGTTTTACCTGACCCTACATCACCTTGCAGCAAGCGATTCATGCGATAAGGCGATTTCATATCGTGCGTAATTTCGTTTACTACACGTTTTTGAGCGTTTGTTAACGGAAACGGCAGCAAGTTCGTGAAGTTTACCAGCTCAGTTGAATCAAACGCTTGCTTCATTCCAGGCGTTTCTTCTCTTTCGCGCTTTCTAAGCGCCTGCATTTTTAATTGAAAAAGTAGAAATTCTTCATAGACAAATCGACGTCTTGCTTGTTTTAAATCTTCATGATCACGAGGTAAGTGAATACTTCTAACCGCTTCTTCACGCGTTACTAGTTTGTATCTAGAACGAATAGAAGCCGGGAGCATATCCTGAATGCTGCTGCCATAATTCTTCAACGCAAGAGAGACGAACTTCCGCATTCCTTTGACCGTTAAGCTGCCTTTAACCGAGTAAACAGGCTCAATCGTTTGATTTTTAACAAACGGAGAAAATTGAAGCTCCTGCAAGTTAATCGTTTGCCGATGCTGATCCCATTTCCCCGTAACCGTAACAGTTTGATCGATTTCTAACTTTGATTTATAGTAAGGGCGATTAAAACAAGTAACCGTAATCAAATAGCGGTTTACTAGCAGCCGAAACGTCAGGCGCGAACGTTTTTTTCCGTAATACGTAAGCGAGGGGACGCTGTGAACCTTTCCTTCTACGGTGACCTTTTCGTCGTGCTTTGCTTCAGCCAAATCTTTTAACTCATAATCTTCATAGCGGTATGGGAAATGTTCTAACAAGTCATGCACACTGTGAATATGCATATCCTCTAATGCTTGTGCTGTTTCCTCTCCAATACCTTTAATGGTTTTAATTGAAATAGTTGTTAGTTCATTCACTTTTATTTAATGCAATACCAAAGATCTTCGCTTCAAGCTCGCGACCTGTTGGTGTTGCCGCTAAGCCTCCTTGTGCAGTTTCTCGTAATGCAACCGGCATTGTTTGACCAATTTTATACATAGCATCAATGACTTCATCACATGGAATACGACTTGTAATGCCTGCTAAGGCCATATCTGCTGCAATCATTGCATTCGCCGCTCCCATTGCGTTTCGTTTCACACATGGAACTTCTACTAGCCCCGCTACTGGGTCACATACTAATCCTAGCATATTTTTGAGAGTAATTGCCATTGCTTCAGCTGCCTGACTAGGTGTACCTCCTGCCATTTCAACAATCGCTGCAGCTGCCATACCTGAAGCTGAACCAACTTCTGCTTGACATCCGCCTGCTGCTCCTGAAATAGACGCATTATTGGCTACAACAAACCCAAAAGCACCTGATGTAAATAAAAATTCAATCATTTCTTTACGAGTTGGGTTTAGCTTATGTTGCACTGCAAACAGCGTTCCTGGCACTACCCCCGCAGATCCAGCAGTAGGGGTTGCACAGATTGTCCCCATTGCCGCATTTACTTCGTTTGTCGCTACAGCTTTGCTGACTGCATCTAAAATTAAATTTCCAGATAAAGATTTTCCACTTTGAATATAGTTTTGAAGCAGCACTGCATCTCCGCCTGTTAAACCTGTAACAGACTGTACCCCTTTTAAACCGCGTTCAACCGCTTCTTCCATAACCGTTAAGTTCCGGTCCATTTTTTCCATGATTTCTTCACGAGTAACTCCCGTGATATCTATTTCCTGTTGAATCATAATCTCTGCAATTTTTAAATTTTGACTTTCTGCTAATTCTACTAGTTCTGCTACGTTTCGAAACATAGTAACCTCCGCTATTATTCTGTCTTATTTTCACTTCAGAATCATCTATAACCACTCGGCTCCAGTTATTCTCTCAAACCGTTCCTATTGGCTCTATCCTACTCCACCATTCTTGTTACTTGAATAATGTGAGGCAATGTTTTTAACTCTTCAATTACATCATCTTCAATATTCGTATCCATTTCAATTGCCATGAGCGCTACTTCTCCGCGCTCTTTGCGAGATACTTCCATATGTCCGATATTAATTGAGTGTTTCATCAAAATATTCGTAACGGTCGCAATGGCACCAAATCGGTCATTATGCACAACGAGAATAGCTGGATTCATGCCTGATAAATTTAATTCAAATCCGTTCAGCTCCGTAATTTGAATTTTCCCTCCGCCAATTGAAATTCCAACAACTTCAATTTCCTTTAATCCGTCGCTCATTTTAATGCGAGCAGTATTCGGATGATCTGTGATTGCTGCTTCCTCAACAAACGTGACGTCCATCCCTTCCTTTTTAGCTAAGTCCAAAGATTGCGGAATACGCTGGTCGAACGTATCAAAATCTAAAATACCGCCAATCAGCGCTACGTCTGTTCCGTGCCCTTTATAAGTTTGAGCAAAAGAACCGTACAGTGAAACCACAACTTTTGTGGGCTGCTTGCCAAAAAGCGTTCGGGCAACGCGTCCAATACGCGCTGCACCAGCTGTATGTGAGCTAGATGGTCCAATCATTACCGGACCAATAATATCAAAGACAGATTTATATTTCATAAGGATTTTCCCCCTGCTATTTAGACATTGTTATTACTTATATGTTACTTGAGCTTTTGACTTTTTGGAAGCTTTGTTTCACGCTCTTAAAAAATTTAAAAATTCTCATTTTTATTAGGGGTTCACGCACAAAAAAAGCAGTGTATTTATCCATGAAAATAAGATAAGCACACCGCTTTTTTTGCTATATTATGCAGGAAAAGATGAATTACTTAAGCTGCTTCTTGCTCGGAAGCTACATCGTCTACTGTTTTAATTTTAAAGTTTTTAAAAACAACCGAACCTATAAATCCAGCTAATGCTCCCGCTAGTGCGCAAAGCACTGCACAAATTGTGACCTTCATAGGGTCATTAAACCCAAACATCACTGCAAGTCCTGCGATTGGCGTTGCCGTGCCTGCAGCATCATTTACCAATCCGAACAGAGCCACAACCACACCGGCCATTGCACCTCCAACAAAGTTTGTAATGTAAATAGGAATTGGATTTGCTGAAATAATATTCGCTTGCGTTAAAGGTTCAACTGCAACTGAAATGGTTGTACGACGATCCCCAATTTTCAATCGATCAAACAGCACATAGTTCATAAAAGAAGAACCAAACACAGCAAGAGCTCCAATCGCCATAGGCAATCCCGTTAACCCTAGCATAGCCGTTAAAGCCATTGAGCTAAGCGGAGCCGTTGCTACTACTGTAATAACTCCCCCTAAAATAATTCCCATCAAAATAGGGCTAGCACTTGTTGTATCTTTGATAATTCCTCCAATATTTAAAAGAGTCGCATCTACAATAGGTGAGAATGCATTACCAATTAATCTTGTTAAAGGTGCCGCAATTAAGATGTTGCCTAATAAGTCTAGACCAGCAGGTGCCTTTTTCTCAATAAATTTCACTACAAATGCCATGAGGTATCCCGCAAAAAATCCAGGGAGCAAGCCTAGCCCTGAACACACCACTCCCATCATAAGAGCATATACAGGAGATACTCCTAACGCCAAAGCAACTAGTGCTGCCGCCGCAACTCCTCCCATTCCTCCTGCAGCCTTTCCAACTTCACCCAGGAATGAAATACCTAGTAAATCTCCTCCTACATATGACTGAAAGGCCTCTACGAGAAACGCAGCTACCGCTCCGCTTGCGAGAGCCCCCATTGCTTTCATGCCATAAGGTGCCTTGTTGCTAAACAACCAAAATAAAAATAAAACTAATAATAATAAACCTGTTCCTTTTAAAATATCCACTGTTGTCTCTCCTCTCATGCTGTTTTCTTTCACATTTGACTTAATCAGTTTTCAAAACTACCATATAAACGGGTTCTTTTCAACTAATATACCTAATATACCGAACAATTACAACACTTAAAAATAAAATAGTTCGTATTTAACTTAAAAAACACCAAAAAAGAAGCGCCCCTCGGGAGGGATGCTTCTTTTTTGGTTATTCAATTGCAAAAATGTAAGAATATAAAGGTTGATCTCCTTTATGAAGCTCTACCTCAACTTCTTCAAACGTTTCTTCTACAAACGATGTTAGCGCTTCAGCTTCATCGTCCGAGACGTCCTCGCCTTGAAGAATCGTAAGGATTTCCGCTTCGTCATCAATCATATAAGTCAAAAGCTTTTTTGCTGCTTCTAATTTCTCTGAATCTTTTACGACGATTTTCTTTTCGGCAATACCCATAAAATCGCCTTTAGCTAATTCAAGGCCATCAATATTTGTATCGCGAACTGCATACGTTACTTGTCCTGTTTTCACGTGCTGTAGAGCTTCTGTCATTACTTCCTCATTTTCTTTTAAGCTTTGCTGAGGATTAAATGATAGCAGCGCTGTCATTCCTTGAGGAACCGTTTTAGACGGGACAACCGAAACGTGACTGCCGGCAACAGCAGCCGCTTGGTTAGCAGCCATCACAATATTTCCGTTATTAGGTAAAATCAGTACCTGTTCAGCATTGGTTTCTTCAATCGCTTTGACAATATCCTCCGTACTTGGATTCATTGTTTGTCCGCCTTCAATGACAACCGTTGCCCCAAGGCTCTTGAACAATTCAGCAATCCCTTTTCCCATTGACACAGTAACAATGCCAAAGGGCTGTTTTTCAGCATTTTTTACTGCAGGCTTTTCTTCATCCGAAACGATGCTGCTATGCTGTTCTCTCATGTTTTCAATCTTCATTTTAATTAAACTTCCGTACTGCTGCCCGTAGTTTAACA
Organism: Priestia sp. YIM B13491; assembly: GCF_042787605.1. Lineage (NCBI taxonomy): Bacteria > Bacillati > Bacillota > Bacilli > Caryophanales > Bacillaceae > Priestia > Priestia sp. YIM B13491. The sequence goes on along the minus strand of NZ_JBHZOR010000001.1, from coordinate 654,937 downwards.
CTTCTCCAGGATGCTCGGCGTGAATATGAACTTTCACGATTTCATCATCAGATACGACAAGCAATGAGTCGCCCCATTTACTTAAGTCTTGACGAAACGTTTCTTCAGAAAATGTTTTAGCTGCAGGCTTATCCTCTTCCAGCCTTACCATAAATTCTGTACAATAGCCAAATTCAATATCTTCTGTATTCATATGGCTTTGCGCATGCTTATGATGCTCAGCATTTACGAGTTCATTCATTGAAGGAGCTGACATGGGTACACCGGGAAGTTTTTCACCTTTTAATTCAGCTAAAAAGCCTTCATAAATTAAAACAAGCCCTTGACCTCCGCTATCCACTACGCCGACTTCTTTTAACACGGGTAAAAGATCTGGCGTGCGATTTAATGAAGCATTAGCTTCCTTAAGTACTTCTTCCATGAACAGAATCATATCAGATTGCTTTTTAGCAACAGCCGCTGCTTTTTTAGCAGTATCCTTAGCTACTGTTAAAATGGTTCCTTCGATTGGTTTCATAACAGCTTTATAAGCAGTTTCTACACCAAGCTCAAGAGCTTCAGCAAACTCTACTGTTGTAATCGCCGACTTTTGCTCAACCGATTTCGCAAAACCGCGGAATAATTGAGATAAAATAACTCCTGAATTACCGCGCGCGCCCATCAATAAGCCTTTAGACAAAGCTTGACTCACTTGGCCGATGTGATCAGATAGTTTATTTTTTACTTCTTTAGCACCAGACGTAATCGATAAGTTCATATTTGTTCCAGTATCGCCATCTGGTACGGGAAAAACGTTCAGCGCATCTACATAATCTGCATTGTTAGATAGATGCTGGGCTCCTTGAAGCACCATTTCTCTAAACCGCTTTCCGTCCAACGTTGTCATTGACACGAATCTTCCTCCTTAATTAAACGTTCGTTACACGAACACCCTGCACATAAATATTTACTGAATCAACCGTTAAACCAACCGTTTGTTCCAGTGTGTATTTTACTTTTGTTTGCACATTATGAGCAATTTCAGAAATTTTTGTTCCATAGCTTACGATAATGTACATATCGATATGTACGTCATCCTCTTCTTGTCTTACCACAATACCTCGTGTAAAGTTTTCTTTGCGAAGAATTTCTGTAAGACCATCTTTAAGCTGATTTTTTGAAGCCATTCCGACAATCCCGTAACAATCAACAGCTGCTCCTCCAGCAATTGTTGCAATTACATCTGTAGAGATATCAATTTGACCATACTTCGTTTTCATTTCGATGGACATACTCGTTCCCCTTTCTACTTTCATAGGTTATAAATATTCTACTATAATCAATCTCGTTTTAAAAGAGGCGTCCAGCTTGTCCCTTTTAAAGATGACAGTATTAGGTATCAACTTGTCTTAAAATAAGTAATAGCCCAAGTTATACCTATTTCTACTCTCTATATTATTGAACATAGATTCATTTTATATGTCAAGGAAAATTTCTTGAAAGCTTTTCTCCAGAACTATTGCATTCTCTGTAAGGCTGTGATAAATTAATATAGTATTTCTCAAAACAGAATTGAGTAGTTTTTTTGGTGTTAGGAGGGAAAATCATGGCACGCAAATGTGTAGTAACTGGTAGAAAAGCTCGTTCAGGTAACGCACGTTCTCACGCAATGAACGCTACTAAGCGTAAATGGGGTGCTAACGTTCAAAAAGTACGTATCTTAGTGAACGGTAAACCAAAACGTGTGTACGTTTCAGCTAGAGCCCTTAAGTCTGGTAAAGTTCAACGCGTTTAATCTTTATAATGAAAAAGCACCATATTTTATGGTGCTTCTTTTATTATTCCGGCGTTGTTAATCTTTTTTGAACGAATTAAGCATGACCTTTACGATCCCACCTAAAAACTTTGGAAGTTTGATTGTATAGAATTTCATACTGTCCCTCCTAACCGTCTCCACACTTTATCTCCTTTTAAAGAAAGCCCTATGTCCTGCTCTCATTTTCCATACTTCATCACAAGCAACGTTTATCATTGCTTCTTACCATCATTAATATGCCTTTTGTAAATGAAAAAGTACCTCTTTGTTGAATAAGTTCATTGCTAATACATAAAGTTGAGCCGAGTTCTACTTCATGCTTATTGAGCGGATATTTGAAACCTTCTAGCGTAAGTTCTTTTACACTGCCTGAAAATGGAACGAATGAAATATAGTGAAACTCCTTTAACCGATCTACATGATAAGTGCCTGGTTCAAACAATTGAATGATATTTTGATTGTCAATCATTTGTACATTCGCTTTCTTTTTTAACCCTTTGTACAGGAGCTGAATGCTTCCAAACATGTGGTCAAGCCTTCCACCTGTTGCTCCAAAGATACAAATACTGTCCGGTTTTTGCTCTATTGCCCACTCAAAAGCAAGCTCCAAATCCGTTGCATCTTTTTCCGCAGGATACAGTTCAACATCTTGTAATGCTTCTCTCACTAGCTTAAGCTGCGCATTTGTAATGGAATCAAAATCTCCGAATGCTTTTACGGGCAAAATGTCTTGCTGAAGAAGAAGGAATACGCCGCGGTCTACTCCTACCCACTTTACATCATTTGATTGGTGCAGGGGCGGCATATGTTCATCCGGTCCCCCTGCTAGAATATGAATTTTCATTATGTATATGCTCCTTTTCTATTAAAAAATGAACGAAATAACTATGTTTTCTTTATCCTAAAAGAAAAAGCTGCTGTGTACAAGTTCTACTCGTTGTACACAGCAGCTTTTATTACTTACGCTTGAACAGTTGTGCGAATTTGACTAATTGCACCAGCTCGGTCTTCTTGATTATAAATAGCTGAGCCAGCCACTAAGACATTTGCTCCTGCTTCCACACATTTTCTTGCTGTTTCTTCATTAATTCCTCCATCAACCTCTACTTCAATAGAAAGGTGACGAATTTCAATAAGCTGAGAGATTTGCTCAATTTTCGGCAGTACATTTGGAATGAAGTTTTGCCCTCCAAAGCCTGGGTTCACCGTCATTAATAAAATAAGATCGATATCTTCTAAGATATGCTTCACCACGTCAATTGGCGTTGCAGGATTTAAAGCAACGCCTGCTTTCATGCCGTGCTCTTTAATTAATTGAATGGTGCGGTGCAAATGAGTACACGCTTCAGCATGCACCGTTAAAATATCAGCACCTGCCTTTGCAAACATTGGAACGTATTGATCTGGGTTTTCAATCATTAAATGCACATCTAATGGCAGTGTTGTGACAGGACGTACAGCCTCAACGATAAGCGGCCCAATTGTAATATTAGGAACAAAATGGCCATCCATAACGTCTATATGGATGTAGTCTGCTCCACCTGCTTCAACTTCACGAATTTCTTCAGCAAGCTTTGAAAAATTGGCAGATAAAATGGAAGGTGCGATTTTTGTCATTTTTAATACCTCGGCTTTCTTTGCTTAATTTCCTCAATAAATTGCAAGTAATGTTCGTAGCGATAACTCGGAATTTCTTTTTGTTCGTATGCTTCTTTCACCGCACATTTTGGTTCTTTCACATGCAAACAACCTCGAAATTTACACTGTTCACTCAAACGCGACATTTCAGGAAAACAATCGGCTAACTCTTCTACTTCTAACGTTAAAAATTCCAGTGAGCTAAAACCTGGCGTATCGGCTACTAAACCTTCACCAAACGAAATCAGTTCTACATGACGTGTTGTATGCTTTCCTCTTCCAAGAGACATTGAAATATCATTTGTCTTTAACTCAAGCTCTGGTTTAAGTGTATTTAACAGTGAAGATTTACCTACACCTGACTGTCCGGCAATAACCGTTACGCGATCTTCAAATAACGGCTGAATTTGTTCCATGCCTTTTTCTGTGACTGTCGACGTTAAAATGACCTCATATCCTATTTTACGATATTCTTCGGCATATTGCTCGATTTCTTGCTTTTGCTGCTGTGATAAAAGATCTACTTTTGAAATACAAATAATAGGTTCAATATGATTAGACTCCACTAACACTAAAAATCGGTCAAGAAGCATTGTGCTAAAATCAGGTTCAATCGCTGAAAAAACAAGCAGCGCCTGATCAACATTTGAAATAGGGGGACGAACTAATTCATTTTTACGTTCTTTAATTTCAAGTATATATCCTTCAAGCTTATTTTCCGCCTGAAATACTACATTGTCACCGACTAAAGGTGTTACCTTCTTTTTACGAAAAACACCTCGTCCTCGACATTGCGTTACTTGTCCGTCATGAAGAACATAATAAAATCCGCTAAGGGATTTAATAATTCTTCCTTCTGGCATAACCTCACTCCTATCACTCTGGATATTCAACGTCTTTTTCTTCAATAACTTCCCCGTCTCGGACAATTTTATAAGACGCTTTTTCATTTTCATCAACTAAAACATCGAACGATTCTTTTGTTGTTTCAGTAATCGTTAGTTCTTTAGCAGGAACGGACATATCGTTATCTGCATCTTCGATATAAATTTGTACTTTTTGCGGCTTTGGCTTTTCCTCTTCTGTTCCGGTGGCATCGCCTGTTTCCGTTGCGTCGCCTTGTTCCGTGCTTGCTTCGGTATCAGTCTCTTCTTTATACGGGATAGTCACATCCACTGACACCGTTTGAGGAGCTTTTGGCTCCTTGCCCATTGAGACCGTAATGGTGAGCTTATCACCTTGCTCGATACTCTGCTCCGCTGCAGGCTTTTGAGACATCACAAGACCTTTTTCAACAGTGTCGGAATACGCTGTTTTTACGTCCACTTCAATATCTTCATCTGACGCATAATCTTTTACGCTTTTTTCCGTCCAGCCCGAGAAATCCTTTAATGTAATCTTCGGCGGACCCTTACTTACCCATAGCGTAACCGTTGTATCTTCCGGCACCACTTGTTCGGTTTCTTTAGGCGTCTGATCTGTAATATTGCCTTTTGGTTCTGTGCTTTCAACTTCGATGGATTGGATATCTTTATAATTCTGCTTTTCTAACAGACTTTTTACTTCCGTAAAGCTTCTTCCAATGTACCGGTTAAATGCTTCTTTTTTCTTTCCTGTACTTCGATAAATAATGACATTAGATCCTTCTTTGATAACGTCTCCCGCTTCTGGCATCGTTTTAACCACGTCGCCTTCTTCCACCTCATTATCAGATATATCTTTAGGATTCTTCACTTTAAAGCCTAAAGAAACTAAATCGGTTACTGCTGATTCATAATCTTGATTATGTAAATCAGGAACCTTTACGTCTTTTGGCAGTAATAAAGCCGGAATAAATGTAACGGCGGCTACGCTAGCAGCTGCCAGCAGCAAAAAAATTAAAACAAGCGTTACAATCAGCTTGCTTTTGCCTTTTTTCTTTTTCTTCTTTTTTTTCTTCGGCTTTAACTCTTCTTCCTCTTGTTCTTCGCGCTCTAAGTGAGGCGGTTTTCTCACAGGTACGTGCGTTTCTTCGGATTCAACAAAATCCTCCTTAATAACTGGAATGGCTTTTGTCACTTCTTCATCATCAGGCACCGTAAACCTTTGTTCATTATAACGATTTGGATGAACAGCAGACTGTAAATCCGCTTCGAGTTCTTCGACGGAACTGTATCGGTAAAATGGATCTTTAGTTGTTGCTTTTAATACAACATTCTCCACGCTTTGAGGGATAGATGGATTCCATCTTTTAGGAGAAGGTGTTTCTGTCTGTAAATGTTTTAATGCAATTGACACAGCCGATTCCCCAGAAAAAGGGACTCGACCCGTTAGCAATTCAAATAGGACGATGCCAAGCGAATAAATATCAGAACGCTTATTCGCAAGCCCTCCCCTTGCCTGTTCAGGAGATAAATAATGAACAGAGCCCAAAACAGAATTAGTATGCGTAATGGTTGTAGAACTTAGTGCTACGGCAATGCCGAAGTCAGTAACTTTAATGGTATCATCATGATCAATTAAAATATTTTGAGGCTTAATATCCCGGTGAATAATTCCGTACTGATGAGCATGGGCAATAGCTGATGTAATCTGCGTCATAATATGTATGGCTTTATCAAGAGATAGTGGTGATTCTTGCAGAATGTATTGCTTTAATGTCATACCCGGTACATATTCCATGATGATATAGTAAATATCTTCTTCTTCTCCAACATCATAAATGCTGACAATATTAGGATGAGCAATACTCGTAGCAGATTGTGCTTCTCGATGGAAACGCTTTATAAACGCATCGTCACTTGCAAAGTCTAAACGAAGCACTTTAATTGCCACATCACGATCCAAAATCATGTCGCGACCTAAATAGACGTTTGCCATTCCGCCTCCACCAATTACTTGCAATACCTTATAACGGTCGTTTAGCCGTCTACCTATTAGCAACACTCTCACCCACTTTCAGATGTAAAGTCCACAATTGCAAGTGTAATATTGTCTTCTCCACCAAGCTCATTTGCTAATTGAATCAGGCTCGTACCCTTTTCGTGAAGTGATGAACTTGTTGATAACGTTTCGTTCAGCTTTTGTTCCGTTACCTTATTTGTCAGTCCATCTGAACATAATAATAATCGATCTTCTTTTTCCACTTCAATTGTTTTTACATCTAAACTAACATTTTCTTCGGTACCTAGTGCTCGCAATAAGATATTTTTTCGTGGATGATGCTCGGCATCTTCTTTGGTGATTTGACCATTTTTTACGAGTTCATTCACAAGAGAATGATCTTCTGTTACTTGTTGAAATCCATATTCATTTGAAATATAGCATCTGCTGTCTCCTATATTACCAATCGCACAAAACGTATCGGCGCATAAAGCAAGTACAACTGTTGTACCCATCCCTTTACACTCTTCATGCTCCTGAGCATACTGATAAATATCTTGATTAATTTGCGAAACATGCGTACGAATCCACTGCGTCGCCTCATCAGGAGACGTTACTTTGTCCGCTTCTTCCCACGCTATTTGCAATTTTTGAACCGCCATCTCACTGGCGACGTCGCCAGCTCGATGACCTCCCATACCATCAGCCACAATTGCAAGCAGCTGATTGTATTGGTTCAAAAATACCCCTCCGTTATCTTCATTGTGTTGTCTAACTCTCCCTCGGTCTGTCATGAAGACAGTTGCCATACAATCACCTCGTCTCTTCTTTACGCTCCTTCGCACGTAATTGGCCACAAGCTGCATCGATGTCATGACCTTGCTCACGTCGAATAGTCACGTTAACGCCACGCTTTTTAAGCGTACGTTCAAATGCAAAAATCTGTTCACGCGGTGTACGAACATAATCACGCTCAGGCACATAGTTTACGGGAATCAAGTTCACGTGACATTTAACGTCTTTAATCAAATCCGCTAATTCCTCGGCATGCTCTACTTGATCGTTTACTCCTCCGAATAGACCATACTCAAAGCTAATACGTCTTCCCGTTTTATCCGTATAATATTTAATGGCTTCCATCAAATCAGGAAGTTTGTACGCACGGTTAATCGGCATTAAGCGTGAGCGGATGTCATTGTTTGGAGCGTGAAGTGAAATCGCAAAATTGATTTGCATTTTTTCATCAGCAAACTTATAGATTTTCGGAATGATTCCACTTGTCGATACTGTGATATGACGTGCACCAATATTTAATCCATCATCACTGTTAATTGTTTTTAAGAAGCGCATCATTTCATCGTAGTTATCAAATGGCTCCCCAATACCCATAATTACGACAGAGCTCACGCGTTCTCCTTGTTCATCTAGCGCTTTTTGTACTTTTACTACTTGCGCTACGATTTCTCCAGCTTCTAAGTTACGCTTTAAACCTCCAAGAGTAGACGCACAGAATGTACAGCCGATGCGACAGCCAACTTGAGTTGTTACACAGACAGAATTTCCGTATTCATGACGCATAAGCACCGTTTCAATCGTATAACCGTCATGGAGTTCGAATAAAAACTTCATCGTGCCGTCCCCAGACGTTTGCTGAACAACTGTTTTTAATGTCGTTAATGCAAATTTGTCTTTTAATTGTTCACGTAATCCTTTAGATAAGTTTGACATATCGTCAAAGTCCGTTACGCGTTTAATATATAACCAGTCAAAAATTTGTTTAGCACGGAACTTCTTATCTCCGTGTTCCACTAACCAATTTTCTAGGTCGTGCATTTCTAATGAATAAATAGATGGTTTTTGCGCTTTTTCTTCTGCTTTTGCTTTTCTTTTAGCTACTTCTTCCATTTTTACACCTTCTTCTGTAAACATGCAATATAAAACCCATCGCTTTGTGCATCTGGCAGCAATTGAATTTCACCATGTTTTACGTTTTGTTTAAGCTTTTGCGGCATGCGTGCAGCGAGTGTTTCATCTTTTTGAAAATCAGCATGATCTGCTAAAAATGCTGCTACAACATCCCCATTTTCATCCCGGTCAATTGTACATGTACTATATACAAGGGTCCCACCTTTTTTTAATAAAGGCGCAACCGCATTTAAAATATCTTGTTGAATACGCGCCAGCTGCTTTACATCTTGCTCAGTTTTTGTATATTTCAAATCAGGTTTACGTCTCATTACACCAAAACCTGAGCACGGAGCATCTATTAAGATACGGTCAAACATTTCTTTATCAAACTGTTCGCCCGCTTTGCGGCTGTCTTGAACCGTCGGCTCAATATTGGTAAGATGCAGACGCTCTGCCTGCTGGGCAATCAGCTTTACTTTATGGTCATGAATGTCCAAGGAAATAACTTTACCACTATTTTTAAGCTGCTCTGCAATATGAGTTGATTTTCCTCCCGGTGCAGCACAGCTATCTAAAATTAGCTCTTCTGCCTCCGCACCGAGCGCATGAGCCACTAACATAGAGCTTTCATCTTGAACGGTAAACATTCCTTCACGAAATGCTTGTGTATGAGCTGCATTTCCTTTTTGAACTTCTAGCGCTTCTTCTACAAAATGGCCTGGTTCTACAACAATACCTTCTTTTTCAAGCGCTTCTTTTACTTCATTTTGCGTAAAGCGTGCACTGTTTACTCGGATTGTTTGTTTAGGGGCCATTAAATTAGCTAAACAGATTCCGCGTGTTTTGTCCAATCCATATTGTTCCACCCAGCGTTTTACAAGCCACAATGGATGACTCGTTTCAATTGCCAACCGCTCCACAGGATTTTGTATTTCTTCTAAAGAAGGCGTGCCGCTGCGCTGAATATTTCGTAAAACGCCGTTTACCATTGAGGCAATTCCTTTGTGGCCGCGTTTTTTGGCAATTTCTACTGCTTCATGAAGGATTGCCCGGTCCGGCACTCGGTCTAAATATACCATTTGGTAAAGAGACAAACGAAGCAGAACTCGCACCCAAGGCTGCAGTTTTTTTGGATTTTTCAAGAAAGGCGCTAACCCGTAATCTAACGTATCACGTCTTTGAATCGTTCCATACACAATTTCCGTTAACAACCCTGCATCTTTTCCTTGAATACCGCGTTTTTGTATACTGTTATTTAACAATAGATTGCTGAATGCCTGATTTTTTTCAATAGCTAGTAAAATATCTAAAGCTATGTCTCGAACGTTGTACTTACTCATTGACATCCCCTAATACTGTTCCGACTTCAACGGATGTACCTCGTAAATACTGCGCTGCATCCATACGTTTTTTTCCAGCCGGCTGAAGTTCCGTCACTTTAATAGCTGTTTCATTTCCAGTTGCTACTATAAATCCATCCTCTTCAAGTGATAAAACGGTACCCGGTTTTCCTGATGCAGATACTTTCTCTCCCCACCAAATTTTCATGACCTGACCGTCTGCTGTTGTATAAGCAACGGGCCAAGGGTGAAGTCCGCGGATATGGTTATAAATTTCTTCTCCTGTACGGGCCCAATCAATTTTCTCTTGTTCCCGCTTAATGTTAGAAGCAAATGTCGCTTCGTCATCGTTTTGTTTAACCGGCGTAATTTCACCTTTTACAAGAGAAGGAATGGTTTCTGAAAGCAGTTTTGCACCAGCAGCGCTGAGTTTATCATGAAGCGTGCCAACGTGATCACGTTCTTCAATCGGAACTTCTACCTGTGTTAAGATATCACCTGCATCTAATTTTTCTACCATATACATAATTGTAACACCAGTTTTCGGCTTACCTTGTAGAATTGAATAATGAATCGGCGCGCCTCCGCGCAGTTCAGGTAACAGAGAAGCATGCACGTTAATACAGCCGTATTTAGGCGCTTCTAAAATAGGGGTTGGTAAAATTTGACCAAAAGCCGCTGTTACAATTAGGTCAGGCTCATACGCTAATACTTTCTGATATTCTTCTTCTAAACGAATCTTTTCTGGCTGCAGTACAGGTATTTCATGCTTTAACGCCTCAACTTTTACTGGAGGAGGTGTTAATACGCGCTTGCGCCCTTTTGGTCGGTCTGGCTGTGTAACCACTGCGACCACTTCATATCCATCTTTAAGTAATGTTTGTAAAACCGGCACTGAAAAATCCGGCGTTCCCATAAATACGACTTTCATCGTGTAAAACCTACCCTTCTAGTTCATCCTCTTCGTAATACTTTGTTACTTTTTCCGTGAACAATACACCGTGTAAATGATCAATTTCATGTTGAATTGCTCGTGCTAAAAAACCTTTTGCTTCTATAAAATAAGGTTTTCCTTTACGATTTTGCGCACGTACTTTCACATAATCAGCTCGAGCCACGTCACCAAAAAGGCCCGGAAAACTTAGGCAGCCTTCTGGACCGATTTGTTCGCCTCGTTGCTCAATAATTACCGGATTAATTAACTCAATTTTACCGTGTCGGTCATCCACGTCTACCACTGCCACTTGCTGCAGAACTCCTACTTGAGGAGCAGCTAAACCCACACCGTCTGCTTCAAGCATTAAATCATACATGCCGTTTAGTAATTTCGCTAATTTATTATCAAAGTTTTTAACGACTTCACACTCTTGTTCAAGTACTTCATTAGGATGGTAAACAAGCTTAAGCTTAGCCAAATAGGCACCTCCTTTATTCTTTCTATTTATATCCAAAAACCTTCTTATTTAACGCCATCAAGACGACTGGTTACATCATCGAGTATGGATTCAAATCAATAGTGATCGTTAAATTCTCCTTCTGCATTTCCGCTTGATAACGTTCTAATATATATTTCAACAGCGGAATCAGGCTTGGTTCCAGCTTGTATTTTAACATGCATTGATAGCGATATCTATCTTTTATCTTAGCAATCGGAGATGCGACTGGCCCCAAGATCGTTGTTTGCGGCGAAAGTTTCTGACGCAGATACTGCGAAATTTTGTCCGTAACAGACACCACTTTTGCAATATTTTCATGAGATACCGTTACAAGCGCCAAGTAAAAGAAAGGCGGATATTTATGCATTTTACGAATTTCCATCTCCTGCTTATAAAACGCATCGTAATCATGCTGACTCGCAAGTTGAATACTGTAGTGTTCAGGCGTGTACGTCTGAATCACTACTTCTCCTGGAAGTTTGTGGCGTCCTGCTCTTCCGCTTACTTGCGTTAAAAGCTGAAACGTTTTTTCAGATGCACGAAAGTCAGGTAAATTCAGCATCGTATCTGCTGTTAAAACGCCTACAAGCGTGACGTTTGGAAAGTCCAGCCCTTTCGCAATCATCTGCGTCCCTAGTAAAATTTGCGCTTCTCCACTTGCAAACTTGTTCAGGAGCTTTTCATGCGCGCCTTTTCTGCTTGTCGTATCAACATCCATTCGAACGACTCTAGCCTCAGGCAGCACTTTTGTTAATTCTTCTTCCACTTTTTGTGTACCAGATCCGAAAAAGCGGATATGTTCGCTGTGGCATTCTGGGCACTCAGTGTGCACATGTTCTTCGTGTCCGCAGTAATGGCATTTTAATTTATTTTGATAGCGGTGATACGTTAGTGAAATTTCACAGTGCTCACATGTCGGAACGTAACCGCAGTCCCTGCACATGACAAAAGAAGAATGACCTCTTTTATTTAAAAATAAAACGATTTGCTCCCCTTTTTCCAAACGGTCTTTCATCTTTTCAAACAGCAGAGTTGAAAACATAGAGCGATTGCCGCTGCGAAGCTCTTCTCTCATATCAACGATATCCACCGACGGCATTGATGACTTATTCATTCTTTGCTTTAACGTCAGCAGCTTATACACACCTTTTTGCGCTCTTGCAAAGGACTCAAGCGTTGGTGTTGCACTTCCTAAAATGACAGGACACTGATGATGCTGCCCTCGGTAAATAGCTACATCTCTGGCATGATAACGGGGGTTTTCTTCTTGTTTATAACTCGTCTCATGTTCTTCATCGATAATAAGAAGGCCCAAATTTTCAAATGGAGCAAATACAGCAGAGCGGGCCCCTACTACAACGGATACTTCTTTTCGCTGAATTTTTCGCCATTCATCGTATTTCTCACCAGTAGACAAGCCGCTATGAAGCACAGCAACTTTTGAGCCGAACCGCTCTTTAAACCGCTTGACCATCTGAGGGGTAAGTGAAATCTCCGGAACAAGCATAATCGCTTCTTTTCCTTTTTTCAGCACTTGATCAATTGATTGGAGATACACTTCTGTTTTTCCGCTTCCGGTTACTCCGTACATTAAAAACACATCGTGAAGATTTTCTTCGATGTCCCGCAGAATCGGTGCAATTGCCTCAGCTTGTTCATCCGTCAATTGAAATGGCTTTGATGGTGTAAAATATCGATCTTGATAAGGATCACGGTATATTTCAATTTCCGTTTCCGCTAAGAGTCCTTTGTTAATCAGCGCTTTTATAGGAGCGGAGGTAATCTGCAAATCTTCCGCTATTTCTTTTATGACTACTTCTTCATTTCGCTCGAGCATAAAAGACAGCACTTGTTTTTGCTTTTCTGCCTGCTTATTTAACTCGCTCATAAACTGCTGAATTTCTTCAAGACTTTGATTCAGTTTTACGCCTTTTGCCGTTTTTTTGTTTCCTTTGTTTTTCACAACGTAGACAACTTCGATTAGACCTTTTTGAATATCACGGTGAAAAGCAGGAGCAGCGGCTGTCTTTTCTACTTCACTCCACTTCAGTGAGGATCTTGACTGAAAAAACGGCTTTACTTGCTCATGAAGCTGTTCGTATGCCTCTTTTGAAAGGAGTGACAGTTCTTTATCATATTTTGCTTTCATCGCCGCAGGCAGCATGACTTGAAAAGCCGATATCATAAAACAAAGCGTTTTTTCGGTTAGCCAGTGCCCAATCTCTAACAGTTCGGGAGTCAGAACCGGCGTTAAATCAAGCAGGTCAGCAATTGGTTTAACACGCTTAACTTCGGCCTCTTCTTTAAGAGCCACCACAAACCCTTGAACTTTTCTAGGACCAAACGGAACGACAACTCGCATACCCGGAACAATAATTCCTTTCCATTTGTCAGGAACAGCGTAGTCAAAAGCTCGATCTGTTTGCTTAGCAGCCACGTCCACAATTACACTAGCTACACTCATTTTTTCAGCCCTTCTAACATTTCCTTCACTTCTTTTAACACCTCGGTAGCTACATCGTGTTTTGAAAGAATGGGAAGTTTCCTAGACTCTCCGCTTCGCTTATAGAGCGTTACAATATTTGTGTCCGTCCCAAAACCTGCTCCCTCTGTCGTTACGTTATTGGCTACAATCATATCCAAGTTTTTAGATAAAAGTTTCTTTTGTGCATATTCATCCACTTGTTCTGTTTCTGCTGCAAAGCCGACTAAAAGCTGGTGTTCTTTTTGCTCTCCAAGCGTGCGTAAAATATCTGTTGTTCTCTCTAGCTCTAATACTGCTGCACCAGGCTGCTTTTTCATCTTTTGATCAAACACATGCTTTGGTCGGTAATCTGCCACTGCGGCTGATTTGATAACAACATCTGCTTCATGATAGCGCTGCATAACAGCTTCAAGCATCTGCTGCGCACTTTCAATTTGAACAACCTGCACTCCTTTTGGATACTCTAAATTCGTCGGTCCCGTTACAAGTGTTACCGATGCACCTAACTTAGCAGCTTGTTCTGCAAGAGCATAGCCCATTTTCCCGGTAGAACGATTGGTGAAAAATCGGACGGGATCAATGCGTTCTACCGTAGGTCCTGCTGTAACCAATACATTCACACCTTCAAGGATCTTTTGTGTATCTGATGCTTGTGAGAAATAAGATCCGATTAGTGAAACAATTGTTTCCGGCTCTTCAAGACGGCCTTTTCCTACATAACCGCATGCCAAATACCCTTCTCCAGGCTCTACAAAAGAGTAACCAAATGATGAAAGAGTGCTCATATTTTTTTTAACAGCTGGATGATCGTACATATGAACATTCATTGCAGGTGCAATCCACACAGGTGCAGTAGCAGCGAGCAGCGTTGTGGAAATCATATCATCTGCAAGACCATTTGCTATTTTCCCTATCATATTTGCCGTAGCAGGAGCTACTAAAATTAAATCAGGCCAATCTGCTAAATCAATATGTGCAATCACAGATGGATCTTTTTCATCAAACGTATCTGTATAAACTGGGTTTCGAGACAGAGCTTGAAACGTAAGCGGCGTTACGAACTCGCATGCCGAAGCAGTCATCATTACTTTAACTTCCGCTCCCGCTTGTACTAATTTACTTGTTAAAGCTGCGGCTTTATATACGGCGATCCCGCCGCTAACACATAATAAAATTCGTTTTCCCTTCATCATTATGCCCCCATCTATTTATCCCGCTCAACCAGCATCCGCTTGTTTACTCGGGTAACTATCTAAAGCTTTTCAATTTAATTATTATACCATTTTTGTAATGAGACATTCACTATCCTGCTTGAATACAAACAAAAGCATCAAAAAAATAACAACCTATAAAGTAGGTTGTTATTTTTTCACTTACTGATGTTTAGAATCTTCTTCTGCTACACCTTGCTTATAGCTTAATTGTTCAGCATTAATTTCTTCTAAAGCACAGCCTACAAATTTATAAGAAACCGGCTTTTCAATCGGCGTATCATTGTGAAGCTGTAATTGACGTGCACGTTTTGCAGCTACTGTCACAAGCGTGTACTTAGAATCTAATTTTTCCATTAGGGAATCAATTGATGGATAAAGCATGTTTATTCTACCTCCAGCATTCTTTTATAGCGCGCAGAAATACGATCACGACGGCAGTGTTCAGCCGTTACGATAGCACGGATGCGAGCACAAGCATTTTCTACTTTGTCATTTTCTACAACATAATCGTAGGCGTCCATAAGTTCAATTTCTTCTTTTGCCACGCGCATACGGTTATTGATTAAATCTTCTGTTTCAGTACCGCGGTTTACGATACGACTTTTAAGCTCTGACAAACTCGGCGGTGCCAAGAAGATGAACAAACCTTCTGGAAACGCTTCTTTCACTTGAAGAGCACCTTGCACTTCAATTTCTAGAAATACGTCTTTGCCTTCAGATAACGTTTGTTCTACATAATCAACCGGGGTACCGTAGTAGTTACCTACGTATTCAGCCCACTCTAATAATTTCTTATTTTCAATCATGCGCTCAAACTCTTCGCGTGGTTTGAAGAAATAGTCAACACCGTCTACTTCACCTTCGCGGGGCTTTCTTGTTGTTGCAGAGATAGAATACTGCAATTTAATGTCTTCTTGCTCAAACAATGCTTTTCGTACCGTTCCTTTTCCAACACCTGATGGTCCGGAAAGAACAATTAATAAACCTCTTTCAATCATCGGTTCAAGTGACCTACCCTTCTAATAATTCTTCTTTGTTTATAAGTCGCTGTGACACAGTTTCTGGCTGTACAGGAGCTAAAATAACATGATCGCTATCCATAACAATAACAGATCGTGTTTTACGTCCTTGCGTTGCATCTATTAAAGAGCCTCGATCTTTTGCATCTTGAATAATGCGTTTGATTGGAGCTGATTCAGGATGAACGACAGAGATTATACGATTAGAAGAAATAAAATTTCCAAATCCAACGTTCACTAATTTACCGCTCATAAGAAGCCTCCCGCTATACCAATATAATCTTTATCTTACACGAAGGCTATTCAATATTTTGAACCTGCTCTTTTATGCGTTCTAATTGTGCTTTCATACTAATAACATACTGAGCAATAGTACCATTATTTGCCTTCGCACCGATTGTATTCATTTCACGATTCAGCTCTTGAACAAGAAAATCCAGCTTGCGTCCTACTGAATCAGGTGTATTTAATGCTTGAATAAATTGTGAAACATGACTTTGAATTCGCGTAAGTTCTTCGCTAATATCTGCTTTTTCAGCAAAAATAGCTACTTCAGTCAGCACTCGCTGCTCATCGAAAGCACCTTCTAAATAATCGCTCAGCTTTCTTTTAATACGCTCGCGATATTGTTCAGCAACTTCAGGAGCAAGCTGTGTAATTTTTTCGCGAATGTCTTGAATATCCTGTAAGTACCCCATCAAATCGTGATACAGCTCTGATCCCTCTCGTTTCCGCATATCCACTAACTGATGCACAGCAGCGTCAACGGCTTCAAAGATTGCACCATGAATACTCGTCTGATCAGCTTCTTCTTCATAAGTTGTCATTACTTCAGGCATGTGTAAAATGTCTTGAATTTGAACAGATTGTGACAGCCCATGCTTTTCTTGTACTTGCTGCAACGCATTCATGTATTCCTCAAGCAGCTGCCAATCCGTCTGCAGTTTCTTTTTTGCCATTTCTTCACCTGAAATAGTAACAAATACTTCTACTCTACCACGTTTTATGTATGTTTGAACGATTTTTTTTATTTTATCTTCAATTTCAATTAATTGTCTTGGCATACGAATAACAATTTCACAAAAACGATGATTAACAGACTTCATTTCCACTGTTACTGATCGATTTTCCACTTCCGCTTTTCCGCGGCCAAAACCAGTCATACTTTTTATCATTATCATCACATCCACTATGTACATCTTACATAAAAAGTATCATAAAAGAAAGTGTTAGCAAAAAAAAGAAATCTCTCTTCTTTATTCAACCTGTAAAGGCTGCCTTCATGAGTTTTCTCATTTAGGACAGCCTGTATTAAAGTATAGCACAATTTATGAAGCTTTTCTTGTTAAAAGTGAACCGGCAAGTAAAAAAGTTGGAAGGCTTGCAAGTCCTAGAATAACGAGCCATTCCCGCGGTGCAATAGCCATTGTATGGAAAATAGGCTGCAGGGGCGGATAGTAAATGGCCACCAGCATAAGGATAATAGATGAAATAACGGCTCCTACAAGATATAAGTTCTGAAATGGATTGCGATCAAAAATTGATTTTTCGCTCCGGCAGTCAAATACGTGAATAAGCTGTGCCATGACAAGTGTGGCAAATGCAATCGTCTGTGCATACTGCAGCCGATCTGGGTCATTGTCGTAAACAATCATGAATGCAGCAAGTGTAGCAGCTCCAATTAAAAATCCGCGGCTGACTACTTTCCACCCTAATCCTCTTGCAAAGATACCTTCACGCGGATGCCTTGGATGGCGCTTCATCACGTTGTCCTCTGGCTGGTCTAAGCCAAGAGCCATCGCAGGCAAACCGTCTGTTACTAAGTTTACCCATAGTATTTGAATGGGCACTAGCGGAAGCGGAAGTGCTAAAATCATCGCAAAGAGCATAACTAAGATTTCTCCTACATTTGATGCAAGCAAGTAACGGATAAACTTTCGAATATTTTCATAGATGTTTCGTCCTTCTTTGATCGCTGATTTAATAGTAGCAAAATTATCATCAAGCAAAACGAGTGAAGACGCTTCTTTTGCTACGTCTGTCCCGGTGATGCCCATTGCGATGCCTATGTCTGCTGCTTTAATAGCCGGTGCATCATTTACGCCGTCGCCCGTCATGGCTACAATGTGATCTTTTGCTTGAAGAGCCTTAACAATTTTAAGCTTATGCTCAGGTGATACCCTGGCATATACGTAAACATCATCCACTACTTCTTCTAGCTCTTCCTGCGTCATTTTGGATAAATCCGTTCCTTCCAAGACTTGACCGTTTTTCGGTAGAATGCCTAGCTGTTTTGCAATCGCCTGTGCTGTAATGACGTGATCACCTGTAATCATAACGGTTTTGATCCCTGCGTCTCGGCATTCTTTGACCGCTTGCTTGACTTCTGGTCTTGGCGGATCAATCATTCCTTGAAGCCCGAGGAAAGTCAGGTCTTTTTCCGCTTCGTTCTCTGTATGGACGCTCTCATGGTCTTCTAACGGCCGATAAGCAATCGCAATTGTTCGAAGCGCTTGGCTAGCTAACTGATCAATCGCTCCTTTTACTTCATTATGAACTGTTACCGACAGCGTTTGTTGTCTGCTTTCCCACAAAATATTTTTGCTGTTTACAAGCAGCACATCCGGAGCACCTTTTGTTATAACATAGCGCTTATTAGATGCGTCTTCAATGACTACACTCATCATTTTACGCGTTGAATCAAATGGAAACTCTTCAATAATCGTAAACTGCTTTTGAATGTTTTCTTTTGTCAGCCCCGCTTTCATTGCGGCAACAAGCAAAGCCGCTTCAGTAGGATCTCCGTCGATGACATATTCTTTATCTTTTCTCGAAATGGACGTTTGATTGCAAAGCAGACCAAACACTAAAAGCTGCTGAAGCGGTTTTTCATTCCGTGTATCAACTTCTCTTTCCTCTCGCGAAAATACACCCGTAGGTTCATACCCTGTCCCTGATACCCTCCACGTCATTCCTCCTGACCAGAGGTGAGTAACCGTCATTTTATTTTGCGTTAATGTGCCCGTTTTGTCTGAGCAAATGACTGATGCGCATCCTAGTGTCTCAACAGCAGGAAGTTTGCGAACAATGGATCTTTGCTTAATCATGCGCTGTACACCAAGAGATAGCGCCACGGTTACGATGGCAGGAAGACCTTCGGGTATGGCAGCAACAGCTAACGAAACTCCCGCTAAGAACATACTGTATAAATCATGGCCTTGCAGCACGCCAATCCCGACAACTAATACAGTAAGTGCAAGGGCTACAACGATTAAAATTTTACCTAATTGCTCTAACTTCCGTTGAAGAGGAGTAATCATGGCTTCAGCATTTTGAAGCAAATCAGCAATTTGTCCCATCGCTGTTTTCATTCCAATCCCTACAACGATACCTGTTCCGCTTCCTCGCGTCACAAGCGTACCCATAAACGCCATATTGTCCTGATCTCCAAGCGGCACTTCATCTCCGGGCAAAGCTTTTATTTGCTTGGCAACTGGCAAAGACTCTCCCGTAAGCGCTGATTCTTCAATTTCTAGACTTTTGGCTTCCATAATCCGAAGGTCAGCCCCGATGCGGTCTCCGCTCGAAAACTTTACAATGTCTCCTACTACCAGCTCTTTAGATGGCAACTTAACCCATTTCCCTTCACGCATAGCTGCTACTTGAGGAGCAGAAAGCTCTTTTAATGCATGAAGAGATTTCTCTGCTTTTCTTTCTTGAAAAAAACCTAGAAATCCATTAATTACTACAATGGCAATAATAGCAATCGCATCGATGTATTCGCCTAAAAGACCTGAAATAAGCGTAGCAGCTAGTAAAACCAGCACCATAAAATCTTTAAACTGCTCTAGAAACACAAGAATGGCCGGTTTTTTCTCTCCTTCAGTCAATTCATTAAATCCTTGCTGCTGCTGACGTGCTTTTACTTCTTTGTGTGTAAGACCATGCTGTCTGTCTGTTTTTGTTACTTCTACTATTGCTTTTTCACCTAATTCATACCATCTCATTGCATCTTTTCACACCCTTTTATTTGTAAATGCACCTATTAGATTGTTACAATCTTATATCGTATGCTTATTCAGACTCGTCCTAAAAAATGCTATACTTTTCTATAGGACAATTTTCAATTACTTAAGGATGTGAGCACTATGTCATTTGATGGTATTTTTACATATGGCATTTTACAAGAATTATCTGAGACCTTGGTTTCAGGACGAATTTCAAAAATATATCAGCCGTTTCCAAACGAGTTGATTTTACAAGTACGCGCTAAAGGTGAAAACCGCAAACTTTTAATCTCAGCTCACCCTAACTATTCACGCGTTCATTTTACAAATGAGCCCTATGAAAATCCATCTGAGCCTCCTATGTTTTGTATGCTTCTTCGCAAACATTTAGAAGGAAGCATTATTGAACAAGTGTATCAGCTTGGATTAGACCGCATTTTAGTCATTGAAACAAAAGGACGAAATGAAATTGGCGACGTGACGTACAAGCAGCTTATTATTGAAATCATGGGAAGACATAGTAATGTTGTGCTTGTAGATAAAGAAAAACAAACGATTATCGACAGCATTAAACACGTTCCAATGGCCTTGAACAGGCACCGTACGCTTCTGCCCGGAGCACCTTACGTACTGCCTCCTAGCCAAGATAAGCTTCACCCATTTGAAGCGGATGAGGAAACCGTGGTTAAAAAAATTGATTTTAATAGCGGAAAGTTAGCCACCCAGCTAGTGCAAACCTTCTCGGGGCTTTCTCCTTTAATTGCAAATGAAGTGGTGTTTCGCTCTGGCTTAGCGAATCGTTCTACCCTTCCAAAATCATTCGTCGAAACGATGACGCTGATAAAAGAAGGTCAGTTTACACCGACTCTGACAACCGTTAATCAAAAAGACTACTTTTATTTACTGGAATTAACGCATTTAGAGGGTACGAAAAAAACGTATGCAACCATCAGTGAGCTTCTTGACCGCTATTACTACGGGAAAGCAGAGCGAGATCGTGTAAAGCAGCAAGCGCATGATTTAGTACAGTTTATCTCTACCGAGAAAAAGAAAAATGAGAAAAAAATAAAAAAGCTTGAGCAAACGCTGCAAAATGCAGAAAAAGCATCTGATTACCAGCTAGCCGGTGAACTCCTTATCGCAAATTTACACCTTGTCAAAAAAGGAGATGCGAAAGTGGACGTTATTAATTATTATGATGAAAATAGCGGTACACTTACGATTTCATTAGACCCGCAAAAATCACCGTCTCAAAATGCTCAAAGCTATTTCACAAAGTATCAAAAAGCGAAAAATTCCGTTTCGATTGTAATCGAACAAATTGAAAAAGCAAACGAAGAAGTACAGTATTTTGAATCACTTATTCAGCAAATGGATACTGCTACTCACAAAGACATTGCTGAGATTCGTGAAGAGCTTGTGGAAGAAGGATATTTGCGCAACCGTCAGCAAAAACAAGCAAAAAAACAAAAAAACACCACGCCTACACTTGAACAATACGTTTCAAGCGACGGCACGACGATTTTAGTTGGCAAAAACAATAAGCAAAATGAGTATTTAACAAATCGCCTTGCTGCTCGTGATGACATTTGGTTTCATACAAAAGATATACCGGGTTCTCACGTTGTTATCCGCAGCCAAGAGCCTTCAGAAGAAACCATTTTAGAAGCGGCTCACCTTGCTGCTTACTTTAGTAAAGCTAAAAATTCAAGTTCGGTACCCGTGGACTATACAAAAATTCGCCACGTAAAAAAACCAAGCGGTGCCAAGCCTGGTTTTGTGACGTACGATAACCAGCAAACGGTGTACGTAACGCCTAGCGAAGAACTTGTACTGAAGCTGCGTCAGTCATAATAAAAACCCCCTTTCTATATAGAAAAGGGGGTTTTTATTGAGTTTAGTTCATCCATGAAGGGTCTGAAGGGTTTTCACGCCATTTAAATAGCTTGTCCATCGCTTCTTCTTCAATGTATCCCGCTTCGTTTGCCGCTTCTACTAGCGTAGAGTAGTCTGTTAGCGAATAAACTTGAAGTTCTTTTTCTTTAAACAGCTGACGCGCTTTTTCCAGCTCATATGTAAAGATAGACACAACTCCCAGCACTTCACATCCCTGCGCTTTTAATGCATCCACTGCTGTAAACACACTTCCGCCAGTTGAAATCAAATCTTCAATCACAACTACTTTTTGACCTTTTGTTACTTTTCCTTCGATTTGATTTCCTTGGCCATGTTCTTTTGCTTTGCTTCGCACATAGCACATTGGAAGCTCTAGCGCTTCACTTACCCACGCTGCATGAGGGATACCAGCTGTAGCGGTACCAGCAATCACTTCTGCATTGGAAAAATACGTTTTAATTAAATGCTGCAGACCTTTTGCAATTTCTTTTCGCACTTTCGGGTAGCTAAGCGTTAGACGGTTGTCACAATAAATAGGTGACTTAATTCCAGAGGCCCATGTAAACGGCGCGTTTGGTTGAAGGCTTACTGCCTCAATATCAATTAATTGTTTTGCAATTTCTTTTCGTAGTTTTGTCATCGCGTAATACGCTCCCCTTTCCACTGCTGTAACATCTCATAATATGCTTTAAGCGGGTCTTTTGCTTTAGTAATAGAACGTCCAACGACAATGGCACTTGAGCCATATTCTCTCGCTAGCTGAGGTGTTGCCACACGGACTTGGTCATCTACTGAATCTGTGCCCATACGAATACCCGGCGTTACGGTCAAAAAGTCCTCTCCTGCTGCGTTTCGAATCGAAGGCACCTCATGAGTAGAACATACAACGCCGTCAAGTCCACTTTTTTTAGCAAGCGCTGCATAATGCGTAACCACTTCTTGCATCGAATGTGTAATGAGCTGCTGCTCTTTTAGCATTTCATCAGATGTACTCGTTAGCTGAGTAACCGCAATACAATCCGGGCGTTTTTTGCCCGCAGCGGTTCCTAAGTCAAGTCCTTCAACGGCTGCTTGCATCATGTTCATTCCGCCCGCTGCGTGAACGTTAACCAAATCCACTTCAAGAGAAGCTAAAGACTTCATCCCTTGCTTTACCGTATTGGGAATATCATGAAGCTTTAAGTCTAAAAAGATTTGGTGGTTTTGCTCTTTTAATGCAGAAATAATGGATAACCCTTCTTTATAAAACAGTTCCATGCCTACTTTCACAAACAATGACTCTTGTTGAAAAGGCATTAAAAACTGCTGTACATCGTTAATTGATGAAAAATCAAGAGCAATGATTAACGGTTGCTTCACGCTTTTTCCAGCTCCTTCCGATACATTCTGAAACATGCTCGTATCCTAATGATGTTAATAGCCTTGGCAGTTCGTCAATGATGGTTGGACATACATACGGGTCAACAAAGTTTGCTGTACCAACCGCCACTGCACTTGCACCTGCATATAGGAACTCGAGTGCATCTTCAGCAGTTGTCACTCCGCCCATACCGATAATTGGAATGTTCACTTTTTGACTCACTTCATATACCATTCGAATCGCTACAGGTTTAATGGATGGGCCTGACAGTCCGCCTGTGCCGTTCGCTAAAACCGGCTGAGCTGTTTTCAAATCCAGACGCATCCCGAGAAGCGTATTGATCATCGTTAAGCCATCCGCGCCGGCTTCTTCAACAGCCATCGCCATGTCTACAATATTGGATACGTTTGGTGATAGTTTAACATAAACTGGAACATTTGAAACATCTTTTACCGCTTTCGTTAAACGAGCAGCAATGACAGGATCTACGCCAAACGCAATTCCGCCTTCTTTTACGTTAGGACATGAAATATTCAATTCAAGTGCTTTTACATTTGATACCGTTGAAATTTCTTTTGCCACGTGCACATATTCTTCAATTGAAGCACCGGCTACGTTCGCGATAATCGGCACGTCATATTGCTGAAGCCAAACGAGCTCTTCGTTCATTACTTTTTCTAACCCAGGATTTTGTAATCCAATCGCATTTAACATTCCTGCAGATGTTTCCGCTACGCGAGGAGTTGGATTGCCAAAACGAGTGTCCGCAGTAGTCGCTTTAATCATAATGGCTCCAAGTGCATCAAGTGAATAAAATTGAGCATACTCACGCCCAAATCCAAAACAGCCGGATGCTGGCATAATTGGATTTTTCAAATCTAATCCTGGCAATGTCGTTTTTAGCATACTCATAGAAGCACCTCCCCTGCTTGAAAGACGGGACCGTCGCTGCAGATTTTTTTATACGCCGTAGAATCTTCACTTTCTCTGCATACACATGCAAAACAAGCGCCGATTCCACAACCCATTCTTTCTTCTAAAGAAATATAAAGCGGCTTGTTTGTATAATTATTTTCTAGTGCTTTTAACATCGGAGTTGGACCGCATGAAAACATAACGTCATATGAAAACTGCTGCTCGTCAATCACCGTTGTGACAAAACCTTTTGTTCCGTAAGAGCCGTCTACCGTTGCAATATATGTTTCTCCTAAAGCTAAAAACTCTCGCTCGTAAAATACGTCTGCCTTTGATTGAAAGCCTAAGACGTGAATAACCTGCACGCCTTTTTCACGAAGTCTTTTTGAAAGCTCATAGAGCGGAGGCACTCCAATGCCTCCCCCTACTAATAAAGCCGTTTGACCTGACTCTATCGCTTCCAATGGAAAACCGTGGCCAAGCGGACCTAACACGTCAATCGACTGTCCGGCTTGTTTTTCGGCAAGCAGCGATGTTCCCGCCCCTTCTGCACGGTAAATCATCGTAAACTGTTCGTGCGTTTGGTCAATTTCTGCAATACTGATTGGTCTGCGAAGCAGCGGCAAATAGTCGTTGTTAACGCGGATATGCACAAACTGCCCCGGCTCATTCATGAAACGAACAAGCTCGCCTTGAAGGGTTAATTCATATACATTGTGTGTTAACGGTCGCTGACTGACGACTTGCATCATTTCATGTTTGATCATACGGTTGTCACCTCTTTAGTTGGACGAACTTTTTTCATTGGTGTTGTATGGAAGCTGATCGTTTCAAGCACTCGTAAAATCGCTTCTGCTGTATCAAGTGATGTTAAGCAAGGTACACCATTTTCAACTGCTTCACGGCGAATTTTAAATCCGTCACGCGCAGGCTGTTTTCCTTTTGTTAGCGTGTTGATGACAAGCTGCGCTTCACCTTTTCGTATCACATCTAAAAGATTGTGATCTTCATGATGAATTTTATTTACTACTTTTACGCGAATGTCTTCTTTTGTAAACGTTGAAGCTGTTCCTTCCGTTGCAATCACCTGGTAGCCGATGTTAGCAAAACGCTTCGCCAGCGCTGTTGCCTCTTCTTTGTCTTTATCCGCTACTGTCATAAGTACTGAACCGTACGGCTTAATGGACATACCTGACGCAATTAGTCCTTTATATAATGCTTTTTCGTACGTTGAATCTTGCCCCATTACTTCTCCAGTAGATTTCATTTCAGGTCCAAGCGTAATATCTACGCGACGCAGCTTTGCAAATGAGAAGACCGGCACTTTTACGTAGACGCCTTCTTCTTCAGGGTGCATGCCTGATTCATAGCCAAGCTCTTGCAAACTTGTTCCTAAAATAACTTTTGTTGCGACATTCGCCATCGGAATACGCGTAATTTTACTTAAGAACGGCACCGTACGGCTTGAACGAGGATTTACTTCAAGAACAAACACTTCTCCTTTTGATAAGACGAACTGAATGTTGAGCAGTCCAATAATGTTTAAGCCTTTTGCAATACGTGTTGTGTAATCAATGATTGTATCTTTTACATCCTGTGACAGAGTTTGCGGTGGATATACAGCAATGGAGTCACCTGAGTGTACACCGGCGCGCTCTACATGTTCCATAATCCCTGGAATAACCACTGTTTCACCGTCTGAAATGGCATCGACTTCAATTTCTTTTCCAGTTAAGTAGCGGTCGATTAACACAGGGTGATCTGCGTGTACTTTTACCGCGTATTTCATATAGTGAAGCAGTTCTTCTTCTTTATACACAATTTCCATTGCGCGTCCGCCTAGTACATATGAAGGTCGTACAAGCACCGGATAACCAATTTCTTTTGCCACAACCACTGCTTCTTCTACGGATGTAACCGTCTTTCCAAGCGGCTGAGGTACTTCTAAACGCGCTAGCGTCGCTTCGAATTTTTTACGGTCTTCCGCTGCATCTAAGCTTTCAAGCGACGTTCCTAAAATCTTGACCCCTCTTGCTTCTAGCTCGTCTGCTAAGTTGATTGCTGTTTGACCACCGAACTGTACAACCACACCTTCTGGTTTTTCTAAATCGATGATATGCATCACATCTTCAATCGTCAGCGGCTCGAAGTATAATTTATCTGAAATACTGAAGTCAGTTGATACTGTTTCTGGATTGTTATTGACAATAATCGCCTCGTATCCAGCTTCTTTAATCGCCCACACGGAGTGAACTGTTGCATAGTCAAACTCAATTCCTTGCCCGATGCGGATTGGTCCTGACCCTAACACCACAACGCTTTTACGATCTGTAACAATCGATTCGTTTTCATCTTCAAACGTACCGTAAAAATATGGTGTTGTAGATTCAAATTCTGCTGCACATGTATCTACTGTTTTGTACACTGGCATCACGCCATTTTGTTTGCGGAAGTCATATACTTCACGCTCTGTTTGATTCCATAGCTTAGCAATCGTGCAGTCTGCAAATCCCATTTCTTTTGCTTCCTGTAAAACTTCTACGTTATGAATCTCTTCTTTTAACACATTTTCAAAAGCAATCACTTTTTCAAGTTTTACTAAGAAGAAGAGATCGATTTTGCTCCAGTCATGAATTTGTTGAATTGTTACGCCGCGGCGAATGGCTTCTGCGATGTAGAATAATCGCTCATCACCAGCTTTGCGAATACGTTTTTCAATAATGGCATCATCAAATTCATGCGCATCTTTCAGTTCTAAGTGATGAACGTTTGACTCAAGTGAGCGTACGGCTTTTAAAATTGACTCTTCGAACGTGCGGCCAATTGCCATTACTTCACCTGTTGCCTTCATCTGTGTACCTAGTTTACGATTAGCTGATTCAAATTTATCAAACGGCCAGCGTGGAATTTTAGATACGATGTAATCTAGTGCCGGTTCGAAACATGCGTATGTCTTCCCAGTTACCGGGTTCATCATTTCATCTAATGTTAAGCCTACCGCAATTTTTGCTGCTAATTTTGCAATTGGATACCCTGTTGCTTTTGATGCTAAAGCCGATGAGCGGCTTACGCGAGGGTTTACTTCAATTACGTAATACTGGAAGCTTTCTGGATCTAGTGCTAGCTGAACGTTACATCCGCCTTCGATTTTAAGCGCTCGGATAATTGTTAGTGACGCATTTCTAAGCAGCTGATACTCACGGTCGCTTAGCGTTTGGCTTGGTGCTACAACAATTGAATCTCCCGTATGAATACCGACCGGATCAAAGTTTTCCATATTACATACTACAATCGCATTATCGTTTGCATCGCGCATTACTTCATATTCAATTTCTTTAAAGCCTGCAATGCTTTTCTCAAGTAAGCACTGTGTTACAGGACTGTGTTTTAATCCACTTGTTACAATTTCAATCAACTCTTGCTCGTTGTTACAAATTCCGCCTCCCGTACCGCCAAGCGTATAAGCAGGACGCACGATTACGGGATAGTTTACTTGTTCAACAAACGCATACGCTTCGTCTAGCGAATGAATGATTTCACTTGCTGGGACAGGCTGATTTAGTTCATTCATTAGTGAACGGAACTGCTCACGGTCTTCAGCTTGTTCAATCGCCGATAATTTTGTCCCGAGAATTTCTACATTCAATTCTTCTAAAATACCCGTTTCGTGTAATTCTACCGCTAAGTTCAGTCCCGTTTGACCGCCAAGCGTTGGAAGCAGTGCATCCGGGCGTTCTTTACGAATAATTGAGCTTACAAATTCAACCGTTAGAGGTTCAATATATACTTTATCTGCCATTTCTGAGTCTGTCATGATTGTTGCAGGATTGGAGTTCACAAGAATAACTTTGTATCCTTCTTCTTTTAGCGCAATACACGCTTGCGCTCCTGCATAGTCAAACTCTGCCGCCTGTCCGATGACGATTGGTCCTGATCCGATTACGAGAATTGTGTTAATATCTTGACGTTTTGGCATTAGCAATTACCTACTTTCTGATTGTTTTTCATAAGATCCATAAATTCGTTGAACAATCCGTTTGCATCTTCAGGTCCCGGTGATGCTTCAGGGTGATATTGAACCGTAAATGCCGGATATTCTTTATGCTTTACTCCTTCAACTGTTCCATCGTTAAGCGCAACGTGCGTCACTTCTAATGGCGTGTTGACAAGAGATGGCTCACATACTGTATAGCCGTGGTTTTGAGATGTAAGAGCTACTTTATTGGTTTTTAGATCCTTTACAGGATGGTTGGATCCACGATGACCAAATTTCATTTTTTCTGTATCTGCTCCGCATGCTAGCGCAAACAGCTGATGTCCTAAACAAATTCCGAAAAGAGGAACCTTTCCTAAAACCCCTTGAATCATCTCGATTGCTTCAGGTACGTCTTTTGGGTCTCCAGGTCCGTTGCTCAACATGATACCATCTGGATTTAATTGAAGAATTTCTTGCGCAGTTACGTTATAAGGAACCACAATCACGTCGCATTGACGAGCTGTTAATTCGCGTAAAATTCCGTGTTTCATTCCAAAGTCAACGAGTACCACTTTTTTACCTCTGCCTGGGCTTGGGTAAGGCTTCACTGTTGATACTTTTTTAACTGAATCAGTCGGAAGTTCATGATTTTGAAGCTGTGCTACCACTTCTTCTACATTGACTTCCATGTTGCACACGCGTCCGCGAAGCGCACCGTGCTGACGAATTTTTCGCGTTAATTTCCTCGTGTCGATTCCAGCTAATCCTGGAATATCTTTTTGTTTTAAAAATTCATCTACTGATAGTTCGCTTCTGAAGTTTGAAGGAGCATCACAAACTTCTTTTACAATCAAACCGTGTACAGCTGGTTCAATCGACTCAAAGTCATCGCGGTTAATACCGTAGTTTCCGATTAAAGGATATGTTAATGTCACAATTTGTGCACAGTATGATGGATCAGATAGAATTTCTTGATATCCTGTCATTCCCGTGTTGAAAACAACTTCTCCTGTCATTTCTCTGTCGCTGCCGAATCCTTTTCCGATAAATACTGTTCCATCTTCTAAAATTAGTTGACGTTGCATGCTTTAACATCCTCCCATACTCGTTTACCTTCTACTAATGTCATTACCGGCCAACCTTTGCATACCCAGTTAGCAAACGGCGTATTTTTACCTTTTGATACAAATTCTTCTGGATTAATTGTTTTTTCTGTTTCAAGATCAATGATAGTTAAATCTGCTGGTTTCCCTACTTCGATGGTGCCATAAGGAAGGTTGAACGTGTCAGCAGGCTTGTTTGTTAAATATGATACTAGCTGCTCTAGCGTTATTACTTCTTTTAATACCAAGTTTGTATAAAGAAGCGGGAAAGCTGTTTCAAGTCCTACAATTCCAAACGGCGCAAGCTCCATGCCTTCTGCTTTTTCGTCCGCTGTATGCGGTGCATGATCAGTGGCGATAAAATCAAGCGTTCCGTCTAATAAAGCTTCAATTAATGCCTGTTGATCATCTTTTCCTCGAAGCGGCGGATTCATTTTAAAGTTTGAATCAAGCCCAGGGATGTCTTCCTCATTTAGCAGTAAATGATGAGGCGTTACTTCTGCGGTTACGCGAATGCCTGCTTTTTTCGCATCCCGAATGGCGCGAATGGATTCTTTTGTACTTACGTGACACACATGGTAGTGACAGTTTGCTGCTTCAGCAAGCAGGACATCTCGTGCAATTTGAACGGCTTCGCAGATAGAAGGAATACCGTTTAATCCATGTTCTTTTGCAAATTTTCCGTCGTGGACGCAGCCTTTGTTGATTAAATCATTATCTTCACAGTGTGCAACGATTGCTTTATTTAATGAAGCGGCTTTCTTCATCGCTTCCAGCATCATTCCTGTTGACTGAACGCCTACTCCATCATCTGTAAAAGCAAATGCGCCTGCTTCTTTTAAGCCTTCAAAGTCCGTTAGTTCTTTTCCTAATTGGCGAGTGGTAATCGATGCGTATGGCAATACGCGAACATGTGCTGTTTCTTCAATACGCTTGTTTACCCACTCCATTTGTTCAACCGTATCCGGAACTGGACGCGTGTTTGGCATTGCAGCAATTGCTGTAAAACCGCCCTTTGCCGCTGCTAAAGTACCCGTTTCAATCGTTTCTTTCTTTTCTCCCCCTGGCTCGCGCAAGTGAACGTGGACATCGATTAAACCCGGTGATAAGAAGTTCCCGCCTGCATCAATGACTTCTTCATTCTGTACGTCGATGTGTGAAGCTATTTCAGCAATTACACCATTTTCAATTTTCAGTTCGACTTTTTCAATTTTCCCTTTATTTAACCATGTAGCATTTTTGATAATTGTTGTCATTATTAAGTCCCCTTTCAATTGGTTGTAGCGCTCTTGCTAATACTGCCATGCGAATGTACACGCCATTTTGCATTTGTTTAAAAATTCTTGAGCGTTCACATTCAACGAGCTCATCTGCAATTTCGACTCCTCTGTTTACAGGAGCTGGATGAAGGATAATGCTATGTGATTTCATTTTCCGCTCTCGTTCAACGGTTAATCCGAAGCGGCTGTGGTAGTTCTGTGCAAGCTCTGAAGTGTTCTCTTCATGCCTTTCAAATTGAATACGCAGCAGCATCACAACATCGACCGTTTCGATTGCTTCATCGATATCAAGATATGTACCGTGTCTGTTCTCTTCATCTTTCCATTCTTCAGGTCCCGCAAAATATACGGTCGCCCCTAGTTTTGTCAGCATTTCAGCATTCGATCTCGCTACGCGGCTATGTCGCAAATCTCCGACTATTGCGACTTTTAATCCTTTAAACGAGCCGAACTCTTGGCGAATCGTCAGTAGATCAAGCAGACACTGAGTTGGATGCTGACCGCATCCGTCTCCTGCATTAATGATGGGAATCGATACTTTTTCCTGCAGTGCTTCATAATAACGATCTTGCGGGTGGCGAATAACAACTGACTGAACGCCGATTGAAGCTAATGTTTCAATCGTGTCATAAAGCGTTTCTCCTTTTTGGACGCTTGAAGTTGTTACTTCAAACGGAATTGTTGTTAATCCTAGCTGCTGTTCTGCCATTTCAAAGCTGCATCGAGTACGCGTGCTCGCTTCGAAAAATAAGTTGGCAACAAACATTTTCTCTTCCGGTTTCCATCCTTGTTTATTCGTTCGATAGTTTTCAGCGCTGTCTAAAATCTCTAGAATTTCATTTGTTTCTAGTGTTGAGACTGTCACTAAATGTTTCATATCGATTCCCTCCATTTTTGCTTTCCTCGCATTTCTTTATAAAAAACACCCTTTCTAACTTAGAAAGGGTGTAAGAAAACAAGCTTCGTCTATAACGCGCTTTTCACACACCCTTAGAAACCTCTCTGGATTTCAATTAAAAGGCGTTCTATGAAATTTTTCGTGCTGACGTTTGTTGAACATTTTCTGCTTCTTTTATCTTCTCTTTCGGCAGAACTAGATTCAGCAGAACTCCCATGATGGCAGACAATGCCATGCTATCAATCTTTACATGTTCTGAGATATCTAAGTGTGCTCCTCCGATTCCTAACACTAAGATAATCGAAGCAATCATTAAGTTTCGTTTTGATCCAAGGTCTACCTTTGCATCCACCATCATGCGCAAGCCTGATGAAGCAATGATTCCGAATAAGAGAATTGAAATCCCGCCCATGACCGGGGTTGGTATACTTGAAATAAGAGCGTTGATTTTTCCGACAAACCCGAACAAAATCGCGAAGACTGCTGCTCCTGCTATCACAAATACGCTAAGCACCTTTGTGATGGCTAACACTCCGATGTTCTCACCGTATGTTGTATTTGGCGGTCCGCCGATCAGTGCAGCAAGCATAGTTGCTACTCCGTCTCCTAAAATCGATCTGTGCAGCCCTGGCTTTTCAATATAGTTTCGATCCACAATCTTATTTAAGACGAGAATGTGTCCGATATGTTCTGAAAGTGTTACGACTGCTACAGGTACCATGATAAGCACAATCCCCAGTGAAATGGACGGCGTGTATGTGACGAACGGCACGTAGAAGTGAGGTACTTCAATCCACTCTGCTTTCACTACCTTTGAAAAGTCTACCAATCCTTGTGTATAAGCAAAGATGTATCCGCCGATAATTCCCATCAGTACCGGAATCAGGCTGATAATGTTTTTAAAGAAGATTGAGCAAGCAACTGTTATCGCTAGTGTCACAAGCGCAACCATCAGGTAAGTTAAGCTGTAATTTCCTTTTGCATCGTTCATAGCCATGCCTACTGCTGTATTAGCCAGTCCTAAGCCTATAACCATAATAACTGGCCCTACTACAACCGGAGGAAGCAGCTTCATAATCCAATTGATTCCTGTTCCTTTTATAATCAAAGCAACGATTCCATAAACAAGTCCAGCTAAGAAACAGCCAACCATCGTTTCTTCAGGTCCAAACGAAGCTTTTGCGAAAATGATTGGCGTGATGAACGCGAACGATGAACCAAGATAAGAAGGAATTTGACCTCTTGTAATGAGCAGGAAAGCAAGCGTTCCTACCCCGCTTGAAATCAAAGCAATTGCCGGGCTGAACCCGACTAGGAACGGCACTAACACCGTCGACCCAAACATTGCAAACAAATGCTGTAGACTCAATGTTAACCAATTTACTGCTTTTGGTTTATCATGTATATCAAGTACAAAATCTCGTTGTTGACTCATATGTTTTTCCTCCTATCACTATTAAAAAACCTCTTTACGCAGAGGCAAAGAGGTTTTCAGCATACAAGGAAGACGCTATACCCCAGTATAGTTTTCCTTGTATAGTGACCCCCCTTTTGCAGCCTCACGGGACTACCATTTAAAAGGGTATATAATTTATTTTTCGTAAATAGACACGTGGTCTTTTTCGTCTACTTCCATTAAATGCACCGCAATTTTTTCACTTTTAGCTGTCGGTACATTTTTGCCAACATAGTCTGCTCGAATCGGCAGCTCGCGGTGCCCTCTATCCACTAAAACAGCCAGCTGAATGAGTTCAGGTCGACCGATATCAATCAGTGCATCAAGTGCTGCTCGAACCGTACGGCCCGTATATAACACATCGTCTACTAAGATGACGTTCTTATTTGCAATATCTGTCGGAATATCTGATCCTTTTACGAGAGGCTCATCATTGCTTGTTACTTTCGATAAATCATCTCGGTAAAGCGTGATGTCTAGTTCTCCGACTGGCAATGTATTTCCTTCAATTTGTGCAATTCGTTCTGCTAAACGTTTTGCGATATAAATACCTCGCGTTTTAATCCCCACTAGCACACAATTTTCGATTCCTTTATTCTTTTCAATAATCTCATGTGCAATTCGAGTTAAAGCGCGGCGAATAGCCTGTTCGTCAAGTACGGTAGCTTTTACGTTCACTGTTTTTCACCTCAAGTTGTTGACATAAAAAAATCCTCTTGCCTTGAGGCAAGAGGATTTGGTTTTAGACATATTTCTTCAAAAAGGCTATAAGTATGCCTTTTCTGCACCGTTTCCTTCTCAGCCTCTCTGGACTGTTCTTAAAGGTTCTTATTAAGTTAATACAAGTATGCCATCACTTATGGCAGTTGTCAACTTCTTTTTTCAATAAGCTCTAGCATCTCATTAAACTCTTTTGGAGCCGGTGCTTCAAATTCCATATATTCATTTGTACGAGGGTGAATAAAGCCTAATACACCTGCATGAAGCGCTTGTCCGTCAATCGGAAGCGTTTTTTTCGGTCCGTACTTCGGATCCCCGGCAAGCGGAAAGCCAATATACTTCATATGAACGCGAATTTGGTGTGTTCGCCCTGTTTCTAGCTTACATTCGACTAGTGAAAAATCTTTAAAACGCTGCAATACAGTAAAGTGCGTCACTGCATCACGACTGTTTTCATCAGTCACCGTCATGCTTTGACGATCTTGCTTATCTCGGCCGATTGGCGCATCAATTGTACCGTGATCGTGCGCAATTACTCCGTGAACGATAGCTTTATAACGACGCGTCACTGTTTTAGCTACAAGCTGACTAACTAGTGATTCATGAGCTAAATCATTTTTTGCGATCATAAGTAAACCAGATGTATCTTTATCAATTCGATGAACGATACCAGGGCGCATAACGCCGTTAATACCGGATAAATCTTTACAGTGAGCCATTAGGCCATTTACAAGCGTACCGCTATGATGACCAGGAGCTGGATGTACAACCATACCGCGAGGTTTATTTACAACAAGCACATCTTGATCTTCATAATAAATATCTAAATTCATTTCTTCCGCTACCACATCAAGCTCTTCTAGTTCCGGCACTTCGATAATAATAGCGTCTCCTGTTTTACATTTATAGTTTCCTTTAACGGTTTTATCGTTCACTTTTGCGTGACCTTCTTTAATCCATTGCTGCACTTGTGAACGTGACCATTCTGCATTTACAGTCGAAAGTACTTTATCAATACGTTCTCCCGCTTGTTCTTCATTTATAACTGTTTCAATTACATTCATTCTTTGTGCTCCTTCTTCATTTTCCCTTCAAACAGCGTCATAATAAACATGATGATTACTCCGACGACAAGTGCCGAATCAGCTACGTTAAAAATCGGAAAATCATACGTAAAGATGTATGTATTTACGAAATCAACTACTTCTTTACGGACCACTCGATCAATAAAGTTTCCAATGGCGCCGCCTAACATTAATGCTAGCGCAATACCGAACCATTTATCTTGTTTTTTGAGCTTTTGAATATAAATTATTAAACCGACTACCACAACCACCGTAATGAGATAAAAGAACCACATCTGTCCTTGTAAAATCCCCCACGCGGCTCCTCTGTTACGATGAGAGGTAATGTAAAGAAAGTTTTCAATTACGGTGATGCTTTGTCCATAATACATTTCTTTTACAATCATCCATTTTGTTACCTGATCAATAAGTATAACAGCTAAAGCGATAAGATAATAAAACACAAACGTTTTCCTCCCGCAATAAAATCAAACGAATCCATACTAAAGCATTTTAGCACATAATTCATTTTTTTTCTCGCTTCTCACCATAAAACAAATAAATCTTCATTTGTGCGGGCCGTCGGCATTACTTTTAATTTATGAATAGACATCACTTCGCCAGTTAGTTCATCAATTCCAAACGCACCAACGTCAAGCTTTGCTAACGCGTGTTCTACATCTTTTAAATCGGCTTTAATCATTTCTATTACGTAACGTTCCTTTTCATCTATATAACCAGATTGTTCTGTAGCATATCTCAATAGGCGATCTTGTAATTCTTCTTTAATAAGAGCTAATTCCTGTCCAATGGAAAGATAATTTTCATACATGCAAACGCCTCCTGTGCTGATAAGATGAAGTATTAATGATGTTAGGTTTACCGAGTTTTCCATCGAATCTACAACACAAGTTTTTCCTAAGGCTTTAAATGCTTTATACCATTGTATTTGGGAATTTCGTACAGCAAAAAACACGCCCAAAAAGGACGTGTTTTTGTTAATTACTGCTGAACGTAGTGATTTTTTACAACATCCGCACAGCGTGTACATAAAGTCGGGTGATCTTGATCTTCGCCAACTGTTGGTGATACAACCCAGCAGCGCTCACACTTCTCACCTTCTGCTTTACTTACAACAATTGAAGCATAGCTGAATTTTTGTGCTTCAGCAGGTGCTTCACCTTCTGCTACCTCAAGATCTGAAACGATGAAGAGTTGACCTACATTTTCAGAAATAGATGCTAACAGTTCTTTCGTATCTGCTGTTGGATACAGCGTTAATTTTGCTTCTAAAGACTTACCGATTACTTTTTCATTACGAGCCTGTTCTAGCGCTTTTAATACTTCATCACGAAGCTCCATAAATGCATCCCATTTCTCTACTAATTGATCTGCTCCCTCGATTTCTTGAACCTCTGGCATATCAACTAGCTGCACGCTTTCTTCCGTTACATTTGGAATGTGAACCCATACTTCGTCTGCTGTATGAGAAAGAATTGGCGACACTAATTTCGTTAACGATAATAACGTTTCATAAAGGACCGTTTGAATGCTGCGACGCTCTACATTATTTTCTGCTTCGATGTACAATACATCTTTTGCAAAGTCTAAGTAGAATGAACTCATATCAATTGTACAGAAATTATGCACTGCGTGATAAATGCTTGAGAATTCATATGAATCATAAGATTTTTTCACTTTATCAATTAATTTGTTCAGCTTCACAAGCATGTAGCGGTCTACTTCACGAAGGTCTTCAACAGCTACAGCATCAGTTGTTGGATTAAAGTCCGCTAAGTTTCCTAGTAAGAAACGGAACGTGTTGCGGATTTTACGATATACTTCTGCTACTTGTTTTAAAATGTTATCAGATACACGAACATCAGCTTGGTAATCTACAGAAGCTACCCATAAACGTAAAATATCTGCACCTAGTTGTTTCATTACTTTTTCTGGTATTACAACGTTTCCTAATGACTTACTCATTTTGCGACCTTCACCGTCTAAAGCAAATCCGTGGCTAAGTACCCCTTTATAAGGTGCTTCACCCGTTACAGCTACGCTTGTAGAAAGACTTGAATTAAACCAGCCGCGGTATTGGTCAGAACCTTCTAAATACAAATCAGCCGGACGCTGTAAGTCTTCACGTTCTTCCAGAACAGCTTGATGTGAAGAACCAGAGTCAAACCATACGTCCATGATGTCTGTTTCTTTTGTGAAGCGGCCATTTGGGCTTCCTTCATGAGTAAAGCCTTCCGGAAGCAAGTCTTTTGCTTCACGCTCAAACCATACGTTTGATCCATGTTCTCTAAATAGATTTGATACGTGTTCGATTGTTTCGTCCGTAATGATTGGCTCATCATTTTCAGCATAAAATACCGGAATCGGAACGCCCCATGCACGTTGGCGAGAAATACACCAGTCGCCGCGGTCACGCACCATGTTATAAAGTCGCGTTTCACCCCAAGTAGGCACCCATTTTGTTTTTTCTACTGCTTTTAATAAATCTTCACGGAAATCTTTAATAGACGCAAACCACTGTGCCGTTGCACGGAAAATTGTTGGTTTCTTTGTACGCCAGTCATGTGGGTATGAGTGGGTAATGAAACTTAATTTTAACAGCGCGCCTTCTTCTTCTAATTTGTCTGTAATTGGCTTATTCGCTTTATCATAGAATAATCCTTCAAATCCTGGTGCTTCATTCGTCATATGACCCTTACTGTCGACTGGACAAAGAACTTCCAAACCGTATTTTTGACCAACGATAAAGTCGTCTTCCCCGTGTCCCGGTGCTGTATGAACACACCCAGTACCAGCATCCGTTGTTACATGATCGCCAAGAACAACTAATGAATCACGCTTGTAGATTGGATGCTCAGCTACTACACGCTCAAGTTCTGAACCTTTTACCGTACGAACCGTCTTATAGTCAGCCCATTCAATTTCTTTAGCAACTGTTTCAATCAGTTCAGTTGCCACTACATATTTTGCTCCATCTGCTTCAACTACGCTGTACTGAAGCTCAGGATTGACAGCAATCCCTTGGTTAGCTGGCATTGTCCATGGTGTTGTCGTCCAAATGATGAATTTTTCATCTTGTTCAAGCACACCTTTACCATCTTTTACGTTAAACGCTACGTAAATAGAAGCTGAACGTTTGTCATAGTACTCAATCTCCGCTTCTGCTAAAGCAGATTCACTTGAAGGGGACCAGTACACAGGTTTTAACCCTTTGTAGATGTAGCCTTTTTTCGCCATGTCACCAAACACTTTGATTTGCTGCGCTTCGTACTGCGGCTGAAGCGTTACATATGGATTATCCCAATCTCCGCGTACGCCTAAACGCTTGAACTGCTCACGCTGGCCGTTTACTTGTTCCCAAGCATACTGTTCGCAAAGCTTACGGAACTCAGCTACCGTCATTTCTTTGCGGTTTACTTTTTTATTTTTTGTTAAAGCTGTTTCAATTGGCAAACCGTGTGTATCCCAGCCTGGTACATAAGGTGCGCAGAAGCCTGACATCGACTTATAGCGAACGATAAAATCTTTTAAAATTTTATTTAGTGCATGTCCCATGTGAATATCGCCATTCGCATATGGAGGTCCGTCATGCAGGACAAATAGCGGACGGCCTTCCGTACGTTTTTGTACTTTTTCATAAATATTCATTTCAGCCCACTGTTCTTGCATTTTAGGCTCGCGGTTCGGTAAATTTCCACGCATCGGAAATTCAGTTTTTGGCATCAATAATGTATCTTTATATTCCATGTTTTACCCTCCAAAAAAAAACGTAAATTTCATATCTTTTTGTACCATAACAAAAAGACCTCCTCATCCCAAAAAGGGACGAGAAGGCCTCCCGCGGTACCACCCTAGTAGATTTGCTGCACGCAAATCCTCTTTGCATTCGTAACGTGAATAAACCGCCACTGCTTACTATCATCGGTTCAGCAATGGTACTCTAGGGTGATTTTCACTTTTTTGCTTGTTATCGAGCTCGCACCATCCTCGATTCGCTTTGACAAACTAAAAAAGCTACTGTCCCTGTCTCCGTACTGTTTGATATGAAATTTCATCTGTTACCAAATTATATGACAACAAAACGTGAGAAGTCAAGATGATGTCTTGACTAGTCAATTTTTTCTTCTAGCGCTGGCATCTCATAATCCATCAGCTGATCCCAGTCGTCGCTGTTTAACATTTCAAGCTGTGCTTCGATTAACATTTTGAAACGAGTTCTAAATACTTTAGACTGCTTTTTCGTCTCCTCAATGTCCATCGCAATTTTACGAGACTTAGACAGTGCTTCGTTAATAATACGGTCCGCATTTTTTTCTGCTTCTTTTATAATGAGCTTCGCTTCTTTTTCAGCGTTTCGCTTCACATCTTCCGCTGCTTCTTGAGCAATTAAAATTGATTTATTTAACGTTTCTTCAATGTTAGTAAAATGTCCAAGACGATCTGTTAATTCAGATACTCTTCCTTCTAACTCCTTTTTATCACGCATGACCAGCTCATAGTCTTTAATTACTTGGTCAAGAAACTCATTTACTTCATCTTCATCATATCCGCGAAACCCGCGATTAAACTCTTTGTTATGAATATCCAAAGGGGTTAAAGGCATCTAGGCCACCTCCGTGTTGTCTCATTACGTCATTAGTAATGGTTTATTCGACATATTTTTAAAATTTCCTGCTAGTAGATTTCTTTATTTCTGCTTTCCTACAACAATCCGCCATTTTTCTTTTTTAGTTTTGCCTTCAAGTGAAACAATACGACTTCTGCCGTGACCACGAAGCGACAAAATATCACCTTCATGACATTCAAAAGAAGGCTGTTCAATGACTTTAAAATTTACTTTTACCGCTCCATTTGTAATAAACGGCTGGACTTTTTGTCTTGATAAATTGTGAATAGTCGACAGCAAAACATCAAGCCTCATTGAAGAAACTGTATAAACGTGTTCAATCAGCTCTTCTTTTACGACATGCAGCTGCTCTCTTTGAATAGAAGAAAGTGAAACTTTGGCTTTTCCAATTGATGTTAAATTCATCTCAATATAAGAAGAAATTTCCTCTGCAGCTACAACCTGAATATCGTCTCCCGCGACCAAAATATCGCCAAATTTTGAACGGCGCAGTCCTAAGGACATCGCCGAACCAAGAACTTGAGGATGTTCAATCGTCACAAACTTTTTAGGATAATTGAGCTCATACATATGCAACTGAAAATCTTCGCTTTGAGGTACATAGTAATCCGGATATAGCAGCGCACGCTTGCGTTCAGCAAACGGTTGTCCACCATCAAATGAAACTTGAACCTCTCCTTCAGTCCCGACAATAGCCGTCACAATCTGCTGCTCTCTTGGATCTAAAAAGTCCGTTAATTTTGGGCTGTATTGATGTAGGACATCTTCTTTCCACTGAAGAACCTGATCAATAAATCCATGTTCTTCTTGCCTAAAATGTTCATAAATAGACATATTATTACTCCTACTATTGGTATGTAAAAAAGGAATCCAGCGATTCCTTTTTTAAATAAATCCCACCACATTATTAAGTGAATACACGCCTCTTTCCGCAAATCGCAATAAAAAGATTGCGACAAGAGGTGAAATATCAATCATGCCAATAGGCGGAATGATTTTACGAAAAGGCTCTAAGTAAGGCTCACAAATACTGCCCAGCAGCTGACCAAACTTAGACGCCCTTACATCGGGTACCCAAGACATCAAAATGTAAATAATCAGTGCCCATGAGTAAAGCCCAATTAATTTTCCAAGAATCCCAAAAACGATGTCCAAAAACTACCACCTCTTTACGTTTGTTGTATCATGTTCTCCCATCATATCTGAAATGCTTCCGCTTACGTCTACATTATCAGGTGTACATAAAAAGATGTCGGTTCCAATTTTTTGAATGTCCCCGCCTAAAGCATAAACTGTACCACTTAAAAAGTCGACAATTCTCACTGCTTGATCTCGTTGAATGCGCTGTAAATTAACAACTACGACTTTACGATTTTTTAAATGGTCCGTAATTTCTTGCGCTTCGGCATAGACGCGCGGTTCGCAAAGCATCATTTTTGATGATTTTTGAACGCTTTGCAAGCTAATCACGTTTTGCTGCTGATTCGGCTGCTGACTAGCTTTCGCTGCTGGTCTCGACTGCTGTACAGGCTCTTCTACCGACTCTTCTTGTTCGTAATGTTCTTCTACATATTCAGTATCGTCATCAAGAGCAAAAAAACTTCTAAAGCGATTTTTCATACTCATCTTGAATTACACCTCCTTAACGTTCATTCCCAACTAACGTGGTTCCTAGTCGAATGAATGTTGCTCCTTCTTCAATTGCAATTGCATAATCGTTTGACATTCCCATTGATAGCTCTGTACACGGTGCATATGGCAAGTTTAGTTCTTGTATACGACTCTGCAATTTTTTTAGACCTTGAAAACAGCTGCGAAGCGTAGACTCGTCATCTGTGTGAGGAGCCATTGTCATCAATCCGACCACTTGGATATTTGCAAATTCTTCAAGAGATTGAATAAATGGAATTACGTCTTCTACAGCAAGGCCATGCTTGGATTGTTCTTCGGCAATATTAACTTGTACAAAACATTTTATACGATGGCCTGCGCGTTTATCAATTTCTTTTGCTAAAGATAATCGGTCTAGTGAATGAATATAGTCAACTTTATCAATCACATTTTTTACTTTTCTTGTTTGTAAGCTTCCGATAAAATGCCAGGTCGCTTTCTCACCGATTGATTCATACTTTTCTAGAAGACCTTCATCCCTGTTTTCTCCGAGATGTAAAATGCCTGCATCCACTGCTTCTGCTGCTCGTTTTGTGGAAACGTATTTTGTTACAGCAATCAGCTCTACATCTTTTTGATTTCGATTAACTTTTTTACACGCTTCAGCAATTGTTTGTTGAACTGCTTCTAGATTTTCACTTACGCTAGCTGTCACTATGTAATTACTCCTCCTTAAAGCCTATGAAGTTAAACATGCGTCCTGTTTTCCCTTGGTCGCGGCGATGTGAAAAGAACAGGTCATCTTCACAGCTTGTACAATACGACGATGTTAAAATTCGTTCCGGCAATACGCCTGCGTTTTGAATCAGCAGCTTATTGACTTTTTTTAAATTAAGCGCGTATTGTCCAGGGCTTACTTCTTGATATCCATTTTGGCCAACTGCTTCGTTTACTTGTGTAATGACGCGGTTATCGACAACATAACAGCAATCTTCAATCGAAGGGCCAATCGCCACGTAAATATCTTCAATCGGGACATTTTCTTGCTCTACCCAACGTCGAATCATATTTCCTGCAATATCTTTCACTGTTCCCTTCCAACCGGCATGAGCTAGACCAACTAAATGGTGATCAGGCGCATAGAAGTACAGGGGAACACAATCTGCATAACATAAAGCTAACAAAATATCAGATTCATTTGTATAAATGCCATCCGTTGCTTTTATGCCCTCTTCGTACTTGTAGATTCCTTTTGTACAGTCGGCTTTTGTTACTTTTTGAACAGTTGCTTCATGTACTTGTTCAGCACATACAAAGCTTTCAAAAGACATGTCTAGTTCGGCTGCTAAAATTTTTCTATTTGTAATAACATCTTCTACGTTATCGTTTACGTGAAGCCCTAGGTTAAAAGAAGCAAATGGAGGTTTACTCACACCACCATTTTTTGTGGTGAAACCAGCAACAAGCATATCATTCTTTTCTACCCAAGGGCTCAGCCACATAAACGAGTCGTGATGACTTTTTTTTAATGGCTCAGGATTCATGTATGTGACACATCCCTTGTTTCATTTGTTCTCACATATTGTACCACAGATTGCTAGGTGCTGTTGACAAAAAACTAATTCTCTTCAGGCTGAAATGCGTCTTTATAACGTACTAAAATGACATCAGAACCAATTTTCACAATATTTTTCCACGGAATCACAATTTCATCATCTTTTCCAAAGAAGCCTAATACACGAGAGCCTCCGATAATGACGGCCTGTATTTTTCCCGTTGTTAAGTCAATATCAATATCCCCTACATTTCCAAGTTTTTTGCCATCAGCTACATTCACTACATCTTTCAGCTGAAATTCTGAAATCTTTAACATGCTCTCTCTCCTCCTATAGCCAACTTTATTCCTTAGCCTATATATATTTTCAAATTTTCATTTCATGAAGGAAAAGCTTATTTTTTCTCTGTCATTCTCTTTCTATAGGGATTTTGTTTACTAATTACACAGCTTTTCATCAAGAGACATTCTCAACAAGTAGCTAGAAGTCCTCACAGCAATAGGAAATCTGATATGAATATCTTTTGGTCATGTATTATAAATTGAATTGATACATACAAAATAAGCACCGCGTCTGTTTTTATAGACACGATGCTTATTAAGTTGAACATCAAATAAAGTGAATGGTATTAATTATATGAACGCGAGCAGCTGCCAGTTTAGATAGCTTTTGTTAACTTTGAATATTTTTATTCATCTGTTTAATAGCAGCTTTTTCTAAACGAGAAACCTGCGCTTGAGAAATACCAATTTCTTCAGCCACTTCCATCTGTGTTTTACCTTGAAAGAAGCGCTTTCGTAAAATTAGTTTTTCTCGCTCGTTCAATCTTCTCATACCTTCTTGCAAAGCAATTTCTTCAATCCAAGTTGAATCACGGTTGCGTTCATCGCTTAGCTGATCCATGACATAGATTGGGTCTCCACCATCATTGTAAATAGGTTCAAATAGAGAAACCGGATCTTGGATAGCATCTAAAGCAAACACAATTTCTTCATGCGGCACTTCTAGGACTTTTGAAATTTCCTCAGCTGTAGGTTCCTTGGATGTTTCACTCATAAGCCTTTCACGAACTTGAAGAGCTTTATAAGCAATATCACGAAGGGAACGAGAAACACGGATTGGATTATTGTCACGTAAATAGCGGCGAATTTCCCCTATAATCATTGGGACAGCATATGTAGAAAACTTCACGTTTTGACTTAAATCAAAATTGTCAATGGATTTCATTAATCCAATACATCCAACCTGAAATAAGTCATCAACAAATTCTCCACGATTGTTAAAACGTTGAATCACGCTGAGTACGAGACGTAAATTTCCGCTTACTAGCTTTTCTCTTGCTGTTCCATCTCCAGCCTGCATTTGTTTAAACAACTTTCGCATTTCTTCATTTTTTAATACGGGAAGTTTCGAAGTATCTACTCCACAAATTTCTACTTTATTTCTTGTCAACTCTTTCCCTCCTAACAGGAGATGATGTTCTGAATTCAGTATCTCCTCCGAAGGAAAAAATATGCACTTTTACAATTCTGACAATTCCACGCTAAAAAAGCTGATTGTATAAGATGCTTCTCAGCCCTTATACAATCAGCTTTTTTACTTAAACCATTTTATTAAATTCTTTTCGCAGCCGTTTAATAATTCGTTTTTCAAGCCTTGAAATATAAGACTGAGAAATGCCTAGCATATCAGCTACATCTTTTTGCGTTTTTTCTTCTCCGCCGGCTAGCCCAAAGCGCAGCTCCATAATTTGCTTTTCACGATCATTTAATTGGTGCAGTGCTTTCAACAAAAGTTTTCGATCTACATTGGCTTCCAGGTCTTTTGTGATGATATCTTCTTCGGTTCCCATCACGTCAGATAATAGCAGTTCGTTTCCATCCCAATCAATATTTAACGGCTCATCAAATGAAACTTCAGATCGAATTTTATTGTTGCGGCGCAAATACATTAAAATTTCATTTTCAATACAGCGGGAGGCGTACGTCGCTAGCTTAATTTTCTTTTCAGGATTAAACGTGTTTACTGCTTTAATTAAACCGATGGTGCCGATGCTAATTAAATCCTCAATATTGATTCCCGTATTTTCAAACTTGCGGGCAATATAAACAACCAGTCGCAAATTACGCTCAATCAACAGTGAACGTGCTGCTTCATCTCCTGATGGGAGTTTTTTCAGGAGTACTTCTTCTTCATCTTTTGTTAAAGGCGG
The DNA here is from genome assembly GCF_042787605.1 of Priestia sp. YIM B13491. Classification (NCBI taxonomy): domain Bacteria; kingdom Bacillati; phylum Bacillota; class Bacilli; order Caryophanales; family Bacillaceae; genus Priestia; species Priestia sp. YIM B13491. Next base: position 610,538 of record NZ_JBHZOR010000001.1, on the reverse strand, counting down.
TGGAAGAGCTTCACTTCCTCCTATATAATACACTTCATCTGTTTTCAGCTTAAGTTTAATTAATAATTTGTACCACCATAATTGAAATCGAATTCGATATGTAGCCATTCTGTATCCTCCTTTATTTGTTCACACCTTTTACGATGCGGAACTTACTTCTCCAATAACAATGAGCTTCGGATGAACAATACATTCATATTGCTTCTCCACTGAAAGCGTTGTATGACTAATACCTACTAATACTTTAGTGACTTCAATCGTATTGGACTGATGCACCAGCCTTACCATATCTGGCTTTAGAGCAAGAAGCAGCTGATTGGCTTGGCCCACGCTTCGATAAGGGACAAAGCGGACTTTTGAATACCACTCTTGATCAATATCTTCGCTGTGTGAAAAGGATTGGACATTTTTGCTTAATTCCATTAAGCCTTCAGGCAATATTTCTTTTAAAGAATCTGCTGTAACAATCATAACGGGGGTTTTCGTCAGCGGATCTACAAGCTGGTTTCCACTATCAATAAGTCCTTTCATCGACAGCCTCTGTTCGTTTAAAATAACTTCCACATCTACCAGCTGATCAAATGTAATGTTTTTCATTCGCAAATCATCAACTCGTGCTTTTGAAAAATAAGATAATAGCGGAAAACCGATAAGAACAAATATCCAGCTAATAGGATCACCAAACTGTGGAGATTTTGTATCAACCATTTGATTAAGAACAAGAAACTGATCTTGAAATAAAAAGTGAACGCCCATTAATCCTCCACCAACAACAAAGGTTGCAAAATAAAACGTTAATAAATTCTCAAAGAAAAAGCGCAGTCGTTTATAACCAAACGTCATCAATACCATAAAAAAAGAGAATAAAATTTTAATGGCAGGGTGAACCATAAGATGAGAAAAAGGCGTAAACATAAGAAGGACAATTAATGAACCGATAAAGCCGCCAAGCAAAAGCCGCCACCACTTGTAATTCCGTTTAAGTACAACTGCACATAACATTAGTAAAATCGTATCTAACCCAAAATTCAGCATCCATATTAAATCTAAATAGATTGGCAATGTTTATAACCTCTCCATTCTTTCTGAATTTTTCTGTTAAAAATTAGTATATAGTACATCCTATTAGAAAGTCTGTCAGTTCATGCCGAGAAACAAGCAGTATTTTTGAGGAAATCATTCGATATTTGTCACACCACTTTTAGAAAGAAAACATAAACCCTTTAAAGGCATCATATTGACCATGTCGAATGTTTTTTATATTCTTTTTGAGTTTTCTAGATTCATTGCATAAAAAAAGACCTCTGTATAAAACAGAGGTCTTGGTTTTTTATTTTCTTAGCGTCTACGATTACGGTTTCGTAAGAATGTTGGAATATCTAGCGCATCTTCAGACTGTGGCTGAGATGGACGCGTATATTCTTGCTGTACAGGTTCTTCACGCTTTACTTCACGCTTCGGCTGTGGAGCCGGTTGCTGTGTCGATTGCTGCATGCGATTCGCCGATAACGAAGGACGACCTGGTTTTGGCTGTGATAAATCTTGGTCACTAAAGCCAGTTGCAATAACTGTAACAACAATCTCGTCTTTTAGGTTTTCGTTAATAACAGATCCAAAGATCATGTTCACTTCTTGGTCAGAAGCCGAAGCAACGATATCTGCAGCTTCTTGTACTTCGTAAAGACTTAGGTTTGTACCGCCTGTGATGTTCATTAATACACCTTGAGCTCCATCGATAGATGTTTCAAGAAGTGGACTTGAAATAGCTTTTTTAGCCGCTTCAGCAGCACGGTTTTCACCAGTAGCAATACCGATACCCATAAGGGCAGATCCTTTGTTAGACATAATTGTTTTCACGTCAGCGAAGTCTAAGTTAATTAATCCAGGAACTGCGATTAAATCTGAAATACCTTGCACACCTTGTCGCAATACGTTATCCGCTTCACGGAATGCTTCTAGCATTGGCGTGTTTTTATCAACGATTTCCAATAAGCGATCATTTGGGATAACAATCAGCGTATCCACTGCTTCTTTCATTGACGCAATGCCGCCTGCTGCTTGAGTAGAACGCTTACGACCTTCAAACGTAAACGGACGAGTAACAACACCTACCGTTAGTGCTCCTAGCTCACGAGCAATTTGGGCAATGACTGGAGCTGCACCAGTTCCAGTTCCTCCACCCATACCAGCCGTTACGAAAACCATGTCTGCACCTTTTAGGGCTTCTTGGATTTGTTCCTTACTTTCTTCAGCTGCTTTTTTACCAACTTCTGGATTAGCACCTGCACCTAATCCTCTTGTTAATTTAGCGCCGATTTGCATTTTTGTTTCAGCTTTTGATAAATTTAATGCTTGTGCATCTGTATTAACTGCAATAAATTCTACACCTTGGACGCCATGTTCAATCATTCGGTTAACCGCGTTGTTACCGCCGCCTCCGACACCGATTACTTTAATCGTCGCTAATTGGTCTACACTTGTATCAAACTCCAACATGATAGTTCCTCCTAATTCTTCGAAATTACCAATCCGTAACGTTAATCAAAGAAGTATCCAAAAAACTTCTTCATTAAATTTTGGTCATTTTTCTTTTTCGGCTGCTCAGCTGATTGTTGCGGCTGCTGTGGTTTCGGGCTAGGTTTGATCATTTCTTGCTCAATCGGCTCTTCTTCCACAACTGGCGCTCCAATTTCCCGGCCTTGTATTTTAGCATTTTTGTATGCAAATTTTATTAATCCTACGCCTGTTGTATAATGCGGCTCACGTACTCCAATATAATCAGGCACTGCTATGCGCACGTTATTCTTTAAAATCACTTGAGCTAGCTCAAGAATACCAGGCATCGCTACTACTCCGCCTGTTAAAACAAATCCTCCTGGAATATCTTTGTATCCTAGGCGATTTACCTCTTGCGTAATCATATCTAAAATCTCTTCTAGTCTAGCTTCAATAATATCAGAGATTTCGAGCTGATTAAACTGCTGATGCTGATCGCTTCCAATAATCGGTACACTAAATACTTCTTCTTCAGAAGCATGATCGTAGAAAGCATGTCCATGCTTTATCTTAATATTTTCCGCATCTTCAGTCGATGTGCGAAGGCCAATCGATAAATCCTTGGTAATGTGCTCTCCGCCAACAGCTAGTACATTTGTTACTTTCAAATGTCCTTGGTCAAAAATCGCAACCGTTGTTGAACCTCCACCGATATCTACCAGTGCGACACCTAAGTTTTTTTCATCACGAGATAATGCAATTGAACCAGCGGCTAGAGGCTGTAAACAAATATCACTGATTTCTAAACCAGCTCTTTCTACACAGCGTAATAAGTTATGTAAAACCGTTCTAGATCCCGTTATGATTGTGCCTTCCATTTCTAAACGTACCCCAATCATGCCTCTAGGATCATTAATACCTTCTAAGCCATCTACAATAAATTGCTTTGGAATAACATCAATGATTTCACGATCTGGCGGGATAGACATGACTTGAGCAGCATCAATTACTCGATGAATATCTTCGTTTGTAATTTCACGATTCTCGCTTGACACGGCTACTACTCCGTGACAATCTTGTAAAAATACATGATTTCCGCTTATGCCCACTACAACCTTTTTAATTGTAATGCCTACCATTCGTTCAGCTTGTTCTACTGCTTTTCTAATAGATTGAACTGTTGCATCTATATCAACGATAGAACCTTTTTTTAGTCCGTGTGATTTAACATTCCCTACACCAATGATATTCAATGAATCGTTACTCATCTCTCCGATGATTACTTTCACACTGGATGTACCGATGTCTAAACTAACGTATATTTCATTGCTGTTCATTCTTTGGCACCTCCTTTTTCTTTCTGCACATGTCATCTTAATAAATTAAGAAGAACAACAATATTAATTTTTTATTATATGAAAATATTCAACAAATACATCTGTTTCCCTTTTGTAAAATCAATTTTTTTCAAGTTTTTCACAGACTTTATCTCTTTCAAAGAACAAAACGTTCTGGTTTTGACTTTTTTTTAGATTTAAGCCTAAAATTCACTGAAAAAAGCTATTTAACTACAAGTCTACACTAAGATGTACACTGAGAAAAGCGAAACTTACCTAGAACAAATATTACATTTCCATTTCACAGCAACGGAGAAGAAAATCATATGTATGCAGAATACTTGCATGTGATTATACAATGTACGAGGGCTAGTTTGCCAGTCTCAACTCATCTATTTCCTTTAATTAACACTTATAAAAAATAATTACTGCTTGCTCTTTTTATAAGGTTTAAATGCATATCCTTCTTCTAAATCAATAATACCTTTTTGATCATCACTTAATTTACTTGCAATAGCTGGGTAATGAACAATTTTATCAGAGAAGTTGCTAATTTTCCCGCTTACTTCACGCGTATCATTCATAAACACCTCGATGTGAAGAGGTTCTGATTTTGTCGGCGCGTAGTAAATCTCAGAAATAGCCCCTTTTATGCTCTTAGGCGTTTTAGCTAATTCTTGAACCATGCTTTGTATAGCGTCTCCGTCTTTCCAGTCAATTAGCAGCGGAGCGTCGGATGACACTTTCTTAGCACTTACTTCTTTTAGAACTTTTCCATTTTCATTCACAGGGAAATATTTATTCCCCGAGGTTACATATGCAATTCTTGCGTACTCTTTTACGTCGATTACGACCTTATTAGGAAATGTTTTGTGAATGACAGCTTCCTTTACCTCAGGGTTTTTTTCGACTTTTTCTTGAATTTGATCAGCATCAGCTTTCCAGTAGCTGGTTTTTTTGGACAGACCACTCGCTTTGACAATATCCTTATCACTTACATGTTTATTCCCTTGTACTTCAATGTTAGAAACATTACTCAGAGAAGATTGAGAATATACAATAAATAAAATAAGGATGAAAAAGAGTGATAAATACAAAATCAGCCGTCTATTTGCTTTTTGCTTTCGCTGTTCTTGCAGCTTCGGTACCCGATCTTCTAAAACAATTAACTTACCTTTTTCCATTTTTTTCACCCTTATCCATTTGAGAAAATAAACGAGGAATTACCATCTATTTATTTCCAATCTTTGCTTCATGAGAATATCCCCATTATAGCATAGAATAAACACATAAAAGCTACCTTTTCACGCATAACCATACAGCCACGGGCTGGGTAATTAGCGGCCGATAATCTCAACTTCTGTATGAATATCAATATCGAATTTCTCTTTAATTGTTTTCTTAACATGAGCAATTAAATTCAGCACGTCTGAAGCCGTTGCATCTCCTGTGTTGACAATGAAGTTCGCATGCTGCTCACTAATTTGCGCCCCGCCTACTGAAAAACCTTTTAAGTTGGACTTTTCAATTAAGTCTCCTGCATAATTTGGAAGCGGATTTCTAAAAATACTGCCTGCACAAGGGAAATTCCAAGGCTGTGTTTCGCGGCGATAGTCTTTATTTTTCTGCATGACCGCCACAATATCATCTTTCGTTCCCTTTTTCAAACGCAGCACGGCTTCTACACATACTCCGGGACGGTCTTTTTGTAGAATTGAATGACGATACGAAAATTGAAGCTCTTCATTTGTCAGCCACTCAAGAGTGCCATCTTCAAATAAAATCAGCGCTTTTTCGACTACATGAGACATATCAGAACCATGGGCACCTGCATTCATATAAACAGCGCCTCCCACAGATCCAGGAATTCCACTTGAAAACTCCAGCCCAGACAGGCCTTGTTTTGTAATAACTGTTGCAAGCTTGATGCTAGGGTATCCCCCACCTACAGTAACCGTCTCTCCATCTACTGTTAAATCATCTAATCCGGCTCCGAGCTTAATGACCACGCCTTCAATTCCCTTATCAGAAACAAGAAGATTAGATCCTCGACCAATCGCTCTCCATTTCACGCCGTGTTTTTTAATAATATCCATTGTAACTTTTAAGTGATCAACAGAATCAGGTTCTACAAGCACATCTGCTGGACCACCAATTTTCATTGTTGTATGTTTTGCTAGCGGTTCATTTTCACGAACCTTTCCAATATTCGCTTCGACTAACTCTTTTACTAACGCTTCCATAAGAACCTCCTAAAACCCTCTTTGCTGTTATAAAACTTTCATGTCAATGCGCCCTTACTTCTAATGCATAAGAATAATAAGAACAGATTCATAACTAAGCAGCAGCACCTTGTAAGATACCTTTTTTCTACGAAGGCACTCTATTCTGTTGTCAATTTCATCATTTTTATTTATCGTATGACATTCACCCATAGAATGTACGTTCATCTGCTATATAAAGTAATTTTGATTGTTTTTTTATCGTTTTTCATTTAGAAGTTAAACACATGCTGACAGTCATAAAAAAACGCTACGCTCATAAGTGCACATACGTTCACCTACTCACTAAGATAAAACATTTAACCTTACACATCATACCATAGTTGGACTCAAAATTGGTTATCACAACATTACATTTTAAAAACATTTCATACAAAAATATCATCTACCTGTAAAAAATCGAAAATAAACCGCCAACAAAATCCGGCGTGCACTTGGATTTAAGATGACGGTTTACTTCAGTAGACCATTGCCTACTTGACATTATACAATTTTTTTCAATTAATAGCGAGAATATCTACTAACATTTAACAAAACTCCAACTGCTGCCAGCATGAGCGTCAGCGACGATCCGCCGTAACTTAAAAATGGAAGCGTAATTCCCGTAACAGGCATAAGACCTGTTACCACGCCTATATTGATCATGACTTGAATCGCAACCATTGAAATAATTCCTAAGGCTAAAAACGTTCCGTAAAGATCAGGTGCTCCCAGCGCTACTTTAATTCCTCTCCAAAGCAATAAGCTAAACAAAAGTAGAACAAGTGTTCCGCCGATAAAACCGAGCTCTTCTGCCAGAATAGCAAAAATAAAATCAGTTTGAGGCTCCGGCAGATAAAAGAACTTTTGTCTACTTTGCCCTAACCCTAATCCAAGCAATCCCCCCGGCCCAATTGCATAAAGAGATTGAATGATTTGAAACCCGCTTCCAAGCGGATCTTCCCAAGGATTTAAAAATGAGGTGATGCGTTTAATCCGATAAGGAGCTGATAAAACAAGCCCTACAAAACCGGCAACGCCAAGCAACCCAAGACCTGCAAAGTGACTTACCTTTGCTCCTGAAACAAAAATCATGACTAAACAAGTTCCAACAAGCACCGTTCCAGTTCCTAAATCCGGCTGCATCATAATAATGCCAAACGGTAAGAAAACCAGTAATAACGCCGGTAACATTCCTTTTCTAAAGGATGTAATTTTCTTCTGGTTTTCTGATAAATATTTCGCTAAAAATATAATCATAGCAAACTTCATAAATTCTGAAGGCTGAATCGAAAACGCTCCAACTCCTATCCAACTTTGCGACCCATTCCGTACTAGCCCTACTCCCGGAATCAATACAAGTACCAGCATAACAAAGCAAATGATTACAATTGGCTTTGCCCACGTACGCCACATCCAATAATCAATATTCATGATGACAAACATCGCGCATACTCCAAGCCCTGCAAATAAGAGCTGGCGTTTAGCAAAGAAAAAAGAATCATTAAACTTGTATGTAGCCCATACCGCACTTGCACTGTATACCATGATAAGGCCGATGGTTAGCAAGGAAAGCGTAACGATTATGAGAAAAAAATCTGGGGTAGACCTTTTTGTCGACACTGTCACACACCTCTAAAAATAGATTAGGGCTAGTGTATTTTCTAGGTGTTTAGACAAGCCCTTATTTCAGTTTATGCACAGATTCAATAAAGATGTCACCACGTTCTTCAAAAGTTTTAAATTGATCCCAGCTTGCACAAGCAGGAGATAATAAAATAACATCTTCTTCATCTGAACAAGCATATGCTTCTGAAACTGCTTGTTTAACATTATCGACACGTTTTACAATTTGTATTCCCTCTTCTTTGGCTACACGTTCAATTTTAGGAGCCGTTTCACCAAACGTAATAACAGCTTTCACATTTTTAAACTCTTCTTTTAAATCATCAAACTCATTGCCGCGATCGAGTCCGCCTGCAAGTAGAATCGTCGGCTGTGAAAAAGCGGAAAGAGCTACTTTTGTAGCAAGCATATTTGTAGCTTTAGAGTCATTATAAAACTTACGTTTGTTGATTGTCGTGACATATTGAACGCGGTGTTTAACACCAGCAAACGTTGTGAGCACGGAGTAGATAGCTTCATTTGAACAGCCGTACAGCTTCACAACGGATACAGCTGCTAAAATATTTTCTTGATTATGTTTGCCTGGCAGCACCACATCTTTTAAGGACATCACTTCTTCATCTTTAAAGAAAATCGTTTCGTTTTTAATATACGCTCCTTCTGTCGTTTGAGCTGTAACAGAAAAAGGTACTTTTGTCGCTTTAATATTTGCACTAGCTTTCATCACTAGCTCATCATCCGCATTAATAACGGCAAAGTCTTCACTTGTTTGATTGTTAAAGAGATTTGCTTTCGCTTTGATATATTCCTCTTTTGTACCATGATAGTCTAAGTGAGCATCAAACAAATTCAATAATAAAGAGATTTTCGGACGGAATTTTTCAATTCCCATCAGCTGAAAAGAAGAAAGCTCCGTTACAATTACATTGTCCTTTGTTGCTTTTTGCGCCACTTCACAAGCTACTGTTCCAATATTTCCAGCAATCAACGGCTGCTTTTGATCTTCTTCTAACATTTTATAAATGAGCGTTGTTGTTGTTGTCTTCCCATTGCTTCCCGTAATTCCGATAAAAGGAGCTTCGCTAATTTCATAAGCTAATTCTACCTCTGTTAAAATCGGAATATGTCGCTTTAATGCTTCTTGCAATAGAACATTTGAATACGGAATCCCAGGGTTTTTTACAATAACATCCGCTTTGTCTAAAAGCTCAAGCGGATGATGTCCACAGACAACTTCAATGCCCGTTTTTTCTAATTCCTGTGCTGCTGCGTTCTCTTCGTACGGTTTTTGATCATTAACGACTACTTTAGCACCAAGCTGTTTAACTAACTGAGCGGCTGCTAAACCGCTCTTGGCTAATCCTAAAATAAGTACTTGTTTACCTTGATACGTATTGACTGATTTCATTTAAATCCACACCTCGATATAAATTCCAAGCATTGCAAATAATAGTCCTACAGCCCAAAAAGTCATAACTACGCGCCATTCCGACCAGCCGCTTAGCTCGTAATGGTGATGAAGCGGGCTCATTTTAAACACACGTTTTCCTGTTGTTTTGAAAGATGCGACTTGAATAATAACAGATAATGTTTCAATAACAAACACACCACCGATAATAACAAGCAAGAATTCCATTTTCATTAAGACAGCCACCGTAGCGATAGCTCCTCCTAGCGCTAAAGAACCCGTATCTCCCATAAATACTTTTGCAGGATGGGCATTAAAAACTAAAAATCCTAACACAGCTCCTACTACAGCAACTGAGAAAATAGATAGTTCAAACTGCTCTGCATTCCAGGCGAGAACTGCAAATGCACCAAAAGCAATCGCACTTGTACCAGATACAAGTCCGTCTAATCCATCCGTTAAGTTGACCGCGTTTGAAAAACCAACAAGCCAGATGATGAGGAAAACAACATAAAACCAACCTAAATCGATTGGGTCTTTAATTCCTGGAATCGTCACTTCAGTTGAAAACTCAAACTGTCTTGCAATAAAGTAAAAAATAATTGAAATGACAACCTGACCTAAAAACTTTTGTTTAGATGTTAATCCAAGGTTACGCTTTAACACTACTTTTATAAAATCATCTAAAAATCCTAATAAACCAAATCCGATTGTGACAAATAATAATAGAAACGTCTTATATGTAAGTTCTGCATATTGATTGACCATAATAAGAGTTGCCACAATAATAGATAATAAAATCATGATACCGCCCATTGTAGGTGTACCTGATTTTTTTTGGTGAGATTTCGGGCCTTCATCACGAATACTTTGACCAAACTTTAATCTTCTTAAGAAGGGAATAAAAATCGGCGACAATACAACCGTAATCAAAAAGGCTACGCCGATTGTCAATAAAATTGATTGTTCTAGCACGATGCCCCCTCCTTAACTTCTAACTCATTCCGACTCATTTTGTTCTCTACCCATTTCATTACTACTTTCGCTCCTCAATCATTTTGCGTGCTACTTCTCGATCGTCAAAATCGAATACTTTTTTACCAATAATTTGATAGGTCTCGTGCCCTTTTCCAGCAATGACAATAACATCATCTGCATGCGCTGTTTCCACTGCATAGCGAATAGCTTCTGCACGATCAGCAATCGTCACATAGTTATCTGTATCCAAACCTTCTTCCATATCTTTTAAAATAGCCAATGGATCTTCACTTCGTGGATTATCAGATGTCAAAATAGCTTGTGTACTGTATTCAGCTGCAATCCGAGCCATGATTGGTCGTTTTGTACGATCTCGATCTCCGCCACAACCAACAATAACATATATATTGCGTTTTGCGAATTCTTTTACAGTTTTTAACACGTTCTCTAAGCTGTCCGGCGTGTGGGCATAATCCACGATAACCGTAAAATCTTGCTGCGCATCAACCACTTCAAAACGCCCAGACACACCTTCTAACACTTTTATTTCCTCGACAATAACTGACAGAGGGAGACCAGATACTAAACATGCAGCCGTAGCCGCTAATACGTTGTAGACGCTAAATTTCCCAATAAGCTTCATTTCTACAGAAACCGTTTCTGTCGGTGTTGTCAAATCGAACGTTGTGCCGCTGTTTGTAATTTGAATATTCGTTGCACGAATATCACTTTCACGGTCAATACCATACGTAATCACTGTAGCAGCCGTGTTTTTAATATATTCCTCGGTTGCCGCATCATCGACATTAAGAACAGCAAATTTAGGACGAGTATGGTTATAAGCATTTCCTAACTGTGCAAATAGCAACCCTTTCGCACGACGATAATCTTCCATTGTATGATGATAATCCAGATGATCTTGCGTTAAGTTACTAAATACCGCCACGTCAAAGTCGCACCCGTGTACGCGTCCTAAGTCAAGCGCGTGAGATGATACTTCCATCATCGCTACTTCTACATTCTCTTCCACCATTTGATTAAATGTTTTTTGAAGAGTCAGCGATTCAGGCGTTGTGTTTTTCACATCATAAGACGTATCACCAATACGAATTTCAATCGTTCCAATTAGACCCGTCTTTTTATGCTGTGATTTAAAGATATGCTCAATTAAATGTGTAATCGTTGTTTTTCCATTTGTGCCTGTTACACCAATTAAATGCATTTTTTGTGTGGGCTGATTGTAGAAAGCATCCGCCAGCACTGCCATTGCTCGCTTTGTACTCTTCACGCGTACAACGGGCACTTCTACATCCACAGGCTTTTCTGCTAAGATTGCTACTGCCCCTTTTTCCACAGCCATCTGTGCAAAGCTATGACCATCAACCGTATAGCCGTCTATACAAATGAACAATGCTCCGGGCTTAACTTCTCTTGAATCCATTTCAATTGACGTAATATCAATATTCTGTTCAGGAAGCTGAACAAAATCATGTAAATGTGTTAGTAGTTCTCGTAAATCCATTCCTACCATGTCCTCTCTATTTGTAAAGTGAAACGTTTGTTATAAGACGCTATGGCAACTATTCTTCTTTTTCTAGCACCTAACCTATTACATTTTACAGAAAAAGAAGCCCGGAGGGAACACCCCCAAGGCTTATTTGTTGATTTCATGTTCACACGCAGCGTAACCTGCTGATTATCATGCAAGGAAGAATAATAGTTTATAGAGATTTTTATTTTCCCATATAAATTCTAACCGTTTCGCCTTCTTTAACTTTCGTTCCGGCTGCAGGAGACTGCTTGACCACTTTATCTCCTTCGCCACTCACATCTAATTTTAAATTAAGTAGCTGTTCTTGTAACTCTTTTTTTGACATTCCTACGACATTTGGTACTTTTATCATTGGTGTGTCCAGCCACGTTAACTCTTTTTCAATTTGTCCTTTACGCGGTTTAACGTCCATCACACGCAAACTGTCTTCAATCATTTTACCTACAATCGGAGCTGCTACCACTCCACCAAACTGAATGGTGCCCTTTGGATTATCAACCGCAACATACACGACAATTTCAGGGTTATCTGCTGGTGCAACACCGATAAAAGAAACGATGTGATTATTTTTTAAATACTTTCCATTTTGAGCTTTCTGCGCCGTACCCGTCTTTCCTCCAACGCGGTATCCTTCCACAAAAGCTCCTTTTCCGCTTCCTTGTGCGACTACACTTTCAAGAGCAAAACGCACTTGCTTAGACGTTTCCTCGGAAATAACTTTTCGCTTAGCAACCGGTTTATGACTGCTTACAACTTTTCCGGTAGTTGGATCCACCCACTCTTTTGCAATATAAGGTTCATAAAGCGTTCCACCGTTTACGGCTGCTGAAACAGCAGCTACTTGTTGAATAGGAGTAACAGCAACCCCTTGCCCAAAAGCTGTTGTAGCTTGTTCAACCGGACCCACGCGCTCAAGCGGGAACAAAATTCCTTTTGCTTCCCCTTGTAAATCAATACCTGTTTTTTGACCAAAGCCAAATTCTTTAATGTATTTGAACAATTTCTCTTTTCCTAAACGTTCCCCAAGCTCCACAAAACCAGGGTTACATGAGTTCTGTACAACTTCTAAAAAAGACTGCTGTCCGTGTCCGCCTTTTTTCCAGCAGCGAAGTCTCGCTCCTCCAACTTCCGCGGCTCCATCATCGTAGAATTGATCTTTTAGTAAATCCACTTTCTTTTCTTCAAGAGCAGCTGCCAGTGTAATAATCTTAAACGTTGATCCGGGCTCATATACGCTCCAGATTGGAAGATTGCGATTATACACCTCAGGCTTCACATTTTTAAAATCCGTCGGATCAAAGCCCGGACGACTTGACATACCTAAAATTTCACCGTTTTTAGGATTCATGGCAATGGCAATCATACCATCTGGATTATAAGCTGTCTGAGCATTATCCAACTCACGCTCCATGATTGTTTGCACACGTGAATCAATGGTCAATCTCAAATCGAGCCCGTCCACAGGCGCTGTGTAGTCATCGGCTATATTGGGCATCTTTTTACCTTTAGCATCAGAATACAATTTAACTGAACCTTTTTGTCCTTTTAGCTCTTTATCATAATATAATTCAAGGCCCGTTAACCCTTGATTATCTACTCCCGCAAAGCCTAATACATGCGACAAATAACTTCCAAACGGATAGTACCGCTTCGAATCCTCAGCTATATATACGCCTTTTAAATTTAAATTTCGCACTTCATTTGCTTTCGCATGTGAAATTTTTCTTCCTTCAGGACGCAAATATACGCTAGAAGAAGCTTTTGTTATTTGTTCATATACTTTTTCTTTTGATGCTCCCAGCACTTTTGCTAACTTTTCAGCCGTAACAGCTGGATTTTCAACTTGTCTTGGCATAACTAAAACGGTCGGTGCACTTTTATTTGTAGCAAGTGCCACATCATTGCGATCTAGTATCTTTCCTCTTTCAGGTTCAAAAGGAATATTCCGACTCCATAAGTCTTTGGCTTTTTCAGTTAGCGTATCCCCAGTCAGCAACTGTACATATCCAAGCCTTGTATCAATAATCAAAAACACAATAAAACCGACAAACAAAACAATGGCTAGCCTTTTACGAACTGTGACTCCTGATACCCGCATATATTAGAACCTCCTCTGAATCGGCTCGTTCCAATATATGCTTGTACAGGATTCACTAGAACTTATTTTCTAGTCAAGTTGCTTATCGTCTTTTTTACTGTCAGACTCACTTTTTTCCGTTTCTTTTAGCTTATTTAACGTGCTTGAAAATTCTTTAGGCGTTTCAAGTTCCACTTTCAGGTACGTTCCTGATTTTAGCGGATCTCCTGCTTTAATACTTTGACTTACAACATAACCATTTTCAAGTGCGCTAGGTCGAACGTTGACAAATTCACTAAAGCGAATAACGTCACGATGTGAAAAACCTGTTAAATCAGGCATTGTGGCTTTTCCGTTTGTCTTAATGAACACGCGTTGACCAGTGACAATGGTATCAGAAGTCGGTGATTGGCTTTCTACCGTATCTCCTTTACCTATTACAACAGGAACAAGCCCTTTTTGTTTTAAGTCTTTCACGGTACTATCAACTGATTCATTAACGTAAGATTTAAGCTTGATTTCTGAATCCACTTTCTTTTCTTTCGTTTCTTTTCCGTCTTCATCCGTTTTTTGAGGCTCCACTCCTAAATACTGCAGACTATTTTTCATCACCGGATTAAATACAGCTGTAAGCGGCGCAGTACCCGTTTCTTGAGGCGTGAGAGTTGGATTTTTAACGGCTACATAGACAAGGAGCTTTGGATCCTTAGCAGGTGCAAAGCCCATAAAGGAAATGAAATTTTTCCCGTGTCCATGCAGGTAACCTCCGGTAGGCCCAGGAATTTGAGCTGTTCCCGTCTTTCCAGCGACATCGTATCCTTCAATCGCGTAAGGTTTGCCTGTTCCATCATCAGAAGAAACAACGGTTTCTAAAATACCTAGCGTTTCGTTCGCTGCTTTTTTAGAAATAGGCTGGCCTACTACGGTAGGTTTTGTTTTCTTAATTGTTTTCTTATTTGTTTCATCGACTACTTGTTTAATCACGTAAGGCTTCATCATTTTCCCGTCATTTGCAATCGCAGTAGCCGCTTGGATTTCTTGAATAGGCGTAAAAGCAGACGCCTGTCCAAACGCAGTGGTTACGCGGTCTCTCGGGTACTTCGTCACTAACTTGCTAGAAGCTTCATTTGGCAAGTCAATTCCCGTCTTGTCCATAAAGCCAAACTTGTCCAAGTATTTATACAAACGGTCGGTACCTAATTTTTCGTTGGCTAAAATGGCAACCGCTACATTTGAAGACCTTTGAATTCCTTCATTAAATGTAATAGCTCCCCAGCCGACTCCGCCGTTGTGATCGTTAATCGGAACGCTGTTTTTCGTTACTTTATAAGATCCCGACTGATAGCGGTCTTCGCCGTTATAAACGCCTGCATCAATCGCGGCTGCTAGCGTAAAGATTTTCATCGTTGAACCAAGCTCATAGCTGTTTTCAACAAACGGATTGCGATAAGAAGTGATATCACGAATATTTGGATCAAATGAAGGTCGGTTTGACATCGCCAAAATTTCACCGGTTTTCGGATTCACTACCGTTGCCATTAGCTCTTCTGGTTTATATTCTTTAGCAGCAGCTGTCATCGCATCCTCTAAAAACGTTTGAATTTTTTCATCAATCGTAAGCGTAACGCTGTCTCCGTTTTTAGGAGCTACAATTGACTCTTTTGGATCCGGAAGCTTAATTCCGTTTTTAGCAGCTTCGTATTTCACATATCCATCTTCTTCAGAAAGCTGCTTATCAAATACTTTTTCAATTCCCATTTTCCCTACGATTTTACCCGTATCATCTTTTTGTGCATATCCTAAAATACTTGAGGCAAATACACCGTTTGGATAGAAGCGCTTCGAATCGCGTAAAAACGTGATGCCCGGGAGATTTAGCTTCTCAATTTTTTGCTTTAGCACGTTATCAATATCACGTCCGCCTGGGCCAAGTTCTACTTGGAAGGTACCACGTTTAATTCCTCTCGTTAACATGCTTTCAATTTTCGATTCGTCCATCTTCAACAATGGGGCTAATTTTTGAGCCGTCTTTTCTGGGTCTACCACATGTTGCGGGTGATCTTTATCTTTTGTTTGTTTTTTATCTAAAATCGCCACAACCGTATAAGCACCCGTGTCTTGGGCGATTGCTTCTCCATTTCGATCGTAAATCGTACCGCGCTGTCCTTCAATTTTAGACGTTCGCGTATGCTGTTTTTGTGCAATTTCGGCTAAAGCTTCTCCGTCTGCTTTGCCCGTCGCTTGGATGTAAAAGAACCTGATGGCTAATACAAAAAAGAGCAATGCAAATATTAAAATTAATATTGCTGCTCCTGTACTAATATTGCTATTTTTTCTTGGCGTAGTCATCGCAATTAATCGTTAACGACTTTTACGTTATTTTCATTCAATTTTAGTCCAAGTTCTTTTGCTTTTGTCCAAATACGATCGTATGCACTTAACTCTGTTACCTGTAATTTTAACTCATTGTTTTTTGCTTCTTGCTTGTCAATCTTTCCATCGAGTGATTGCACTTCTTCACTGATGCTATAAAGCGAAGATTGATTTGAAATGATTTGCACAGACCCAAACAGCATGAGTGCGACAAACCCAGAATACACAATTTTTTCACCAACCGTGATTTTTCTTTTTGTCTTTCGAACAACTTGACGTACCGTCTTTTGCTGCTTCTGCTGCTGGTCTTGCTCTCTTACTTTGTATGCTGCATTGTTCATTCTCGTCCCCTCCTCTTTGATTAAACCCTTTTATTAGACTAATTTCTCAACAATTCGAAGCTTTGCCGAGCGCGCGCGCTTATTTTCTTCTACCTCTTTTTCTGAAGGTAAAATAGGTTTTCTTGTAATGACTTTCATTTTAGGTTTAAATTCTTCTGGAATAACCGGCAGTCCATGAGGAAGCTGCGGAACCGTGCTTGCATTTTTAAACGCTACTTTACAAATTCGGTCTTCAAGTGAATGGAAGGTAATAACACTTACACGTCCACCTTTTTTGATTACATCCATGGCCTGTTCAATTGCATCTTCAAATACTTGAAGCTCATCATTTACAGCAATTCGAATAGCCTGGAAAATCCGTTTTGCCGGATGTCCACCCGTTCGTCTAGCTGGCGCTGGAATACCATCTTTAATAAGATCAACCAGCTCTAGCGTTGTTTCAATTGGTTTAGACTCTCGATATGCCTCAATTTTGCGGGCAATTTGTTTCGAAAACTTTTCTTCTCCATATTGGAAAAAGATTTTTACAAGTTTTTCATAAGGCCATTCATTTACTACGTTGTACGCAGAAAACTTTGAGTTTTGATCCATGCGCATATCAAGCGGGGCCTCATGATGAAAGCTGAACCCTCGCTCTGGTGTATCCAACTGAGGAGACGAGACGCCTAGGTCAAACAATACTCCATCTACTTCTTCAATTCCATGTTTCATTAGCTGCTCTTTTAAATAGCGAAAATTACTTTTGATTAGAATAACTCTGTCTAGATACGGGGCTAATTTTTCTTTTGCATTTTCAAGAGCAACATCGTCTTGATCAAACGCAATTAATTTCCCTTTTTCTGATAGCTGTTTTACGATATATTCACTATGACCTGCTCCGCCAAGCGTGCAGTCGACATATACTCCATCCGGCTTAATATTTAAGCCTTCCGCTGCTTCTTTAAGCAAAACAGTTGTGTGATTAAACATTATGACACCTACTTCTTTCTAAACTACTTAGTTATGTATACAAAAAGCAAAAAACGGTGTTTTTCTTTGATATATATACACGTTTATATTATATATC
This sequence comes from Priestia sp. YIM B13491, assembly GCF_042787605.1. Lineage (NCBI taxonomy): Bacteria > Bacillati > Bacillota > Bacilli > Caryophanales > Bacillaceae > Priestia > Priestia sp. YIM B13491. Next base: position 593,023 of record NZ_JBHZOR010000001.1, on the reverse strand, counting down.
AAAGTTCAACATTATTTCAGCTATTTATATAAGAATTAAGTAGAATTTTGTCTTTTTGTCACAAATAGTGTCATTTTGTTAAAAGTAGGACATATTCGTAGAATAAAATGTAAGGAATATAAGGTTTTTTTGTGTAATTAGAAATAAATACCTTATAAGGATCCAATTGGCTGACATTCACCTTGTAAACTTGTTCTCTTTTCCAAAATAAAAATCCTGCTTTTCAGCAGGATTTTATTAGACATAGCAGACTTTTAACTGGTGATTTAATTCGACTTCAGCACTTAGTAAATCTGACACAAATTGCATACCATAGCCGTTTAAATAATACATAATATTCCACATGCGTTCTTGTGGAGCATTGTAGGGACGAAGAGCAAGTTCAATTTGAGCATATTTTGAATGCTTCACATCGTGCTTAATGAGCTGTTTGGATTCGACAATCTTTTGAATGGTTTCAAACTGCTTTTGAATAATCGCTCGATTTTTAAGCATGACTTCATCAAATGTTTTGTCTTCTTTTTGAATATTTTCACGAAGAGTTTTATGAATTTTTTCAAAATCTTCTTTCGCTTTTTCAAAATACATTTCGTACGGGTTGTGAACTTCTGTCTTAAGCCAGTGCTCCCTCTCTGCATCTACGCCTTTGTTAATGACATTCGAAAGGTCTAACTGAAGTTCATCCATATACTTCTCGATATGTCTTTCTACGATTGCATAGGATAACCTCGGAACCACTGGAGGCATTTTAAAGCTAAATAAAGAAAATGCTTTTTCAAGCTCTGCCCAATACGCTACTTCCCCTGGACCTGCAATAAACGCAAGGGTAGGAAGTAAGTACTCCTGCATAAGGGGTCTAGTCACAACGTTATTACTAAGAAGCTCTGGCGTTTGTTTAGCAATTTGAACCAGCTCTTCTTTAGACAGCGCGAGTTCATTTTGCTTTCCAACAAACTGCTCTTGCTCTGCGTCTCTTTCTAAAAGTACTCTGTTTTCGTTGTGTGAATAAAAGAGATGGGCCGTTTCTTCTCCCACTTCAATCATTCGTCCGTATTGTTTTTGAATCTCTGTTTGCTGTTCCATAACGGCTGACGATAATTTGTCATTTTGTTCAATTAACGTCACAAAGAAAGAAGATTCAATGCTGCGCACTTCTTTAGAAGCTGCATCCATTAAAATAAGACCTGACTCTGCAAACAATGTGGTAACCAAATGAGCAAAGAAATCGACATAGGTACGTGATTTATCTAACGCCTCTAAAACAAAGTGTAACACCTGATTTGTATGCGCCGTTTCGTTAAACGTTTGAAAAACATCACGAACCCAGCTTCTACAGGCTTCATGATCTAATTTAATTTGAGAAACCATTTGCTTTTTCTTTAAAGAATGCTTTAACGTTTTCTTTAAAAGCTGGTTTTTATGCTCTGTGTATACATGGTTGATCTCAGCAAAATCATGATCTTCTCCAGCAATCCAAAATACCGGAAGCACGGGCACGTTTAGAGCTGCCTCTTGTTGTTTAGCTAGCAGCACAATTGAAATCACTTTATGAATGGTGTACAAAGGACCTGTAAGCAGCCCCGCTTGCTGACCTCCAACGACCACTACGCTGTTAGGATCTTTTAGCTTTTCAATATTTTCAATCGTCTTAGAAGATGCTCCGTAGCGCTTATTAAAATCAAGCAGATACTCAGCAAGCTGTTCTCTTGGATAAGACTGCTTTTGAACGTCCGCTAAACGTTTTTCATATACGTCTTTTTCGTGTATATTATAATGAAAAAAGGAAAGTGCTTGCTTTTCACCTTTTATGTAATCGTTCGTTAGTTTGTTTCCCGCCTTTAAAGAGACGTCTGTAATCTCCATGAAAGAACTTCCTTTCTTTTCCTAATACTTATATTCTCTACATATAGCTTCATTATCCATAATGTAACTGCTCACGTCTAGTAACATGCTTTACAGAGAGGAAATACGAAAAGCGATTCCACCTATATTTAACACAATATGTGCAATAAGAAACAAAACGAAATTCATCCGAAAGAACCCTTTCGCAATAAGCTTCATTTCTAAGTCATGTTTGACTTTCCAATGTACAAACATCATAATCATTGCCACAACTAAAAGGACTAACGCAATCAACCACAAAAAAGAGTGCCCGAAAATTTCCACAGCTGCATAATGCACGGACAAAATAAGAAAAACCGTAGTAATGTACGTTGCTATGTGGACAGATTTCCTTTTATTTTTCGTCAGTTTGCGTAAAAGCATGTATAGAATAAAAAAACCGACGAGCGGCAGAGTGACAAACGTCGCAAAAACGCCAGCAATAAAACTTCCCATGTTACTCACCCTTTTCTTCTTCGATTCCTTTTATTGACCTATATAAAAAGTCAACAATAGGCGTCGACGTTCTTTTTTCAGCAGCTTGTGTTTGGATATAACCTAAGATAGCATCAATCTCGGTTTGCCGCCCCTCCTGTATATCTTTTAGCATAGAAGATTGATTTGTACTCGTGCGCGAACAAACCCCCAGCGCATTTTCCCAATAATTAAAAGCTGAATCTAGTTTTAATACATCCGCAATCTCTTCAAACAATAGACGCATCGTTTTATAAAAATAGCTGTTGTGAATCAGCTGCCCATTTTTCACGCGATACAGCGCCGTAAGAGGATTAATGAGCGCATTTACAACTAATTTCTTCACCAGCATCGCATACCAATCTTTTTCAATTACCCAAGGAAAATTCACAATTGGTAAGATAGACTCCATTTCTCCTCTGTACGAAGCAATACGGGTTGTTCCTATTCCTGTATGATGGACGCTATCCATATTTGTACGCATTGCCCCATGTTCAACTGTACCCAAATAGAGAGTGCGCTGCGGGAGGTTTTTGAGAATTTCAATATGGCTCATACCGTTTTGGATAAACAAAAGGGGAGTATGTATAGTAAGGGTTTTAATAAAAGGAATAATCTCTTTTAAATGATACTGTTTTACAGTAATAATGATTAAATCTGCTTCTTTTATGTTTTTTTCCAGAGGGATAGCACTGACTTTTTTCGTGTGATGTTCCCCTTGTCTATCTAAGGTAATTCCATTTTCGTTAATACACTTTGCTTGAGTTGGTGTTTTCGTGTACAAGGTTACATCATAACAATCTGATAAATACGCGCTAAACAACAGACCTAATGATCCGCCTCCAATAATACCTATAGTTTTCATCGTATTTTTTGTTCCTCTTTCTATTATTGAGTTTCATTTTAGCAAAAAAATGCTTTGAATTAAATGCATTCTTTAAATTTTACCTATTCATATAGCCCGTGTGATTAAAAATCACCGGGCTTATTGTAAATTATTTAGAGTGATCCCGTTTTTTTCTATTATACGGGATACACCGGATGTTTACGACGGCTAAAGGTCACATTCTTTGTTTCATATAAGCGAAAGCGGTCAATTAACGTTCGACGCAGTTCGTTAGCAGGAACGATGTCGTCAATAATAAGTTCAGATGCCAGCGTATAGATATCGATGTGTTCTTTATACTCCTGCTGTTTCTGTTTAACAAACATGAACCGCTCTTTCGGATCTTCAATTTCATTAATTTTATTAGAATAGACGGCATTTACTGCAGCTTCAGGACCCATTACGGCAATTTGAGCAGTAGGCAATGCAATGCAGCAATCTGGTTCAAAAGCCGGACCAGCCATAGCGTAAAGCCCTGCGCCATAAGCTTTACGCATGACTACGGAAATTTTAGGAACTGTAGCTGAACTCATCGCTGCAATTAATTTGGCTCCATGTCTAATGATGCCAGCTCTTTCTACTTTGGTTCCAATCATAAATCCAGGCACGTCAGCTAAAAACAGCAAAGGAATATGGAATGCATCGCACAATTGAATAAATTTTGCGCCTTTATCTGCTGAATCTACAAACAGCACTCCCCCTTTAACTTTTGGCTGATTAGCAACAATCCCTACTACTTTTCCATCTATTCGTGCAAGCCCTGTTACCAATTCGGCGGCAAACAGTTTTTTTATTTCAAAAAAGCTCCCCTCGTCAATAAGGGTATCAATTGCTTCATAGATATCAAATGGAACATTTTGATTCTCCGGAATTAGTTCTATTAAATCTTTTGTCTGCTTAGGCTCTTTAGCTTTTTGTACTTTAGGCTTTTCTTGATAGTTTTGTGGAAAGTACGTTAAATAAGATTTGGCATACGAAATAGCTTCTTCTTCAGAATAAGCCAGCACATCCCCGCACCCGCTAACGCTGCAGTGCATATGTGCTCCTCCCATTTCTTCTAGCGTAACCTTTTCTCCAATAACGGCTTCGGCCATACGCGGCGACCCTAAGTACATAGAAGCGTTCCCATCTACCATCACAACAATATCACAAAATGCAGGGATATAAGCCCCTCCAGCTGCTGACGGACCGAAAAGCAAACAAATTTGAGGAATGACGCCGGAAAGTTTTACTTGATTGTGAAAGATCCGTCCAGCTCCTCGGCGGTTTGGAAACATATCTAATTGATCCGTAATACGTGCTCCCGCGGAATCCACCAAGTACAGCAAAGGCACATGCAGTTTTTCTGCAACTTCTTGAATCCGAATAATTTTTTCTACTGTTCTGGCCCCCCAAGACCCTGCTTTTACAGTAGAGTCATTAGCCATTACACAAACCGTTTCACCGTTTACTTTTCCAATTGCGGTTACAACACCGTCTGCCGGCAACCCTTGGGCTTTATTATTTGCAAACATGCCGTCTTCTTCATATTTCCCGTCATCGAATAAAAGGGCTAAACGATCTCTTACAAAAAGCTTCTGTTGCTTTGCAAGTTTCTCTTTGTACTTTTCAGCGTTGCCCCGCTCTACTTTTTGACGGTTTTCATCATATTTTTTCTGAGATTCACCTGTATGTATCATGATATCTCCCCTTTATGAGTTATGAAATAGTCACCAAAACGTCGCCTTCGTTCACAAAATCCCCCACCGCTATATGGACCGTCTCTGCAATACCGGCTTGATCGCTTTCAATAGGAATTTCCATTTTCATAGATTCTAATACAACAACAACTTCTCCTTTGGCTACACTTGCTCCTTGCTGAACAAACACATTAAATACCATGCCTGCCATTGTCGCTTTGATTTCACTCATTGTGGTGCTCCTCCTTTATTTAATACTGTTGATAATAACGATGTGTTATAGGTGCCCTTTTCATATAACTCTTCATTTAACAACTGCTTAAATAGAGGAATATTTGTTTTGATTCCCTCTACAACAGCTTCTGTAAAATATGATTTAGCTAGTTCAATTGCATTTGAACGCGTACGACCAGTAATGATAACCTTTGCAATCATTGGATCATAAAAAGGTGTAACCGCATTCATATCACTGTAGCCGCTATCTACGCGCGCGTAGGTTCGCTCCGGCAAGTGATAACCCGTAATTTTCCCCGGAGCCGGTAAAAAAGTAAACGGATCTTCTGCATAAATTCGAAATTCAATGGCGTAGTTATTTGCTGCTATTTCCTCTTGCATACGAGGAAGCTTTTCACCGCGCGCAGCTAAAATCTGCCACTTAACTAAATCGACCCCTGCAATTTGCTCGGTGATCGGATGCTCAACTTGCAGCCGCGTGTTCATTTCAAGAAAATAAAAATTTTCGTCTTCATCCACGATAAACTCCACCGTACCCGCATTATAATAGCCGATTGCTTTAGCCGCTTGAACGGCTTGGTTTTGCATGGCTTGTCGCGTACTTTCTTTTAAAGAAAGCGCAGGGGCTTCTTCAATCACTTTTTGATTTCTTCTTTGTACAGAACAATCGCGTTCAAAAAGATGAACGACATTACCATGCTGATCTCCAAAGACCTGTACCTCGATATGTTTTGCGTTTGTGATAAGCTTTTCAATAAACATTCCTTCATGACCAAAATATGCTTTTGCTCTTGCTTTTGTTGAGGCATATACTTGTTTTACTGCTTCTTCGTTATCGCAGCGCACCATCCCAATTCCTCCGCCGCCTCCGCTTGCTTTTAACATAACGGGATATCCAATTACCCCCGCTACTTTACAAGCCTCTTCAACTGACGTCACATCGCCTTCGCTGCCGGGGACAACAGGTACACCCGCTTCTTTCATCGCGGCACGAGCAGCAATTTTGTCGCCCATCATCGAAATGATTTCGGGAGAAGGGCCGATAAAACAAAAACCTTCATCAATCGCTCTTTTAGCAAATGCACTATTTTCCGATAAAAATCCATACCCAGGATGAATGGCATCTACTTTTTCTTCATGACTAATTCGCAGCAATTCTTCTACATTCAAATATGACTTTTGCACAGGAGGCTCTCCAATTCGACGTGCTTTTGTAGCTGCTTGAACATAAGGAAGCTCTGCATCTGCATCGGAATAGACAGCCACCGTTTCAATGCCCATTTGTTTGCATGTATGAATAATACGAAGAGCAATTTCTCCTCGATTTGCAATCAGTATTTTTTTCACCTTTCTCTCCCCTTTCCTCAAATTTCTACTTTCCCCCATATAATTCTACAATAATTTTAAAACTCCTCTACAATTTTTGAAAACGCTTTCTATTTGAATCTCACTTTCCTTTTGCTTCCTTTCTAAAAAGTGATGCTTATAGTAATGTATTCTTCGTATGTAACTGAAAGAATTCATTTTTCCTTATGCGCATTGAATATTCGTTCACCAATCATGAAAACAGAATATTTTGTATTTTTGTTATATAATATTAGATGAACGAACCAAGCCAGTTCGTTTGTCTAGCAAGGAGACATAACAAGGGGGATATGGGATGAATTACGAAGTGAAGCATTTAAAAATTAATTTTAAAACGCTAGAAGAGTTCAAGAAATTCAAAGAATATGGCATTCAAGAACTTTCAATGCTAGAAGAATTACATGCCAAAATTTCCGATAATGAAATAAATTCTCCGTTTTACGGTATTTATTTTGGAAATAGCTTAGTGGCTCGGATGAGTCTCTATAAGCGAAACAAACAGTACGATCAATATTTCGAGCCGCCTCAAACGTATATTGAAGTGTGGAAACTCGAAGTGCTCAGCGATTTTCAGCGCAAAGGATTGGGTCAAACCCTCGTTGAATACGCCAAATCCTTTCAATTACCTATCAAAACAAGCCCACGAGTAAAATCGAGTGATTTTTGGTCAAAAATGGGGTTTGTACCTGTAACATATGATATCGATCGTGATTTGGGAGAAAACCCTCTTATTTGGCTACCAAACGGTGTAAGCGAACAAAAATAAACAGCTGATTTCCAGCTGTTTATTTTATATCTATGTGGTATATGTGATCAACATGAAGTAGGGAGCCTTCAAACTGTCCCTTTACTTTTGAACTTTTTCTAAATTTAAATTTTTATCCACTTGAAATTTCACTTTTCTACTTTTTTCATCCTCTTTTAATACAACCATTTTACGAGCCCTCTCCATAATTTCAATAAGAGCTTTATAGTCATCTTCCACAATTAACAAGTTGTTTTGCAAAGCTTTTTTTTCTTTTTCCAAAATCGTTACTTTCTCTTGTAAACGTTCAATCTTTTGCTGCAGTTCTTCATTAGCTTCGAGAAGCTCTGACGAGTGCCTTTGCCCTTGATCTACATTTTCTAAATATTTAATTACCTCATTAAGCGAAATATGTTTCTCTGCTTCCATATATGATAAGCGTGCAGGCTGCTCGTCATCTTTTGAAACAGTTCTTGCTTTTAATTCTTTTCTCTGTTTTTTCGCAAGATCAATACCAGTCTTGTATTGTTTGCGCACAAAAGAATTCCAGCGGAAGCCACAAGCTGCTGATGTTCGTGTAAGTTTCTTCCCCACTTCTTCAAATGCAGCTAGCTGAGTGCCACCTTCACGTATATGACGCAGTACAATTTCTGCGAGTAATAAATCTTCATCATGAGTCCATGCATCTTGACGAGAAGAAGTCATTTTTCTATCCCTCCTTATCCGTACTTATTAAATGAATATGCACCTACTAGATAAGATAGACTATTGTTCCTCTTCTCAATCAAGAAAATCTTTCATATACTTTGAAGCAAAATGGGAAACCCGTGATTCTTTCATCTTTCGCTTATTCACTATATTGCTATGGAAATGCAGTTCATAACTATGCTTTTTTAACGATGACCTTTTGAACCGCTTCTTCATGCTCAGGCGACTCCCACAATATCGAGCAGCGATGAATTTCTTGTTCCATCCGATTCCAAACCCGGCTTTGCTCCCATTTCTCAATAGCGATTTCTTTGTAAGCTTGCAATACATGGGTCGGTTTATGAGTGATAGGCGCTAACCACTCCTCACACCTCATAGTTAGCTCTTTAAACGACGTGACATAGGAAAGAAATCCAATTTGCTTTGCTCGTTCTACTCCATACAGCTGAGCACTGTAGATCATTTCCATCGCTTCTTGATAACGCAGCTTTTCAAGAAGAATGGTTCCTCCTCCCCAGCCTGTTGTAATTCCTAAATTCCCTTGAATAAATCCCATTTCGCTATGTGTTGCACTTATACGGAAGTCACATGCAATCGCAAGCTCACATCCTCCTCCAACCGATGTTCCATTCAAAAGGGCAACTGTGGGTTTTGGGAGTGTTAAAATCTCATAAAGAATTTTCCCCATTTTCGTTAACATTTGAGATGCCTCTTTCGAAGTCTTTAGCTCATGAAATACGCTTAAATCTCCTCCACTGCAAAATGCATCTGAACCAGCACCTGTAATTACGAAAGCTTTTACTAACTGATCATGTTTCACATAATCTACAGCTTGCTGCAGTTCATTCATAACATCATAATCAATAGCATTACGCTTTTCAGGACGATTAATCACAAACGTAGCAATGCCTTGGCTTGTAGTAAACAACTCGCTTTTTTTCATGCTTTTTCCTCCTTATAGACAAGGTATGAATCCTTTTACAACAGTAATTGTTTATTTAAAAAGAGTTCTTGTTCTATAAGAAAAATCCTTCTCTTCCAAAGGGCAGAGAAGGAAAAAAGGCAAAAAAAATAAAAGACCCTTTAAGAGGGTCTTTTATTTAAATAAGCAATTATTTGCTTACTACGTCATTTCCTTTGTAAGTACCACAAGCTTTACATACGCGGTGTGATAGTTTCATTTCACCACAATTTGGGCACTCTACCATACCAGGAACTTGTAATTTAAAGTGCGTACGACGCGTTCTTTTCTTCATTTTAGATGTTCTTCTAAAAGGTACAGCCATTATTCCCACCTCCTTAAAAGAATTTTAAAATCATATGAAGGCCCGAAAGCCGGATCTTCGCATTTTTATTTCTTTTTGTCTTTAAAGAAATTTTCGAGTACGGCTAAGCGGGGATCTACTTTTTCCTGCTGTTCTTCTTCGGTAACAACTTCCCAGTCTTTTCCTGACTGCGGAGCTGCTCCTGCCGCTTGCTGATTTTCACTAAATACCTGCAGAGGAATTTCAACAATAATTAACTCTTGAATCAAAGGTTGTAAATCAACCGTTTCTCCCTCTACAATGCGTACTTCAGCATCTTCTTCATAATCAGCATTCACATTCAATAAAAACGTTTCAGTTGCGTTAATTTCAAACGGATACGGAACGTCAACTAATGTACGAGCACAAGGCAACGTCATTTCTCCTGAGATTTTAAGGTGAAACGTTACTTTCGAAGAGCTAATGTCGGCTCTTCCTTTCACATTTACATCTGACATTCTACGAATTTGAGGATCAGCATTCATAAACTCTTTGCCGTCAATCACTTCGTCAAATGTTAGACCTTTATTTTGCAACTGATACAATTGATGTATTGTCCATTTCATTGTTAATCACCTCAAGGCAACAAAGGTTATTATAGCTTTCACAAGATTATTTGTCAATATTTTTTCTTTACACTATAATGTACTTAAATATGCTTTTTTGTAAATATTTCTTACTTTCATAAAAAAATGTTTTTAAAACAAAGAGCTAGACTAAAAATAATAAATTAAAAGGAGACATTATGCAAGCAGTTGGAATAATTGTCGAATATAATCCTTTTCATAATGGACACGCTTATCATTTGCAGCAAGCGAAACAACAAACCAGAGCAGATTGTGTGATTGCTGTGATGAGCGGGCACTTTTTGCAGCGCGGAGAGCCTGCTCTTGTATCAAAATGGTCCCGCACAAGAATGGCTTTAGCCGCTGGTGCAGACTTAGTCGTTGAATTACCCTATGCTTTTTCTACTCAAAAAGCTGAAACATTCGCAAGCGGCGCTATTTCTATTTTAGAATCCCTTCGCGCTGACTTTGTATGCTTTGGCAGCGAAAATGGCAATATTGACTCATTTACCCGCACCGCTGATTTGCTCGAAGCTCATGAATCAGAACTATCCGCTTTAATTCAACAAGAGATGAAAAAAGGGAACAGTTATCCAAAAGCAGCTTCCAACGCTTTCTTACAGCTTTTCACGGAGGCTCCTATTGATTTATCTCAGCCAAATAATGTGCTTGGAATGAGCTATGTAGCTGCCATTAAAAAACAGCATGCATCTATTAAACCATATACAATCACTCGAATTCAATCACATTATCACGATGATTCCCTATCTTCTTCTTTTATTTCAAGCGCTACAAGCATACGTAAAGCTATTTTTGACAGCAGCAGCCATGAGGATCTGAGCAAGCACATGCCAGTTAGTACAGCAAATGAATTAGCAGCTTACAAGCAAGCACACGGACAGTTTCATCATTGGGAGCATTATTTCCCATTTTTGAAATACAAATTATTAACTACTCCGCTTTATGACTTACAGCGTATTTATGAAATAGAAGAAGGTATTGAACATCGGCTGCTATCTTATATTTCTTCAGCTACTTCATTTGAAGATTTTTTAACAAAGGTTAAAACGAAGCGATATACGAGAACCCGTTTACAGCGCATGTGCGTTCACCTTTTAACCAATACAACAAAAAGTGAGATGCAACAAGCTGATCCTTACATTCGCTTATTGGGAATGTCAAAGACCGGACAAGACTATTTAAAAACAATTAAGAAAAAGCTGTCTCTTCCTATTGTATCCACTGTCTCGCAATGTAAACTAAAAGAAATTGATATCGATATTAAAGCGACACATGTTTATAGTATGCCGTTTCAAGAGCCTCTGCGCTCTCAATTTATGAAACAAGAATACACGCAGCCTCCTATCATTTGGCCATAAAAAAATCGTCTGCAAGAGACGATTTTTTTATGGTTTCAGCTTTTCTAAATACGTGACGGCATCCGAAAATGAATCTACGGGTACAATTTTCATATCACTGTCTATTTTTTTAGCTGTCTTCACTGCTTCTCGGTAGTTAGAGCCCGCAGCCCCTTTTTCATTTGGTGCAAAGAAAATTTCTGCTCCTTCTTTATCTGCGGCTACAATTTTTTGCGAAATACCTCCGATTGGTCCTACCTCTCCTTTATCATTGATAGTCCCTGTACCTGCAACGCGATGGCCTTTTGTCATGTCCTCTTTAACAAGCTGATTATAAATTTCAAGCGAGAACATCAGTCCCGCTGAAGGCCCTCCTATTTTTTCAGTATCAATATGTATATCGGGCTTAACTTTTAGTTCTTGGTTCGTTTCTAAGGCAATTCCTAAGCCTACTCGTTTCGGCTCGTCAGGGAATGCTTTAACTTTTAGAGTATGTTTGCTTTCTTTGCCATCTCTTTTTACATAGATTGATACTGAATCTCCTGCTTTTTTAGTCGATACGTAGTTGATTAAGTCCTCAGCAGTTTGAATTTTTTTCTCTTCTACTTTCGTCACTACATCTCCAACATGAAGTTTTCCATGTGCAGGCATATTTTCTACGACATATGTAACATATACGCCTTTATTGAGATAAGAAACGCTCTTTCCAGCTTTTTCGTATGCGACTGAAATAGCAGCATTTTTTGACGTATCCATCATATGTAATTGCCTTGTCGAGTAATCTTCATCGCTTTCACCTTGCTGCAAAATTTGCTTTGTAGGGAAAATTTCATGAAAGTCCTGTATTTTCGCAAGACCATATGAAAGAGGAGTTGCTCTGCCCATTCTTACAGTTGTCAGCATAAACGTCCCTTTTTCATGGTATCCATCTTCTACTTTAATAATAGGCGCAAGTTCTTCTGCCATTCCAGGCTTTGTAATGTAGTACGGCAAAGGATAAAAACAAAGCATTGCCACCACTGCAATAACAGCCAAATATACCAAAATTCTAATTCTAGATTTCACTTTTTTTGTTCTCCTTCCAATGATCAATTGCTTGCAGGATAGAAGGCAACTGCTCATGTGCTGCTTGTTCACCAATTGAAATCATTTCTTGAATGTTTGTAAACGCTCTGGAACTAAAAGTATCGAGATTAGGACGAATCATAATGTCTGAAGCAATGGTCCGATGAGCTACTAGCTCATCTTGCAAAATATCTAAACTTTGCATAATGACATCAAAAATAGAGCTAATTTCTGCATTCACTTTCGCTTTTGATACATCGACTCCAATGACAATATCAGATCCCATTTCTTTTACAACCGACACAGGAATACGGTCTACTACCCCGCCGTCTACAAGCAATCGTCCATCAATTACTTCGGGAGCAAAGATTCCTGGAATTGAAATGCTTGCTCTCACCGCTTCAGCGATAGGTCCTTTTTTAAACACCACTTTCTCTCCTGTTTTCAAATCTGTCGCTACAATGGCAAACGGTATAGATAGCTGTTCAATGGTTCTATTTTGCGTAAAGGTGCGAACCAACGATTTTACTCTGTTGCCCGTAATAAATCCCATTTTAGGCACGGTAAAATCCAAATAATACTTTCGTTTGAACGTTAGCGCCATTTTATAAAGAGTTGCCAGTTCAATACCTGACGCATATAGTGCACCAACTAAAGCTCCCATGCTGCTGCCAGCTAGAAAATCAATAGGAATGTTATTTTCTGTTAGCGTTTTGATTACTCCTAAATGTGCAAAACCTCTAGCTCCACCTGAGCCTAACGCAACTCCTATTTTTGGGCTTTCCACTTTACCTGCCCCCTCGTTTTACCTTATAGACTTCTAAAAATGTAAAAACATTTGATGAGCTTCTCTATCATTGTTGCCCTGTCTTCGGTAGGACTATTCTTCATTTTGTATTTGTTCATTTAGTATGAAGCTAAAGATATGTTTTGCTCAATGCACGGTGGTTATTAAGCATTATACTATACTGAAGGTTGTTTTAAGAAATTCTTGCTCTTCGCTTGCTGCGTATACGTTTTTTTACTCCTTGACTATCTTAGAAGTGCATTGATTTATGTATATGAATTGTATTTCCAAATGTGACAAGACGCCTTTTTATTCAGTATGAATTTATTTTCTCCTTACTCATAGGCATAAAGTCGATGCATAGCTTCGTATATTGATATATAGAAGAACTTGTACATTTGCCTAAAACTCCTCATTTCATTCATATCAAAATGACGTGAGCTTAGAAAAGGAGATGAATCGTTCATTGAATAAATCGATGGTGAAAACACTTCTGCTCGGGACGAGCGTAACGCTTCTCGCTATTGCGCTTATTGTATATCCAAAAGAAGCGCTAGAAGGTTCAGTAAGAGGTCTCAACACATGGTGGAAGGTCGTCTTTCCTTCTCTGCTGCCCTTTTTTATTGTTTCAGAAATGCTTATTGGGTTTGGCGTAGTGAAGTTCATTGGGATCTTATTAGAGCCGTTTATGAGGCCTTTATTTCGAGTACCTGGAGTAGGGGGTTTTGCTTTAGCAATGGGCATGGCTTCTGGGTTTCCTTCAGGTGCAAAAATCACTTCCCGGCTGCGTCAAGAAAAGCAGCTAACAGCTATCGAAGCTGAAAGACTCGTATCATTTACTAACTCATCTAACCCTATTTTTATTTTTGGAGCTGTGGCAGTTGGCTTTTTCCACAATCCAGCTGTCGGTATCATATTAGCTCTCTCACATTACATAGGGAATATTTGTGTAGGATTGGTGATGCGTTTTTATGGATCAGCAAAACCGAAAGGACAAGTAACTCAAAAACCTTCTTTATCGTTAGCTTTTCATGAAATGCATAAAACGCGTTTAAAAGATAAGCGTCCTATCGGGAAGCTTCTAGGAGATGCGGTTACTTCTGCTGTTCAATCTCTCTTAATGATTGGCGGTTTTATCATTTTATTTTCTGTATTAAACAAACTTTTATATGTTACTCATATCACGGCCGTTTTAAGCAGCGGTCTAGCTTATTTATTTTCCCTCTGTCATATAGGGACTGAACTGAGCCTCCCCTTTATTTCAGGGCTTTTTGAAATCACGCTAGGAAGCCGTCTAGCAAGTGAAGCGCCTGATACGCTGCTGTTTCATCAAATTATCATCGTTAGCTTTGTATTAGGCTTCAGCGGTTTCTCCGTTCAAGCACAAGTGGCTAGTATACTCGCAGAAACAGATATTCGATTTTTTCCGTTTTTTATTGCACGCATTTTTCACGGCTTTTTTGCGGTAGTATTCACTATCTTTCTATGGGGTCCTCTTCGAGAATCCATTACTACTTTTCAAGCATCAGAAGGAGCACTGCCGGTTTTTTCTCACTTGGAGTCCATTACGATTCTATCGCAGTGGCTAAACGTGTACGGTCCGCTCTTAACGATTTTTACGCTATGCTGCTATATTTATATATATTCAAAACGAACGTTTCTTCATCGTTCCTAGTAAAAAAAGAACGTGACGTTTTTTTATCGGCAAAGAAAACGTCACGTTCTTTTTTATCTTATTTTTGAGACAGCTGTTCAAATTTTTCCGCAAGCGCTTCTCTAACAGGGGGAGGAACTAATTCAGAAATATTCCCGCCATATTTAGCTACTTCTTTTACAATACTAGAACTTAAAAACGAGTATTGATTATTTGTCATCATAAATAACGTTTCGATCTCTTTATCTAATACGCGATTTACAGATGTGATTTGCATTTCGTACTCAAAATCCGATACCGCACGCAAACCTCTTAAAATGGTCTTTGCCTGCTTTTCTTTTGCATATTCCATTAATAATCCGCTGTACGACTCGACTACCACATTAGGAAGTGATTTTGTTACTTCTTTCAGCAAAGCTACTCGCTCTTCCCCTGTAAATAGAGGACTTTTTGAAGAGTTATTTAAAACAACCACATAAATCGTATCAAATACATTTGCGCCTCGTTTAATAATATCAAAATGTCCATTTGTAACTGGATCAAAGCTTCCTGGACAAACAGCTATACTGCCCATACGTATCCCCTTTCTACATCTAACAGCTCATTGATTTATTCAACTGATTCTTCTTTTTTGTATGTATAAATAGAAACACCAATGATACCGTACGTTTCGCTTTTTATTTTTTCAAATAAACCAATCTCATTATCTAAATGTACATCATGAGAATGCTCCGCTACAATAATTCCTGTTTTTGCTAGAAGGTTTTCTTCACTTACCGTTTCGATAAGCGCTTTCAACTTTTGTGCTTTATACGGTGGATCAAGCAAAAGTAAATCGACCGTCAGCTCCCTTTTCTTTATCGCTTTCAGTGCACGTTCTGCATCATTTCGATACACTTCAGCGCGGTCTTCTAACCGGCAAGATGCTAAGTTTGCTTTAATCGTCTGAATCGCTTTGCCATCCCGATCCACAAAAATGACTTTATCTATTCCTCGGCTTAGAGCTTCAATTCCCAAGCCACCGCTTCCACCGAACAAATCAAGAGCTGTTCCACCTTCAAAAAACGGTCCAATCATATTAAAAATAGCTTCTTTCACCTTATCTGTTGTAGGGCGGGTTGAGTATCCTGGAACCGCCTTTAACGCATGGCCTTTATATAAACCTGCTACTACTCTCATCCTTATCACTACCTTACTTTTACTTCCTTATTCTTCATTATCCTAACATATTTTGAATTACAAAGACTAGCAAAAATCCTCAATTTATTCAATGCTGTATACATTCTGTGCAATAACCCAGCAGCTTGCTTTTATGCTGGACTTTTATGACCGTGTCCTTAGATACACTGATTCTTTTCTAGAAGATACACCTATGAAGATCATTCGGCATTTCGTTCATAGAAGATTTCCTTTACTTTAATATGTCATAATAAACGTAAATTTACCCTTTTTCTCTGTCATGTTATCAGTCTTTTATGTATGAAAAAGTGAATTTCACAAGACAGGTATATGAACGTTTAAAACGGACATACTGACTAGTAACAACATCATCTAACCGATGTTGTTGCCAACCGCGGAGAAGACTTACGTTTCCCCATAAGTTCTTCCTCCGGTTTCTCCTCTCCCTTTGCCTTCATCAAGGTGCTTGTAATCGCAGAGGTGATTACACCCCTTTATTGAAGGGCCCTACAATGAGTAGTTGTAGGGATTTTTTTATTTACTCTTAAAATATTCAATGATACATTAAACTACGTGAGTTTGCTTTTTTAATACATAAAGGGGGAAATACATATGATTCAGCGTTTTATTGAGCTCGGAGAAGGGTATTCAGATATTTATGAGCTGTTAGAGATTGTCAAAAGCAACAAACACCGTCTTGCTCATCTTATTATGCTGCGAACAGTAAAAGAAGATCGACAAGTAGCTTCTTTTGTCGCTGTCTTGCATCCAACAGCTGAAGGGAATTTCCAACCGCTTTACGTTTGCCGAGAAGGAATTGTTTTAAAACAAAACGACAGCAAGCGCGTTGAGTTATTTAAACAAGCTGCTGAGGAAGCGGGAAAAGAAATTGTGGTACTCGATGTCAAACCATCTACTACATTTCCAGAAACAGCACTATACTATCAGCACCTTATTGGCATTTTGCGAATGAACCGCTTTATTCCGCCAATGCAATAATCTCATCCCTGCCTATTCATTTGCCAAGGGCAAGTAAAATAAAAAAAGGAATGTACATCACATTCCTTTTTTGTTTAAATTCCTATCTTATAGTCATATTCCTTCGCCTTATCCGGCTTTGAATTTTCGAATTCTGTTTTTAAAAACGGCCGATAAGAAGGATCTACTTTCTTCACAAAAGGTAGAGACTGAAGTTTATGGATTGTTTTTTCAATGCCATCTTGGTTGCAATATAAGACAACATACTTTAATTCTTTAGATACGTAATGTACATTTCCGTACTTTCGCAATGCTTTTGCTTGCTTAACAGAATGCACATACGCCACAATTCCTTGACGTTCAACAAACATATTTAGTTCCCCTTTTGCATACGTTATATTGGTTTTCTTTATCATAAATTCTTTTATATGAAGTAGGTGCTTTATGTATGAATTTAGATGATATCTGGATGCTCTTTCTTACTCATTTTAACGAGCAGAGAGCTATTGAACAAGTCATTTTCAAAAAAATCACAAATATACCCTTTTTGTATATAAACACATCAATTGAGCGTAGAAAAATAGATGAGCTTCTAGAAGCTTCATCTATTTTTGCTACATCCAATACAAATGCTACGTGGCGCTCAACTTTTGTCAGAAGTCAGCATCTTACTTATGTTTATCAGCACAGGTTTTACGTTCCACAGCGTAAAATGGCCTGCTGCGGAAATTCCTGTGCTGATTGCGTTCGATTTATACAGTGAACGGCTTATGCGCTGCACCCACAGCTTCCACCAGATCCGCAGCCACCGCCGCAGCTGCTTCCCGTATCAAAAAACGGATTTCCCGTCGGTACTTTCACGTGCTCTGAAACAGCTTGACCAAGGATAACGCTAATTTCATCAAGCAGCTTTTGTAATTCATTTTCTGCTTTTTTGAACGCAGCGATTGTCGCGTGTAAATCAACTTGACGCTTTACATCACGTACTTGTCTCGTAATGGTTTTATAATCAGGATGATATTTTCCAAATCGCTGAACATCCTCATACTGTTCCTTTATTTTCACAAATTCAGCAATTAATGCCTGTGCATGTGAATCTTTATTTAATCTATATAAACATTGACGATAGTTCTCGGCTACGTCTGATTGTAACACCATGTTCGCTACGTGATCAGACTCATCGAGTAATTCAACAGTTCTCATTGTTGTCAGCATGGCTGTGCACCTCCGTTTTTATCTTATCACGTTTTGGATCTAAAGAAAAAGAACTTGCTAAAACAGCTTACACTGATTTACTACAAGTTCTACTTTTTAACTATATAATTTCAACCGTAAAGGTATTCCTCACTTGATAACTTTCTTCTTTAGATTTCATCAGTTCAATCGTAACAGTATGAGATCCTTTTGGAAGATCACTTAAAACAAAGGCTGCTTGCTTCATTTCTTTAAATGGTTTTCCATCTACTGTGATTTGAAGGAATCCACTCTCTGTTGAAAATGAAAACCCGCTTAGAATACATTCGACGTATACGTTTTGTCCTTTCACATGCTGGTGTACCATCAGTGAAGGTTTTGTATTCATTGCACCAAACGTTTCAGCTGCACGCGGTTGAGAGGGAATTTTAGTTTCAGGTTTTGGTTTATCATGGTTGCATCCTAGCAGAGAAACTACACATAAGGCCGTCGTTAATAGTAAGCGCATAATACCATTCCTTTATCATTCGTTTCTCCATAGTGTTTACAAACTCTTTGTTTTTACTCATGACATGCAAAAATCTCTGCATCGCTATGTATGCAGAGATCATTGATTTTTCATGGACTGAAACATATGAAACATCATGTTTGCCATTTGAATGGAATTCGAAAACTTTTCGACTTTATGAGGAATCGTTTGTTTGTAGTAGTGCTTGGATTCTAATTCAAATTTCTCGAGTTCTTCAGGATTTCTAGATAAACGCCGGTACCACATTGGCTGTTCACGAACGAAGTCGTTGAGTTTAGGACGAGACTGCATATACTCGTATATATCTTTTCTCATTGCGTTTAATCTTTCCTAAAGCCAAATGGATTCCCTGGCCCGGAAGCTGCTCCTCCACCGGATGGCTTAGATGGCTGAAATTGCTGCAGTACTTGTTGAATATTCGAAATAGCTGAATTTACATTTGTGATATGATTTTGCATTTGATTCAAGTCCATGTTTTTCAGCGAGGATACAATTGTACCCATAATATCTTTTTTCTCCTCTGTTGCAGCAGCTGGTTCAGCCTTTGCACTTTCTTCTGAACGATATGCCTCCCACATTGGATCTTCTGCACCGAATAAATACCAATCTTCATAAAGCTCTTTCCACGTTTTTTGCTGCTTTCGAACCTGTTCTACTAATTTGGGATGTGATTTTACAAATTGTTTAAATTCCACAACGGACGGATGAAGCTCTCGTTTGGTTTCCTTCACAGTCACTCACCTCATACTTAAATATAGCCTACTATATCTTAGAAAAAGAGAGCTCGTTTCGTGCGCCTATTTCAAAAATTTTTTATAGCTGTTTTTTTGAAGAAGCACGAACTGTGAACCAGTATGTAATGAAAATAGATAAAATGCTTAGCCAAAATGTAAAATAACCAATTTCAGACATATACGCATTGAGCATACTGTATCTTGGCATCATAGAAAAAACGTAATCAATGATATCATTATGTACGGCCCATACAGCGGCAACAGCTATATGCCATAATTTAATCCGGTAAAACGGTACGTATAAAAGCCCTTGAAAAGCCATTGCTGCATGAGAAGCCATTAACATAAGCATCATCCAATCAATGTATCCTGTTAACACATAGACCAATACATTCATTACGACGGCCCAAATCCCGTATTTAAACAGCGTGATCATTGCTAAAGCTTCAAACAATGAAAAATGCTTTCCAAGTAAAAGACCGATAAGTACAATAACAAAAAACAAGCTTGCCGTTGGACTATCAGGCACAAATAATAAAAACTTCTTAGGCGTTTCCGCTAATTGGCTTCCATACCAAATATACCCGTAGATTGTTCCTAGTATATTCACGATCAGCAGAAGCGTTAAAAAACGCTTATCTTTTAAGGTATACCATAACCAAGCCATTTAGAAAGTCTCCTTTACATTTAATCTCTTCTTTATTATGTACAGTTTTTGAACAATAGCAAGCACCTATCTCATTGATGTAAACCACAGCATTAAATAAATTCAAAAAAAAACCAGCCCTTTGGCTGATTTTCACTATTCTTTCCCTAAGTTGCCGACAAATTCCGAGAGCGTTTTCAATTCTTTATCTGAACCTTTGAAAACACCTTTTGGCATATTGCCTTTCCCATTTTTTGCGATATTGGCGATTTCTTCAGGAGATAAATCAATGCCTGTTAAAGCCGGAGCTGCAGGGCCTCCCTGTAAGTTATCACCATGACAGGTCAAGCACGTTTGTTCTTGCATGATTTTGTAGCCTTCTGAATTTTTGTCAATCGCTACTTCTTCTCTAATTTTCCCTTGCTCTTCACGCGCTTTCCAATCCACCTGTGTGGCTGACTGCCACGTTAGGAAAAAGACTGCTGCTATAGCCAAAAGCATGAATCCTGTTGCAAACGGCCTCTTAGCTGGTCTTCTTTCTGGCCCTCGATCAATGAACGGAGCAAGCATTAATGCGCCAAATGCAATCCCTGGAATAATAAATGCACCTATAATATTATATGGACCAGAAGCAAATGAATATTTAAGCAATTGATATAGGAACAAAAAATACCAGTCAGGAAGAGGCAAGTACCCCGTATCAGTCGGATCGGCAATACGTTCAAGAGGAGATGGATGAGCGATGGTTAAACATAGATAACCGATTAAAAAAACTGCACCTACCATCCATTCTTTTAGTAAAAAGTTTGGCCAGAATGCTTCTGTTTTCCCTGGAAATTCAGAGTAATCTTTTGGAATATTGGGTTTTCGTTCTGCAGGAACACGTGAATCTCCAACAAACTTCATCCCTTTACCACGATGCATGTTCTCCCTCCTTTTTCTCACTGTTCTAGTGAAAGTACTAACAACGGAGTATGTGCTTGATGCATATGATGACTAGTGTGATTGACTAATTGAATAAAGCGTATAAAATTTTATAGTGGTCCTGAAATTCCTTGTTTACGAATCATTAAGAAGTGGGCACCCATTAAGCCAAGTAGAGCTCCGGGTAAAAAGAATACGTGAATGGCGAAAAAGCGAGTTAGTGTTTGAGCACCAACGATGTCTGGATGTCCTGAGAGTAATGTCTTCACTTGCTGGCCTATAATTGGTGTGGATTCGGCAATTTGCAAACCTACTTTCGTTGCAAATAGCGCTTTCATATCCCACGGCAACAAATAACCTGTAAAACCTAAACCTAACATAACAAAGAAAATTAACACACCCACAATCCAGTTTAACTCGCGGGGTTTTTTGTATGCTCCTTGGAAGAAAACACGAAGTGTATGTAAAAACATCATGACGATAACCAAACTTGCTCCCCAGTGATGCATACCTCGAACAATTTGTCCGAAAGCGACTTCATTTTGCAGATAATAAACGGATTCCCATGCATTTTTTATATCTGGTACATAATACATGGTTAAAAACATGCCTGATAAAATTTGAATAACGGTAACAAAAAACGTTAATCCACCAAAACAATACACAAATGCTGAAAAGTGATGTGCAGGATTTACGTGCTCTGGCACTTCATGATCGGCCACATCTCGCCATAAAGGAGTAATATCTAGCCGTTCATCCACCCAGTCATAGATTTTATTCAACATTTTCTATGCCCCTCCTTGTGGTTTGGCTTTTCCTAGATATAACGTACCGCCTTTTACTTTTTGAACGTATACATCTAACGGTCCCATCGGTGGTGTCCCCGGTACATTTTTACCGCTTTTTTCATACATTCCCCCATGACAAGGGCAGTAGAAACGGTGTGGATAGTTTTTGTCACCAGCCCAGTTAACCGTACAGCCTAAATGCTTACAAATTGGTGACAGCGCGACGATTTCACCTTTATCAGTTTTGTACACCCAAGCCGATCTTGGCTCTTCTGATTTATGCCACGCATCCACTTGCTTGATTTTAAAATCGACACGTTTCGGCTCTTTTGTAATGTCTTTAACCTGCGCTACAGCTACTAAATCCTGACCCGCTTCTTTTTCTAAAATTGGATCTACTGCAAAGCGCACCATTGGCATTAACATTCCAGCAGCCATGAATCCCCCTACACCAGTGAGCGTATAGTTTAAAAACTGTCGTCTTGATACCCGATCACCCATGCTTTTCCCCCCTTTAAAAAAGTTCAGTCCAGAGAATTTTGGACACATGATGGACCATTCTATTAAACTAGGACATAATCATGATATATTAATATTTCTGGAAGGTCAATACAATAAAAACCTAAAACATGGAAATAATCTTTATTTTTCTAAATTTTTTGTCATTATTTTGTGTGCGCTTCCATTACTTATTCTACAGTCTTTTTAAACACTCCATTTCTCTACAAAAATCGGTAAGAGCTGTTGAACTTGTTCATGGATGAGCTTATACTTATGCGACTCATCTATATGCTCAAGAGGTAAAGCAGGTATCCAAATGCAGTGCGCCCCTATTTCTTTTTCAAACTGCAGCCAGTCTCGGTCGCTAGTAAGCACAAAAAGATGTTTGACTTCATTGTCATTTATATGCTCATTCCAACGAAGTAATGTTTCATAAACAGCAGCTACTCCATCTTTTTTTAAGTATGTAAAACTAGGTGTTAAAATCACTCTTCCTTTAAATTGCCTTTCTAACTCTTCAGTAAGAGCAGTCGTATATTCACTCATAGATGCAGTAAGCTTTAAATCTTCTCCGAAATCAATCGGAATGAGCGGAACCAATACGGTATCAACATAACTTTTGGATTGTAGGTACACATCCATTTCCTTGGCCTGAAGCTTCAACTTTCTTCTCCTCTCAGCAAGCCCGCTAAAGCTTGTCTTATTTATTTTCCAAAATGAATAAGGAGATAAAAAAAGAGATTGACCTTTTTCTAAGAAGCTAGCCAATCCCTCGTTTATCTACTGTACATAATGGTTATTTAAATATTCGCTTAAGCGCTGAAATTCTTCTTTATCGTTTTCATCTAATGCTTTATCAATTAGTTCCATGATTTTTGATCGCTGAAACTTCTGAATAGATTCTTCCAATATTTGCTCAGCTAATACTCTGTCTTTTTCATTTGTTTGATTAGCTTTTGGCATATACGGATTGTCTTCCAGTACAGCCACATATTGAGGCGATGAATACAACGATCGGAAGTTTAATTGAATATAAATGTCTTCTTCTCGATTCAAACGAATATCATGAAATGATTTTTCTGCATCGGTTGTCATGATATTTTCTTTATAAAAACGAAATGGAGGGTCTTCCACACAGTGCGTAGACATCACCATCCCGCGAGGACAAAACTGTGCTTGCTCAACGAAGTGAACTCGTTTCATCAATTGATCATGGCTCATCAAATAATTTAAAATCCATACACATTCTCTTCGCTTCAGCTGATAATTCGTTAAAAACCAGCGAACAAATTCTTTTTTCTCGTTGACAGTAACAGGGGTCGTCATATTCTCACTTCCCTCCTCTGTGTTTAAACTCTCAGTTAAAACACCTTTTACAGTTATTTATTCCACACGGCAGCAATAAAATCCTCTGAACTATTATTTATTCTTCTAATTGAAATAATATGTCTTGAATTTCATCTACTGTTGGATCCATTGCTAATAAGGCTTGGAAAATCTCCTTCGCTTTCGAGCGCTGTCCTTCTTCTAATAAGAAGTAGCCATACTCTTCTAAAAACGCATACTCTTCTTTAAAAACGGTGTATGCAGATTCGTAGTATTTTAGCGCTTCTTCATAATTTTCTAATTCCTGGTGAGCTTTTGCTAAATCCCATTCAAAATGAGGGTCATGCTCATTATATTCTTTGGCGTGCTCGATATTCTCTACTACATCTTCATATCTCTCTTGACTCATATAAAGTTTAGAGAGAGTTAAAATGGCTTCAATATACCCAGGATCTAGTGCAATCGCTTGTTGAAATGCCGATTCAGCCTCTTCTTCTAGACCGCGCTTTAATGCTATCTTCCCTTTAAAAAAGTAAAGTTCTTTTTGAAATTCATCCTGCGCAATACCTTCGTTGACAGCCACCGCAGCCTCTTCTAGCATCTCTTCATGTTCATATGATTTTGCTAAATATAAATAAAGAGAATGGTACTCACGGTCTAGCTCTTTTAGTTCTGTGAACTTTTCAATAGCGGTCTGATAATGACCTGCTTGATACGCTGAAATCGCATATTCAAATAGTGTGTTAATCTCAAGCTTATCTTTTAGCGCTTGATCAAAGTAAGGCAGCGCTTCTTCGAACTGGCCGATACCTGCTAAACTTTCAGCTAATCGCTGACGAAGATCCGTGCCGTTAAATTCTTTTTCTGTTTTTAGCAGCGTTTGATAAAAAGGAATCGCCTTTTGATAAATTCCTTGACTGCTGTAAAATTCACCGAGCCCAAAATCTATAACCGGCTCATTTGGAAGCATTTTTTTCGCTTCCATTAACTTTTGCTCACTTACTTCACTAAGGCCTTGCATTTGATATAAATCAGCTACAAGAAGCAGAGCTGGCACGTAGTTATCATCTTCGCTGCTAATTTGATTTAAAATATGAATCGCTTCTTCTTCTTCTTCTAAATCGATAAGCATTTCAGCTTTTAATAAATACAGCTCGCCTTCTTCTGGGTATTTAGCGATGAGCTCGTCTATTAAAGGCAGCGCATCATTTACTAGTCCCCACTCTTGAAGCTGTTCAGCCATTAAAAATTTTTCTTCGTCTGTAGCTTTATCTTTCAATTCATGAATAAGGGCAAGACCTTTTTCAATTTCATTGGATTCTACGTAACCTATCGCGCGGTCTAGTTCTTTCACACACAATTCTCCTTTATTATTACATTCACTTTTTATATACAAATAAAACGAATTAATTTTCTATTTTTTCCAAACCGAAGCAAGAACACATGCTTCTATACACCATGATAAAATAGTTTGAGCGTTTGTTCAACAAATCAATTTGAATACGCTTACATTTTTCGGATAAAAATCCGAACGAGTTTGATTCTCTATCAAGAATATCAGTTCATCGTTCGGATTTCCCTTCAACCAAAATACGTTTGTCCCGGTCTTTTTCTTATTCGCTTAGTTTATCAAGATCTTCAAAGAAAGTAGGATAGGAGACGTGAATAGCTTCACTTCTCATTAGTGTTACCTCTCCCGTTGCAATGGCTGCTGCGACCGCAAGCATCATTCCAATTCGATGATCTCCATAGCTGTCTACTTCACCGCTTTTTAGAGCAGTCTTGCCTTCAATGATGAGGCCATCAGCTGTTGGAGTAACAGAGGCACCGAGCTTGCTTAACTCCGTTGCAACCGTATCGATACGGTTCGTTTCTTTTACTTTTAATTCTTCGGCATCTTTAATAACCGTTTTCCCATTCGCCTGAGTCGCCAAAAGAGCAATCACTGGAATTTCATCAATTAAACGAGGAATTAAATCCCCCCCAATTTCAATCCCTTTCAACTGAGACGTTTCAATCGTCAAATCGCCAATTGGCTCTCCATTTTGAATACGTTCATTAGAAATTGTAAGACGTGCACCCATTTGCTGAAGCACATCAATAATACCTGTTCTTGTAGGATTGAGTCCGACGTTTTTCAAAACGATTCGGCTGTTTGGAACAATAGCTCCTGCAACAAGAAAGAACGCCGCTGAAGAAATGTCACCAGGTACGTAGACATCCGTTCCGCGCAGAGATTGTCCTCCTTCAATGCTTACAGTCGTTCCATCTACCTCTACGTCTACTCCAAAGGCGCGAAGCATACGCTCTGTATGGTCACGTGATGTAAAAGGCTCAGTTACTTTTGTTGTGCCTTCTGCATGAAGTCCCGCTAGTAAAATCGCTGATTTTACTTGTGCACTTGCTACAGGAGAATGGTAATGAATTGCTTTTAAAGCTCCTCCTCGAGTCGATAAAGGCGTATATTGGCCGTGCTCACGCCCATCAATCTTTGCACCCATAGAGCGCAGGGGCACCGTAACGCGGCTCATAGGACGCTTGGCAATCGACTCATCTCCAATTAGAGACGTATGAAATGGCACACCTGCGAGAATCCCAAGCATTAAACGAGTAGTCGTTCCTGAATTTCCTACATCTAGGATGGAAGCAGGTTCACTTAACCCTTCGATACCTTTACCTTCGACTTCGACATACTCGCCTTCTCTTTTAATCGATACGCCCATCTTTTCAAAACACGAAATCGTACTTAAGCAATCTTCCCCTGCTAAAAAATGATTAATCGTTGTTTTCCCTTCTGCCATCGCTCCGAACATCACAGCTCTGTGAGAAATCGATTTATCTCCAGGAATAGAAATTTCTCCTTGGAGAGATGAAAGATTCGTTTTTAATTGTTTTCCACTCATTTCATTCACGCCTTTCATACATTAAGAAATAAACGTCTGATATTGATGCTGATGGAGACACGCTCTTGCCCGCTTTCTATCTTCCTCTGTTTGAAAGCTCAAACGTAATACTCCGTATATGTCTTCTCGTGTTTCTAAAATTCGAATGTTTGTAATACTGATTTCATCTTCTGCTAAATAACCCGTCACTTCTGAAATAATCCCCGGATAGTCAGGAACATCCACATAGAGATCATAAAAGGATGGAATCGCTCCTTTTGTTCGTACAGGAAGCTGATCTCTAAATTGTTTTGCTTGTGAAAAATATGTATAGATATCGTTCGCGTCTTTTCGTTCGATCATATTTCGCACGTCGTTCATTTCTTCAAGCCAGTGGTCAAACATTGAAAGAAGCGCATCCTGGTTATGAAGCAAAATATCTCTCCACATCGCTGGACTGCTTGAAGCAATACGTGTAATATCACGAAACCCTCCAGCTGCAAGCTGCGAAACTAGCTGGTTGTCTTGTTGGTAATATTCTGCTTGATGAACAAGGCTTGCAGCAATAATATGAGGAAAATGGCTGATGACACCCGCTAATTTATCATGTTCTTTTGGTGACATCACAATAATTTTAGCTTTTGTACCACTTAGCAATTCCTTTAAACTGTCCAAAGCCTCCGAAGAAGTAGAAGATGAAGGTGTTAATACATACATGGCATTTTCAAACAAATGAGCTTTAGAAGCAGCTACTCCGCTTTTATGAGACCCAGCCATTGGGTGGCCGCCGATAAACTCAATGCCTTTAGCAATAAGAGCCTCCGCTGTCTTCACTACCTCTTCTTTTGTACTTCCTACGTCTGTGACGATAACAGACTGTTTGAGCGTAAAATGTTCTAACTGTTTTAGCACTTCCGCTGCTTGAGTAACCGGAATGGCAATAACAATATAATTGGCTTGCTCCGCGCCTTGTTGCAAAGAAGAAGCCGCTTGGTCAATTACACCTAGGGTTTTGGCAAGCTCCAGCTGCTCTTGATTAATGTCAAAACCTATTACATCAAGATGATGATGCGTCTTTTTTATATTAAGCGCCAGCGATCCTCCAATTAACCCCAAACCTATAACAAAAACATTTTTTGTCACTTTCCTTCACCTCATTGTGCATATGAAGATGAGAGTGTGAAATCACACTCTCATCTTTTACTATATTAGGTATTAAGCTTTCGCTGCTGCTTGATTAACAAACTGCTGAAGCAATTCAATAATTTGTTCATTTTGTTCTTTCGTTCCCACCGTAATACGAACGGAAGTTGGGAAGCCTAATGCATTCCCTGAACGAACGATAAATCCGCGCTGCAATAAAAATTGAAACACTTCATCGCCTTGACGGCCAAAATCAATTAGAACAAAGTTAGTGAAAGAAGGATAATAGTTTAAACCGTTCTTATCACAGAAAGCATAATATTGCTGCAAGCCTTCTTCATTTTTCTTTTTACACTCTTCAATGAACGCTTGGTCTTCAAGAGCAACGATTGCTGCTTTTTGAGCCATGCGGCTTGTATTAAAAGGTTCACGAGCCGGCTCAATTTTTTGTAGTAATGATTCGTTTGCAATACCGTAACCAATGCGCAAAGAAGCTAAGCCGTATGCTTTTGAAAATGTGCGAAGTACAATTAAGTTTTCGTATTCATTCAAAAACTCTACCGTATCCGGATAGTCGGCTTGATCTGCTGCATACTCAAAATAGGCTTCATCCATAACGATTAATGTATGCTTAGGAACTTGTTTCATAAAAGAAATTAACTCATCGCCCTTCACATACGTTCCCGTTGGGTTATTAGGACTGCATACCCACACAATTGTCGTATTTTCATCAATTACACGAAGCATAGCATCTAAATCATGATCTCCGCCCCGCAGCGGTACTTCACGAATTTCTGCACCTTCAATTACGGCATTATGCTTATATTGAGGAAATGACGGCGTCGGCATGACAGTATTTGTATCAGCCGATAGCAAAGCTCGGCAAATAATTTGAATGACTTCATCAGACCCATTTCCAAAAATCAGCTGATCTTGCTCTACGCCTACGTGCTTTGCTACTGCTGCACGCAGTTCAGCTGCATAGCCGTCTGGATAAAGCGCCATATTTTCGATTTCTGCAGCAATCGCTTCTTTTACTAAAGCAGAACTGCCGTAAGGATTTTCATTAGAAGCTAATTTTACAACGCGATCTAAATTAAATTCACGCTTTACTTCTTCAATTGGCTTACCTGGTTTATATGGAGATAAAGTTAGTAATTGTTCTTTTACCTTCAACGTGTTACACCTCGCATTTTTGTATAGGCGAAACGATGGATGCAACATACTCCTCAATTTGATTTAATCCGTCTCGGCGTGTATCCTTATTTAAAAGAACTTGTTCAAGCTGGCCAATTTTATTAACAATTGCACTTCCAATTACAATGCCGTCGCTATGTTCTTTTAACACCTCTACTTGTTCACTTGTTGAAATCCCAAAACCGACGGCCACCGGTATAGAAGCTGCTGCTTTCACATCTTCTAAAAAGGTGCCAATATCAGCTGGCAACGTAGAGCGAACCCCAGTAACGCCTAAAGACGACACGCAGTATAAGAAGCCCGTTGCATCTGCAGCGATTTTTTGAATACGCTCTTTAGATGTAGGAGCAACCATTGAAATGTACGCAACTTCATTTTCAGCGGCAAGCTCCCGGATACGGCCACTCTCTTCGTACGGTAAATCCGGAATTAGCACTCCATCTATTTCATTTTCTCGCATTAACGCGAAAAAGGATTCTAAACCTAATTGTAACACAGGATTAAAATAGGTAAAGAGAATTACCGGTATTTTCACACCTTTTTTTCTCATCACCGATACAAGCTTAATGGCTTTTGAAATAGACATACCACCAGATAAAGCTCTTTTAGACGCCTCTTGAATAATTGGACCATCTGCTAAAGGGTCAGAATATGGTACGCCCAGCTCTAAAATAGAGGCACCTTGCTTTTGCAAAGACAAAGCAATTTCCACCGTTGCATCTTCATGAGGATCTCCTGCTGTAATAAATGGAATAAACAATGTTTCATGTTTAGGTAGTCTCGCTTCAAACGTATTCATGTTCTTCTTCCTTCCCTTCTAGCAAGTTTACTAATGTATGAACGTCCTTATCTCCTCGACCTGACAAGCAAATTAAAATGGTTTCTTCTTTCGTCATGCTTTTAGCCAGTTCAAATGCTTTTGCCAGCGCATGGGCGGACTCAATAGCCGGGATGATTCCCTCTGTTTTCGCCAGCAGCTGAAGAGCTTCGATTGACTCATCATCCGTTACACTTTCATATTCTACTCGTCCAATAGATGAAAGGTGAGAATGCTCTGGACCGATACCTGGATAATCCAAACCTGCTGAAATAGAATAAGGCTCTGTAATTTGACCATTTTCATCTTGAAGTAAATACGTGAGCGTTCCGTGAATAACACCTTTTGTGCCTTTAGCCATTTTAGCAGCATGGAGGGCTGTATTTAGTCCTTTCCCTCCTGCTTCTACGCCGATCAAGCGTACATTTTCTTCTTTAATAAAATCATAAAACATTCCGATTGCATTACTGCCGCCTCCAACGCATGCCACGACAGCATTTGGAAGTTTGCCTTCTACCGCTGTAAACTGTTCTTTTGCTTCTTCTCCAATAATTTTTTGGAAATCTCGAACCATTTTAGGATAAGGATGCGGTCCAATGGCCGAACCAATTAAGTAAAAATGATCTTCACAATGTTGAACCCAGTAGCGAATTGCTTCATTTGTTGCATCTTTTAGCGTTTTTGTTCCAGAAGTTGCAGGAATGACTTCCGCTCCTAGAAGCTTCATGCGAAAGACGTTCAACGCCTGACGTTCAATATCTTCTTCTCCCATGAATACTTTACATTCCATTCCGAACTTTGCAGCTACTGTAGCTGTAGCTACCCCGTGCTGACCCGCTCCTGTTTCAGCAATAATTTTTGTTTTCCCCATCCGTTTAGCAAGTAAAATCTGTCCAATGGCATTATTGATTTTGTGAGCACCCGTATGATTTAAGTCTTCACGTTTTAAATAAATTTTTGCCCCGCCGAGCGTTTCGGTAATATTATCAGCGTATGTTAAAGCCGTTGGTCGCCCAGAGTAGTTGACGAGTAAAGACAGATACTCATCTTTAAATGCCGGATCTTTCATTGCTTGATTCAAAGCTGCTTCTACTTCTTCAAGTGGTTTCATTAATGTTTCAGGTACGTATTTTCCGCCAAATTCACCAAAGCGGCCAAATTCATCAGGATGATTGTATGTCATAGTATGATCTTCCTTTCAATTTCTATAATTTTTGTATAGTCCTTCGTTCCATTTGTTTCAATACCGCCAGAAATATCAATCGCCCCAGGCTTGTAGGGTAACAAGTTCTCAATGTTACAAGCATTGATTCCTCCAGCAATAAAACATTTTTTACCTAACCTTTGGGCAGCTGATTCATACTGAGGAACGAAGCTCCAATCAAAAGCAACGCCCGTTCCTCCAAATTGTTCTTTAACCTTGCTATCAATTACATACCCGTCAGCTTCTTCATATACATGCATTTGCTGCAGCGTTTCTTTATTGTGAGGGAGTGCTTTCCACACTTCATATCCACGCTGCTTTAACTGACGTACGTCCGCAGCTGTTTCTTGCCCGTGGCACTGAATTACATCTAAATTTGTTAGGGAGGCAATTTCAAGTATTTGATCAACCGGTGTATTAACAAATACCCCTACTAGCGAGACTTGTTTTTTTATTTCATCCGTTACAAACTCATTTACTTGTTCAGGCTTTACATATCGTTTACTTCTTGGATAGAAAATAAAGCCAATGTGAGTAGCAGCCGAACTTTCGATTAAAGCTATATCTTGTTTTGATCGAATACCACAGTACTTAATGAGCATATTCACTTTCCCCAAACAGCTTTTCAATCGCTTTGGTTTGATTATCCTGCCTCATAAGCGATTCCCCTACTAAAATAGCTTTTGCTCCCGCTTCTTTTACGTAGGAAACATCATCGTATAAGTAAATTCCGCTTTCACTCACTAACAGCTGATTTTTCGGAACGTGCTTAGCGATTTCTTTGGTCTGCTGCACGCTGGTTTCAAACGTGTGAAGATTTCGATTATTAATGCCGATAATCTTCGGGGTAAATACAGCTAGCAGCTTTTCAAGCGTTTCTAGAGAATGCACTTCTACTAAACAATCTAACTCTTTTTCAGCAGCTTGAAGATAAAGCTCTTGCAATTTTAACGGTTCAAGTGCTTCTCCAATGAGTAAAATAGCATCAGCACCGATTCTTGCACTTTCTTCCACTTGAATGGAATCAATGATGAAATCCTTGCGAAGCACAGGGATAGAGACATGCTGTTTAATGTCACTTAAAAACGTTCGATTTCCTTGAAAATAGTGCTGATCTGTTAACACAGACAAAGCATCTGCTTTCCCTTTCTCGTAGGCTTTAGCAATTTCCACAGGCTGAAAATTCTCTTTTATTAATCCTTTGGAAGGAGAAGCTTTTTTCACTTCTGCAATAAGAGCCAGCTCTCGATTCGGATTTGATAAAGCGTCTAAAAATGATCGTTTTGCAACATTTTGCTGTTCGGGTAACTGTAAGTTTTGAATTTCTTCTTTTTTTGTTTCAATAATTTTATTGAGCATGTTCAACCACCTTTTTCGATTTCAATCGTTGTAATTGTGTGTATGCAGCACCTGATTCAATTGTTTCCAAAGCTACAGCTACTCCTTCTTCAAAAGTAGAAACGTTTCCGCTAACGTAAATAGCTGCAGCAGAGTTCAACACGACTGCGTTTTTAGCAGTTACATTGCTTTTATTTAAAAATAGCGATTCAATAAGCTCGGCACTCGATTTTGCATCTTCTACCACTAAGTCTTCAAGCTTCCCTCTCTGTAAGTGTACATCCTCTGGTGCAAGCGTATATTCTGTAATGACATTGCCCTGTACTTCTACAACGTCCGTTACATCAGTGGCACTGATTTCATCCAAACCGTCTCTGCCTGCAACCAGAAGGACGTGGTTAGCTCCAAGTACAACAAGCGCTTCTGCTAATTTTCGTGCAAGCTCAATGGAATAAACGCCAATTACTTGCTTTGTGCAGTTAGTAGGGTTTGCTAATGGACCTAATGCATTAAAAACCGTTCTAAATCCTAATTCCTTTCGAGTAGCAGCAACGTGCTTCATAGCTGGATGATAAAGCGGCGCAAACAAAAAGGACATGTTGAGGTCAGCCACCGCATTTTTCACTTCTTTTTCATTTCCTTGAATCCATATATCCAGATGTTCTAACACGTCGGCACTTCCGCTTTTAGAAGATACGGCGCGGTTCCCGTGTTTCGCAACCTTTACTCCGGCAGCAGATGCCACAATCGCACTAGCCGTCGAGATATTAAACGTAGAGGCCCCATCTCCTCCGGTACCGCATGTATCTACTACGTTTAATTCTTCTAGAGAAATAGCATTCATATTATTTTTCATACCTCGGACAAAACCGACAATTTCATCGACGGTTTCTCCTCGGTACGTTAAGATGGTTAGCACGCTAGCGATTTGAGCTGCCGGGACTTTACCGTTCATAATATCATTCATAATTTTTTCTGCTTCTTCCGCTGAAAGTGACTCACCGCGCAAACACTTTTTTAACAATTCTTTAAACATATACATCCTCCTTTTTATCGTAGATGTCTTGGGCCAATTGAATTGTTTTGATTAAAGCGCTGGCTTTATTGCGGGTTTCTTTCCACTCAAGCTCCGGTTTTGAGTCAGCAACCACTCCTGCTCCAGCCTGGATATAAGCGGTCTGGTCTTTCAAAAGAATGGTCCGAATCGCAATGCACGAATCAATGTTTCCATCAAATCCGAGATATGCTACGGTTCCTGCATATACATTTCGCGCAACTGGTTCAATTTCATTTAAGATTTGCATCGCTCGCACTTTTGGAGCGCCAGATACGGTACCCGCTGGAAATGCAGAAAGCAGCGCATCAATGGGATGTACTTTTTCGTCAAGGCGCCCTGTCACTTTAGAAATCAAGTGCATGACGTGCGAAAAGTTAACCTGCTGCATTAATACTGGTGTTTGGACACTTCCATACTGTGCAACTCGGCCGATGTCATTTCTTGCTAAGTCCACGAGCATATAGTGTTCTGCCCGCTCTTTTTCATCGTTAATTAAGTCTTCGTATAAGCGCGCATCTTCTTCTGCATCCCTGCCACGTCTTCTCGTTCCTGCAATCGGATGAATTTCTAAATGGCCGTTTTCAATTTGAATCAACCGCTCAGGAGAACTTCCAATTAGCTCCACGCCTTTTACTTTCACGTAAAATAAATAAGGAGACGGATTAACTAATCGCAATACTCTGTAAATATCAAATCCAGCTACGGTCGTATCAATTTGAAATCTCTGTGACAATACGGCTTGAAAAACATCTCCGCTTTTAATGTATTCCTTAATTTTTTCCACATCTTGCACAAATTTATCTTTTTGGTATGACGATGTCACGCCTTCAAAGCTAACTTCGCGCTGCTCGCTTTCAAACATCATTGGCTTTTCTTTCACCGTCTGCGCTATTCTTTCAACATATCGATTGATCTCTGCTAAAGCTTCACCGTATTTTTCTTTTTTCTGCTGCTCTTTGTCTTGCTCATTAAGCTTAATGTAGTGAATCACCATAAGCTCTTTTGTTTGATGATTGTACGCAAGCATCGTTTGACAATAGATAAAGTGAAAAGTAGGCATGTTCAAATCATTTTGGGCATGTACGTTTACTTTTTCAATTTGCGATACTGCGTCGTAGCTGATAAACCCTACTGCTCCTCCTTTAAAAGGAAGTGCAAGGTCTGGTACTTTCACTTTCAGCTCTTGCTGAATTTTACAAAATACCTCTTTAAAGCTGTCTCCTTGCAGCATAGGCTGAAGCTGCTTGTTTTTTGCTAGATAGGTTCCGTTTTCTTCCTCGACATACAAAAATGGATTTAAGCCAATAAAAGAATAATTGGACCATGGTGATGATTCATCATTACTTTCAAGCAAATATACGGCTTCATCTTTTACTTGTTGAAAAAGATCAACAGGTGTCATGCTATCGATAAATATTTTTTTTATAATTGGAATGGTTAAATACTCTGTAGAGTCTTCTAAAAAAGAAGTATACGTGTTCGTCATATCTTTCAATCCTCCATTTCATGGAGAATGAGAATAGATGAGGTTATATAAAAGAGGATATAATAAATAAACCCAAAGACACATCAAAAATGGGCCTTTGGGTATACGAATGGTAAAATTCACTCAACTAAACTCTGCTCAACTGTCTCATTCTCGTCTACCCTAATCTCAACTAAACTGTCTATTGTTTTCTCATAACTAAAATCTCTAAACTAACTTGTTACCAATTGTAGTACGTTTCAAATTCATTTGTCAACTACTATCTACTTGGCTTTAGACGAAACTAAGCTTTAAGCTCTTCATTCAGCAGTTTAAGAATCACTTCATCTTCTACTTGCTGAACAAAAGGCTTGCCTATGCCTTCAAGCAGTACCATGTGAACATTGCTTGATTTAGACTTCTTGTCCGCTTTCATTCTTACGAGCAGTTTTTCAGCTGAAAGATGGTTTGGGACAGACGTCTTGTAGCCAAATTTTTCAAACCATTTCGCAATGTCGTCCACAGGGAACTGACTTTTTCCAAGAACATTGCTGACTTTCATAGCAAACAGCATACCAATCGCTACGCCTTCTCCGTGGCTGATTTGTCCATAGCCGCACTCTGCTTCGATCGCATGACCTAGCGTATGTCCAAAGTTCAGATGGGCGCGAACGCCAGCTTCTGTCTCATCTTCTTTTACAACAGATGCTTTGACTAAAATACCGCTTTGAATAGCATAAATTAATTTTTCATCTTGTAAATCAGTCAGCGATTGTATATTTTGCTGAAGCCATTTATAAAATGCTTCATCGTGAATAAAAGCGTGTTTAATCACTTCTGCAAAACCGGAACGCCATTCTCTTTCGGGAAGCGTTTTAAGAAGATCAATATCATAAACAACCGCTTCAGGCTGATAAAAAGCACCAATCATATTTTTCCCAAGCTCATGATTAATGGCTACTTTACCGCCTACAGCACTATCGTGAGCAAGAAGCGTCGTTGGCACTTGAATAAAAGAAATTCCTCTCATATAAGTAGCGGCTACAAATCCAGCTAAATCGCCTACTACCCCTCCGCCAAAAGCAATAACGAGCGCATTTCGATCAAGCTGCTGCTCGAGCGCAAATGTCTGACAATCGTAGTAATGTTGAAATGACTTTGCATGTTCACCGCTTGGCACTACGTATTTAGCCACTTTAAACTTTGTATTAATCGCTTTTACAACCGCTTCTCCATAATATGAGTCTACGGCTGAATCGGTGATGATTAACACGGACGACAGATTAGGTTTTACACTCTCGATAATAGAAGGCAGCTTTTCAATTAATCCATTTCCTAAATAAAGAGGATATGTTTTGGATAAAGTTTGAATATCAATTTGCAACATTAAAACTCCCTCGCATGTGCACGCATTTTCTCAATATTTTCAGCAATTAAATCAATTCGGTCTTGTCCAAACTGTTCGATTAGCGCATCAGCCAATTCCCAAGCTACAACGGCTTCTGCTACAACGCTTGCCGCCGGCACAGCGCAGCTGTCTGAACGTTCGATGCTTGCCTCGAAGGCTTCTTTTGTTTCAATATCAACACTTTTTAACGGCTTGTAAAGCGTTGGAATAGGTTTCATTACACCGCGTACTACAATTGGCATACCTGTTGTCATGCCGCCTTCAAAGCCGCCTAAGTTGTTTGTTTTACGGGTATACCCGTTCTTTTCATCCCATAGAATTTCGTCATGAACTTCGCTTCCTGGTCTGCGAGCCGCTTCAAAGCCAATCCCAAACTCAACGCCTTTAAATGCATTAATGCTCATAACAGCTGCAGCAATCTTCGCATCTAATTTACGATCGTAATGAACATAGCTGCCTACTCCTGCTGGCACGCCTTCAATAATAACTTCTACTACGCCTCCGATAGAATCGCCATTTTTCTTAGCATCATCGATTGCTTGCATCATGTCTTTCTCAACAGCTGAGTCAAAACATCTTACTGGGGAAGCTTCAGTGACTTCTTGAAGGTCCTCTAAGCTTTTGTATTGAGGCGGATTTGCCTGTACGCCGCCAATTTCTAATACATGTCCAGCTACAGAAATCCCGAACTGAGCAAGAATTTGACGAGCCACAGCACCTGCTGCTACCCTTACAGTTGTTTCGCGAGCTGAAGAACGTTCTAATACATTTCTCATATCGCGATGACCATATTTAATAGCGCCGTTTAAATCGGCATGCCCTGGTCTTGGTCTTGAGATTTTACGCTTTACTTCTTCTGACTCTTCTTCAGAAATTGGCTCGATGCCCATAATTTTTGTCCAGTGTTTCCAGTCGTTATTTTCTACCGCTAACGTAATAGGAGATCCTAGCGTATAGCCGTGGCGGACACCGCTTAAAATTTCCGCTTGATCTTTTTCAATTTGCATACGTCTTCCGCGACCATGACCTTTTTGTCTTCGCGCTAAATCTGTATTGATGTCTTCGGCTGTTAAAGGAAGCCCTGCCGGAACACCCTCTAAAATAGTAGTCAATTGTGGACCATGTGATTCTCCTGCTGTTAAATATCGCATAATCGTACCTCCGCTTAATATGTATTATTCGTCAGAATTTTTCCATTTTTAAATATGACTATACCATACTATAACATAAGAATGTACAAAAAGTTTCACCTCAGCTTTTAAGAAACCGCTTCTGGTTGTCTCGATTAAATGGTCTTTACTTTTCTGTAAAAAAACGTATCAGCCGTTTCAAATCCATACTTTTGCGGAGTAAAAACCTGTTCTGTGCTACCTACAAATAAGATGCCGCCAGGTGCTAAAGATCTGCTAAATTTTTCATATAAAGCATGCTTTGCTTCATCTGTAAAATAAATAAGCACATTTCGACAAACAATCAAGTCAACGTTTTTTGGAAAAGAGTCTGACAGTAAGTTATGTTTCTGAAAAACAACTGTTTTTTTGATTTTTTTATCTAATAAGTACCCGGTTCCTCTTTGTTGAAAGTACTTATTTTTCATCGAAACAGGCATTTCCTGAAGTGAACGTTCATCATAAAAGCCTATTTTTGCTTTTTCTATCACTTTTTCATCCAAATCAGTCGCCAATATAGAAATACGCGAAAGAGGAAAAAATGTTGATAAAACCATCGCTAGTGTATATGGCTCTTCCCCTGTTGAACAGGCAGCGCTCCACACTTTCAGGTCTGTTTTTCCTTTTACAAGAGCCGGTAAAATTTTTTGCTCCAATATATCCCACCGCTGATAGTTGCGATAAAACTCTGACACGTTAATCGTCATCCGATCTAAAAACTCCTCAAGCAGTTCGTTATTACTGCTCATTGCTCGATAATATTCAAAAAAACTAGAAAAACCTTTTTTTTCATATAGGGAGGTAAGGCGGCGTTGCATTTGAGACTGCTTATATAGTGATAAATCAATGCCTGTTTTTATTTTTATTTTCTCCACAAACGCGTCGTATTCATCTATCATTTTTGACTCTCCTTTCTTATTTCTATACGTTGATGCTATATAAAGAAATAAAACCTTTATATATGCTTATCTTCTTACTAATATATCGGAATACATTGTGAAAATGTTTATGTAGAGAGATATTCGCAATCTATAGCCTAGGACCTATTTATAAAAACAATAAAAAAGACGAATGAAAATTCATTCGTCTCCTTGCGCTATCTAAATTAGTAAATCCAAGCGTCTGCGTCTTTTTTATAGAAAGTCAGCTCTTCACTTTCAAAGAATAAGCTGATTTCACGCTCCGCACTTTCTGGTGAATCTGAGCCGTGAATAATATTCTTATCGACAATCAGTCCATAATCACCTCGAATAGTTCCAGGAAGGGCTTCTTGAGGGTTAGTTTTCCCCACCATTTGACGTGATACTGAAATCACGTTTTCACCTTCCCATACCATAGCAAAAACTGGACCTGATGTGATAAATTTCACTAACTCACCGAAAAAAGCTTTCTCTTTATGTTCACCGTAGTGTGTTTCAGCTAATTCCTGCGAAATATGCATAAGCTTAGCTCCGACTAATTGAAAACCTTTTTTCTCAAAGCGAGAAATAACCTCACCAATAATGCTTCTTTGTACCCCATCTGGTTTGACCATTAAAAACGTTTTTTGTATCATTTTACTCTCCACCCCTGAAGTTCATGATATGTAAACAAGTTTTGAAAGCGCAATCACACCTCATGAAGATATTAACATTGTTTCGAGCAGTTTACAACTTATGAAAGTAAATAAATCAAAATTTCCGTTTTCCAATGTACTTCGCAATTTGATGCAGCGTTTTTTTCGCCTTGTTTGGCGGCAGTTCTTCTAAAATGCTCATCGCTTTTTGCAGATAACGATCGCTCATCTCAAATGAACGTTCAATGGCGTTAGAAGATTTAATATCAGAAATAATTTCATTGATCAGCTCTTGCTCATATTCCCTCTCGAAAAGCTGTTCTACTTTATCTCGAAACTCAGCATTTTCAATGGCATACAAAACTGGCAGCGTAATATTTCCTTGCAGTAAGTCGCTGCCAACTGGTTTCCCAAGCTGTTCTTCTGATGAGATAAAATCTAAAATGTCATCGGTAATTTGAAATGACATTCCCACGTAATATCCAAACCAAAATAAACGTTTATGTATATCTTCAGGAGCTCCCGCTGCAATTGCACCTAACTGACAGCTTGCAGCAATTAGCAGTGCCGTTTTACGTTTAATTCTACGCAGATACACGCGTAAGTTTTGGTTTAGGTTGTATTTGTCCTTAATCTGTTCAATTTCACCGAGCGTTAATTCCACCATCGTATTAGATAAAATTTTATGTGCTTCCACATCTTTAACCTCACTCATAACTTCAAGCGCACGAGCAAAGATGTAATCCCCTGTATACATAGCAATACGATTGTCCCATTTTGCCTTAATTGTTGGTTTTCCGCGTCTCTTATCAGCGTCATCAATAACATCATCATGAACAAGAGACGCCATATGAATCAGCTCAAGCGCTACTGCCACGTGTTTGATTTGGTCGATGTTGTAATCCCCAAATTTAGCTGCCAACAAAACAAATACAGGGCGAATTCGTTTCCCCCCTGCTTGTAAAAGGTGAAGAGAAGCATCTGTGATAAGTGTTTCATCGGTATGAACAGTTTGTTCAAGTTCTTTCTCAATAAGGGTAATATCCGTATTCAAAAAAGCGTACATCATTTTTAGTTTCATTGGACTCACCTTGCATTATATATTCATTCTTTACTCCTTATCCTACAGGCTGTTGCACCTGTAGGACAAGCTTTTTCTCTTTTATCGTTTGTACCCTAGATGCATCGCTGCTACTCCACCTGTGTAAGATTTCACTTCAACATCTGTCAAACCGGCTTCACGGAACATATCAGCCAATTGCTTTTGACCTGGAAAGTCCCTAGCTGACTCTTGAAGCCATGAATATTCATCATAGCTTTTAGCGACCATCTTTCCAAGCGCAGGCATAATATACTTAAAATAAAGCAAGTACATTTGTCGGTAGCCGATCATCGTGGGCTGAGACGTTTCAAGGCAAACCACTTTTCCGCCAGGTTTCACGACGCGCTGCATTTCCTTTAACACTTGAAGGTAATCGGGCACGTTGCGCAGTCCGAATCCAATCGTTACATAGTCAAATGAATTATCTTCAAAAGGAAGTTCCATTGCATTGCCATGTAGTAAGGTAATATTTGAAAAAGGTGAGTTTTTTACTTTCTCTTCACCAATCTTTAGCATATTCTGACTAAAATCCAGGCCAACTGCCTCTCCTGTTTCTCCAACTGCTTCCGCCATAGCTAGCGTCCAATCCGCAGTTCCGCAACAAACATCTAAAGCTTTTGTTCCTTTTTGAACATTCATTCGCTTCATCGTATCTTTGCGCCATGCCTTATGACGCTGAAAACTAATAACAGAATTCATTTGATCATAATTTTTGTATATTTTTTCAAATACGCCATGGACACGCTGTTCTTTTGATTGCTGCATATCTCTATCCTTCTCCTACGACATTTTTCAGCACTTCTAAGCTAGATGTAAGTTCATCTAAGTGCTCTCTTAAAAACTCATTCATCACAAATTCACTTCGTAAGTATCCTCTAACAATGTTTACAGACTGTTGAGTATACGAATAAAGGTATTCTTTTATTTGTTCTTGATTCATACCAATTTGTTTGCAATAGTTTAGCAAGAGAGTAGGCTCTTTATGCTGTAATGACTTTAATTGCTTTAATATCCCGTTCAAATACGCTGCATGTTTTAAAAGTTCTTTCCACTCTTCACGTTCAAAATAGTCACATAAGCATCTTACAAACGATGATTCTGCTGCTAAAAAACTATTCATAACGTCGTGTGGATTAGTAGAGCGATTGTTATAAATGTGTATCTTAGCGATATTAATTTCTTTAATAGCAGATGCTATAACTTTCATTAAATTCAGCTGGTTGCTTTGAGCTAAATAGTAATAGTACAGGCCGCTGTAATAATCTCCGGCCAAAACTACCAGCTGCCGCTCATGCAGCTTTCCTTCATTTCCGCTAACATTTTGAGTGGAGACTAGATCGTGGGTATCAAGTGCGGTTTGAACGAGCATCACAGATAGCACAGAGCTGTTCTTTTTTTCTTCTTCCATTGAAAGAGTATCTAAGAACGAACACATGTACAGTAATCTATTTTCATCAATACGCGGATGATGAATATATTTTTTTACATATGGATGACTTAATTCAACATGAAGCTGTTCTTTCATGTTGGCCACAATATCATAGATGGTTTTTACGCTCATCATCCTTGTCTCCCTTTCCATCACTATTTGTTTAAAGTTCTTTTAACTCCAAATCGATAGTGTCAATTATAACATAATTACATTATAAAATATCCTTTAAATTCTTTTGAAGCTTTTTCACGGTTTAAATCATTTAGCTGCTCATCCGCTTGAACACCGTTCATCTACATACCATCTGGATTCCTTAGACAGTAATTTAAGATATTGCTTTTAGTTTCACCATGTTTTTCCTGTTCTTATTCATTTATTTTAAATATAAATAAAAGCAGGAAAATCCCTGCTTATTTTTTCGTATCGGATTCAATTTCTCCGTGAACAGTCTGAATGACGGCTTTGCCACGAATTTTAATTGCGGATGTATGCTCAGTAAACTGCGCAATCATTACTTCGCCTTTATCTAGTTTTTCTGAATGATGAAATCGCGTATCTGCTCCTCGCGTTAAGCCAATTACGTTAACTCCATCTTCGACCGCTTTAATGACAATATACTCCGGCGTTCCTTTTTGTGTCATATTCTCTTCTCCTTCATCATCCACATTATGATTTAATCAGTGATAAAACTTCAGCTCTAGAACTTGCATCGTGTTCTAACACTCCGCGTACAGCAGAAGTGATTGTCATAGCTCCAGGCTTTTTAATGCCTCGCATGGTCATACACATGTGCTCTGCTTCCACTACTACCATTACCCCGTGCGGCTCTAATGTTTCTACAATAGAATCCGCCACTGTAGATGTAATTCTCTCCTGAAGCTGAGGACGTTTCGCAACAGCTTCTACCGCTCTTGCCAGCTTACTTAAACCGGTCACTCGTCCGCCTTTTGGAATATACGCAACATGAGCTTTTCCGTAAAAAGGCACTAAGTGGTGTTCACACATAGAGTAAAAAGGAATATCTTTTACAAGCACTAGCTCTTCATGGTCTTCTCCAAAAACTGTTTTAAAATGCTCTTTTGGATCTTCATTCAACCCGGAAAAGACTTCCTCATACATTTTAGCTACTCGCTTTGGTGTATCTAATAATCCTTCACGGTTTGGATCTTCGCCAATTGCTTCTAAAATTAGTCTCACGGCTTGTTCGATCTGTGGTTTATTTACAGATGACATGTTGTTGCCCTCCAATTCGTTGCATTACGACTTTATGAAAAAAATTCTAGCATATGTATATACCAAAGGCAAAAAAGAAAGGTCGCAAATGTGCGACCTTTCAAAGCTCTTCATCAACGGCTATGAATAAAGCCATTTTATGTAGATATTATTTTACAGCATCTTTAAGAGCTTTACCTGGTTTGAATGCAGGAACTTTGCTAGCAGGAATTTCGATTTCTTCGCCAGTTTGTGGATTGCGTCCTTTACGAGCAGCACGTTCACGTACTTCGAAGTTACCAAAACCGATAAGTTGAACTTTGTCCTCAGCTTTTAAAGCTTCTAAGATTGTATCGAAAACAGCATCAACTGCTTTTGTAGCATCCTTTTTTGAAAGCTCACTTGCTTCTGCAACAGCATTAATTAATTCTGTCTTGTTCATGCCATTCACCTCCTCCCAAAATCGGATCATATAATAACTAAAAACCTTGTTAGAAAAGGAATCTAGTAATTCGTTATATCTCATTCTTTAACAAAACAAATGGATATTATACATAACCTATGTATCGACAAGCCTAATCATAAACGATTGAACTAAATAATTCAATGTTTTTCATTCATCTGCCGTATGTATGTAGTGAAAACAGTATGATCGATTTCTGTTAAAAGATTAACATATTGAACAAGGCATAGCAAGCAGAAAATAACGCAGGAATAGGATAACCACGCGATCTATCACAATATATGTAAAGTTTTGTATGATCTATCCAAAAAGAAGAGGCTCCTTTATGAGGAGCCTAACGTTACATGCTTATAGAATAATGGCGATTAAACCTCCGGATCCTTCGTTAATAATCCGTTCTAGCGTTTCTTTTAACTTATATCGCGCATTTTCAGGCATCAGCGACAGCTTTCCTTGAATCCCTTCTCTTACGATTGAACTTAGAGAGCGGCCAAATATATCTGAATTCCAAATTGAAAGCGGATCATCTTCAAAGTCTTGCATCAAATAACGAACTAATTCTTCGCTTTGCTTCTCCGTTCCGATAATCGGCGCAAATTCTGATTCTACATCCACTTTAATCATGTGTATAGAAGGTGCCACTGCTTTTAAACGAACTCCAAAACGCGATCCTTGGCGAATAATTTCAGGTTCATCAAGGCTCATATCCGAAAGCGAAGGTGCAGCTACACCATAACCCGTTTGTTTAACCATACGAAGGGCATCAGAGACTTGATCATACTCGGTTTTTGCATGAACAAAGTCTTGCATTAACTGCAGCAAATGATCTCTTCCGCGAATTTCTACTCCCACGAT
This sequence comes from Priestia sp. YIM B13491, assembly GCF_042787605.1. NCBI lineage: Bacteria > Bacillati > Bacillota > Bacilli > Caryophanales > Bacillaceae > Priestia > Priestia sp. YIM B13491. The sequence continues at coordinate 549,219 of NZ_JBHZOR010000001.1, read as the reverse complement.
TTCTTTCAAAATCTGGTCGTATAAGTCATCTGGAGCGTATAAGTCAATTTCGGCAATTCCCTGCCCCATCTCAATTCCGGCTAATCGAGCCTGATCGATGAACTCAAACTGACTAAATTGCTCTACTACCCGTTCAACGTCTCTCAGCCTCTTAATATCTTTTACCGTTTCTTTAACGGCTTCTTGATAGCTTTCACGCAGCCAATGTTTATCTTTTAAAACCATTACCCAGCTTGGTAGATTAACGTTAACTTCTAATACAGGGAACTCATAGAGTGCTTCTCTTAATACGTTCATCACATCAGTATCGCGCATGCTTTCCACACTCATCGCTAATACTGGAATATCATATTTTTCATTAAGTTTTGCACGAAGCTTTTCTGTATCAGGATGATATGGCTGTACGGTATTAATAACCATGATAAATGGTTTGCCTACTTCTTTTAGCTCATTAATGACGCGCTCTTCTGCTTCGACGTAATCTTGACGAGGTATATCTCCAATTGAACCATCAGTTGTAATGACGACACCAATCGTTGAGTGTTCTTGAATTACCTTTCTCGTTCCAATTTCAGCCGCTTCGTGAAATGGAATTGGTTCTTCATACCAAGGTGTATTGATCATTCGAGGTCCGTTTTCATCTTCGTACCCTTTAGCCCCAGGCACCGTATATCCTACACAATCTACTAACCGTATGTTAACTTCTAGCCCGTCATCTACCAAAACATTAACTGCTTGATTCGGTACGAATTTCGGCTCAGTTGTCATAATCGTTTTTCCAGCTGCACTTTGTGGTAGTTCATCTTGTGTGCGAGCTCTTTCTGCCTCGTTCTCGATGTGAGGCAGGACCACCAGTTCCATAAATTTTTTAATAAATGTAGATTTTCCTGTTCGAACTGCTCCCACCACACCTAAATATATATCGCCTCCTGTACGTTCAGCGATATCTTTAAATACATCCACCTTTTCCAAAAGATCCCCTCCGATCTATGAGTTCATGGAATATGACATCCATTGCGAGAGTAAATTAGGACACTATATAGTTATGACGTTGTCCTATTAAAATATGACTTTTGATAGAAAAATTTATGATTTTTTTCATGCACATGCTGACTTAGTCATTCTGATTATCATTATTGGTGTACAAGAAAGAGAAAACCCCTTCTCTCTGAATATTATTCAAGGAGAAGGGGTTCATGACTTATTTTTTAAAAAATATTGGTTCATTCTTATCGTTGACTGTATAAGGAAGAGAGTAAGCAGGTACAAAATCACTGTTTTCCACAAGGAGCTTTCGTATATCTTCACCAGGTTTGTATGAGCTTTTATGCTTTTGAATGGCATCATACAAATCAGGACGATAATCTACAAATACATCTCCCTGTCCATTAACAATTAAAGAAAGACTATTCCCTGTATATGGGCTAGTAACGACAGGAGGGTCTTTCATATTCAATTTTTTATAATTAATAGAGAATACGCCGGGAGCGATGACGTCTTTAAACGGTACGTACCCTTTATGATTTTGACGGTATATATTCAAATGTACGTTAACATCTTGAATCGTATCCGCCATCCGTAAGTCTAATAATTTAACCGTGGGGTTTGTTTCTGCATCCACAAGTACGTACGCAAATATCCCTCCGCTTTCATACGAATTCCCAGGTGCGTCTTGCATGTATCTAGGAACAATTTTCGTAAAGTCAATTGGATATTTTTGGTAAATTGGCGTGTCCATATCTTTCGTTTTTATTGGCAATAAGCCTCCGCTTTCTTGTTTAAATTGATCAACCGCCGTTTGCACGGAAGCAACTTGATCTTTATAAGGAACTTGATTTTGAGACATTCTTTCCGCCGGGTACAAACAACCGGATAATACAAAAATGGTTAACCCAACAATAGACGTTAGCATGAATTTTTTCATTTCCCTCACCCTACCATATGTACATTAAGCATCTGTCGGTCCGCTGAATACAACAATTACCATAATAAGACCCGCTACAATCATAAGCGAATAGGCAATGAAAGCGAGTACAATTTTACCAATGCGGTTCGTAATTTTATAACGACTAAAGTAAATAGAAAATACCGAAATAAACATAAATACAATGGAACCCAATGAAATCCACATCTTTAACAAACCTGGTGACAAATTGCATCCACTCCTTTTTTCACCGTTATTATAACATAAGGACTTATAGTTAAGATGGATATTGATAGAACTTTCTAAATTCACTATTTATTTACCTTCCAGTAATTCAAGCTCTATAGTAATTACTTTCCTATTAAATTAACAAATTCCTGCTTTTTTACATAAAAAAAATCGAAGCGAAGGGGGCTCTTCGCTTCGATCATAACTAAATATTCCCATACTAACAGTTCTACTCATCTTTATTTACACGTTATTTTATGCAAGTAAATGATTTTGGGTATCACCAATTGCCTATTTTTTCATATTTCTTTGCACTTAATTTAATTTTTCTCCTAAAACATTCGCTAAATCTTCCATTTCATGTGTTTTAGTACGAGACATAAGGGCGTCTACTGCATCTTTTGCTTTCACATCATTAAACAGTACATTATATAAAGCATCAGCAATCGGCATTTTTACGTCATATTTTTGAGATAGCTGGTAAGCTGCTTTCGTCGTGCGTACACCTTCTACAACCATTCCCATATTTTCTAATACTTCGTCTAAATTTTTGCCTTTTCCAAGAAGATTACCAGCGCGCCAATTTCGAGAATGAACGCTTGTACACGTTACAATCAAGTCTCCAATCCCGGTTAAACCTGAGAACGTCAGAGGATTGGCACCAAGCACAGTACCTAAACGAGCGATTTCAGCTAAGCCACGAGTCATAAGAGCGGCCTTCGCATTGTCACCATATCCAAGTCCATCCGTGATACCAGCAGCAAGAGCAATAATATTTTTTAACGCTCCCCCAATTTCCACACCAATCACATCAGGATTTGTATAAACACGGAAGTACTGCTGATTATTAAATAAATCCTGCACTTTTTCTGCTGCTTGTATATTTGCTGAAGCTGACGTCACGGTTGTCGGCTGCCTTCTACTTACTTCTTCAGCATGACTCGGACCTGATAAGACAACGATGTCTTTTGTATCAATTTCTTGTTGAATCATTTGAGATATACGTAAAAGAGAATCCGGTTCAATCCCTTTACTTACGTGAACAATTGTAAATAGTTCATCGGTAAGGGATTTTAGCTGCTGCAACACTTCACGAATGGCCTTCGTTGGAACAGCTAAAATAAGGGTTTCAACACCTTCTATTGCCTTTTCTAATGACGTAAAACCTTTAATCTGATGAGGAAGCTCTACACCAGGCAAATATTTTTCATTCTGATGCGTCTCGTTGATTTGATCAATGACTTGTTGTCTATGTCCCCAAATGCGAACATCGTGTCCATTTTCCGCCAATACGAAAGCTAATGCAGTTCCCCAGCTTCCTGCTCCTAGTACAGCTATTCTTTCCACGCCGATCACATCCTCTGTTATTTTCTTGGTCTTGCAATAATTTTAATTGGAGTTCCTTCGAATCCAAAAGCTTCACGAAGCTTATTTTCTAAGAAACGCTTATATGAAAAATGCATTAGCTCAGGATCATTTACAAACACAACAAAAGTTGGCGGCTTGATCGCTACTTGAGTTGTGTAATAGATTTTTAAGCGGTTGCCGTTGTGAGTAGGCGTAGGGTTCATTGCTACTGCATCCATAATCACATCGTTTAAGATGCTTGTTTCTACACGCACCGCATGGCTTTCGCTTGCAAGATCAATCATTGGCAATAGCGTATGCGTACGTTTTTTCGTTTTAGCTGAAAGGAATACAATTGGAGCATATGTTAAGAACTGAAAATGCTCACGTATATTTTCTTCAAATTTTTTCATTGTTTTCTCATCTTTTTCTACTGTATCCCATTTGTTCACAACGATGACAACAGCTTTTCCAGCTTCTTGTGCATAACCAGCAATTTTCTTATCTTGTTCAATAATACCTTCTTCAGCATTTAATACAATTAAGACAACATCTGAGCGTTCAATTGCCTTTAATGCGCGCAGTACGCTGTATTTTTCAGTACTCTCGTACACTTTTCCACGTTTTCTCATTCCAGCTGTATCAATAACAACATATTCTTGATCTTCTTTTGTAAACTTTGTATCAATGGCATCGCGTGTCGTGCCGGCAAGATCACTGACAATAACACGGTCTTCACCTAGAAGAGCATTAACTAATGAAGATTTTCCTACGTTAGGACGACCAATCAATGAAAATTTAATGACTTCTTCTCCGTAATCTTCGTCTTTTTCTTTTGGAAAGTGCTTAGCTGCCTCGTCTAGCAGGTCACCTAAACCTAAACCATGCGTTCCTGAGATTGGGAACGGTTCTCCATATCCTAGTGCGTAGAAATCATAGATTAATTCTCTCATTTCAGGATTATCTACTTTATTAACAGCTAGGACAACGGGCTTTTTGGATTTATATAAAATTTTCGCCACTTCTTCATCAGCTGCAGTAATTCCATCGCGTCCATTCACTAGAAAAATGATTACGTCCGCTTCATCAATTGCAATTTCTGCCTGCTGTTTGATCTGTTCTAAAAATGGCTCATCTCCAATATCAATACCGCCAGTATCAATAATATTAAAGTCCAAATTCAGCCACTCACCTGAACTATAGATACGATCACGAGTTACACCCGGAATATCTTCTACAATAGATACTCGCTCTCCTACAATTCGGTTGAAAATTGTTGATTTTCCTACGTTGGGACGACCAACAATCGCAATAATTGGTTTTGGCATACGATTCTTCCCTTTCCTTGATCTTTTTTATGTATAGGCAACCAGTCTTTAATCGACTAAAGGTATTTATCTACATGTACAAATAAATAAGATCATTCGTTTTTCAAAAATTGAGGCCATGCAGCGTGGCATGACCTCTACTAATCGATCATAAGCGATAAAGCAGGCTTTTTATCAGCTCTATTTTACACCAAGCTGATTAACTGCCTATCCGCTGAATAAGCATTACTCTTTCAATCAAACAATTTTATCAAAAATCACCGGTAACAACAATATAATTTTACGAAATCTCTTCTTCTATTTGTAAGTACTTTGCTTTTGCCTGTGAGACTTCAGCACGTACAAATCTAAATAAGCAGAGAAATAAACCAGCATCTCCCAAATAAACATAGCTCCTACTGCTGTTGCTAAAACGTCGAGCGTCCGAAGAGACCCTACTTCATAAGATGCAATATCTCGAATGACAACTGCGTATAAAAAATCTCCTCCAACTACACCTAAAATGATCGCTGCGAATCTTTTTTCAGCATCTTTAATCACCATAAAGCAAATATATAAGATAAGTCCAGTCAAAATCCACTTACGATCAATAAAAATCCACACAGGATCATAGAGCTCAAGTAAACAAAAACCAGCATAGGCAATTATTATAATGCCGCATACAATAACATAATATAACTGCTGAAACCTGCTGTAGCCTGAAGCATAAATACACGCTACCCCCACTAAAAACAAAGCGGTGTAGCTACATGAAAACTGAGCCGTATGCATGTTCATTCCGCTTAGGAGTATACTGATTAATATAATGGCTGCTACCTTCCAACGCCTAGGTGTTTTGGGCATAAGAAAAGTCGCAACAATCCATCCCATCCACGAAAGCCAATAAAAGAAAATTCCGTCCACTGAATATGGCACCTCCTCTACCTGTCATCAGTATGTATCAATTTTGGCAAACTTAATCGGAGTTTTAGAATAGAACCCCTTATTTTGGACAACCTATCAGAAAAAAGGAGGGAATATAAAATGGGAAAAGATCGTCAAGAGAAAAAATTAAAGGAATCAAAACGAGTTGAATCTGACCGTGATCAAGGACTTCACTATCCGGGAGCCACCAGCTTGCAAAGTCCTGAAGAAGCGCGCGAGTTAAATGATCATAAATAAAAAAATGCGCTGACTAAGTCAGCGCATTTTTTATTTTAAAACTGGATGTGAAACAGGATAGGAACGTTCTTTCTTTCCTGTAAACAAAAAGAGAACTCCTCCCACTAACAATAGTGCTCCTGACAAATAAAATCCAAATTCCATACTTCCAAGTTTATCTGCAAAATATCCGGTAATGTAAGGTGCAAAGATCGATGACAGCATGCCGCTGAAGTTGAAAAAACCGTACACTTTAGAGTACATGGACGATGGAGTAATATCTGCCATATACGAAATCAAAATCGGATCTAATGCTAATTTCCCTATCAGACCGTACACAATTAAGCCGGTTAATAGCCAAGAATAGCTCTCTGTATAGGGAATAAAAAATTGACATAAAGCGCCCGCTACTGACAAACTCACAATTAATGCTTTTTTATTTGCAATTCGATCAGATATATATCCAAAGAAGATTGCTCCTGGAATAGACGCCCACGGTACTAAAGATGCTATGATGCCTGTTTGAGACCCTTCTAAGCCGCGCGAGTGCTGCAAATAATAAGGAAGCCACGTCAGCATCCCAAAAAATCCGTAAAGAGAGCAGAAGATTAAAATGTATACGAAAATATGATTTTTTGTAAATAATACTTTTAGCGACTGCTTTGTTTCTTTATTTGGCGAATTTTTTTCTTGATCCCTTTGCTTATCTTTTACAAAGAAAGCTATTAAAACAGCTATTACTATAGTCGGAATAGCAAATAAGTAAAAAGTAAACTGCCAGTCTTTTTCTAACGTATATGTAATGTATGTAGAACCGATAAAACCAAGCGATATACCAAAAGCCATTCCACTATTGATGAGCGCCGACACTAGACCTCGGTATCGTTCAGACGTGATGCTTGAAGAAATTCCGTATTGTGAACCATAATACGTTCCTTCTCCAAGTCCTGTCAGCGCCCGCATGAGTAAGAACATACCGAAAGTAGTTGTAAGTCCTGTAAAAAATGTGGCAACTCCAAACAAGATGTATCCAGCTACTAAGATCTTAACGCGACCAAATCGATCTGCCAAAAAACCCGTTGGAATTTGCATAGCTGCATACGCTGCAAAAAATACCGTAGACATTAGCCCAAGTTCAGCTTTATTAAGGTCCCACTGCGCACCGATATCTCCCATAACTGGAGATAAAATATTACGATCTGCATACATGAAAACCCAGCCTAAAAAGAAAAGAAAAATTGTAAATATAGGATGTCCCTTTTTCATTACGCCACCTCTTTTTTTCTGATTTTTCTGTTTATTTAACTTATTATAAGTGGCTAACGTTTGGGATTTCATGCTTTTTGTCACTTCTTCTGCCAACATTTTTTGTTTTTTTAATGAGAACGCGATCATTCATCTTCTAAAGAAATAAAAAAGCATGCAGTTAACTGCATGCTTTTTTATCATCTGTTATTAAATGTATCTATGGAAACATTTCGCTGAGTCAGCCAGCTATGGGTGTCCCCTGTAATAACTAGAGGCATTTGCTGAAGTTTAGCAATAGAAGTTGCTCCTAGCGCAGCCATGATAAACGTTAACTCCTCATGCAGCTCGGCTATCTCTTCTACGACTGCCTCTAAACCAGACTTCATTAAAATGGATAGAAAATATCCTGCCATTCCCGTTGCAGAAGCTCCTAACGCAATAGACTTAGCAATATCCATAGAGGTTTGAATACCTCCTGAACCAATAATGGACATACCTTCTACGTGCTGAGATACTTCCGCTAAAGAAGCTGCTGTGGAAATTCCCCAATCATTAAAGAAGTGAAAATGTTTTGCTCGTCTTTCATTTTCGATTTTCGAAAAATTGGTACCGCCGTACCCACCAATATCAACGATTTCAACACCAACATCTTTAAGTTTTTGCACTGCTTGAGCGCTCATCCCAAAACCTACTTCTTTGACAATTACAGGAACGGTTACTTCCCCGACAATGCGTTCAATACGACGTAATGCATTGGTAAAATCACGATCTCCCTCTGGCATAACCAGTTCTTGTATAACATTTAAATGAATTTGAAGTCCATTTGCTTCAAGCATATCAACCGCTTTTTTAGCTTGTTCCACTGTAGCTTCACTGCCTAGGTTGGCAAAAATAATTCCGTTAGGGTTTTCTTGACGCACTACTCTGTATGATTGTTCTTCCTTTTCATCTTTAATCGCAGCCATCTGCGATCCAACGGCCATTGCTAATTCACCATGATGAGCAATTTGAGCAAACGAACGGTTAATCCGTTCCGTTTCTTGTCCGCCTCCACCCGTCATAGCATTTATAAAAATTGGCGAACTTAACAAAAGTTCGCCAATTTTTGTATCAATATGAACATCGTGCACGCCTGTATTTGGTAAGCTATTATGAACGAAGCGAATATCATCTAGCCCGTGCAGCCTATGCTGTCCCGTTTGAATCGCATGATGAATGTGATCAATTTTACGTTTTGCTCTGCTCACAAATCATCACCATTACTTATCTTAATTTTTTTAATTGATCCCCAATCATATCACCTAATTGGAAACCTTTGGACTCTTCTTGTAATTCATAGTCACCATAATCTTCTTGCTCTTCTTCCTCAAGATCACGAATGCTTAACGAAACGCGTCGTTCTTGTTCATTCACATCAAGTACTTTTACCGTCACTTTTTCACCTTCAGAAAGTACTTCATGCGGTGTCCCGATATGCTTATGGGAAATTTGAGAAATGTGTACAAGCCCTTCTACTCCAGGTAGAACTTCCACAAAAGCTCCAAAAGATACAAGTCTTCTAACGGTTCCATCTACTACATCACCTTGGCGAAGCTTCGTAGAAATGTTGGACCATGGACCTTCTAACGTATCTTTAATAGATAATGAAACACGCCCCGTTGATTTGTCAACAGATAATACTTTGACTTTCACAGTATCTCCCTCAGCTACTACGTCTGAAGGTTTTTCTACACGCGTATGTGAAAGCTGAGAAATGTGCACTAACCCATCTACTCCGCCTACATCTACAAACGCTCCAAAGTCTGTTAAGCGCTGAACGGTTCCTTCTAAAACCTGACCTTCTTTTAATGACTCAAGAACATTTTCTTTTTGTTGTACAAGCTCTTCTTCTACAACTGCACGATGCGAAAGGATCACGCGATTTTTTTCTTTATCTAATTCCACTACTTTGACTGTAAGAGTTTGATCTTGATACTCTGCAAAATCATCAACGAAATGAGTTTCAACAAGAGAAGCTGGAATGAACCCTCTTACACCAATATCTACTACTAATCCGCCTTTGACAATTTCTTTGACTACCGCTTCAAACACTTCACCTGAAGAAAGTTTTGCTTCTAAACCATCCCATGCTTTTTCAGCATCTACAGCCCGTTTAGATAGCACAAGCAAATCGTCTTCCACTTTAATTACTTTCGCTTCGACTTCGGCACCTTCTTGGATTACATCGCCTGCTTTTTCAATATGTAAGCTCGCTAATTCACTAATTGGAATAATACCGTCTAGTTTGCTGTTAGGTACATCTACATACACTTGCTTTTCTTCTACTTTTGTAATAGTACCTTTTACTGTTTCCCCTACTTCTAATGACGTTACCTCTACTTGATTCATATCTTCTGTCATCGTCTTTTCCTCCTCCAATATCCATCTACAATATGTATTCCCTTGTAAGAGTTCTTCACTCTTTTAGCTCATCATTATTGTATATAGCTCTGTATAGAAAAAACTCTCTTTGTTACTAACTTCTAATAAATAGAATCTTTTGTCAAGTCATAAGGTTACAAACTATTGATATTTTTCAATTAATTCACCAATGCTTTTCATAATAACTTCGGTTACTTCCTCGGCTGATGCCTTTCGTTCACGAAGTTCATCCATCTGAATTGGCGGTCCATACACTACTTTTAACCTTGCAAAACGCTTATATGGACCAATAACAGCACAAGGAACAACAGCTGCTTTTGAACGCAAAGCAAAAAAGCCTACTCCAGCCATTCCTTTTCCTAATTTTCCATCTTTACTTCTTGTTCCTTCTGGAAATAATCCAAGCACTTTTCCTTCTTTTAAAATCTTTAACCCTTGGCGCAAAGCTTCACGATCTGCCATCCCGCGCTTTACGGGGAATGTTTCTAACTTTGGCAGAACCGTCTTCAGAAAAGGTGCTTTAAACAGCTCTGCTTTTGCCATAAACGAGATAGGCCTTGGACATGTCACACCTACAGTAGGCGGATCTAAGTTGTCAATATGATTTGAACAAAGCAAAACTCCGCCTTCTGAAGGGATATTTTCTGCACCGATTACTTCATAACGATAAACTGGTGTTAAAATGCCTTTTACAATGGCACGTGCAAACATATAAAAGCTCAAAATCATCCAATCCTTTCTTTTGTAATAGAAAGTATTTTTTCTACAACTCCTTCAATCGATAGGGAAGTTGTATCGATTTCAATTGCATCTTCAGCTTTTTTAAGAGGTGCTACTTCGCGCTCAGAATCCAGCTTGTCTCTGCGGGCAATTTCTTCTTTTAAACGTTCTAAATTTGATTCAAAACCTTTTTTTATGTTTTCGTCATGGCGTCGCTGTGCTCTTTCATCCACAGACGCTAATAAAAAGATTTTAACTTCTGCGTGAGGAAGCACGTGTGTACCGATATCACGTCCATCCATTACAACGCCTCCATCTTTAGCAAGGCCCTGCTGTCTCGCTACCATCTCTTCACGAACTGCACGATGTTTCGCTACGATGGATACAGAGTTAGTTACTTCTGCGGAACGAATTTCACTTGTAACATTCTGTCCATTTAAGATGACTACCTGTCCAGATTCAGACGGCTTTAAATCGATTACTGTTTCGTTAAGTAAATGCAATAGCTCTTCTTCATTTTGTAAATCTACCTGGTTTTTCTGCGCTTGATACGTTAGAGCACGATACATCGCTCCTGTATCAACATAAATATATGATAAGGTTTCTGCTATAATCTTTGCCACTGTACTTTTCCCAGCAGCTGCAGGACCGTCAATTGCGATTGAAATTTGTTTTTCCATAAGTGCCTCCCTTAATTTCAAAACAGGAACAAACCACTTTCATCTTTTATACAATGAGCCATTTTATATGAAACGTTTATAAACGAAAAAAAGAGCAGGGGGTCTTCTCCTGCCTGGTGTTCACTGCATGTTTCTTTCCTAGTTATTCTACCATACGTCCGACTACTGGTCGAATGTTTCAATAATTTTATTAAAATTATTTTTGCTCACTCCCTCATACTGAATAACCTTTGAGAAATATGTACTGTGACTGCTAGATAGTAAAATACATTGAGCAATTATTAAAAATACAAATTGAATAACCACTAATTTAATTAAAATTCGTTCTACTCGATTCACCTTTTTTCTCCTTTTGTAAGAAGTAATACCTTTGCTTACAGTTTAGGAAAGAGAAGTTTTTTTTATACGCTAAAGAAGTCCTTTTCTTCTTAGGTCGAGCTGACGCTTTAAGGTATAACGAATCATCATTTCTTTCGTTTGTTTTTCCATACCCATAAATTTAATAGATAGCTGACCTACTTTACAAGAAGTCGGGGCGGTAATTCGTACAACTTCCCCTTTTAATTCAAGATGCAGTAAAGCTCCCTCACGATTAGGAAGACTTAATCGTACAACAACCGAATCTTTCTCATTAAAAAGCAGCGAGTGATGGAAGGAGCCGGCTATTCCACCTGCACTGATGTTTTTAGTCATGATTTCCATTACGTTCTGCTGTTCTTGTTCACTTTCTACCACCGCCTTCACTGTAAGCGGCACACGGAAAAAATTTCTTCTTTGGATCGATTTTAACTTTTTATCGCCCGGGTAAAAGAGCTTCACAACAGGCATGCCTTTTATTTCACGCCCTGTTACTTCAGTTGGAAAGGTATATACATTTTGATCGTATCCAATAAACGTGGCAAACAATTTTGTACCTTTTAGTAAAAAAGCACTTCGCTGCGTTTCTTCATTTAACGGATAGCTAATATAAATCACTTCTTCCGTAAACTCAACTACCTTACATCGATATGTTTTTTGTAATGTAGACTCTCTGTGCCCGCTCTCTAACGTCAACCTCATTCCCGCTTTTATCATCTTCTCTCTCCTTCAGTTCCACTATATACACTTTTTCCCTTTATTCAAACATAGTCAAATATGTTTATTTTGTAAATAAAAATTAGTTATTTAGACTCAATAAAATATTAAAAAACACAAAAACCGGTGTCTATAGACACCGGTTTTTATCAACTTTACACTTCATTATATAAAGGTTCTGAGTTTTGCAGTTTTTCGACTTTTTCTTCAAAACCCGTATCGGCATTGATAAAGATTCGATACGTGTCATTTTTTATTGTCCCTAAAAACTCATAGCATAGCACTTCTTCGTTTAAATCATTCGTAATAATTGCCAAGCGGTCTTCCATCACTTTTACGTTCGAGTTCAGCTTGGTTTTTGCCTGTTCTTTCGAAATTTTAGGTTTTGGAATATCTCTCGTACGATGTTTTAATAAGAAATCTTTAGCTGAGAAACCAATCACAGATCCATCTTCTAAAGACATTTTCATTTTAACTGAATCCGGATAAATCCGAACTCCGCTTTCCGTTTGCTCTACGAATGTAAAGACTCCCATGTTATCGTATTGAGCACTTTCAGCCATCACTAGGCTTTCAAAACGATGATCTTTTAAAAACTTATTCGCTTTGTTCATAGCATCGTTTAAACTAATATTTTGTTTTTTAATATCTCGATCTTCGAGCACCCAAAGCGGATATCCGCCTTTTTGTGTAATATCCATATACGTCTCTTGTTTAGTCTTTGGATCTGTAATGGTTAAGCTGTACGCCTCATAATCAGCGTCTTTTCCGCTCTTTACAATATGAATTTGTTCATTTCCTTTTAAATTCAAAAACGAACGCGCCACTTGTTTTGCAACATCTTCACTAACTTCTCTACCTTTTAATTGGTGAAAAGCGTTTTTTTCCTGCTCATTCGTTGCATTCATAACGCCTAAATCTGTTTCGGCAAAAGAATCCATACTTTTTTCAACGGTTTTTAATCCGTCAATAATCGTATTGTCCCCTTGCTTTTCTTTTGTCGCTAAGGCTAGCTCAACATCCATCCAGCGCAAGTTATTATCAATGACTAGATGCTGTACTTGGCGCATTTCATTTTGAATTTCGCCTGACTGATCATAAAGCGAATTTAACGTTTTATACTCTTTATCTGTTAAGGGGGATTTGCTTAAATCCCTTACCGCCACTTTATACGTAAAGTCACCAACATCTGAAAGAAACTCTTCTGTTTTATTGAACGGTAAAAGCGATAAAGGCAGCTGTCCTACATTGTTATGAGCTTCAGAAGTTAAACGCCATACTTCTGCAAGCGCGGGCGAAAGCTGATCTCTCGAACTCATGGCGAGCGTGCCACCGATTTTATCATTTAATAAATCTAGCTGATATGACAAATCATGAAATGCTCGTTGATACGTATTCTCGGCTTGAAGCAGCACAGCATCTTTTTCTTGATGTTCGCTGTACCCCCAATACCCTACACCTACAACACCAATAGCTAATAATACAATTAAAATTGTGCGAATCATGTTTCCTTCACCTCTCTTTATCGACAGAAAATGTGTTTCCCGATTTGCTTAATTTGAGGACGTGACCAAATCCATGCGCTTGTTGCTGTATCCGGATTAAAGTAATAAATCGCATTCCCAGTAGGATCCCATCCGTTAATCGCATCCATAACCGCTTTTTTAGATGTTGGATTGGGTTCAAGCCAGATTTGTCCATCTGCTACGGCAGTAAATGCACGCGGTTCAAAAATAACTCCAGCGACTGTATTTGGAAATGACGGACTGTTAACTCGGTTCAAAATAACGGCCGCTACGGCTACTTGGCCATTATATGGTTCACCCCGTGCTTCACCATGCACGGCATTTGCCATGAGCTGAATATCATTTTGTGAAAAGCCGCTTGGTACATTCACCGCTGTTGGCTTTTGTGCTTTTTCTTTCTGTTGTTCAGAATTTCCTTTAGACGTATTACGCTGCGGCTGACTGGCAGGTTTTTTTGCTTGAGAAGATCCGCTTTGTGCTTTTTGCTGACCATTGTTCCCCCTGCTTTTCCCACTGCTACCGCTTCCTTTAGACTGTTGATCAAGAGGCTGACCGCCATAGTGCGTAAACTTATTCCCTTTTCTAATTTGATTTTTCACATAGTTTTCGTGATATTTTGTTGCGTTGGCTAATTTAATCTTTGTTTGCCAGCCTGCTAAACCGTCAATCTTTTTAATGCCAAATTCATATTGAAAATTGCGCAGTGCCCAGTATGTGCTCCATCCAAATACACCGTCAATTTTCCCGTTATAATAACCTAAATACTGAAGTCTCGACTGCAGCTCAATAACATCATCTCCAACTGCTCCGTGTTGAATGACTTGATTTGAAAACGCGTGAGCGGCCTTTGGACTCACCACGGACGCTGCAATAAATGAACATATGCATATGAGACATGCATACTTTTTAAAACATCGAAATGATAACATGACAAAACCTCCTACATCGTATGTAACTGATAAGATGATAGGAGTATTTTTTGTAAAGGTTGTTTTTTTATACAAGATGCGCAAAATTTACCGAAATGAAAAAAACTCAGCTCATAAATCTCTCAAAAAAGATTTACAAGCTGAGCCTAGACAATCGATGGCTGTTTGGCCTTTTTTACTTTTCTTAATGCCAGCCACCATAAATAAATCATAAATGGAATAATAATAAATACCCAATGATCCATTGTTTTTAAAATATAATCATATGTTCCATGTAAAATGAGCGGCACAAATACGGAGTACAGCGTCCACTTCGTTTTTTCCTTTCCTTCAGAAAACTTTGCTTTCCCTAAATAATACCCCATAATGACGCCGAATAAAGCATGACTAGATACAGGTAAAAAGGCTCTTCCTAGCGCTGATTCTAAACCATTTGCAAATAAATATAAAATATTTTCAACGGTAGCAAAACCTAATGAAACAGCTGCTCCGTAAACAATTCCATCATAATGCTCATCAAATTCCACATGCTGATAAATCGTGAAATATAAAATGAACCATTTGAAAAATTCTTCTAAAAAGCTTGTCGTAAAAAATGCTTCAAGAAAAGGTGATTGAAAAACGTGTTCTTCACCAAATACATATTGAATAAACATAATTGGCAAAACAAGCATTGCTCCAAAAATAAATGTTTTTAATACCATTGAAATAGGCTCAGTTTCATATTCATCTTTCAAATAAAAAAAACTTAACAATGCCAATCCTGGCGCAATGCCTGCAGATACAATCGCCAACATAAATAGCGCCTCATCTCCTCTATTTTTTTTAATAGTAACATGTTATCTTTAGGATGAAAATCTCCATCTATAATGTCCTTATCTTTATATGTAAATGCTCACATAACTTGCTGTCGATTTACAAAGCCTAACAAAGACCTTAAACAAGTATACCAAAAAATGTATCATACTTATATGAAAAATTGAAAGGAGCTCTCTATGAAAACTGTTTATATTCTTCACACCGGCGGCACAATCTCTATGAAAGAAGACATGGCAACTGGATCGGTAACACCAGATATTCAAAATCCGCTTCACCGCTCCACATCATCTGTTTCAGGTATGGCCAATGTAATCGTAGAAGAAGCATTTCATCTGCCTTCTCCTCACATTACTCCTAAGGAAATGCTTATACTTTCAAAGAAAATACGCAATAAAATTAATGAAGGCAAAATTGATGCAGTCGTGTTAACTCACGGTACGGACACGCTGGAAGAAACCGCTTATTTTTTAGATTTAACAGTGCATACAGATATTCCAATTGTCTTAACTGGAGCCATGAGATCAAGCAATGAAATTGGTTCAGACGGTCCTTATAATTTTATATCTGCGGTTCGGGTGGCTATTAGTGACGGTGCAAAAGGAAAAGGTGTCTTAGTTGTGATGAACGATGAAATTCATACCGCTGAAAATGTGACCAAAACCCACACAAGCAACGTGGCGACATTTCAAAGTCCTCAGTACGGGCCAATAGGATTAATTACAAAACGCGGCGTATCTTTTCACCACATGCCTACAGAACATGAATTTTATCCTGTTAATCAAATAGATAAACAAATCACTTTATTAAAAGCTTATGCAGGAATGGACGACCACTTGTTTCAAGCAGTGGCTTCAATGAATGTTGATGGACTTGTAATTGAAGCCCTCGGTCAAGGAAATCTACCTCCTCTCACAATTCCAGGCATTCAATTGCTTTTGAAGCGAAAGATACCCATCGTGCTCGTTTCTCGCTGTTTTAATGGAATTGCTCAAGATGTATATGGATATAAAGGCGGTGGCAAGCAGTTGAAAGAGATGGGCGTTATTTTTTCAAATGGCTTAAATGGTCCTAAAGCACGCATTAAACTGTTAGTTGCTCTCCAAGTAACAACGAATCATGATGAGCTGCAGCAGCTATTTAATCATTAATAAAACAACGCATAGAAGCCTATGCGTTGTTTTTATTGATAATATGATAAGCAATGGATTTTCCATGAAAACGTCCATTTTCGATAAAAATCTCATTAGCATTGTTTCCTGCAGCAATCACACCAGCGATATAGATTCCTTCCACGTTTGTTTCCATCGTCTCTTCGTTGAAAGAAGGGCGGCCTGTTTCAGCATCTAATTCCACACCCATTTTTGTTAAGAACGAATGATCAGGATGATAGCCAGTCATCGCAAAAACGAAGTCGTTACGAATCGTAGATTCTTTCCCTTCCTGCTCATATGTTACCGTTTCATCCGTTATTTTCGTTACATGAGCATTAAAATGCATCCCAATTGTTCCATTTCGAACCAGTGCCTCAAATTCAGGCAATATCCAAGGTTTTACGCTAGGGGAGTAATCTGAGCCACGATAAATAACCGTCACCCTTGCATCACACTTCACCAATTCCAGAGCTGCATCGACGCTAGAGTTTTTTCCGCCTATAACGACTACATCTTTATCAAAGTACGGATGCGCTTCTTTGAAATAATGAAATACCTTTGATAACTCTTCACCAGGAACATTCATATAATTAGGATGATCGTAATAGCCCGTAGCTATAATGACATTCTCCGCTTCATACGTCTCTTTAGATGTTGTGACAATAAATTGGTTTTCCGCTTGTTTGTCTACTTGCAAGACACGTTCAAACGGCTGAATTCGAATTTGCCTGCGCTTCACCACTTCTCGGTAGTAAGCAAGAGCTTGGTTGCGCACAGGCTTACGATTTTCCGTAATAAAAGGGACATCCCCAATTTCTAGTTTTTCACTCGAACTAAAAAACGTTTGGTGGGTCGGATAGTTATAAATGGCATTCACGATATTTCCTTTTTCAATTACAAGGGCATCAATACCTGTATGTTGAAGCTCAATAGCCGCTGAAAGGCCGCATGGTCCTCCCCCAACAATAATTACTTTTTCTTTCTTCATGCCTGTCACTCCTTCAGTTGTAAACGCACCTTTTTTTATTTTAACGCAGTGTAAAACAAAAAAATCTCCTCATTAATGATAGGAGATTTTTTCTATTTACGCAATTGTTCTGCTGTTCTGTTTTTAAATCCAGCCTCTGAAACGAGAGCCTTCTGCCATTTTTCTTACGCCTATCATATAAGCAGCTAGACGCATGTCGACTTTTCGAGTTGTAGAGGTTTCGTAGATGTTATTAAATGATTTAACCATTACTTTTTCAAGCTTTTCTTCTACTTCTTCTTCCGTCCAATAATAACCTTGGTTATTTTGCACCCATTCAAAATAAGAGACTGTTACACCGCCGGCACTGGCCAAAACGTCTGGAACTAATAAAATTCCTCTCTCTGACAAGATGCGCGTTGCTTCAAGAGTTGTTGGTCCATTTGCTGCTTCTACTACAATACTCGCTTGAATGTTATGGGCATTTTCTTCTGTAATTTGATTTTCAATCGCAGCTGGAACTAGGATGTCACAGTCAAGTTCAAGCAGCTCTTTATTGCTGATTGTATTATTGAATAATTTCGTTACTGTACCAAAGCTATCGCGTCGATCTAATAAATAATCAATGTCTAAACCGTTAGGATCATGCAGCGCTCCGTACGCATCGGATATCCCTACAATTTTAGCGCCAGCGTCGTGCATAAACTTAGCTAAAAAGCTTCCTGCATTTCCAAACCCTTGTACTACTACCCGTGCACCTTGTAATTCAATGCCTCGTTTTTTCGCTGCTTCACGAATACAAATAGTTACTCCTTTTGCAGTCGCTGTTTCACGGCCGTGTGAACCACCTAAGACAAGGGGCTTTCCAGTAATAAAGCCCGGTGAGTTAAATTCATCAATCCGGCTGTATTCATCCATCATCCAAGCCATAATTTGTGAATTTGTAAACACATCCGGCGCTGGAATATCCTTTGTTGGTCCAACAATTTGGCTAATCGCACGAACATATCCGCGGCTTAAACGCTCTAATTCTCCAAAAGACATATTTCGAGGATCACAAACAATTCCACCTTTTCCTCCACCGTAAGGAAGGTCAACGATTCCACATTTTAAACTCATCCATATAGATAGAGCTTTTACTTCTTTTTCAGTTACGTTTGGGTGAAAACGAATTCCGCCTTTCGTAGGACCAACTGCATCGTTATGCTGCGCTCGGTGACCTGTAAAAATCTTAACTGATCCGTCATCCATACGAACAGGAATTTTTACTGTCATCATTCGTAATGGCTCTTTTAATAGTTCATACACTTCATCAGGATAGCCTAGTTTTTCTAACGCTTTATGTATCACTGTTTGTGTAGATTTTAAAACATCATGCTTCTCTTCTTGACTATTTTTACTGTCTTGCATCTTGTCGGCTACCATCTGTAAACCTCCTAAAATGTATCGAAAATTATTCGTTTTTAATTGAATGGTGCTTCTTTCATGACATAGTATACACCCTTAGTTTTACATTGCAAAGGAAAATATCGAACTTTTAGTATTTTTTGTGTTCTTCTAAGAAAACGCTTCCAATAACTTTGCAAGGTATGCTACAATGTTTTAAGTCTGCCTCTTTTCTAGTATGCTTTAATCGTTTTAAAAAAATAAAAAACACCCGGTGATAAAGAACACTTTCAACAACTTTGTACAAGCTGAAAGTGCAGCCACTCTTATTTTAATAAAAGTGCTTTATCCTTCACGGGTGTAATTATTTCAATTAAACAGTTAAGAAAAGACAGAATTAATATACTCCAAAGCTCTCTTTTCTACTAACATTTTTCCATATTCATTTACGCGGTGCTTTGTAATTGTAGAGGGATTTCCATACTCCGCCAAAACCGCAATCATATTCCCAACTTCAGCCGGTGACAGCATGTGATAATCCAACAGCACGTAAAAACGTTTTTCAAATGAATAGAGCACGCTATCCGTATCGTAAAAGTTTGACATGCGTTTGGTCAGCTGAATGACATCTTCAAATGAATCAAACTCAAAAAACATGTCTTCGCTTTCATCTAGCATGACCTGCATTTCAATGAAGTCTTCGAACTCGTCTTCATCGAACTCACCGTAGCTGGTTTCTTCTTCATACTGCTTTGTCACAAATACAACCATTCCCTGTGCTTGAAGTGAAAAAACTTCTACAGAAAGAGAATTTGTAGGTTCAAAGTTCAGTTCTTGAGAAGCTTGCTCTATCATCTCACGAAAAAGCTGTTTTACTTTGAATGTATCTGTCCATAGATCTTCTTTTGTTAACCCTCTTTCTTTTAAATCATCGTAGGTCAAAAAAACTTTTAGCTTATTATAGTTTAGTCGTTCAAGCCTCATTAGCGTCCCTCCCCGCTTGCACTCATAACCACATGGTTCGATAATGCAGTATATGTATTTTTTGGAAAACGGTTCGTGATGTTTACTTACGAGTTTACAGGTTTATGATAGGAAAGACAAGCTATTCTCAATCAATTTCTGCTAATTTTTTTGTTAGCCAGCTGTTCCACTCTTCTTTTGTATTTCCTAAAATAAACGGCTGAGCCTCGCCTTTTCTTTTGCTATCTAAACCATCAAACACATAACCGCCTAATCCTACTTTGAGATGCGGGAATTTCTTTATCATTTGGTTCGTCAAATTTAGTGTTTTCTCGGCATTTTCCATCATTGTACATGACATAAATAAAAACGTTGGGTCTACTTCTTTAACAATTAACTCAACATCTTTATCTTCAATGCTGCTTCCTAAATAAATAACCTCAAACCCTTTACGGCGTAAAAATAGCGTAAAAACTAGGAGTCCCACTTCATGTGTCTCATTAGGTCCGCATACAGCAATCGCTTTAGGCAATAAGCCATTTGAAGGCAGCGAATAAAAAATCATGCTGATACGCGTTTTTAATACTTGAGTCGTATAATGCTCATGAGCACTTGTGATTTGCCCTTTTTCCCACATGTCTCCAACCGTCACGAGTAGAGAACCCAAAATATCAATAACCACTTTTTCTACCGAATACAGGCTAAAAGCATGATTAATTAAATCCTGTGCTTTTCCTTCTTCAAAAGATAAAAGCATCGTTAACAGCTCATCCCTAATTTTTTGAGGGGAATCTACTTCTCCTTCTTCTTCAAACGTTCCTACTGTACTGCTTTCCGTTTCTAATAGCGAAACCGCTTGACTGATGGTAAAACCTCCGCTCACTTTTTCCGTGAGCCATTTTAATTTCCGCAAGTCTTCTTCTGTATATAACCGATGCCCGGATTCATTGCGGACAGGATTTAAAATTTGATAGCGTCGTTCCCATGCACGCAAAGTTCCCGGCTGGATTCCGACCATATTTGAGATGGCTTTAATATTATACTTCCCTTCGTGAGCCATACGTAACCTCCAACTACTCTTCGTGAACTGTATCTATTAATTGAATTATAGGATAAGTTATCCTTTGTGTAAAATTTGTATATGCTATGTAAAGAGTTTGTTCAAGGCTATTCTTTCCTTTTTAAAGTGATATAATGCGTTTGAGCTCTAGCTTGTAAACGGAGAGGCAAAGAGGTTGTACCATATCCGTTACTGACAAAAAGAGGAATCTTTCTTTTTTCTTTCAGTCCTCCTAATTCATACATACCCAAATTAAATAAGCGTATCTGTCCCCCGTGTGTATGCCCGCTCAAAATTAAATCTACTTTTGATTCCTCATCTACATAATAGATAACATCAGGATTATGGCTTAGAAGAATGGTAAGCTGCTCAGGTTCAATGGAAGAAACAGCTCTCTTTAGATTCATCTGACCTTCTGATAAATCATCTACCCCCGCAAAGTGGCATGTAGTACCATCTTTAGAAACGGCAAAGACATGCTCATTTTTAAGGGCAATAACTCCTTCATCTCTAAGCATCTGCTTCAATTGCATTTGACTTACTTCGTAATCATTATTTCCCCACACAAAATAGACGGGTCCTAGCGTTTTAAGATGTTGAATATTTTGACGAGCCCGCAATAAAGGGACTCCTCCTTCTAGTAAATCACCGCCTATGATCACAAAATCTACTTCGCCCGGTATTTTTTCCAACAGCTTCGACGAAACTGTTCGCTTATGTATATCTGATATAAAAAACAGGCGCAAAGGCTGCTGATTTTCAGGAAATCTTGATAAATGAATCGTTCTTTCTTCCACATGTGTACGATGGGCTTCTGAAAACATAAAAATCAGCAAGCCTATGCCTAACGCTAAAACCATTAAAAGAATAACCATATATTCTCCTTCTTTTCATTTTATACCCGATGTGTTTCTCTTAAAGAAGAAAGGGCATAAATTATCGCAATTGTTAACAAACCTACTACTTGATAAAGCGCAATTGCACTTAACCATAAAATTCCTATCACACATAGACATGAAACAAGGTATTCATGCCATTTTACCTTATAGCCTTTTAGAAGCAACCGACTTTGCAGAAACACTTTACGGACTGCCGTCGACAGACAAAAAAGAGCCGTGAAAAACAAGATTATAACACTAAACACATCTAACGGATGTAAAATCATTTGAATAAGTAAATAGGTTAACGAAGCTTTTGAGCCTACAGCCGTTAAACTGCTGATATAATAACTGCATAACCACGCAGCCAGCAAGTTAAACCAATCCCTCACAAAAAAACCCCCTTCACTAAACTTCTATGTAAAAAGAGGCTTTTTCATGCGATTCTATTTGTTTTCATGATATAAATTAATTCCATAGGTTGACTGCATCCAGCGGAACGTTTCTTTTCGGTGCTCCCATGTTTCAGGCGTCGCCCATAGCTCTTTGCTTCTTTTAATAATCTCACAGCGCAAATCTTGGAAAGTCTTTTCTGCTTTCTCGCTTTTTTTCTGCAGCTGTACAGTATAAAAGTAAAGTGAGACGGTAAGCAATAGAAACATCAAATGTCCCATGTTGCCTAACAAAAATGAAAAAAACTCGCTAAACGTCGTAAAAAAATCGCCTTGAAATAGGAAAAAAAAGTAGCTAATAACAGCCGTTACACTGGCTAAAAACAAAAGCTTCCATTTTTTCTCTTTAGCTTTCAGCTTATTGACTGTCTCTTTTCTTTTAATAACGCTCGCTAATATATATTGAAGTGTTTCATCGCTTTCAAAGTCTATCACTTTGTTTTCCATCATTCCACCCCCTCGTATGCTAGTACAACATATGAGGGAACATAAAAGATTATGTGGATAGCACTGAAAATAATGCCTGTTTCCTTAACTTTACTGAATTAGTTCTTCTGGCTGTGCAGATTCCCCTTTTGATTTTCGTATCTGCAGGCCCAATAAAAAATCAATGAGAAAATGAGCAAAAATCGTGACATACAAATTTTCAGTCCACCAAAAAAGCAACCCTATTAAAAAGCTTAAAAACACAACCGAAATAAAAAGAAACCACTTTTTTAAATATCGAATGTGAACGAGTGCAAATACAATACTCGCCCAAAAGAGGCCAAACTGAACTTGTATAACCCCTCGAAATAATATTTCTTCTGAACATGCAACGATTAGGCAAATAAGGATCAGATGAGGAACAGAACGATTAGCAAATAAACGTTCATTGATCCCTCCGTCATCGTATAAATGCTCAGGTACGCATTTCATTAGAAGTATATCTCCTCCTACTACCAAGAGAGCTGTTCCTCCCCCGTACAATAAAATAGAAGACCAATCCAGCTGAAAAAACTGCAAAAAGGAATTCCATGAATCGAATGTGAAAAAACCGATGCCTAAAGCAATGAAGCAGATGAGCAGCTGTGTTACATATAAATTTTTAACTAGCTCTGCATCTGTCATGGATGAAATAAGCTCTTGCTGTGATTTTGCCATTATATCTCTCCTTGACGAAGCAAACGAGCTAATTCTAATTCCCAGCCTTGAAATGTCCATTGCTCCTGCTCACCATTTGTTTCTTTATAGTTTTCTAAATCCAGGCCGCAGCAATCGCAACAGTTCTCAAGCTCTGATTTTCCCGTTTCATCGAAATAGCCAAGCAGCACGTGACGACGGCATTCTTTTGTCTCAATAAACCCCTTCATCGCACGATACTTGTCATGTTTGTTTCGAAGACGTTTATTTACAGCTGCAACAATCGTTTCATGCAGCGATTCAGGAATTTTCCAGGGTTCAACATGTTCATTTTTCACTACATTTTCTCTGTACAAATAATAACGAATAAATCGCCAATGTGTTTCTTGAACACCCACTGTATAAAGAAAGTGAGACTCTACTTGTTTTAAAGGAATGGCCTGATCATGGTTTCGTAAATACGACAAGCAGTATAAGATGCTATCTGAAGAAGGAAGCTCAATTTCAAGTAAAGAATGAGCAAAATCATCGTCTCCTTCAGCATAAAGCAAGATCGCAATACTGTTTCGCTGATCGCGTCCACTTCTTCCAATTTCCTGTACATATGCTTCTAGCTGCGTAGGTGTATGAAAATGAATAACAAACCGAACATTCGATTTGTTAACCCCCATTCCAAATGCACTTGTGCAGCAAATGATATCAAGCTGATTTTCTAAAAATTGCTGTTGAACAAGCATTCTTTCATTCGGTTCCATTCCTCCGTGGTAATACTGCACTCGCTGTATCCCATTTTCCTTTAGAAGCTGTGTTAATGCTTCTGTCCAAGATCGGCTGGAACAATAGATAATTCCCGGACCTTGCAGTTCACTAACGTACATCAGTAACTTCTCTTTTTTTTCTTCAATACTTGCAACAAAATCAACTTTCATCGCAATATTACTTCGATTCATGGAATAGATGTGCTCGTTGACAGCAGGAAGCGATAAGTAGCGCTTAATATCTTCCACTACTTCCCTAGTCGCAGTTCCCGTTAGTGCCAGACATAGCGGACTGCCAAGTTCCTTCCATATATCTCCTAGCTGTAGATAATCTAAACGAAAATCATGTCCCCACTGAGAAATACAGTGCGCCTCGTCCACAACGAAAAGCCCTACCTTTGCCTGCTTTAATGCTTCTACTACAAAACCATTTTGCAAAATTTCAGGAGATGCATAAATAAAACGATAAAAAGCTAAATTTTTTAGCGCTCGTTGTTTTTCTTCTTGTTGTAGGAAACTATTTAAGGCAATAACTCTCTTTTCTCCGCTTGCCTTTAGTTGTTGAACTTGATCTTCCATCAGTGAAATTAAAGGAGATACAATCAGCACCGGTCGGTTCAACAGATAAGCTGGGAGCTGATAGCACAATGATTTCCCTGTTCCTGTAGGAAGAACCGCTAACACATTATGACCTGTTAAAATATCTTGAATAATCTCTTTTTGTCCTAGTCGAAATTGGCTATAGCCGAATTGTTTCTGTAGAAGTTGTTCTATCTTCACATCAAACACCACTTTTTTTAGTATCAGGTAAAATGTTTTGCTAATACGAGACGAATCTGAAAATAGGTAACGTCGTCTTTTACTTCTTCTTTTATCACCTTTAATTTATTTGTCCGCAAACCTTCAAAGGCTGCGATAATTTTTTCCTGCTGCTTAGGAGATACGTATGCATCGATTGAAAAAGATGGAACAAATAGAGCTAATTCTGCAATATGATCTTCAATGGTACTTTCTTTTAAACGCCTTATATAAGCAATTTCTTCAAGTGTCTTGCCTTTTTGAAGCCAGCTATACGTTTTTAACGTCGAGCTTGTCAAAGGCAATTCTAAATATAGATCACGTAAAAAAGAAGAAAGTACATGAAAGCGTTCATTATTTTTACTCACTTTTTCAATGATATGGTGAATAACCCCTAACAGTTGAATATGAACATAATGCTCATCGAGTTCATATTGATATGCTAACTGATTTTTTGTAAAGCCTACTCTTTGGTATCCAGTCAGCTGCAAAACAAAAAGAGACGCGTCCCGTTCCGTACAACCTTTCAAGCACGTTCGGAGCTCTTCGAATAGCTCGGCGGCTAACTCTTGACGCGTTTGCTTTTGAGACATAATATACGTTTTGACCCATTGAATGACCTCAGGATTTTTGGAAATGGGTAAAAACCCTTTTTGAAAATACTGTAGGTTTGATAAGGTCTGAATGAACAAAGTGATTCTTGCTAAAAATAATTGAGTACTGCTTGCGAATTTCCATCCGTCTAAAGCTGGATGAAAGGGCCGAGCCTTCAGTTCATCTTCAAGGCGTGCTTGTCCCTTATCTGTCATCACATACTTTTGATTTTCAGTTTCTTCAATATACTGCTGTTCTTTTAAATATGCAACGCAGGTTTCAAAAGACCGTTTATCTAAGTAAACAAATGACTGAAAAAGAAACGAAATTCCAAAAATTTTTCCGTCTTGAATCGTTTGAGCTGACTTTTTACCTGTTAATAAATGATAAATACCATAGGCGGTTCGCTCACCTTTTAACTGTTTTATACAAAATAAAATGCTAACTTGAATATAATTCAAAGGTGTCAACTTCCTTTCTCATTCATTGTACCAAAAGTGACCAATAGCATGTGAGATAAAGGCTTTTCAGCTCTTTCCTTTATGTATCAAAACGTTTGGGTAAGTGAAGAAACCTTGATTTGATAAGCATTCTCAGTGACTTTTCTATTGAAAAGTTTTATAAATCATTTTACAATGAATAAGGAGAAATTTCACTCTTGATTCGCGAAGAGATTATATAATGAGAAATTTTCGAACACTTTACAGGAGGTCTTGTTATGCCAAAATATACAATTGTTGATAAAGATACTTGCATCGCATGCGGCGCTTGCGGAGCAGCAGCACCAGACATTTATGATTATGATGATGAAGGTATTGCATTCGTAACATTAGATGATAACCAAGGTGTAGTAGAAATTCCAGAAGATCTAGAAGATGATATGATGGATGCAATGGAAGGCTGCCCTACGGATTCAATTCGCGTAGCGGATGAAAAATTCGAAGGCGATGCTAATAAATTCGAATAAGTGTGGAGCAAACCTGTAGTGTACATGCTGCAGGTTTTTTTATATATAAAAATCGCTCTCCCCGGGAGAGCGATTGAATTAAACAGCAATGCGACGCGTGATCCATTGCTTCATTTTTGAAAACAATAAGACAAAGATAACCCCTGTTGCTGCTCCTTTTATTAAGTTAAACGGCAAAATACCTGCAACGATATATTGACGTGCTTGTTCACTAGACATTTCTGGCGATTGTAAGAAGATTGTATACGCTGGTAAGAAGACATAATAATTTAAGACAGCCATGAGTACCGTCATTACCACCGTACCCGTAACCAAACCTATCGTTACGCCTTTAGCCGTTTTAAATCGGTTGAACATGTATGATACAGGAAGAACGAACAGTAAACCAGCCACAAAGTTCGCCGCTTGACCAACTGGAACCCCTGTAGCACTTCCTTGAATTAAATAATTCAATAAATTTTTTATTCCTTCTACTATAACAGCAGCCATCGGTCCAAATACAAGTGCTGCTACGAGTGCAGGAATTTCGCTAAAATCAATTGTTAAA
Source organism: Priestia sp. YIM B13491 (assembly GCF_042787605.1). Taxonomy (NCBI): domain Bacteria; kingdom Bacillati; phylum Bacillota; class Bacilli; order Caryophanales; family Bacillaceae; genus Priestia; species Priestia sp. YIM B13491. Next base: position 522,192 of record NZ_JBHZOR010000001.1, on the reverse strand, counting down.
AACGGAGGTAATCCAGGAATTGGAAAATTAATCATCATTAAAATATAAGCAATACTACTTAACATTCCTAGTACAACCAGCTTTTGAGTTTTCTTACTTTGTTGCATCTTGCCTCTCTCCTTCTTTGTGATCCACTCTTCAAAGAAGAAAGGTTCAACTTTATATCCCCACGCAAAAACCTCCCAACAAATGATTCGTTGAGAGGAGACATGGCAGGCATATTTAATAAACGTTCATCACATTAGGTTTTGAACGCTGAACCTCCACCTTCTCCCATCCAGACTGTACTGTCGGCTTTGGAATTTCACCAAATCTGCTCGTATGTATTACATATAAGCTCGCGGGCTCAAAACAATTTGTTTTTTACCGCCGGTCGGGAATTTCACCCTGCCCCGAAGATAGACCAATATTTAATTATGAATTTATTATATGTTATCTCGAATTAAAAGTAAATAAAGAAGTTCTTTAATTCCTATTAAATTGATGTATTTTATAAACTTCATTACTGTTTTTATATGAAAAATAAGGAAATAAGTGCATAACCAACAGCATTATGACATATTTATAGTTTCAATTTTACGTTTATAATAGTGTATTTGATAACTAATCGTAAAGTTTGAAAAATATAATTGACAGAATTTTTTTAACATGGTAAATTATCAAATATTTGATGATAGTAAAATCCAAGGGAGATGTTCACGTCATGTATAATGTATTAGTAGCTGATTCAATTAGCAATGAAGGTCTTGCTCCACTGCTTGAAGCTCCTCATGTGAATCTTACGCGAAAAAAAGTTGAAGAAGTTGAGAATGATTTGCATACGTACGATGCGCTTTTAGTACGGAGTGCTACGACGGTTACAGAGGATTTGCTGGCAAAAATGCCGAATTTAAAAATTGTTGCCCGGGCTGGAGTAGGTGTCGATAATATTGATATTGAAGCCTCAACCAAACGAGGGGTTGTCGTTATTAATGCGCCGAACGGAAATACCATTTCAACGGCGGAACATACATTTGCTATGATGGCTAGCTTGTTTCGGCATATTCCCCAAGGTAATGCTTCAGTTAAAGCGCGCGAATGGAACCGCTCAGCATTTGTTGGAACAGAGCTTAATCGCAAACACCTGGGCATTATCGGATTTGGACGAATTGGCTCAGAGCTTGCCAAACGCGCAAAAGCCTTCAATATGAGCGTTCACGTTTACGATCCTTTTTTAACATCTTCCCGAGCTGAAAAGCTAGGCGTAGAACTATTATCCCTGGATGAATTACTAGCAGCAGCGGATGTTATTACCGTGCACACTCCGCTTACGAGAGAAACAAAGGGATTGCTCAATCATGACACATTAGCCAAAACAAAGAAGGGCGTGTTTTTATTAAACTGCGCACGCGGCGGGATCATTGATGAAAAAGCCTTAGTTCATTATTTAGAAATTGGCCATGTTCAAGGTGCAGCTATTGACGTATTTGAAGTTGAGCCGCCGATTGATAACCCTTTGTTACATTTTGATCAAGTTATTACAACTCCCCATTTAGGAGCTTCTACAAAAGAAGCCCAGCTTAACGTTGCTGAAGACGTGGCACATGACGTTTTGCGTTTTCTAGAAGGTAATCCTGTAAGCTCATCCATTAATTTACCGACGCTTTCTAAAGAAGTTTTTGAAAAAATTCAGCCGTTTACGAGCCTTACTAAACAAATGGGAGCTATTTTATCTCAATGCATGCGAGAACCTGTTCAGCATATCTCTATCTCCTACGGAGGTACAGTGACGGATTTGGAAACCACTTATATTACACGGAGCTTATTATCAGGCTTTTTAACTCATCGTATCGACTCACCTGTTAACGAAGTCAATGCTTCTATGATTGCCAAAGAACGAGGAATTACATTTGGTGAAAAAACATCGGAAGATACGCAAGGATATTCCAATATGATTGACGTTACCGTAACAGGCGAACAGCGTACATTTACCATTACGGGCACCTATATAGCCGGCTATGGACCTCGAATTGTTAATATTGATTCGTTTGATATTGATTTTTATCCGGAAGGACATCTTCTTTATATCCGTCACAGTGATCAGCCCGGAGTTATTGGAAATGTAGGGAAAGTACTTGGAGATTTACGTATTAACATTGCTACCATGCAAGTGGGCCGTAAGCAAAAAGGCGGAGAAGCCATTATGATGCTTACGTTTGATAAACTTTTAGATGATTCTGTCATTGCTTCGTTAAAACAAACAAGCGAAATTGTGACCATACAGCGTATTGAATTGTGACATTGAGAAAAAAGAGCCTGAGCGGCTCTTTTTTTATGGACTTATTTTTAATACTTGTCCTGCATTTAACATCGTATTTTCTAAATGATTCCACTTTTTTAGCTGATCCATATCTACTTCATATTTGACTGCGAGCTCAGATAATGTATCTCCTTGATGGATAAGAATACAGTTATCAGAAGTCTGATGTAACTGCTGAAAAACCGTGGCAGCTAAATCGCTTTTTACGTATGCCAATAGTTTTTGATTGTCCAATTTGGCAAGTGGGTTTACTGCATTGGTTTTATCCGGATTCCAACTTCCTTGATGAACTTCAAAATGCAAATGTGCACCTGAAGATCGCCCTGTATTGCCAACTCGTCCAATGTTTTGACCTGCGGCTACACGATTTCCTTCTGTAACAAAACGTTCCTCTAGATGAGCATAGACCGTTTCGTATCCATTTGTTTGTTTGATAAAAACAACCTGTCCGTATGTATTTGAATAATAAGAGCGGCTCACCACTCCTTTTGCAACAGCATACACCTGTGTACCAACAGGTGCTGCTATATCAATTCCAAAGTGTTTGGCGTGACGTGAACCAAATATATCAGTTAAGACTCCTTCAACCGGCCACTCCCACTGCTTCTCTTCTGCTTTTACCATTTGCCCGCCCAAAAATAAAAGACCTATACACAATCCCATTACTAATACAACCAATATTCTTCTTAACACGTCAATCATGAAGAAAGAACCTCCTATGTAGATCATTGCACACAAAACATACTATATGCCAATTCCTTCTCTTTTAGACTTGTTTATAGAAAAAATAAAGAGATGTGATTCAGTGGAGAATCACATCTCTTTGTTATTCTTATTATTTCAGCCGAACAAACTGTTATTTAGCATGTTTTTACTTTGGCAATTTGATAAAGAAAGTTGTTCCTTCATTTAATTCACTTTCAACCGCAATGATCCCTTGATGTGCCTCCACGATATTTTTGGCGATTGCAAGCCCAAGACCAGTTCCTGACTTCCCTCTCGTTCTGGCTTTATCCGCTTTATAAAATCGTTCAAATACAAATGGAAGATCTTCTTTCGGAATGCCTGCTCCTGTATCTTGAACAGAAAGATGGATTTCGGATTGACTTTTATCAAGATGCAGCTTTACTTCTCCGTAGTCATCCGTATGACGAATAGCATTATCAATTAAGTTTGTCAGCACTTGTTCCATACGGTCTGAATCAATCATCGCTTCAAATTCATCTTCTATTTTTCCATTAAGAGACAGTTTAATATGTTTTTCCTTAGCTAACCCTTGAAACTTACGCAAAACACGTTCTGTAAATTCAACCATTGCTACAGATTCTAAGTGAAGCTGCACATGTCCCGCTTCCATTCGCGCCAAATCTAAAAGTTCATTTACAAGCCGGCCCATACGGAGTGATTCATCATAAATCACCTGTGCAATTTCTTTCTTTTCTTCATCCGTACTTGCAATGTCGTCAATAATAGCTTCACTATAACCTTGAAGCATAGAAATAGGTGTACGCAATTCATGAGACACGTTTGCAATAAAATCTTTTCTCGATTTATCAAGTTTACGCTCTTCAGACATATCCCGTAGTACGGCTACAGCACCGCGAATTTTCGTTTGATTATAGAGCGGTGACATTAAAATGACCCACGTTTTCCCTTGAATTTTCAATTCTGCACTTCGCTCCGTTTCAGTCTCTACTACCGTTTGAAACAAATGGACAACGTTTGCTGGAAGCTCAGGCACCTGCTGATTGTTGACATCCTGCTCGTAATACCAAGTCTGAAGAAAATGCTCCGCTGGGGGATTGGTAATTAAAATCGATCCGTCTCTACTAAACGTAATAACACCGTCTGCCATACTGCTTAAAATACTTGAAAGCTGCTCTTTTTCCTGATTAAGCGCATTGAGGTTAAACTTTAACTGCCTGCCCATTTGATTAAAAGCAATCGCTAACTCTCCAATTTCATCGTGAGTTAAAATAGGTACTTTTGTATCAAAGTTGCCTTTTGTTACTTCAAATGCCGCCTGCCTCATTTTTCTAAGAGGCGCTGTAATTCGAGTGGATAAGAAAAAAGCAAAGATAGTAGTTAAAATAATAGCAATACCTGCAGCCAATAAAATGAACTTAGTCGTATATTGAGCGGGTTCTTCAATTTCAGAAAGAGATTGATACAAATAAACGCCGCCTGTCGGTTTGTTATCTTTCATTAAAGGTACACCGACAACAAACATTAAAGGTTCATCACTCGTGTCTTTCTTTGTGGTCATGTACATTTTTTCCCGTATTACTTTACCTTTTTCAACCACTTGATTTAGCTGATCGTTTTGTTTAACAATGGCCGAAATAGCTTTCTTATTTTCTTTATCAGGATGTGTGGAATGCCAATAAAAATCTTTGTCTTGAACAATAACTACACTTGCTTGGTCTGCAAGTTCACGAGCAATGGATAGTCCTAGTTTTTCATCGTCCGTTTCCTGCACAATGGTAGAGATTTTAGCAGCCGTTTTAGTTAAACGGTTTTCTGCATCTACAACATGATAATTTTCAAAAAACTGAAGCAATAAAATAGTCAAAATAAATAAAACAAGCGTGACGAGCAATAGGATAGTAAACCATAGTTTACCAACTACACTTCTCCAAAACATCAGTTATTTTCAACCTCAAATTTATACCCTACTCCCCATACGGTTACAATCATTTTCGCCGCTTGTGACGATACACGATTTAACTTTTCACGCAAACGCTTGACGTGCGTATCTACCGTACGAAGATCTCCAAAGAAATCATAATGCCATACTTCACGCAGCAGCTGCTCTCTGTCATATACTTTATCTGGCGTTTTTGCAAGGTAGCATAATAATTCATATTCTTTTGGAGTTAAGTTAACTTCTTTTCCGTCTGCTGTAACGCGATGTGCATCATTATCAATCGTTAAGTGATCAAAGACAATAAGATTTTTCACGCTCGTTTCTGGCTGAATAAACGTTGCTTGAGAAGAACGTCGAAGCAGTGCTTTTACGCGAAGAACCACTTCTCTTGGGCTAAATGGCTTAACGATATAATCATCTGTACCTACTTCAAATCCTTGGACTCTGTTTACTTCTTCCCCTTTAGCTGTAAGCATGATAATAGGAGTTGCTTTTTTCTCCCGAATTTGTTTACAAACCTCAATACCATCTATGCCGGGCATCATTAAATCTAATACAATCAAATCATAATCTATGTGTAACGCTTTTTCGATTGCTTCATGCCCATCGGCTGCTTCTTCAATGATGTATCCTTCTTTTTCTAAGTACATTTTTAACAATCGTCTAATGCGATCTTCATCGTCTACTAGCAGTAATCTTTGTTCGTTTTGCATGTATTTTCAACCTCCTAGTCTTAGTGTACAAAAAAAAACCGGCGAGTTCTACTTATGATACCCAAACAATGTGACAATTCGTGAACACCTTTACGAAAAACAGCTTTTTTTACCAAAAAGAGGCTGAGACGCAACGAAATCCATGCAATCTACAGCTGAATAAATAAAATAAAGAAGCTAGTAGGGATCGCTTGTTTCAAGGCTATAAGCACCTACATACACGAACCTTGCGTTCACCATCTCAATGAAAAAATCCGAACGAATGAGATTCTCCATCAAGAATCTCATTCGTTCGGATCTTCCTTCAACTAAAATATCTTCGTTTCAGGCTCTATTCTATTATTAAAGGTTACGCATATGAATGTAAACCTGCAATAATTAGGTTCACAGCCACTAAGTTGAACATAATGATGGCAAACCCGCCAACTGCCAGCCAAGCTGATTTTTCACCGTGCCACCCTTTAGATAGCCGAAGATGAAGAAAAGCAGCGTAAAATAAAAAGGTGATCAGCGCCCACACCTCTTTAGGGTCCCACCCCCAAAAGCGCGTCCAGGCCATCTGAGCCCAAATCATAGCAAAAATAAGTGCTCCTAGTGTAAAAATAGGAAATCCAATCGCCACTGCTCTGTAGCTTACTTCATCAAGCAAGTCGCTGTTTACCTGCTTCACAAGCGGTTGCAGCGCGGCTCCAATTCGCTTCCGTAAAATAAGACGAATCAGCCAATATAATACAAAGCCACCGCCTAACGACCAAATAACCGTATTTAATTTTTTAGCATTGATAATAGCGGGCATATCAATAAGTGGCTGTATATCGTTCCCATCTGTCCACTCACTTTGATGCGGTCCCACTAGCGGAACCATATGATATACGACTTGCTCTTGTTCTCCACTTTTATTAACCCAATTAAATGATGACTCGTAGTGAGCCGCATTAAAAGCCAGCGTCACCGCTACAAACCCAAGCGTACTAATAAGCGTATACAGGATGAATTCCAGCCAAAATGCTTTTTTATTTCGCTTGGATTGGTCAATCGTTTTGATTAAATAAATCAATCCTGCAACAAAGCTAATGGAAAGCACGGCTTCACCGGTAGCTGCGGTTGTAACGTGGATATGCAGCCAATTCGTTTGGAGAGCCGGTATCAGCGGCGTAATTTCAGTTGGAAACATGCTTGCATAGGCAATGATTAAAAGAGCCACCGGCAATGCAAAAAGTCCAAGCATGCTAAGACGATAAATAAAGTAAATAACAATAAATGCGCCAACAAGCATCATGCCAAAAAACGTCGTAAATTCAAATAAATTACTAACAGGAGCGTGGCCTGATGCAATCCACCTTGTAATAAAGTAGCCAATCTGTGCAATAAAGCCGATGATGGTAACCGCAATTCCAAACGTTGCCCACTTTGTTTTCTTTTGAGCTGCTCGCTTATCTCGAATAGCTCCTCCGAAAAAAAAGGTTGCAACTAAATAAGCAATAAACGCCACATACAGTAAATTACTACTTATACTCGCGTAATCCATGCTTTTTCCTCCTATTTTGTTTCTTTATCATTTTGGTCCTTCAGCTGTGTAAGAGATGTTGATTCTAATAAACCATTTAGTTCTTTTTTAAGCCCATACCAGTTTTTATTTGTATGTGCGGCCAACCATATCTCATTATTGACTTTTTGAATCCACATGCGGCGATGATTCCAATACATCCCTTGAATTACACCAATCATAAAGATGGCTCCGCCAATTCCTAAAAACCAAAGCGTATAGTCTCTGCGAACGGTTAACCCTGTTACATTTTTCGTTTCCACACCAGCAAAGGTCATTTTATAATCGTTATTTCCTAGCGGCTCCAAGTTCTCTCTAATTCCAACAAAAGCAACTTCCCCTTTTTTATGCTGAGGCGTAATCATTTTAAATACAAAAGCAGGATTGTTAGGCACTCTGGTCTTTGTATTTGGATTTCCTTCATCATCAAAGAAAAAGTCTGGAAAGTAGCTCATGAGCTTGACTTTATATCCGTTTTTTAAATCATATGTTTCTTTTGGATTATGTAAATCTACTGTAAGTGAACCAACGTTTCTATTTGCATTTTTATCTGTTAAATGGAAAGACATAGAGCTAAATTCATTTAACTTAAAATCCACTTGGTACATGGCATATCCTTCAAACTTAAGCGGCTGATTCACACGAATCTCTGAATCTTTTATTTTCTTTAACTTTGGATCTGCTCCCGGTATAAGCTTTCCTTCGCGCTTATACAAACTAACATCCGCTTCATATTTTTTGGCTACTTTATTATTCCCTGCACGATCGATTGCTTCTTGAAACACGGCGCTTTCGCTATCTTTATCATACGTTTCAACAGTAAAACGATGGTTTTTCAAAAAATACTCTCCGTTCGTCCCAGGAATAACTTTTGTTTCACCTTCACGGATCCAAAGAACTTCATCTATATACATACCTGGTACAAATCTAAGCATAGCACCTAGTAAAAAGATAATGAGACCGATATGATTAACGTATGGACCCCATCTTGAGAAGCGTCCTTTTTCAGCCAGCAGATTGCCGTTTTCTTCACGAATAGAGTATCTTCTTTTTTTGAGCATGCTTTTTACATGTTCATAATCTTGATCCGTCCACGATGATGAAATGCTGTATAAACGCTGTCTTTTTAAGAAGTTTGGATGTTTTGTTACACTCTGCTTTTTTAGAGCTCGGTACAAAGGCACTACTCGATCTAAACTGCAAATGACTAACGACATTCCTAAAGCAGCAATTAAAAGCAAGTACCACCATGATTCATATAAATGATGAAAACCTAACTTATAATAAAGCTCTCCTGTCCATCCATATTCCTTTTGATAATACTCATCGGCTGTCACATTAGGTGGTATGTAAGCTTCTTGAGGATAAATGGTTCCGACTGCAGACGCAACAAGCGTCACAATAATGATCCAAATACCTACTTTTACAGAAGAGAAAAAATTCCATATTTTATCGATAACTGTTTTATTGTACGTTTGCGATCGCCTTGCGCTTCCTTCATAACGCATATCTACTAATTTTTCAGTTGTTTCTTCTGCAATTGGTTTACCACAGGCTTCACACAAAATCGTACCATGCGGGTTAACGTGTCCACACTCACATTTCACGTGTTTCATTGTCAACACTCCCTATGGTTTAATTTCTTCCATATATTCTTTTATTTTAGATTCTTTCAACCCGCCAATAAAGCTGTCTACAATCTTTCCGTTTTTATCAATTAAAAATGTAGTCGGAAGAGGATCTATCCCGTACGCACCCAAAACTTGTGAATCTTTATCCATCAAAATTGGAAACGATAGCCCGTAGTGTTTAGCAAACTGCTCTACCGCTATATTCGTTTCTGCAACGTTAACAGCTAAAATTTCAACGCCTTGCTTTTTATATGCTGCATACTGTTTTTCCATCGCCGGCATCTCTTGTTTACAGGGCTTGCACCACGTTCCCCAAAAATTCAAAAAAACTCCTTTGCCTTTGTAATCTGATAGCTGATGAGTTTCTCCATTAACATCTCTTAATATAAAGTCAGGTGCCTCATCTCCTACCGATACCTTTTGTTTATCAGCAAAAAATTGAGCATAAAGGGTATATCCAACCGCGCACAGTAAAACTGCTAATATCACTGTTCGAATAATCAAGCGCTTTTTTTTCATGGCACGAACTCCTTTTAACCGCTTTCAATACGCTTTTTTTCTACCATTATATCATTTTTTTGGTAGTGGCTTTCCGATAATATTTCGACGTTTCTGTGAAGTCTTCCTCTCATTCTACAAGTTCGACATTTTTTCAAAAAACCTTGCTTGTTTTTCTAATTCACGACATTTTTCATAAAAAAAAACAGGTAAGTGAAAATTACTTACCTGTTTGAGACATTGAATATAATTGTTTGACTTCATGCGCTGTAAGCTCACGAGCTTCTCCTGCATTTAATCCGCGTAAATCTAAAGGTCCGTAGCGCTCACGTTTTAATTTTAAGACAGAATGTCCGATTGCATCGAACATACGACGTACTTGACGATTTTTCCCTTCGTGAATCGTCAATTCCACAATTGCCGTCTGCTTGCTTTTATCAATAGAAAGAACTTTCGCACGAGCTGGTGCTGTTTTTCCGTCCTCAAGCATCACACCGCGCTGCAGCTGTCTGATTTTTTCACGACTTGGAATTCCTTTAATTTTAGCCACATACACTTTGTCCACTTCAAATTTAGGGTGCATTAGCTGATTGGCAAATTCACCGTCGTTTGTTAAAAGAAGTAAACCCGACGTATCATAGTCCAGACGTCCAATCGGATAAATTCTTTCTTCTACATGTGGAAAGAAGTCAACGACTGTTTTTCTTCCCTTGTCGTCGTTAGCAGCTGAAATGACGCCTCTTGGTTTGTATAACATAAAATAAACGGGCGCTTCGCTTTCTACCGGCACTTCGTCTACTTCAATTTTATCGTTAGGACCTACTTTCGTGCCCAATTCTCTTACAACTTTTCCATTTACTTTCACTCGGCCTTGGCCGATTAATTCTTCAGCTTTACGTCTTGATGCTACACCTGCGTGAGCAATCACTTTTTGTAATCGTTCCATTAACACTTCACCTCTTGTAACATCTTACTTGTTTACGAAGTAATACACAAGTCTATTTGCCACTCAGAGGTAGAATTTTCGATTTCTTACCGACCAAACACAAGGATTACAATGACAACTGAGGCAATAATCCCTACCAAATCTGCCAGTAAACCAACCTTCAGCGCATCCCCCATTTTTTTAATGCCAACCGCTCCGAAATAAACCGTTAAAATATAAAATGTGGTATCTGTACTTCCCTGCATGGTCGATGCCAAACGACCGATAAAAGAATCAGGTCCGTATGTAGAAATTAGATCCGTCGTGATACCAAGAGCAGCCGTTCCAGATATCGGTTTGATAAGAGCTAAAGGTACAATTTCAGCCGGAACGCCGACTGCTTGCAGCATAGGTTTTAAAACAGATAAGAAAAAATCAAGCGCTCCTGAAGCTCGAAAAATAGAGATGCTCACTAACATGCCGACTAAGTAAGGAATGATGGAAAAAGCAATTTGTAATCCGTCTTTCCCTCCCTCTACAAACTTTTCATACGTAGGAATTTTTTTATAGGTTCCATAAAGTAAAATACATCCTACAATAAGAGGAATAAACATCAATGATACTTGATTAAGCATAGTCATTTTCGTTTTCCTCCTTTTCGTGTACGTCGATAATAAAAGAAGCGATCAATGATGATAGCTCCTATCGTAGCTACAACAGTTGCTAAAAGCGTGGTACCGACAATTTCAGTAGGATTAGCCGAGTTATACGTAATCCGAATGGCAATAACCGTGGTTGGTATAAGTGTTAAACTGGTTGTGTTAAGTGCTAAAAGTGTGATCATAGAGCGGCTTGCTTCGTCTCTATCGCCGTTTAGCTTTTTAAGCTGCTCCATCGCTTTAATGCCAAGAGGAGTTGCCGCATTCCCGAGCCCAAACATATTGGCCATCATATTGGACAATATGTACCCTAAGGCCGGATGATCTTTTGGAACATCAGGGAAAAGTCTTGTAATGATGGGTCGAAACAGTTTCGCTAACTTGTCGAGAAGCCCTGCACTTTGAGCAATATTCATCATCCCTAACCAAAAGACCAGCACGCTGATTAACCCAATGCTGATGGTCACTGCTTCGCCTGCTCCTTGAAAAATTGCTTTGTTTACATCACCAATTTTTCCATTTATAATCGCAAAAACAATTCCGATAATGGTCAGCAGCATCCAAATAACATTAACCATCTGTTTTGGCTCCAGACTGAATAAACATTAATCGCTTCACTTTATCAAAAAAACCTTTTTGCTGCTCGGACTGCTTTTCGAAATAAATTGGAACACTGTCAATCGTCTCTCCACTTCTATAAATATCGAGCTTTCCTACCACATTTGGAACTTCCCCTGTTTCTTTCCACTGCTTTTTAGGCTGAATTAACGTTGTTTTTACTTCTACAGAGCTTTGCTCTTTCTTTGTGAGCGGATAGACGACATTTCGTTTAACATACAGCTGATCTTTATAAAAAGAATCCTTTATATCTGCCAACTCGCCTTTTGCAGCTAAACTGGTCATATCATATTTATCAAATGCATTTTCATACATGGAAATGTGATCGTTCCAATCATCTGGGGCATTGATCGTTACGGCGATTAAATCCATTCCATCTTTTGTAGCAGTTGTCACAAGCGTTCGTTTTGCTAATTTTGTATACCCTGTTTTTCCGCCAGTACAGTATGCATATAGTGTTGTCAGCAGTTTATTTTTGTTTTTCCACACTCGATCCCATTTCTCTTCAGGATGCTTCATTCGATAGACTTTTGTTCCTGAAATCTCTTTGAAAATTTTATTATTCATTGCATAGCGCATGAGCAGAGCCATATCGTGCGCGGTTGAGCGATGATTTTCATGATCGTCTAACCCATGCGGATTTTGAAATGTTGTATTTGTCATGCCAATTTCTTCTGCTTTTTTATTCATCAAATAAACAAATCCATCTTCGCTTCCTCCAACGGCTTCTGCGATAGCTACAGCAGCATCATTACCTGAACGAAGCATCAGGCCATATACTAAATCTTTTAATTTTATTTTTTCACCTTCAACTAAATACACAGAAGAACCTTCAACACCAACTGCGCTGTGGCTAACGGTAACTGTTTTATTTATTTTGCCAGATTCAATCGCCAGTATTGCTGTCATAATTTTTGTAATGCTAGCAATTCGGCTAACTTGATCTGCATTTTTAGCATATAATACTCTCCCTGATTTCTGTTCCATCAAAATAGCACTATGAGCACTTACGCTCCCCGCTGCAGATGATGTGGAAGGCCAACCGCTGAGACATAGCAATACAATAAATAGATAGATGATACTTTTTTTGCTTCTTTTCATGTCATCCCCGTCCCTCTACCTGTTTGTACAAGTTTATGCTCGTCTTTTTTGGTTATGAATGAAAAGATTTGTCCATACAAAAAAGAACATAGAAAAAACTCTATGTTCTTTTACATTTTCACTTCATTTCTTGAAACGATTGGAAAAACAAATCTGCTTCTTGATCGGTTCCTTCTTGTAATAAATCTTCTGGAAGCGGCGGCAGCTCTTCGATACTTTTAAGACCAAAATAGCCTAAAAATTCTTTTGTCGTTCCGTATAAGATGGCCCGACCTGCGCCTTCCGCTCGTCCCACTTCTTTTAATAAAACCTTTCCAATTAAAGTTTGAAGAGGTCTTTCCGTTTTCACTCCGCGAATCTCTTCGATTTCAGCTCTTGTAATTGGCTGCTTATACGCTACAATTGCTAACGTTTCAAGCGCTGCTTGTGATAACGATTGATTAGCGGGAGCTTCTACGAGCTTCTCAATATATGGTGCATACTCTTTTTTTGTAACAAGCTGATAGGCCCCTCCTATTTCAACAAGTGTAACTCCTCTGAACTTACACTCTTGCTCTAAGCTCTCCAGAGCACCTTGAATGTCTTCATGAGGCTTTTCTATAATCTCAGCTAACCGGCTAATGGATAGACCTTCATCACCAGAAACAAAAAGTAAGCTCTCAATAATAGCCTGTAGATTATTCGTTGTCATTCCTCTTCATTCCTTTCTCGATACGATACATAAAGCTCGTCTAGATTGTGCTGCTGTTCCACAACGATTTCATTTTCTTTCATTAATTCCAGCACAGCTAAAAACGTTACAACAATATGATCACGCTCTTGATAAGGAAACAGCTGATAAAAACTTTTTTTCCCTTTAAAGGCTTTTAATTCATTCACAATTTCACTCATGCGCTTATCAATTGGAATGTCTTGCCTTGCTATTTTTGTCTGCATAGGCTTTTTATTTTGCTTTCGTTTCATCAACTTTTGAAAAGCACTTAGCATATCATACAGTGATATATCCAATCCTTCATCCTGAGGCTGCGTACGTTCTTCTGCATTTATTTGCACATTACTTGGAGGTTTTGTATACACATGACTTTGGTCTTCTTCCAGCTTTTGAAGCTCTACAGCCGCTTCTTTAAACTTTCGATATTCAATTAAGCGCTGCATCAATTCTTCACGCGGATCTTCTTCATCGACCATTTCAATTTCATCCATATCTTCTTCATACGTAGGCAGAAGCATTTTACTTTTAATTTGAAGCAAAGTTGCTGCCATGACTAGATATTCACTGGCAACGTCTAGCTGAAGCTCATTCATTGTATGTATAAACATCATATATTGCTCAGTAATTGTCGCTACTGGGATATCGTAAATATCAATTTCAAATCGGTTAATCAAATGCAGAAGAAGATCTAAAGGTCCTTCAAACGCATCTACTTTTACACTATACTCCACTTTTATCTCACCAACACTTTTCAATTGCTTATCATTTCTGCTGCTTTATATAACGTTACTATCATTAGTATAGAGGATTATAGACACATGTCCAATACAAATTAACGTAAAAATAGGTCATTTGCCCATACAAAAAGTTTAAACATACATATGATGTCAAGGTAATAAGATTTTGAAATGGCTGAAGGAGGAACTCGCATGGGTGAAAAATCTTGTGGATACGGTAGCGGTTTCGCTTTAATTGTTGTACTGTTTATTTTATTAATTATTGTTGGTTGTTCTTGCTTACGCTTCTAACCACACATATTGAATAAAAACAAACGTGTTCGCCATACCTTGAGCACGTTTGTCTCTTTAAAGGCACCGCGCTGATGAATAGCTAATTTTTGTGATACACTACATATAGAGTCTTACCAGGAGGGAACAAGATTGTATTCACAAGCCTATATTGATTATTTAGTTCATTTTCATGGCGACCGGGATTACTTTGAATGTCATGAACTGCTAGAAGAACACTGGAAAAAAGACGAAAGAGGACGCCGCAATATTATTTGGGTTGGCCTTATTCAAATTGCTGTTTCACTCTATCATCATCGACGCCAAAATTTCGCTGGAGCCAAAAGAACGATGCAAAAGGCGCTGGCAATTTTAACGAAGGAAGAAGAAAATATTGCACAGCTTGGACTTAATTATCCTTCACTGCTTAAACTTCTTCGCAAACAATTAGCTTTAACCGATACCTATCAGCCATATAAAAGTATTAACTTGCCCATTGAAGATCCAGCATTATTACGGGCTTGCAAACAAAGAAGCACTGATAAACAGCTTGTCTGGTTATCAGCTTCTAATCTGCAAAATGATGCGATTGTTCATCGTCACAGCACGCGAGATCGGTCAGATGTGATTGCGGAAAGACAAGCGAACTTATTGGCAAAACAAAACAACAGGTAGCTAGAAGCTACCTGTTGTTTTATGATGACTAAGATGTGAAAGAAGCTTTCACACCTCACCTAATCATGCTTTTTTTATTCATCCGCCTGACACTTTTCATAAAACGGAGCGATGATTTCACTCGGCTTAATTTGTGCAGTCGTATACATTTCTTTAAGAGCTTTAATCATTTTTTTGCCAATACCCTGTTGGCGGTGTGAAGGGTTTACACTGACGTGTTGAACCTCAATCAAACTTTTATCGAGCATGGAAATGCCAACAATCCCAATAATATCTTCTTCTTGCTTCCAAAGATACAGCTGCCAATGTTCGTTTTGCTCATATTCTTTCATCGTTTGTTGAAGTTTTTTTAAATCTTTTTCCGTAGGTACAAACGATAGAAGACCCATGGCAATTTTTTCATAGTTTCGTTTATAGCGAATAAGCATACGATTCTCCCTCGTCCTCAAACTTTCCTACAAATTAATGCGCTGCGTTTTTTACTGCTTTTATCATACAAAATTTATAAGTAAATAGCAATATTACACAAAAGCTTGTCCTATGTCATGCGTGTATGAGAAACCTAATCTATTACGCTTTTTGAGCTGTTGCGCGAAGAAAAAACGCCGTAACCCCCTGTAAAAGGTTGTTATGACGTTTTATCAGCTAATATCCATTTATAGCAATATGCTCTTATTCTTCCCAGACTTTTACTTCTTTCATTACGTCGCCATTTTTCATTTTTAACACTGTATCAAGTCCTTCTGTTACTTTCCCAAATACAGTGTGAACACCGTTCAAATGAGGCTGTGGCTCATGAACAAGAAAGAACTGACTGCCGCCTGTGTCTTTACCAGCATGTGCCATTGATAGAGAACCCGCTTCATGTTTGTGAGGGTTTCCTTCTGTTTCACATTTAATTGAGTAGCCAGGGCCGCCAGCACCTGTACCAGTTGGGTCTCCTCCTTGAGAAACAAATCCAGGGATAACGCGGTGGAACGTTACGCCGTTGTAGAATCCTTCATTAGCTAACTTTTCAAAGTTTTCTACTGTTCCTGGTGCTTCGTTCGGAAATAAATCGATTAGAATTTTTTCGCCATTTTCCATTAGAATACTTGCTTTTTTCATATAAATGACCTCCAATATATGTATTAGTACCGCTATAGGCTCTGTTTTCCCTATCAAAGCGGCAAAACGTAAAAGTTGTAAGTGCCACCTAGAGTAGAACACTTACATTTATAAACTCACTCTATTCTACTACAAACAAGCTCATGAATTCAATGAATGCACTTCTTCACTTTCTTCTCGTAGGGCTCTAAATAAAAATAGTAGTTGTGAGATGAAACTTTTTATAGTATCATCCGTCTAATACAGTGATAGAGATACATAGATTTCATTTCATATAGAAATCTACGCCTCTAGACTGATTTATGGGAAAATGATGAATTGACTCTGTTACTTCAGACCTGCCCGTATTATAATAGGGCAAGTATGGGATTAAAGGAGGAAAAAGGTTTGAAATTAACGATAAAAGCAATGATGGTGACATTAGGTCTTCTTCTATTCCTAACCGCACCCTTAAAAAGTTTTGCAGATGCTGCGCCGGGCGATGTTATTATTACATTAGGTCAGGACTTAACCAGCTCTCAGAAGCAACAGGTATTAAATGACCTCGATGCACCAAGCAATGCTCAAACAGTAACCGTGACAAACCAAGAAGAGCATGAATATTTAGGTGACTTTATTCCAAAGGCTACTATTGGATCTCGTGCTATTTCATCTTCTAGTATTACCCTTGGTTCAAAAGATTCAGGTTTAAGCGTATCAACTCAAAATATTAATGGTATTACAGACGACATGTATATTAATGCTTTGATGACCGCCGGCGTTAAAGATGCAAAAATCCAGATTACCGCTCCATTTGAAGTATCTGGTACAGCTGCTTTAACAGGTATTATGAAAGCATATGAAGTTCAAACAGATCAAAAAATCCCAGAAGAAGTAAAAAAAGCAGCCAATGAAGAGATGGTCCAGACATCTGAGCTTGGTGAAAAAATCGGTAAAGAAAAAGCAGCGCAGTTTATGGCAACGATTAAAGAAGAAATTGCCAAAGAAAATCCTCAAACAAAGGATGATTTACGCACGTTAATTCAGCGAGTGGCTGATGATTTAGGTATTAAATTAACAGATTCAGAGCTTAATACACTTGTTGATTTTTTCAATCGTTTAAAAGATATGAACATCGATTGGAATCAAGTAAAAGACCAACTTTCCGCGACAAAGGAAAAAGTAACAACATTTCTTCAGTCAGAAGAAGGCCAATCATTTCTTGATAAATTAAAGCAATTCTTTGTTGATATTATTAATGCTATTAAATCGTTATTCTCATAAAAAAAAGAGCCTCTTGAACAAGAGGCTCTTTTTTTTACGTTAATCACTCGTTACTTTTTTACCGTCACTTTGTATTTCACGTCATTTTTTACAATGTCTTCATACGTTTCGCGTTTTACGACTAGCTGTGCTTCTCCATCTTCTACGAACACGACAGCTGGCTTTGGCAAACGGTTATAGTGACTTGCCATAGAATAACCGTATGCGCCTGTACAAAACATCGCTAATAAATCATCTGGGTTTGCTTTTGGAAGATGTACATCCCACATCAGCATATCCCCCGATTCGCAGCACTTACCCGCAATAGATACAAGCTCATCACTCTCATCATTCATTCGATTGGCAATGACCGCTTCATATTTCGCTTGATACAGCGCCGGACGGATATTGTCGTTCATTCCTCCATCAATCGCTACATATTCACGTACATTAGGCACATGTTTACGAGAACCAATTGAATACAGGGTCGTTCCAGCATCTCCTACAAGAGAGCGGCCGGGTTCAATCCAAATTTCAGGAATTTCTACCTCTAACTGTTTAGACTGCTTTTTGACCTCTTCTATAATAACTTCCACATACTGCGAAACAGGAATAGGCTGATCTTCTTCCGTATAACGAATACCAAAGCCCCCGCCTAAATTTAATACTTGCGGAACAAATTCTATACGTTGTTTCCACTCTTTCATTTTTGCAAAAAGCTTTTGAGTCGCCATAATAAATCCGGTTGTTTCAAAAATTTGAGATCCTATATGACAGTGAATACCTAAAAGTTCTAGCCCCTTGCTATTTTGTACAAGACGCACAGCTTCGTCTGCTTGACCGTTTTGGAGATCAAACCCAAACTTCGAGTCTTCCTGCCCTGTCAAGATATAATCATGTGTATGAGCTTCAATTCCGGGTGTTAATCTGAGAAGAACAGGCATCTTTTTTTGATACTGTTCCGTTATTTCCTGAAGTAATGAAATCTCATAAAAATTGTCAACTACAATACATCCTACATCTTCTTTGATAGCCATTTCTAGTTCTGCTCGGCTTTTATTGTTTCCATGAAAATGAATCCGTTCTTTCGGAAAGTCAGCTGCTAAAGCCGTGTACAGTTCTCCTCCCGAAACAACGTCTAACGAAAGACCTTCTTCATGAACGACTTGGACCATGGCAATTGTAGAAAAAGCTTTGCTTGCATAAGCGACCTGTGCTTTTACCCCATGCTTTTCAAATGTTTCTTTAAATCCTCTAGCACGCTGCCGAATTAAAGCCACGTCATATACGTAAAGGGGTGTCCCAAAATTTGATGCTAATTCAACCGTATCAACTCCACCAATTTCAAGATGACCCTGCTTATTTATGCGACTTGTTCCGTGTAAAAACATGTTTAGACCCCGTTCCTGTGTATAGTGTAAAAAAGACAGTTAACGGCAATTCGCTGCTAACTGTCTAAATATTTATTATTTTCCATATTTAAAACAAATCTATCACATCTTCATACAGGTTTCAACCACATATTTTGTTTAAGGTTTTGCAGGCTGGCGGTCTTTGTCCTGCGGATGTACAATACTAGGACGCGGATTTGCTCCAGGAACCGGTGTGCGAATGATAATCTGCCATAAAGCCTGCGGGTTGAATGGAAGAAACGGCCACAAATAAGGCGTATTCAACGATTTTAATCGCGCCATATAGAGAATGATACACGTTGTTGCAATAAGAAACCCTGGAGTATGAAAGGCCGCCACAAAAATTAACAGAAACAATCGCAGCATTTTATTTGCTACTGCTAACTCATAGCTTGGCGTTGCAAACGAACCAATTGCTGCAATAGCCACATACAAAATAACCTCCGGAACAAAGAGACCTACATCAATAGCAATTTGCCCAATAAGCGCGGCGGCAATCAAGCCCATCGCCGTGGCAAGCGGCGTCGGCGTATGAATCGCCGCCATCCTCAGAAATTCAATCCCAAAATCAGCTAAGAAAATTTGAACAACAGTTGGAATGTTTGTTGCTTCGTTTGGTCCAATAAACTGCAGTTTTGACGGCAGCAAGTCTGGCTCAAGTACAAATAATAGCCATAGCGGTAATAAGAAAAGAGAAGCTAGAATTCCTAAAAAACGTATCCAGCGAATAAACGTTCCTACAGAAGGAGACTGCCTGTATTCTTCTGCATGCTGTACGTGATGAAACAGCGTAGTTGGCGTAATAATAACGCTTGGAGACGTATCGGTAATAATGATTACATGCCCTTCTAGTACATGAGCTGCTGCTGTGTCCGGACGTTCTGTATAGCGTACCATTGGAAAAGGATTAATTCCTTGTTTGACTAAAAACTCTTCAATTGATTTGTCAGCCATCGGCAAACCATCTATATCAATTGCTTCAAGTTCATCTTTTATCAGTTTAACCAGCCCTGGATCAGCTACGCCATTTATGTACCCAATCGCTACGTCCAGTTTTGATCGTTCGCCTACCTTCATAATTTCAAAACGAAATCTTCCGTCACGAATTCGTCTTCTTGTTAACGCTGTATTGATAATGATGTTTTCAGTGTATCCATCTCTTGCTCCGCGAATTACTTTCTCTGTATCGGCTTCTTCAGGGGATCTGCCAGGATATGTACGCACATCGACTTCAAAGCCAACTTCTTCACCGTCAATTAAAACGAATAGCAGTCCTGATAAAACCGACACCATTCCATCATCCAGCGTCTTTAGAGGCTTGACTTGCTGATGAATAAGACGGTTTTCAACAATATCCTTCAGCTTTGCTCGTTCAACTTCATTATCATTAATTTGAACGAGCACTTTTGTAATTTCAATAATAAATGAACTATCGCACAGTCCTGTTACATAGTAAACGTGAACTTCTCGATCCAAAATAAGCAGTTTACGCACGCCCACATCAAAACTTGTGTTCATACTAGCATTTTCTTTGAACCACTGATCGTTTTTTTGTACTTTCGAAAAAATAGCTGTTTTCTGCTCTGCTAGCTTATCCAAACGAACCACTCCTTTCTAAAATAAGTCTTGCTGCTTTTTCTGTAATAGGACATCCCAGTTTAACATCATCCATCCTAGCCATTTTGCCGATATCCCCTATTCCTACAACTAAGGGAATATCAAGCTGATCCAAGCAGTAAACTGTATCTCCATTAATTCGTCCGACTTCTAACTCTTGAATTCCGCTTTTATCCACTCCGTAATGCGATATTTCCCCAAAACGATCAATGGTCACATCCACTCTTGTCCATTCGCTTTGATGAGTACGTGATGCAACGGCAATCACTCCAAGAACTTCTACTTGAGGATGCTTTGCTACATGAAGCAAAGCAACTTCCCCAGGCCCTTCCTCTAAGAAACCGCTATCGTCAAACATCACAAAGACGGGATCATATGGTGCTTGAAGAATTAACTCTACCGTTTGACTGCCTGTTAACGTAGTAGGGTTTCCATATGACCTCGAAATGCATCTGCCACCAACCGATTTAGCTACATGCTCAATTGCTTTGCGTGCATATTCGTCCCCATCGGTTACAATAATGACCCTTCTTTTTTTCATAATCTTTTATCCTTTCGGTTTAAAGATTAACGCGATAATAAAAGCAAATAAAATAGCTGCTGAAATTCCAGCGGAGGTAAGTTCAAAAATCCCAATCCCAATTCCAATAAGTCCATGGTCATCCGCTTGCTTCATCGCTCCGTGCAGCAAAGAATGACCAAAGCTTGTAATTGGAACCGTCGCTCCGGCGCCAGCAAATTCAATTAACTTATCATAAAGACCAAATCCATCTAAAATCGCTCCTGCAACTACAAATGAACTCATAACATGTGCTGGAGTAAGCTTAGCAAGATCTAGCAGCAGCTGCCCAATAACGCAAATGATTCCTCCTACAGCAAAAGCTATTACATACTCCATTGATCATCCCCCCTCCCCAATATGTTCTAAGACGACGCCATGAGCAATTGTTGGAATTGACTCTTTTTGCTGAATCATCGTTGGACTTAAAAGAGCTCCTGTTGCTACCATAAACACTTTTTTTAAGTTTCCTGATTTTAATTCATTTAAAATATGCCCATACGTGACAATGGCCGAGCAGCCGCAGCCGCTTCCTCCTGCAAATACATTTTGATCAGGGCGGTATACCATTAATCCGCAATCATTATGATTGGTTGATATATCGTAGCCTTCATCCTTGAGCAGCTGTTTTAAGATTGGACTTCCTACACCAGATAAATCTCCTGTTAAAATAAGATCATACTCGCTTGGAGCAACGTTTAAGTCTTCCAAATGTCTTTGAATGGTATCTGCAGCAGCTGGTGCCATAGCAGAACCCATGTCGTTTGCATTTTTAATCCCGTAATCCATTACCCGACCAATCGTTGCAGACGTCAGACGCACAATACCTTTTTCTTTCGAGACCAGCGCTGCCCCTGCTCCCGTAATGGTTGCCGTTGCTGTATCTGGTTTTTGTCCTCCGTACTCGGTAGGATTTCGAAATTGGCGCTCAGCCGTTGCGTTATGACTGCTCGCTGATGCAATAACACGATTAGCAAACCCTGCATCTACAAGAGCTGCTCCTGTTGCAAGTGTTTCCATCGATGTGGAGCAAGCGCCAAACATGCATAGAAATGGAATTTGGTTATGCCGGGCTACAAAATTAGCCGTTACGTTTTGATTTAATAAATCTCCAGCCAAAAACAAATCAACGTCTTCATAGGATAAATTTATTTTTTGCAAGCAGGAATCAATGGACTCCGTCATTAGCCTTCTTTCAGCCAACTCCCAGTTGTCTTCTTCACAGTGCAAATCTTTATGTGTAATATCAAATGTTTCTCCTAACGGTCCATCTGCTTCTTTTGGTCCTACAGCTGTTCCCGTAGCGTTAATATAAATAGGATTTTCATAAACCCACGTTTGCTTCCCAGTTTTTCTCATAATCCCCCTCTTTTCATAGCAAATAAGTTTTAAAAAGGTAGCGAATGATTCCTACAACGTAAGCCGAAACCGTTCCAAATACAATGACGTTTCCAGCCAGTTTGAACATGTTCGTCGCAATTCCAAGAACAATCCCTTCACTTCGATGTTCAAGCGCTGCACTCGTCATGGAATTGGCAAAACCTGTAACAGGAACGGCTGAACCTGCACCTGCGAATTGACCAATACGATCGTATATCCCAAACCCGGTTAAGAGCGCAGATATTAAAATAAGAGTTGCAACGGTAGGATTACCTGCATTTTTTTCATTAAAGTCAAAAAATGCAATATAGAAATTTTGAATTGCCTGTCCTAGTGTACAAATGATTCCCCCTACCAAAAAGGCTTTTAGGCAATTTGCCACATATGAAGGTTTAGGCTGAAATGGTTTAATGCTTTCTTGATAGTTATCTTTTAATTTTTGATTATTTGCCATGTTACATACATCCTTTTCTTATTGATTAACAAAATAAATCCAATGAAATAATGATCCGCATACTTTGCCTAGTACAATGGCCATTAACAATAAAATAAGCTTGCCTTCCATTCCTATTCGTTTCGTTAACGTCGGCAATACATTAAGCACTTCTGTTAACGCTGCTGCCAACATTCCAATAAAAATACCGCTCGTTAGACCTATGATCATAATGAACACCGCAGGAAACTGCCACGTGTATTGATGAAGACTGCACCAACCGCCTGTAACAGCGCCCCCCACTACTCCCCATTCATATGCTTGAATATATTTCATGGTTTTGGTCAGCTGCATCAAACGCGGAATAATGCCCAGCACCGTTAAAAATGCTACAAACCCAGCACCTGCAGCCAGTCCTCCCGCAAGCCCAATTACAATGGTCATCACAATGTTAATGATCATCAATTTTTTTCATACTTTCTTTATTCTCGTGCATAATGACGTATTGATCTAAGTCTTGCTGGTAATTAAACATTTCGACTTCGAGAGGACTAGGCTCTTCATTAATTCGTTTTCTAAAGACATGGTTAAAAAACAGAATCATTCCCAAGCCTAAACCGATAGAGTAAGGCACTTGAATCAGCAAAGGCTGCTTATCTCTCAGACCGGTCAGCATATAGAACAATTTTTGATGTACTTGTTTCATACTCACATCTTCGTGAAAGTTCATAATTGCCAAAGCAGCTCCGATGAAGAGAAGAAACCAAACAGCTAGAAAAAACAAAAAGGAATATTGTTTCTTTTTATACACGACCTCTACAATCGTTTGAGCGGGTCCAATCGTCTGAATGTCTAAATGCGGATACTGAGAGGTAACTTTTTCAATTACCTTCATTAAATCAACAATGATAATATTTCGATCACTCATACTTACTTGATATACAACTAGCTTTTCAATTTGCTTTTGAACAGAATCTCCTGCTATAACCATTGCTAATTGTCCAATATTTACAGCTTCATCAGGTTTTACTTGAATACGATGCCTCATTTTAAGATAAAGAACGTTTTCCATTCATATCACACCTTACGATTCATTATCTCCCTGTACGAGTAGTATGGATTTTCTTAAATTTTCTAATTCACGTTTCTGAACAGACCATTAATTACCAAATAAAAAAAGCAATCCGTTTCACTATTCTTCTTTGAATAGCAAAACGGATTGCTTCTTAAGTATTACGTATCATTCATATGCAGCTTCATTTGTTTTAAGATTTTCTTCTCAAGCCTCGATACCTGAACCTGAGAAATTCCCAGCCTTGCGGCCACTTCAGACTGAGTTTGATCTTTGTAATACCTCAAATAGACAATGAGCTTTTCACGCTCATCAAGTTCTTCAATTGCTTCTTTTAAGGCAATTTTATCAAACCACTTCGCTTCCGTATGATCAGCAATTTGGTCAAGAAGGGTAATTGGATCCCCATCATTTTCATAGACGGTCTCGTGAATAGACGAAGGAGCACGATTAGCTTCTTGAGCTAGCACTACTTCTTCAGGAGTGAGATCCAAATGTTCTGCAACCTCAGCGACTGTAGGGACGCGTCCAAGTAATTTGGAAAGCTCGTCTTTTGCCTTACGTATTTTATTGCTCATTTCTTTCAGAGAACGGCTAACCTTTACCGTGCCATCATCACGAATAAATCGCTGAATTTCACCAATAATCATTGGAACAGCATATGTTGAAAATTTAACATCATACGATAAGTCAAATTTATCAACGGACTTTAATAGCCCTATACATCCAATTTGAAATAAATCATCGGGCTCATAACCACGGTTAATAAAACGTTGAACAACCGACCAAACGAGCCGCATATTTTTTTGGACGATTGTATCTCGTGCAATTTGATCACCTTGCTGACTGCGCTTGATGAGGTCTTTAACTTCATGATCCTTTAAATACGGTTCGTTTTTATTTTTTTTGACCTCCACATCCATTGGCAAGTCTCCTTAATTACATAGCGCTTTACTATTTGTTAAGTGCTTTTTTAAATATAAGGTCGTACCTTCTAATAAAGTTGATTCCACTCGAATTTCGTCCATAAAGTTTTCCATTATGGTGAAACCCATTCCAGAACGTTCTAGATCTGGCTTCGTTGTGTATAAAGGCTGTTTGGCTTCATCCACGTTATCGATACCAATTCCTTCATCACGAATCATCAGCTCGACTACACCATCTTCATGAAGCGTCACAGAAATGTATACCACACCATCCGGATTGCTTTCGTAGCCGTGAATAATAGCATTTGTTACTGCTTCAGATACGACTGTTTTAATTTCTGTTAGCTCATCCATTGTTGGATCTAACTGCGTAATAAATGATGCTACCGTGACGCGGGCAAACGATTCATTTTGACTAAGCGCGGAAAATTGGAGGTTCATTTGATTTTTCATTATGCCACCCCCAATTTTTGAAGCGCGTTTTCTTCATTAGGTTCAAAACGAATAATTTTAAATAAGCCTGACATATTAAACAAACGTTCTACGGCAGGAGAAATAGCACATACAACCATTTCCCCGCCGTTATTATGAACCTGTTTGTATCTCCCTAAAATAACCCCCAAGCCAGAGCTGTCCATAAAGGTTAA
This sequence comes from Priestia sp. YIM B13491, assembly GCF_042787605.1. Lineage (NCBI taxonomy): Bacteria > Bacillati > Bacillota > Bacilli > Caryophanales > Bacillaceae > Priestia > Priestia sp. YIM B13491. The sequence goes on along the minus strand of NZ_JBHZOR010000001.1, from coordinate 496,766 downwards.
ATGCTGTAAATTTAAAATCAAATGGCTGATAGATTCCTTCTCTATCGCTTCGGTGATTTTGCTTCTTAGCTCTTCTGCCGCATGATGATCTAATTCTCCAGTTAATCGAACCAACAAGACATCTTGTTTGAATTCCAATTCAATCGAAAGACTCACTATACAAACCTCCTCGGAAATCTTATAGTCAGTCTTTCGCTGCCGACAGAATAGAATCCTTCTCACCGACAAAACTAGTTCTATTTCGTCACATTTAGCTGTTTAAGATGTTTGAGAGAAAATAGAGAATGTACGTTTGAATATCTTCCACCAAGAAGCAGCATCGATATCTTCTTTTGCAAGAAGTGGTGAAGAACTAACTACTTTGTTATCCTTCTTAATGGTCAACGTTCCAATTTTGTCGCCTTTTTGAATAGGCGCATTTAACTTCTCGTTCATTTTCACTTCTGTTTTAACATCTTTGGCTGCATTTCCTTTTTTCAATAAAACAGAAATAGGCTCGGACGTAACAGCTGTTACCTGATCTTCGCTACCCTTGTTTACATCTATCTTGGTAATGACGTCTCCTTTTTTGTATAAAGGCTTCGTTGTATATTGACTGAACGCGTAATCTAACATTTTGGTTACTTGATTATTGCGATCTTTTGGCGTGCTTGCACCGAATACAACCGCTAACACACGCATATTTCCCTTTTTAGCGGTAGCTGTTAGGCAATATTTAGCTTGACCTGTAAATCCGGTTTTGAGTCCATCAACGCCGGGATAAAACTTCACTAAGCGATTTGTATTTACTAACCAAAACTTCTTATCTGTATCCGTGCGTAAATAAGCTTCATATTTACTTGTATAGTTAATAATTTTTTCATACTTTAGCAGCTCTCTGCCCATCATGGCCATATCATGAGCTGTACTATAGTGATTTTCTACGGGCAGGCCTGTCGGATTTTGAAATTTTGTATGAGTCAAACCAAGCTCTTTCGCTTTTTGGTTCATCTTTGCTACAAATTTTTCTTCTGATCCAGCTAAATATTCAGCCATTGCCATAGAAGCATCGTTACCGGAACCTATCGCAATCCCTTTTAGCAAATCATTTACCGTCATTTCTTCTCCGGGCTCTAAAAAGATTTGTGAGCCCCCCATTGAAGCGGCATATTCACTTGCCCGCACTTTATCTTTTAAGGTAATTTTCCCTTTATCCAAAGCCTCCATAATTAAAATCATTGTCATAATTTTAGTCATACTGGCAGGGGGAAGTTCTTGATTACTATTTTTTTCGTATAGAATTTTTCCTGTATCCCGTTCAATTAAAATAGCTGACCTAGCACTGTCAGCAAGCTCAGAATTCTTTTTTTCTGCGGCTAAAACAGGTTGCGTCATAAGTGGAAATAAAAATATGACAACGAGTAACTTTACAATAGTTCGCTTCATCTCCACAAACCTCCATTCTTTATACAACCTATTTTTTCCAAGGTATAATCGATTTATACTAAACCAAATAAAAAAAGCATCGAGAAATTCTCGATGCTTGAAGTCATATTTTCTTCTTATTGTTGATAAGCTGGAAGCTGCTTTACTACTTCTTTTACAAGAGATAAAAACTGCTGCTTTACTTTTTCAGTCGTTTCAATCACTTCTTCATGATTTAACGGCTGATCTAAAATGCCAGCTGCCATATTAGAAATACAAGAAATACCTAGTACTTTCATACCTGCATGGCGTGCGACAATAACTTCCGGCACTGTAGACATGCCGACCGCGTCTCCCCCGATAATGCGAAGCATGCGTACTTCAGCAGGCGTTTCATATGTTGGACCTGTATTTCCTACATATACACCTTCTTGTAAGGCGATATTTAAATCAGCTCCTACTTTCTTCGCTAATTGACGAAGATCCTTGCAGTAAGCAGTTGACATATCCGGGAACCTTACTCCAAAATCAGAGTCATTAGGTCCAATCAAAGGGTTGGTTCCAAAGTTATTAATATGATCAGAAATAATCATTAAGTCTCCTGGATTAAAGGATTCGTTCACTCCGCCCGCTGCATTCGTTACAATCAACGTTTCTACACCGATTTCTTTCATTACGCGCACTGGAAATGTTACTTTATCAAGGGCATACCCTTCATAAAAGTGAAAACGTCCTTGCATAGCTACAACCGGTACGTCATGAATAGTACCTATTACTAATTGACCTGCGTGACCTTCAACTGTTGAAACCGGGAACTCAGGAATGTCGTTATACGGAATTTTTACCGCGCCTTCAATTTCGTCAGCTAATACCCCTAGCCCAGAACCTAAAATAAGTCCAATTGTTGGTGTAACAGCTGATTGATTTTTAATATATGCTGCTGCTTTTTCGATATATTCTTTTTTCATACTCCATTCCCCCTGCTTAATTCAGCTCTTTTAAAAAACTTTTTCCATGCTTAGGCATTGCTACGCCAAAATTTTCTGCTACCGTTGCGCCAATATCCGCAAACGTTTGACGAATAGAAAGTTCTTTTCCTTCTTGCATGCCTTTATTGTACACAAGAAGCGGCACGTATTCACGCGTATGGTCTGTCCCATGATGAACTGGGTCATTTCCATGATCAGCTGTAATAATCAATAAATCATCTTCTTTTAATAAATCAAATACTTCTTCTAAGCGTGCATCATATTCTTCAAGCGCTTGCCCGTATCCTTGTGGATCACGGCGATGACCATAGAGAGCATCAAAATCAACTAAATTTAAGAAGCTTAAGCCTGTGAAGTCCATGTTTAATGTATCAACTAGCTTATCCATGCCGTCCATATTCGATTTGGTACGAAGAGATTTTGTTACCCCTTCTCCGTCGTAAATATCAGAAATTTTACCGATAGCAATAACATCGATGTTATTGTCTTTTAATTCATTCATTACTGTACGTCCAAAAGGCTTTAATGCATAGTCATGACGATTGGATGTACGTGTAAAGTTACCTGGTTCACCTAAAAACGGGCGAGCAATAACACGTCCAATCATATATGGATCATCAAGCGTTAATTCACGAGCAATCTCACAAATTTTGTACAATTCATCAATTGGAACAATTTCTTCATGAGCAGCAATCTGCAAAACAGAATCTGCTGATGTATAGACGATTAAGTCACCTGTTGCCATATGTTGTTTTCCTAGCTCATCCAAAATTTCTGTACCAGACGCTGGTTTGTTCCCAATGATTTTCCGACCTGTTTTTTCTTCTAATTGTGAAATCAGCTCTTCTGGAAATCCGTCTGGAAATACATTAAAAGGCGTATCAATATTAAGACCCATAATCTCCCAATGGCCTGTCATTGTATCTTTTCCTGCAGAAGCTTCCTGCATTTTTGTATAGTAAGCCAACGGTTTTTCGGCTTTATCGATTCCTTTAATTTCACGGATATTGCTTAGGCCAAGCTTAGCCATATTGGGCATATGAAGACCGCTGCAGTGCTCTGCAATATGACCAAACGTATCAGCACCTTTATCATTGTATTTTTCAGCATCCGGCGATTCACCGATACCTACTGAATCCATGACAATTAAAAATACGCGTTTATATGTATGCGCCATTTTATTCCCTCCAAATATCAATTTATTTATTCTCTATAAAATTCCCGTTTGGAAATAATTTAACCATCTTCTCTTATTGGTCAGAAGTCTGACCTCTCTATTAGTATAGACGCTTTTTATTTTTTTGTACACATGAATGAAAGTGTTTTCAATCAAAAAAACCAATGTCTATGAACTCACTGGACATTGGAATCTTCCTACGCTCGCGGATGAAACTGATTGTATACATCTTTTAAACGTGCTTTTGTAACATGTGTATAAATTTGAGTGGTCGAAATATCCGCATGCCCGAGCATTTCTTGAACAGCTCTCAAGTCCGCGCCGTTCTCTAACAAATGAGTAGCAAACGAATGCCGTAACGTATGAGGAGTTAATTCTTTTTCAATTTTTGCTTCAGAAGCTAATTTTTTTAATATTTTCCAAAACCCCTGCCTTGTTAAACGCCTTCCGTGATGATTAACAAAAAGTGCTTTGTCCTGTTCCTTTTGCTTTGTTAAAACACTCCGGCTATGCTGTAGATACTCTTCAATTGCCTCCGTTCCCAACCTTCCGATAGGGACAATTCTTTCTTTATTCCCTTTTCCGATACAACGAATAAATCCCATCGTCAAATGTGCATCATCAATATTTAAGTTAACGAGTTCAGACACACGAATTCCAGTAGCATAAAGCAACTCAAGCATCGCTTTGTCTCGCACGCCAAAAGGCGTCGAAGTATCAAACACATTTAACAGCGCCTCTACTTCCTCTGCATTTAGCACTTTTGGCAGCTTGCGCTCAAGCTGCGGAGTATCAATGTGAACGGATGGATCTGTATCCGCTGCTTTTTCTCTTAGTAAGAATTGATGAAAGGATCTAGTTGAAGCCACATGTCTCGCAATCGTTTTAGATGACTTTTGCTGATCACTTAAATATTTCAGAAAATTAACGATGTGAAGTCTTGTTACTTCATTAAATGATTTCAGCTGCTCTACATGCTCTAAATATTGAGCATACTTTTTTAAGTCTCGTTCATATGAATCAATCGTATTTTTCGCCAGTCCCCGCTCTACTACTAAATAATGAATAAAATCTTGAATTTGATCATTCAATAGCCTCTACTCCCCGTTTTGATAAAACATAAATAAACGCTCTAGCCACGTCTGATCTTTGTTCACACTTGCTTGCATGACCTTAACTGCTGAACCCGACGGCTCATCATAACGTTTATAATTTTGATACTCTTGAGATACCCATATCATTCCAAAATAAAACAAAAGAGTAAACCCGGTAAATAAGATAAATACTTTACATGTATTATATACCATTTCAGCCCATGATTTCATGAAACAATTCCTCCAATTTTTGATTCTATTAGAAGATATGCCAATTGGGACAGGTTTTATACATGTTTCTTGCCTTTACACGCTGAGTGCTCTCCTGGTCATTTCCTTTCTTTCTATAAAACCATGTAGCTTGTAACCTCGTTATTTTTTTCTATTTATGTACAACAAAAAACCTTCTCCATTAGGGAAAAGGCTTTTACTGCTTGTCTTCTTTATCCTGACAGCGATGGCAAATGCCATGAAATGTCAAGCGGTGATCTTTAATTTTAAAATTCCATTGCTTTTCCACAATTTCTTCAACGTCTTCAAGCAAATCTTCTTGAATTTCGTCCACAGATCCACATTCCATACACACAAGGTGATGATGAAAGTGTGCGGCTCCTTCTTGTCTTAAATCGTAGCGAGAAACGCCATCGCCAAAGTTTATTTTATCAACAATTTTAAGTTCAGTTAACAATTCTAACGTACGATAAACAGTTGCCAATCCAATTTCCGGAGACTTTTCCTTGACGAGGAGATATACATCTTCGGCACTTAAATGATCCTCTTCATGTTCAAGAAGTACTCTTACAGTCGCCTCACGTTGAGGTGTCAATTTATAGCTAGCTGAGTGCAACTGCTGCTTAATTCGCTCAATTCGACTTTCCATAATTATTCCCTCCCTCGCCATTCACTAATCCATTATATCAGATGTGTCGAGGGTGTCAAAATAAAGTTATTATTAATAAGAAAAAAGAATTCTTTTTACTTAATACTTATTCTTATTTATTTAATAGAGCCATTACACTTTTCATTAAAGTAGGTGATACGTAGGCTTCAACTGTAGCCGCACAGGCAACCAAACATATCATTGCAATCATCGTGCCGCTATAGCGTAAAAAGGATGCGGAAATTGGCTCCGCTGCTTTTTTAAAGAATTGCTGCCGCACAAGCTTCAAAGAAAAGGCAACGGAAGCTGCAGACAAGATTAGAAACGCCGGGATGAGAAAGATATTTTGCGGCATAACAGATACAAAAGATAGCGCAAAACCAGAGAGTCCCATTTGATTGACTAAAAAGCCTACGGTAAAACCAATCACCATTCCTTTTAAAAACAGCAGAATTAACACTACAGGCAAGCCAATAATGGCGATTCCTAATATCCAAATGAGCCCTAAGTATTTAACATTATGAAAAAAACTTTGCTGAAACATTTCAACGCTGCTTGCTACTTCTCCACTCTTTACCTGTCCGAAAAACCGGTTTAAATAAAAATACAGGTCTTCTTTTTGATCAAGCGTCAAACTATTTACAACAATAGCCCCAAAAATGATTCCCATTAAAAACAGCACGGTCACAAACAAATAAATAGAACTGTTTTCTTGAAAATGTCTTGCATACGATAATGGCAATTGTTTTTTTCTCATCGTCTTCCTCCTATTAATCGCTTAATAGAGTGTATGATAGAGTACAAAAACTATGCCAAGAATCTTTTGAATCTATCAAATAAAAAAAGAGAATGAGACTGAAATCTGCATTCACCATCACCTTAAAAAAAATCCGAACGAATTTGATTCTCCATCAAGAATCTCTATTCATCGTTCGGATGTTCCTTAAACTAAGATATGGTTGTCACACATTTTTTTAAGTTAGAGATATACGCATGCCTGTTTTTTCTCACATCAAATGACGTTTCAATGTAAACCTCTAAATTGCTAGATTGCCGTTCGTATGTAAAAGAAAAAACTCTCTTACTCTCCTAATCCGCTTTTTAACTGTAAATACTGCACGGCATAGGCTGTTTTTGCATCATAAATTTCCTTGTTTTGAATAAGAGTAAGGGCCTCATCTACCGTAACTTCCATTACTTCAACAAATTCATCTTCGTCTAATTCTGCTTTGGTGGTCATCACTTTTAAATCTTCCGCTAAATAAAGGTGCACCAACTCATCCGCAAAACCTGGCGATGTATAAAAAGAAATAATATGGCTAAGCGAATCTGTCGTATAGCCCGTTTCTTCTTCTAACTCACGTTTTGCTGTCACAATCGGCTCTTCTCCTTTTTCTAGCTTGCCGGCTGGAATTTCGACTAAAATACGATCCATCGGCCTGCGATACTGTTTGACCATAACCATTTTATGATCGCTTGTTAATGCAATGACAGCTACGGCTCCAGGGTGCTTAACTACTTCTCTTGTACTCGTTTTTCCGTTTGGAAGCTCTACTTCTTCTAAGTACAAATCAATCACTCTGCCTCCAAACAGCTTTTCAGAAGACAGCATTTTTTCTGTTAAATGATCCATTTTCTACACCTCGTTCTATTTTTTTGACTCTTACATATATTCTATCATACGAATCTTGGGAGGTAGAAAAAATGAAAGTTTATGTTCACGAAAAGCAAATCATTTTGGTTGGTAAAGCATGGGAAATCAAACAAAAGTTAAAAGAATACGGTGAACAATTTCAGTATGTTGATGAATGGACGAACGCTATCTCTCAAAATTTCAATTCTTACAAACAAGCAGACTGCAGACACTAATTGTGCTGCAGTTTTCTAATCTTCTTATTTGAGTTTCCCTCTATCATAGCGCTACAATAGATAGAAACAAGTAAAAAATAAGGAGTGACATAGATGAAAAAAAGACGCTTAGGTACTTCAGACTTGCTTGTCAGTACATTAGGTTTAGGGTGCATGTCTCTTGGAACGGAACAAAAACACGCTGTCAATATGATTGATGAAGCTCTCGAATATGGCATTAATTATTTCGATACAGCAGATTTATATGATTTTGGCTTAAACGAGGAGTTTGTGGGACAAGCCCTAAAAAAACGCAGAAATGATATTATTTTGGCCACAAAAGTGGGGAATCGCTGGAATGATGCAAAAGACAGCTGGACGTGGGATCCGTCTAAAGCTTACATAAAAGACGAAGTAAAAGAAAGCCTGCGCCGTCTTCAAACAGATTACATCGATTTATATCAACTGCACGGAGGAACTGTTGAAGACAATATTGAGGAAACGATTGAAGCATTTGAAGAATTAAAACAAGAAGGCGTCATTCGCTACTATGGTATTTCATCTATTCGCCCAAATGTGATTCGAGAGTATGTGCAAAATTCTTCTATTGTCAGCGTCATGATGCAATACAGCTTGTTAGACAGACGTCCTGAAGAAAGTGCACTTCCGCTTTTACATGATAACGGCATTAGCGTTGTAGCGAGAGGTCCAGTAGCCAAAGGGCTGCTAACCGAAAAAGGAGAGCAAAAGCTTGCTGCATTCGAGGGCAAGGGCTACTTAGATTATAGCGGTACGGAATTAGCAAAAACGATAGAAGAATTTCGTTACGTACGACCAACTCACTCTCTAAACTCAACGGCACTTCAATACTGTTTAGCTAATCCTATGGTAGCCTCGGTTGTAGCAGGAGCAAGCTCTTCTTCACAGCTTCGTGAAAACATCAAAGCTGTCGAGGCTTCCCCGCTTCAGCCTACTGAAATCAGCAAACTGCAATCGATCTTTAAAGCAAATCAATACGAAGCTCACCGTTAAAAAATAAAAGCGCCGATAAAGGCGCTTTTATTTTTTAAATTCAGACCAGTTCAAATCACTTTCATTTAACAGTTCTTCAAACGACTTATTTTTTTCTTTTTCTTTTCGAATTCGAGCAGCTTCTTTACGTTCTGTTTCTTTCTGCTCTTCTTCTTTTAAAGAAAGCGCCTGTTTTTTAGCTTGAAGCTGTTTTAATAAGCTATCATTTAGCTGATCTTTAATACTAAGCTGATCATTTTGTTTTTGTGCTGATTGTTTTTGCTTTTTTTTAGCCATCACAATTCCCCCGCTACTTTAATTGAGAGATATTGTATCATATTCTTGCTTTTGTTACCAAAAATCAAAATGCATCTAGTTTTACATGTTCATCAATGATTAAAGTTGGCTCTGTAGATTGTTGAATATCTTCTACCGTATAGCCTTTCGCTACTTCAACAAGCTTTAGACCTTCTGCCGTAATATCAATGACCGCTCGATCTGTAATAATACGATCCACTACCTCTTTTCCTGTCAGAGGGAGGCTGCACTCATTTAAGATTTTAGGCTCATCTTTTCTCGTCACGTGTTCCATAATAACAATGATGCGCTGTGCTCCATGAACTAAATCCATTGCACCGCCCATTCCTTTAATCATTTTTCCAGGAATCATCCAGTTTGCCAAGTCACCAGTTTTTGAGACTTCCATTCCTCCTAAAATCGCAATGTTAATATGCCCTCCGCGAATCATTCCAAACGATTCAGCACTATCGAAGTAAGAGGCGCCTTTTGTCGCCGTTACGGTTTCTTTACCTGCATTAATTAAATCAGGATCTACTTCTCCTTCTTTCGGATAGGGTCCAATGCCTAACAAACCGTTTTCGGACTGAAGCACCACCGTTTTATTATCTGAGATATGATTAGCCACAAGCGTTGGAATACCAATTCCAAGGTTTACATAAAATCCGTCCAAAATTTCTTTTTCAGCACGTTTTGCAATTCGCTCTCTCACGTTCACGCCGTTTTCAATCATGAAAAATCTCTCCCCTTTTGTTATTTTTGAACGGTTAAACGCTCAATACGTTTTTCTTGTTCACCAATAATTAACGATTGAACATATACACTAGGTGTGTGGACAATATTTGGATCAAGTGAGCCTGTTGGATGAAGTTCCTCTACTTCTGCTATCGTCACTTTTCCTGCTGCTGCAATCATTGGGCTAAAATTGCGCGCTGTCTTGTTATACACCAAGTTCCCCATATGATCGGCTTTCCAAGCTCTAACCAAACTAAAATCAGCTTTTAACGCCTCTTCTAGTAAATATTCTTTTCCTTCAAACACGCGAACTTCTTTTCCTTCAGCAATGGGTGTTCCCACTCCCGCTGGTGTATAAAATGCAGGTATGCCCGCTCCGCCGGCGCGAATCTTTTCAGCTAGCGTGCCTTGAGGCAGCAATTCTACTTCAATTTCTCCTGACAATACTTGTCTTTCAAACTCTTTATTTTCTCCCACGTAAGAACCAATCATCTTTTTAATTTGTTTGTTTTTCAGAAGCAGTCCAAGTCCCCAGTCGTCTACGCCGCAGTTATTTGAAATTACGGTTAAATCTTTTACCCCTGTTTCAACTAACGCTAAAATCAAATTCTCCGGAATTCCACATAAACCAAAACCACCGACCATAATCGTAGCACCGTCGTGAATATCTTTCACCGCTTCTTTAAACGACGTATGTACTTGTTTCATACATAACCACCCCTTCGTTATTTTTGAAAACGCTTTCTAATCTATTATAAAAGATTTTTATTTCTTTTTAAATATATATATAACTAAAAATTATAATTTAATCATTTTTTTGTCAAAAAAGTTATATTACTAGACAAATTAAAGGAAAAACAAAAACGCCACGAGTTCCAAAGCTGTATGTTTGGAATCTGTGGCGTTGTGATATAGCTTTAATGTTTGTTAAAACTATATCAAATTAAGGACGTTCAACGATTGTTGCAACGCCTTGGCCTCCGCCAATACATAACGTTGCTAACCCAAGTTTTGCGTCGCGTTTTTGCATTTCATGAATAAGTGAAACTAGGACACGTGCACCACTTGCACCAATAGGATGTCCAAGCGCAATTGCTCCACCGTTTACATTTAAAATATCATGATTAAATTGAAGTTCACGATCCACAGCGATTGACTGTGCAGCGAATGCTTCGTTTGCTTCTACTAATTGAACATCTTCTAATGAAACAGCAGCTTTTTCAAGCGCCTTTTTCACTGCGCTTACAGGACCGATTCCCATAATGCTTGGGTCTACTCCCGCAGTTGCATTACCTTTAATTGACACTAATGGTGTTAGGCCTAACTCGTCTGCTTTTTTACGGCTCATTACCACTACTGCCGCTGCACCGTCATTGATACCAGATGCATTACCAGCTGTTACAGAACCGTCTTTTTTGAAGGCTGGACGTAGTTTCCCTAAGCTTTCAGCCGTTGTGCCTGCACGTGGGAACTCATCTTGTTCAAAAACAGTTACTTGACCTTTTCTTCCAGGCACTTCTACTGGTACGATTTCATCTTTGAAACGACCAGATTGAATAGCTGCTTCTGCTTTTTGCTGACTTGAAGCTGCAAACGCATCTTGTTCGTCACGAGTAATTTCATATTTATCACACAGATTTTCAGCTGTAACGCCCATATGGTAGTCGTTAAATGCACACCATAATCCATCTTGAATCATGCTGTCAACTACTTTTTGGTCGCCCATTTTAAACCCGTTGCGTGCATTTTTTAATAAGTATGGTGCTTGGCTCATGTTTTCCATTCCACCAGCAACAATCACATCAGCATCCCCAGCAAGAATCGCTTGTGTAGCGAGATGTACTGCTTTTAGTCCTGATCCGCATACTTTATTGATGGTTAATGCTGAAACAGTTTCAGGTAAACCTGCTGCTAAAGTTGCTTGTCGTGCTGGATTTTGTCCTAAACCTGCTTGTAGGACATTTCCCATGATAACTTCATCTACTTCGTTTGCTGATACCCCTACTTTGTTTAAAGCTTCTTTAATTACAGTACCACCTAAAGTTGTTGCGGATACATTTTGTAAGCTTCCCCCAAAGCTGCCGATTGCTGTACGTACAGCGCTTACAATGACTACTTCTGTTTGACCCATGTCGAAAACCTCTCCTTACTGTTTGATTACTGTGATTAACTGTCACCTGTATTAATTTCGACATCGCTTGCGAAATTCCTCTTTTTTTGTAAAAATTTATAATTTTTATTGAATTTTAATTTTTTAGAATTAAAATAAATATTAGTAAGCGTTTACAATGTAGGAGGAGAGCGGTTTATGGGATTTCCTGAAAAAGTAACAATTATAGAAGTTGGTCCACGAGATGGACTTCAAAATGAAAAAAATTTTGTTCCAACTGAAAAAAAAATTAATTTTATCAAAAAATTAAAAGAAGCTGGACTATCCGAAATCGAAATTACATCCTTTGTTTCTCCAAAATGGGTTCCTCAAATGAAAGATGCTTCTACTGTTGCAAATACATTTCAGTCTGATACGTGCCGAAACATTGTACTTGTGCCAAACCAAAAAGGCTTGGAAAAAGCACTGCAAGCTAATTGCCGCTCCGTTGCGCTGTTTATTGGCGTAAGCAATACCTTTAATCAAAAAAACATTAACAAAAACACCAAAGAAGCTGTACAAACGCTGCTTCCTCTCATTCAGCAGCTCAAGCAGCAAGAATGTTTTATTCGAACTTGCATTTCCACCGCCTTTTATTGCCCGTATGAAGGAAAAATACATGAACGCGACGTGCTGGCCCTTTGCGAAAGCTTTGTGGAGGCTGGAGTTAATGAGCTAAGCGTTGCTGATACAATTGGCATGGCAAACCCTAAAGATGTATTTTCACTTTTCTCGAAATTAAAACAAAACTTTCCCCACACGCTACTGGCTGCGCACTTTCACGATACGAGAGGATTAGCCATTGCAAATATCTATGCAGCTTTGCAAGCCGGTATTAACAGGTTCGATTCATCGGCTGGGGGGTTAGGTGGATGCCCATTCGCTAAGGGAGCAACGGGAAACGTAGCTACAGAAGATCTCGTCTTTATGCTTCATGAAATGGGTATTTCCACTTCTATTAATGAAGAAAAGCTGCTCGAAGCGGTCGCTTTTATCGCTCCTCACATTTCAAGACCGATTGAAAGCAAGCAATACTCTTTGTTTGCACAGCGTTAAAAATTAGGTTTTTATGAGAGCGATGCTATAATAAATAATAGCTATATTAACAAAAGGAGCCGCTAATCATGAAAAAATGGCTATTATTAATAGGAAGTATTTTCGGAGCATTTGCCGCTCTTGGCATCTTTTTTACAAATCAAATGATGTACATCCGTAAAAAGACCGACAAAGTTATTATTGACCGCGATACGGAAGATGGCTTTTATGATGAGAAAGTCTATAGCACTCTTCCTAAAGAAGCATTTGTGCTTCCTTCTTCTCTAGGCTATAACATAGCTGGGACCGTTATTAAACAACACGAAAACAACCGATTTATGATTCTTTCGCACGGAGTTACAGTTCATTCACTCAACTCTATGAAATATGCTCGGCTTTTTCTAAAGCTTGGATGGAACGTCGTTCTTTATGATCACCGCCGCCACGGCAAGTCTGAAGGGAAAACAACGAGCTACGGCTATTATGAAAAACTAGACCTTCAATCCGTTGTTCATTGGGTAAAAGAACAATTCGGTTCAACTATTTCCCTCGGGATTCACGGGGAATCTATGGGAGCTGCGACCACTCTTTTGTATGCTGGAATGGAAGACGGAGCTGATTTTTATATTGTCGACTGCCCTTTTTCTGACTTGGAAGAACTTCTTGCCTATCGCTTAAAACAAGATTTCCACTTACCAAAACAGCTTGTGATGCCAGCAGCTAATATTATTTTAAAATGGCGAGAAGGCTACTCATTTAAAGACGTATCACCTATTTCAGTCGTAGATCAAATCAAACATCCTGTTCTGTTTATTCACAGTAGAGAAGATGACTATATTCTTCCTAAAATGACGGAGCAGCTGCATGCCAAAAAAATGGGAGAAAAACGGATGTATTTAGCACCTGTAGGCACTCATGCCCGCTCGTATGCTGATAATCCAGAGGAATATGAACAAGTTATTGAATCATTTTTAGAAAAAATACAAAAAGAAGCGCTTTAAAGCGCTTCTTTTGTTTTATCGATAAATGACATGCGCGGATTTAAAATTTGAGAAGGACATTTTAGCATAAACGCATATGCACTTTCATTGTAGTCAATCGTCATATTATCATCTAAAAATACTTGCTTTGTTTTTTCGACAAGAACAGGAACAAAATTCGTCTCAATGGTTACATCATCGCTCTCTTTTTCATCAACAATCCATAGCGTCGTTACGCCGCTCACAACACAGCCGCATCCATCCGTATCGTATTTTAATTTTAAATATAGTGAAGAATCTTTCCCGTACTTTTCTTGTACTTTTGCTATCGCTTTATTAGTAAAGGTAATATTCATTTTCCTTTAACTCCTTTTAAACTAATTGTATAAACAAACGAAAATTGCTTATATAATGAGTATAATACACATCTCGCTTTCATTAAACTCTGGCGATTCATATAGATGTGTACAAAAAGGAGGTTTTTTTATGTCAAAAGTACAAATTAAAGTAATGGATAACGGTTCTTTCCGTGTCACTGGAAACGTTGAATTAATTGATGCAGACGGCAACAAATTTGAAACAAAGCCGACATTTTCACTATGCCGATGTGGCCAGTCGCAAAAGATGCCCTTTTGCGACGGAAATCATAAAGGAAAATTCGACTCTTGTGTGCGCGCTGCAAAAGTTTTGGACGAGCAGTAGATTTATAGAATTACAGCCTTACTGAACGAAACCATTAACAAAAAACTTTGATAACCTGTGGTTAAAGCACAGGTTATTTTCTATTAAACGCATCCCCAGCCAATTTTTCTACGATCCCCGGGGCAAGCTGATACATCTTCGAGCCTATATTCATCCACTTAGGCAAGTTGACTTCTCGTTTTGGTTTTCCAATAATATTGACCGTTTTTTCAGCTACGTATTGAGGGGTTAACATAAACTTTTCTACGCTTTTTTCATAGTTTCCTGATTGATCTGCTATTGAAAAGAAGTTGGTTTGAATAGGACCTGGATTCACTGCCGTTACATAGATATCTGTTTTCGCTAATTCCATTCGCAGGCTGTTGGTAAACCCTAGCACGGCATGTTTAGAAGCTGAATAGCCACTGGATTTAGGCGTCGCAAGTTTGCCTGCTTGAGAAGCAATGTTAATAATATGTCCTTTGTTTTCTTTTAGCATATAAGCTAAAATTTCTTGTGTACATGCAATTAATCCAATAACATTGACTTGAAACATTGAGGCAATGGTCTTAATCGATGCTTCTTTCACTTCTTCAAATACACCAAAGCCTGCATTATTAATCAGGACATCAACACGCTTAATTTCACTCATCATTTTCTGAACGACTCTTTTGACTTCCTCTACGTTCGCTACGTCAGCTTTGTATATGTAAGAGGTAATCCCATACTGTTGACTAATTTGCTCAGCTACTCGGTGCAGCTTTTCTTCTGTACGTGCAAGTAAAACGGGGACGCCCCCTCTTTTAGCCACTTCGTAAGCTAAATGTTCTCCAAGACCTCCTGAAGCGCCTGTAATCACGACATGTTGGTTCTTTAACGAGGATTTCAAATATAACACACCTTTTTTATAAGTTAAGAGCACACAGAATAAATAAGCGTACTTTCTTTTTCATGTGTACTGATTTTATTTGCGTCTTCTAAAAAATCGAGCTGACCAATTGTTTCAGAAAGAGTTAGCCCTAGTTCTTTTTCATAAATAGTAGGAAATAGCTGTTTGCAAACATCAAACGCTGTTTGAGGACGTTCTTTTATCATGCCAAGCACTTTATCCGCTCGGTCTCTCTGCTTTTGTAACCGCTCTTGTACAAGTTCGCGAACACGTAACACTTCAGCTCCATGACCTGTATAGATACAGTTTATCTCTAAATCAAGCAGACGTCTTAATGAATGATTATATTGAAGAAGCGTTTTAGGTCGCTCGCCGCTTGGTTTCATAGGAGGTTCAATAAGCGGATTAGATGAAATATGCTTTAACAATAAATCTCCTCCAATCATAACCGCTGTTCTTTCATTGTATAATGCAATATGGCTTTGAGCATGACCTGGTACTTCAAGTACTTTCCAACTCTCTAGGCCCGGAATGTAATCTCCTTCCTGCACAGAAGTTGTAAGAGAACGATGACATGAATACTTCATTGATGCTTTTAAACGTTTTAAATAAGGGCGAAACCTTTCATCTACGCCGGCTTTCATAAAGTGGTCTTCAAAAAACGCATCGTACCACTCAAAAAAATCTGGATTTTGGGAGATCCAAGGCTGATTTTTTGCATGACCGACTATGGCGATATCTTTATCAAAAAAATCAAGCATTCCTACGTGATCAGGATGGTGATGAGTTAGGACAACTTGCTTAATATCATCTGGTTTTAATCCTATTTCATTAAGCTTTTCTTTAAATACAGACCACGCTGCCTCCGTTTTAATACCAGCATCGATTAGCGTAACGGTCTGACCTTTTATAACAAAAACATTCACATCTCCTACCGCAAAAGGAGTAGGCAGCACAATTTTATATAATTGCTCATTCATCTGTATTTTTGCTCCTTTACCATCGCATTTTCTTTTAAGTTTACACGATTTTCCCTGTTATTTATACAATTGCATTCGTTTTCTGAAAATTACATTGACATCCCTCTCTTTTTCATTGCATAATGACAGAAATATAGTGAAGTTTTATTCATATCTTTAGATAACTATGCATTTTATAAAGAAGAGATACACAAACACAAGCCTTTAACAGATACTGAAATCTCAGTATCTGTTTTCATTGGATAGCAAATGACTGGAGGAACTTTTAATGAAAACGGATCTAAACATCGCCTTTATTGGAGCTGGATCAATGGCTGAAGCCATGATCTCAGGGCTGCTGTCAGATAAAAAGCTTCGCCCCAATCAAATCACCGTAACAAATCATAGCAACGATAAAAGACTTCACGAACTTCGAAACGCCTATGAAATTAACATTACGCGTAATCATGCCTTGTTAATCGAAAAAAGCGATATCGTCGTGCTTGCTATTAAACCAAAAGACGTAGCGGAAAGCATCGATACGATTAAGTCTTATATTCGTCCCCACCACCTCGTTCTCTCTGTTTTAGCAGGTGTATCGACTGCCACAATTGTAAACTTGTTTGACCAAGAAGTAGCGGTTGTAAGAGCTATGCCAAATACATCGGCCTCTATTGGATTATCGGCTACAGCCATTGCACCCGGCAAGTTTGCTACAGCAGAGCATATGAACGTTACTACTGCTTTATTTGAAACGATTGGTACGGTTACAACTGTAGAGGAAGAGCAGCTTCACGCTGTAACAGGACTATCTGGAAGCGGCCCAGCGTATGTCTACTATCTAGTAGAAGCAATGGAAAAAGCAGCTGAAAAACAAGGCTTGGATACGTCAGTGTCAAATGAACTAATTCTTCAAACTCTTATCGGTGCTGCAGAAATGCTGAAACAGTCACCTAAAACGCCAGCCGTACTTCGAAAAGAAGTGATGAGTCCGGGCGGCACAACAGAAGCAGGAATCGAACAGCTTATTTCTCATAACTTCCAAGAAGCCATGATACAGTGTATTGAACAAGCTACAATTCGCTCCAAATATTTAGGAGATACGATTGACGAAAAAATCTCGAGTAAACGTTCGTAAAGGTTCACCTCTTTCTAAAAAAAGAAAGAGGTTTTTTATGATTAAAAATGGATAAGCAGATTATGTGAAAGAAAATTCAATGCGGTGATATAATAACTTTTGTTTAGAGTATCGAAATAATTGGAGGTTAAACCAAATGACAACAAAACTATTTTCACCTTATACAGTGAAAGATGTAACATTAAAAAACCGAATTGTAATGTCACCAATGTGCATGTATTCATGCGAAAAGGAAGACGGCGTAATAACTGACTTTCATATGGTTCACTACACAACTCGTGCGGTTGGACAAGTAGGTCTCATTATGGTTGAAGCCTCAGCTGTCGTGCCACAAGGTCGTATTTCAGCTCAAGACTTGGGAATTTGGAATGATGAACAAAAAGATGGATTAACGAAACTTGTGACACAGCTAAAAGAAAACGGTGCAAAAACTGCTATTCAACTTGCACACGCAGGACGTAAAGCAACTGTTGAAGGCGATATTTATGCTCCTTCCGCTATTGCTTTTGATGATAAAAGTAAAAAACCTGTGGAAATGACCACAGAACAAATTCATGAAACGATTTCTGCCTTTAAAGAAAGCGCTCGACGTTCAAAAGAAGCTGGATTTGATATTATCGAGCTTCATGCGGCACACGGTTATTTAGTACATCAATTCCTATCGCCGCTAAGCAATAAGCGCAGCGACGAATATGGCGGCAGCGCTGAAAACCGCTATCGTTTCTTAAAGGAAATTATTGAAGCTGTGAAAACAGAGTGGGACGGCCCTTTATTTGTCCGTGTTTCTGCTTCTGACTATACAGAAGGCGGATTAACAGTCGATGATCACGTTGTATTTGCAAAATGGATGAAAGAACAAGGCGTCGACTTAATTGACGTTAGTTCCGGTGCTCTAGTACACGCTCCAATCAACGTATACCCTGGCTATCAAGTGCCGTTTGCAGATAAAATCAAGCAGCAAGCTAATATTGATACAGGCGCTGTTGGGCTAATTACAACTGGACGACAAGCAGAAGAGATTTTACAAAGCGAACGCGCTGATTTAATTTTTGTTGCGCGCGAACTTCTGCGCGATCCGTACTTCCCGCGCACGGCGGCAAAAGAGCTAAATGAAACAATTTCAGCACCCGTTCAGTACGAACGCGGATGGTAAAAAAAGACGAGGATATCCTCGTCTTTTTTTATGAAATCGTAAACCGCTTCAAGTCTTCTGCTATGTCGGTATTCGGAAAAATTTCTTTTGCTCCTTCTGCTAGCTGGCTGACTGCGTCTCCTTGGTAACGCGAACTAATATGAGATAAAATAAGACGCTCGGCAGATGCTGTTTTAGCAATTTCAGCAGCTTCTTTTGCAGTAGAATGAAAATAGTTGTAAGCAAGCTCCTCGTCTCCCGCTGAAAAAGTAGCTTCATGGACTAATACATTCGCATCCATAGCAAGCTGAACACTTTGCATACACTTTCTTGTATCTCCTAAAACCGTGATGACCTTCCCTTTTTTAGCCTCTCCTACAAATTCTTGACCATTGATTATACGCCCATCTTTTAATACTACTTCTTTCCCTTCTTTTAACTGCTGATAATGAGGCCCCGGGGGAATATTCATCTCTTTTAAACGCTGAACGTCCAGTGATCCTGGCAAATCTTTTTCGACAACTCGATACCCATAAGATAAAATGCCATGTTCAAGCTTGCCAAACTCCACTGAAAAAGTTTCATCTTCAAAAATCGTTCCACTTTCACTGTCCTCTTCTATTTCAACAACCTCTAGAGGATATTGCAGATGAGTTTGACTTACAGCCAGCGTGACTTCAATAAATTCTTTAATTCCTTTTGGCCCGTATACAGTAAGCTGCGATTCTCCGCCTTGAAACGAACGGCTTCCAAGGAGTCCAGGCAATCCGTAAATATGATCACCGTGAAGGTGCGTAATAAAAATTTTCTCAATTCGCCTCGGTTTAACGGTTGTATGTAAAATTTGATGCTGTGTTGCTTCTCCACAATCAAAAAGCCACACCGCCCCTCTTTCTTGCAAAAGTTCGAGCGCAAGAGATGAAACATTCCGCTGTTTCGCCGGTACTCCTGCACCCGTCCCTAAAAATAACAATTCCATTTTCTACTTCCTCCTTCACACGCACAAAAAGCCTGTAAGTATATTATACAGGCTTTTTGCAAACTTACCTATTTGATGCTGTCAAGCGCATACGTAATAGTAGCTAATAACAGCTCAATATCACTTTCCTCAATGTTAAGCGGTGGTGAGAGCGTGAGAACATTATTATAGCCGGCCACCGTTGCTCCATTTTTCCCAATAATCACTCCTTTGCTTTTGCATTTAGCAATCACTTCATTTACAAGATTAACGTCTAACGGTTCCTTCGTTTGTTTATCAGCTACAAGTTCAATTCCAATTAAAAGCCCTTTACCCCTTACGTCTCCAACGTATGGGTGGCTATCGATAAGCGGCTTTAGCTCACTTAATACGTAAGCTCCGAGCCGTTTAGAACGGTCAAAAAGATTTTCTCTTTCCATAATTTCTAAATTCTTTAATGCCAGTGCACACGCAGCCGGGCTTCCTCCAAATGTATTAACATGGCGAAAATACTCGTACTGATCGCTATCTTTGAACGCTTCATAAATTTCTTTTTTAACAGCAGTTGCAGAGAGCGGAAGATATGCGCTTGTAATTCCTTTTGCCATGGTAATGATATCTGGTTTTACATCGTAATTCATAAAACCAAAGGCTTCTCCTGTACGTCCAAAGCCGCAAATAACCTCATCTGCAATTAAAAGTGCACCGTGTTTTTCACACGTTTCTTTTACGCCTTTCATATAATTTTGAGGCGGTAAAAGAATTCCTCCTCCTGTAATAATTGGCTCCATAATAACAGCGGCAATCGTTTCACTTAGCTCCCACGTCATAACGTTGTCAATATCTTTTACAGATTGAAGATTTTCTTTCGGTGCATCGTAGTCATCTTGCCCTCGGTACGAATCAGGCGGGGCAACGTGAATAAAGCCAGGGGCAAGCGGTTCATATTTATATTTACGCTGAGCTTGACCCGTTGCTGCTAGTGCGCCCATTGAATTTCCGTGATACCCTCGGTAACGCGAAATAAATTTGTAGCGAGAATGCTCTCCTTTTTGCTGATGATACTGACGCACAATTTTAAAAGCCGTTTCATTTGCTTCAGATCCGCTGTTTGAAAAGAAGATAACATAGTCATCACCTAGCATTTCATTTAGCTTCTCTGCCAGTTTGATAGCAGGTACGTGAGATTGAGTGAGTGGAAAATAAGCCAGTTCTTTTAGCTGCTCATAGGCTGCGAGCGCTAACTCATCCCGTCCATACCCGGTATTTACACACCAAAGCCCTGCCATTGCATCTAAATAGCGATTTCCTTGTTCATCTGTAATCCAAGCACCTTTTGCTTTTGTAGCAACCATTGTTGCATCCGGACTGTATGGTTTCATTCCATGCCATACATACTGCTCATCTTTTGCACGCAGATCTTTTTCATTTTGACTGACCTGTACCATCTTATCCACTCCCAAATCGCTAGCGCGGTATTTTTTTCTGTATGAAAAGACTTCGACAAAATGCCGAAGCCACTTGCTATATTCATCTATATGTTAAAAGTCAAAGCGTGATGTAACCATCTTTTTACGTGTAAAGAAGTTCAAACCGTCTTTGCCGTTGACATGCAAATCTCCGTAAAAAGAGTCTTTCCAACCGGAGAATGGGAAGAAGGCCATTGTAGCAGGTACTCCTACGTTAATACCGAGCATACCCGCATCTGCTTCTTCTCTAAATTGACGCACCGCTTTTGCATCTTTTGTATAAATCGTTGCTCCATTTCCAAAACGGGATTTTTCCATATAGCGAAGTGCTTCATCTAATGTATCAGCACGAAGCAAGCTGAGTACAGGTGCAAAAATCTCTTCTTTAGCAATGGTCATATCAGGAGTTACGCGGTCAAAAATTGTTGCTCCTAAGAAATTGCCTTCTGTATGTTCATCCATTTCTTTACGTCCGTCACGAATGAGTTCCGCTCCTTCTTTCATGCCAAGTTCAATATAATCCAGCACCTTATCACGGTGCTCTTTTCGAATCACAGGCGTTAGAAGCACTTCATCATCAAATCCGCTTCCCATAATTAATTCATCTGCTTTTTGCTTTAATTTTGCGACGAATTCATCGCCTTTTTCACCCACGACGACCACGGCGCTGCACGCCATGCAGCGCTGGCCGGCACTTCCATAAGCCGAGCTGATAATATGTGATACCGCTTTATCCATATCGCAGTCTGGCATCACAACATGATGATTTTTAGCTCCAGATAAAGCCTGAACTCGTTTCCCTTGAGCTGCAGCTTGTTCATAAACATATTTTGCTACCGGCTGCGATCCGACGAATGAAATCGCTTTAACTTTTTCATGCTCTATTAATCCGTTCACAACATCGTGTGCCCCGTGCACAATATTTAATAATCCATCCGGTGCTCCTGCTTCTGTAAAAAGTTCAGCAAGTCGCGTTGCTAAAAGCGGCGTTCGCTCAGACGGTTTTAATACAAACGCATTTCCACATACAATGGCAAGAGGGAACATCCAAAGCGGTACCATCATCGGAAAGTTAAAAGGTGTGATGCCCCCAACGACACCCAGTGGAAAACGGAACATCTCAGAATCAATTTCTTCCGCTATGTTATTTAATGATTCCCCCATTAATAAAGTAGGAGCACCCGCGGCAAACTCCACGCATTCAATACCTCGCTGTACTTCACCGTAAGCTTCTTTGAAAGCCTTGCCGTTTTCTTGTACAACTAATTTAGCTAACTCTTCATGATGCTTAACTAGTAAATGCTGAAACGCAAACATTAATCTTGCTCGTTTTGGAGCAGGAACGTTACGCCATGTTTCAAATGTTTTTTGAGCTGTTTCCACCGCATTGGCTACGTCTTCTTTTGTAGAAAGCGGTACTTTTGCAATGACTTCGCCCGTCGATGGGTTAATTACCTCTCCAAATTTTCCCCCTGCCGTATCAACCCATTTTCCGCCCACGTAATTTTTTAAAACTTGCGTATCATTATTCACAACTGACATATCGCTTGGCCTCCTCAAAAAATAAGAAATGACAAATCTACCTTTATTATTGAATAAATAAATGGTGGTTGCATTAGACAAAATGTGAAACAACTCTAGATTCTCGTTTCACATTTTGCGCAGTGAACTAGGAGAAAGCATGAACTAAAATGAACATATAGTAAAATCAGCCTCAACATAAAAAAACAGCTGTTTCCAGCTGCTTACTTATCCGTTTATAAATTCCGCGCGCGACTTTTTCATCATAAACAAATATTCATATGCCATAATCATAAACTCAATTGCCAGTCGTTTTTCCGGCTCCATAAAGTCTTCACCCAGCAGCTTTTCTAGTTTTTCGATACGGTGATACAGCGTTTGCCGGACAATGTATAAACGCTTAGCCGTCTCTTGTTTAGATCCGTTGCATGCTAAATAAATTTTTAATGTTTCCATGAGTTTTGCATTATACGTTTCATCATATGTAATAACGGGCTGCAGATATTCAAACACCACTTCCTGTAAGTCTTCATGCTGATGTAAAAGCGAAATAATCCGGTACATATGCAAATCATCATAAAAATGAATAATGGTTTGTTTTTGCAGCATTTCTTGAATCGAAATTGTTTCTTTAGCCGTTTCATAGCTTTTATGCATGCAGTCAAGCTGTTCACAGTATTGGCCAATTCCGATAAAGCTAATGGCGTTCCTCTTTGAATTTTCATCCGATTCATATTGATTCATCCAGCGATGAAGGCTGTTTTCTAATCTCTCTCTCCATGTGCTAACCATTCGTTTGTTCAAAAGGATAAATAATACTTCGCGATTTCGCTCGGAGACTAATAAGTGAAAGCCTTCTTGTTCAAAAATGCTTCGCAAGATCAGCTTAAAATACGTTCGATCAAACTTCTCCCGCCTTTGCCACTTACAGCAAACAACGACACCTCCGCGAATAGGCGAATCTGAACACACTTCGTGCATAGAGTCTTTTATTTGTTCAAGAGTTAACTCTCCGTTCATCCATTTTGTCATCCATTCGGTTTCATCTACTCTTTTTTTCTCTTCGACATACAGGTCCTTCAAAAAATGCTGAGCAAGTGCAGTCGCCGTTCGGTCAACAGTGAGCACTTCAAGTTCTGTTAACGCTTCATTTATAGAAGCAACATACAGCTGAGCATAATCTTGTCCTAATAAATGAATAGGCTGCTCAGTAAAATGCGGACTTTCATTTTCCCTGCTTATATAATGAAGTAGAAGCTGCTGTTTGAGCAAGTCCATCTCCGGAGCAAAGGTAAGTAATTCATTTGAAACTTTAAGGCCGACAAGAAGCCCCGTAGATTCATATAAACACTGTAAGATGAGGGCCGGATCATTAACTGTTAACAGCAGCTGATTTAGCCTATGAGAATACTGTTCTAAATCGGAAATCATTTGATAGTGCTGATTAATTAAAAGCGAGTGAACATCTTGCGTAATTTCAACGAACGGAACTTCCTCGTGAAATAAAATAATCGGAAAATCACATTCGTTCGCTTTATCAATGACAATTTGCGGAATCTTAGAAGTATAAGTGCCAAGTTCAATACACAGTCCTGATGCCTTACAAGAAATTAATTGCTGAAGAAATGATAAACAAGATTGAGGATCTTCTCCCCAGCCTACCCCTGTCGATAAAATGAGCTCGTTTCCTTTTAGCAGCTCATTAATGCGCGTCACTTCCATCACGTGCACCCACTTAACAGAATTAGTAAGCCCTTTCTCTCCAGCTATTACTTCACAGTTTACAAAATGTTTCCTTGTTAAAATCTCTGTTACTGTTAAATATGATTTCAAGTCAACACCGCCCCTAGCGAATTTCACATCATGTCTCCTGGATCATTAACGCGTATTTCGCATATGTGTAGAACAAAAGCTATATCTTCTTACATTATATTAAATATTTAGAAGAAATAAAATATTTAATGAAAGAAATGAAAAAAGCTGTAACGATAATGGATCGTTACAGCTTCTGAGCTGTTTGCTGTAATTTATTAAAAAAACCGTGGCGTTTAACCGCTTGTTCTTTAATTCGGTGAATTTCTTTTTTGTAAAAACGCAAATCTTGTAGTGACACTGCATTTAACATTTCCATTTTTAATTTATCAATAATTTTTGTTTCTTCTTGTGTCATACACTGCGTAGCTTGATCCATCGGTGTCACACCCTTTTCGTATTTAATAGATTTAGTTTGAAAACGTTCTACTCTAATATTTACTACAATTTACTAGATAACTAAACCTTTTCTCTTTCGATGTAAACGAAATGTAACAACTGTAATACAGTGAATGGATAATATCTAGTTATTTTGTTTCACATCCAAAACGAAAAAAACACACAAACGGATCACTTTTGTCAGCCAATATAGTAAAAAACTTATAGGTATTAGTAAACAAATAAAGAGATTGAAACATAATTAAATTACTCCAATCAACATTTGAAAGCGCTTATATATATGAAATCTACGTTCACTCTACCAATAAAAAAATCCGAACGATTCATCGTTCGGATCTTCCTTCAGCTAAAATAATTTTGTCCTAGCCTCCATTTTTATACTTGTTGAATCAGTACGGATGAAAAATATTTTCTAGCATCCGCCGTCAATATATGAAGCGTTTCTTGTTCGGTTTGGTTATTTTCGTTGCGTTCAAACGTCACAAACGCCCCGCTTAGATTCTCTGTTACGGCCGTTATTTTGAATCCTTTTTGCAGCAAAAAATCAATCTTTTCTCGCTCTGCCATATATTCATGGTAACTTGACATTTCCCTGCCTCCGATCTATTTTTACATCTGTTTTTATAACATTAATTTTTCAGCTTCGTTAGCCGTGTTTAACTCATTAAACTTTGCTCGTTTTGTAAATTGTCCGTAGCCTTTTTGACCGACAAACTGCTTATCTTTTACGACAAATTCCCCGCGGCAAAGTACTGAAACCGGCTCACCTGTGACTTTCATTCCCTCAAATGCGCTATAATCGACTGCCATATGATGCGTGTTTGCTGAAATCGTACGTTCAACAGATGGATCAAATATAAGCAGATCCGCGTCTGCGCCAACCGCTATTGTTCCTTTTTTCGGGTACAGTCCGAACAGCTTAGCAATTTTTGTTGATGTTATATCAACAAACTGATTGATATTAATTCGTTTCTTCACTACTCCTTCTGAAAATAAAATACTCATGCGATCCTCGATAATAGGTCCTCCGTTTGGAATTTTCGTAAAATCTCCTTTCCCCAGATCTTTTTGACCGTTAAAATCAAATGAACACTGATCAGATCCAATCGTTTGCAAGTCGCCATTACGCAAAGCATTCCACAAAACATCTTGGTTCCATTTTTCACGTAAAGGCGGTGACCATACGTATTTTGCTCCTTCAAAATTCGGTTTCTCTAAATAGGTTTGGTCAAGCGTCAAATACTGCGGACACGTTTCACCCCAGATATTTACGCCTTTTTCCCTTGCTTCAGCAATCTTTTTAACCGCTTCAGCGCACGACACGTGAACAACATAGAGCTGTGAGTCAGCCAGTTCCGTTAGCACCGCGGCTCTTCCCGTAGCTTCTCCTTCTATTTCTGGAGGGCGAGTCAGTGCATGATAGATAGGATCAGTTTGTCCTTGTTCTAGTGCTTTTGCCGTTAAATACTCAATCACATCTCCATTTTCAGCATGTACCATCACAAGCGCCCCTAGTTTTTTAGCTTGCACTAGCGTTTGATAAAGGGTAGCATCGTCTGCTTGAAAAACATTTTTATAGGCCATGAATACTTTAAAAGAAGTAATTCCTTCTTTTTCAATAATTGTAGGAAGCTCATTTAATACATCTTCCGTGATTTCGCCAATCATTAGATGAAAGCTATAATCGATAGCCGCTTTCCCTTTTGATTTTCCATGCCATGTGCCGATCGCTTTTTGCAGCGGTTCGCCTTTATTGGTTAAGCAAAAATCAATAACAGTTGTCGTACCTCCAAAAGCTGCTGCTCTTGTACCTGTTTCAAAGTCATCTTTTGTAACGGTGCCTCCAAACGGCATATCTAAATGAGTATGAGGATCGATCCCTCCTGGAAATACATAATTGCCTTTTGCATCAATCACTTCACAGCCTTGCTCTTCAAATGCCGAGCCAATTGCCGAAATAACTCCATTTTCAATTAAAATATCGGCTTTATACGTATCTGTTGCTGTGACTACCACACCATTTTTAACGATTTTCTTCATTTCTTCATCCCCTTTGTCTTTATACGTCTAATCGCTGTGCAGCCGTCGCTTGTAAAGCAGCTTGGCGTTCATTCCACGTCATTGGAGGCTGTTCATTTGGTAATTCAACCATGGATATAGCCCCGTCCACCGGACATACAATCGAACATAAATTACATCCTACACAATCTTCTTCTCGTACTTTTAAATAAGATTTCCCTGAAGGATCTTTCAGCATATCAATACATTGGTGAGAAGTATCTTCACAAGAAATATGACACTTGTTGCAGTTAATACACGTATCCGGATCGATGCGGGCCACTACTTTATAATTGAGATCTAAGTTGCCCCAGTCGGAATATTTCGAAACGGCTTTCCCTACAATATCACTTACTTTTTCGATTCCTCTTTCATCCAAATAATAATTGAGACCTTGAATCATATCCTCTACAATGCGGAACCCGTGATGCATAGCCGCTGTACATACTTGCACACCTGTAGCACCCATGAGCATAAATTCGACGGCTTCCTGCCAGTTCGAAACGCCTCCCATACCTGATATTGGAACGTTAATAAACGGACTTCTTGCACATTCAGCAACCATGTTTAATGCAATCGGCTTAACAGCCGGGCCGCAATAACCTCCGTGAGCGCCTTTTCCTGCTACGTGTGGAATCGTATTCCATGAATGAATGTCTACTCCTGCTAAACTATTAATAGTGTTAATCATGCTCACAGCGTCAGCACCGCCTCGAACCGCTGCTTCTGCTGTAACGGTGATATCTGTGATATTTGGGGTTAATTTAACAATGACCGGCGTTTGGGCAACTTCTTTAGCCCAATACGTTTGTTTTTCAACTAAATCAGGGACTTGCCCAGAGGCAGCACCCATTCCTCGTTCTGCCATTCCATGAGGACAGCCAAAGTTCAGCTCTAATCCATCCACTCCTACGTCTTCTACTTTTTTGACAATTTCATGCCATTTTTCTTGCTGAGGCTCTACCATAAGAGAGGCAATAATTGCGTGGTTAGGAAACTTCTTTTTCGTTTCATAGATTTCCTTCAAATTAACTTCAAGCGGACGATCGGTGATTAACTCAATATTATTAAAGCCGGCTACGCGCTGACCGTTGAAGCCAACGGCAGCAAATCGAGAGGAAACATTTAAAATCGGATCACCAAGCGTTTTCCAAACTGCGCCTCCCCATCCTGCTTCAAATGCACGCTGCACTTGATAACCTGAATTGGTTGGCGGTGCGGATGCCAGCCAAAACGGATTTGGTGATTGAATACCTGCTAAATTTGTTGTTAAATCTGCCATAGATTTCTCCTCCTCCTGATTTTAAGCTGTTTCCATTGTTTCTTTTGTTAACTGCATATGAATATTTAACGCCGTTTGTTTTCCTTGCTGAGCAGCGGTCACAACCATTGCTTCTCCTTGCCCTTTACCAAAAATAACGTCTCCGCAAGCAAATACTTTTGGATTGGATGTTTGAAACGTCTCTTGATTAATTAAGACAACTCCGTCTTCATGATGCACCTGAAATTGTTGAATCAAAGACAGGTACCGTTCTTGACCAATTGCTTTAACAACAGCATCGACTGGAATGGTAAACGTTGAACCCTCAACAGGAACAGGCTTTCTTCGGCCGTCTGCATCTGGATCTGTTAGAGTCATTTTTACACATTCAATCCCGCTCACCTTACCATTTTCATCTCCAATAATTCGTATAGGAGCCGTTAACCAGCGGAATTCAACACCATCTTGTTTCGCAAATTCAAATTCAAAATCATAAGCCGTCATTTCTTCTCGTGTACGACGGTATAAAATTTTAACATTTTCAGCCCCCAAGCGCACGGAACACGTAGCACCATCAATCGCAGTATTTCCCGCACCAATGACGGCAACACGCTTACCCACAAATTCTGTTGATAATGCTTCCGACTTCGTTTTTTTCACAAAATCAATCGCATCATACACACCGTCTAGCTCTTCACCTTCAACATGTAGAGAAGGCACCTTGCTCATACCAATAGCTAATACAACCGCGTCATACGACTGCAGCAATTCGCTTGGAAGAATATCTTCTCCAATTCTTACGTTTGTTTTAATTTTTACATCTAAGCTTTTTACTTGTTCAACTTCCCAGAATGAAATCGCTTGAGGAAGACGAAACGACACGATTCCATATGTATTTAACCCTCCTGCTTGTTTTTCCGCTTCAAAAATGGTTACGTCATACCCAAATCGGGCCAGTTCTCTTGCTGCAGAGAGACCAGCCGGACCTCCACCAACAATTGCTACCTTTTTACCGTTTGCTCTTCCTTTCTCAAACAGCACCTGTTCATTTTGAATAGCCCAATCCGTTGCGTAGCGCTGCAAATCTCCAATCATAATTGGTTTGGTTGAGTGGTTAAGCACACACGCTCCTTCACATAGTTCATCGGTTGGACAAACTCTCGAACAGCTTGCTCCTACGGGATTAGAAGACATAATCGTTTCGGCAGACCCCTTTAAATTGCCCGATGCAATTTTTTTAATAAACGTCGGGATGTCAATTCCTGTAGGGCATGCCTGAATACAGGGTGCATCATAACAGTACAAACATCGATTAGATTCTTCGACTGCTTCTCTATTTGACAACCCTTTTTCTACTTCATTAAAGTTTTGAATGATGGACTGCAAACTTTCCTGTGATCGCATTGCATCAACCTCCCAAGGATATCTGTTGATAAAACTCGAATTGAAAGCGCTTACATATTTTTTATATACGTTATTTTCAACTTCTACTTTGGTAAAATGTATTACTAACTTTATTGTACAAAACGACCGTCTTTTCTTCATTATACATTATGTTAAAAAATTCAGACTATTTACTATTCACTATGTAAAAAGCCTTGCTTTTATATAAAAGCAAGGCTGCAACTATTATTTTGCTACTTCTTTAATAATCGACACTACTAGTTCAGATGTCTTCACCAGTTCTTCTACCGGAATTTTTTCATTTGTTGTATGAATGTCTTCATAACCAACTGCTAGATTTACTGTTGGGATATCAAAGCCTGCGATTACATTTGCATCGCTTCCGCCTCCGCTTTGAAGCAGGCGTGAAGGACGATCGATATTAGCCACGGCTTTTTTAGCAACTTCGACAACATGATCTCCATCGCCAAATTTAAAGCCTGGATACATCACTTTAATATCCACTTCTGCACGTCCGCCCATTTCTTGTGCAGCTGTTTCAAACGCTTCTTTCATTTTCGCTACTTGTGCTTCCATTTTTTCTGGAATTAATGAACGAGCTTCTGCTAAAATATCGACGCGGTCGCATACGATATTCGTTTGCGTTCCACCTTCAAAACGTCCAATGTTCGCTGTAGTCTCTTCATCAATACGTCCAAGGGGCATTTTAGAAATGGCTCTTGAAGCAATCGTAATAGCAGAAACGCCTCGTTCAGGAGCTACACCTGCATGAGCTGTTTTTCCATAAATTGTTGCATTTACTTTTGCCTGCGTCGGCGCAGCAACAATAATGTCTCCCACTTTGCCATCGCTATCTAAAGCATAGCCGAATTTTGCCGTTACGAGACTAGAATCAAGAGCTTTAGCGCCCACTAAGCCAGATTCTTCTCCTACTGTAATAATAAATTCAATTTTGCCGTGCGCGATGTTTTCTTCTTTTAATACGGTGATGGCTTCTAGCATTGCTGCTAAGCCTGCTTTATCATCCGCTCCAAGAATTGTCGTGCCGTCACTTTTAATATAGCCATCTTCAATAGATGGTTTAATACCGTTTCCAGGTACGACTGTATCCATATGAGACGTAAAGTAGATTGTGTCTACGCCTTCTTTTGTAGCTGGCAGTGTGCAGATTAAGTTGTTGGCTCCGTGACCCGTTTTTTCTTTGGCATCATCTTCTACTACTTCGACGCCTAATGCGGTAAATTTTTCTTTTAGTACAACAGCAATTTTTTCTTCATGCTTTGTTTCTGAGTCTACTTGTACTAATTCAATAAATAAATCAACGATTCGTTGTTCATTAATCATAATATGTAATCCCTCCAAAAATAACCTACAATGGTATGTTACCATGTTTCTTTGCTGGACGCTCTTCCTTTTTATTGTGCAACATTTCAAGCGCTTGTATTAATTTTATTCGCGTTTCCCTAGGATCAATAACATCATCCACCATTCCAGCGCTTGCCGCTACGTAAGGATTAGCAAATTTCTCGCGATACTGTTCAATTTTTTCGTGTCTTGTTTTATCTGGGTTTTCGCTACCTCGAATGTCGTTTGCAAAGATAATATTCGCAGCACCTTGAGGACCCATAACAGCGATTTCTGCATTCGGCCACGAATACACAAGGTCCGCTCCAATCGATTTACTATTTAAAGCTACGTATGCACCTCCGTACGCCTTTCGCAAAATCACCGTGATTTTCGGAACGGTAGCTTCGGAGTATGCATATAAAATTTTAGCACCATGACGTATAATTCCGCCATGTTCCTGCTTGATACCTGGGAAAAAACCTGTAACATCTTCAAATGTAATAAGTGGGATATTAAATGAATCGCAAAATCGAATAAACCTTGCTGCTTTATCTGAGGAGTTAATATCTAAACTGCCTGCCATTACTTTAGGCTGGTTACACACAAGTCCGACAACTTTTCCATCTATGCGGGCAAAACCAATGACAATATTTCTTGCAAAGTCTTTTTGCACTTCAAAAAATGAGTGCTCGTCCACTACTTGGTGAATGACTTGACGCACATCGTAAGGGCGCACGGCATCAAACGGGACAACGTCTAATAAATCCGGACGATAATGATCAGACTCTGCCTTTGAGGCTAAAGGAGGCTGCTCTTGGCTAGACTGAGGAAGATAGCTTAAGAGCGTTCGTACTTGTTCTAGCACCTCTTGTTCTGTTGCACCTCTAAAATGGGCATTACCGCTAATTTCGTTATGAACAGCTGCTCCTCCAAGATTTTCAGAGGAAATGCTTTCTCCCGTTACCGTTTCAATTACTTTTGGTCCTGTAATGAACATTTGACTTGTTTCTTCTACCATAAAAACAAAGTCAGTAATCGCCGGTGAGTACACGGCTCCGCCTGCACAGGGACCCATAATAACAGATATTTGAGGCATGACACCCGAATAAATGGCATTTCGATAAAAAATATGACCGTATCCATCAAGAGACATGACGCCCTCTTGAATACGAGCTCCCCCTGAATCATTTAAGCCAATAAACGGCACGCCTGTTTTAGCCGCTAAGTCCATTACGTGCGCAATTTTTTTAGCATGCATTTCACCTAACGCGCCTCCGAATACTGTAAAATCTTGCGAAAACAAGTAGACTGAGCGACCGTTTACCTTGCCGTAACCTGTTACTACCCCGTCTCCTGGTCCTACTTGATTATTCATACTGAAATCTGCACACCGATGTTCAATAAACGGATTTAATTCGACAAATGTATGTTCATCCAAAAGAATTTCAATTCGTTCGCGTGCCGTTAGTTTTCCTTTATGGTGCTGTTTTTCAATCTTTTCGTCTCCGCCGCCTAACTCGATCTTTCGGCGTTTATCGTACAATTCATTTAACTTATCATAAATGTCAACCATGTTTCTTCTCCTCCTCTAGTGTTTTTTCACAGAGCTCATAAAGAACACCGTTTGCTGACTTTGGATGCAAAAAAGCAATGGATGCTTCCCCTGCGCCTTTTCGCGGAACATCGTCAATCATGTGTACACCCTTTTCCTTTAACTCGTTAATCCGTTCTTCAATCGTGCGCACACCTAAAGCAACATGATGAAGACCTTCACCTCTCTTTTTGATAAACGCGCCGACCGCACTGTCTTCAAAGAGCGGCTCTAATAATTCAATTTTTACGTTGCCGCACTGAATAAAAGCAACTTTTACTCCTTGTTCTTCTACTTCTTCTACTTTTAATAGAGACAGTCCTAATACCTTTTCATAAAACGGGAGGCTGCCTTCAATTGATTTTACAGCTATTCCTATGTGATCAATTCCTTTTATCACTTTCTCACCTCTTAAAAAAGCGTTTTCATTTACACATATTCTTGAAAACAAAAGAAATCTCCTGCTCGCGTATCTACAGAAAGTTGCTTGTCTAAGCAGCGGAAGACATGTAAAATAAGAAAAAAACGTGTAGGAGGACTTTGGTTGTATGTCTAATAAGAAAATCCAAAAAACCATTGTGTTTTTAATGCTTCTTGTCATGTTAATATCTACGCTTTTAGCGGGACTTGCCATGTGGTTTTAATCGGGACTGATGACTAAAAACATAGCTGCACTGCCGTTTCTGTGTGCAATGCAAACATATAAAAAAGACTGGTGACTAGTCACCAGTCTTTTGCTGTATATTCACAATGCCTTTTTGAGCGGCTAACTCTTCAAAAGATTGATCTGTAGATACAATCCACACTTTTGTACCTAACGGGACTTGATCATATAAATGGCTTACTTCACGATTTTCTACGCGAATACAGCCATTCGATACATATTTACCGATGGAACCCGGCTGATTTGTACCATGAATGCCATAAATACGTCCGTCAGTCTCTCTTGCATCAAACCCAATCCATCTTACACCTAGAGGATTTTGAGGAGCGCCTCCTTCAATGTTACTTCTCCGATAATAAGGATTAACAGCTTTTACTGTTACCGTGAACTCCCCTTCGGGCGTCAGATTAACTGTTTTCCCCGTTGCTACTTTAATAATTTGTTTAATTTCTTTATTTTGGATATAAGCAAGCTCATTGCTTTGTTTATTAATAATAATATAAGGATCATTTGGCAACGGATTTTCTCCTAATGGCCAAACCGGAGATAGTAGTAAAAGGATAAAAGCAAACACATGCACGTAATCCACCACCTTACGTTAGTCCTAAGTAAAAGACAAGAGAGATCTCTCTTGTCTTATTTAGTGTTCGTAAGCAAGATAAACAACATGCATGCTGTTTAACTTATTTTTAAGGTTTGTTTAATAACCAAATATTGTTCAATTTCTTTGACTACGTGCAGTAAATCGGCACGCGCTTCAAACTCTTCCCGCGTTTTAGGAAGCGGCATCTCTGCAAAAGCTTCTCGTAAATGCTGAAGTTTGGCTAAAAATAATTTTGCTGTATTACCGGGGTGGATGGATAGACTTAATTCTTCAATGAAATCGGCAATCATGTAGCGCTGTTCTACCACTAAATCAATAGCGGTAATGAGAGGAAGCGTTCGCTCAATAATTTCAAGCTGTTTTTCACGAATTTTAAAATAGCGGTAATAATAGTTTTCCCCACGCACAAAATGATTTTCTACATCACGAAACGCGAGGCTCTTTGCTTTTTCTAAAATTTTTACCGTATCTGCAATTTCCTTACCGTCCCAACTGCTGTCATTGGTTCTGAGATATAGGGCAATTTCTTTTAACATCGACCGGAAATTCTCTTCAATTTCTTGCTGATACGTGCGAAGCTCTTGATCTAAACTTGGCATGTATAAATTCACAAGCAGGGCAACACCTATCCCAATTACAATTAAGCCAAGTTCATTAAAAACGATTCCCCATGTCATATTGCCTTTGGAGTAAATATGAAGCAAAATAACGGAGCTTGTAACAATGCCTGCATTAACTTTGAATATAACCGTAACCGGGATAAACAAAAGCAGCATCAGTCCTATAACAAGTGGATGATAAGCAATCCCTTCAAAGAATATAAATGAAAATAGAATGGATAAAGAACAAGCAATAAAACGATCGCTTGCACTTCGCAACGATTTTTTCTTTGAATTTTGAATGCACAAAATGGTGATAATTCCAGCTGATACAAAAAACTCAAGGTGAAAGAACTGAGCTATAATAATAGCCAGTGATGTACCGACGGCTGTTTTAATTGTCCGGTACCCAATTTTAAATTTCATTTTCTAGACTCCTACATGTTAGTTTCTTTTTAGTGTGATAAAATACTCTATTCTTTATTAACACGAATAGAAAAATAACACAACCTTAAATCTTGCTGTACCATATAAATTTCAATAAAAAAAGTGCAGAAAAGATCGTACTCTTCCTGCACTTTTTTTATTATAAAATCTTTTCTAAGAAATCTTTAGCACGCTTGCTTTTAGGCGCTGAGAAAAATTCCGCCGGAGGCGCATCTTCAACAAGCACACCGCCGTCTAAAAACAGCACACGATCCGCTACTTCTCGTGCAAATCCCATTTCATGCGTTACAATGACCATCGTCATTCCTGTTTCTGTTAGCGACTTCATTACATCTAGTACTTCTTTTACCATCTCTGGATCCAATGCTGATGTTGGTTCGTCAAACAGCATCACTTTCGGTTCCATTGCCAGTGCTCTGGCAATAGCTACACGCTGCTTTTGACCGCCCGATAAGCGACTTGGAAACTCGTTGGCTTTTTGAGCAAGTCCCACTTTTTGAAGTAATTCTTTGCCTTTAGCAACAGCCGTTTCTCTTGACACGCCTTTTACCGTCATCGGAGCATAAGTCAAATTTTCAAGCACTGTCATATGTGGAAACAAGTGAAAATGCTGAAATACCATTCCTACGTTTTCACGCACACGCATAATGTTTGTTTTTTTATCTGTAATCACTTGACCGTTAATTGAAACTACTCCGCTCGTCGGTTCTTCAAGCAGGTTCATACAGCGTAAAAAAGTAGATTTACCAGAACCAGAAGGGCCAATAACAGCTACGACTTCTTTTTCCTTAATCGTAGTTGAAATACCTTTTAAAACTTCATTATTGCCAAATGATTTGTGTAAATTTTCAACGTTAATCACCTTTTCTCATTCTCCTCTCGACTGCTTTACCAAGGAGCGTTAAGCCCATTACCATTACATAATAAATCAACCCTGCAAAAATTAACGGTTCAAGGTAGGCGAATTTTTCTCCACCTACAATGTAAGCACGGCGCATAATGTCGAGTGCTCCAATAACTGTAACGATAGCTGATTCCTTTGTTAATGTAATGAACTCATTCATTAAAGCAGGTAAAATATTTTTAAGTGCCTGTGGCAAAATAATTTGTCCCATCATGCGGCGATAAGGAATTCCTAACGCTAATGCCGCTTCACGCTGTCCTTTATCAACAGCTAAAATACCAGCGCGAATAATTTCAGATATATATGCTGCAGAGTTTAGCCCGAACGCAGCAACGGCCGCTGGAAACGGGGCAATATCAAACCCGAGCAGCTGAGGTAATCCAAAGTATATTAATAATAATTGCAGTACAAGCGGTGTTCCGCGAAACACGGACGTATATGCATCCGCAAACCATTGAAGAGGTTTATTGCGGCTGATTTTACATAAAGATAAAATAACTCCCAGCACAAACCCTAAAATTGCTGAAGCTAGGACTATCTGTATCGTTACCCCTATCCCTTTTAAAATATAAGGCATAGAAGGCACGATTTGCGAAAAATCCAAATTCATGCCTAGTTCCATTCCTCTCTAACTATCATTCTTATTTTTGGTCGTCAAACCACTTAACGATTAATTTATCTAATTCACCGTTTTCTTTCATTTTCTTTAATTCACGGTTAAAGTCATTCGTTAGCTTGCTGTCTTTAGGAAATGCGATTGCTGATCCTTTACTTGAATCTGGACGTCCTGTATCAGACATTTGCAAGCTTTTGTCTTTGTTCACATACCCTTTAGCTACTGTATCTTCAATAATTGCTGCATCGATACGATTTGATTTCATTTCTTGAATTAGTTCTGGAATACGGTCACGCGTTGTTACATTTACTCCGTCAACTTCTTTTGCAATTTCTTTTGCTTCGTCTGCTTGGATAGAAGAAGTTTGTACACCGACTGTTTTTCCTTTTAGTTCTTCTGCATTTTTAATTGGCGCATCTTTCTTCGATACAATCATGTTTTTTGCTTCATAATATACGTCTGAGAAGTCCACGTTCTTTTTACGCTTTTCAGTTGGCGTCATACCCGCTAAAACTAAATCGACTTTATTAGATTGTAAAGCTGGAATTAATCCGCCAAATTCCATATCCTTCACCTGTACGTCATAACCTAACTTTTTACCGATTGTTTTTGCTAAATCTACGTCAAATCCGATTGCTTCACTATCACCTTTTGCCGTATCAATATATTCAAATGGTGGGTAATCTGCTGATGTTCCCATTACTAGTACTTTTTTATCTTTGTCGTCGCTGCTTGCTCCGCCATTAGACGTTCCTTCTCCTGCTCCGCATGCAGCTAAAACGCCTGCTGTTAAAAGACCAATTGCCGTTACCGATAACCACTTCTTCAATTTCATCTTCGTTCCCCCTAGTTTATTCCTTACATTATTTTTTAAAAATTAATAATATTATGAAATAAGTTTTTTGCTATTGCAAGTAAATGTCGAAATTTAAATATATATTCATATAAATGTATTTTAACACAACATTATAAATATGCAATATCTTTTTTAAATATAAGTTTCACTATTTGAAAATACCTTTTCTTAACATTTTCCACTCTCTAGAAAGCCTGCATACAGATAGGTAAAAAAACGCATAAAAAAAGAAGCCGTTCAAAACGGCTTCTCTCTTACACTTCTTCACAGTGCTGTTCGAATGCTTCTTGCAGCTTCATCACAACTGACATTGGCTCGTGGCCTTCAATTTCGTGACGCTCTACCATTGTGATAATTTTTCCGTCTTTTAATAAAGCGAAAGATGGAGACGAAGGCGGATAACCTTCAAAGTATTCGCGTGCACGTGCAGTTGCTTCTTTATCTTGCCCAGCAAATACTGTAACCAAGTTTGTTGGACGTTTATCATAATGTACAGCGTGCGCTGCAGCAGGTCTTGCAATACCTCCTGCACAACCGCAAACTGAATTCACCATTACAAGCGTTGTACCAGGCTTTTTAAACGTTTCATCTACCGCTTCAGCCGTCGTTAATTCTGTATAACCAGCAGCTGTAATTTCTTTGCGGGCTTGACGAACAACGTCGTTCATAAACAAGTTAAAATCGATATTCATTTTCATACCTCCCTTTTGCTATCTATTCTTTATCATAGCAAACGAAAACTAAAAAGGCGATTGCTTTGACTCATTTTTTCTTGGTAATCAAGATTAAACAAGAAAAGAAATGGTGATACTATTTTTACAGCTAGAAAACCATACTCTTAACTCCCTAGTGTAGAAGGATCCGCATAAAATGCAGGATCCTTTTTTATATTTCCTTCATCGCCTGCCGGTAGGTTTTAATCAAGTGTTCGAGAGCTTCAGCCATCGTGACATCTCCCGTCATCATTTGTTTTTCAACATCCCCTAACGTTTGCTTAACTAAAGGATGTTCATAAAATGATTCTTGTAAATATTCATTAACACTTGCTTGTAACCATGCCTTCATTTGCTTTTGCCTTACTGTATAAAACAGATCATTTTTATTCATCCATTCCTTATAGTCACAAATTATCTTCCACAAGTCTTGGAATGATACTTCTTCATAAGCAGAAGTTGTGATGACCTGTGGGTTCCATCCTCCAGAATGACCGTGAAGGAAACCGATGATGCTTTCGTATTCTTTTGCAGTCACTTCTGCTTTTAGGCGGTTATCCCCGTCTGCTTTATTTACACAAATCAAATTAACCCACTCAAGCAGCCCTTTTTTAATTCCTTGCAAATCATCTCCTGCTCCAGTTAAAGCAAGAAGAACAAAGAAGTCTACCATCTCTTTTACAATCATTTCACCTTGGCCAACGCCCATCGTTTCGACAAATATGATGTTATACCCAGCCGCTTCACAAAGAAAAATGGCTTCTCTCGTTTTAAGATGAACACCTCCAAGCGTTCCTTGAGAAGGTGAAGGACGGACAAAAGCATTCTCTTGTTTGGTAAGAAGCTCCATTCTCGTTTTATCTCCTAAAATACTTCCTCCAGACAAGGTACTGCTTGGATCGACTGCCAAAACTGCAACGGAATGGCCATTTTTGCATAGGTACGAACCAAATTTGTCAATCAGCGTACTTTTTCCTGCTCCGGGTACGCCTGTAAAACCAATGCGCACTGAATGCCCCGTATGAGGATAGATTTCTTTAATCAGCTGTTGTGCTAGTACTTTATGCTTCGGCGCTTTACTTTCAATTAAA
Organism: Priestia sp. YIM B13491; assembly: GCF_042787605.1. Lineage (NCBI taxonomy): Bacteria > Bacillati > Bacillota > Bacilli > Caryophanales > Bacillaceae > Priestia > Priestia sp. YIM B13491. The sequence goes on along the minus strand of NZ_JBHZOR010000001.1, from coordinate 458,054 downwards.
GTAATGGCTTGAGCTAACGCTGTTCTTTTTCCTTCAAGCAGCCCTTGTTTATAATCTTGTACCGTTTTTAATTTCACCAATTGTCTTCACCAACTATTCTTCTAACCGTTTCTTTATTTCATATAAAACGGAAACGGCCGCTTTTGGGATTACTGTTCCAGGTCCAAAGATTGCAGAAGCGCCGTGTTCTAAAAGAAATGAGTAGTCTTGTTTAGGAATAACGCCTCCGACAATAACAACGATATCGTCGCGCTCTAATTTCTTTAATTCCTCAACAAGCTGCGGCAGTAACGTTTTATGCCCGGCTGCCAAAGAGCTTATGCCAATCACATGTACGTCGTTTTCTACAGCTTGCCTTGCTGTTTCTTGAGGCGTTTGAAATAAAGGACCGATATCAACGTCAAATCCAAGGTCAGCAAAGGCTGTTGAAATCACTTTCGATCCTCTGTCGTGACCGTCTTGCCCCATTTTTGCGACTAAAATTCTTGGGCGCCTTCCTTCTTCCTCTAAAAATTCAGCCGTGAGCTTTCGAACTTCTTCGATTTGATCTCGATGCACAAACTCCGCACTGTATACCCCGCTGACTGACTTAGAAGTAGCCTGATGTCTTCCAGCCACTTTCTCAATAGCTTCTGAAATTTCACCTAGTGTAGCTCTAGCTCTCGCAGCTTCAACCGCAAAAGCAAGGAGATTCCCTTCACCTGTTTTGGCACAATTGGTAAGTCGATTAAGCGCTTCGATTACCGCTCGTTCGTTACGTTCACTGCGTATTTTCTTTAACTTTTCCAGCTGCTTCATTCGAACTGCTGTGTTATCAATATCAAGAATATCAAGCGGTTCTTCTTGCTCCGGCTCAAACTGATTCACACCTACAATAATTTCTGCCTGCGAATCTATTCTTGCTTGTCTGCGCGCAGCGGCTTCTTCTATCTTCATTTTAGGTACGCCTGCTTCTATTGCTTTTGTCATTCCGCCGAGCTGCTCTATTTCTTCAAGGTGCTTCCACGCTTTTATCATTAATTCGTTCGTTAATGATTCCACATAATAAGAGCCTCCCCAAGGATCAATAACGGAACAAATCTCCGTTTCATTTTGTAAATAAAGCTGCGTATTTCGGGCAATTCTAGCTGAAAAATCAGTTGGAAGAGCAATCGCCTCATCCAGTGCGTTTGTATGAAGCGACTGCGTATGTCCTGATACTGCAGCCAGAGCTTCGACGCATGTTCTAATAACATTATTAAATGGATCCTGCTCCGTTAAGCTCCAGCCGGACGTTTGAGAATGCGTTCTAAGAGCTAAAGATTTAGGATTATCCGGCTCAAACTGCTTCATTAGTTTTGCCCATAGCAGCCTTCCTGCTCTCATTTTCGCTACTTCCATAAAATAGTTCATTCCAATTGCCCAGAAAAAGGATAGCCTCGGAGCAAATGCGTCAATTGTAATCCCCGCTTTCAAGCCGGTTCGTACATATTCAAGTCCGTCTGCAAGCGTATAAGCAAGCTCTAAGTCTGCTGGAGCACCTGCTTCTTGCATATGATAGCCTGATATACTAATACTGTTAAATTTCGGCATGTACTCCGCTGTATATTTAAAAATATCCGCAATGATTCGCATTGACATCTCAGGAGGATAAATATACGTATTGCGCACCATATATTCTTTTAAAATATCATTTTGAATCGTTCCAGCCAGCTTTTCTTTTTTTACGCCTTGTTCTTCAGCTGTTACGATGTAGAAAGCTAAAATAGGAAGCACCGCCCCGTTCATTGTCATCGACACAGACATTTGATCAAGCGGAATCCCTTCAAACAGCTGCTTCATATCCATCATTGAATCAATTGCCACACCTGCTTTCCCTACATCTCCAACAACTCTTGGATGATCAGAGTCATAGCCGCGGTGGGTAGCGAGGTCAAAAGCAACAGACAGCCCTTTCTGTCCAGCAGCTAGGTTTCGGCGGTAAAAGGCATTGCTTTCCTCCGCCGTTGAGTATCCTGCGTACTGTCTAATCGTCCAAGGCCGATTCACATACATCGTTGCATACGGTCCTCTCACAAACGGTGGGACACCAGGTGCAAAGTGAATAAAGTCGAGGCTATCTCTGTCTTTTTTTGTATATACTGATTTTAATTCAATTTGTTCATTTGTTTGAAAGGCAGTGAATGAACTTTGAGCCACGTCATCTTCCCTTTGCTGCTTTGAAAATGATAATGGAATATTAGAAAAAGAAGGCTTTTTATACATGAACTTCTACCTCCAAAGCACATAATAACTTCTTAACGCATTGAATAACATTCGTCTTAGGATGTATGACGCTCATTACACCTTTTTGCTGCCACTGTGTTTTGCGTGATACATGTTCTTCCCCTACTACGTACACATAAACGGAATCTTCCTCAAAATAAGTCATCGTTTTCGTTAAGAGCTTTTCCACGAGTTCATCACTTCCACAGATCACATATGCTGCGTGCTCTTGTTCATTCATCCAATCTGCTATCTCGACATAGGAATCTATGTTTTTAATTGTTTCACACGCAAAGCCTGCGCTTTCAAATAAAGACCGGGCAATCTCAGCTTTTTTACGGCTGCTAGGATCTGTGAGCTCCATAATGCCAATGCTCATCCCCTTTGTATGAACCCGTATTTTTTCAAACTTCTCTGCTGCTCTCCACTTAGTGAGCGGCACAATACTGTCAGGCTGTGTCTGCTTCGCCATTTGTTTTAGCATCCACCCTGCTGTTACCCCTTTAGATGCTAGCTTTGTATAGTCCTCTAGCGAAAGGTTTGATGAAAATTCCGAAGCGTTCTGGTCACTGTATTTACGCATTTTTATTTCTTCTTTTTTAAACGGCGTGCTTTTTATCTCTTGAGATACATCCTGTTGCTTAGGAGCATAGTGTGTGACTCCGATCAAGCGCTCAATGCGGCACTCTATATCCCCTTGTCTTTTTACTTTCATTTGTTCAACTTCATCTTGAATTCGCCCTTGTTTTAAAGCTTCTTCCATTCCGCCGTGGTCTTCAATGTTGCCAAATAACTCCCAAGCTTTTGTCATTAATTCATGTGTGTAAGCTTCAACGTACCAAGAGCCTCCGGCAGGATCCATTACTTTTGATATATGTGTTTCGTGCTGCAAAATTAAGTGAGTGTTACGGGCAAGGCGATGAGCGAACTGAGAAGATGAAGATGTGACGGAATCATATGGTTCAATATGCAGACTATCGGCTCCTCCTACAATAGAAGCAAATGCTTGAACCGTGCTCCTTAATGCATTTGTATACATGTCTTCTTTAGACTGTGTAAGATGTGACGTTTCTGTATGGATAAACGGCACTGAAACGGCCGTGTCATCAAAAGCACGAACCACATTTGCCCAAAGCATGCGAAAAGCACGAAGTTTTGATATTTCCATAAATAAATGTGAGCTAACTGAAAACGAAAAGGTCATATGAGGTAAAACTTGATGTAAGGACAAACCGCGTTTTATGCATTCATCAATATACTGCACTCCTGTAGCAAGCATATAAGCTAGTTCTTGAACAGCGTTTGCACCGCTGTTATGGTAAGGAATACTTGATACAATGATCGTTTTGAGCTCTGGAACATTACTGTGAGCCAAACGCGTTGCGTAAGCTAAATGATCGTATAAATCTCGAGTAGAAAGTGGAACTCTTCCATATTCAGCAAGGGTGCCGAGCGGATCCATTCCAACCGTACCTGTCAGCTGTCTCATATCAAAGTTATGATCAGCACAGTATGCTTTTAAGAACGAAAGAAGTGGAACGGATGTACATCCCGTATTTAAAAATAAAGGCACAGCTTCAAGAGCTACATGCTGAAACAAATGAACAACATCCTCTAAAGTAGAAATTGTAGCGCCTGAGGCTACTTCAGCTTCAGTTGCTTCATCAATGTCTTTTCCTTGCCTCATTGCTTCACTGCACGTAAAAGCGGCCGTATTTTGTCCATTTCTCAAACTGTGTAAAAGAAGTTTATTGCTTTCTTTAATAGAAGGTAAGTCGATTTTTTGGGTGATTTCCCATTCCCCTAGTATGTATGATTCTTTACCGGCTCCTCTTAAACAATCTATTTCCGCCGGACTCTGCTGCAAGTAGTCTAAATGTGCCGTATCACTTTCAAAATAAAGCGGTTTCAAAAAGATGTTTTCTAACGTTTCTTTTGAGCGGAGCGCGGTGTTTTTGCTAACTTCCTGTGCCCAATCTTCTTTAGGTGTACGTGTAAATTCATGAAATGATAATGTATTTGTTTTCATTTCCATGCCCCTTTACAGTTAATAGCTGCCTGCTAGACCTAGATGATTACACTTTGAAGTTTGATGATTCTTCTTTTATTTTAATACATCTTTTACAAATTGTTCAATCATTGCTTCAAAATAAAACGAGACGGGGACATAATTACCCTACATTTACCATCACGATAAAAAAATCCGAACGAGTGGGATTCTCTATCAAGAATCTCAATTCATCGTTCGGATCTTCCTTCAGCTAAAACAGTTTTGCGCCAGCCTCTTTTTTAATAGACGGACGTATTCTCTTTAGACGTAGATTCTAAAATCTCTTTAACTCTTGCCAAGAATCTGCCGCACACCAAGCCGTCTAACACGCGGTGATCAAGTGATAAACATAAGTTAACCATATCTCGAACAGCAATCATGTTATCAATAATAACCGGACGTTTTACAATAGATTCTACTTGTAAAATAGCCGCTTGAGGGTAATTAATAATCCCCATTGATTGCACGGAACCAAATGAGCCTGTGTTGTTAACAGTAAACGTTCCGCCCTGCATGTCTTCAGACTTCAATGAACCCGTACGAACTTTTTGCGCGAGTTCGGTAATTTCACGCGCAATGCCTTTGATTGTCTTTTCATCGGCTTGTTTAATAACCGGCACAAATAAAGCATCGTCTGTTGCAACAGCAATCGATACATTAATGTCCTTTTTCTGAACAATACGATCCCCTGCCCACATTGAATTCATTTGAGGGAATTCTTTTAAAGCCTGAGCCACTGCTTTTACGAAGAACGCAAAATACGTTAAGTTAAAACCTTCTTTTTGTTTAAACTCCGTCTTTAATGCATCACGATAAGAAACTAAGTTCGTTACATCAACTTCAACCATTGTCCATGCATGTGGAATTTCATGCTTGCTGCGAAGCATATTTGCTGCAATAGCTTTGCGCACGCCTGTAACAGGGATTTCTTGATCTCCTGCTGCGGACACAACCGGCGCGGGCTGCTGCGTTTTTGGAGCAGCTGCTGCTACAGGTGCTTCTGGCTGAACTGTTGATGCAGGTGTTTCTTTCACTTCAGCAGCTCCGCCTTTTTCGATAACAGCTAAAATATCTTTTCTCGTAATGCGGCCGCCCGCTCCTGTTCCTGTCACGGCATCTAAATTAATATTATGCTCTTGCGACAGGCGCATAACAGCTGGAGAGTATCGGCTTTTATTGGATTGACTGTCCGCTGTTTTTGGCGCTGATTCTTCTACAGTCTTATCAGACGTTTTCTGTTCTTCTTGAGGTACAGTTCCTTCTACTTCAATTAAACAAATCACTTCTCCTACAGGCAAAGTATCATCTTCACCTGCAATTAACTCTTTAATTGTTCCACTAAAAGAAGAAGGCACTTCAGCATTTACTTTATCCGTCATGACTTCAGCTAACGGGTCGTACTTATTTACGTGATCTCCAACAGAAACGAGCCATTTGCTAATTGTACCCTCTGTTACACTTTCACCGAGCTGCGGCATCGTAATTTTTTCAATAGCCAATTGATACAACTCCTTTTAAAATTGAGCTAATTCTCTCATTGCTTTTTCTACTTTATCTGGATTCACCATAAAATATTTTTCCATTGTTGGTGCATACGGCATAGCTGGAACATCAGGGCCAGCAAGGCGCTGAATTGGCGCATCTAAATCAAATAAGCAGTGTTCAGCAATAATAGCTGCTACTTCGCTCATAATGCTGCCTTCTTTGTTGTCTTCCGTTAAAAGCAGAACCTTACCTGTTTTAGATGCTGCTTCTATAATAGCTTCTTTATCAAGCGGATAGACCGTTCTTAAATCTAAGATGTGTGCTGAAATACCGTCTGCTTCCAGTTTTTCAGCAGCTTGAAGAGCAAAGTGTACACAAAGACCATATGTAATAACCGTGATGTCGTCTCCTTCTCTTTTTACATCTGCTTTGCCGATCGGAAGTACATAATCATCTTCAGGGACTTCTCCTTTAATCAAACGGTACGCACGCTTATGCTCAAAGAAAAGAACTGGATCATCATCACGAATAGCTGCTTTTAATAATCCTTTTACGTCATAAGGCGTAGAAGGCATCACAATCTTTAACCCTGGCGTATTGGCAAACAGTGCTTCAACAGACTGAGAATGATAAAGAGCGCCGTGAACTCCGCCGCCGTAAGGAGCTCGAATTGTAATTGGACAACTCCAATCATTATTAGAACGATAGCGAATTTTTGCTGCTTCTGACACAATTTGATTGACTGCAGGCATAATAAAATCAGCAAATTGCATTTCAGCAATCGGACGCATGCCGTACATTGCCGCTCCGATTCCTACGCCTGCAATAGCAGACTCTGCAAGAGGTGTGTCAATAACTCTTTCTTCCCCAAACTGTTCGTACAGTCCGTTGGTTGCTTTAAATACGCCGCCTTTTTTCCCTACGTCTTCTCCTAATACAAACACGCGGGAATCTCTTTCCATTTCTTCACGAATGGCCATTGTTACTGCATCAATATATGAAATAACCGGCATATGTTCTCCTCCTTACTCACCGTACACGTATTTTAAAGCCGATTCCGCTTCTGCATAAGGAGCGTTTTCAGCATAATCTGTTGCATCATTAACGATGTTCATAATATCATCAAGCATTTGCTTTTCTCGTTCATCGGTTAACACGTTAACCTCTTTTAAATAAGTCGCAAAGTACGCAAGCGGATCGCTCTTTTTAGCTTCAGACAATTCTTCTGCTCCGCGATATGCACGATCATCATCATCACTTGAATGGGCAGTCAAACGCTCTGAAACAGTTTCAATAAGAGTAGGCCCTTCTCCTCTGGATGCACGATCTCTTGCTTCTTTTACCACTCGGTATACTTCAAGGACATCGTTTCCATCAATTGTGTAGCCTGGCATACCATATCCAATCGCACGATCAGATACTTTTGCGCATCCTAGCTGCTTTTCAACCGGAACAGAAATCGCATACTTGTTATTTTCACACATAAAGATAACAGGAAGCTTATGAACACCTGCAAAGTTCGCGCCTTCGTGGAAATCTCCTTGGTTAGAAGATCCTTCTCCAAACGTGACAAACGTTACTAAGTCTTTTTTCTCCAATCGTCCTGCTAAAGCGATTCCTACTGCATGAGGCACCTGTGTTGTAACTGGAGAAGATCCTGTTACAATTCGCTTTTCCTTATGCCCAAAGTGACCTGGCATTTGACGACCTCCTGAGTTTGGATCTTCTGCTTTAGCAAACCCAGAAAGCATTAAATCGCGCGCGGTCATTCCAAATGCTAGTACAACACCCAGATCGCGGTAATAAGGTAATATGTAATCATTCTCTCTGTTTAAGGCAAAAGCTGCGCCAACTTGAGCGGCTTCTTGACCTTGACATGAAATAACAAAAGGCACCTTCCCTGCACGGTTTAATAGCCACATACGCTCATCAATTTTTCTTGCAAGCAGCATAGTGCGGTACATTTCAAGTACTTGTTCATCAGTTAATCCTAATGATTCATGACGGTTTTTTGTCATGTTTAAACCTCCTTTAATCATCAAAAATGAATCGCTTTTCCATCTACAGCTAATGAAGCTTCTCCCATCGCTTCTGAAAGGCTAGGATGAGGATGAATGGTATGAGCAATTTCCCATGGTGTAGCATCCAATACCTTTGCAAGACCCGCTTCAGAAATCATATCCGTCACATGAGGTCCAATCATATGCACACCAAGAACATCATTTGTGTCGGCATCGGCAATAATTTTAACAAATCCCTCTGCCTCTCCATATACAAGAGCTTTTCCAACGGCCTTAAACGGAAACTTTCCAACCTTCAGCTGAAATCCTTGCTGTTTTGCTTCTTGTTCTGTTAATCCTACACTTGCTGCCTCCGGGCTGCTGTATACGCATTTAGAGATTGTTGTATAATCAATCTTCAAAGGCTTGTCACCATGTAAATGCTCCACAGCTACAATTCCTTCGTGAGAAGCTACATGTGCAAGCTGCAGTCCGCCAATCACATCTCCAATTGCGTAGATATGAGATTCTTTCGTTTGATAAAAATCATTCGTGGCAATCACACCGTTTTCTACTACAATATCAGTATTCTCGAGACCAATTCCTTCGACATTCGCTTGACGCCCTACAGATACAAGCAGCTTTTCTGCTTCATATTCTTGCATATCGTCTCCTACTTGAGCGGAAATTTTCACCTGACCATCAATAGACAGTGTATCAGCCATTACTTTAGCAGAAGTAATAATGGTAACTCCTTTTGCTTTTAAAAGCTTCGTCATTTCACGGGAGATATCTTGATCTTCTGTTGGTAAAATTCGATCGCTGTATTCCACAACCGTTACATCAACATCAAAATCTGTGAGCATTGACGCCCACTCAATTCCAATGACGCCGCCTCCCACAATAATAATAGAAGCAGGAAGTGTTTCCATCTTTAATGCTTCATCTGAAGTGATTACTTTCTCTCCGTCAATCGTTAAACCAGGTAATGTTCTAGGACGAGACCCGGTTGCGACAATTACATTCTTTGGAATAAGCATTTCGTTTTCTTCACCGCTTTTTAATTCGACGGAGATGGTTCCTGGCATAGGAGAAAAAATAGAAGGTCCTAAAATACGTCCAATTCCTTCATACACGTCAATTTTACCTTTTTTCATTAGCTGTTTAACACCGTTATGTAACTGTGAAACAATTTCTGACTTTCGTTCTTGTACACGTGCATAGTTCAATAGTACATTGGACGTTTCTACGCCAAATTCACTGCTTTTCTTAGCCGTTTGATAGACTTCTGCACTTCTTAGTAAAGCTTTGCTTGGGATACACCCTGCGTGCAGGCATGTGCCGCCTAACTTATTTTTTTCCACAACCGCTACTGATAGACCTAACTGAGAGGCACGAATAGCTGCTACGTACCCTCCGGTTCCACCGCCGAGAATGACCAAATCATATTCTTTTGCCACACTGCTTCACACCTTTCTGCAAACGCTATTAAGCGCCTTTATATTCCTTCACTTCTTCTTCACCTGTAAGCACTCGGAGAGCCCCTTCAGCTAGCGCTTGAAGCTCATTTTCTCCAGGATAAACAATGACATCTGCAATCCACTTTACATGATTAATAATCAGCTCAACAAACGCTTTTGAATAAGCAATGCCTCCCGTTAAAATAATGGCATCTACTTTTCCATGCAATACCGTACTGGCAGCTCCAATTTCCTTCGAAATTTGATAAGCCATTGCTTCGTAAATAAGCTTAGCTTTTTCGTTTCCATTTTTCACTAGCGTTTCGACTTTCTGCACGTCAGATGTGCCCAAATAACCGACAAGCCCGCCTTTTCCTACAAGCATTTTCATAATCTCATCGCGGTAATACTGACCTGAAAAGCAAAGACGAACTAATTCACCAACCGGTACACCGCCAGCGCGCTCTGGACTAAAAGGACCGTCACCGTGCAGGCCATTGTTCACATCAATTACTTTTCCGCGTTGATGAACTCCGACTGTAATGCCTCCACCCATATGGGTAACAATAACGTTCAGTTGTTCGTATGTGCTATTCATTTCTTTAGCCACTTTTCGAGCAACCGATTTTTGATTCAGCGCGTGAAAGATGCTTTTCCTTTCCATAAAAGGAGTTCCTGAGATACGAGCGATGTCACTTAGCTCATCTACCACCACTGGATCAACAATGTACGCTGGAATATTTAATCCAGACGCAATCTCAAACGCTAAAATCCCGCCTAAATTTGAAGCATGATGGCCGGCATAACCATCTTTTAAATCTTTGAGCATGGCTTCATTTACTTCGTATGTGCCGCCTTCAATCGGGCGTAAAAGCCCTCCTCTTCCACATACTGCACTTAATTTAGATAAATTAATCCCTTCTTCATCAAGTGCCTCTAAAATCGAGTTTTTACGAAACTCATACTGTGCATATATCGTCTCAAACTGATTCATTTGCTGTGAATCGTAGCGGATTGTTCGATCAAAAATTGGTTTATCGTTGTGAAACACGCCAATTTTCGTGGACGTTGAACCCGGATTTATTATCAGCATTCGATATTCGTGCATATCCAACAAATGTCCTCCTACCTTATCATTCTCATAAACGAAGGCTAGGTCGAAAGGATTTCATTTATTCCTTTTGCCTAGCCTTCAGCTCAAACATTAGCGCGTATGACGTCTACTTAAAATATGCTGTCCATTTTGTAAAAATTGACTGCGTGAACGACGCAGCTTTTCAATTCTTTCTTCAGCTAAGCGATCTGCTGCTAGATAGGTTGGAATGCCATCTCGTTTTGAGATTTCAACTACCTTTTCAATATTATCATAAATACCTTCAACTTTTTTCAGCGCACGCTCACGGTTATATCCAACTAGCTCATCAGCTACGTTAATAACGCCTCCTGCATTAATAACATAGTCCGGTGCATATACAATGCCTAATTCATGGATTAAATCACCATGACGCGTTTCTTTTAATTGATTATTAGCTGCCCCTGCAATAACTTTTGCTTTTATTTGAGGGATCGTTTCATCGTTAATCGTTGCTCCGAGTGCACAAGGAGCATAGATATCACATTCTACACCATAAATATCATTCGGGTCTACTGCTTGCGCACCAAATTCTTCTACCGCACGCTGAACAGCTTCTTTATTAATATCCGTTACAATAAGTTTCGCTCCTTCTTCGTGAAGGTGGCGGCATAAATTATATGCTACGTTTCCTACGCCTTGGACAGCTACTACTTTTCCTTCAAGCATATCTGTTCCAAATGCTTCTTTTGCTGCTGCTTTAATTCCTCGGTATACACCGTAGGCTGTGACTGGTGATGGATTGCCTGATGAACCAAAAGCAGGAGATACACCCGTTACATAATCCGTTTCCTCATATACAATATCCATATCCTCTACCGTTGTGCCCACATCTTCTGCTGTAATATATCGACCATTTAATCCTTGAATAAAGCGACCAAATGCACGGAACATCGCTTCATTTTTGTCTTTGCGAGGATCTCCGATAATAACCGTTTTCCCTCCGCCTAAATTCAAGCCTGCTGCTGCATTTTTATAAGTCATTCCGCGTGATAAACGAAGCGCATCTTCAATTGCAGCCTCTTCTGATTCATATGTCCACATTCTCGTACCGCCTAGGGCTGGTCCAATTGTTGTATCGTGAATCGCAATAATGGCTTTTAAGCCTGAATCTTTATCTTGGCAAAATAATAACTGCTCATAATCGTATGTTTCCATATAGTCAAAAATTTTCATTGTTAGTGCCTCCTAAGAATTCTGTTGAGCGACGCTGATAGCAAGCGCCAGTGAGTATAATTTACTTTCTGATGAATCTGCTCTGGATGTTAAGACGACCGGAGCTTTTGCTCCCGCTAGAATAGCTCCAACTTTTGCTTTAGCAAAATAAATGAGGGATTTATATAAGACGTTCCCTGTTTCAATTGCTGGAACGAGTAATATATCTGCTTGACCGGCAACTTCACTTTGAATGCCTTTTTGCTTGGCTGCTTCTATATTAATGGCATTGTCGAGTGCTAAAGGTCCATCAATAACGCAGCCTTTAATTTGTCCTCTGCGGTTCATCTGTGTAAGAAGTGCAGCCTCTACTGTTGCAGGCATCAAAGGGTTCACAACTTCAACCGCTGCAATAGGAGCTACCTTTGGCATCTCGATCCCAATCGAGTGGGCAACGTTCACCGCATTTTGAATGATTTGAACTTTCTCTTCCAGAGACGGCGTAATATTCATAGCTGCATCTGTTACAAGAATCGGACGGTCATAGTGAGGAACGTCAAACACAGCTACATGTGATAAAACATTTCCCGTACGCAAACCATGCTCTTTATTTAACACAGCTTTTAAAATAAGCGATGTGGATAAATTCCCTTTCATTACGATATGAGCTTGACCTTGCTGAACTGAACGCACAGCCAATTGAGCCGCTTCTAAAACGGACTCCGTATGTACGACCGTCACAGCCTTATGAGTGAGTAAGGATGGGCGGTACTGCCTGAATAATTCATTAATTGTCGTTTCATTGCCAAACAAAATAAATTCAGAAACTTCCCTTGACACAGCTTCATACACTGCCTCAATTGTTTCTAAGTCTTCAGCTGCAGCAACAGCAACAGTCAAAGAAGACTGCTTAGCAACCCGAGATAAGATGGTAGCAAGAGTCATGGAATGTTCGACCTCTCCTTTTTCATTCTTTCTTTTGCTCCGTTTTAAAGAGCATACTGCGCGTTTATGCAGTCACCTAAAATACATGCAAGATTTGTGCCATCCACTGCATATATTACATAATATAGCTGCTTATATCGGTTCTTACGCACAAAAAAAATTTTTTATTGATTCTAACACCAAATAGAAAAAAAGAATACCTCTCTATTTATATGCAATAAATTGCACACCATGCATTTTATTGCATGCTGTTATTTGCAAGATTGTATTTTTCCAACTTATAATACAAAGAACGCAGCGAAATATTGAGCTGTTTTGCTGTTTTCGTTCGGTTATATTCGTTTGCAAGCAGCACTTTTTGAATAAGTTCCGCTTCGTAATTTTCCATCATGTGCGCTAAAGTCTTCCCTTCGAATACTACCTCTTCATTCACCTGATTTTTTTCTTTTTTGCCCTTACCTTCAAGTGAAGGGAGATGAACAGAATCAATCATTGTTTCTGTATAGTGCATATAAATAATCGCTCTGCCTAATATGTTTTCAAGCTCTCTGACGTTTCCTGGCCAGTCGTATGATCTTAATGACTGTAAAGCCCGCTCTGTTACTCCTTCAACATGCCGGCCGTAATCTTGATTAATTTTTGTAATTAAGTGTGTAACAAGCGCACCAATATCCTCTTTTCTCTTCCGAAGAGGAGGTATGTGAATCGGAATTTTGTTTAGCCGATAATACAAGTCCTGTCTGATGCTTCCATCAGCCATTCCTTTTTCTAAATTCACATTCGTAGCTGCAATAACGCGAACATTCACCGGAATAGGAGTCGTTCCTCCAACGCGAATAAGCTCTTTTTCTTGAAGCACCCGAAGCAGCTTAGCCTGCATATGAGCTGAGAGCTCCCCGATTTCATCTAAAAAGATGCTACCGTTATTGGCTTCTTCAAAAACGCCGCGTTTCCCGCCTCTTTTTGCCCCGGAAAAAGCTCCTTCTTCGTACCCAAAAAGTTCGCTTTCAAGCAAAGACTCAGAAAGCGCAGCACAGTTAATCCGGACAAATTTATTAAATTTTCGGCTGCTCGCATTATGAATCGCATGTGCAAACAACTCTTTACCCGTCCCAGATTCACCTCTAAGCAAAACAGTAGCTGGTGTTTTAGCAGCAAGTCTAGCCTGCTCAATTGCTAACTGAAACTCTTCAGATTGCCCAATGATATCAGCAAATGAATATTTTGCTTCAAGCGTTCGGATAATTTGACGCGCTCTTTTGAGTTCATTTGTAAGCTCTTGAATTTCAGACATATCATGAATAACGCCAACGCTGCCTTTTAATTTCCCGTCGACAATAACGGGTGCAACATTGACAACCACGTCTCTTTTACTCGGACCTAGCCTCATTCTTACACCTCGAACAGGACGCCTTGTTTGCAGCACCTTCATGTGCATACTGTCTCCTTCAGAGATATCAGCAGTCGCGGGCTGACCAATAATATCCGTCTTTTTTAAACCCGTAATTCTCGTATAAGCAGGATTAATTAAAATCCCTCTTCCTTCTTCATCGACAACCGAAATAGCTTCTTCAGAAGATTGAATAATAGCTTGAAGCATAGTTTGTACTTCTTTTAAGTTCGTAACTTCTTCTGCCAATCCGACAACGTCCGTAATATCTTTAAAAATGGAAAAGGCCCCAAACAGCTCTCCATTCTCGTCGAGTATTGGTATTCTAGTCGTAATTACCTTGCGTCCGCTATCTAACACAAATTCACTATTTTGATCAATCGTTTTTGTATGAAGAACATCAACAAGTTTACTATTTGGAATGACTTCATGAAGATGCTTGCCAATTACATCTCTGTGTGAAAAGTTCGTCAAGCGCTCGGCACTTTGATTAAATAGCGTAATATATCCATTCCTATCAATCACGACCATCGCATCATGAGCTGCGTTAAAAATAAGATCATATTTATACGATTCTTGCTTTAACCTCTGAATTAACTCTTCTTTTTCCTCCATCAGATTTGCCATAATTTCAGCAACCAATCCCGGCACTACCAGTGCATCAGCGGGTTTGCTTCTTTGCAATTGTTGAAAGACGCCTTGTTTACCTGTTGTTTCAACAATGACATCGAGCTGCTTTGTCATATAAGGCTCCCAATTCATTCCGGTTGAAATATCTTGTTCTTGCGCATGCAAAACAGCCGGCGCGTTAGCTCGTACGTCTACTACACCAATCACTTTCATAAATTCTGTTTCCAACAAGATTTTCAGAAGAGCTAATCCGCCTTTTCCTCCTCCAACGATCAACACATTTTGCATATTTTTTCACCTTTTCTACTTAATATGTACATATCCCGTGCAAAATATTGCATATACCTATCATATAAAAAAAGAAACGCTCTTGACAATTTATTTAGTTCTTTTATGATTCAAGTATAACGGTTTCGAAATGTAAACGCATTCATTTTAAAAAAGAGAAGCGAAAGGAGCATTTATGGTTCGAATTATCGCACTGCTAATCTTACTTATTCCCGGTATACTCGCTGGCTATGGCATTAAACTTATGAGAGATATGATTTTTGGCATCCTGCAATCCCCGTTCCCTTCTTTATTTTTGCAATTTTCAGTCGGGCTTCTATTATTTTTAATCGGCCTTGGATTTGTTGCCGGCTTTATTCTGCACAGAGACCGCAAGCGAAACAAAGTTCAAAACAGATTTCAAAAAGATAAAAAAACATCGCATTAATGCGATGTTTTTTTACGAAAAGCGTCCTCCAAATTGCTTCACCATTTTTTCTGGATAATCGGTAATAACGGATTCACATCCATATTTTCGAAGCTGCTCAGCTACTTTTACATCATTTACTGTGTAAGGTCGCACTGGAATTTGACAATCTTTTGAAGCCGCTACATTTACTTCATTAACGGTACGCTGATTAGGGTGAAGAGCTTTTGCGCCAAGATGCTGCGCATATACCCAAGGCTCATACATCGGATAAGAATATAAAATAGCTGTTTCAATCGTAGAATCCAAAGAACCAATTCGGGCTAAGCTGTTATGATTAAAAGATGAAATCATCGTTCGATCCTTCATCTTGTATAAATAAATTAAATCCAAGACTTTCATTTCTAAGTATGGATAGTCAAATATATTGTTTTTCAACTCAATGTTTACGCTAATTCCTTCACTTGAAGCCCACTCCATTACTTCATTTAACGTGGGGATTTTACATACTCCATACTTTTTTTTGAACTTATAGCTCGCATCTAATTTTTTTAAATCTTGATACGTAAAATCTTTTACATACCCTTTTCCATTCGTCGTTCGATCTACTTTTTCATCATGAATTACAGCAAGTTCTCCATCCTTTGTCATATGCACATCAAGTTCAATTCCGTGTGCTCCGACTCTCGCTGCTTCTTTGAAGGAAATCATCGTATTTTCAGGAAACGTTCCAGCTGCGCCGCGATGACCTATTACAAACATACTTGCTCAACTCCTCTATTATCACTTATTATTAACTTTAGCATTACTTAATAGTGAAAGCACGAATTTACTGTTTATACTTTTTTTACTTTCATTACTTTATATGCAAAAGGAGGTTGTTGTGTATGAGACCACTGCAAATTTCACCGGATACAGCCGTAAAATTAGCGGAACAATTAAATATCCCCCTAGAGCAATTAATGCATATGCCTCAGCATATTTTGCTGCAGAAACTTGCTGAATTAAATGCGAGCGAAGATAAAAAAGGATCTGAATAACAGATCCTTTTTTCTTTTGAATTTTCATTTCCAAAAATAGTATTACCTTCTCATTTCATTCCCTATAACATATATTAGAATATTTAATAATATAAATGTATTTTTAAAAATGCTTTTAAATAAGTAATTTAATACTTTTTTGTGTATATTTAATTATTTTTTGATTTTTCCATATAATTTCATTGACGAAATTATTGTTTTTCTACTAAAATAAAAAGACATTATATTTATTCCAGTACTTATATTCTGATTTTTTGATCAATTCAAACAAAAGAATTAAATAGTATGAGAAAAATTTAGGGGGACTTCATTATGCAAGCAGCTGTACAACACGAAAATCAGCAGCCAAATGGGTCTAGGAAAAAACACCCTCCTGGACTGTACTTATTATTCGCTACTGAGGCATGGGAAAGATTTAGTTATTATGGAATGAGAGCCATTCTGGTTCTTTATTTAACTGCTACCGCTGCTCAAGGTGGACTAGGGGTAGATAAAGCAACTGCACTGAGCTTATATGGAACATTCACTAGTGCTGTTTACATTACGCCGATGATTGGCGGATATTTAACAGACCGCTTCCTCGGAAGAAGGCTAGCCATCACTATCGGTGGTGTGATTATGGCACTCGGGAATTTTTCCATCTTCATTCATCAAAGTGTAGCCGCTTTGTATATCGGACTTGCTTTATTAATTATCGGAAACGGATTTTTCAAACCAAATATCTCCACATTGGTCGGAGATCTTTATGAAGAAAATGATCCTCGCCGTGACGGTGCTTTTACCATTTTTTATATGGGTATTAACTTTGGTGCATTTTTCGCACCATTAGTTGTTGGATTAATGAGTTACAAATACGGATTTTTAACAGCAGCTATCGGAATGGTTGTTGGACAAATTTTATTTAACCTACTGGCTAATCGCTACTTAGGTGATATCGGGAAAGAGCCTACAGGAAAAGTTCACGCAGCGGCATCTCAAACATCAACTGCTCCGCTGTCAGCACGAGAAAAGAAAAGAACGGTTGCTATCGTTATTCTAGCCTTCGTTGTTATTGCTTTCTGGACAGCTTTTGAACAGGCCGGAAGTTCTTTAACGCTATATGCTCAAGATCAAATTAATCGTCAAATAGGTAGTTTCACGGTTCCAACAGAGTGGTTCCAATCATTGAATCCGCTGTTTATCATGATTTTAGCACCAATTATGTCACTAGTTTGGTACAAGCTCGGAAATTCAAAACGCGGTGATTTCAAAACGCCAACAAAAATGGGTATGGGACTTGTGACAGTGGGATTAGGATTCTTAATTTTAATTCCAGCCGTTATGTATACTGGTAATGACCCAGCTTTAAAAGTAAATATCCTGTTCATGATTTTCACTTACTTCCTGCACACGCTAGCTGAGCTTATGATTTCGCCAGTAGGGCTGTCTATGGTAAGTAGACTGGCTCCATTAAAGCTTGCTTCTCTTTTAATGGGCGTATGGATGGCAAGCTCTGCTGTTGCTAATAAGCTAGCGGGTGTTCTTGCATCTTATACACAGTCTTTAGGTTATTTCGATATCTTCAGCTTAATCGGAGCTGTAACAATTGTACTTGGAATTATTGTTCTGTTCCTTTCAAAACCGATTGCTAAATTAATGGATTAAAAAAAGCAGCCTTTTCTGAAGGCTGCTTTTTTATAATTTACTTATCTATATCCCATTTAAAATATGGACATGAATTTTTCAATGCATCTTCTAAATCTTCTTTCAAACACAAAACCCTCATAACAATTAAATAAATTATTTCAATAAAATACTCCACAATGGATATGAAGAAAAACAAGATGCACGTTCCATTAACCTCAATATTTTCACCTCTTAAAACAAAATAAAAAGACCAATGAATGAGTAAAATTCATTGGCCCTGCAGTAAAAAGTTTATTGGTTTTTAGTTTACTATCTAGTGTAAATTCCAAAGATTTATCGGCATGTACTCTGTATTACAAAAGGTATCAGCTCACTCAAAACCCCGTAATTCCAGCAGTCCTATCCCTTTCAACTCGCTTTATGTTCAAGGCGTAATTTATCCGCAACCATAGCGATAAATTCACTGTTTGTCGGCTTCGCTTTTGACATGCTGACAGTATACCCGAATAATGACGAAATGGAATCAATGTTTCCTCGGCTCCATGCTACTTCAATGGCATGACGAATGGCACGCTCAACGCGGCTTGCCGTTGTATTATATTTTTTTGCAATATCAGGATACAGTACTTTTGTAATCGACCCAAGCAGCTCAATATCCTTATATACCATTGAAATGGCTTCTCTCAAATACAAATAGCCTTTGATATGAGCAGGTACACCAATTTCGTGAATGATGCTCGTAATGCTTGCATCTAAATTTGCTGGTTTGCTGTCGCGATGTGAACGCATGGAAGAAGATGAACGTTGCATAAATGAAGATGTTTGTCCGCTAACTTGACGAATATGATTCACTAAGTTTTCCATATCAAACGGCTTTAGAATAAAATAAGCAGCTCCTAAATCAACCGCTTTTTTCGTTACGTCTTCTTGCCCAAATGCTGTTAGCATAATGACATTTGGATAATTTTCTTTTTTCATTTCTTTTAACTGACCTAAAACTGCTAATCCATCTAGATGCGGCATAATAATGTCTAATACAAGAACATCCGGATCTTTATCTTTTAAAATGGATAAACACTCTTGTCCATTGTAAGCTACTCCGATTACTTCCATGTCTTCTTGCTCTGAAATATAATCTTCAAGCAAACCAATTAGTTCCCGATTATCATCAACCAAGCATACTTTAATTTTTTTCAATGCAGCTTCCTCCTCAGTCCTTTATGTTATACGTCGTTTCCTACGTGTCTCTATTCTTTATTCTAAAGGACAAATTCGACAATGCAACATTATTTCCTTTATTTTTTTAGAAAAAAGTCTTTTAAATGGAATTTATTCGATTTTCTCTTATTTTCTTTGTTTTTCGACGTTTTTCTCGTACATTTACGACAATAATTTTTATCAAAAAAAGCGAACTAATGACAACATTAGCTCGCTTTTTTTCGATTATTTTTATAAATATCAATTCCTGCTTCGTTAAGCATCCATTCAATATGGACACCATAACCCGAGGTAGGATCATTTACAAAAACGTGGGTAACCGCTCCAACGACTTTACCGTTTTGAATAATCGGGCTCCCGCTCATTCCTTGAACAATTCCACCTGTTTTCTTTAACAATTTAGGATCTGTAATTTTAATAACCATTCCTTTAGTAGCCGGAAACTTTTGAGGTATAGTACTCATAATTTCAATATCAAATTCTTCCACTTGATCATCATCTACTACCGTTAGAATTTTAGCCGGTCCTTCTTTTACTTGATGAGATAGGGCAATTGGCATTGCTTTATCCATTATTCCGTTTTCCATCGTTGAAGACAATTTTCCAAAAATACCAAAAGGACTATTTCGTGTAATATTTCCAATGATTTGTCTATCTTCAGAAAACCTTGCTAGCTTTTCACCCGGAACGCCGTTAGAACCTTTCTCAATTGATGTAACGGTCGAACGGACAATTTGTCCATCTTCTACTACGATTGGCTTTTTTGTATCCATATCCGAAATAACGTGGCCTAAAGCGCCATATTTTTTAGATTTTGGATCATAAAAAGTCATTGTGCCAATTCCTGCAGCTGAATCACGGATGTATAAACCGATTCTGTACGCATAATCTTGCTTATCTTTTAACGGATACAGCTTAGTATCAAACTGCTTTTTTTCTCTTAAAATATGCAGATTTAATGGTTCACCCGTTTTTCCTGCCTGCTGAATAAACGGTGTAATATCACTCATTTTTTCAATGGTTTTACCATTAATCTTCGTAATCATATCTCCAACTTGAATACCCGCAATTTCGCCAGGAGATCTTTTACCTTTTGCTGTATCTACCTGATGATAGCCTACAACAAGAACACCTTTTGAATTTAATTTCACACCGATTGATTGTCCACCTGGAATGACTTTAAAATCAGATAATACCTGCACATCTACACGCTTTACAGGAATACCGGCCAAATGAAGCATCAACTCTTCTTTGCCTACCTGTTTGCCTGCTACGGTCAGCTTCGCCTTGTTACTTGTTACATCGTAAACAGGTGATGAAGCTTCTACGCTAAGCGGTAATGTCGTATTAATTTTTTCTTTTTGCTGTTCAAATAAGACGATTTGTTTTGGAATGTGTATATATTGTTGCACAACTGGAATAAATCCTACAAAAATGAACGAAACAAGGAGAATCGCACCAATTATATGTCTGTATCGATTTTGCATGTTTTCACTCTCCTCGCTTCCTCGCCTAAATGGCTACACATTTAATTTAGCCTTCTTAGAGCGCATTTATAACAGAAGTTCAGAGAAAAATGAAAAGAAGTGCAAGGAAACATTTTCAGTTCCTCCATTTTGTATAAAAAAACACCTTTAACACATACTGTTACGTGTTAAAAGGTGTTTTTTTAAATGGTGTGCTTCATCTTATCCGCTAAATCTAAAAGCTCTTTGGCATGTTCCTTTGTTAAGCTTGTAATTTCAGCTCCTGCAATCATTCGACCAATTTCTTTTACTTTTTCGTCAACAGTTAATGGAAGAACAGACGTCGTTGTACGATCGCCTTTTATCTCTTTAGCAATAAAGAGATGAGTATCTGCCATTGCTGCTACCTGAGGCAGATGAGATATACAGAGAACTTGTGAATCAACAGAAATAGCATGTATTTTTTCACCGATCGATTGAGCTACTCTTCCACTTACGCCTGTATCAACTTCATCAAAGATAATGGACGTCACGCCTTGATGCTTAGAGAAGATGCTTTTTAACGCCAGCATAATTCTTGACAGTTCTCCTCCTGATGCTACTTTTGCAAGAGGCTTTAACGGTTCACCAGGATTGGTAGAAATATAAAATTCTACGTTGTCAATGCCGTCTTTGGTGAATTTTATTCTTTCTCCATTTACTTCAACATCATTTTTACCTGCATTTACAACAGAGAATTTAATTTGAAATACGGTCTTAGCCATATACAGTTCTTGAAGCTCATGATGGATGCTGTCCGTTAACTCTTGAGCAAGTTTTTTTCGAATAGCTGAAACGTTATTAGCTTCTACTAATAAATCCTGTGCTACACTGTTTAACTCTTCTTTGATCTTGCTCACATGCGTATCTCGATTTTCAATACGATCAATTTCATCTTCAATTTGCGCTGCATATTCTAGAATTTCATCTACACTTTGACCATATTTACGCTTTAAGTGATTAATTTCATTTAAACGCGCTTCAATAAAATCTAAGCGTTTGGGATCAAATTCTAATAAATCAAGCTGCTGACGAATTTTATAAGATGCGTCTTCTAGCTGGTAGAAGCTCGATGAAATGATCTCAGAAATTTCGGCATAGTTTTTTTCCAGTGACGAAATATCCTCCGTATGATTCATGGCTACACCTACCCAATCTAAACCTTGGTGTTCACCGTGCAGCGCATTGTACGCATCGTTTAGCGACGTATAGATCTTTTCAAAGTTAGAAATCTTCAAACGCTCTTCATTTAGTTCCTCGTCTTCGTTCAGCTGCAAATTTGCCGCTTTGATTTCATCTAATTGAAATTGAATAAGATCGAGGCGATGTGCCATCTGCTGTTCATTTTCAGTTAATTGATCGAGCTGTTTTTTTAGCGATGTATACCTAGAAAATACCTCTCGATACTCCGTCAAAGCCTCTTCTACTTTTTCTCCTCCATATTGATCAAGAAGAGTTAAGTGACGATCTTGATTCATTAAATCTTGGTGCTCGTGCTGTCCATGTATATCAATTAACGTCTGTCCGACTTCACGCAGGATAGCTAACGTTACGAGCTTACCGTTGATCCGGCAAATACTTTTCCCATTTGTGGTAATGTCTCGGCGAAGCACAATCATTCCATCTTCCACTTCTAAACCGACTTGTTTAGCTTTTTCATGACTTGGATGCTGTTCTTCATCAAATAAGAAAAGTCCTTCAATTTCGGCTCTGTCTGTTCCGTGGCGGACAAACTCCGAAGAGCCTCTTCCACCTACTAACAATGAAATGGCATCAATAATAATCGATTTCCCCGCTCCTGTTTCGCCTGTTAATACCGTTAAGCCTTTTTCAAATGAAACAGAAAGTTCATCAATAATCGCAAAGTTTTTAATGGATAATTCAGCTAACAACCTGCTTCACTCACCTTTATAACATTTCTAAGAATCGGTCTGATATAATTTGCGTATCTTCAGGAGTACGGCAAATAATCAAACATGTATCGTCTCCACAAATTGTTCCTAATATTTCATCCCAGTCCAAATGATCAATTAATGCGCCAATCGCATTTGCATTTCCCGGTAATGTTTTCATCACCAACATATGCCCAGCTGAATCAATTTTTACAAATGCGTCCATAAGAGAGCGCTTTAACTTTTGTAAGGGATTAAAACGCTGATCTGCAGGCAAGCTGTATTTGTATCGACCGTCCATCAAAGGCACTTTGACTAAGTGCAATTCTTTAATATCACGAGAGATTGTTGCCTGTGTTACATTAAAACCTTGGTTTTTTAAAATATCTACCAATTCATCCTGTGTTTCAATATCATTATTCGTGATAATATCACGAATTTTAATATGTCTTTGCCCTTTATTCATGTTGGCACCTCACATTAATATGTAATCTTCTTTTTGATTTGTTGTTTATAAGTCTTTCACTAATTAAGTATCATAATGTGTTCAACTTGATTATGCACCTTTTGTATAAAGAGTCATAATCAAATCGCCAATGCTAAGTCTTTGCTTAACATTGGCCATTATTACTTTTTCTCTTTTAACGTCTTATGTGCTTCTTCGACTACTTCATGCATAGTAAGCGGAGCTTGATTTTCACCAAGTTCACGCTCGCCTTTCCAGCGCAGGTGGAGAAGAAATTCGATATTTCCATCTCCTCCCGTTATCGGTGAATACGACATGTTATATACATCGTATCCTTGACGAAGCGAGAAATCCACCATGCCTTGAAGGACTTCTTCATGCACTTTTGAATCACGCACGATTCCTTTTTTCCCAACTTGCTCTCTTCCAGCCTCAAACTGTGGCTTAACGAGCGCAACAACGTCGCTGTGTGGAACAAGAAGTGTTTTTAACACAGGAAGAATGAGTCTTAAGGAAATAAATGATACATCAATAGAAGCGAATTCAGGCAAGCCTCTTGATAAATCAGCTGGGGTCACGTAACGGAAATTTGTTCGTTCCATTACTTCTACTCGTTCATCTTGACGAAGCTTCCAAGCTAGCTGATTATAGCCTACGTCTAGCGCATAGGACATCTTCGCTCCATTTTGAAGGGCACAATCAGTAAAGCCTCCAGTAGAAGAACCAATATCAATCATGATTTTATCCGCTACATGGACATTAAATTCTTTAATCGCTTTTTCAAGCTTAAAGCCGCCTCTGCTGACGTAAGGCATTACTGCACCTTTAATTGTCAGCGGCGTATCGCGTTCAATTTTCTCTCCCGGCTTATCCAAACGGACTTCATTCGCATAAACAAGTCCTGCCATTACTGTACGCTTTGCTTTTTCTCTTGTTTCAATCAAACCTCGTTCTACTAATAATACATCTACTCGTTCTTTTTTTGTCACTTAACTTCAAGCCTCTTTTGTGTTGGTGTTACGAGTTTTTTAACTCGATTTATAATCTCTTCTTTGGTTAAGCCAATTTCTTCTAAAAGTTTTGTTACGCTTCCGTGCTCGATAAAGCGATCTGGAATCCCCATACGTTCAACGCGCGTATCATAATAGCCGTGCTCTGATGCAAACTCTAACACCGCGCTCCCAAAACCGCCTTGAAGTACCGCTTCTTCTACCGTAATCACAGGCTTATTCGTTTGGAAAATCTCATGAAGCATTTTTTCATCCAGCGGTTTAATAAAACGAGCATTTACCACTTTGACGCTGATTCCTTGCTTCTCAAGTTCTGCTGCTGCATCCATCGCCATTGAAATTGTTGTACCAAACGTTAAAATGGTTGTATCTGAACCTTCTTTTAATACGTCCCATGTACCGATTGGAATGTTTTTCAGTTCTGAATCTAGTTCAACACCTAATCCGTTTCCTCTAGCGTAGCGCATAGCAATCGGACCTTCTTCATAAGTCAAAGCAGTGTGAACCATGTGCTGGCCTTCATTCTCGTCTTTTGGCATCATAATAACAAGGTTAGGCAAATGACGTAAGAATGCAATATCAAACACGCCTTGATGCGTTTCACCATCAGCACCTACTAGTCCAGCGCGATCAATTCCAATAAATACATTTAGCTTCTGACGGCAAATATCATGAACCACCTGATCGTATGCACGCTGTAAAAACGTAGAATAAATAGCTAAAAAGGGCTTCATATTTTGAGTTGCAAGACCCGCTGCCATTGTTGTTGCATGCTGCTCTGCAATCCCAACATCAAACATGCGATGTGGAAACTCTTTTTGAAATGCTTCGAGTTTTGAACCTACAGGCATTGCTGGCGTTACGGCTACAATGCGATCATCTTCTCTAGCCATCTTCAATACCGTATCACTTACTAATTTACTCCAAGCAATCGGAACATTTTTGTCTTTAATAAAGTCACCAGACTCAATTTTGTAAGGGCCTGTACCATGCCATGCTCCGCTTTTATCGCTTTCCGCTGGCAAGTACCCTTTCCCTTTTTTCGTAATAACGTGAATCAGTACCGGTCCTTTTGTTTTCTTTGCATATTGTAACGTTTCCAATAAATCGTCATAGCTATGGCCATCAACCGGGCCTAAATACGTAAAGCCAAGATCTTCAAAGAACATGCCTGACACGACCATGTACTTTAGGCCATCTTTTACACGTTCTGCCGTTGCTGCAAGCTTCCCGCCTACTGCAGGCACTTTTTTCAGCAAGACTTCAAGCTCATCTTTTACCCAGTTGTATTTGCCCGCCGTGCGCAAACGTCCTAGAATACTGTGTACAGCACCCACGTTAGGAGCGATAGACATTTCATTGTCATTTAAAATAACGGTCATATCCGTTTGCTCGTGCCCGATGTGGTTAAGCGCTTCAAGAGCCATACCACCTGTTAAAGCTCCATCCCCAATGATAGGAACAATATGAGCTTTTGTTTTTTGTAAATCTCTTGCAGCAGCCATTCCCATTGCGGCTGAAAGAGATGTAGAACTATGTCCCGTTTCCCATACATCATGCTCACTTTCGTCACGCTTTGGAAAACCGCATAATCCTTTATATTGACGGATTGTATCAAACTCTCCCGCTCGTCCTGTTAAAATTTTATGGACATACGACTGATGCCCCACGTCCCATAAAAATTTATCTTTTGGGCTGTCGAACACTTTATGGAGTGCAAGCGTTAACTCAACAACCCCCAAATTCGGCCCTATATGACCACCAGTTGCAGAAAGCTTTGTAATTAAAAAACGACGAATCTCTTCACTTAGTTCTTCTAATTGTGTTACTGACATTTTCTTTAAAAACTCAGGATTTTTTATCGTTGTAAGATCCAAGGTGGATCACTCACTTTCGTACTTGTTATAAAGTTACCTTAATACATTGTCTATTGTTTTATACGTATAGTCAATTTTTAGTATTTCCTTATTACTTACAATACCTTTGATATTCTATCAGTAAACCAGTGATATTCAAAGGAAAACAGTGAAAAAATAGCCGCTAACACAAATGTGATAACGGCCACCAAGATATTGTATATGTCTTTCAAACCTATGCACTACGCTTTTATACAGTAGTAAAATCATTATAGCATAGCCCCTATTGGGACTCAATCTTATTTTACTGTATCACTCAAAAAACCTGACAGAACTCGTCATTAACTATCACGTTTTGCTATATATAAACAAATTTCTTCTAGTAATCCGTGCTTAATTTGAGCTTGACGTAACGAGAGAAGTGCTTGTTCAACATGATACTGTAACTTTTCTTTGGCCGCTTCCATACCTAACAAAGAAGGATATGTCGTTTTTTCATTTTCTGTATCACTGCCAATTGGCTTTCCTAATTTTTCTTCAGACCCTTCCACATCCAAGATATCATCTTGAATTTGAAACGCTAACCCTACATGCTTACTGAATTCTTCTAATAATTCTTGCTGTAGAGGCGTAGCTTTTGCAAGAATAGCTCCTGCTTTTACACAAAAACCTAGCAGCTTCCCCGTTTTGTGAAGGTGAATATATTCAAGCTCATCTAGCGTGAGCTGCTTTTTTTCGCCTTCCATATCCGCAACCTGTCCGCTGATCATACCTTCTGTTCCGCTTGCTTTTACCAGTTCTGTAATGAGCTGAAGCTTCATATGTGATGTAATCTCAGGATGTGCCGCTTCAGAAATGAGCTGAAAGCTATTTGTTAAAAGAGCATCTCCAGCTAATATAGCCGTTGCTTCGCCGTACACCTTGTGATTCGTCGGTTTACCTCTTCTTAAGTCGTCATCATCCATGCTAGGTAAATCATCGTGAATGAGAGAATATGTATGAATCATTTCCACTGCACATGCTGTTTCTAATCCCATGCTCTCGTCTTTTCCAAACGCATGTAGCGTTGCAAACAACAACACTGGGCGAAGTCGCTTTCCTCCTGCCGTAAGAGAGTAAAGCATGGATTCCTTTAAGTTAACCGGAGCATGTAATGCTTTTACCACTTCAGGCAAGCGTGTTTCTACTCGATCTTTTGTAAAAGAAATATACTCTTTTAAATTCATTTCATTCACCATCACTCTTCCTCCTGCACCGAGAATGGCTCAAGCGTTCCGTCTTCACGTAAAATAGTTTCCATTTGCTTTTCAATATGCTGAAGACGATCGTGACAGAATTTTGAAAGAGTCATTCCTTCTTGGAATTGTTGAATTGCTTCTTCTAAAGGCACGTCGCCTTCTTCTAGCTTGTTTACGATGGTTTCTAACTGCTCCATCGCCTCTTCAAACGTATACTCTTTATTTGTCGCCATTTTTCATCGCTCCTCTATTTTCGAAACTTCACACTGCAACTGTCCATCGGTCAAACGAACGTTTACCACATCGCCTTTGGATACTTGTTTGGTTGATTTAATTAACTCTTTTTCTTTATCGTATACTAAGCTGTAGCCTCTTTCCATTGTTTTTAATGGACTAAGCGTATGTAATTTTGACGTTGCCGTTGCAAATAAAAGCTGTTTTTGCTTTAGCAGCTGCTGCATCTCTTTTGTCAGCATTTTCGTCAGCTGCTGTTGACGCTCCGCTGCTTTCGTTAACTGATGCTGGGGGTGATTGCGCAACAAAGCGGCTGTTAGCTGCTCGGAGTTCGTCCGTTTATCTTCAATGTACCTTCTACCTTCACGATAAAAACGCTCCATCAACTGATCTAACTGCTGCTCTTTTTGCTCGACCAACTTTTGAGGATAACGAAAAGCATATGATTTTTGGGATCGTTCAAGCCTGCGGCTACTAGACTGAAGCATTTCTTTCATCGAACGAAGAAGACGGATATTTCGCTGAGTCAATCTTTCTGTAATTTCACTGATATGAGGCACAGCCAATTCCGCAGCACCCGTTGGAGTAGGAGCGCGAAGATCTGCTACAAAATCTGCAATTGTAAAATCGGTTTCATGTCCAACCGCTGAAATAACAGGAATAGTAGAAGTGAAAATTGCACGAGCAACGCTTTCTTCGTTAAAAGCCCAAAGCTCTTCAATTGACCCACCACCGCGGCCAACAATTAATACGTCTGCTTCTTTACGACGGTTTGCTTCTTCAATTGCCTTAATGATAGACGGTGCCGCATTCACTCCTTGAACAAGAGCGGGCATCACAATAATGTTCGCGTTATATCTGCGCTTTAATGTCGTAATAATATCACGTACGGCTGCTCCAGTTGGAGATGTAATAACACCTATTGTTGTTGGATACTTCGGCAGTTTTCGTTTCCTAGCAGGATCAAATAAGCCTTCTTTTTCCAGCTTTTTTTTCAGCTGTTCGTAGGCCAAGTATAAGTTTCCAACGCCATCAGGCTGCATTTCTTTTACGTACATTTGATAGTTTCCGCTTGGTTCATAAACCGAAATTTCAGCTCGAATGAGTACATTCATTCCTTCTTCAGGCTGAAAATTAAGCTGCCGGTTATGCCCAGCAAACATAACGGCTGCGATACGAGCATTTTGATCTTTCAAGGTGAAATACATATGTCCCCGACTATGACGTTTAAAGTTAGAAATTTCTCCTTTAATCCATACATCTTGCATGTGAGGGTCTACATCAAACTTGCGCTTAATGTATCGTGTAAGAGCCGTAACGGTTAGATAACGCACTTCACTCATCGTTTTGCCTCCTTTGCAGTCACCCTCTCCCCTTTATATAAAGGAGAGAAGCATTTTGGTCACTTGATTTGGCAAGATGAACCTTTATTTAGATAAAGTTGTTAACACTTTAGACAATACGCCATTGATAAACTTGCTTGATTGATCATCGCCAAACGTTTTCGCTAATTCAATCGCTTCATTTAACGTAACGCTCGTAGGAATTTCTTCTTCATACTTCATTTCGTATACGGCAATACGTAGGATAACGCGGTCTACAGTAGCTACACGATCTAACGTCCATTTTTCTAAATGATTGCGTAAAAGTTCATCAATTTCTTGCTGATGTTCAACCACACCTAGCACGAGACTTTCTAAAAATTGATCAGACTTTTCATTTTGTACAACATTTCCGATTGCCTCCATTGGCTCGGTCTGCCCTAAATCATGCTGAAATAGTGCTTGTAATGCTTTTTGGCGTGCTGTATGTCTTTTCATTATTTTTGCTCCTTTATTTATCTTCTTCAACTAGTATACCTAGATAATAGCATAGTTTATGAAACGATACTTCATTGTTCTTAGACGAAGTTTGTAGAACACGAAAAAGACCGTCTTTATGACGAGACAGTCTTTTTCACTTTACCATAGCTTGTGTTGAAAAGGAACAAGTAATCATACGTTATTCCATTTTAGCAACAGCCGTTAGGTCAACGTTTGTTTTATTCAACTTCTTCAATATCAGTTTTTTGCGTATCAAACTGAATCCCTACGATATGAATGTTTACTTCATCGAGATCAATAGCTGTCATATTTTTAAGGGCTTGACGAATGTTATCTTGTACTTGTTGCGCTACGTTTGGAATAGACACTCCAAACTTCATCATACAAAATACGTCTACTTTTATCCCGTTTTCTGTTAAGTCCACTTTTACACCTTTACCGTGGTTTTTCTTTCCTAGTTTCTCCACAACGCCAGCTGCAAAATTTCCTCTCATTGCAGAAACGCCTTCTACTTCAGAAGCAGCAATACCCGCAATGACTTCAATAACCTCAGGAGCAATTTCTACTTTGCCAAGAGAATTTGGGTGTTCTTCCATTTCTAATACATGATTTTCATTCATGTACAGCACCTCCTATAGTTTATATTATACTAAGAATTCATTACGTCATATAGCTCAAGAAACTTCGTGTTGAATTCACCGCTAACAAATTTTTCATGATTTAATAGTTTTTGGTGAAAAGGAATAGTGGTCGCCACGCCGTCGATAACAAATTCATCTAACGCGCGCTTCATTCGTTCAATAGCTTCCTCACGAGTTGGCGCATGAACGATCAATTTAGCCACCATTGAATCATAGTAAGGCGGGATTGCATAGCCCGGGTATGCAGCAGAGTCTACGCGCACTCCGTAGCCACCTGGCGGCAAGTACATTTGAATCGTACCTGGTGATGGCATAAAGTTTTTCTCTGGGTTTTCTGCGTTGATTCGGCACTCAATTGCCCATCCGTTAAATGTCACTTCTTCTTGCGTAAACGGTAAAGTTTCACCATTTGCCACTTTGATTTGTTCTTTAATTAAATCAACTCCTGTCACCATCTCTGTAACAGGGTGTTCTACTTGGATACGCGTATTCATTTCCATGAAGTAAAATTTATTTTCACGGTAATCATAAATGAATTCCACTGTTCCGGCTCCTGTGTAATTAACGGCTTGAGCAGCTTTAACAGCAGCGTCGCCCATTAATTCACGCGTTTTTTCGTCTAACGCTGGAGAAGGCGTTTCTTCAATTAATTTTTGAAGACGGCGTTGAATCGAGCAATCACGCTCTCCTAAATGTACAGTATTCCCATGAGAATCAGCCAACACTTGGATCTCAACGTGACGGAAATCCTCAATGAACTTTTCAATATACACACCAGGGTTACCGAAAGCTGTAGCAGCTTCTTGCTGTGTAATTGTAATACCTTTAATAAGCTCTTGTTCATTTTTCGCAACGCGGATTCCTTTTCCTCCGCCTCCTGCCGTTGCTTTAATAATAACAGGATAGCCAATATCATTAGCGATTGACATACCGTCTTCCACTGACTCTACAATTCCAGTTGAACCAGGAACAATTGGAACACCCGCTTCACGCATCGTTTCTCTCGCTACGTCTTTTGTTCCCATTTTGTTAATGGCTTCAGGACTTGGTCCTACAAATGTAACGTTACACTCTCTGCATAGCTCTGCAAAATCAGCGTTTTCAGCTAAAAAGCCGTATCCAGGGTGAATAGCGTCACAGCCCGTTAGCATCGCAACACTCATAATGTTTGTAAAGTTTAAATAGCTGTCTTTAGATGACGTTGGTCCAATACAATACGCTTCGTCTGCTAATTGTACATGCAAAGAGTCACGATCAGCTTGAGAATGAACAGCTACTGATTCTACACCTAATTCTTTACACGCTCGAATAATTCGAACCGCAATTTCTCCTCGATTCGCAATTAATAGCTTTTTAATCATATTTACCGCTCCTTATTCAGGCTTTACTAAGAAAAGAGGTTGACCGTATTCTACAAGTTGTCCATTTTCAACTAATACGTCAACGATTTCACCTTTAACTTCTGCTTCGATTTCATTGAATAATTTCATTGCTTCTACAATACATACAACCGAATCTTTTTGTACTTTATCTCCAGGAGTTACGTATACATCAGATTCTGGCGATGATGACGCATAGAATGTCCCTACCATCGGAGATGTAATTTTATGTAAACTCTCATCAACCGCTGGGGCCGCTTGTTCTTCTTTTGGTTGAGCAGACTGTGCTGCTGGGGCTGGCGCTGGAGCCGCTGCTGCCTGCGGTGCAGGTGCTGCCACTTGTTCAGGTGCCGAAACCACTACTTGCTGCGCTTGTTTGGAAACAATTGCGTCTTTTTTCTTCATCTTGATTTTGGAGCCTTCGTGCTCATAGGTGAACTCCTCGATTGATGATTGATCAACTAGTTTAATGATCTCACGGATCTCTTGAATTTTTAACATATTGAACACTCCTACCTCATGAAAATAGAATTCTCTACAATGTTAATAATACGATAGATGGCTACAGCCATTCAATTCGTTTGGCAAACATTAAAAAGAAGTTCCACTTACTCTATAATAACTTTTTAGCGTTATCGTTTTATAAATGGAAACATAGCTTTACAGATGACAATACGTATGAAAACATTTGTCACCTAGTACTAATATAAGATTATGAAACCTATTATAACCGAAGTAAAAAAAGAAAGCCATGTTAAAATTTTTACCGTCTCGCTTAGATTTTAGTCATTTCATAAAAAAAGAAGTGTAAACAACCCCAATTTACGGCTGTTTCACACTTCTTTTATTCCCTTTATTTAGTTGGCTGAAACTCTACCGCTACTTCTTTTGGACCCATTTCTTTTTTGACTAGCTGAATGATTTGATTTGCTTTTGTTTTTGAGTGTTTTTCTGTCTTAACCGTAATTTGTACTTGCTTTCCGTCTGCTCTTACTAGCGCGTCACTGTATCCTTTTGCTTTAATTAATGTTTCCAGCGTGGCTTCTTTTTCCCCTAGCTTTGATAATTCATCAATTTTATCCATCGCCTTGCTTACTTCCGCAGGCGTCACATTTTTTGATGCCGCTACTTCTTGATACTCTTCTTTTAATTGACTTCTTTCATCATTTAATTCCAAACGAAGCGCCGTAAATAGCTCATCGCTGTCCGTGCTTGATACAACCGCTGATTCTTTTGCATTTTTAGCCGTTTCCTTCTTTACATCTTCTGATGAGCCTTCAGTTTTTGAATCTTCTTTTGTTCCTGATTTCTCATCTGTCTGTTGTTTTGTATCTTCTGCAGGAGCCTTGTCATCAGCTTGCTTTTCGCTTTGCTTTTCATTGTCTACTAACGCAACATTACTCTGAGGATTTTCTGGCGTTGTCATATAATACACCGATAACACAACCACTAAACTTAGCATTGTTAATAACCAAACCGTTTGCTTTTTTAATAACATATTCATTTCCCCCTCATCCTTTTTTCGCTAATACTGCTACTCTATGACTTGGTATATCGAGCGCTCTTGTCACGGCTTCAATAATAGATTTCTTTACCTCGATATTATCAGCTCCTTTAGCGACAACTAACACGCCTCTTACTTTTGGTTTTTCGGTTTTAACTACAACAGGCTTTTCTTGTTCTCCGCTTCTTACAATGACCAGCTGTTCGTCTGTTGAGGAATCTTCAACTTTACGAGTCCCTCCTTCACGGTCCGTTTCGTTGGTCGTTTGCGATTTTGTGACGCTGTTTTTTTCATATATTTTGGATTCTGTTGCATCTAGGTTCACAATTACTTTTACCTTACTTACGCCTCTAACTTGATCCAAAATATCTTTCAATTCTTCCTCATACCGCTCTTCATAACCTGTCATCGTTGTTGTCTTTTTAGAGCTAAAAGCGGGAACATCCTGTGATACCGGTGGTGCGCTGGTTTCTTTGCTTGCACTCTTTAGTAATCCGCCTGAATTCATAGATGTTGTGAGTGAGTTGCTAAATACCATAAAGATAACGCCTGCAGCTAGTAAAATGCCTATATACATTAACTTTGAAGGTTTCTTCGTAGTTGATGACTGTTTAAGTGAAAAGAACCGCTGAAAAAATGATGGGTCACCTTTTTCTGGCTTTTGACTCATTTCGTGTCTCCCTCCTCCATATTCACAACAACTTGGCCTTGTTTTACATCCCATTTTGCTGCTAAATAGTTGGATAATTTCTTGGATTCTGTTGGTTTGTTTGTTTCGATCGGTGTGGAGGTATCAATAGAAATAACTTTCACAGCTGAAACAACCTCGGAATCATCCGATGCTTTTTTACTTACGGCAACTGAAATGGATTTAATATTATCAGCGGTAGGTTCGTCGTTCGGCTTTTTTGTTTCAATGTGAATTCGATCAATTGCTACACCATACTGATCCATCAACTCCTCTTTTACATCTGTCTCCATTTGGACAGCCATTTGTTCTAAAATATATGCACGTTGTGAAGCTTGTATTTCTTTTTTCTGATTTTCTATTGAATTTTCTACCTGCTGATCGGATCGAATAGATGATAAGCTAAGTGATTTCAGCATTTGATTAACATCCACTTTGAAAATTTGAAAAACGGGTGTAATAATAATCAGCATTAAAAGAAGTCCAACCACCAGCTTTGTATATTTTTGAAAACTAGAATTGGGCAATAGTAAATTAATAATGGTAGCTAATAAGATAAAAAGAACGATATTAGTAATCCACGTCGTTAAGGCCTGCAATTTCTTCACCTCACCATCATTGTGACGTTGCTCGCTGTAATGATGACCGTTAAACATAAGAAAAACATAAGCGAGACAACCGCAAGCGCCGCGAAAATATAGATGACGCTTTTGCTGATAATGCTCAAGCAGGAAATAACCGGTCCTCCTCCAATAGGTTGAAGAAGAGCTGCTGCTAGCTTATAGATAAAAGCGAGCGTTAACACTTTAATAGCCGGAAACGCGACGATTAACAGTAAGACTGCTACTCCAGCAATCCCTACTGAATTCTTTAATAGAAGCGAGGCACTGATGACTGTATCAGCCGCATCTGTGAATACACGTCCTACAACAGGTATAAAGTTCCCTGTGACAAACTTTGCCGTTCGAATTGTAATACCGTCGGCAACAGCTGAGGTGGCCCCTTGAACGGACAGCACCCCTAAAAAAACAGTTAGGAATATTCCAAGCACGCCAATGCTTATATTTCTCAACAGCTGAGCAAGCTGTGTAACCTTATGTTCATCTGAAATCGTACTCACAATGCTAAGCAGTGCTGAAAGAAAAAGCAGCGGCATCACTACGTATTGAATAAGCAAACCGCTTGTGTTCATTAAAAACAAAATCATCGGATGAAAAAAGGCTGCCGATACAACTCCTCCTGATGATGCCATTAAGGCAAGCAGCAGCGGCACCAGAGCTAAAATGAATTTGGTCATGGTCTCAATCGCTCCCGTTGCATAAGAGATAGCAATTTGAAAACTATTAAGAGCAATGATGATCAAAACCATATATACAAGCGCATACGCTACTTTACTTACGGTTTGCTGATTAAACGCACTTTGGAGCGTTTGTAAAAACACGCTAAAAACCGTTAGCATAATGAGCGTACCGAGGA
The DNA here is from genome assembly GCF_042787605.1 of Priestia sp. YIM B13491. Classification (NCBI taxonomy): domain Bacteria; kingdom Bacillati; phylum Bacillota; class Bacilli; order Caryophanales; family Bacillaceae; genus Priestia; species Priestia sp. YIM B13491. The sequence goes on along the minus strand of NZ_JBHZOR010000001.1, from coordinate 423,273 downwards.
GCTTTCCATTCGCTAATACTTCATGAAATAAAAACTTTACAAGACCTCCTAGCCATTCTTTAAGAGAGAACTCTTTTTCTCCTTTTAAAAAATCGACTAAACTTCCCTTCTGACTCTCGGGTAAAAAGCCGCCGTATTGGGTAATAATATCGTCCCAAAATTGTTTGACTTCATCGATACCGAGCTTATCAATTTGTTCATTGACAAGTTCTTGCTGCTTCGGGGGTTCGGAAGCTTGTACATTTTCTGGAAAGAAAAAAAAGAGGAACAAAAGAAGAGCGAGTATATTCACTTTAAACGTCCACCGCTTCATTTCGTCACCTCATATTAAGTAAAATTAATTGGGCAGCATTGAAATAATCGTTTCAATAATGACCGTTAAAATAGGAATTGCCATGGAGAGAATCAGCACTTTTCCACCTAATTCAATTTTAGAAGCAATGGCACCCTGCCCTGCATCTTTCGTAATTTGAGCACCAAATTCGGCGATATAGGCGATACCAATAATTTTCAAAATGGTTTCCACATAAATCATGTTAACGTGGGCATTAATCGACAGCCGCTCGACCATCTTAATAATTTCGTAGATTTGATCAATTAAAAAAAGAAAGATCACGGATCCCACGAATACAACAAGTAAAAAAGCAATAGGTGATTTATGTTCTTTTAAAATAAGAGCCAAAAACGTAGCTACTAACCCTAAGCCCACAATTTGAAGCATTTCAATGGCAACTCACCCCTCTACCCTTGAAATAAAAAAACCGATTTGATTTTTTGAAATAAGTCCTCTACAATCGAAGCAACCATAAATAAAATATAAATAAAACCGATGAGGGTAACCCAGTTCGCGTAATCTTTTTTTCCCATCTGTTCGAGTACGGTGACTAAAAAAGCTACGACGATACCAATCCCAGCAATCTGAAAAATGGTGTTCATATCAATTCCCACATTCAATCCTCCTCTATCGCTACATCAATAGAATGACCAGTAGCAACCCAGATAGAAAGCCTAAACTTTTAACCATTTTTTCATAGCGATTCTGCTTATCAATTGCATCTTGTTCTTCGCGTTCAAGATGATTCAGCGTCAGTAAGATATGCTTTTGCTGCGAATAACGATCATGCTGACCAAGCGTTTCACCAAACTGTTTTAAGATTTCTAGTTCTCCCGTTTTAAGTGCGGTTTGTTTCCAAAATTGGTCCAACGTCTTTTCCCAAGCTTCCTTGACACTTTCAGTACCTTCTTTTAATTTCATTGAAAACTCATTAAATAAAGAAGCCAAAGGATTAGGAAGCTGTAGAGATAACAAATGAGCAACTTCTTGAAGAGGCCGATTGCTGTACATAATTTCTGCTTCTAACGACCTCAGAGCCGTTTTTAATTGCCTGAGCTGCCTGGGTCTTGCACTAAGCTGCTTTGCAAACTCAAACCCTGTGTAAGTGGAAGCAAATAAGATAAAGATGGCACCAAACAGTTTCATACACCATCACCCTTTACTATTTTCAATAAGCGACTTTTCAACGGACGTTTTCATGGAATTATAGTGCTCATCGTAGATAGCCTGAAGTGTTCCAGGACCTCGGCTGTTCGATAGCACAACATACCTTTTGAATACGTGAAGTTTCATTAAAGCTTGCAAAGTGGGACGCTTCATTAAATCGTCAATGTCATAGCCATGAACAGTCATAATGACACGAACGCCAGCATTAACCGCTTCAAGTACGGCCTTACAATCTTCTTCACTTCCCACTTCATCCACGATCAGCACATCGGGGCTCATGGAGCGAATCATCATCATCATGCCTTCAGCTTTCGGACAGCTGTCTAATAAATCCATTCTAGATCCGAATGTATGCTGAGGAACCCCTTTAACAGCCCCAGCAATTTCTGATCGTTCATCTACAATTCCCACTTTAAACGGAGGAATCTTAGAGCGCTTTATGCCAGTACTTATTACTCTGGCTAAATCGCGAATCATGGTTGTTTTTCCTGTTTGAGGAGGTCCTATAATGACCGTACTTTGCCAATAGCGATTGTATAAAAAAGGAATAAGCTGATTCGAAATACCAATCTTTTGTTTAGCAATCCGGATATTAAAGGATGATACATCTCGAATCACACGAACCTGTCCATTTTCTGTTACAACTTTTCCCGCTAGCCCAACCCGGTGCCCGCCTTCAATGGTGACATATCCTTTTTTCAATTCTTCTTCAATCATATAAATTGAAAACTGGCTTAATTTATTTAAGATAAATAAAGCATCTTCTGCACTTGGAAGATACGATTCGAAATATGGCTGATTGTTGATTGTAAATTCGACAGGTCTTCCTATACGCACTCGAATTTCTTCTAGTACATGAGAATGGTTTGTAACATAAAATTCAACAGTCTTTTTTAAATTAGGCGGAAAGATTGCAAGTATTTCGTTTAACATATTCATCCCCTCATATTTGAACTCACTTCAATGTATTATAGGCTTGACCATTTTATGCCTACCTTTTATTTAAAAACACCGATTAAAATGAAGAGCACTCCTACTACAATCATGATTAATTTCCCAAAAGATAATTGATCGGCTACGGACACTAAACCTATGGTAAAAGAACTCACCATTACAATCGGACCAACAAGTGCTAACATTCCATTAATCATTAACGCTTTTTTCACATCATTGTTTGTGACAATTAAAATAGCGGCAATAAACTCAATAAATGAAGAAATAAATCGAAGGCACGCCATCGTTAATACCGTACCGTTTAAATGATCCAACCACTGCTTCATAAGCCCCTCCTATATCTCTGCGTTGTTTAGTACAACCTATGCAAAATAAGGAAGAGTTAGCACAAAAAAACATACAAAAAAGGCAGAGAATGATTCTCTGCCTTTTTTGTATGTTTGCAGCTTACTTACACGATCCAATTACGCGCGTGATACGTAGCTGCTGTCTGTTGTGTTGATAATTAATACGTCACCTTCGTTTACGAAGAACGGAACGTTTACTGTTAAGCCAGTTTCCACAGTTGCCGGTTTTGTACCGCCAGAAGCTGTGTCACCTTTAATACCAGGTTCAGTTTCTGTTACTTTAAGCTCAACTGTGTTTGGAAGTTCAACACCTAATGTCTCACCTTGGTACATCATAATTGCTACTTCCATATTCTCTTTTAAGAATTTTAGCTCATATTCAATTGCACTTGCTGGAAGCTCTAATTGCTCATAAGACTGGTTGTCCATGAATACGTGCTGATCGCCGCTTGCATATAGATATTGCATTTTACGGTTATCAATTTGTGCTTTTCCTACTTTTTCACCTGCACGGAACGTTTTTTCTTGCACAGCTCCTGTACGAAGGTTACGTAGTTTTGAGCGAACGAATGCAGCGCCTTTACCAGGCTTTACGTGTTGGAAATCCATTACACGCCAAATACCTCCGTCTACTTCTACTGTCAAACCTGTACGAAAATCATTTACTGAAATCATGAAGAAATCCTCCTACATTTTATAAAATAATGAACTCTTTTGATGAGTGCGATAATGCCTCATTACCTTCTGCTGTGACGATCGTATCATCTTCAATACGAACGCCCCCTAAGTCTGGTATGTAAATACCTGGTTCAACGGTTACAATCATACCTGGCTGCAGTACATCTGTAGATTTCACAGAAAGTGATGGGCCTTCATGTACTTCTAACCCTACGCCGTGACCGGTCGAATGTCCAAAATACTGGCCGTATCCGTGTTCTGTAATATAATCACGCGTTAACGCATCTGCTTCTTTACCCGTCATACCCGCTTTGATGCCGCTCATTCCATTAAGCTGCGCTTGCAGTACGACATTATAAATTTCTTTTAGCTTATCACTTACTTCACCGACGGCAAATGTCCGTGTGATATCTGAACAGTAACCGTTATAGTATGCGCCAAAATCAAGCGTTACAAGTTCCCCTTTTTCAATTACTTTTTCAGAAGCAACACCATGCGGTAAAGCCCCGCGATGCCCTGAAGCAACAATTGTATCAAAAGATGAAGATGTTGCGCCTTGTTTTCTCATAAAGAACTCCAGTTCATTAGATACTTGAAGCTCTGTTAAACCAGGACGAACAAAGGTTAAAATATGTTCATATGCTGCATCTGCTATTTTTGCAGCTTCCTTTAATATCTTAATCTCTGAGTCACTCTTTATCAAGCGTAAGTTTTCGATTGCGTGCGAGATTGGAACAAGTTCCGCGCCGATATGCTTATCAAATAATTGATGCTGTCCATATGTAACATAATTCTGTTCAAAACCAAGCTTTTTAATTCCAAATTGTTTCACTACATTCGCTACTTCTTCTACAATAGGACCCTTGTGCTGAACGATATCAAAACCTTCTGTTTGACTAGTTGCTTGTTCAACATAACGAAAATCTGTTACAAATGCCGCTTTGTCTTCAGAAATGATAACGACACCAGCAGATCCTGTGAAATTGGTCATATAGCGTCTGTTATATTCACTTGTAATTACAACACCATCCACATTCAACTTTGAAAACTGTTCGCGTAGTTTTTCGATTTTCATTTTATTTCCCCCTTAATTGTAAAAGTGCCTGCAGGGCAAGCTCGTATCCGTATAAACCTAACCCGACAATTTGACCATGTGTAACAGGTGCCGTCACCGAATGGTGGCGAAACTCTTCACGCTTATGTACGTTCGAAATATGCACTTCAATAACAGGAACAGATATACTGGCAATCGCATCTCGAATGGCATAACTGTAGTGAGTAAAAGCACCAGGATTGATCATAATTCCATCAAATTTCTCATCCGCTTCATGAATCCAGTCGATAATTACACCTTCGTGATTAGACTGTACGCACTCAACTTCTACCCCATGGTCTCTGCCTGCTCGCTGAAGCTTCTCTTCAAGATTTTGAAGATTATCTGTCCCATATACCGCTGGTTCGCGTACGCCTAAACGATTTAAATTAGGACCGTTTATTACTAAAATCTTATTCATCTTAATTCAACACTCTCCCCTACTACGAACCCTTTATGCAGCTCACTTATGTGAATTTGCACTTTATTTTTCTTTTTAAATCATTATATAGAATATATTAGCATACGTTGGAACATTCACACTACTTATTCGCCGTTTGAAAATCTGTAGATTCATCTTTTGTTTGAAGCTCTGCAGCTTCAAAAGAAATGGAATATCCGATGAATACACCATATAAAATATAAATACAGAGGGATGAAATAATCGTGTTAGCTGGAAGCTCTCCAATTGTTTTTAAGTTGGGAAAGAGCGGATTCAAAACAACGAATACAATTGCCCACCATAATAAGCCGTAAGCAAAACCTATCCAAATTGTTTTAAACTTCTTTAATAGGACGTAGTATAACAACCCGACAACAATAGATAATACCCCTATAAGAAAAATACTGACGATAACACCTATTCCTTTATCCTTCCAATCACCTAACGCCCATGGATCTAAAAGCATATTTGGATTGATAACACTAAAGCTGAACAGATAATTTAAATAGCCAATAAAGCTCCAGAAAATCCCTCCAAAAAAGGAAATAAAGACGGCTTTAAATAAAAAAGACATTTCCTGTTTATGCGTAGGGTGGTTATCCTGTTTTTTTTCATGCTGTTCTTTAGGTTCTGACATATTAATCACCTCTTGATGTAGTATGAACTTTTTTCTCATTTCCTACTGACTCATTTCTAAGTTTTTACGTTTATTACTCTTCCTATACGCAAGAAGGGAGCCTGATATCAAAGAGACATTTTTAAATTACTTCGCACAGAGTTTCATAAACAAATTTTATAAATGAAAGGAAAAAAATTCATAACAAGGGTGTGGAGATGAAAAATATTGGCTAAACTAGATAACATGCATCCGCCTAGAGGTTTATTTGATTTTGCTGTAGAATATAAAATACTAAGAAGTCTAGTCTAGTTAAGTTAGGTTGGTGCCTGAAATGTCTAAATTACAAAAACCTGCGTATGGTGGTCAAGCCGTTATAGAAGGCGTCATGTTCGGTGGCAAACGTATGATGGTGACGGCTATTCGCCGCAAAGATCAATCTATTGATTATTTTCATTCAAAAAGAAAATCAAATTCCGTACTCACTGCTTTAAAAAAAATTCCTTTTTTACGAGGAATTGCTGCTATTGTTGAAGCCAGTGCAAACGGTACGCAGCACTTGAACTTTTCCTCTGAACGCTATGACGTGAATCCAGAAGATGATGCTCAAGTAGCAGCAGAACAACAAAAAGAGAAAAAAGAATCAAAACTATCTTTAATATTTGGCGTTGCAACTATTGGTGTAATATCCTTTCTTTTCGGGAAAGTACTATTTACATTGATTCCTGTGTTTTTAGCACAATTGACACGTCCTGTTTTCACTTCAAGTGTAGCTCAGGTTTTTATTGAAGGAGTATTTAAACTATTATTGCTTCTTGGCTATATTTATGTGATTTCACAAACGCCACTTATTAAACGGGTGTTTCAATATCATGGAGCAGAACACAAGGTCATTAATGCATATGAAAACAATGCTGAACTTACGGTAGAAGCCGTGCAAGCACAATCTCGACTTCATTATCGCTGCGGAAGTAGCTTTATCCTCTTTACCGTAGTTGTAGGAATGTTTGTCTACCTACTTGTTCCAACGGATCCTCTTTGGTTACGAATTGTGGATCGCCTTGCATTAATTCCAGTTGTCCTTGGTTTATCATTTGAAGTGTTACAGTTAACCAATAAAGTTCGTCATGTCCCTCTTCTTCGCTTTTTAGGTTATCCCGGTTTATGGCTTCAGCTTTTAACAACCAAAGAACCAAAAGATGATCAAGTTGAAGTTGCGATTGCTTCATTTAAAGAACTTTTACGCGTTGAAAATGAACTTTCTTCTACCACTGACGAACAAGTTGTCTAATCCACACCGTTTTGCTTTCTTTTTTTACTATTTTAGGAGGTGAACAAAATGAGACGTCCATTCGTGAAACCACTTGTATATGGTCTAATCGGGTTAGGAGTCATTGGCTTTGCATTTACGTTGATTACAGATCCAGCTGTTTTATTACGTCAAGCAGGTTATATTTTTCTGTTTATCATTTTGTTTTACTTAGTTTATCGGTTTATTCTCCGCCCTTCTCAGACAAAAGGTCAAGATAGAGGCTATGTGCGCGCAGTAAAACAATCAAAACTGCGTCAAAAAGAAAAAGAGCGAGGAAGCAACAAAGTTGATATGCATACGTACCGAAGCTCAAATAAGCGCCCGGTATCCAAATCAACGAAACCGCTAAAGAAAAAGAAAAACAACTCACACTTGACCGTCATCGAAGGGAAAAAAGGAAAAAAGAAAAATAGAGCATTCTTTTAAAAAACAAGGAGAAAAGCCTCCTTGTTTTTTTAATAGCACCATTTTTTCAAAAATGCCCTTGTACGCTTTTTTCCAAACGCAATCAGCTCTTCCTTCCGTTCTTCTGTGAGGGTAAATTCTGTCGCAAAAACTTGATTAACAGGTAAAAAGATAATATTTTTTTCGTGACGTTTTGAAATATGCCTTGCATCGTGCGCGTCTTTCATCGTCTCAAAAAGCGCGCTGAATAAACCAACGGCATTTTTAATTTTATTCCGTTCCCTTTCTTCGTCCTTCGGGCTCAGCTTCACACCAATTACCGGTCGCTTCTTAAGACTTTTATCATCATCAAACAGAAAAATTGGAAAGTTGCTTAACACGCCCCCGTCGACTATTAAACTGCTTGGGGTAGATTTTAATTTAACCGGCTCAAAAAAATATGGAATGCTGCAGCTCATTCGAACGGCTCTTGCTACAGAAAAGCGATTCGGGTCGATTTGATATTTAGGCAAATCATCTGGAAGAACAAGCATCGTACTGTTGGTCAAGTCTGACGCAATAATACGCAGCGACTGATCAGGCAAATCAGCAAATGTACGAATTCCTCTGCTCCGCAATTTCTCAGCAATCCACTTTTCAAGCCTTTCTCCTTTATACAATCCCATTTTCCAATATAAAAACAGCCACTTTGTCAAGCTTGATGGTAAAAAAGACATTCTTTGATCTAAAAAAGACGATAACTCAATTTCATTCATCATTTCAACAATTTCTTCACTTGTATAACCGGCTGCTACAAATGCACAAATAATGGAACCCGCACTCGTTCCGGCTAACCGCCGAAAGATCAAGCCTTTTTCTTCTAGAGCTTGTAACGCGCCAATCAGTGCAAGCCCTTTAATACCGCCACCTGAAAACACTCCGTCGACGTACACAGCCTCTCCTCCAAACTACCCACTCTACATTTGTAGTCGACTCAGCAACAAGTTATGATAAAAAGAAAAAAAGCAGTGACGCTATTGGCCGCTGCTTTTTTCTTATAATTTTTGCTCTTCTTCATTTCGTTTTTGTACATTGCGAAGATCTTGAATACGGTTATGATTTTCTTCAAAGTATTGAACCAAATCTCCAATTCGATCAATGGAATTCCAGCTTAAATGATGTTCAATTCCTTCTACGTCATCATAAATATTTTTCTCATCTACGCCAATGATGCGCAGCAGCTGCTCTAAAAGCTCGTGGCGATAAACAAGACGTTTTCCAATCTTCTGCCCCTTAGCTGTTAAAACAAGGCCTCGATATTTTTCATAAATTAAGTACTCATCTTTGTCTAGCTTTTGAACCATCTTCGTTACAGATGAGGGGTGAACCGCCAATGCATCAGCAATATCAGACACTCGAGCGTATCCTTTATCTTCAATTAGCATATATATTTGTTCAATATAATCTTCCATACTCGGTGTAGGCATGAAATCTCCCCCAATTAATATTATGTATTGCTAATAATAAGTCATAAATGTCTGTTTCTTATAGTGATATCGTGTTCATGTTTGATAATCTATGTGAAAAAAACGTGTAAATAAAGCGATGTCATAAGATAAAACTGGATAAAAGACATTCAATTAAAATCATACTACAATGCTTATTCAAATACAAGAACCGTTCGATCCCGCTTCTTATTTATGCCCCATTTTTATACATAATAAAAGCTGACTCGTTTGAGTCAGCTTTTACTAGTCAATCATGTTCAAAATTAAAGGCCGCATTTCAGCTGTGCACCACAGTTTGTACATGTGTTGCATCCGCCCATTTCTTCTACCGTTCCTTGACGGCAAACCGGACAAGTATTACCTACTTCAGAACCGATTGTTACATCAGTTGAACGAATTTCATTAATTGTATCAACTAACACAACGTGCGGTTTCGTTTCTTCTTTTGGCGCTTCAATTTCTTCATCAAACGTATTTTCTTCTGCTTTTAGCGTTAAGACTTGTGCATCACGGCTGCCGTCTACGTACACCGTACCGCCTTTTGCTCCGCCTTTATACAGACGCTCGTACACTTTTTGAACTTGCTCTACTGTGTAACCGCGAGGAGCGTTTACTGTTTTACTAATTGAACTGTCAATCCAGCGCTGAATCACACATTGCACGTCCGCGTGAGCTTGTGGTGCAAGTTCCATAGCTGAAATGAACCATTCAGGAAGATTGTTTGGATCTGCTTCTGGATGCTGATCTAAATACTCTTGAACGATATCAGCTTTTACTTCAATAAATTTACCTAAACGGCCGCTTCGGAAGTATGAGAATGAGAAATAAGGTTCAAGACCCGTTGATACTCCAACCATTGTTCCAGTACTGCCTGTTGGCGCTACTGTTAATAAATGAGAGTTTCGGATACCGTTCTCTTTAATGTTTTGACGAATATCTTCAGGCATTTTTTTCATGAAGCCTGTATTTGTAAATGCTTCACGTAAAGAAGCCGTGTCAGCATCTGTTTCACCCACTAAGAACGGGAAGCTTCCTTTTTCTTTTCCAAGCTCTACAGACGCGCGGTAAGCCGTCGTTGCAATTGTTTCAAACACTTTATCTACTAACTCATTGCCTTTGTCAGAGCCGTACTCTGTCTCACAATAAATAAGAAGATCATGAAGACCCATTACACCAAGGCCAACGCGGCGTTCGCCAAGCGCTTGCTTTTGGTTTTCTTCTAAGAAATAAGGAGTTGCATCAATAACGTTATCTTGCATTCTAACGCCTGTTTCAACCGTTTGACGTAACTTTTCAAAATTAACAGTTTTCGTTTCTTTATCTGCCATTTGCGCTAAGTTAACAGCAGCTAAGTTGCAGACAGAGAATGGTGCAAGTGGTTGTTCACCACATGGATTTGTTGCAACAACGTGCTGACCATATGCTTGAGCATTTGTCATGTCATTAGCATTGTCGAAGAAGAAAATGCCTGGTTCAGCTGAGTACGTTGCACAGATGTTAATTAAGTTCCATAGCTCTTTTGCACGGATAGTACGGTACGTACGAACTTTGTTTCCTTGTTTTGCCCATTCGCGCACGTCGCCTACTTCGTGCCAGTTTTCATTGTAGTTAGCCATTTCTTCTTTTGAATAGCTTTCTACGTCTGGGAAGCGAAGTTCGTATTCTCCGTCGTTTTCAACAGCATCCATGAAATCTTTTGTTAAGCATACAGAAATGTTTGCTCCTGTTAAAAACTCTGAGTTATGAACGCTGTACGTTCCGCCTGTTTGCAGCTTTTCTTCTGCATCTTTGATGATTTTTTCACTGAATCCACCAAGACCAGGAATTTGTTTATAGTTAATGATTCCTTGATACATCGCTTCTTCAGACTCTGTTAGCGGCGTGAACTTCAATTTATCTTGCGCATGTTTTTTAATCATTTCGTCATTTGTGTTTTCAATTAAGAAACGTAAAATGCGAGGGTTTTGCATTTTAGAAATAATAAACTCTACAATGTCAGGATGCCAGTCGGCAAGCATGATCATTTGGGCGCCCCTGCGCGACCCACCTTGTTCAACAAGATGCGTCAGTTTAGCAATATCATCTAACCATGAAACCGAACCAGATGATTTGCCGTTTACACCGCGAGCCAGCGTGTTGCGCGGGCGAAGAGTTGAACCATTCGTTCCAACACCGCCTCCACGGCTCATAATTTCCATTACTTGTTTGCGGTGTTCTGAAATACCTTCACGTGAATCTTTTACATAAGGCATTACATAACAGTTGAAGTACGTTACGTCCGTATCAGCACCTGCACCGTAAAGAACGCGGCCAGCTGGTACAAAGTTTAGCTGAACAAGCTCTTGATAGAACTTTTCAAACCACTCTTTGCGCTTTTCTTCTGTTTTTTCCACAGAAGCTAAGCCTGTTGCATTACGTTTTGCAATTTGCTCATAAAAGACTTCTAGAGGTTTTTCAATGACATCTAAAGAACGAGTAATTAATCCGTTTTCTGCTTCTTCAGGCGATAAAGCTCCTCTAAACTCATCTTCTACCTTGACAACAGCGGTTTTTTGCTCAAAATTAATGCTTTCCACATAGCCAAGTCCTCGTGCTGGAAATTTTGGATCTTCCTTTACGGTTAGAACAACAAAATCTCCTTCTGATAACGTTAATTTTTCCGTATCCTTAAACGCATAGCGGTCTAACATTACCAATCTTGAAACACCTTTATGAGTCAACTTCATATCCGGTGTAATCGGATGTACTTGCGGAAAGCGTTCAATATCTGAATTGAGCTTTTCAACATTCATATTCACTTTTTGATTTAACAAAACAGTCATTCTCACAACTCCTTACCTATCGAACATCTATAAATTTATTAACTCTATTTCCTTTTAAAGGAAATAGAGTTTTTCAATCAACTATCAATAACTTACCACACGGCTTGGACGAATTCAATATATAGTATTTGACACTTCTCCAAACATCTACATATAGAAGGGTGTCAAGTGAAATATTTTTTTTTTCGTAAAAAAAGTGTTTGACTTTTCTTCTCTATGTATTCTATTAGCCAAGCATTGTTTCTAAAAATCCCAATAAAAAGTGCAACTTATAAGAAGTTGCACTTTTATCTATTTCCCATGGGCATCCGTTTAGCGCTTAAAGTTCCATTCATCCGATCCGTACTTTGTGCGCGCTAGTTCTTCTACATATGCTTCCTCTTCTTCAGACAGTGTATACGGTTCTAAATCGATATCAAGAGCAGAAGCAAATCCTTTATAAAACGCTTCTTTTGCTTCTTCAATAGGGATTTTGCGGCCCGCAATTGCATTGATGGCTACCGCTTTGGAACGAAATGCGCGCTGCATTCTTTCTTTCACACGATCATTTGGATAATTAAACACGCTGAATAATTTATCTTCATCAATCTCTAACAGAATAGAGCCGTGCTGTAGAATAACTCCTTTTTGTCTAGTTTGGGCACTTCCAGCAATTTTGCGGCCCTCTACAACTAGTTCATACCAAGAAGGAGCATCAAAGCACACGGACGAACGAGGGTTTTTTAAGCTATTTTTTTCTTCTTCTGAACGAGGAATAGCAAAATAAGCCTCGAGCCCTAACGAACGAAATCCTTCCAGTAAACCTTCAGAGATTACGCGATATGCCTCTGTAACTGTCTTAGGCATGTTAGGATACTCTTCAGATACAATTACGCTGTAAGTAAGCTCTTCATCATGAAGCACGCCCCTGCCGCCCGTTGGACGTCTTACAAAGCCCAGTCCTAATTCTTTTACTTTATCAAAGTTAATTTCTTTTTCAGCTTTTTGAAAATAACCGATTGACAGCGTTGGAGGGTTCCATCCGTAAAAACGAATCGTAGGTGGAATTTCTCCTTTACTATGCCATTCTAATAACGCTTCATCTAACGCCATATTGTAATAAGGCGAACGGTTGTTGGAATCAATAAATCTCCACTTTGCTTTCATCTACCTCATCCTCAGCTATATGTAATATAAAAATAAATCCGTTTTTTAGTCTACCAAAAGATTGAGCTAAGGAAAAGCAAAGAGCAACATAAAACTGTGAATTCAAATGTGGTAGTTTTTTCATTTTCGGGAAGAAATCCGCTAGATTCAAGGCAAAATCGCTTTACTTCTAATTTCATTCACTTATATAATAAGAGTATGGATTTTGTCGAAGAAAGGAAGAATCAGCATGTCACCAATTACAGCAGTACTCATTTTACTTGGAGTAATCATCATATACTCTGTCGTTATGTTCTTTGTCCAACGTCGCATTATGAAAACGTTAACTGAAGAAGAATTCCGCAGCGGCTACCGCAAGGCACAGCTAGTTGATATCCGTGAGCCGAATGAATTCGAAAACGGACATATTTTAGGCGCACGAAATATTCCTCTTTCACAGTTCCGTATGCGCATTAAAGAATTCCGTCCAGATCAGCCTGTCTACATCTATTGTCAAAGCGGAATGCGCACAGGACGCGCAGCACAAATGCTTCGTCGCCACGGTGTTCAAGAAATCTATGATTTAAAAGGCGGCTTCAAAATGTGGAACGGTAAAGTGAAAAAGAAAAAATAATGGTATGTATATAGAAAAACCTCGCCTTTGGGCGAGGTTTTTTGTTAGACGTTTTGAACAGCCTGTTCTTTCTGATAGCGAAGAACTGGCTTTCTCGCTGCGAGCGTTTCGTCAAGGCGCTTCACAACCGTTGTATGCGGAGCTTCCTGTACGACTTCAGGCGTTTCTTCTGCTTCTTTTGCAATTTGAATCATCGCATCGATAAACGCATCTAGCGTTTCTTTCGACTCCGTTTCCGTTGGTTCGATCATCATGCACTCTTCTACGATAAGCGGGAAGTAGATAGTCGGCGGATGATAGCCAAAATCAAGCAGTCGTTTCGCGATATCCAATGTGCGTACCCCAAGCTTTTTCTGACGTTTTCCTGATAAAACAAATTCGTGCTTACAGTGACGGTCAAACGGCAGCTCATAGTGCTCTGCTAAACGACGCATCATATAGTTGGCGTTTAGCACAGCGTTTTCCGTCACGGCTTTTAAGCCGTCTGGACCCATTGAACGAATATACGTATAAGCGCGAACGTTGATGCCGAAGTTGCCGTAAAACGGCTTTACGCGTCCAATTGACTGAGGACGGTTATAGTCAAAGTGATAGCCTTGTTCTGTTTTCACAAGCACTGGTTTAGGCAAATACGGAATTAAATCTGCTTTTACCCCTACCGGACCAGAACCAGGACCGCCTCCTCCATGAGGACCTGTAAACGTTTTATGAAGGTTTAAATGAACCACGTCAAACCCCATATCTCCAGGACGGGCTTTACTTAATACTGCGTTTAAATTTGCACCGTCATAATAAAGCTTTCCACCTGCTGCGTGAACAATTTCAGCCATTTCTAAAATATCTTCTTCAAATAACCCCAGCGTATTTGGATTTGTTAACATTAAAGCGGCTGTATCTTCTCCTACTACGCGGCGTAAATCCTCTAAGTCCACTAAACCATGTTCGTTTGATTTTACCGTTACCGTTTCAAATCCCGCAACTGTTGCCGAAGCCGGGTTCGTTCCGTGGGCTGAGTCTGGAACAATGACTTTTGTTCGCTGCGTCTCACCATTTGCTTCGTGATAGGCACGAAGCATCATAAGCCCGGTCCACTCGCCGTGAGCACCTGCTGCTGGCTGAAGCGTTACTTCATCCATTCCTGTGATTTCTGTTAAATGCTCTTGTAAATCATATAAAAGTTCGAGAGCACCTTGAACCGTTTGCTCATCCTGAAGCGGATGAATATGCGCAAACCCAGCAATGCGTGCTGCTTGTTCGTTCACTTTTGGATTATATTTCATCGTACATGAACCAAGCGGATAAAACCCTGAATCTACTCCGTGATTTCGTTTTGAAAGCGCGGTGTAATGACGCATAATATCGAGTTCTGATACTTCAGGAAGCTCAGGAGCTTTGGTACGCACATACGCTTTTCCAAGCAGTTCTTCAGCATTAACTTTTGGCACATCTAACTCTGGCAATGAATAGCCGATTCGCCCTTCTTTACTGCTTTCAAAAATAAGTGATTGATTTTGATTAAGCATGAAGATCCCCCAATTCATTTACAAGTTGGTCAATTTCCTCTTTTGTACGGAGCTCTGTAAAAGCAAGCAGCATGTGATTTTCAAGCGCTTGGTTATCACGGCTAAGATCATAACCGCCAATTATTTTTGAAGCTAATAACTGACTGTTTGCTTCTGTTACCGAAACAGGAAGCTTCACGACTAATTCATTAAAAAACGGTCCTTCAAATGCTACATTTACCCCTTTTGCCTTTAACGCTTCATATGCATAATGTGCTTTTGATAAATTTTGCAGCGCCATTTCTTTTACACCTTGCTTGCCTAAAGCTGTCATGGCAACTGATGCCGCTAAAGCATTTAACGCTTGATTTGAACAAATGTTAGACGTCGCTTTATCGCGGCGTATATGCTGTTCACGTGCTTGAAGGGTTAAAACAAACCCTCGCTTACCGTTTTCATCTACCGTTTGCCCTACTAAACGTCCTGGGATTTTTCGCATAAGCTTAGACGTAGTTGCAAAGTATCCGCAGTGCGGGCCTCCAAATTGACTTGGAATACCAAATGGCTGTGCATCTCCAATGACAATATCAGCTCCGAACTCTCCAGGAGGCGTAAGTAAACCTAATGATAACGGATTGCTTGAAACCACAAACATGCATTTTTCTTGATGGGTAATTTCTTCAATTTCTTTTAACGGCTCGATTTGTCCGTAGAAATTTGGATACTGGACAATAACAGCTGCCACATCACTCCCCATCTCTTTTTCTAATGCAATCATATCTGTTACTCCGTCTGCTGCAGGGATTTCTACCACTTCAATGTATTGACCCTTCGCATACGTTTTTAACACATCTTTTGACTCAGGGTGAACAGCCGCAGAGACAAGTACTTTTTTCTTTTTTGTTTGACCCGCACTGAGCATAGCGGCTTCTGCTAAAGCAGTTCCTCCGTCATACATAGAAGAATTAGCCACGTCCATCCCCGTTAACTCACAAATCATTGTTTGAAATTCAAAGATGGCCTGAAGTTCTCCTTGAGAAATTTCTGGTTGATACGGAGTATAGGCCGTATAAAATTCCGAACGAGAAATAACATGATCAACAATAACCGGCATGTAATGATCGTAAACTCCTGCTCCTAAAAAAGAAGCATAGTCTTTTAAATGAGCATTTTTAGCAGCCATACTATTTAATTCTTTTAACAACTGAGGCTCTGAGGCCGCTTTTTTAATATCGTATTCTCCTTGAAAACGAACGCGCTGCGGAATATCTGAAAATAAATCATCAACAGATGAAACACCAATTGCTGCTAACATTTGCTGCTGATCTTGTTCTGTCATTGGTAAATAGCGATGTAACATGTTAAATTCCTCCCCAAAGCTTACTTTGAACGTTTATAAAAAGGTGTTGAAACCACTTTTGCTTTTAAGCGTTTTTTCCGAACCTGCACTTCCACTTCTTGACCAAGCTCTGTATACTCTGCTGACAATAGTGCTAGACCGATGTTTTTCTTTAATGTCGGTGACTGTGTACCTGTTGTCACAAATCCAATTTGTTCTTCATCTGCAAATACTTCGTAACCGTGTCTTGGTATACCTTTATCAATCATTTCAATTCCTACCAGCTTACGAGGTGCCCCGCTTTCACGCTGTTCTTTTAACACTTCTTTTCCAATAAAGCTGTCTTTGTTCGTTTTTACTGCAAATCCAATTCGGGCTTCAATGGGCGTAATATCTTTTGAAAGCTCTTGGCCATATAAAGCCAAAGTGGCTTCAAAACGAAGCGTATCGCGAGCTCCTAATCCGCAAGGCAGCACACCTTCATCACTGCCTGCTTCTAAAATAGCCGTCCACAAGTGAGCGGCGTCAGTTGAAGAACAATAAATTTCAAAGCCGTCTTCCCCGGTGTACCCAGTACGTGAAACGAGAGCTTTTATATTCGCTACTTCTACATCATCAGCAAATGTAAATGGCTTTAATAGAGCTAAATTTTCGTTCGTTAACGTTTGTAAAACTTTTTCTGCTACAGGACCTTGTAAAGCTAACTGCGCAGTTTCATCAGATTGATTAACGAGCGTTACATCTCCTTGTTTGTGAGACACCAGCCACTCATAGTCTTTTTGAATATTAGCAGCGTTTACGACTAGCAAATACTCTTGATCTGCTTTTTTATAAATCAGCAAATCATCTACCGTGCCTCCGTCTTCATAACACATAGCCGTATACTGCGCTTTTCCATCTACGAGGGTAGAAACGTCATTTGTCATCGTGTGCTGAAGAAAAGCTAAGCTATCAGCTCCTGTTACAAGAATTTCTCCCATATGAGAGACATCAAAAAGCCCTGCCTTTGTACGTACAGCTTCATGCTCTTCTTTAATAGAAGAAAATTGAACGGGAAGAGCCCATCCGCCAAAATCAATTGTTTTGGCACCATATTTTTGATAGGTATCATAAAGCGGCGTTTTGTGTAATTCTGTTGTCATATTTATGTCCTCCTCTTTTTCACGTGAAACTTTTCATAACGGGGAGTTTTCAAATAGTGTGGGGATCACTATGTATCCAAACAAAAAAGGACAGAAAACCCCCTACTGTATTTAGTAGGAAGTCTCTGTCCTTTTCACCTGAAAGTTTACCTATAAACGAATAGGTTTGCCTCGTGGGTGGTCTATAAACGCATAGACACTCTCCAGAGCTGCGTCAAACAAGAGTCTTTTTGCCTGAGAGATTCACAATTTTATTGCTTGCTCCTTCGGCGCTACATTCAAGTAGTCTCTCCCCGTGTCGTCATTCGCTTCTATAAAGTTGGTAAAGTTGGGCATACTACTGAAAGATGTATCTATCTTTATTCACACAATCATTTGTAAAGTGCTAATCTATTTTCTTTTTCAAATTTTCTAAATATATTTTTATCCTACCTGATTCTTATCATTTGTTCAATAAAAATTTTTTACAAAGGAGCATTTTTATCATGAAAGTGAAATTAAACATCGATGAAACATGGGAAGCAGCCTTCTCAACTAAATTGGAGCAAGATGGCCCTTGGTCTGCATGGGATTTGTATAAACTTGCCTATGAAATAGAAGACCAAACGCTTATCTCAGAATTTGAAGGACTGCAAAGCCCAAAACATCTAGCTGATTTAACGCCGCTTCCTCATCAGCTCGAAGTAGCCAAACAAGTAGTTGAAACAATGAATGGGAAAGCCATTTTAGCAGATGAAGTAGGACTGGGGAAAACGATTGAAGCAGGGCTAATTTTGAAGGAATATATGATTCGCGGACTTGTTAAAAAAGTTCTCATTTTAGTTCCAGCTTCGCTTGTTTCACAGTGGGCTATGGAATTGAATCAAAAATTTTATATTCCCGCAGTTCCTCAAAGAAAATCATATGTGTGGGATCAGTGTGACATCGTTGTATCTTCAATTGATACAGCAAAACGTTCTCCTCATCGAGAAATTGTGCTTGAACAAGACTACGATCTCATCATCATTGATGAAGCTCACAAACTTAAAAACAACAAAACAAAAAACTATGAATTTGTGCAAAGTCTAAAAAAGAAATTTTGTCTGTTGCTAACCGCAACACCGATTCAAAATCGAATTGAAGAAATTTTTAACTTAGTCTCTCTTTTAAAGCCTGGCCATCTCGGCAATAAAGACTATTTCGAAGAATTATTTTCCGCTAAAAAACGCTCTTTGCAAAACGATGAACACTTAAAAGAGCTTGTTAACAAAGTTATGATTCGAAATCGCCGCCACGATACGGGTATCGAATGGACGAAGCGAATTGTTCAAACCGTTCCTGTTGAATTCTCGCCAAAAGAACGGGAGCTGTACGATGCAATTACATCTTTTAAAGGAAACGGACTCCACCCTTCAAGCGCTTTTTCAATTTTAACTCTGCAGCGAGAGGCCTGCAGCAGCCGTGAAGCGGTGTATATGACATTAAAAAACATGCTGGAACGTCAGGAAGATCAAAACAGCGCATTAACGGAACATATGATTACGCCATTAATGGAACTACTTCAGCAAGTGCCGCAAAATGCAAAAGCAGAAAAAGTGCTAGAGCTCGTTCAGAAAATTAATGATAAAGTCATTATTTTTACTGAGTACAGGGCAACTCAACTGTATTTACAGTGGTATTTAAAACAGCATGGAATTACCTCTGTACCCTTTAGAGGCGGATTTAAGCGAGGTAAAAAAGACTGGATGAAGCAGCTTTTTGAAAGCCACGCGCAAGTATTTATTGCCACTGAAGCAGGCGGAGAAGGAATCAACCTTCAGTTTTGTCATCATATCATTAACTATGATCTGCCGTGGAATCCAATGCGTCTAGAACAGCGAATTGGAAGGGTCCATCGTTTAGGTCAAAAACATGATGTTCACATTTACAATTTAGCCATTCAACATACGGTCGAAGAACATATTTTAAAATTACTGTACGAAAAAATAAACCTTTTTGAACGGGTTGTTGGAGAGCTAGATGATATTTTAACAAAGCTTGATTTAAAAAATATCGAAGAGCATATTCAAGATA
The DNA here is from genome assembly GCF_042787605.1 of Priestia sp. YIM B13491. Classification (NCBI taxonomy): domain Bacteria; kingdom Bacillati; phylum Bacillota; class Bacilli; order Caryophanales; family Bacillaceae; genus Priestia; species Priestia sp. YIM B13491. The sequence goes on along the minus strand of NZ_JBHZOR010000001.1, from coordinate 403,822 downwards.
TTTTATTTCATTCACGGAGTGAAGGAGAAATAAAAATCAAAATGGAGAACTTGACGTCTATTATTCAATACGAAGACAGCGAGGAGGATCAGCATGCAGCAAACTGATATTCATCAATTTTTAAAGCGTTATTTTCTAGCTAATAATTGTTCTATTGTCACAGAAACATCGTCTTACCTGACGGTTCAATTAACGATTGAACTCGATAAAGAATTGATGAATCGTCCATTTTATTGGCACTATATCGAAAAGACGGGAGGAGAAGCAACTCCTGCTTCGCTCACTTTCATTACAGACCCAGCATTTGAAGACGATTCCGTTCAAGGAGAACGAATTCATTTCGGTTCACCTAGGCTGCACCAAATTTTCGCTTCTACTCAAAAACTTGGCGGGTTTATTCACTTGTATGAACAAGTTGCATCAGCTCAGCCAACAAATCAGCCTTTACACCCTTGGCTTGCATTAAATATTAAAGTCTCGTACAAATGCGATCGTAAAAAAGATGAGCTCTTGTCGCTTGGCATTAATTTAATCAATGGACAAATTATTGAATCATTTCACGAATTAATCATTAATCAAAATTTATCATCTAAAATCTCAGACTATTGCTTTACTCTCTCACCTTTTATTAAACCGAAAAGTGCCATCGCACGACTCACATCATATGTGACTGACTATGTTAAAACTCAGCCAACTGAATGGGCTGAAAAAGCGCAGGAGAGATGGTATGAAGACTTAGCGCTTCTTGATCATTTTTACGAAACAGCAGAAGAGCTGCCAGAAATATATATGACCGAAAAAACAGCGCTTCAAGAATTGTACGAGCCGACTATCTTATTTAAATTTATAAACGGTGGCTTATTTTACATATCGCCTGAAACGATGTCTCGTCAATTTAATAAAACACAAGCCGGTTAAAAAAAGATGAGCATATGATATGCTCATCTTTCTTTTTTCTTTCGATACCACAGCATAAACGACAGCGGAATCATTCCAAACCATCTGTTTGCAAAAGGTGCTCGCTCTTCTTTTTTTTGAATCTTTTTCGTTTTCCTCTCTTCTTTTGGCTGATCCATATATTGTACAAATTGCTGAGTCATATATTTTACATAATCATTCGTTTTCATATAATCATCTCCTCAGCACTATTATATCCGGAGAGAAAGAGACTTAATCCGTCCACTTCACAATGTGCTGATCCTTTTTTTGAATATATGCCGTTTCCGTCAATGCTCTTCCTTGCAATGTTTGACACTTTATTTTTAGGATAATCATCTGTTCATCTTCACTTACTACTTCGTATGAAACCGTACCAGTTTCTAATACTAAAGGTGCAAATGAAGATTTATTATGTTCTTTTATTTCTTTTTTTACATGTACAACCGCGTTTTCTAAAAGATGCTGCAGACGATTTTTCTGCTCTACTTCTTGATAAAATGAACTTTTCGTCACAAAATAAGTGGTTTGCTGAGCTACTAACAGAAGAAAAAGCGCACAAAATGCCAAAACAACCGGGAGAATAAATCCTTGCTCATTATGTTTCATGAGCAAGCATCAAAAACGTCGTAATGGTTTCTTCTCTAACTTTGTTAACACCGTCTGTTGAACGAATCAACAGCCTTTCTTTTTGCTGTTCGTACATAATATTCTTAATGTGCTGCAGCACAACTTCATGACCGCTTTCATCCACTCGTCTTCTTATCTTGTCTTCGTAGCGTTCATAAGTGATGATCTGATTATTTTCCATTTTCAACGTAAGCGTAGTCGCATGAATTCCCACTTCTTTTGCTTCTCGATATTCCATAGCAAGTTGGTTTACAAAGATTTCCCACTCCATTTCATTCATACTAAAGTCCGGATTATATGTTTGCTTAGCTAGCGGAATGATAATGGGGAAAAAGGAAACAATGATCAAAAAAAGAGTAAAACTGACTAGCATCTCTACAAGCGTAAAACCTTTTTCCCTTTTCACTTCAACATCACATCACACTTCTTTTTCATTTTCTCAGCGGAATCTGTCCATTCTACACAAAGCTTTTGAGCACTTTCTCCGTCCCACTTCAGATAAAACGCAACGTTTTCTTTTACGATTTTTTCTCGCCGTTTATATCCTGCTTCATATTTATATTTCAATAGCTCTTCGTGCAAGATAGCATCAGCTTGATACGAAACATATTGCTTCTTTTCTGCTTCCTTCATCTGAACATACAAAGGAATAATTGTACCGGTTAGGAGTAAAAGCATACTAAATGAAACAAGCATTTCTAACAAGGTGTAGCCCTGCTGACCCTTACATCTTGTCCACATAAAAACGCCCTCTGCCTATTTGAAAAGTAACTTTATATTTAAATTTTTGATTGCTGATAAAAATGGTCTTCGCTTGAGAAATATTGCCGTTTTTGTTGTATTGTATCGTGGAATTGCCGCTTCCAAACGTGATATGAATGGTGGAGTCATAGGCGCGCTTATAAAGAACGGCACGAGAATCAGAAATAATATATTCTGTTCCCTTCGGTGCGAAGTTAATTTTAATTGGAGATTCTCGGTTCATGGCTGTCTGCTGCACATAAAACGTGTCGCTTTGCAGCTGTCGCAAGAATAATGTGATTTTGTAATATTCCACAAGCGGCCGAATGGCTACGATAACGGAAAACATCATCACTTGCACAATAAATAAAACCATCAGCATCTCAATGAGGGTAAATCCTTTTTGCTTAAGAAGAACCACTAGCTGTAACCTTTCCGGTACCGTCAATTTGAATAGCTTGGCCATTTGGACACACGGTGCCTTCTTTTAAGTAGCCCCCTGCTTCAAGCTCTTCTAGACTTGGTTTTTCGCCATTTTCAAGTTCGTATACTTGTACCTCAGCCTCTACGGTTTTGACAAGAGCTGAGCAGCCTTTGTTGTTAATAACCGTATTATGCTTTAATACATTTGGAATCATAATGAGCAAAAGCACGGTAATAACGAGCATAACAATGAGCATTTCAATAAGGGTAAATCCTTTATTACCTTTTAGAATCATATTCTTTCACCTTTCTACAAGCTCGACATCACTTCTAACATCGGAAGCATAACGGACATATACATAAGCAGAATGACAATTCCGATGAATAAGAATGTAAGCGGCTGTACATATTTTAAAATACGAAAAATAAACTGTTCCATTCTTTCCATCATAAATAGACTGTAATCATACAGTTCTTGAGAAAGCTCACCGTTCTGCTGGCCATGAACAATAACATGAGCCAAGTCTTTTTCATAATGAGATTTACCTGAAACGATATGATCTAATCGCATTCCTGAGGAAAGTTGATCTGTAAAAGCAAAAGCTTCCACTTGAAAAAACGGATGATGCTCTTGCTTTTGAAAAAGAGCAAAGCATTCATAAATAGATAAACCACCATTTAGTAAATTGCTCATATGAACAGAAAAAAAGTACGAGTTAAATAGCCGTGTGAACGTTCGGATAACGGGAACTCTCATAAAGAGCTGCATTTGAACTACTGGAGGCAATTTTTTAATGTAAATCACATAAAACAAATACAGGATGATTGGCATACTGATGACTGCAGGTAACACAAAAGGAAAGAACGACATCGCCTGCATAAATAAGAGGATAAACGAAGACTGCTTGTTTCCAAAGGATAAGTACAGAGCTTCAAACTGTGGAAGTAAAACCGTACTTAAAACAAATAAAATGGACAGAATAAACAGCAGTAGCAATACGGGATATTGAACAAGCTTTTGAAATTTTTTACGATGCCTGACTTTTTCTTCAATCATTGAGCTGCTTTCTTTTAAAGCAAATTGAAGGTTTCCATGCTGCTCCGCAAAATATAAATAGCTTAAAATATCACGGTGAAACTGAAGTTTAACAAAAGCATCGTGCAAAGATTCTCCTCGTTTTAACTGCTCAAGACATTTTTCAATATCCGTTTTTTCTTTGTTAGATACTTGAAACGTCAAAAACGAAAGAGCTTGAGAAAGAGTGTAGCCTTTTTCTAAGAGCTTAGAGACCTGCTTAAGAATTTTCGCTTGCTGAGCAAGAGACCACCTTTTTTGTCTATTTGTCTTTACCCCCATCCGTCTAGCGAATGCGGATATAAATAGCCTAGCGCGATTCCTTTTAGAATAACATCTCGGAGCGTCTTATAATCATAATCCGCATTTTCTCCTTTCACTTCTCTCATCACTGCGCTAAGCTCCTTGCCATAAAGCAATTCGTATATGCTGGACTGACGATGCTTTCTCATTTTTTTACAAGCAGGATGGCATTTTCCGGAACACAGCGGACAGCGAATTTCTACAAGGCGCTGTGCAGCTACTGCTACAAGAGTCTGTTCCATTTCTTGAAAGCTAACGCCAAATTCAAGCAGCCTGTACAAAGATCCTTTTGTATCTTTAGTATGCATCGTTGTCAAAACCAAGTGTCCGGTAAGCGCTGCTCTCACAGCAATTTTGGCAGTCTCACTATCTCTTATTTCTCCCACCATGATAATGTCTGGGTCATGGCGCAATATAGCTTTTAAACCAGTCGTGTACGTAATCCCCGCCCGTTCATTTACCTGTACTTGAAGCACGGTTTCACTCGGTTTTTCAATAGGGTCTTCTAGTGTAATAACATTTCGATTAAAAAGATGCTTTACTTCGTGTAAAAGAGTATATAGAGTAGTGGTTTTACCTGATCCTGTAGGACCGGTAAAAATAATTAATCCATGAGAGAATTTCAAGAGAGAAATAAGCTTTTTAGTATGTTCAGGAAAAAGAGATAAATGTTTGAGAGATGTAGATTGTTGATGAGGCAAAAGCCGAATAACAAGACTTTCATCATGAGAAGTAGGAAGAGTTGATAAACGTAAATTTACTTGATAGTGATCAATGGAAGTGGTCAATGCACCATTTTGAGGTTTTCTTCGTTCGCCAATATCCATTCCCCCTAAAAATTTAAAATGCGAAATGAGCCGTTCAGACATTTCCTTTGAAATAACCCTCTTTAAAATAAGCTCTTGGTCAATTCGCAGCTGAATCACAGCATCTTTCTTTCGGGGCACAATATGCACATCAGAACTTCGGCACTCACATGCATCTCGTATAATGTAAGTTGCAAACTGTTCAATTTCGGTCAAACGATCATCACTCCTTTATTTGTAATCAAGATGATTGGTAAAACATCTAGAAACAGTAATTTCGACCTTTTTCGAGATTTCCCTCCTTTTTTTTTCATTTTTTATAATTTTTTTAGTATACGCTTCTTTTCTTCGCTTCAATCCTTGTACAAGATGTACAACTTCTGTACACCTCTAAACGATTACATAAAAAAGACAACGTGATGTAAAACTCTACGCTGTCGTTTTATTCGTTATTTACTGAATTGAACTTCTTCATCATGTACGCTTACACAACTAGAGAAGCAAGACTTGTTTTTTTCTTGACTAAATTTTTAAGAGCAGATTCGTTATAGCCTACTACAAGCTTTTTGCCATCTGTTAAAATTGGTCGGCGAAGCAAACGAGGATGTTCAATTAATAGATTGACTACTTCTGATAGCGTCATGCTATCCACATCAACATTTAACTTTTTATATTCTTGACTTCTTTTAGCAAGAAGTTCATCCATCCCTTCTGTTGTCATAGAAAGAAGTTCAAGCATTTCTTTATGAGTAGGTGTTTCTCTAAATAAATGACGCTCTTTAAAATTTACATCTTCCTTCACTAGCCATTTTTTCGTTTTACGACAAGATGTACAGCTCGGATACGTATAAAATTTAATTTCTTCCATATGAAACCCTCCCGTTTTTTAGTTGTAGGTTGTTTATATACATTGTACACGTTTTGTATAACTTTTGTATAGTATTTTGCACATGTTTTGTATAACTTTTTTTCTTCTGTCGTATTTCAAGGAAAAGATAGCGTTTTCAGGAAAGAAAGGATGTATTATAATGGAAAAGTATCGATATAGTTTCATAAGTGCTTTCTAGTGCTTACACAGCGATGACATTCATCATGACACTAACTAAGTTTGATAAAGGAGGAAATGGACGTGGAACGAATGTACCGTGTAATGGGGTTCTGGACAGCAATTTTCACTGTAATGTTTTACCTCGGTCACATGCATAAGACTTCTTTACTCTTTTTAGCTCAAACAGGCTTTTTTGTAATTCTTAGTTATTTAAAGCTGTCTGAAAGAATGTACATTTACGTTTTCGGAGCATATTTGACGGTCTTTTTTGTGGGGTTCACGTACTGGTCAACTTTTATGATGACACCAGGACAGTAAAGAGAAAAGCGATGGGCTTCCATCGCTTTTTGTATTCTTAAAAACCATTTAGAAAAGGATTTTGATCCATTTCGTGTCCCACAGTTGTTTCAGGTCCGTGACCGCTTAGTACAAGCGTATCTTCTGGAAGGGACAGCAATTTTGATTCGATGCTTTCTAACAGCTGAGCTTGATTGCCTCCAGGTAAATCTGTGCGTCCAATGCCGCCTGCAAAAAGCGCGTCACCAGATACTACGAAGTTACCCGGTTTGAAATAATATGAAACGCTGCCAGGAGAATGGCCAGGCGTTTCATACACCTCAAATTGGAATGAGCCAATTGTTAAATTGCCTTCGACTGAAATAATATCGGTTGCATCTGGAGCCGTAATTTCTCCTAAATCAAAAAATTTCGAACCGTTTAAATCACTATTATGAAGCCATTCTTTTTCATTTTTATGTACATAAAGCGGGATAGAGTAGTGATTCATCACTTCATCTACTCCTCCAATGTGATCAAAATGAGCGTGTGTCAGCAAAATAGCCAACGGTTTATACGTTTGTTTTTCTAGAAATTCAACAAGCTGTTTTCCCTGAGCTCCCGGGTCAAAAACTAAACACTCTTTTTTTTCGTTAGCCACGACATAACAATTCGTTTGAATCGGTCCTAGCGGTATACGATGATAGTTCATAATGTATCCTCCTTGTAAAATTTATTTTCGTTATATGCATTATCATACACACATCATCTTATAAATGAAAGTAAGGACCTTTCTAAGCTAATAAGGCGAAAGAAAGATTGGTTTTCATCTCGACAAACGGTTAGAAAAGTTTTACAATTAAAGGGATAAGCTAATGATAGCGCTTTAATTTTAAGTTACCTAAAGGAGGTTTCTTCGAGTGGGTCTTATGATTATTTTTGCACTAACAACATTGCTAGGCGTATTTGCAGCTATTTCATCTTTTAGAAATAAAAACATATTAGGCATTGGTTTTTCGGTACTAACATTCGGTGTGTTCGGATGGTTTACCGTGATGACCATTATACATCACGGTTATCCGGCGGTACATCATTAAAAAAGCCACGCAAAGCATATGCTTTGCGTGGCTTTTCAAATAGATAGATATTCCATTGCCGCAACTAAAATAGCCTTGGTCGGATTATATACGCGCGATATTTGAGATAAAGGCAGCGGATTAATTCCTTTCCCCAGTTCTAAAGTGAACCCTAGCTTTTTCTTTTCTAAAATAAACCAATCCTTAAATCCAGCGTGACTATCAATCGTTTTGACTGCTTTATAACCGCTTACCCTTTCAAAATAACTGGCTATTTCCTCCGCTTCCTTCGGCTCTTCATTCATATACCCCCAGTAAAATTCTTCTCCTTGGGTATGTAAAGCGATCACACAATCAAAATCATGACGCTCAACGAGTTTTACCATTGCCTGCGCTTCAGGTTCAGACAGAGATTCATAGCCTGGAAAGTCCCGATAATGCGGAGCTTTAGGTTCTTTGCGCTTTTTTTCAATTTCCCAATAAGCTGGAAACTGATTGTTTAAGTCTACCCCTCGGATATTTGCTTTCCAGCTTTGAAAATCAGGAAAATCTCTCCCTATTTTAGAAAGAAAAGACGCATAAGGTTCACTTACAGCAGGACCTTTTAAGACCAGATCTACTCCGTCTGGATTAACAATTGGAACCGCAGAAAGCGTAATTTGATTAAAAAGAGTTCTTGCTTCCTGACCATTCAACGCCTGATCATAATGAAGAGCAGCTAAATAATCTTCAACAAACTGTAGAAGAACATTTGTCGTAATCCATTCATTGGCATGAAAAGACGCATTAATATGAACTTTTCTTTCTCCGTTTCCAATTAAAATATGAGGAATCGGCTTTCCAAGCACGCTGCACCCTATCCATTCAAGAGCACCATAGGGATAGTACGTTAAAAGTGTTTGGATATCTTGTATTGTTCGCGTGTAATCGTAGGGCTTTTGGATATCTACAATTTGCATAATCTTCACTCCTTTACACTATGTATATGTAAAGATTGAAAAGATGCATGATAAAAAAGCGCTTTGACTAAATGTCAAAGCGCTTTTTTATCTCAGTTAGATTCTTGCTTATTATTCAAAATAAGATTTAACTAACCAAGCTCCTCCAATAATTCCCGCATCGTTTCCTAAAGTAGCGATTGCTAGTTCAGCACCTTGCGCTACGCGAGGAAATGCAAAACGTTTGAAATAATCTCTTACCGGTGCAAGTAATACCTCGCCTGCACGAGACACACCGCCGCCTAGAACGATCTTCTCAGGGTTTAATGCATTAGCAGAGTTTGCTAGTGCTAGACCTAAATGAAAAGCAACTTTATCTACAACATGCATAGCTAACTCGTCTTTTGAACGAGCTGCATCAAATACATCTTTAGATGTAACTTGTCCATTTTGTTCTAACACTGTGCGAAGCTCACTTGGTTTGTCCGTTTCCGTTAATTCTTCCATTGTTAAACGTACAATTCCAGTTGCTGAAGCAATGGTTTCTAAACAGCCGGTTTTGCCGCAGTTACACGGTGCCCCGCCTTCAGGAATAGAAGTAATGTGCCCGATCTCACCAGCGGCTCCATTTACGCCTTGTACAATTTCACCGTTTGCAATGACGCCACCGCCAACGCCTGTGCCAAGCGTAACGCAAAGTAAATCTTTTGCTCCGTCTCCAGCACCCTTCCACATTTCTCCAATCGCTGCAATGTTTGCATCATTGTCTACTACAACAGGAAGAGAAGTTTCTACTTCCAAGATATCTTTAATAGGGAATTTTTCCCAACCCAAATTGACAGCTACTTCAATCGAACCGTTTGCAAAGTTGACAGGCCCCGGTGCACCAATACCAATTCCTACTAACCTTGATTTTACTTCTCCAAGATCGTTTAACTTTTTATCAATTGCTTTTGCAATATCCGTTGGAATTTTACGGCCTTGCTCGCTCACATCCGTATTAATTTCCCACTTGTGAATGATTTCTCCATAATGATTAATAAAGGCCATTTTTATTGTTGTACCGCCTAAATCAACTCCAACTAACCATTTGTCATCCATGTTCATTCATCCTTTTTCTCTTTTTGTTGTTTTAACTCTCGACGAAGCAAAAGAATTGCCATTTGGTAATCACGTACATCAATCAAGTTAGACTGATATAACTCTTTTACTTCCGCTTCCATCAGCTCTAAATCAGCAATACGATCGCCCACGTATATAAAAATGCCGAAGGACTTTAATAATTGTTGTACATCATATAACGTATTCATTCTGTCACCTTTATCCTATTTTCTAGGTGATATGATTCATTTATTTTGAGATAACTCAACAGTCATTCAGTCATAAACAGCGGCCGTATTTAACGCCCACTGCTAGGTCTACATATTAATATTCTAGTAAACGTTCTCACAATAGTAAAGTATAAAATATTAAATTCGTCATTCAACAGTTTTAATTTCCTATCTCTTGCTTCAGCTTTTCGTATTTTTCATTTTGCGGTTCCAGCGCAATTGCTTTATCGATATTTTGTGTGGCCGCTGGAATATCATTCAGTTTCATATTCACCAGAGCTAAATTGTAATACGCCTCATGAAAAGTTGAATCATACTTTACAGCCTGATTTAATTGCTGTTTAGCTTTTTTATAATTTTCAAGATAAAATTCTGCGTTAGCACTGACGAAATACACGTTACTATTTGCTGTTCCTTTTTCAACAAAAAGCTTAATGGCATCTTTTGCTTCTTCATACTGCTTCTGTTGAAGATACGTAGCCGCTACGCTGAGTGCATAGGGCTCATCTTGATAAACAGAACGCTCATGATATCCATAAAAAAGCAGACTTCCTACTAATAAAAGCGTGCAAATGAAAGCCGGAATCTGAATATACAGCTTTTTTTGTTTCGGTAAACTGACGATGCTCGCAGCTAAAAATCCGCCAACCAAACCGCCAATATGTCCTGCATTATCGACGTTCGGCGCAACAAATCCAAAAATCAAGTTAATCACAATGATGACAATAAAACTCGACCCCATTGTTCGAAAAAAGAAGCGTGGATTTGTTCTTGCTATAAACAGTAAAGCTCCAAAGCAACCGAAAATAGCCCCTGAGGCTCCTGCGGAAATGGACGTATTCCATATAAAACTTCCTAGAGATCCTGCAAACCCGGCAAATATATAAATAAAGACAAAACGTCCGCTGCCATATATCCTCTCTACAAGCGTTCCTAAATAATAAAGGGCTACACTATTCATAAGCAAATGCAGAAGTCCTATATGCAAAATTATAGGTGTAAAAAAACGCCACCATTCGTCTTCCATAATTAAGGGGTTGTATTTAGCTCCGTATTGAATCAGAGTGAGCGTATTTTGTGTACTGCTCTTCCACTCCAGAAATAGAAACATTAAGATTTGCAGCGCTAAAAATATATATGTAAAAATAGGCTTCCCGTATCCAGCTATTTGCTGTTCTTCGCTTTGTTTTTTCTGTACAAAAAGCACAATTTTATGTTTCCACTTCTCTATTCGCTGTGCTTCTTCTTCGGAAGAGAAATTGTCTGCGCTTTCTAATGTAAGACCTAGCCGTTCGAATAAAGGTTCATAAGCGCTTGCTTTCTCTGCCGTTAGTTGTTCAACGTAACTATTCACTTTAGAGGGACTCGGCGCACTTTCTAAGGACTGCTCTGTATAAAAAGGATCAAAATCAGCAAAGTAAATCGTGTTAAGAGTAAGCGTTGATTTACCTCTCTGCTTTCGCACATTCTCAGCTCTTTGTAATGCATACAATACATCTTTTTGCTGCTCAACGGCTGATTTAAAATTCCGGCGGGCTATGCGGACAATTGACTTATCTTTACGATGCGACGATTGAAACCATAGCTCAGAAGCATCAGCTTTCATCGAAATCAGCTCATATGAAGAATGGCCAAGCAATTGCTGTGCCAGCTGCAAATAATAAAAATCTTGCCTAGACAAATAGTCACCTCCTCATACTCTCTATATGTAAAGATGGCAGAAAGCCAGGAAAAAAGCAACGATTTTCCCTTTTTCTTTTTCTACAAAAAAACACCTTACAGGTCGGTAAGGTGTTTTTTATGTATCTTTCGCTCTTAGCGGAAGACCTGCTTCATTAAACGATCCCGAACAAACGGCAAATTAAAAAATGAACGAACAGCTAGACTGCGGATAAATGAATTTCCAAACAGCGAATTTAAAACACGGTATCTCATTTGATAGCCCAGCGTTCCAACAACTAAAAGCGTAAGTACTAATACAATATGTCTCATTTTCAAGCCTCCTTACGTTTACTTTGCTCCTATGACGAACATTTTATGCTCTTATATAGGTAAAAGCAGGATAAGGATTCCACCTGTAAAAGCAGCAAGCAAAATAGCGGCAAGATTTACAACATCATTGTTAAAGAAAGTTATTCCTTTCTCTTTTATCGTTGGCTTACGGCAATGATCTTTCCGTTCCGTTTCAATACCGCAGCTTTGACAGCGAAAGCGAACTTGCACACTTGCTCCAAGAAGAGTGTCTATAGCGTTTCCAATAAAACCAAAGCACCCGACTAGCAATATACTACTCAGCGATGCGGATGGAAAAGCAAAATAACAAGCGGCAGCGATAAGAAAAGCTCCGGCTGCTCCGGCTGCTGTACCTAAAAGTGAAACGGCTCCTGAGGTACCCGCTTCTACTCTCTTTAATGTCCAAAGGTAAAACGGCGGCTTCTTACTAAGAGATCCTATTTCAGATGCCCATGTGTCCGCATTAGCAGCTGAGATACTGATCATAAACATCCACATGTAAACAGGAAAAGCTGTTGCAGCATATAACAAACCGCAAGCAGCAGCTACACCTCCATTAGCAAGGACTTGAATATAATCTCGCCTGTCGTGTTTCTCTAGCTTTTCTTCTAGTGCGCGTTTTTTTTCTTTTTTGTACTTACTACACAACGTAGAAGTGCTAAAAAATAAGAGTAAGAGTAAAAAACCTTGAAGCGAAAAACCAATATAAACGCTCGCTCCTACGATGAAAGACATGCAGGCTCCCGATACTGTCAGTGCTTTTGCTATGTAGCCTGCTCCTGCCATGAGTAATATTACAATTATCATGACAGCATCAAACGGATTCACAGCAAATAAGCTCCTTCTCTGTCAAAATATATTCAACGGGAATATCATGAGATTCATATGGGACCTCAGAAACGACTTGACAATCAAACGCGAGGCTTAGCTTCTGTCCGGTATAATCTGTTAGATAACGATCGTAATAGCCGCCTCCATAGCCGATACGATATCCATTTTTGCTATATACCACGCCAGGCACAAGGAGTAAATCAATTGAAGATTTTGAAACGGGAACAGTTTCTTCAACAATTGGTTCGGCTAACCCGTAGTACACTGTTTCAAGCTGTGAAAAATTCGTAATCTCGTAGAAAACCATTTGAGATGTTGTGGGGTTGCATTTTGGAACAGCTACTTTCTTTCCATCTTTCCAAGCACGTTCAATGATGGCTTTCGTATTAACTTCTTTATTTCTTGAAACTGTAGCTGCAATGACTCTAGCTTCTTTCCATAAACAAGTTTCATACAGTGCATTTGCTATGCTTGTTGAATGTGCCTCGTGCTGCTCTTCAGAAATTAAATTAAGAACGCCCTTCATCTCTTTGCGCAGATGAGATTTCATTTTAATTCCCCCTATAAAAAAAACAGCAGGATTGTACTCCTACTGCTTACTTTGTTTCACGATGAAGTGTAACTTTTTTAAGTCTTGGGCTGTATTTTTTTAACTCAAGACGATCTGGGTTATTACGCTTGTTTTTAGTTGTAATGTAATTACGGTCACCAGTTTCAGTGCAAGCTAATGTAACGTTTACGCGCATCTATTTTCCCTCCAAACATTATAAACATAAATCAGACTTTAATATAATATCATTTTTCGAAAGGAAATGCCAGTCTGTTTTTTTGAAGAAAGTCATTTAATTTCATTTCTTCACTTTTTCTTTCCTCTTAGAGCCCTGAGTTCCTTCTCTGCTGCACCTTATATATGAAGTTTCTTGAAATAAACGGAACTCTTTTTACGAGAGGCGCACTTCCTTTCTTTTAAATAAAATCCATTATTTACACTCTTTGATACTCTTGTATTTTTTCTACAAAATATGCCGACAGCTTCTTGGCAGTCTGAGTGTTTAACGCCTCGGAATAAATATTTAATACAGGCAAGTGACCATCGGGCAAAATAAGCGTCCATTCATGAGGATCATGATAAATTTTCAAGCCATCAATGACATACACTTGTTTACCGATTGCTTCTTCTAATAGTTTCTTCATCACTTGTTCTTGAATTTCTAGCGGACATGAAATATACCGCCAGTTCATATAAGCGTGCGGGACATATTGAATCATTTCAGAAATTTTCCGCTGTTGCACCATAATTAATTCGATCAGCTGGCATAAAGCGTACATGGCATCCAACTGAAATTGAACAGGCCCTAAAAGACTAAGCAAATCACGTTTTTTTGCTTTTGTCCTCATAAATGATTGATTGAGAGATTGAGCAAATGTTTCTAGTGTGGATGAATAGTGTATAGGAATAGGAACGAATGCTACTTTTTTTGTCATGTATACGCTATAAATATAAAGCGACATAATTTCTGAGTCATTTACGCTGCAGCCTTTTTCATCATATAGAGCAAATGTTTCTCCATCTTCTTTAATCTGAATACAAAAAGACAGCTTATTTCGTTTAATTATTCGTTTGGGTTCTTCTGTTTTCTCCCATTTGTTTAAAAATAAAACGTGGACACGAAGACGCTTACATAATAATTCGACAACTTCCTGTATAAACGGCGAACAGATCACGCCAATCCGCATATTGTCTTCTAATAAAGCATGCTGATTAATTGATTTTACTAAAGCATCACAATATTCTCTCCTGATATTTCCTATGCTTGTTTCTTTAAATGAAACAGAAGTCGTTACGCTTGCTTTTTTAGCTTGAAGGTACATCCGCTCAATCTTTTTTTCAATAAGCTGATTAACTAATTGCCCTTTATCATCATATATTTCTAAAAACAGGCTGCTGTTTTTGCTATCCACACCAATATAAATACCAATGCTCGCTTGTGAAGTCATCATGTAATATCGAAATACCGGAAGAGCTTCTTTTTTAATATCATACACAGCTGAATGATTACTTCGTAAAAAAGAAAAGCATTCTTTGCGAAGCTGAGTGGCTTCTCCTTCATCATTGCTTGCTAGACAGAACGACCCTTGATGTTTGCATACAAGTAATAACGCATTGTATAGTCTTTCTCGATCAACAGATGAATGTACATACAAGCGACCGTTTTTGAAGATAGAAACATCTGGCTTTACAGAAAGTTGGGGTAGCACTTGATTTTCAGCTACTGTATCTTGGACATACGTAGTCATTGCTTGAACATTTACATAGGGACCTATCGTAGCGTTGTATAAAAACGATTCTGCCCCCACCGTTACGTTTTGAAGCAAAATCGTTTTATCGATTGCAGCATGTGCTTCTATGATGCTATTGGTTCCAATAATCGTGTAAGGACCAATTGAAGCACCTTTTTTAATCACCACATTTTCTCCTACGTAAACCGGATCGTAAACAGTCACCCCTTCTTCTATGAGCGCGTCATCTGAGACAATACTTTCCTGTCTATTGCCAAACCACTTGCTCCACAAATCATAGTGTGCTTGACGATAATGGTGGATTTGCCCAATATCAATCCAATAATCTTCCGTTACAAAACTGCACACAGTATGATTATATTCCAAAAGAAGCGGGATAATGTCAAAGCTAAAATCTGTAGGACCATAAGAATTCACGTAATCAAAAACGGATTTTTTGATCACATACACTCCCGTATTAATCAATCGGCTATTGGCCTGTTCGTAGGTCGGTTTCTCTACAAACTCGGTGACTCGATGCCCTTCATCTATCGTCACCACTCCATAACCCCGCACGTCGTTTACTTCTTTTGTAACAATAGTCATTTCGCTTTTTTGTTCATAATGAAAATGAATAACGTCTTGAAGATTAATTTCTGTTAAGGCATCTCCACTAATAATAATACAGTCTTCCTCAATAAAGGCCTCTGCTCGCTTAATTCCGCCCGCCGTTCCAAGAGGCTCTTTTTCGATAAAATAAGTAAGCGTCACTCCCCACTGAGAGCCATCCCCAAAGTATTCAATAATTTGTTCATGCCTATACTGCAGCGTAATCCCAATCTCTGTAATTCCATGTTTCTTAAGCAGCTCAATGCTATATTCCATCACAGGTTTATCGTAAAGCGGCAGCATAGGCTTTGGAATCGTATAGGTCAAGGGCTGCAGTCTTGTTCCTTTACCGCCAGCAAGTATAATGGCTTTCAATTTTTTGCCTCCCTCCTTTTTTTATCCTGGCAAATGTGATGTTGAAACAGCTTACTTGTATCAATAGCGATTTTTTCCCAGCTAAACATAGTTGTTGCTTTTCTATACCCATTTTCGCTGATTTTCGCAGCCGTTTTTTCATTTTTTAACAAAAATTCAATACAGTTAATTAATTCGAGCGTATCTCCTCGGGCAAACGTCAGGCCCGTGTCGAAATGTGAAACAATATCGCTTAGACCTCCTGTATCGGCAACGATAGTTGGCTTCTTGGCTACCATCCCCTCTAAAGCCACAATTCCAAAAGGTTCATATAGACTTGGAAAAACAACCATTTTGCAAGCTTGAAGAAGCTGATTTCGTTCGTTATCGGTAATGTATCCAATAAAATACACGTATTTGTCCAATTGCTTTTCACTTACCTGTGTTCGAAACTCATGAAGTAAAGGTCCTTTTCCCGCCACAACGAATTGAACATCTATTTGTTTTTTCTTAAATAGTTCCGCTGCTTCAATAAATAGCTGAAATCCTTTTTCATATACAATTCGTCCAATTGAAAAAATAATAGGGGCCTTTCTAAAATTATATTTCTTTTGTAAACTTTCTTTTAACCGCTCATTTACTGCGTCGACTACCAGCTGCTTGTCAATTCCATTTGGAAATATAGCAATTTTATCTTGTTCTACGTGAAATAAAGTGATTAATTCTTTCTTCATATAGTCACTGCAGACAATAATTGAGCTTGATTGTCGAATCAGCTCCTCTTCTTGCAAGTGAATTTTCTGCTGCATGTCATTATGAATACCATTATTGCGCCCATGTTCTGTCGCATGAATGGTCGTAATTAGCGGTCTATCCGTTTTATCCGCTAAACATTTTGCAGCGGAGGCAACAAGCCAGTCATGAGCATGAATAACGTCAAAAGACAGCTTGTAGCCTAATTGCAGTCCTCTAAGAGCCATAGCCACGTTCAAACTGTTTACCCATGTCAAAAAATCCGGATGATGAGGCTGCAGGCTTTTAACTCGGTAAACATGAACACCGTATAACCGCTCATATTCCGGCAGCCCCTCTACATATGTTGTTAATACACTAACGTGATGGCCCGCCTTTGCTAACGCTCTGGATAAATCAAATACATGTCGTGCAAGTCCTCCGATAACTAGAGGAGGGAATTCCCATGCAAGCATTAAAATGGAGAGACCGCCTTTATATTGATTTACTGATAAAGCTGCCGGCTCTATCTCTTTTGTAGGGTATAAAAAAGAACTGCCTGAAAGAAAACTGTTTTCGCTATCCATCCTTGGATTCTTTTCGTGACAAAGAAAATCAAATAGTTTTACTTGCCTTTCGTATTCATCTCTGACTTTTTCAAAGTTATAAAGCCAATCGCTGCTGCTTAAAAGAAGCCACTGTCGGTAGATAGCATTCACCACGCTAGGATGTTTAGAATCGATAACATCTAGCATTGCCTCTGACTTCTGTACAGTTGAAATAAACAATTGATTGTTCTGACTGACAAATTCGGCGCTTTTTGTTGCACCGTAGAGTGCAAGAGTTTCGTTTTGGTGAAACTGTATATCCCTCGCGTAGTCTAAAGGATATTGAAATGTACCCCTTGCTGCTTGCATTCGCTGAAAGCCAAGCGTGTCCTTAGCTTTCAAATCCAAAACAGCGCTCGCTTTATTCATGGTTCCTTCCTCAATTTGTTTTCCTTGCTTAGGATATGGAAACAAGATAATGCCAGCAGGCGACTTTTTTAGTTCATCTGTTGATGACTTCACAAAGGTATAGCGTATTTCATGAGATTTTAGGAGCATATCTACTTGATGAGTATATTCTCCTTGCTGTATAAAAAAACCGACGGGCTTTTTTTCAAAAAACTGTTGAAAAACACGTATTGCTTCTGTAATTTGGAGATTTAATGTTTGTTCGGTTTTAAGGATGGAAACGAACGCGTTCGTTACGGTAGTAGGAATACATTCCATCATGTCATGTTGAAAGAAATATTTGCAGGCTGAGAACAAGCTCCCTTTCCACTTTTTTAAAAAAGTGAGTGCTCTCTGATGCTGCCGGCTTGAAAACTGGTGTAAATACCGCGCGTAACGAGTGTTAAACGCCTCGTCGTTTAATGCGTTCAAAAATACACAAGACATCACAGCTGTTGCACCTATCAATTTCTTAGACTCAATTTGATCTAAAAAAGGGATGAACTCGTTCGTTACTTGTTCAAACAGCGGATACTCGCTCTCTGCTTGAAATACATGTAGCAAGGGATAATGCATATAAGTTAAAAGAATACAGTCATCACTATTCATATTGCTTTTTCACCTGCTCCAAGTCATTTGAATATAAGGAATATGTGCTAAATTCATTTTGAACACCCTGGTGAACTTTTACAGGTTCGTACATCCAGCTCAACGAAGTTACATTCACTTGTTCATGTTGTTCTTTCATCAAATAAACCGGATTCGAACGAAGAAGGGAAAAAAAACTTCCTTCTTTATCTTGAATGCCAATATCTATTACATACGTGCGCTCACTTTCCAAGCTGTTCATAAACATGAAGTCTTGCTTAGGAGTAAGGCCTTTCATATAATAGCGGTTTGATTCATGCCCGTTAAAATGAAGACCTGTTATATCATACGTACACATAGCTAGATTCAATTCTTCCCATCGTGTCGAAAACATACTTTCTACCATCTCTCGAATATGCTCAGAAAACGACCAATGAACATAAATACGAGATGAGTCAAGCTGAGTAGCTATACACACATTTAAGTTTTGAATAAGATTAGCAGCCACTGTTTTATCACTTCGTTTCTTAGAATGTTTTTTCTACATATAAATGCCGTATAAACTTATTAACATCTTACCATTCAGAAAAAGTTGCCACAATAAACGCAATTTGTCGATTTGTGTTAAAAATTCAGGTTAACGTAGTAATTATAATTTACTAACAAAAAAACCTCTTCGCTTATTAGAAGAGGTTTTTCTACTATTCGTTTAAGTCGTAGCGTTTGCCTTTTACAAGGTAAAATACGCTTTCTGCTACGTTAGTGGTATGATCAGCCATACGCTCTAAATAGCGGGCTACAAATAAAAGCTGCGTAATTTGGTTCATAGCCTCCTGCTTTTCTTTAGCAAGACTTAAAAGTTCTTTGATTGTTATTCCGTAAAGCTCATCCACTTGATCGTCCATTTCCGCTACTTTTTTAGCCAGCACAAGATCTTCCTCGTGATAAGCTTTTAACGAAAGGCTCAACATTTCAATCGAAATATCGTGCATTTTCTTTACATGTTCTAACGGCTTAATTAATTCTTCGTTTCCAATTCGTATAGCTGATTTTGCTACGTTAACCGCAAAATCTGCCATACGCTCAACATCCGAAGCAATTTTAATTGCCACAATGATACGTCTTAAATCGATAGCCACGGGCTGCTGCTTTGCAATCAGTAAGATAGCTAGGTCATTAATTTCTTCTTCTAAGTCATCTACGTATGAATCGCCGTCGATAATTTCTAGCGCCAGCTCAACATTGCTTGTTTGCAACGCTTCAATTGATTTTGATAGCGCCTCATGCGTTAAACGCCCTATTTCTAATAATTTTTCACGTAATATCTTTAAATCACCATGAAACTTTTCGCGTACAACCACTCATCCCATCTCCTTGTATGTCTTAACCGAAACGACCTGTAATATAATCTTCTGTGCGTTTATCAGATGGCATTGAGAAGATTTTATCTGTTTCTGCGTACTCTACCACTTCTCCATTTAAGAAAAATGCTGTTTTATCTGAAATACGTGCCGCTTGCTGCATATTATGTGTAACAATAATAATGCTGAAGTCTTTCTTTAATTCTTGTACTAACTCTTCTACTTTTAATGTTGAAATTGGATCGAGTGCAGAAGTAGGCTCATCCATTAAAATAACGTCGGGTTCAATAGCCAAGCAGCGCGCAATACAGATACGCTGCTGTTGTCCACCTGACAACCCATTCGCATTTTGATTCAAACGATCTTTAACTTCGTCCCAAATAGCTGCTCCTCGTAAACTTTTTTCAACAATTTCATCTAGTTTTTTCTTATTGCGAACGCCATGAATTCTTGGGCCGTAGGCAATATTATCATAAATAGATTTTGGGAACGGATTTGGCTTTTGGAAAACCATTCCTACTTGCGTGCGCAGCTCTTCCACGTGGTACGATTTATCAAAAATATTTTTCCCTCTATACTCAATTTCACCTGATGTACGGACAATTGGAGTCATTTCTACCATACGATTTAACGTTTTAATATATGTTGATTTTCCGCAGCCTGATGGACCGATGATCGCGGTAACTTCGTTAGCATGAATGTCTAAATCAATATTTTTTAAGGCATGTGTGTTGCCATACCATAAATTCAAACCTTTTGTTTTATATACAATTTCTTTTGTTTGCGGAGTATCTACTTTTTCTTTGTTAGTCAATTCCATTGTTATTGCCATTGGATAATCCTCCTTCATCGTCTTTAACCGTTTTGAGCACAATAAAAGTCTCTCTATGTCTATTTAATATCTATTGTTTACTATCAGTGTAAATAAATACGAGAAGCCGAAACGCTTCCCCTTATTTTGATCATTTCTATTAACCCTTACACTTACAGAATAATAGCCGACTATTAATTGTGTTTTAACTCAATGTAAAGCTTTTGTAAACGAAGGTCTATCTGCGTGTTTTTTAGGTAAAAAACTAGTTCTTACGACCCTTAAATTCAATAAAAAACCATATATGTAAAGATTTTTAACAAAAAAAGAAGAGGTAGAGACATAACTAAATTAATTCAATCTAAAGGTGGGTGGATTGGATTAATAAGCCAGTATGAATTACTTCCGATACCGCTGTTGATTTTCGTTTCACGGACAGCCGGTGAGCCTCCTCGTCGCTTCGCTTTCCCTGCAGAAGTCTTCACCTTGCCCTCCAATCAATCGCTAAAAGGGCCTACCTACACGAAATCTACGTTCACTCTACCAATAAAAAAATCCGAACGAAGCTGATTCTTAATCAACTTCGTTCGGATCTTACTTTAACTAATATGCTTTTATTCCAGCCTCTTTAATTGGCGTCATTTGCAATGACAGCCTGTTGATTCTCTTCTTGGTCTTTTACTTCTTGTTCACCTTTTTTCTTTAAATCAAAATACGTATCGAGCGCAGAACGAGCAAGCTCTTTTGTAATGGTATTTGGTGCACTTGGCACAAATGCCGATGGTACCACTACAGCTACTGCAATTTCAGGATCATTCGCCGGAGCAAAGGCCACAAAGTTTGAATTATTAACTTTAATCGGATCCCCTCCGCTTGGGTTTTTCTCATAGGCTTGTGCCGTTCCTGATTTACCAGCAGGATTATAGTTCGCTGTATGGAAAGCTGCATACCCTGTACCGCCTTGTTCTTGAGTAACGCGCTTAAAGCCACTTTGAACATCTTTAATGTATTCTTCTTTCATCGTGATACGATTTAACACATCAGGTTCAAATGAATGCTGCGTACCGCCAATTTCATCGGTTTTAATCGTTGGTTTTCGGATTTCTTTTACTAGCTGCGGCTTAATGCGATACCCTCCATTAGCTATTGCAGAAGTATATTGAACAAGCTGCAGCGGCGTGTACGTATCATACTGACCAATTCCTAAATCAAGCGCCGTACCTGGAACATCGCTTCCGCCTTGGACACCTGTTGATTCGTTATCAAGGTCTATGCCTGTTGATACGCCTAAGCCGAACTGACTGTAGTAAGAACGCAGTTCGCTGAATGTATCAGGTTTAATCGGTAAAGTCATGTTTTTATGATACTGTAACCCAGCCATAGCCATTACCGTTTTAAACATAAATACGTTGGATGAATATTTTAACGCAGATGAATACGTTAAGGGTCCTAGCCCTTCAGCCTCAGCTGATTTTTTAACCGGTGTTCCTTTAATTTTTAACGGTTCATCAACGAACACTGTGTTTGGCTTAATAGCTCCTGAATCTAAGCCGGCTAAAACCGTTGCTCCTTTTACAACAGAGCCCATTGTATAAGATGTTGAAATATTTCCTAATGCAAAATCTTCTATTTTAGGCGCTCCAGTCTTCTTATCAATGGTGTATTTTTTACCTGCCATTGTTAAAATTTCTCCTGTGTGAGGATCCATCATAATAACAAAAGCACGGTCTAAAAATTGCGTTCCTTTCATTTGCTTTTTGGCTAAAAGCTGGTCGGTAATTTGTTTTTCTACCGCTTTTTGAAGCTCCATATCAATAGTTAAAACCAAATCACTGCCGCGTTCACCTTTAGACACTTGAATTGTATCAAGGAGATTTCCTTTTTTATCTGTTACATATTGGACTTTTTCTTTTTGACCGCTGAGCTGAGCTTCGTATTGCTTCTCTAAATAGCTCGTCCCAACTTGGTCATTTCGGCTATAGCCTCTTGACAAGTAATACTGTACTTTATCTTTAGGCAGTCCTTCGTTGGCAGATGATACATTTCCAAGCAAAGTGCGAAGAGTACTGTTTTCTGGGTATGAGCGATCCCAATACGTTGTTGTATCAACACCTGGAAGTTCATCTAAGTGCTCACTTACAACGGCATACTCTTCATTTGTCACACCGCTCTTAACAATTTGCGGGGTGTTAGAGTAACCTGCCTCCATTTGGCGCTTAATAGCGAGAACTTCTAAATCACTCTTTAGACTTTCTAAATCTTTTTTAGAGATGCGGTCTAACTGACGTTGATACAGTTCGTCATCAGTCATTTCACCATCTTGAACTTTTTTGCGATCAGCTTGCGTAATTTTCTGTTCCGCTTCTTTAGGGTGAAGCATAATCCAATAATCCTTCATATCGCGTTCTGTAATTTTTACCACATTTTTAGCATCTTTATTCTTTTTATTTTCCGGAATATCAATCACATTTGTGGTGTAAGGAACATCGATCATAGTGGCTAACTTTTTAGCGATGCGCAGCCTTTCTTCAGCTGTATTTCCTTGAAAACGAGTATATGTAATTGTATTTAAAGAGGTATTATCTACAATTACGCGGTTATAACGATCGTACATTTTCCCTCGAGGAACAGGCGTACTGACCGTAACGTCCTGTGTTTTTTCGACTTCTCGTTCGTAATTCTCACCGTATACAATTTGAACAAGTCCCAACCGCAAAATTAATACGGAAAATAGGGCAAATACGGTCAAGAAAAGTAAGTTCACACGAAAAGGCACGTGACTTTTTCTTCTTTTTTTCTTTTTCATACCAACACCTACACTTTATAAAACATATATACCATAACACCATAAAATCAGCTATTTAGCAAATAAATAGACACCTGGCAGGTGCCTATTTACACAACGTATTTATTCTAAAAGAAAAGCGAAGCATTTTCCATAGTACAAATGAAGGAGCTCACAATACTCTAAGCTGGAGACTCTCCGTCTCCTTCATTTAATACCGGAGGAGTAACAGTCGTTTCTTTTTTGTGCAGAGGCTGTGAGATATGTCTCACACAAAAATAAATGATCGTATGCCCTGCTCCAACAATAGCTAATAAAATGGGAATACTTTTTGCTTCATCAAAAAATAGTACAGCTATTAAAAATAAAGATATGGAAGCGACGCGTCCAATATTCAGAAATACTTCTCTGACAACAATGTATTCAATTCTTTTTGAAACAACGTCTTTTGCTCGCCCAATCACATCGTACGTTAGAGAAATGAATGGAACCAACAAAATAGGATAAGCAATGGCAATACAAACAGCATATATAATTAACTTTGGATACGATAAGTTAAAGATAAGCAAAAAGACTGCTCCATAGAGAAGGAGGCCCCCTGTGAAGATAAATCGAAGGCGATTTTTTTGCTTAATAAACCTTGAGGCAACATAGTATCCTACAAACGCAACTGCTGAATTCACCAGTCCATATGTTCCTAAAGCTAGTTCACTTCCCGTCGTAATAAATACCATGACGGATACAACAAAAATGAACGTACCTTCACGCAACCCTTGAAAGAAATGAGCCTGCAATATTCGATTCCAGTCTTTATTGACTTTTCGTTCAGCCCATACTTCTTTAAATTTGTATACTCCTTCCGCTGCGCGTCTTGTAATAAAAAAACTAAGCACAACGGCACCGATAAACAATAGCAGCGATACACCAAACACAATTTTATACCCAAGTGATTCATACAAAGCGGAAATAACAAAGCCCGCTCCTAAAGGACCAATCATCCCTGCAAAAGAGTTTAAGATCCCTAAAAATCCGTTAAAAAAGTCTCTTGTATCAGGTTCTGTAATTTCAAAAGTTAGCACATTAAAAGCTAGCCAATAAAAGCCGTATCCTATACCCAGCAGTCCACCAAGCAATACTAAATACTGGGCTGCGTTAGCTCCACTGATTAATACAGCGATATAAAAAACAGCTAAAAAAGATACACCTAATCTTAAAACCACAACCCGGTCAATTCGTTTGGCCCATTTACCTGCTAAAATAAACGTAAGCGGCTGAAGCACCACTACCGCTAAATTATAAATAGCGAGATCCGAAAATTCGCCTGATTGTTTCCACAGATAAATGTTAACAAACGAATTGGAAATTGAAATAGCCAAGGCATAAAGACCGCCTATAATTAAAAGCAAAAGTAAATCTTTACTAACTTCTACATCTCCAACTACTTTTTTTAATAAAGGCATATCAAAAAACTCCTTTTCTCTTCTACACCTAGTGTGTGAAAAAGAAAAGGAGATATGTAAAAGAATTGGAAAACAAAAAAGCCAGTAAAGGTAATAATTACTTTACTGGCTCTTAAATACGTCTTCAGCTTATTTTGCAGCGTCGTAACGTTTAGCAACTTCGTCCCATTTTACAACATTAAAGAATGCTGAAATGTAATCTGGACGGCGGTTTTGGTAATTTAGGTAGTAAGCGTGCTCCCAAACGTCTAGACCAAGAATTGGCGTTTTGCCTTCCATTAATGGGCTATCTTGGTTTGGTGTGCTTGTTACTTCTAATTCGCCGTTGTTTACAACTAACCAAGCCCAGCCAGAACCGAAGCGAGTTTTAGCTGCATTTGCAAATTCTTCTTTGAATTGATCAAAGCTGCCGAATTTGCTAGCGATAGCGTCTGCTAATTCACCAGTTGGAGCACCGCCGCCGTTAGGGCAAAGGATTGTCCAAAATAATGAGTGGTTCGCATGACCGCCACCGTTATTGCGTACTGCTGTACGGATATCTTCAGGAACAGCATCTAAGTTTGAAATTAACTCTTCAATACTTTTGCTTTCTAAATCCGCTTTGCCTTCAACAGCAGCGTTTAGATTTGTAACATATGTGTTGTGATGTTTTGTGTGGTGAATATTCATTGTTTCTTTGTCGATATGTGGTTCCAGTGCATCGTATGCATAAGGTAGTTCTGGTAATTTGTAAGCCATGAATAATTCCTCCTTCAAAATATGTAAGCATTTTGGCGCAAAAGCACCATATACGTTTAGATTAGCAAATTTACCCTACTGTTTCAAATAAAAAGTTCCTAATCCATGATTTATATTTACCTAATTCCCATTCGCTATTCTTTTAAACATAAAAAAAGCTTCTTTTTCTCAAAAGAAGCTTTGAATAGACAATAGTATGGCGGAGGAAGAGGGATTCGAACCCCCGCGGGCTTTAACACCCCTGTCGGTTTTCAAGACCGATCCCTTCAGCCGGACTTGGGTATTCCTCCAACCCTATAAATGGTGGACCCTGCAGGACTCGAACCTGCGACCGGACGGTTATGAGCCGTCTGCTCTAACCAGCTGAGCTAAGGGTCCACATGGCTCCACAGGTAGGACTCGAACCTACGACCGATCGGTTAACAGCCGATAGCTCTACCACTGAGCTACTGTGGAACAATATGAATTATGTATGTCACAAACGCAAATTGGAAAATAGCGGCGGAGGGGATCGAACCCCCGACCTCACGGGTATGAACCGTACGCTCTAGCCAGCTGAGCTACACCGCCATGGCTCCACAGGTAGGACTCGAACCTACGACCGATCGGTTAACAGCCGATAGCTCTACCACTGAGCTACTGTGGAACAATATAACATTTACTAGCGACATTAAAAATTTAACATGTTTCTAGCCTAAAGTCAATATATTATTTTAAAACAGCGTATAAAAAATAGGCAATCATCAGCAGTTGAATAAATCCTTTTGAAATAGCGCCACTAAAAAAGCCAATAACCGAACCTACTCCAATTTTTACTGCGTTGCTAATTGTGGTCCGATGAACAATCAGTTCTCCTACAATCGCTCCGATAAACGGCCCTAAAATAATTCCAAATCCCGGAATGACAAACGGACCCACAAGCAGCCCAACTGTACTTCCCCAAACACCTGCTTTAGTGCCTCCGAATTTTTTCACACCAATAATATTAGCTATATAGTCTGCTAAAAAAAGTGCGACAACTAACAATCCTTGTATCACCCAAAATAACCAGCTATAGGAGCTAAAATCATAAAATAAACCGTATATAACAAATCCCAGAGCTACAAATAGCACGCTTGGGATGATGGGATAAACCAACCCAACAAACGATACAACAAAGCTAATGATAATTAATGCCCAACATAAAATAGCCATGCCCGCACCTATCCTTTTTATTATTACTATTTATCATACAATAACCACTCCCATAAAGAAAGACCTTGCACGACGAGTCCTTCCTTTATTTTACTTTCGAATACGATTTTTGAGTGTACCTCTGCAATATTAACAGCACGGTCCTCAAGCTGCCCGTAATATCCCCCAAAAACAATGACAGGGAAACCTGTACATATACGCATAAGATGTGCTTGTGACAAAACGCTCCACCGCATCATTGTAATTAGTAACGGTTTCTAAAATCTATTGTAAACCTTAAATTTTCGCTATAAAATAAGATATAACCAGAATCTTCAATAAGAGGAGGCTTTACAATGAGCATGCTGAAAAAGATGGCATGGAGTTTTACTTCCTTCAAAAAAATAAGGTCGCTTCGCTTTGAGCATACGAATAAAACAATTGGCTTTGTGCTGTTTTTAACATTTATTTCTTTGCTGCCTACATTTTTCTTTATGACTTTGACGATTGTAAATGGCTATCATATCGCTACTACAGATCTTCCAAAATCTGTCTCTTCTTTTTCTATTTCAAACTCACAGCTTACGTCAAGTCAACCTTTCACAAAAAAAGTAAATGGTACCGCTTTTATCTTAAACCCCTCACAGTCTATTGAACGGTTTCATTCCCCTGCTCATGCCATTGGTTTTTTAAAGGATGGAATTTACATTACGACTAATTCACAAACACAAACGTATTCATATGAGTTGCTAAACTGGCATCATAAAGATAAAAATGAACTGCTAAACTTGCTGCACGAACAAAAATTTTCTTTATACATACTTGTCCCTATCGCTATGCTTTTACTGTACGTATTAACATCTGGACTAAACTTCCTTTCTATTACCTGCCTTGCTTATCTTGGAAAACTGATTGGACTCATTACTAAAAAGCAGCTTCCTTTCAAGCAGCTATGGGCACTGAGCGCTTATAGTACAGTAGCCTTCACGCTGCTGTATACGCTTTTTGAAGCTTTTTCTTTGTCTCTAGCACTACATAGCTCTCTTTACTGGATAGGAACATTCTTCATTTACTTGTTGCTCGTCACAAGGGTTCCTATAAGAAAAAAAGTAAAACCTAATAAAGATGCTGGGACAAACGTATCTTAGTTGAAGGAAAATCCAAACGAGGAATCTAGATTCTTGATAGAGAATCCACCTCTTTTGGATTTTTTTATTGATATGGTGAACGCAGATTTCATGTATGCGGCTGCTTCTAGCTGGTGATTGGAGTGATGTAGTTAAGTCTCAGCCTCTTTATTTCGGTACAACTTTTCTTCTTCCCATTGCACAAGGAAGAA
This sequence comes from Priestia sp. YIM B13491, assembly GCF_042787605.1. Lineage (NCBI taxonomy): Bacteria > Bacillati > Bacillota > Bacilli > Caryophanales > Bacillaceae > Priestia > Priestia sp. YIM B13491. The sequence continues at coordinate 376,170 of NZ_JBHZOR010000001.1, read as the reverse complement.
TTTTCAACTGATACAAAACCCACAAACCTCCTGCTGTGAGCAGAATAAAGCTATAAACAAACATCAGCCTTTCAGTATGCATCCACACTTCAAAAACAACAGGTCCCAACGCTACTCCTAAAAATCTCACCGTTCCATAAATGGATACAATAAACCCTCTTTCTTCGTCTGAAGCCGCTGAAGTAATCATCATATTAATACACGGAAGAACAAATCCTAAGCCGCCAAAGGCGACTGTCAAACAAAACATCAGCACAGGAAGCGTATAAATAATCGTTAATACTCCAAACATCAGGAATAAAAGAGTTATCCCTACTATCATTAATTTTTTCATGAGCTCTACATCTGTTTTGATGCGTTGACCCGTCCAATAAGAAACGAGCGTCATCGCACCAAGAGGAAATAAAAAAGCGGTTCCTTTAAAAAAACCGTCTATATGATACGTTTCCTCTATTAGAAAAGATAAGTAATATAAAATGCCAAATAATAAAAATAACCCCAATCCCCCCACAAAGAATAAAGGAAAAAGCGATTTTCTTTTATCATAGACAATCCCAATGGCTCTCTTTAAATATTCTTGAACAGATACTAAATCCGAGCCTGTTTTCCCTTCTCTCACATACATCACTATACCTACTAAAGCAGCACCTGCAGCTAAAGGATAGACAAAAAATGCGGCATACCATACGACGAGTGCTGCCGATGCTCCAATTATCGGCGCAACCACTTTTCCAACTCCATTATACACTTCTAAAATCCCGAGGACTTTTGCTCTTTTTTCCCCTGTAAATACATCTCCAGTTAATGCCATTGCCAACGTTGTAGTACCTGCAGCTCCAATCCCTTGAATGACTCTGCCTGCCATCAACACAGCAAAGCTTCCAAAAGAGAATGAAGCACTACCAGCAGCGATGACACTGCCTATTATCATCATGACGAGTGAATATATGATTAACTTTTTACGCCCATACCGGTCTGATAAAATTCCTACAGCAGGAATACACAATGCGGCTGGAATCGAAAATGCACTCAGTATCAAACTGGTTTGAACTCCGCTTAAGTGAAGTGACTTTTGAATGCTTGGCAGCAGAGGAATGAGCATGGAATTTCCCAGCACCATGATTAAAGGCAATAAGCCTAATGAAACAATCATTAATTTTTCTTTCAATTTTCGTTCTCCAATCATATTTAAGTAAGACAAGCATAGGCTTTACACATAAGCAAAAGAATGAAGGAGGAGCATAATGAAAAAGCTATGTGCATTAGCCGCTTTCGCTTTTATCGGATATATTTGTCACTACGACATTAAATACGGGACCATTCCCACTGCTACTGAAGCAGTTCAAGTCAGCAAAGCGCAGCCTGCAGAAACAAAAGCCGCCAGCTCTTCTTCCACCTATACAAAAATAAAAATTAAGCCAGGCGATACAGTTTTATCCGTCATTGAGGAGCTTACAAAAAAATCGATACCGGTTTCTATGAACCAAATGATTACAGACTTCAAAAAGTTAAATAACGGTACAGCGCCTGAGGATATTCAAATTGGAAAAACGTATAAGTTCCCTATTTACAAGTAATGACAGCATTCTTCTTGTCAAGATGGGATAGTCATTGTTAAAATAGCTAAGGTAGTACTTTCTACTAGTTATTTTGTTCATAAAGAGTTATTCTATTAATGAATTCAAATTCTTGATTTCATTTTGAAGGAGAGATTATCACGTGAGTGAAATTATACATCGTACAAAAACACGCCCGGTTAAAGTTGGAGATTTAACAATCGGAGGCAGCAACGAGTTAGTTATTCAAAGTATGACAACCACTAAGACACATGATGTTGAAGCAACGGTTGCAGAAATTAAACGTTTAGAAGAAGCAGGATGCCAAGTTGTTCGTGTTGCTTGTCCAGACGAGCGCGCAGCAGATGCAATCCCTGAAATTAAAAAACGCATTAACATTCCATTAGTTGTGGATATTCATTTTGACTATCGCTTAGCATTAAAAGCTATTGAAGGCGGAGCGGATAAAATCCGTATCAACCCTGGTAATATCGGTCGCCGTGAAAAAGTGGAAGCTGTTGTAAATGCTGCAAAAGCTAAAAATATTCCAATTCGTATTGGAGTTAACGCTGGTTCACTTGAAAAACGTATTTTAGATAAATACGGCTATCCGACAGCAGATGGCATGGTAGAAAGTGCACTTCATCACATTAAAATTTTAGAAGACCTTGATTTCCATGACATCATCGTTTCAATGAAAGCATCGGATGTTAACTTGGCAATTGAAGCTTATGAAAAAGCTGCTCAAGCATTTGACTACCCTCTTCACTTAGGAATTACAGAATCGGGTACATTATTTGCAGGAACTGTAAAAAGTGCAGCAGGTCTTGGCGCTATTTTATCTAAAGGAATCGGAAATACATTACGTATTTCTTTAAGTGCGGATCCTGTAGAAGAAGTAAAGGTTGCGCGCGAATTGCTAAAATCATTCGGTTTAGCTTCCAATGCTGCAACTCTTATTTCTTGCCCAACTTGCGGACGTATTGAAATTGATTTAATTAGCATTGCTAATGAAGTTGAAGAGTATATTTCAACTGTAAAAGCACCGATTAAAGTAGCGGTACTTGGCTGCGCTGTAAACGGTCCTGGTGAAGCTCGTGAAGCTGATATCGGGATTGCAGGAGCACGCGGTGAAGGTCTACTATTCCGCAAAGGCGAAATCGTACGCAAAGTTCCTGAAGAAACAATGGTTGAGGAACTAAAAAAAGAAATTGATAAAATTGCTGCTGAATATCACGCAAAGCAAGAAGCTGAAAAAGCTGCAGCTAAATCATAACTAAAAAAAGCGAGGCGCATATGCGCCTCGCTTTTTTTATGAAAAGAACGGTAATATAAACGTACCGACAATAATCGATACAACTCCGATCCCTATTGCCCATGCTCCTAGCGTAAGTGCTCCTTTTCTGCGTGCGATAAACCCTAGAATAATCCCAGCGGCACCAAGAATAATTGGTAAAAAGAATAGTGAAAGAATCGAAAGCACGAGTGCGAAACGACCGTATCCCGTTCCTTCTCCTCGTCTAGCGACTTCATGATTGCGATTGCGATCAATATCTATAACTTCACGCTCTGCATGAGGCTCTCCTACTCGGTAAGGAACGCCCACTTCAGCTGCAGTTTCTTCCATGAAATCAGCTTCATATACATCTTTTCTACGCCTTTGTTCTTCATTCTCCATGCTTAATCCCTCGCTTTCGTAAATAAGGAGCATTTATAGTATCTGAATGCGTGGAAAAATTATAAGTGTTAATCTTATACAGCCGCTCGCTCCCTTATAAGAAATAGGTACAGACGCAATCACCAGGCCGTGCAGTGATCATTACGTTTTGCTAAAGGCGTATAAAAAGTATTACTGTTTCTCTTTAGGCTTTATGTTACACTAGACAAGAATAATCAAGCACCTAAGTAGAATAAACGTATTAAAGGAGTGCACGTAGTTGACGAAAAAGTTTGGAATTGACATTGATGGAACTGTTACTTCTCCTGAAACTTTTGTTCCTCATTTAAATAAAGCCTTTAACTTAAATTTAACACTTGAAGACATTACAGAATATGATTTCAGCCCTTTTGTAAATGTATCACCTGCTGAACTCGGGAAATGGTTTAAAGCAAATGAACGCTCTATTTACGAAACCTCTCCACTTGCAGACGATGCAAAAGCGGTTTTGCAAAAATGGCATCAAAAGCACGAATTATTCTTTATTAGTGCAAGGCACGATAAGCTATTGGACGTCACGGAAGAATGGTTTCAAAAAAATGAACTATCGTTTCATCACATTGAGTTAGTGGGTTCTCATTTTAAAGTTGAGACAGCAAAACGATATGATGTTGATATCTTTTTTGAAGACAAACATGATAATGCTTGTGAAATCAGTGAAGAATGCAATATCCCTGTTATCTTATTTGATACTCCTTATAATCGCTTACCTGTTCCAAAAGGAGTGGTTCGCGTATACAATTGGCTAGAAGCAGATCAGTGGGTAGCCAGCTGGTTAAAAGAACAGCAAAAATAAAAAAGAGAGGTGCATAACGCCCTCTCTTTTTTATTGATTACATTCTATACATTGACCGTAAATTTCAAATTTATGGCCTGTAATATTGTACCCACGCAAATCCTCGTCTACATACTCCATCGGACAAGCTTCAATTTCTTTTGTTTTTCCACAATCTAAACAAATGAAGTGGTGATGATGATGGGCGGTCGCACATTTAAATCGAAAGTGCTTTTCGCTCGAAAGCTCCGTCATTTCAAGTACGCCTAACTCCACAAACAATGATAAATTACGGTAAATTGTATCAAAACTCAGACCAGGATAATCAGGCTTCATGTACTCTAATACATCTTTTGCCGTTAAGTACTTATTTGATTTTGAAAACAGGGCAAGCATTTCTTCACGCTTTCCTGTATGTTTATATCCTTGATCTTTTAATAAATGAATGGCTTCAGTTAAATTCATTTTTGTTTCCCCTTCCGTCCTTTATTAATCATAATAGATATGATTAAAATAACAACAGCAATGACAACAATTGTACCGCCTGGTGCTAAATCCAAGTAGTACGCTGAAAATAATCCGCCTAAAACAGATATTTCGCCAAAAATCACCGAAAGCAGAATCGTTTGTTTAAAGCCTCTAGCTAAGCGAATGCTTGCTGCTACAGGAAGAGTCATAAGAGATGACACTAATAAGATACCGACGATACGCATCGATACAGCAATGACAAGAGCAACCATCACAATAAATAAAAAGTGCATCCACTTCGATTTAATCCCAGAAGCAGAAGCGTGCTCCTCGTCAAAAGATAAAATAAACAATTCTTTATATAAGAAAAAGACAATAGCTATAACAAATACGGCTATGACAACAACTGTCCAAAGATCCGAACGACTCACCGCACTTACGCTTCCAAACAAATAGTTCATTAAATCATTATTAAAACCGTCCGCTAGCGAGATACAAATTGCACTAATCCCAATTCCGCCCGATAAAATAATCGGAATGGCCAGCTCTTGGTAATGCTTGTAGACGCTTCGAAGTTTTTCAATAAAAAGAGCGCCTGTAACGGAAGATACCATCCCTAAATAGACGGGGTTCACTCCTTGCATAAACCCTATTTTCTGACTAAGAAGCAAGCTCGCAGAAATCCCTGCTAGCGTCACGTGACTTAACGCGTCTGCAATTAAAGAAAGACGTCTTACTACGATGAACGTGCCCAATAAAGGAGCTAAGACGCCAATAATCATACCGGTTAAAAATGCATTTCGTAAAAACTCAAATTGAAATAAACTGCTTATCATACGTGCTGCCCTCCATGATGATGATCATGGGTTAACACATGAACATTATGACCATAAAACATAGATACGTCATGTTCACAAAGCTGTTCGAATTCTTTAGCATTCCCATGAAAGTGTAGAAATTTATTTAAACAAGCAACGTGGGTTACTTTTTCTGAGACAGTGCCAATATCGTGAGTAACAAGCACAAGCGTAATTCCTTTTTCTTTATTTAACTTTTCGAGAAGCTCATAAAAAGTGTACACATTTTGTGCATCCACTCCGACTGTTGGCTCATCTAAAATTAACAGCTCGGGTTCACTTACAAGCGCGCGCGCAATAAAAATTCGCTGCTGCTGGCCACCGGATAGTTCTCCTATGTTTCGATTTAAAAATTCGCTCATCCCCACTGCTTCTACCGCTTCTTTCACTTTTTGTTTATGAGAAGCATTCATAAAGCGAAACAAACCTAATTTTGAAGTAAGACCCGTGGAAACCACTTCAAAAACGGTAGCAGGAAAGCCGCTGTTGAAACTATTCGCTTTTTGCGATACATATCCAATTTTACTTCGTTCTTTAAACCTTCTCTGATCTTTTCCAAATAAACGAATTGCACCTTGAGATGGTTTTTGCAAACCAAGCAAACATTTGATTAGCGTTGATTTCCCAGAGCCATTTGGACCAACGAGACCCAAAAAAGCTCCTTTTGGAATTGAAAAACTTATATCTTCTAATACATTCACTCCATCATATTGAAATGATAAATGATCAATTTCAATGATATCAGGTGTATTCATATGCGCCTCACCATTCTTTTTTTATATTTCTCCATACAAAAGAGGGCACGGTTTCTATCGTATACTCCGTTACCCATTTACTTTCTCAGAATCATTACGATTTAGTCATTAATGTAGTATACAGGATTGTCTTTTATTTGTAAACTAAGCCGTTTCACTCCTTTCCTTTCTTATCTCCGTAAGTTCATCCGACTCGAAATGTTGTTTTATTACACAATATAGTCACATCTTTCTTTTTTATTCATAAACTGTATATGACGAGGAGGTAATCATATGAAAATTGTACAGCAGATTGTCAATAAGAAAGTAAACAACATTACCCCGAAAGAGCTTTTAAAGTATAGCAAACAATACAACATCCCCATTACAGATCAGCAGGCACACACACTTGTATCTGTCATTAGACAGCAGCCCGTAAATATTTATAACCTTGAAGAGCGCCGAAATTTAATCAAACAAATTGCTCAAGTAACAGATCGTGAAACTGCCAGACGAGTGAACGAATTATTTCAGCAGTTGATGTAAAAGAAGAGGTCATGTCTATAGACATGACCTCTTCTTTTACATATGAAATTACATAAGCTTTTGTTTTAGCTCTGAATCAAAGCTTTGTGCACGAATCATATCAATTTCCAACTGATATGGCGCTTTTTTATTTTTCTTATCTTCTCCTACATAAGGAGTTTCTAGAATTTTAGGAACTTCTGTAAACGCTGGGTGATGAACAATATAATTCAGTGCACCAAATCCGATTTCACCAAATCCAATATTTTCATGGCGGTCTTTTCGAGCACCGCATACATTTTTACTATCATTGATGTGAAGCACTTTAATTCGCTGTATGCCTACGGTTTTGTCAAATTCATTTAATACACCGTCAAAGTCTTGAACGATATCATAACCAGCATCATGTACGTGACATGTATCAAAACAAACAGAGAGCTTTTCATTGTGCGTCACGCCATCAATAATTTGGGCAATTTCTTCAAAACTTCTTCCACACTCTGTTCCTTTTCCAGCCATTGTCTCAAGCGCAATTTGAACTTCTTGATCAGCTGTCAACACTTCGTTTAGACCTTTGATAATTTGCTGAATACCGGCATCTGCTCCAGCGCCCACATGAGCTCCTGGGTGAAGAACAATTTGCTTTGCACCAAGAGCATGGGTGCGCTGAATTTCAGACGTTAAGAAATCTACTCCAAGCTCAAATGTTTCGGGCTTTGTTGTATTTCCTAGATTAATGATATAGGGAGCATGTACAACAATATCTGTCATTCCATGCTCTTTCATATGCAAAAGACCAGCTTCAATATTAAGCTCTTCAATCTTTTTGCGACGAGTATTTTGTGGAGCGCCTGTATAGATCATAAACGTATTTGCTCCGTAAGAAGCTGCCTCTTCACTTGCTCCTAAAAGCATCTTTTTGCCGCTCATTGATACGTGAGAACCAATTTTCAACATTACTTTTTACACCTCTAACCTATTGCGATTAACGATTGTTGCGTCTTTCACTACGCTTTTTCTTTTGCACATACTTTGTAATTTCACGAGCACGTTTTTTCTTGTAGCCAGGCTTTACTTTCTTCGGCTTTTGAATAAAGCGATGTGCCTCTTCTCCCACTTCATCCGCTTTCTTTACACGCTTTTTACGGCGGTTACGGTCATCGATGGAAACCCATTCTTGCTTTTGAAGATCTTTGTTTACAAACTCGATTCCCATTTTCTCCAGCTTATTTACTGCATCTTCATCTTCCACATCGAAGATTGTAGCAGCAATTCCAGAATGACCAGCACGAGCTGTACGTCCTACTCGGTGAATGTAGAAATCTAGATCTGAAGGAAGCTCAAAGTTAATGACGTGTGAAATTCCTTCAATATCAATACCGCGAGCTGCTAAATCTGTCGCTACTACGTATTGAAATTCTAAATTATTAATTTGCTTCATCATTTTCTTACGGTCACGAGGAGATAAGTCTCCGTGAATTCTTCCTACTTTTAATCCTTTAGACAGTAGGTCATCTGCTACTTCGTCCGCCATTTTCTTTGTATTTGTAAAGACGATAGCTAAATAAGGATTATAAGAAATAAGCATATCATGCAGGAGCTTAAACTTGTTGCGATGACGCAGTGGAACTAATACATGCTCTAATTTAGCTGCTGCTGCTTGCTTCGGCGAAACATGCGTGAATTTTGGATTTTCCATGTATTTTTTTAAGAATGGCTTTAATTTTTCAGGAATAGTTGCTGAAAAAACAAGCATCTGTAATTTTTCAGGCATATTGCTTGCCAAACGGTCCACATCTTCTAAAAATCCCATATCAAGCATTAAATCAGCTTCGTCTACTACTAACGCCTTTGTTGTATACACAACTAACGCTTTTTCATTTACTAAATCAAACAAACGAGCCGGTGTTCCTACAACAACTTGAGGCTGCTTCTTTAATTTGTCGATTGTACGCTGCTTATCTGTACCGCCGATAAAACATTTTGCTGAAATTTCTTCTCCTTCAGCACTGTGTTTTGTTAGCTTTAATACTTCTTGATAAATTTGAGAAGCAAGCTCACGAGTTGGAGCGGTGATTACAACTTGTACTTCTTCTTTTTTAGGGTCTACCTTTTCAAGTAAAGGCAATAAATAAGCGTGTGTTTTGCCGGTCCCTGTTTGCGACTGACCAATTACACTTTCCCCTTTTAAAACGGAAGGAATTAAGCGCTCCTGAATCTCTGTAGGCTGATAAAAACCTAATTGTTTAATTGCTTCTATTAAAAATGGTTGAAACTCAAAACGTTCAAAGTTTGTTTTTTCCATAATAGTCTCCTTTTTTACATTCACGTTCATCTTTTAAGGCACAATATATGATTATAATCGATTTTTCCTTCTGTGACTACTTCTCATTCATATTACTAAAACTTATTACCTGTTTCAAAAACATTTTATCGCGAGTTGCATACGATAGTAAAAGAAAATCTACTTTACTAAAGGAGGTGCGTCCTTTGCTACAGCGAAGACCACCATTTCCACCCGGTATGCAAAGAAGAATGATGCCAGGAATGCCACCACAAAACGGCTTTGGGCAACAACCTGGTAACTTTGGCCAATTTAATCCATTACAGCAGTTTCGTAACTTTGCCCAGCAAACAAATGCTCAACAATCATTTTACCCGAATCAGCAAGGCCTGAACCGTGGAGGAGGTAACTTCTTAACTCGCCTATTCCGAAGAGGCGGAAATAGAAACATACCATTTCAACAAGCGGCTGCGGCTGCTCCTCGAGGTTCTTTGTTTTCTGGACTTTCAGGAGCCCAAGGTGCTGCAGGAGCGACTAACTCTTCTTCCCTGCTTGGAGGTTTGCAAGGATTAACGAACCCTGCTAACTTGAGCTCCATGATGGGGAATGTTCAGCGAGTACTAAAAGCAGCGGAAACGATGGGACCTATGATTCAACAATACGGACCTCTTGTCAAAAATGCTCCTTCTCTATGGAAAATCTATCAGGCCTTGCGCTCAAGTGATGACACAGATGAAGTACTCGAAGCAGAAGGAACAGAGGTTTCTGAAACTGATGAAAGTAAAGACAGTAAGGTTTTATCAGTAGGCGCAGAAAGCACGGATTCATCCGATGATGAGCTGGATTTCTTTGAAGAAGAAATTGAACATTCATCCAGAGATCGGGTGTCTAAACCAAAACTTTATATTTGATAAATCTGCTGATTCCTTAAGGAAATACAGTGAGCAAAAAAAGAATATCTTTGTATTCTTCCTTCCTCTTTTATATAATAGAAGCGAGTTGAATTGCTCGTCAGGATTATGATGAGGAGGAAATTGAAATGAAAGTTATTAAAATTGCACCGCGCGGCTATTGTTATGGTGTAGTAGACGCAATGGTCATTGCACGAAACGCCGCTTTAGATAAATCATTGCCTCGACCAATCTATATCTTAGGAATGATTGTTCATAATAAACACGTTACAGATGCGTTTGAAGAGGACGGCATTATCACACTGGACGGTGCTAATCGCCTAGAAATCTTAGACCAAATAAATGAAGGAACCGTTATTTTTACTGCGCACGGAGTATCTCCAGAAGTAAAAGAACGAGCAAAAGAAAAAGGCTTAACAACAATCGATGCTACATGTCCGGATGTTACAAAAACCCATGACCTTATTCGCCAAAAAGAAAAAGAAGGTTATGACGTTATTTATATCGGAAAACGAAATCATCCTGAGCCAGAAGGTGCACTTGGTATCGCGCCAGATATCGTTCATTTAATTGAAAAAGCAGAAGACGTAGCCCATTTAAATATTCAACGTAAAAAAATCATTGTAACAAATCAGACAACAATGAGTCAGTGGGACGTTGCAGAAGTAATGGAAAAGGTAAAAGAAAAATATCCGCACGCTGAAGTTCACAAGGAAATTTGTTTAGCTACACAAGTTCGCCAAGAAGCTGTAGCCGAGCAAGCAGGTGAAGCAGATGTTACAATTGTAGTAGGAGATCCTAAAAGTAACAACTCAAACCGTTTAGCTCAAGTATCAATGGAGATTGCCGGCACTGAGGCATATCGTATCGGTGACATCTCAGAGCTGCAGATCGAATGGTTGATGAACGCGAAAACCGTAGCTGTTACGGCAGGAGCATCTACCCCTACTCCAATCACAAAAGAGGTCATCAATTTTCTAGATCAGTTCGATCCGGAAGATGAAACAACTTGGACACGTGAAAAAAGCGTGCCTCTTTCAAAGATCTTACCAAAAGTTCGAACAAAAAAATCGTCTTAATAGACGCAAAAGAAGGTGTTGACATTCGTCAACACCTTCTTTCTTTGTTACATAAACGTAAATGGGTTTGTGTCTACTTTTGAATCAAATACTTCACACTCAAAGTTTTTCGCATCAAAAAGACTGGTTAATACACGCGTTACACCTTGTCTCATAACTTTTTCAACATGATGACCAGGATCTACAACGTTTAATCCCATTGCCATTGCATCATGCGCAACGTGGAAATACAAATCACCTGTTACATAGGCATCTGCTCCGCTAAATTTTGCGTTTGTAATATATTTGTTTCCATCTCCGCCCAGAACAGCTACTTTTTTCACTGTGGCATCCATAGACCCTAATACTCTAACACCATCCACATCCAATACTTGTTTAACATGAGCGGCAAACTGTTTTAACGTCATCTCTTCTTTTAACTTACCAATTCGTCCAAGTCCAAGCGTCTCGCCCGTTTGTTCCACTGGATAAATGTCATAGGCTACTTCTTCGTAAGGATGAGCACTGAGCATGGCACGAATAATTTTATTTTGTTGACCCGCTTCAAAAATAGTTTCAACTTTTGCTTCATTTACACGTTCTAACTCTTCTTTTGAGCCAATGTATGGATTGGCTTTTGAAGAAGGTTTAAACGTGCCTTCCCCTTCAGTTGAAAACGTACAGTCGCTGTAAAGACCCACATGTCCAGCTCCCGCATCACAAATAGCTGTGCGCACTGCTTCAGCATGATTTGAAGGAACAAATACAGCAAGCTTTTTCAGCTGAATAGACGTTGTTGGAACCAGCACTTTTGTCTCTTGTAGCCCCAATGCTTCGGCTAACAGGTCATTTACTCCGCCTTTAGCTATATCTAAGTTTGTATGAGCAGCATATACAGCAATATCATGTTTGATGCATTTCTCTAAAATACGCCCTTCAGGACGATCTGTAACCACTTGTTTTAGAGGTCTAAAAATAGGAGGATGATGAGCAATAATCAAATCCACTTGTTTTTCAATAGCTTCGTCTACGACCGTTTCAAGAACATCTAACGTTACCATTACTTTTTTTACAGGCTTGTTTAACGTTCCAATCTGCAAACCAATTTTATCTCCTTCAACCGCTAAATGCTTGGGAGAAAATGATTCAAATGCTTCAATTACTTGAAATCCGTTAGGGATTTTACTCATTTTAACGCCTCCTCAATTAATGAGATGTCTTGGGTAAGTTTTTGAAGTTTTGCTTTGCTTTCCTCGGACTGAGCCAGCTCCATTTGGCTGACAATTTGTTTAAGATGATTTAGTTCATGCGTCCACTTTGTCATAAAAGCAGAAGAGCGCTTTTCTTTTAAAATAGGGCCCATTAACACACCGGCTTCCACTTCACCGTTATAAGGAGCTAAGGCGTTTCCAGGTTCAGCGACGATGACTTCATACATACGACCGTCTTCTTCGATGATTTTTTCATCAATGATTTCCCAGCTGTGTTCAATCAGCCAGCTGCGAATATGATGTGAACCAATATTCGGCTGAAGTACAAGCCTTTTTACTCCTTCTAACTTTGCTTTTCCTTCTTCTAAAATCATTGTAATAAGCGTTCCGCCCATTCCGCAGATTGTAATACAGTCTACTTCATTCGGTGATATTACTTCTAGGCCGTTTCCTTTTCGAACGTCAATAACGTCCGTTAAGCTTGTTTTTTTCACCTGCTGAATAGCAGATTGAAGAGGCCCTTCTGTAATTTCTCCTGCTACGGCACCGCTAATATATCCATTTAAATAAGCAAAACACGGCAAGTATGCATGATCTGAGCCAATGTCTGCTATCTTTGCTCCCAAAGGAATCGACTTTACTACTTCTTCAAGTCTTATTGATAAGTTTAATTCATTCATTTTGTCACCTATTCTCTATGTGATTACTGTTCATTATTTTAACATAGATAGCTGCATGATTCCTATTTCTCTTCATGTTTTCCTTTTAGCTGAATGCTTATAAAAAATCACAAAAAAAAAGCCTGCTTTATAAATGAGCGGCTTTCCAGAAAATCATGTTTCTGAACTCTATTTAATTTCTGATACCCATTTAGCCATTTCCTTCGCTTTTTCCGGAGGAACCAGCCCAGGCGGCATGTTTCCTTTACCGTTTACAACAATATCTGCAATTTCGTCTTGAGAAACTTTTTTCCCAATTCCTTTTAACGAAGGACCTACTCCACCTTGATACTGATCACCGTGGCAACCAATACAAGTTTTTTGATAAATTTCTTCTGGTTTAGCTGAAGCCTGCTGTTCCGCGCCACCGCCTTCTTTTTCAGCCGCGATTTCTTTTGCGTTATTCAATCCGTTGAACGAAAGCGTTAACATTAAAGCAATCCCAATTACCGCAATTAATAAAAATGGTATTAGCGGATTTCGCTTCACTCACTATACCCCCTTTATGTATTCCCATCCCTAGAAATAACAAAATAGTATAAGCACTTTTATTTTACTTGAAAATGCTCATAAGTGAAAGGGTTTTATTTACATAATTAACTAATTTCTTATTGCGTATCTTAACAGCCAATTTGTCTTGCAATAACCGAGCGCTGAATTTCTGAAGTTCCTTCTCCAATTTCTAAAAGCTTGGCATCTCGTAAATACCGCTCCACGTGATACTCCTTCATGTAGCCGTATCCTCCATGAATCTGAACAGCTTGACTGGCTACTTCCATACAAATTTCAGAAGCATACAGTTTACACATAGCAGCTTCTTTCGTAAATGGCTTTCCTTGGTCTTTTAACCACGCTGCTTTATACACCATATTTCTTGCTAACTCAATTTTCATCGCCATATCAGCTAATTTAAACTGAATCGCTTGAAATGATGAAATAGCTTTCCCAAATTGCTTTCTTTCCTGCGCATATGACAGTGCTTTTTCATAAGCCGCTTGAGCGATTCCAACGGCCATTGCTCCAATTCCAATTCTTCCCCCGTCAAGCGTCATTAGAAATTGTTTAAAGCCTTCTCCTCTTACACCGAGTAAATTCTCTTCAGGCACTTCAACATCCTCTAAAACGAGTTCAGTTGTATTTGAAGCATGTAGACCCATTTTCTCGTAATTGTCTATTACAGTAAAACCTCGAGCTTCTGTAGGCACGATAATAGCTGAAATTTCTTTTTTCCCTTCTGTACGATTTGTAACAGCCGTTAAAGCTAAAAACTTTGCATAGCTGGCATTCGTAATATAGCATTTACTTCCATTAATCCTAAATGTTCCATCCTTCAACACTGCTTCGGTCTCCGTTCCCCCCGCGTCACTTCCTGCGTTCGGTTCGGTTAAACCAAACGCTCCAAAAGATTCCCCGGAGCATAAAGCAGGTAGGTACTGTTCTTTTTGCTCCTTTGTTCCGAATAAATAAATAGGTGCGCCCCCGAGCGAAACATGAGCTGAGTATGTAATTCCTGTAGAGCCACAAGCTTTACTTAATTCCTCTACGACAATAGCAAAACTAACCGTATCTGCTCCTCCGCCTCCATACTCTTCAGGAAAAGGAAGCCCCATTACACCAAGCTCACTTAACTTTTTAAAAACATCAAGCGGAAATTGCTTACTTCGATCGCGCTCTAGTGCATTCGGTGCTACTTCCGCTTCTGAAAACTCTCTGAGCGTCCGTTGAATCATCTTTTGTTCATTGGTTAATTCAAAATTCATTTTTATTCCCCCTAAAAAAATGTATACGCTTACATTATTTAATTATAATTCATTTTTGTAAATTTTCTCAACTTTTAAAACGTTTTAATTTTTTCGTGTTATAATATAAGAGTACTAATCAAAGCATGAATAAAATGATAGCGATTCCATTTTTCGGATGTTTAAAAGGAATTTGAACAGCTTACGCTCTGTGACAAAAGAATACAAAGGAGCATTTGCAAAACGCAGGACAATTCAGTAAAATATATGAAAGAAGAAAAGTTGGTAAAAAAATCAATATACTTCTTCAAAATGCGTTTTTATGAAATTTATTCCATAAAAAATAGATAGCCCCTTTCCTCTAGGAAAGAAGCTATCTCATAAGCGTTATTTACGCTTTTATCTATTCTAAGAAATCTTTTAAACGTTTGCTTCGGCTAGGGTGACGAAGCTTACGAAGCGCTTTAGCTTCAATTTGACGAATACGCTCACGCGTTACGCCAAATACTTTTCCTACTTCTTCAAGCGTACGCGTACGTCCATCGTCCAGACCAAAGCGGAGTCTAAGAACATTTTCTTCGCGATCTGTTAACGTATCAAGGACGTCTTCTAACTGCTCTTTTAATAATTCATATGCAGCATGTTCAGAAGGTGATGTTGCATCCTGGTCTTCAATGAAGTCACCTAAATGAGAATCATCTTCCTCACCAATTGGTGTTTCAAGAGAAACCGGTTCTTGAGCAATTTTTAAGATTTCACGAACTTTTTCAGGTGTTAAGTCCATATCTTCTGCAATTTCTTCAGGAGATGGTTCGCGACCTAAATCTTGTAGAAGCTGACGTTGAACACGAATTAGCTTGTTAATTGTTTCAACCATATGAACGGGAATACGAATCGTTCTTGCTTGGTCAGCAATTGCACGAGTAATAGCTTGACGAATCCACCATGTCGCATACGTACTGAATTTATAACCTTTGCGATAATCAAATTTTTCTACCGCTTTAATAAGACCCATGTTTCCTTCTTGAATTAAATCAAGAAACAGCATTCCGCGTCCAACATAGCGTTTTGCAATACTTACAACAAGACGTAAGTTTGCTTCAGCAAGACGACGTTTCGCTTCTTCATCGCCTTCTTCAATACGTTTTGCTAAATTGATTTCTTCCTCTGCTGACAATAAGTCAACGCGTCCGATTTCTTTTAAGTACATACGAACTGGATCATTAATTTTTACACCAGGAGGTACACTTAAATCATTTAAATCAAACTCTTCTTCTTTTGACAGTTCTTGAATATCGGGATCGGCATCGTCATCATTTGCTTCAGATTCACTCATTACTTCAACACCTTGTTCTCCAAGGTATTCATAATATTCATCCATTTGATCGGATTCAATTTCGAAGTTCGCCATACGCTCTGCAATTTCTTCGTATGTGAGCACACCACGTTTTTTTCCGATTTCGGTCAATTGATCTTTTACTTGTTCAATTGTTAAATCTGAATCAAGTTGTTTTGATTGAGCTGATTTTTCAGCCATCAGATCCCCTCCTTCCAAAATTTTAAGGAAAACCTTCTAAAAGTGGGACTAATACGCAATATCGTTTATTTTAACGTTTTTTTCAACTGTAAAATTTCCATTGCTATTGTCGCAGCTTTTAAATAATCTTTTTGACGCTCTGCTTCTTGCTTTTCTGCTTCTTTTTTTTCTATCGCTACCCTTTGTGGGTAAATCAATATCGTTTGGATATAATCATTCAAAGCTTGCTCCGACAATTCATCATTGATTGACATCATCGCCAATTCTGAAGCTAGACTAGACAACGAAGACTCGGGCAACCGCTCGATAAATCCGCTCGGATTAGGCTCGTGTCCTTCCTCGTAATAAGCATACAAATATAGAACAAGCGCACGATGTTCCTCGACATTGAACTGACCTTGAAGTCGGTCTTGAATTCTAAATGCTACATCCTTATCTTTCAACATATGAGCGATCAAAAAACGTTCTGCATTTTGATAAGCCGGTAATAAGCTTCTCTTTACGACTGGTTGTCTATTTATATTATTTCGATTTGGAGAATCATTATCCTTTTTCTTTTTTTCAGTTCGATACACTTGATACTGCTGTTCTTTAAGCGCATCTAATGAAATGGAAAACTCTTGTGCCAATTGGCGTAAATAATGATCTCGCTCTACGGCTTTCGTAAGGAGGCTTATTTCTTTCAAAACGTCTTCAATGTATTGCATACGTTCAGATTCATTTTGTAGATTTCGTTTTCGGCGGAGATACCTCATTTGAAATGCCATAAAGGTCAAGCTGCTATTAATAACATCATTTTGAAACTTCTCTGCCCCGTATTCTTTAATATAATCATCCGGGTCATAACCATCCGGCATCACAGCAATCTTAACGGTACAACCCACATTTGTTAAGATAGCAGTTGCTTTGTGCGCTGCTTCAATTCCGGCAGAATCTGCATCGTAGCAAATGATAACGGACTCTACATTTCGGCGAATAATCTTGGCCTGTTCTTCTGTTAAGGCAGTTCCCATTGTTGCAATTGCGTTCGGGCAACCCGCTTTAACAGCCGAAATAACATCTGCAAATCCTTCAAATAAAATAACCTGCTGATTTTTGCGTATATGTTTTTTAGCGCGGTGAAAGTTGTAGAGTGTGCGACTTTTGTTAAAAATAGAAGTTTCGGGACTGTTTAAATATTTAGGCTGCCCTTTTATCTCTTTTAGCAGGCGCCCTGAAAATGCAATTGTTTTGCCTTGCAAGTCAGCAATAGGAAACATAATTCGATCACGAAAACGATCAAAGTACGTTTCATCTTGGTTGCGTTTAATGATTAAACCTGCATGTTCCATCTCTTGCGGATTAAACCCACGTTTTGTTAAGAACTTACTTACAAATTCCCACGAATCTAAAGCAAAACCTATCTCAAATTCATCGATAATTTCTCGTGAAAACCCTCGATTTATTAAATAATCATAAGCATCTTGGCCTTCTTTTGTATTTACCAATAAATGATGGTAAAATTTCTTTAAAAGCTCGTGTGCTTCAATCATTTTATTGCTAGGCTTTTGATTATCTTCTTCATGAGGATGTATCTCATGTTCGAAAGGAATATCTCCTTTTTCAGCAAGCTGCTGAGCTGCTTCCGTGAAGGACAGTCCTTCTAATTCCATTATGAATGAAAATGAATTCCCTCCTGCACCACATCCAAAGCAATGATAAATTTGTTTATCAGGCGATACTGAAAAAGACGGTGTGCTTTCCCCATGAAACGGACAGAGTCCAAAATAATTGCGCCCTTGTTTTTTTAGTTGTACATAATCGCTTATGACGTCGACAATATCTACTGAATGCCGAATACGGTCGATTACTTCATCAGGAATTCGATTTGCCATAGTAACAGCTCCGTATTTCATATAATATTCTTCACTAAGTGCTAAATTCCTGCAAGTTTCGACAACATTTTTTCAAAAGCTTGAATGAAATGCTGGCGATCTTCTTCACTAAATGCCTTTGGGCCTTTAGTATGATGGCCTGACCGTCGCTCTTTTGCAGAAACATAGCGAAAGAAAAGCACCGTATTCATTTCGTCGTCATTATAGTACTTTCCACGAGGAGACAGTGCGTAAACCCCTCGACTTACTAACATGCTTGCTAAGCCAGTATCTTGAGTTACGACAATATCCTGCTTGACTGCGTGATTTAAAATATATAAATCTGCGGCTTCCTTTTCTGCATCCACATAGACCCATTTTCCTGGTGTAGGATTTGTTTGCATGTGAGCATAGGAAGCAACAAACACAAGATCGATGTCATATGTATGTGTAAGTTCAACGATTTCTGCTTTAACAGGGCATGCATCAGCATCGACAAAAACTTTACTTTTTCTTTTGCTATAACTCTGTATTCTACATCCCTCCAGAGATTCCTTCTAACAATTTGTTATTTCCTGTAGATGGCATTTGTCGAATACTTTTTTCGATTCTGACTTGACTTTTATATAAATAGTTTATTCGTTCTTAACAAAGTCTAAACCTAAAACTATTCTTTTTTATCACAATTTTTTATTATAATATAAACAACCTATATTTTCTATACCAAAGTCACTTGTTTTTAAAAGTTCTGTCATATTCATCTTTGGGATATTTTCTTAGGCTTACAGCATACAAACATAAGAAAGCAATCTCCTTTCTGTCACGCACAGAGGAGATCTATCGTTTATTTCTTTTTGATGGTATTGAGAATGATACCTGCTGTTTCTTCTACGGCTCTGTTGGATACGTCCACCACTTCACAGCCAATCTTATCTACAATCCCTTGGAAAAATTCAAGTTCTTCTTTAATACGGCCAATATTAGCATAAATTGCTTTATCATTTAGCCCAAGAGACTTTAAACGCTCTTTACGAATATCGTTTAGTTTTTCAGGACTAATAGTAAGCCCTATACACTTCTCAGGTGATACGTGAAACAGCTCTTCTGGTGGATCAACCTCAGGTACAATCGGAACATTGGCTACTTTCAAACGCTTGTGTGCTAAAAATTGAGAAAGAGGTGTTTTAGATGTTCTTGATACACCGATTAATACGATATCCGCTCTAAGAATGCCTCTCGGATCACGCCCATCATCATATTTTACTGCAAATTCAATCGCTTCTACTTTCTTAAAATAATCTTCGTCTAATTTTCTAGCCATTCCTGGCTCATAGCGAGGAGAAAGTTGATAAGAAGATTGAATTTTATCAATTAGAGGTCCAATAATATCAAATACCTCTACCCCATTCTTGGACGCTTCTTGAATTAAAAATTCTCTCATTTCAGGCTTTACTAGCGTAAAACCAATAATAGCGTTGTTCATCTTCGCTACTGAAACCACTTCTGAAAGTGTTGCGATGTCCTCTACGTAAGGTACTCTTTTAATTACAAAGTCCGTCATATTGAACTGACTTGATGCAGCCTTTACAACTAGTTCAGCTGTCTCACCTACAGAATCCGAAATGACATAAAGACATGGGTTGTTCATATTTTGTGCATCCCCTTTTTAATCCTTTTTCACTTATAATACTTCATCATTTGCTAATGCTACTAGTAATTTTGTAATATTTGTTTTGGTAATGCGTCCCACCACTTCAAAATTGCCGTCTCCCTCTTTAATAACGGGCATAGCATCAATCTGTTTTTCAATTAAGATCTTAGCAATATCAATCAACAAATCTTCGCGATAGCAATATGTAATGTTGGGCATTCTCGTCATGATAATATGAACAGGAATAGATGTGAGCTCTTGCTTTCCGATACTCGCGCGCAATAAATCTTTACGCGACAGTACTCCCACTAGCTGGGATTTCTCATCCACTACAAAAAGGGTCCCCACGTCTTCTAGAAACATTGTACAAATAGCATCATATACCGACACATTTTCGTTCACGACTACCGGGATAGACTGATATTCTTGCACCTGTATTTTTTTTATTTTATCTGTAAGAAGCTGTGCTCCTGTTTTACCTGTGTAAAAGTAACCTACGCGCGGTCGCGCTTCTAAATAACCGGCCATTGTTAAAATAGCCAAGTCCGGTCTTAGCGTTGCCCTCGTAAGGCTAAGCTGATCTGCAATATGCTCACCTGTAATAGGGCCTTCGTCTTTGACAATTTGCAAAATTTGTTCTTGTCGTTTGTTCAGTTCGATTGTACTCACCACCTAATCATTAAATGTGACATACTATTTATAAAACATTATATACTTTTTAAGCAAAAGTAAAAGCTATAACTTATTAATTTTAGCATTTTATCTTTTTAGAATGCCGTTTATTTTACCACGGCTTCTCAAAAAAAGCAGGCATTACGCTTACAATAAGCGAAACTACACCTTCGCTCCACAGTAAAAAGGGTGTCCCCTACACACTACGAGGCACCCTAGCGACAGCAATTCCTTGCATATCACTGATTATCTTTTCTACTTCTCATCAGAGAGCGATTGTTTTAAAGACTCCATCTGATTCAAAAACCGCTTTGTTTTTAAAAACAATCCTGAATATTCTTCGTAATATTGATCAATTACGAACTTTAATTGTTTTTTTGTTTCGGGCTTAACAGAAATAGAACCTAACCGCTTTAAATCAATGTAATAAAATAGCCTTAATAGTTTAACCGTCATCGGACTAATTTTCAAATGATAAGGATCTTTTTCTAAGCATCGATGACAAATAAACCCACCTTCTCGAATGGAAAAATGAAAAGTTCCTTCACCTTGGTGGCAGACTGCACATTCATTTAATGTAGGATGAAGACCTAGAACGTTTAACATTTTCATTTCATAAATAAATGTTAAGATCTCTGCATCATACTCTTCGTTCATATAATGAATGGTTTGGTGCAGCAGTTCAAATAGAAATGGATTTGGCTTATTGTTCTCAGTAGCTTTATCCGTTAATTCAAGAATATAAGAAGCATACGCTGTTGTGAAGATATCTTCGCGTATGCTTCTCATAGATGAGATAACTTCTCCTTGATAGAGAGTACCCATTCCTGAACCTGCTTGTATAAAAAAGTATCCATACGTAAATAATTGTGTGACGGAAGCTAAGCGACTACTGGGCTTTTTTGCCCCTCTTGCCATGAGACCCACTTTTCCGAGTTCACGTGAATAAATGGTGACAATTTTATTTGATTCACCGTAATCATTCGTTCGAATCACAATTCCTTCACACTTTTTAAACAATCATCATCACCGCCATCTTACAGAAGGCTAAGACAAGGGAGAATTGAGACTTTCGCTGTTGTCCTCATATGTTTCGGGTCTTTCTTTCACTTCATTTTCAAGTTCCTTAAAAATGAGATAAGTATCAATGCTACCTGTTTGTGAAAAAATGTTCCAAGTAAAATTCAACATAGAACTCCCACCTTTCTAACCATAAAGATCAGATACATATTTCAATTCCTTATGTTTAGAATAGCCTTCCGACGTAAAATCATGTAACACAATTTTTTACAAATTACCTTCTTTTATGAAGGGATATAAATCGACGCAAACAAGAACTCAAATGATTAATATTCGTCTTCTCTAAATCCAAAGTCACGGAGATGCGACGCTCGGTTTCGCCAATCTTTTTGCACTTTTACCCATAGTTCTAAAAATACTTTTGAACCTAAAAGGGCTTCAATGTCTGCTCTTGCTTTTCTTCCTACCTCTTTTAACATCTTTCCTTGCTTTCCAATTACGATGCCTTTTTGTGAATCTCTTTCGACGATAATTGTAGCGCCTACGTAAACCGCACCATTATCTCGTCTTTGCATAGAATCCATCACAACGGCAATAGAATGAGGTATTTCTTCCCTCGTTGCATGCAGTACTTTTTCACGAATTAATTCCGTAATAATAAAGCGCTCCGGGTGATCAGTTACTTGATCTGCCGGATAATATTGCGGACCTTCCGGCAATCGCTGCTTAATTTGATCAAGCAAACGCTCCACGTTATTTCCTTGTAAAGCTGAAATTGGCACAATTTCAGCAAAAGGATATAAGTCTTTATAATTCGTGATAATTGAAAACAATTCGTCTGGATGAATTTCATCAATTTTATTAATCACAAGGAAAACAGGCGTTTTTGTGTCCTTTAAACGCTCGATAATAAATTCATCGCCTCGACCTAAGCCTTCTGTTGCGTTAATCATAAATAAAATTAAATCTACTTCTTTAAGCGTATTTTGCGCTACCTTCATCATAAAGTCGCCTAATTTATGCTTTGGTTTATGAATTCCTGGTGTATCAATAAACACAATCTGCGCCTGATCTTCCGTGTACACACCCTGAATTTTATTTCTAGTTGTTTGCGGTTTGTCACTCATAATCGCGATCTTTTGACCAATTACTCGGTTCAAAAAAGTTGATTTCCCTACGTTTGGTCTTCCAATAATTGAAACAAAACCTGACTTAAATTCATTATTACTCATGTAAATCCTCCGATGAAAATGCTCCTGGAAGTAATTCTTCCACAGTTAATTCTTGTATGTCATTTTTTAAATTGGTTAATATAACTTTCATTTCTTTTGGACAAAGCTCAGAGATTACTTGTCTGCATGCTCCACACGGAGAAACAGGACGATCAGTATCAGCTACTACAGCAAGTGCTGCATACTCTTTATCTCCTTCTGAATAGGCTTTAAATAAAGCCGTACGCTCAGCGCAATTGCACATGCTATAAGCTGCATTTTCAATATTGCAGCCGCGATAAACCTTTCCATCCTTCGTCAATAAAGCTGCACCAACTTTAAATTTTGAATACGGTACATAAGCCATTTCACGAGCTTTTTTCGCCTCATCAATCAGTCCGGTCTTATCCATTTATCCGCTCTCCTTTTGCGCTTCTACATGTCTTTTAACTTGTCCTTTTTTATTATACCACGGGGGTGTAAAGAACCAAAAAGAATCCTTTTTAAAACAAATACTTTAAGAAAATAATTCCTCCTATAAGGACAGCAAAACACGCATAGACCAACACCGCGGCTGCGGCTGCATCTTTTGCGTGTTTTGCTAGTATGTGATATTCAGGAGAAACTAAATCGACAACTTTTTCAACTGCTGTATTCATTAACTCCAAGCTGAACATGCCTGCAATCAGAAGCAGCACAACCGTCCATTCACCAGCTGTAATTGACAGCACGGCGCCTAAGAAAAGGACGATGAAAGAAGCTGCTACGTGAATTTGCATATTTCTCTGTGTTTTACAAACATAAATAAACCCTTCTATTGCATAGCCAAAGCTACTGACAACTTTAGCTATCCCCTTTTTATCGCGAGAGTCCATATTGTTCTAAAATATCTTTTTGACGTGTAAACATCTCTTTTTCATCTTCTGATGTTTCATGGTCATATCCAAGCAAGTGCAAGAAACCGTGAACCGTTAAGAATCCTAGCTCCCTCATAAACGAGTGATTGTATTCTTCTGCTTGCTCATGAGCTTTTGGAATCGAAATGACAATGTCCCCTAGGACTCTTGGCATCTCATCTCCGATAATTTGCATTTCATCTTCGCCCATTTCTTCTAGCGCAAACGATATTACATCCGTTGGCTGATTTTTATGGCGATATTGATGATTGATTTCTTGAATTCGATCATTATCCACAAATGTAACGGACACTTCTGCATCCTCTTGCAGATTTTCATATATAGCAGCGGCTTCAAGCAGCTTTTCAAGCTCTTTTTGCTGTTCTTCACTTACTTCGTTTGTTTCATCAATAAAATCAATAACTAAACTCATACCTTCACCTTCTCTTTTTTTATCTCTGGATATTCGATTCGGGAATGAAAAATCCCATTTAAAGTTTCACATAGTGCTTGACGAATTAACTCTAGCTCTTTGAGCGTTACGTTACACTCGCTAAGCTGCTCATCCTGCAAGCGATCTTTAATAATATTTCGCACCAAGTTCTCAATTTTTTCCGGAGTGGGATTGGACATTGACCTTACGGCTGCTTCTACACTATCAGCTATGCAAATAACCGCTGCTTCTTTAGACTGAGGCTTTGGTCCAGGATAGCGATATTCTTTTTCATCAATTTTTTCTTCTGTTTGTTCAAGTGCCTTATGATAGAAAAACTTAAGAAGAGTTGTTCCGTGATGCTGCTCTGCAATATCTACAATCTCTTTTGGAAACTTGTGATTCCGCAAAATGGTAGCTCCATCTGTAGCATGTGCGATTATAATATTTTTACTAGTCTTCGGACTTAGTTTATCATGCGGATTAGTAATATTCATTTGATTTTCAATAAAATACTGCGGTCGCTTCGTTTTACCAATATCGTGGTAATAAGCCCCGACTCTCGCTAATAAACCGTTAGCTCCTATTGTTTCGCACGCCGCTTCAGATAAGTTTGCCACCATTACGCTGTGATGATATGTTCCAGGTGTTTCGGTTAAGATTTTGCGTAATAGCGGATGAGTAGGACTCGATAATTCAATCAGCTTCATCGTAGATAAAATGCCAAATCCACTTTCAAAAAACGGAAGCAAACCTATAGTTAAAACGGAAGCAATAACACCAGATGCAATTGACATCATGCTGTAATAGCCAAGCTCTACAGTGCCGATTTGGCCATTTTTAATAAAAATAATAGCAAAGCTGATAATTACGTTTACCATAGCTACAAATAGACCTGCCTGCAAAATCCGTGAACGTCTGTGCTGCCTGCTTAAAAATAAAATAGCAGCAATATTGCTAATTAAAAAGTAGATCCCAATGTTCATATTAAACGAGGTTGTCAATTCACCATTAAAAATAATGCTTCCACAAATAGCAAATACAATGCTTGATAAAATAGCAATGCGTTCATCCATTAAAATTCGAATCAGCAAACCTCCCACCGCAACAGGAGCTAAGAAACCAATTTCTGATAAATCAATTTGCTGAAACAAGCTTAAAATTTTCATGAGGCCAATCGTAATGGTTGCTACCAATACATACAACAGCAAGGGCTGATATGTCTTGGTGTGAAATTCACGCAAATAGTAAATGAGGCCCGCTATCATCATTACAATCAGCAAAGCTAACCCCGCAAAAGGCTGAATAGATCCTTTATTATTCAACAATCCCGCGAGCTGGAGCTGACGATATATATCAGGATTAATAAGCTGATTTTCTTCTACAATAATCTGGCCTTGTTTGATTCGGACAGGCTCCACTTTTTCCACAGCTGCTTGACGGTTTTCAGCTGTTTTTTGTGGATCATAAATCACATTTGGAATGATAGCGAATTTAGCAATTGCATTCATCGAATCCTTTAGAGAATTGCTGACATTGGTGTAAACAAGCTGACTTTCTACTTGATCTTTTTTCTCTTCTACATCGCTAATCTTCACTTGATCTTTCATCACATGATGAACGGCCGTGACTACAGCATCTTTCGCAATCGATAAATCACTGTTAGAAGACTGAAGCAGCTGCTTAATGGTATCTTTTGGCAAGTTTTTTTGAATGTCTTCAGGAAGCTTGTCCTCTAGCATTTTTTGTTTGGTTTTTAATACAGCATCGATACTGTCATCTTCATGATCTTCTTTTTCATATTCTGTATTAACTTCCATCATCGCATCAAAAATAGATGCAACAAGATCGACTTGGTTCTGTGCGTATTCTGTTTTTTGTGTATACACATCTTCAACGGCTTGTTCTGCCTCTGCCCGTTTTTTCTCTGTGCTCTCTTTATCTTCAATGGTAACGGGTGAGTAAATGGTTTGCGGGGAAATAGATAGTAATCTGAGATCTAATTCCTGCGGCTTTACATTGCTATACATAGACGCAAACATCATTACACCTAACAAGGCATATAACCCAATTTGAATTAACCGTAATCGCTCGATCTGTGCCATTGTTTGCTTGATTATCCGAAACGTTGACACAAACGTACCCCCTTTTACAAAAAATAGACCCTATTAAGAAAGGGTCTTTTGGTCAGCTTGTTCGTACGCTTGAACGATGCGTCCCACAAGTGGATGGCGCACAACATCTGACTGTTCTAGATGAATAAACGAAATACCTTTAACATTGGTCAGGATTTTCGAGACAGCCGCTAGACCAGACTGAGCTCCTTTTGGTAAATCAATTTGTGAAATATCTCCTGTAATCACCATTTTAGACCCAAATCCTAGTCGTGTTAAAAACATCTTCATTTGCGCCATCGTGGTGTTTTGCGCTTCGTCTAAGATAACAAACGCATCATCTAGTGTACGACCTCGCATATAAGCAAGGGGTGCTATTTCAATAACTCCGCGTTCGATTAGGCGTTGCGTATGTTCTGTTCCTAATACATCATGTAATGCATCGTACAGAGGCCGCAAGTACGGATCTACTTTTTCTTTCAGATCTCCTGGCAAGAAGCCAAGACTTTCACCTGCTTCAACAGCAGGACGTGTTAAAATAATACGCTGCACGTGACCATTTTTAAGAGCATTAACGGCCATGACAACGGCTAAATACGTTTTACCAGTACCAGCAGGCCCAATTCCAAATACCAAATCATTTTTCTTAATAGCCGAAATGTATTGACTTTGTCCTAATGTCTTAACACGAATAGTCTTACCTTTTACATTTTTACCAATCTCTTCTTCATATACATCTTCAAAAAACTCGAGAGAATTTTTCTTAGCTAATTGAATCGCATACACAACATCTCGTTCAGATATGGAAATATTTTTTCGGATAATGTTCAGTAACTTTTTAAGCATTTCTTCCACTAGCTGAACATTTTCTGTACTTCCGGAGACTACAACAGTCTCACCTCTTGAAATGATAGAGACCTGCATTTCTTCTTCAATTCGCTTTAAATTCGCATCTTGTACGCCAAATAATGAAATGGCTTCGTTTGAATCATCAAGTTGTACGTTAATTGTTACTAGCTGTTCTGACATTCATCAATCTCCTTGAATAATTGGTTGAGTGTTCGCAATATTTTCTATAACTTGGTAATGTATTGATAATCTAACTTTACCATTGTCCTGTTCTTGGTGCAAAACTTTTTCACCTTTTATTTTAGCATCCTCACCTAAAGTTGATAGTAATTTTTTTCGACCGATTTCCAAAGCTTTTTCCACCGCCTCTTGTTTAGAATAGACGCGCTGCGAGTTCTGTTCTTCTCGTACAGCAACTTTCTCATACGACAGAGGTAACTTCCATTTTAAAAAATAGAGTGGATGCTCCACTTTTTCTGTCACCTTTGAACCGTATTTTTCTTTGTTAAAAGCCCAAAGAGGCATTTTAAAAGCTTGAAAATCTAAATAGTGCTTCGTATATCCATTACCCGTTAATACCTGAAAATCAGTTTTTAAAGGCACTTCCACCTCAGACTTATACCATGTTTCACCGTAGACTTTCCCTTTAGCAGCTACTACTTTTTTATTTTTTTCGTTTCCAATAATACCGGAAACTAAGACCTCGCCTTCATTGACAAAATCATTAACCTTGACTAAAGGTTGTCCTTTTTCGACAAACAAATTCGTAATAATGGCTTTCTTTTTAGCAATTAAATGTTGGTAAGGTGTTTTTTGCTGAGGCTTGGGCTCATTTTTTTCAACCACTTGGAAGTGATAAGAAGTGCCGCGCACTTCTACTCCCACCCAGGTAATATTGTTCATATTATCCGTTAAATAGCGCTGGATTTTTTCAGGACTCTCTAACAGAAATTGAAACTCTCCTCTTTTTACACCTATTTTGGCGAGTTGCTTAGTCATTTGATGTTCTGTTTGTGGTTCTGCACCGCTAATTTCCACTTTCCACACCATGTTGGAAAGCAAACCAAGAATAATAAAAAAAGAAAGAAAACCTAAAGCAAATCCACTATTTTTGATCACTCGTTTTGTTAAAAAAGGAAAACCCCTGCCTCTTATAAAGTAAATTTTACAATCTGCGTTGCGAATTAGTATACGAATTTTCTTTACATCTTTCAATAATATTGTTGCTGTCGCTAGCTGACCGTCAACTTTATGGACATTCGAAATCATAATCTGTTGTCTCACACAATTATTTAAGAAACGTTCAATTCCTTTTCCAACAATTCGAATACGTACGGTACCAATAACAAAGTTTGTCCATCCATTCTTCATTTTTTTCCTCCTTGTGTTATTGTTCTAAATAAAGAACTTGATTGATTTTACCTTCTAAAACCAGTTCTTCTGGCAGTATTACTTTAATGACCAGTCCTTCACCTCGAATTAACATTTGTCCCTGTTTTAGTAACACGCGTATTTCAGTATCAGAAAAGGCTAATAAACCTTTATGGTTTTCAATATAAATGTGTATTTGTCCAACTAACGTAATACGGGGAAGATCCATTAATACATCAGCGGGTAGTTCCATTGTTTTTGTCATCCATCTTTTCATTTGGTGTCTCCACTTTTTGCTCATAAAAAGAACCCCCTTTCATCTCATGTTTATGAGAAAGGGGGTTAATGTATCACATCTATTTATCGTTTATATTTACGTTGTTTCGATTTTGGCGGCCCTAGAATTTCGGACCATACCACTCCTTGAACAGCTTCTTTACGAGAAATGGGCTTGAAAACGTTTTTCTCACCTGTGATTTTTGGTTTGTCAACCGTGATTTTCTTTTGAATAGACGGTTCATGATACGGACGATTTTTTAGCTCTTCCAATTTTTCTTGCAAAGGATTTGTTTCTGCTGATGGAACAGTTTCCGGCTCCATACGAGCTGTTTTTGGCTCTTCTTTGACAGGTCGATATCTAGGTCTTTCCCGCCTTGAAGGATTGTTTACAGGAGGCATAGGAGCTCTTTTAGAACGCTGCTGTTCTTCCTCTTTTGACTGAGCCATAAAACGCTGCACAACGTTAAAAATAATCCCTCCAATGATGACAAAAATGAAAGCATTATTAATAATTAGTTTAATAAGCGTTTCAACGATATTCATTAGGAGAAAACCTCCTTGTTAAGCTGATTCATTATTTCTCATCGTCTTCTTTAGACATTTTTCCAATTGAATCACGCATATCCGTATCAGCAGTCAAGTTTTGAATGTTCATATAATCCATGACGCCAATATTTCCAGAGCGCAGTGCTTCTGCCATCGCTAACGGTACTTCTGCTTCTGCTTCTACTACTTTTGCACGCATTTCTTCTACTTTTGCACGCATTTCTTGTTCTTGAGCAACGGCCATAGCACGACGTTCTTCGGCTTTTGCTTGTGCAATATTTTTATCTGCTTCCGCTTGGTCTGTTTGAAGAACTGCCCCAATATTTTTACCAATATCGATGTCAGCAATATCAATGGATAAGATTTCAAACGCTGTTCCTGAATCCAACCCTTTTCCTAACACCGTTTGAGAAATCATATCGGGATTTTCCAATACTTTTTTGTGATCTTTTTGCGAACCGATTGTAGAAACAATCCCCTCGCCAACACGGGCAATAATCGTTTCTTCTCCTGCTCCCCCTACTAGTCGATCAATGTTTGCACGAACAGTAATTCGAGCTTTTGCTTTGACTTCGATTCCATCCATAGCCACCCCTGCAATAAAAGGTGTTTCAATAACTTTTGGATTAACGCTCATTTGTACAGCTTCTAGCACATCACGGCCCGCTAAGTCGATAGCTGCTCCGCGCTCAAATGTTAACTCAATATTTGCTCGGTGCGCTGCAATCAGCGCGTTTACCACGCGGTCAACGTTACCGCCTGCTAAATAGTGGCTCTCTAATTGATTAATGGTAATACCTAAACCTGCTTTACTTGCTTTAATTAACGGGTTCACAACGCGAGATGGTATCACTCGACGAAGTCTCATTCCGACCAGTGTGAAAATACTAATACGAACGCCTGCTGCTAATGCTGAAATCCATAGCATAATCGGTACAAAAGTGAAAAAAACAGCTAAAGCAATAATTGCTAGACCAATAACTACAAAAAACAATACGCTACCTACTTCCATTAATTAAGGTCCTCCTTTTTCAAAGGCTCTGTAAGCTTCCGCACCACAACCCTTGATCCCTCTACTTTTATAATATTTACTAACACATCTTTGTCTAAATATCCGCCTTCAGTGACTACATCCACATACTCTTCATCGATGAGCACGGTACCTGAAGGACGAAGCGGTGTTGTTGTTTTACCTTGTTTTCCTATTAATTCATAACGATTTTGATTCGACACGTAGCCAGATTCGGTATTAAGTGAATCATTAAGCACCATTTTTTTGAAAGGTGTAAGCTTTCTTTTAAAAAATTTCATCATCACAAACGCACCTCCCAGTGCCACCACTATTGCAATTACAAGAGAAATTCCCATTTCGACATTATTATCTGTTGACATAAAAAAACTTAAAATGATAGCTCCAAGCCCTAGTAGTCCTAAAACTCCGCCTGGTACTACAATCTCTAACAGAAGCAATATAATTCCTGCTATAAATAAAACGAGCGCTTCCATGCCAGCTAATCCTGCTACCATATGACCATAGAAAAATAAAAGAAGTGAAGCTATTCCAATAGAACCCGCAATACCAAATGAAGGCGTAAACAATTCAATTACAATTCCTAAAGCACCAATGGATAATAAAATGGGAACAACAAGTGGATGGGTAAGAAAACGAGCAATTTGTTCACTTACACTCATTTTCGCATACGTCAGTTTAGCATCTTCATAGCCAAGTACGCTTAGGAGATCGTCTAAATTTTTCACAGTCCCTTCTGAATAACCAACTTGCTCGGCTTGCTTCGGAGTGAGCGTCAGCAATTCGTTTCCTTTTAAGTTGAGCTCAGGTATTACCATCTTGGTATTTGCCATCGCTTCTGCATATTTAGGGTTTCGGTTATTTTGCTCTGCTGCACTCTTCATAGCCGATAACCAGTAGGACTGAGCTTTTTTTCCTGCGGCATTTCCCTGTTGGTCAATCACAGCTGCCGATCCCATTGTAGAACCGGGTGTCATATAAATTTGATCGGCGTTAAGTGCAATATACGCTCCGGCTGATAATGCTTTTTTATCGACAAAAGCAGCGGTAGGAATAGGTGTTGAGGTTAAGCTTTTAGCTATTTCAGAAGCTGCATCTACAGCTCCTCCAGGAGTATCTATGTCCAATATAATCAAATCTGCACCGTCATTTTCCGCATCTTCAATGGATCTGTTTAGAAAAGAAAGCAGTCCATTTTCTACCGTTTTATTTACAGGAATAACGTGTACACGCTTCACGTCAGCGGTGCTAATAGTGGGGAATAACCCAGTGGCTAAGATAAGAAAGCACACGAAAGAAAATAAGGTTTTCACCGAATACACTTCCCTCCTTCCATAGATAGTATGAGCATGTATCTGTATATACGAATAACTTTAACAATAGTTTCAAATTTTTTAAAATTTATCTATTTTATTCTTTGCACAAGAAAAACAAAACATACGTTCGATTGTTATCCATATAAAAAACACCTTACACAAGGTAAGGTGTTTTTTATGATAAGTGTTGAAGGACAAGCTTATTAACAAGAGAGCCATCCGCTTTGCCTTTTACTTTCGGCATAAGCGCTCCCATAACTTTCCCCATATCAGCTTTAGAGGAAGACTGCGTTTCTTCAATCGTCGTTTTAATAATTTCAGATAACTCTTCTTCAGTTAGCTGTTTAGGAGCGTAAACTTCTAAAACCGCTAATTCAGAATGAATTTTATCAACAAGATCTTGACGACCTGCTTTCTCAAATTCATGGAGGGAGTCTTTACGTTGTTTGAATTCGCGAGAAATAACCGTCAACTCGTCTGCTTCAGTTAGGTCGGTTCCTAACTTAATGGCTTCGTTTTGAAGAGATGCTTTGACCATACGAATGACCCCAAGCTTCTCTTTCTCTTTGTTTTTCATCGCTTGTTTCATATCACTATTTAAACGCTCGAGAAGACTCATAAATCCACCCTCTTATTAGAACTTGCGTTTTCTAGCAGCTTCAGATTTCTTCTTACGCTTTACGCTAGGCTTTTCATAGAATTCGCGCTTTCTTGCTTCTTGTAACGTACCAGTTTTTGAAACTGAACGTTTGAAGCGACGAAGAGCATCTTCAAGCGATTCGTTTTTACGAACAACTGTTCTTGACATTCTAATTCCCTCCCTCCGAACAAAACCACTAACATCATAATGAAATGACATGTTAGACATGTCTTTTGCAATTATAATATAATGATTCCTTAAGGTCAACCGCTTTACATAAAGTAATGCAGTTATTCCCCCTTTATTTTATGAACTTTCTTGATAAAACATTACTCGTTCAGCTTTTTTACACGTATGAAAAAAGCTGCATATACACGCAGCTTTCCAATAAGTGTTATGAGCTCATTTTCACCTGATCTTGAAGATGAACCTCATCTAGCACGCGAACAAACTCACCTTCATTATAAGGATATCCAGCTTTTGAAATTTTCACTTTTACAAGCTTTCCAACCATTTCTTCAGACGCTTTAAACACAACCTTTAAGTAGTTATCAGTATATCCTACATATAAACCACTTTCAGGATCTTCTTTATATTTTTCTTCCGGAATTACTTCTAGTACTTCTCCTTCAAACGTTGAAGCATATTCTTTTGCCAATTGATTTGAAAGTTCGATTAAACGATGCACACGTTGATTTTTTACTTCTTCATCAATTTGGTCGGTCATACGAGCCGCTGGCGTACCTGTACGTTTAGAATACGGGAATACATGAAGCTCTGAAAAACCGTGCTCTTTAATAAAGTTATACGTCTCCATAAACTCTTCTTCTGTTTCACCTGGGAAGCCAACAATAACATCTGATGTAATCGCTAATCCAGGAAGAGCTTCTTTCAGACGGTTTAAGCGCTCACCAAAGAACTCCATTGTATACTTACGACGCATGCGCTTCAATACCGTATTTGAACCTGATTGAAGAGGAATATGCAAATGACGTACAACCATTTCTGATTGATCTAGTACCTCAATCACTTCGTCCGTAATTTGACTTGCTTCAATTGACGAAATACGAATGCGTTTTAATCCTTTTACTTGAGACTCTAAATCACGAAGAAGCTGGGCAAGATTGTAATCTTTCATGTCTTCTCCGTATCCGCCAGTGTGAATACCTGTTAACACGATTTCTTTATAGCCCGCATCCACTAGCTGCTGTGCTTGTGCTACTACTTCTTTAGGATCACGAGATCGCATTAAACCGCGCGCCCATGGAATAATACAGAATGTACAGAAGTTGTTACAGCCTTCTTGAATCTTTAACGAAGCACGCGTACGGTCTGTAAAAGCCGGTACATCTAGCTCTTCATATACGCGTGTTTTCATAATGTTTCCTACGCCGTTAATCGGCTGACGCTCTTTTTTAAATTGTTCAATATAATCAAGCATCTTAACGCGATCTTGTGTACCTACTACGATATCAACACCAGGAATGGCCATAATTTCAGCTGGCGAAGTTTGAGCATAACACCCAGTTACACAAATAACCGCATCTGGATTTTTCCGCACAGCTCTGCGAATAACTTGACGGCTTTTTTTATCTCCTGTATTTGTTACCGTACATGTATTAATTACATATACATCGGCAGTTTGTTCATATTCAACACGCTCATAGCCTTGGCCTTTGAACAATTGCCAAATTGCTTCTGTTTCATAGTGATTTACTTTACACCCTAGCGTGTGAAAAGCAACTGTTGACATAATCGTCACCTCATTAACTCAGTTTGATAAGATATAGCAGACAGCGCATATAAAGGAGCTGTTTCTGCTCGTAAAATTCGCGGACCAAATCCGCTTATTGTAAATTCATTTTCTTCTAATACTTCTACTTCCTGCTCGGTCAAACCACCCTCGGGGCCTACAACCACAAGCACGGAATGGCCGGGTTTTAAAGCCGAAAGAACAGCGTGCAGATGAGATGTTTCTCCTTGCTTTGCTCTTTCTTCATAGGCTACAACTTTATGAGTATAGTCACCGCTAATTTCTACTAGTTTTTTAAAAGAAATTGGGGCTTCTACTGCTGGTACAATCGTACGATGAGATTGTTCTGCAGCCTCTTTAGCAATCTTGTTCCAGCGATCTACTTTTTTTTGACTCTTTTTATCATCCCATTTAACAACTGAACGAGCCGCAATAAAAGGGATAAACTTATACGCCCCAAGTTCTGTCCCTTTTTGGATAATAAGCTCGAGCTTATCCCCTTTAGGCAGACCGTTCACAATTGTAACATGGACTGGAAGCTCTTTTTCTTCGCTTATCCATTCTATAATAGATGCTTTCACTTCGTTAGCGGAAATATTTTCAATTTCACACAAAGCAGCTTGCCCCTGTTCATTACAGGCAATAAACTGTGATCCTTCATTCATTCTCATGACGCGTGAGATATGATGGGCATCATCTTGTGTCACTATGACACTTTGCTCTTGAAATTGATCATTTGGCAGAAAATAACGTTGCATCTTGACACCTTCTCACTTGTTAAGCTTGTTTTTGCGCAATAATTGCTACCCAGTCTTCCATAAGCGTTACTTCTTGAATAACAAAGCCCGCTCCCGTTAACGCTTTTTTGACATCTTCTTTTTTCGCACTAATAATACCTGATGTAATGAACATGCCTCCTGGCTTTAATACTTTTGCAGCATCGTCTACAAAACGAACGATTACTTCAGCTAGAATATTCGCCACAACAATGTCAACCGGTCCTTCTATACCTTGCAATAAGTTGTTTTGACCTACTGTTACGACGTTCCCAACTTGATTCAATTCAATATTTTCGCGAGCAGAACGTACGGCTACTTCATCAAGGTCTAGAGCTTGTACATTACTTGCTCCTAACAGAGCCGCGCCAATGCTTAGCACTCCTGAACCTGTACCCACGTCAATAACAGTATTTCCTGCTTTCACTGTTCTTTCCAATGCTTGAAGAGACATAACCGTTGTTGGATGCGTACCTGTCCCAAAAGCCATTCCGGGATCAAGCTCGATAATCAATTCATCTGTGCTTACTTTTTCATAGTTTTCCCAAGTTGGTACAATCGTAAAACGCTCTGAAATTTTCACCGGATGGTAATATTTTTTCCAAGCAGTGGCCCACTCTTCCTCGTTCACTTCACTGATCGTAACTTTGTTAGCTCCTAAATCAAAGTCGTAAACAAGCAGTCCATTAATTTCTTTTTTGATACCATCCACAGTTTCTGCTAAAAAGCTGTTAACTGGAAGATATGCTTTAATCACTACACCTTCTTCTGGGTAGTCTTCTACGTTTAAATCGTAGATTTCACCAAAAGTTGTATCTCTGTCCTTCACTAAATCAGCAGGATCTTCAATGACTACCCCGCTAGCTCCTGATTCATGTAAAATATGAGAGATGGGTTCAATTGCTTCTTGCGCTGTATGAATACAAATTTCAGACCATTTCATTGCTACCAACTTCATCCTTTCTGCCTTCAGTAATATAGGATTTTAAATATGAACATGACAGATGACAGGTTGGCAAAGTACCTTTACCAACCTGTCTCTGTTTACTATGAAAGACAATTATTCTCCTTTAATTGCTCGTTTTACTTTTGCAAAAAAGGAATCATGCTGCTCATCAACGGCTTCTTGACCGCTCAGTTCAGCGAACTCACGCAATAATTGTTTTTGTTTTTCTGATATTTTTGTTGGAGTTACAACTCGAACGTGAATATGCTGATCTCCTTGACCATATCCTCGTACGTTTGCCACACCTTTTCCTTTTAAACGGAATTTCGTTCCCGTTTGTGTACCAGCAGGAATCTTCAGCTTCACCTTGCCGTGTAGAGTTGGTACTTCTACTTCATCACCTAGCGCTGCCTGAGCAAACGTTAAAGGCATTTCGCAGTAGATATCGTCTCCATCACGTTCAAAGAATTCATGAGTGCGCACGTGGAACACTACGTATAAATCTCCCGGAGGACCACCATTTACCCCTGGTTCTCCTTGAGCACTTACGCGCAGCTGTTGACCATCATCTACACCAGCTGGAATTTTAACATTAATCTTACGTCGTTTTGTTACTTTACCGTCACCGTGGCACGTTGCACATTTGTCTTTAATGATTTTTCCCGTACCATTACAATGATGACACGCACGTCGATTTACCACGCGGCCAAACGGCGTGTTTTGTTCAACGTTTAACTGACCTGAACCATTACAGTGCGAACATGTATCGACTTTTGTTCCAGGTTTTGCACCTGAACCGTGACATGTTTCACACGTTTCTTCACGTGGAATTTCAATTGTTGTTTCTTTTCCGAAAACAGCTTCTTCAAAAGAAAGTGTCATCGTGTATTGTAAATCGGCACCTTGTCTCGGAGCATTAGGGTCACGTCTGCGACCACCACCACCAAAGATCGAGCTGAAAATATCTTCAAAGCCGAAGCCACCAAAGTCTGAGCCGCCTCCACCAAAGCCGCCAAAGCCTTGATTTGGATCAGTATGACCAAATTGATCGTATTGTGCTTTTTTTTGGTCATCACTCAATACTTCATATGCTTCTTTTACTTCTTTAAATTTGTCAGCAGCATCTTCCGCTTTGTTAATATCTGGATGATATTGTTTAGAAAGCTTGCGGTATGCTTTTTTTATTTCATCTTTTGTAGCGCTCTTACTGATACCGAGTACTTCATAGTAATCTCGCTTACTCATCAATACTCACTCCCGAATCGTTTCACATAAACGTAATTGTATCATTATTAATAATTCCATAGCAACATAAAAGTTACTTTCTATTGCTCCCGTGCACGCAGAGAGCCAAGTGAAAAACTTTCCCTTTCGCTTTTCCACGTTAAAAAAGTCAAAGCCAAGAAATAAGCTTGACTTTGACTTTTTAAAAAGATGTGAATCGCACCATGGCGTCATTCACGTTAGTCGTCAAGATGCATTATTTTTTGTCGTCGTTTACTTCTTCAAACTCTGCATCTACAACATCATCATTTTGAGCGCCTTGTTCACCTGCTTGCTGAGCTTGTTGAGCTTGCTCATACAATTTTACAGTTAACGCTTGAACGATTTCTTGAAGTTCATCTTTTTTCGCTTTGATTTCTTCAAGGTCATTCTTTTCAATCGCTGCTTTTAAAGCATCTTTTGCTTCGTTAGCTTTTGTTACTTCAGCTTCTTCTACTTTTCCTTCAAGATCTTTTAGTGTTTTTTCAGTTGTAAACACTAATTGATCTGCTTCATTGCGTAGTTCCACTTCTTCTTTACGTTGCTTATCAGCATCTGCGTTTTCTTCCGCTTCTTTTACCATGCGGTCGATTTCGTCATCTGATAAACCTGTTGAAGATTTAATTGTAATAGCTTGCTCTTTGTTTGTGCCTAAATCTTTTGCACGAACGTTTACGATACCGTTTTTGTCAATATCGAATGACACTTCGATTTGAGGTACTCCGCGTGGTGCAGGTGGAATATCAGTTAACTGGAAACGACCTAGCGTTTTGTTGTCTGCAGACATTGGACGCTCACCTTGAAGAACATGAATATCTACAGCCGTTTGGCTATCTGCAGCCGTTGAGAATACTTGTGATTTACTTGTTGGAATCGTCGTATTACGCTCAATTAGCTTTGTAAATACGCCACCCATTGTTTCGATACCTAGTGATAAAGGCGTTACGTCTAGTAATACAACGTCTTTTACATCACCCGTTAATACGCCACCTTGAATTGCTGCACCAAGTGCAACTACTTCATCAGGGTTTACACCTTTGTGAGGATCTTGACCAGTTTCTTTTTTGATCGCATCTTGTACCGCTGGGATACGAGTTGAACCACCAACTAAGATTACTTTATCAAGTTCGCTTGCAGAAAGGCCTGCATCTTTTAAAGCTTGACGCACAGGAGCCATTGTACGTTCTACAAGGCCTGCTGATAACTCGTCAAATTTAGCACGTGATAAAGATACCTCTAAGTGAAGAGGGCCAGCTTCTCCAGCAGTGATAAATGGTAAAGAAATTTGTGTAGATGTTACGCCTGATAAATCTTTTTTCGCTTTTTCAGCCGCATCTTTTAAACGTTGAAGCGCCATTTTATCTTTGCTTAAATCAACGCCGTTTTCTTTTTTGAATTCAGCGACTAAATAGTCGATGATTACTTGGTCAAAGTCGTCACCACCAAGGCGGTTGTCACCTGCAGTTGCGCGAACTTCAAATACGCCGTCGCCAAGTTCTAGAATAGATACGTCAAACGTACCGCCACCAAGGTCATAAACTAAAACTGTTTGATCTTCATCTGTTTTTTCTAATCCGTACGCAAGTGCTGCTGCAGTAGGCTCGTTAATAATACGCTCTACTTCTAAACCAGCAATTTTACCAGCATCTTTTGTTGCTTGACGCTCAGCATCATTAAAGTAAGCCGGAACTGTGATAACAGCTTTTGTTACAGGCTCACCTAAATACTCTTCAGCATAACCTTTTAAATGTTGAAGAATGATAGCTGACATTTCTTGAGGCGTGTATTGCTTGCCTTCAGCTTCCACCTTATGGTCTGTACCCATATGACGTTTAACTGAAATAATTGTGTTAGGGTTTGTAATAGCTTGACGTTTCGCCACTTCCCCAACTTGACGCTCACCGTTTTTGAATGCCACAACTGATGGCGTTGTACGGTTTCCTTCTGGATTTGGAATTACTTTTGGTTCGCCGCCTTCTAATACAGCGACACAAGAGTTAGTTGTACCTAAATCGATACCAATGATCTTACTCATTGACAATGACCTCCTTCATAATATGTAGTGTTATTGATTCACTTTAACCATCGCAGGGCGGATGATTTTATCTTTTAATTTGTAACCTTTTTGAAGCTCTTCTACTACCGTGTTCGGTTCGTATTCATCGTCTTCTACTTGCATCACTGCTTGATGCTCGTATGGATCGAATGTTTTCCCGACTGATTCAATTGCTTCAACACCTTCTTTTTGAAGTGCCTCTACTAATTGACGGTATACCATTTCTACACCTTGCAGCACGGATTTAGCTTGTTCGTCCGCTGTGTTAACTTGTAATGCACGTTCAAAGTTATCAAGTGCTGGTAAAATATCCGAAACTAATGATTGAGCACGGTATTTTTGAGCAGCTTCTGCATCGAGACGTGAACGACGACGGAAATTATCGAAATCAGCTTGTAGACGTAAGTAGCGATTCTCTTCTTCTTCAAGCTGTTGCTTTAATTGATCATTTTCTTGTTGAAGAGGGTTTACTTCCTCAGACGCTTCAGCTTCAGTTGCTTCAGCAGAGTTTGTTTGAACTTCTTCAACCACTTCTTCGTTTTGTTCTTCTACTTGCTTTTCGTTTGACAATTCATTCACCTCCCTTAAATGTTTACACACATTTTCACATTTTAAACAACGTTTTTTATTTTATCACAGGGAAAGGATGGAAGTAATATATTCCACCCGATTCCTTTATTCTTTATACAAGTTTGTTAATACTTGAGACATATCTGATGACAGCAGTGTAAGCAAACTAATCACACGCGCATATTCCATGCGGGTCGGTCCCAGTATAGCAATTGTGCCAAGCTGTTCGTGACCAAAGGAATAACTAGCTGTAATTAAGCTGCACCCTACCATTTCATTCAATTTATTTTCATGACCAATTTTCACATGTATGCCAGCCTCATTTGGGCTTAACAGCTTATAAAACTGCTGTTCATGTTCAATAATGTTAAACAGCCCGCGAATTTTATTAAGATCATGAAATTCCGGCTGAGCAAACATATTCGTTTTGCCGCCAACTACTAATTTGCCATTCATGTTGAGCTTTAATGCATCATTGAGTATATCCATCGTCTGCTCATACCCTTGAATATGGCTTTTTAAGAGCGTCGCTACTTCTTTGTACATTTTATCATGTAAATCAGTAATGCGAACGCCGATGAGCTTTTCGTTTAAAATGTTAACCATTTTTTCAATATCGGAAGGTTGAATACTGCTCGGCAGCGTAATCGTCCGACTTTCAACGTGTCCTGTATCGGTCACAATAATGGCAACAGCTGACTGAGCCGTTAAAGGTAAAATCTGCAGCTGTTTTAACTTATGGCTGACCGCTTTTGGTCCTAGCACAATAGACGTTAAACTCGTTAAATCAGATAAAATTTGCGCTGACTTTTGAACGAGCTGCTCCAGTTCTACAATGCGTTCAGCGAATACCGAACGTACCGTGGAAACGTCGCTTGCTTTCAAGTGCTGCGGGGACACTAGATGATCAACATAATAACGATAACCTTTCTCAGACGGAACGCGCCCTGAAGAAGTATGAGTTTTTTCAATAAATCCAAGTTCTTCTAGGTCTGACATCTCATTGCGAATCGTAGCCGAACTAAAATTAAACTCTTCTTTCTTAGATAATGTTCGAGAGCCTACCGGCTGCGCAGATCGAATGAAATCATCAATAATGACTTGTAAAATTAATAACTGTCGATCAGTAAGCACGCTTCATCACCTCTGTTAGCACTCTAAAACTCTGAGTGCTAAATCTAATAATAAATTACCAAATCACTATAGCGATGTCAACGATTTGATATTAGATTATCCCAATAAAGGCTTGAAAAACTTCATTCCCCAAAAATCGACCGTTGTGTGTTAAAAAGACTGAGCTATTGTCTTCACCCAAAAGTCCTTTCTCTTTGTATTCTTGAATAGGTTCTCCAAATACATCTTTTAATTCTCGATTGAATTTTTTCTTAAACTCCTCTTTTGAGACTCCTTTCGTTTTACGAAGGCCCAAAAACATTTCTTCTTCCATTTTTTCAGCCTCGGTCACGCTCACTTCATTGAGATATGCATTTCCTTTTTGCTCGACCGAATCAATGTACTTTTTTAATGGTCCAATATTTGCTCGTCTTATTCCGTTTATATAGCTATGTGCGCCTGCGCCAATTCCGTAATAATCGTCGTTGTTCCAATAGGTTAGATTATGAATACTCTCGTAGCCTGGCTTTGCGAAATTACTGATTTCATATTGATGAAAACCTTGTTTGTCCATTTCTTTCATAAGCAGCTCATACATAGCTGCTTCTTCTTCTTGAGCAGGCAGAGGCAGTTTCCCTTTGTTCATTAAATTATAAAATACCGTTTTAGGCTCAATAATCAACGAATAGGCAGACATGTGCTCTACCTCTAATGAAAAAGCGGTTTGAAGCGTAGAAGAGAAATCAGCTACCGTTTGTTCCGGCAGGCTATAAATTAAGTCTAAGCTTATATTCGACATTCCAATCTTTCTCGCTTGCTCAACACAATCAAATACCTGTCTATTTGAATGCACACGTCCAATTTTCTCCAATAATCTTTCATTAAACGTTTGTACACCAATGCTTAAACGATTCACGCCATAATCATGAAGAAGCTGAAGTTTTTCTTTCGTCAATTCATTCGGATTCGCTTCAAATGTAAACTCACCTTTTTCGTCATAAGGAAGATACATACGAATGGATTCTAAAAAATACTCTAGCTGCTGTTCATCTAACGCTGTGGGCGTTCCACCCCCAACGAATATCGTGTTTAAATTGGTCGTTGGATAACGTTCGACTGTTTGTTTCATTTCTTCTCGCATGCTTTCCAAATACGGCATAACGGGCTGATTTTTAAAAAACACTTTATTAAAGTCACAATAGTGACAAATATGATGACAAAACGGGATATGCAGATATGCTGCCTTCACCATGGACTTTCACCTCAATCACATTTATAAATGATAAAAATACCGCAGAGTCTCTCTGCGGTATTTTTATCTATGTTCGTTCACACTTATTTACAGCGCTCAAAACTCTTTACTATCGTATCAGATTAGCTTGATTTTCAAAACTAATTTGACATGTTAAATAATAGAATTTCAGCTATTAATCTTCGTCCATGCGAAGCACAGCCATAAATGCTTCCTGCGGTACTTCAACAGAACCGACCTGCTTCATACGTTTTTTACCTTCTTTTTGTTTTTCAAGAAGTTTACGTTTACGAGAGATATCTCCTCCGTAACATTTTGCTAAAACGTTTTTACGAATGGCTTTAATTGTTGAACGCGCCACAATTTTTTGACCGATTGCCGCTTGAATCGGCACTTCGAACTGTTGACGTGGAATAAGCTCTTTAAGCTTTTCTACAATGACTTTACCACGATCGTAAGCCGAATCTCTGTGCACGATAAAGGACAGTGCATCGACCGTTTCGCCGTTTAAGAGAATATCCATCTTCACAAGTTTCGAAGGCTGATATCCGATAAGCTCGTAATCAAACGACGCGTAGCCTTTTGTATTTGATTTTAATTGATCAAAGAAATCATATACAATTTCAGCTAGCGGAATTTCGTATACAATACTCACGCGATTAGCATCCAAGTACTGCATATCAATAAAGTTGCCCCGCTTCTTCTGACAAAGCTCCATCACAGCACCAACATAATCGTTTGGTACCATCATCGTTGCCTTTACATACGGTTCTTCCACGCGTTCAATCTTTTGTGGGTCCGGCATATTAGACGGATTATCTACAGACAGGTGAGTCTCGTCTGTTAAATACACGTCATAAATAACGCTTGGAGCTGTTGTAATTAAATCAATTTTAAATTCGCGCTCAATACGCTCTTGGATAATTTCCATGTGAAGCAACCCTAAGAATCCACATCGGAAACCAAACCCTAAGGCCTGAGACGTCTCTGGTTCAAACTGAAGTGCAGAGTCATTTAGCTCTAACTTTTCTAGTGCTTCACGAAGATCGTTATACTTCGCTGTATCAATTGGATACAGTCCGCAGTATACCATTGGATTCAGACGACGATAACCAGGAAGAGGTTCACTTGCTCCATTTTTAGCAAGAGTAATCGTGTCCCCTACTCGCGTATCTCCAACGTTTTTAATAGCTGCTGTTAAAAAACCTACGTCGCCAACAGAAAGTTCATCTTTAGCAACGGCTTTTGGCGTTAACACACCTAGCTCCGTTACCTCAAACTCTTTTCCTGTTGCCATCATTTTAATTTTGTCGCCTACTTTTACTCGTCCCTGTACGATACGAATAGATGCAACTACACCTCGGTATGCATCATAAAATGAATCAAAGATCAGCGCTTGAAGCGGTGCATCTGGATCCCCTTCAGGAGCAGGAACTTTTTCAACAATTTGTTCTAAAATTTCTTCGATACCAATTCCTGCTTTAGCTGAAGCTAATACAGCTTCCGAC
This sequence comes from Priestia sp. YIM B13491, assembly GCF_042787605.1. Taxonomy (NCBI): domain Bacteria; kingdom Bacillati; phylum Bacillota; class Bacilli; order Caryophanales; family Bacillaceae; genus Priestia; species Priestia sp. YIM B13491. Next base: position 332,961 of record NZ_JBHZOR010000001.1, on the reverse strand, counting down.
GCATCTAATCCAATTACGTCTTCAACTTCTTGGCGCACTCGCTCTGGCTCTGCACTCGGCAGGTCAATTTTATTAATGACAGGTAAAATTTCAAGGTTGTTATCAAGTGCTAAATACACGTTTGCTAATGTTTGAGCTTCAATACCTTGAGCTGCATCTACTACTAGAATAGCACCTTCACACGCGGCTAAACTTCGCGACACTTCATATGTAAAATCGACGTGTCCCGGTGTATCAATTAGATGAAAAGTATACTCTTCTCCATCTTTTGCTTTGTATTGAAGCTGCACAGCATTTAATTTTATGGTAATTCCACGTTCACGTTCTAAATCCATCGAATCTAAAAGCTGAGCTTTCATTTCTCGCTGTGTTAACGCATTTGTTTTTTCTAAAATACGGTCTGCTAATGTTGACTTACCGTGGTCTATATGAGCAATAATCGAAAAGTTTCTAATTTTCGATTGTCGTTTCAATCTTGCTTCTCTATCCATATTTTTTTCACTCCTACTGAAAATCGGCAAAATACACTAAACTAAATTATAACAACACATTCGTCAACATTCAATAAGCATTCCATTGGGGATTTTTCCATACAAAAAAGCAGAAAGAAATTCTGCTTTTAATTAAGAAGATGATGGATAGCCTTAAAAGCTTTTCCTATTGTACTTTTCACGCCTTCCGCTAGACTTTGACCTAGCGAGGAGAAAAAGTTAAAAGCCTTTCGTTTTTCTAGAAACTGCTGTTTTTCATCAATATTCACGACTTTTTTTGAACCTAAAACTGCAGCTTCCACCTGACCATCTGACGTTTTAGACACATTAATAACATGTTCAATCGAAGGATCATTATATCCCTTCATTTTAATCAATCCTTGCTGAGCCGTCTGCATCCCTAAAAATACGACGCACAGTAAAAAAATGGTTAGCACTACTGATTTTAAAGTGAATTTAATCATATTATTAGGCCCCTTACTTCTTTATCTTCTGTAGTACTAACCATTATGACTATATTGTGAAGAACTCATTCATCTAAAAGCGTATTAATGAGTATATGCTCCAAAGTTCTCTTGATCCACTTCATGATGCAAAGCAGCGTTAAGTCCTCCTGCAACTACATTAGCCATATCTTCAATAAACATATCCACTTCTTTTGGCGTAACCATCAAATTATGACCTAAAGGTGCAAGCACTTCATGAATAAGACGTCTTTTTTCTTCATCAGGAAGGGTGCCAATCATCCCGAGATACGTTTGACGCTGCTCTTCATTGGGTAAGTCATCCTCCGTGAGCTTCTTTTTTTCTCCAAACGTCATACCGGACGGAAGCAGCGACTTAGACGGCTTTCCCTGCTCTTTCATTTCTCGGCCGAAATGTTTTAAGATAAAGTCAATTGTATCGCTTGTAATGGAAACAGCATCCACTACCGTTGGAATACCTATTGCAATAACTGGAATGCCAAGTGTTTCATAACTGATTTCTTTGCGCTTGTTTCCAACCCCAGACCCCGGATGAATACCTGAATCTGAAATTTGAATGGTAGCATTTACCCGTTCAATCGAACGAGCGGCCAGCGCATCGATTGCAATGATAAAATCTGGATTCACTTTCTTTACAACGCCAAAGATAATATCACTTGTCTCAATACCCGTCATTCCCATTACTCCCGGAACAATGGCGCTAACGGGTCTAAAGCCATCTTGCACGCTTTCAGGCTGTAGCTCAAACAAATGTCTTGTAATCAACAAATTATCTACTGCCTTTGGTCCAAGCGCATCTGGTGTAACACTTAAGTTTCCAAGACCCACTACAAGACAGCTAGCATCATCTGGAATGTTGAGGCTTTTAATAAAAAAATTCAGCTCTTTAGCAAATACTTCTTCCATGGCCTCTTGCTTTTCAGTATCCTGCTCGCGAATACCTACCGATTCAAGGGTTACATATCGGCCTTTTTTCTTACCGATTGCTTCTGCGCCTTCTTCCGTAATTTCTACCATTGAAATTTTGACACCTTGTTCTTCTTTTTCTTTTACAATTACGCCTTTGATTTCTGACTGGTTATTCGGTTTAGGCTGGTTTTCTAACGCTATGTCTTTTGCTTCGACAGCTAAATCCGTGCGCACGCTATATTGACTTAAATCAAGTTCTTTTTCCACTTCTTAACCTCCTAGACAATCTTTGTTGGAATTATTGTCACCGAGGACTGGCAGATTCATGCATTTAAGAAATGAAAAGTGGAAAGAAAGGCGCAATATCAGCTACAAGCTTTTGAAGAGAGGTCTGTCATATAAAATTCCTTGTCAAGGCTATTGCATTCTGTCCTTGTGTTTGATAAAATATCTTTTGTTCTTATTGTGAAGAATGTCGAGTTCTATATAATCTCGATTGTTATCATTTCGGGAGGTGAAACGGATGCCAAACATTAAATCAGCTATCAAACGTGTAAAAACTACTGAAGCTCGCCGTGCTCATAACATTCAAGCTAAATCAGCTATGCGTACTGCAATCAAAAACTTTGAAGCTTTAGTTGAAAACAACGATGTAGATAACGCAAAAGCAGCATTTGCTGTTGCTTCTAAAAAATTAGACAAAGCTGCACAATCTGGTATTATCCACAAAAATGCTGCAGCTCGTCAAAAATCTCGCTTAGCAGTAAAACTTAACGGTTTATCTGCATAATTGAGACAAAAACGATCCCATTAGGATCGTTTTTTTATTGCGCTCTTTTTAATAAAAACAGCTGTAAAATAAGCGCTTTATCCATTTTCCCCGTCTTCATTTCATAATCTGCCTCTGCTAAATCCTTTAAAATTTCTTTAAGCTGCTGTTCCTCAAAACTTCTGCTCTGCTGCAAAGCAATTTTCACACGAAACGGATGTACCTTAATCGTTTGAGCAATTTGCTGCTGACCGTACCCTTGACTAGACAGCTGCTTCGTATGATAAATCAAGCGAAACTGCGTCGCTAACAAAGATAAAATTTTAATAGGCTCTTCGTTATTACGCAGTAAATCCTGATACATATTTAAAGCAGTAGAAACCTTTCGCTGAATAACAGCGTCAATAAGCGTAAATACATTTTGTTCAAGCGTTTTTGCCACAAGCTTAAGCACAACTTCTTTTGTAATAACTCCGCCTTGTCCAACGTATAACACCATTTTTTCAATTTCATTTGTCACAAGCGTTACATTAAGACCCACAAGCTGAATAAGGAGCGTCACAGCATCTTCATCCATATTCACTCCATCTTTTGAAAGTAAATTATGAATCCACTGCTTCATTTCTTTTTCACCAAATTCGTTCGCTTCGATGTAAGCTGCTTGTTTTTTTAATAATTTTGTTATTTTTTTTCTTTCATCCAGCTTTTCATAAGGAGCTAGCAGAATTAACGTTGAAAAAGACGGGGGCTGCTCCACATATTGCTGAAGTTTTGCTAGATCATGCTCTACTTTATCTTTCGATTTTTCAGCCGTTAAAAATGCTGCATTTTTCGCAACGACTACACGCTTGTCTCCTAAAAAAGGAAGCGTTTCAGCATCTTCTAGAACTTGATCAATCGATGTTTCTTCTAAATCGTATAGTGACAAGTTAAATTCTTTATCTTCTTCATTCAACGTATAGTCGACGATTTTATCTCTAATCTTTTTACTCATAAATGCATTGACCCCGTGTATTAAGTAAACGGGGGCTATATTATTTTTGGTAATACTTTTTAAGCTATCAACTGCCAACGTATATACGCTCCTCTTTTTTATTCATCTATATTGATTATGTATAGTTACTGATAAACAAAATACAATTTCTATCGTAAAGGTGTTATGAGTTTTTGGCAACAATACAAAAGGAATTGCCTTAAAACGACAATTCCTCAGTTTATGATAAACATTAACAATATAAGCCCTAGGTTACTTATTTGTTAATGATTAAACCCTTATCTCTATTTTCTCCTCATGCTCGTAAAGTATAGTTGTTAACTGTTGTCAGTTTGTGAAAACGCTTTTAAATTGTCTAGATTTTTAAAAAAAGTTAGATTATACTGTAAACAGGAGGGGTGTTAATGAACCAATTTGAAGAAAGTGTCCAAAGTAAACGCAACGACGCTGTCGATTCTGCCGTAGGATTTGGTGTTTCATTTGGCTTTTTCACTGCCTTATTTGTTATCGCAACTGTGATTCACTACTTGGGTTCGTAAAATTGCTTCAAGGCTGCTTCTTAGCAGTCTTTTTTAGTTCGTTTTTCTTACTATAGACTATGGAAGTTGCTTTGAAAACGTTCCTGACTTTTTTGTAAATTCATACATTACTCCACCATCTTCATCCGTTCGATAAATATACACCCCGCAGCTTTTCAGAAGCTCTAATATTTCTTGATGAGGATGACCATAACGATTTTTTTGTCCCGCTGAAACAAGCGCTACTTTAGGATTTAAATGTTGAACAAACTCTTCTGAAGTTGAGGTTTTACTGCCATGGTGCCCAACTTTTAATACATCTGCTTTAAGATTTGGAAAGTCTTTCAATATTCTTTGTTCTCCTTCCTTTTCTAAATCTCCGGTGAATAGCCATCTTAAATTTCCTAACTTAGCGTCTATTACAATCGAGCCGTTATTGCTCGTTTCTTCGAAACCTGTCGGAGAAATAATCTGAAATAACACACCTCCATCTTGCCAGCTATCTCCTTGCTGAACAATGTGAACAGGTACGCTTTGTTTTTGAGCAGCGATTACCAAACCAGTCTCTACCTCATTTAATTCAGCTTTTTCTCCAAGCACCAGCTCTCCTACAGCCACTTGTGAAAATAAATGCTGTGCCGCCCCTGCGTGATCATAATCACCATGTGTGATAATCATTTTATCGACCCTTGTTATTCCTTTTGAATGCAAAAACGGAACAAGTACGTCTTCTCCCACGTCAAAAGAAGAACGGCGTTTTTGCCATGGTTCTTTTGGAAATGAAACCGTTCCTCCGGTATCGATCATATACACACCTTTTCGATAAGGAAGCTCAATGATAAAGCAGTCTCCTTGTCCTACATCGACCATTGTGACCGTTCCTTTTGGATTCAAATAAGGATACATACATTGGGCGGCTAACAATGCCAGGAGAAGAAACATATAGCGAACGAAAAATTCCCCTTCTTCGACCGCCACAAATAAAGCATAAATGCATACGTACATGCCCAAAAACAGCACAATGTGGGGCTTTCCTGTTACAAAATCAGCGGGAATCCACTCAAAAAAGCCAAGCAATTTTTCACAAACAAGTAAAAGAACATGAAGAATTTGCTCCAGCAGTTCACTCACTCCCGGCAAGAGGATACGAACAAAAAGAATGAGCAAACAAAGAGGTAATATAACAAGAGAAAACAGAGGTACAAACACCATATTTAATGGCAAACTGAGGAGAGATACTCCATAAAAATAGTACAGCAGTAAAGGAAGTGAACTGATTTGTGCAATCGCTGAAACAGCCATGAGCTGGCTGAAAGAAGAATGAAAACGGGGTAAAATCGTCTGACTCGATAAAATCAATGCAAAACTAACGGCAAAAGAAAGCTGAAATCCTACATCAAATAAATAGTACGGCTTAAAAAGCAGCATGGCCATAAAAGCAAGGCTGATGCTATCAACTAAAAGAATTTTTCTTTGTATTTTTATCGATATAAGCATCAGCATACTCATAAAAACAGCTCGGACAACTGAAGCGCTGCCACCAGCCAAAACCATGTATACAGGAAGAAGCAAAAGTAAAAGCGTAATGGCTCGCTCGCGCGTTATTCCAATCCGAATGAGCAAATAAAAACACATTGCTGTCAGCAGTCCAACATGAAGACCTGATATGGCAAGCAAGTGTATTAAACCAAATTGCTGATAGCGCTTGATACTCTCTTCTTCGATGCCGGTGCGCTCGCCGTAAATTAGTGCCTGCATAAACCCAGCGCCTGGATCCGACATATTTTGTTGAATATAATTAATTCCTTTTTGACGAATAAAGGTAAGGTACGTAAGTGGAGTTAGAGTGGGGGGCTGGCATTTTACCAAATCAAGTCTCTTAACGTTAAGCTGCCAATGAATAGACTGATGGTACAAATATTGCTGATAATCAAATGCATGAAGGTTGCGGGCAGGTGAAGGAGAAGTTAATTGCCCCGCTAGTTGACAAACTTGATGAATCGTTAGCTTTTCGAGCTGCTGTTTCTCTTCCAACGTTTTTAGTTTATAAAAAGCCATGACCTCTTCATTTTGAACCGTAAACTTAAAAGTAAGCTTGTCGCCGTCACTATGCGGCACAGATGAAATTTCGCCTGTAAAAGAAGAAGATTCAGCTAAAAGAACCGTTTTGTTATGCTTATTTGTCTCAGCTAATAGGTAGACGCACAAAACACTCAACAGTGCAGAAGCAATAACCACTTTCCTCGGACATTGTAGCCATTGAAAAATGAAAAGCACGATTAGCAAAAACAGGCTTACAGCAGAATAATTATCATATACATATAAAGCTATCATCATGCTAAAAGCACAGTAAATATAATATCCTTTCACTTTTAGCTCCTTTCTTCTTAAAAGAAAGAGGCTTCTTACTGTTACATAGTAAAAAACCTCTTTCACCTTTAATTTGCCGTAAATAAAGCGAGAGCTTCACGCTGTAAATTCATCACTTCTGCTTCGTCCGCTCCGCTTTTTTCTAAACGAGCGAGAACATCCGTCACAAATTGAAGCTTCTCTTTACTTTTTAAGTCAATGACTGCTTCATCAAGTTCAACTTTTGCTGTTTTCACTCCCGCCTGTTGAAATAACTCAACAGCATACGGGTGATTTTTGTAATCATTAGCGTAATATACTGTTTTAATTCCCGCTTGAATAAGGGCTTTACAGCAGTTTAAACACGGAAAATGCGTGACGTATACTTCCGCATCTTCTGTTTTCACACCAAACTTAGCACACTGCAAGAGTGCATTCACTTCTGCATGGACAGTTCTTACACAGTGTCCATCAATCACATAACAACCTTCGTCAGCACAATGCACGCCTCCGCTGATCGAGCCGTTGTATCCTCCAGCTATAATACGTTTATCACGCACCACTGTAGCCCCAACAGCCAGACGTTCACAAGTGCTTCTTAAAGCTAGCAAATGGCTTTGTGCCATAAAATATTGATCCCATGAAATCCGGTTCATCTCATTCCCTACCTTTTTATTTAAAACTGAATAATTATCATTATACTTGTCTCTTTCATAGTGTAGCGTTTCTTTTCCTTTTTCGTCAATAAGTCTCTACTGTACCGTAATTTGAGCTTTGATTTTTTCTAGCGACTTCTCGCCAATACCTGATACTTGCCCCAAATCCTCTACTGTTTGAAATAAGCCATTTTCCTCTCGATATGAAATGATGGCACTCGCTTTTGAAGGTCCAATGCCATTTAACGTTTGCAGTTCATCAGTGTTCGCTGTATTGATATTAACAAGGGGCTGATCGTTTGAAGTTCCTGAGGAAGAGATTGAAGAAACAGGAGATGAAGGCGGGATTTCTTCTCCAGCAGCTGGAATGTAAACTGCCATTTCATCTTGTAGCTTGCTAGCTAAATTGAGCTGTCTTAAGTCCGCTTCTTTCGTAGCGCCTCCGGCTTGTGCTAGAGCATCTTTTACCCTTGCATCTTTCGGAAGCTGGTATACACCAGGCTTCTGAACAGCTCCTTTAATATCCACCATAACAAACGGAGAATCTTGGCTCGAAATTACTTGATCAGACGACTCTCCTTTTTTTGCAGCAGAAGATTCTGCCCTTATCATATCTGAGGTTTGAAGAGAACTTTCCGGTTTCTCTCCACCTGTGCGATAGATATAAAAAGCCAAGCCAACTGCTAAGCAAATACACCCGATTAGCCAGTGTTTTTTTGAAAAAGTCAAATTGTACACTCCTTTGAATTTTGAAGTAACGTCATAAATTCCATTATGTCTTCATAGTGTTTAGAAGAAAAGGCTTTTGAAGGAGGGAATGAATCAGTGAACATAGGGTTTATCGGAACAGGAAACATGGGGAAAATATTAATTGATGCGTTTATTGAATCAAAAGCCGTACGTCCTTCTAAAATTACTATTATGAATCGCACAAAAAAAAGAGCCAAAGAGATTCAACAGCAGCATAAAAAAATTCATGTTGCTGATACAGCTGAAGAAGTTGTTCACGCATCCAAAGTCATTTTTATTTGTGTTAAGCCATTGGATATTCACCCCCTTTTAATAAAATTAGAACCACTGCTGACGAAAGATCATTGCATTGTATCCATTACCAGTCCAATTAGCGTAGAACAAATCGAACGCCTCATTCCGAGTCAAGCAGCTAGAATTATCCCTAGCATTACGAATCGGGCATTAGCAGGTGTTTCTCTTTTCACGTTTGGAGAAAGATGTACGCCTTTTTACCAAAATTATTTACATGAATTATTTTCATCTATGTCAAAGCCTGTGGCTATTGATCAAACGATTACGCGCGTATCATCCGATATCGTAAGCTGCGGTCCTGCATTCTTCAGCTTTTTGCTTCAACGCTTTATTGATGCAGCAGTTCAAGAAACAAATATTTCTGAAGAAGAAGCTACCGTCATGGCCAGTGATATGATTATTGGAATGGGAAAACTGTTGGAAAAAGAAATATTTACGCTTCCTACCTTGCAGGATAAAGTATGCGTAAAAGGCGGTGTAACCGGAGAAGGTATTAAAGTTTTAGAAGCTGAACTCGGAGAGATGTTTGTGCACGTATTTCAAAAAACACATGAAAAATTTGACGAAGACATTGAGCTTGTTCACAATCAGTTTGATAGTCTTATTCCATAATTTCTGTAGAAATCCTGCTTTGAAACAAAAAAAGAAGCCTCTACTCGGCTTCTTTTTTTTGCGCAGAGAAAAAGATGCGCTCACTGTTTGAAGTAGGCTCACTCATTTTGAAATCTGCACTTACTTCTATATTTATAAAACCAGCTTCGCCCAGCCAAGATTGATAATGGTCAATCGACCAAGTGCGCTGAGCATGCACCTCATCAAAGCGATGATATGCATCCATTTCTTCATCATAAGCAAAAAACGTAATATCATGCTCTACGCGCATGTCTGTATCGTCATAGGTGCAATTCCAAATATATGACACGTCTTCATCAACGTAAGAAAAAGATTGATTTCCAAATACGTCCTTCATCTTGTGCACTGAATGAACATCAAATACAAAGAGCCCACCTGGTTTTAAGTGCTTATATACACGTTGAATGGTTTCTTGAACTTCTTTATCACTTTGCAAATAGTTCAAAGAATCACAAAAGATTACTACACAGTCGAACTCTTTCAATAACTCAAGTTCCGCCATGTTTTGCTGAAAAAGAGATAGCGTTACCCCTGCTTCTGCCGCCTTTTCCTGGGCTACCATAAGCATATCATCAGACAAATCAACGCCTACTACGGAGAAACCTTCTTGTGCAAATCGAACGGAGAGTTCCCCCGTGCCGCAGGCAAGGTCTAATATACTGTCAGGCTTTGTTTTCGCTTTTGCCACCTGCTGATTAAAAAATTCAGCCCAATCGTCATACGGAACGTCTGCCATTAGCTGATCATATACGTAGGCAAATTCTCCGTACCTGCTCATAGCTGTAGCTCTTCTGAACTTACAAATGGTGCATCTCCCCATAAGCGTTCTAAGTTATAATATCCGCGCTCATCTTTATGGAAAATGTGAACCACAACATCTCCAAGATCAACAAGAACCCACTTAGCCTGCTCAAATCCTTCTAAACGCTTCACAGAAATGCCTTGTTCGTGTGCTTTTTCTTTAATTTCACGAGCGATTGCCTGCACTTGTTTATCTGAGTTACCGTGACAAATAACAAAATAATCTGCCACAAGTGAGATTCCTTCCATATTTAACGCTACGATATCGATTGCTTTTTTATCGTCTGCTGCTTCTACAACAAGAGATAGCAATTCACGTTCAGTCATGTGTTTGACCTCCTAAGATTAAATCATTATATGTCATCATCGTATCGGGATAAACGGCCTGATGTTTAGTCATTAAAAAAGAAATGGTGTTTTTCAGTGATTGAATAAGTGCTGCATTTAAGTCCGTTTTAGCTAACTCCCGCACTTCATCAACACCTGGAAATCTCCTTCCGGGTTCAATGTAATCAGCAACGTACACAATTTTTTCAAGTAACGTCATGCCACGTCTTCCGGATGTATGGTAAGCAATTGCATCCAATACTTCCTTATCCGTAATCCCTACTTCATTTCTCACTAAAAACGCGCCTACTGGAGCATGCCATAATTCGGTATTGTATTCCAATAAAGAAGGGTTCATGTTTTGATCAATAATAATTTGCTTCATCTCTTCCTTTGGACGAAACTTGGCATAGTCATGAAAAATAGCAGCCAGTTCTGCTTTTTTTTCGTCTGCTTCAAAACGCTTAGCTAATTCAATTGCTGTTTCCATTACCCCGACAGTATGAATATAACGACGTTCTGTTAACTGTTTCTTTACGATTTCTAATGCCTCAGTTCGATTCATATAATTGATTCTCCTCGATATATTGTTTAACACCAGCAGGTATAAAATAACGAATGGTTTCTTTCTTTACTACTCGTTCGCGAATAAAGGAAGAGGAGACATCAAACTGCGGAACTTCTACTTCTTTTATCGGGTAAGGGGACGTAATGGTATACCCCGGGCGTTTTACACCTACAAATGTAACCAAATTGACTAATTCATCAATTTCATACCACTTCGGCAAATATTCTACCATATCAGCACCAATGATGAAATGAAACTGATACGTTGGATATTTCTCCGTTAGTATTCTCATCGTATCATATGTATATGAAGGCTCTTTGCGCTCAAATTCAATCGGCTGCAGGATAAATTGATCATGTTCTTCAATAGCTAGCTTTAGCATTTGTAAACGATGATATGGCTCAATAGGCTCTTTGATTGTTTTATGAGGTGGAATATACGACGGCATGAACCATATCTCATCTAATTTCAAGGCATGCAAAACCTCATTTGCCATCATTAAATGCCCCAAATGAGGCGGATTGAATGTTCCACCTAAAATTCCAATACTCTTCAACAATCCCCGACTCCTTTAATTTACTTCATTTTTAAATAGAGCGGGTTTCCCCGCTCTATTTCATTTCACTTTTGGAAGCATTAACTGCTTATTTTCGCGTGATTCTTTATATAATACAATTGTATTTCCAATCACTTGTACAAGCTCTGCTTTTGTTCCTTTTGTTAATCGAGCAGCAACCGTGTCACGATCTTCGTCACAGTTTTGCAGAATGCTTACTTTTAATAATTCTCTTGCTTCTAATGCATCAGCAATTTGACCAATCATATTCTCGTTGACTCCACCTTTTCCTACTTGGAAAATTGGATTTAAATGATGTGCTTTTGAACGTAAAAAACGTTTTTGTTTACCTGTTAACATAAAAACCTCCGTTGTATCTTATCTCTTAGTTAGTGTTGAAAGAACAATGTGTTCCATTGCCTCTTCGTCAGGACGGACGTTCGTCCACTTTTCAAATGCAAGTGCACCTTGCAGTACAAACATACCGACACCGTTATGAGTGCCTGCCCCTTTTGCTTCAGCCTCTTTTAAAAGCTTTGTTTTTAAAGGGTTGTAAATAATATCGCTGACTACGGCTTCTTTTTGCAAGAAAGTAAGTGCTAAAGGCAGCTCATCAACATTAGGATACATTCCCACTGAAGTGGTATTAATAATAATATCAAATGTATCTAATTGTTTTTCTGCATCAGAAATAGACATCGCCGCCGTTTTCGTCGAAAAAGGCAGCTCGTTAGCTAATACAGCTGCTTTTTCGACGGTACGATTGCATATCGCAATTACGTCGGGAGCATGCTGAGCTGCAATTGTATAAAAAATAGCTTTTGCAGCCCCTCCAGCTCCAATAATTAAAATTCTTTTTTGGGATAAGCTTCCTTCTACTGCTTTGAGTAAAGACGTCACATACCCCTCTCCGTCGGTATTGTATCCAATATAACGGCCATCTTGATTAACAACTGTATTTACAGCGCCAATTGCCTTTGCTAATGGATCGACTTCATCCAAATGCTTCATAATATCAACTTTATAAGGAATCGTGACATTAAATCCTTGAATGTTTTTATCTTTTAGCTCTCCAATGGCTGACTCAAAATGAACAGGTTCAATTGGAAAAGCTTCATAATGAGCATCCATATTCAGACGTTTAAAGGCATCATTTTGCATCAATGGCGATAGTGAATGCCCAAGCGGATAACCAACTAGCCCATATAATGTACTCAAGATTTTTTCCCCTTTTTGTTTAAATTAAAGAATCGCGCACAAATACGCCGACTCCTTTTGGTGCATGCGCCACAACTTTTGAACCTGACTCATTAACCGTCACCCAGCCAAGCCCTGAAAAAACAATATCCGTTTTTTCATTTTTCATTGTAAATTCATGTGCAACCAGTTCAGGAAACTCATCCATTTGCTCTGGGCGCGGCGGCTGAAGCAGTTCACCTGCTTGCTTTTCATACAACTCATCTGCTTTTTCAAGCTTCGTACGATGGATATGCAAATCGTTCGATACATAACATGTTAATGACTTGCGGCCTCCCTGTACATAATCTAAGCGCGCCAGTCCTCCAAAGTATAACGTTTGCCCTTCATTTAGCTGATAAACCTTCGGCTTTATTTCTTTTTTAGGAGAAATTAACTTTAAGTCTCGTTTATCTACATAGTGAGCCATTTGATGGTGATTAATAATACCAGGCGTATCATATAAAGACGCGCCGTTATCAAGCGGGATATCAATCATATCCAGCGTTGTACCCGGATATTGAGATGTAGTAATAATATCTTTTTCTCCCGTTACTTCTTTAATAATGGCATTAATAAATGTTGATTTACCAACGTTTGTACATCCCACAACATATACATCTTTACCTTCGCGATAATGTTCAATGGCTTCGGCAATTTCGCGAATTCCTTGTCCTTTTTGCGCGCTCATAAGGAACACATCCACTGATTTTAGCCCAAGCTCTTTCGCTTCTCGCTTCATCCAATGAATGAGTTTATTTTTCTTTATAGACTTTGGCAGTAAATCTGCTTTATTTCCCACTAAAAGAACCTTGTTATTTCCAACAAATCGATGCAAACCAGGTAACCAGCTGCCGTTAAAGTCAAAGATATCTACAACTTTTACAACCAAACCGTCCGTTTGACCAATTCCATTTAAGATTTTTAAAAAATCATCGTCTGTTAAGGAAACATCTTGTACTTCATTATAATGCTTCAAGCGAAAGCATCGCTGGCAAATAATAGCTTCTTTTTCTAGTGCTGATTTTGGAGCATAGCCAAGTTCATCCGGTCGTTCTGTTTGAATCTCCACTCCGCATCCTACGCACTGTAATTTTTCTTCACTCACGTTTTAATCCTCCCAGTTAATCATACCTTTTCGTTTCATCCAACCTAGAATTCTTCGTTCCATTTTACGGTTAAATTTCGTTACAAATCCATCTGTTTGCGCAACTGGTACAACCAAAACTGTATATACGCCGAGACGATTTCCTCCTAATACATCCGTTAAAAGCTGGTCGCCAATAACTACAACCTCATCTTTTTGCAGCTCCATATCACGAAGAGCTCTCCTAAATGCTTTACGCATCGGTTTGCGTGCTTTATATACAAATGGAAGTCCAACTGGATCTGAAAACAGCTTGACTCGTTTCTCCACATTATTCGATACAATCGTAATTTTAATTCCACTATCTTTCATTAACTGAAACCACTCAATTAATTCCGGAGTGGCATCAGGGCGATCCCATTCCACCAACGTGTTATCTAAGTCGGTAATAATTCCTTTTATTCCGCGCTCTTTCAAATCGTCTGGCTTAATTTGAAACACGTTTTTCACATGTTCATTTGGTAAAAAAAGTTTCAACACGTATCATGCACCTCGAATATATAGTTACATACTAAAATTAACGCCGTCTATCATTATAACGACTTCTTGTTATTTTCCAACCTAAAATTTTATTCTCTTCAAAAACAGGTCTTTTCTTAGTATAAAGGATATGCCTTGTGAATGCTTTAACTTTATACAGAAAGTTATTGACAAAAGGTAGCAAACCTCTATTTGTTCGTGGGCTTACGATATATTCACTCTCTGCAAACTTAAAATAAAAAATAGTGCAGAAAACGTTTATTACTTATCAAATAGGGTAAGTGGTAAACAAATTCTGTTAAAAGTTTTCGACAAAAAATGATAAGCCTAATTATGTGGATAAGTTTATACACATTATCCTCTGTTATAGTTCAGCAATTAATGGTAATTATAAACAACATACCCACATTTTATCCACCGAAAGCTGTGGATAACAGAACGATTGTTCCTTTATTTGATTCATGTTAGATTATAAATAAGGAATTTATTAGCATTTAAATATAACTTTTTAGGATATTTATTTTAGTAGGAGGTGGCGGCAATCTTATGAGAAAATTATCAGATGAGCTGCTTATTGAATCATACAGCAAAGCAACCGAACTGCAATTAAGCCCTGATTTTATAAAATTAATTGAAGAGGAAATTGAAAGAAGATCATTAAAGATTAACATACAAATTCCTTCTTAACGAATAAAAGAGCCTTCTTAATAAAAGAAAGCTGCATCTTCATTTATCTATCTACTCTTTTATTATATAGGCTCTATTTTTTCAAATGAGCAATTGGTTCTCCATACTTTACATAAGAACCTGAGTGAACGTTAGAATCAAAAGTGATTGAGTTCTTCTCAAATAATAAAATGACGGTCGAACCAAACGTGAAGTAAGCCATTTCTTCCCCTTTTTCGACTACTTCTTTTTTAGAAACCGCTTCAATGCTGTTGATAAACATGGCTCCTACTTTTACCATCAGCATGTGACCATTTTCAAACGTTAACTCCGTGAGCTTCCGGAAATTTTTCACCAGCGGTTCTTTCCCGTACTTGATTCCTAATGAATTTACTGGATAAGACTTTTGTCCAACGGTCCACGTATTCCCCACTTGGGCTTTAAGAGGACTGTGAATGCGATGATAGTCTTTCGGACTAAGATAGAGAATAATAAACTGTCCCTCTATATATTTTTCAAGAATGAGATCATTTGAAACCATTTCCTGTATAGAATAGGGTTTGTTTTTTACAATCATTTCTTTTTGAGGCGTAATGACTCCATATGCTTCTATCTTTGCATCTACAGGACTGACAACGCTGTCTTTCTGCTGATCGACCGGACGGGCAGAAGGATTCAAACGGCGAATAAATAGCTCGTGTAAGTTTTGATAGTGATGCAGAGGCTTGTCCATTTCTTCTTTATTTACTTTAAAAACTTTTGTATAGGAGGGTATAACAAACCGACTCCATTTAGAGAAAGTGAATTTTCGAATGAGCTTCGATGATCCTTGGTGATTCGTAAGCTCAATAAACGTTCGATACAGGTGCTGCAACAATAATTTTACCTCCACATACTGAATAGTTCTTTACTAGAATAAGGTTTGCGTCTACAATGAAATTACCATTATTTTTACCTTTAGTTCATTCCATCCTTTAAAGGAGTGAGGAAATTGTTTTTATTAGACTATCTAGATCATACAATTAAAAAGCTGAGATCCCAAGCGGCAAACTCCTTAACGATTGTTAATTTAAGTTTAGGAAGCTTTGCTATTTTATTTGTCATGAAAAATGAATTGAACTTAAGTTTATTACTAATTTTTTTAGCAGCGTTAGCAGACCGATTCGACGGCATGGTAGCCAGAAAGCTGCAAATTGAATCTGAACTTGGAAAACAACTGGACTCCATGTGCGATATTATATCATTTGGCATCGCTCCAGCTCTACTACTTTATCAAAGTATTTTGTCTCACTTTGGTGCTGCAGGTTCAATTGTTACCATCTGTTACATTGCTTGCGGAGCACTTCGTCTTGCCCGCTTTAACATCACAGAAAATACTGGGTATTTTACAGGGCTCCCTATTACTGCAGCAGGTTGTTTATTAACTCTTAGCTACTTGGGCGTCCCTTATTTGCCTTCACACTTTTATATGTTTTTAATTATCGTACTCGCTTGCTTGATGATTAGTACTTTCAAGCTAAAAAAAGTATAGAGCTCCATTTACTTTTACAGAGGAATATTATCATCTTGCTTCTTTTCTTAATTATAGAATAAATCATCTTCTTTAAGAAACAAAGCGAAAATTCCTTAAGAATTCTTAAAAATGAATGGTTCTATTCGGTAGGATATGTCATCTAAAAAAACTCATGCGCATGCATGAGTTTTTTTAATACCAGCAGCTAAAAAACCAATAGAAGCTTCCGAAAATTAATAACAGGACAAACAGAACAATCAACAATCCAAGTCCCCAGCCGAAGCCTCCTCCACATGGGTATGCTGGATAATTAGGATAACAGCAGCCTCCGTAACCGTACATACTCTCCCTCCTTACACTATGAACTACTACTAGCGTATGTACATACTTTTTCTCTGTATAGGCTGTTAACTATCTCTAAAGAAAAATCTGTGGACTTTTTCAAACTCTCTTGTCCCCGGGGGGAATTTTAAACGTACAGGCAAAGACATCCTTCTTTTTACATATAGTGTAATGTTAGTCTCTCACAGGTTGATATCCCCTTATGGAGGTGAAGAGATGTCTGCATTATTTACCGCACTAGGCTATTTCTTTAAAGAATTGGTTTTCCTTGTTTCCTACGTAAAAAACAATGCGTTTCCTCAACCCTTGTCTGCTGCTGAAGAAAAGAGATATTTATCTTTAATGGAACAAGGAGACCAAGAAGCGCGAAACCTTCTTATTGAACACAATCTCCGACTCGTTGCGCATATTGTTAAAAAGTTTGAAAATACGGGAGAGGATGCGGAGGATTTAATTTCAATTGGGACAATCGGTTTAATTAAAGCAATCGAAAGTTATTCGCAAGGAAAAGGAACAAAATTAGCTACTTACGCCGCACGCTGTATTGAAAATGAAATATTGATGCACTTGCGAGCGCTCAAAAAAACAAAAAAAGATGTGTCGCTGCATGATCCAATTGGCCAGGATAAAGAAGGAAATGAAATCAGTTTGATTGATGTATTAAAATCAGAATCAGACGATGTAATTGATATGATTCAACTAAATATGGAATTAGAAAAAATAAAAGAATACATCGATATCCTCGATGATCGAGAAAAGGAAGTAATTGTTGGCCGCTTCGGTTTGGATCTGCAGGATGAAAAAACCCAGCGAGAAATTGCAAAGGAATTAAATATTTCAAGAAGTTACGTTTCGCGAATTGAAAAGCGAGCGCTGATGAAAATGTTTCACGAATTTTACAGAGCCGAAAAAGAGAAAAAAAAGAGCGGAAAGAAGGATAATTAATCCTTCTTTCTGCTCTTTTTTAAAATAGTTTCCAAATAATAATCCGTAGCAAACACATCATTACTCCCCCTACTAATCATTTAGGTGGAATCTTTCTCCACAAGCAGCCATACAACGATATATCCTTTTTGATTAATCATCATTCATCCACTCCTTTCCACTGTTCAAATTAGAAATGACGATAAAACTCATACTTGCGGTCTTTTATTTCTTCTTCTAATTGTCTTACATACTGTTCATGCTTAATTTCTTCCTCTGAGTATTGACGGGACTTTATGGTAATAGTTAAAAAGAAAATGTTCAGTGTCATTACAATCACCTCCTTATACACAAAAAAGCCACAGTAATGCATAAGCATCCTGTGGCTGAAAAATAATAAAAACCACAGGGATACTATTCGCACCTGTGGTGAATTAACGTGTTTTAATGATCAAGGTAAGAAAGTTACTTGATACAGGAACACGGCCGAATAGTATACGTATATAGACGATTTTTGGACATAGCTGAAGCTGGATGATCCATAACTGATAAACGTCTTAACATATGACTCGACCTCCTTTTAATAAAGTATTTTCCTTACAATGGTAATTATATCCACGGACTCACAAAAAGTAAACTGTTTTTTTGAAAAATAGGGAATTTTTTTATTTTTTTAACCCTCATAAAAAAAAGACGATGTATGATCGCCTTTTTATATCTATTATTCTTTTTCTTTCATTAGTTCTTTTTTCAGTTTTTTAGTTTGATAACTAAAATAAAAGGCAAGGGCGGCAAAAAGAATAACGATCGCTTCCATTATTCCAAGCTGCATATCACTTTTTTCACCTTGGCCAATCATAACACCAATGTACAAGAATGTACTTACGGCTAGAAGGACGTAAATAAAGCGGCTGTAATCTTCAATTTTTGCTTTGATGTGTTGAGCTTTCATACAATCACCTTCTCAGTAGAATGTTATAACTCTACTTTATCATAGATCTATAGGTCTACGAAAATCCTATTTTTACCACCCTTATTTCAATGCCTCTTCTAAGTCTTCAATTAAATCTTCTACATCTTCAAGACCTACAGAAATACGAATTAATCCCTCTGTAATTCCTAGCTCTTTACGTCGGTCGCTCGGTATAGAAGCGTGAGTCATTTTGGCAGGAATGGAAATGAGGCTTTCAATGGCTCCTAAACTTTCTGCTAATGTAAAGTACTTCACTTTGCTCAGTACTTGTTCCGCTTTTTCTTCGCTTCCCACATCAAAAGAAACCATTCCCCCAAAACCTCTTGCCTGCTTTTTAGCAATGAGGTGGTTTGGATGGGTTTTTAATCCTGGATAATATACTTTTGTAACAGCAGGATGAGCAAGTAAAAATTCTACTATTTTCCCAGTGTTGAATTCATGTTCTTCCATTCGTATTCCTAATGTTTTAACCCCTCTCATTAAAAGCCAAGAATCTTGGGGTCCTAAAATGCCTCCAGTCGCATTTTGAATAAAATGAAGGTCTTCTGCCAATTTAGGCGAATTCACAACGGCTAGCCCTGCTACAACGTCACTGTGACCGCCTAGATACTTAGTTGCACTGTGCAGAACAATATCCGCTCCTTTTTCGATAGGGTTTTGCCAATACGGGGTACTGAATGTGTTATCAACGATGGTAAGTAAATGATGCTGTTTAGCTAATGAAGAAGCCTGCTGCAAGTCAGTTATTTTTAGGAGAGGATTTGTGGGAGTCTCGATATAAATAGCTTTTGTGTTGGGGCGAATTTCTTTCTTAATATTTTCGATGTCGCTTGTATCAATAAAACTAGCTTCAATGCCAATACGGCTCAGTACTTTTGTAATCACTCTGTACGTTCCTCCGTATACGTCATCTGTAATTAACACATGATCTCCGCTGTTAAACAGCATGAATACAGCAGTAGTAGCTGCCATACCAGATCCAAACGCAAACCCAGCATACCCTCCTTCAATTTCTTTAATAAGTTCTTCTAAGGCGTGTCGTGTAGGGTTACCGGTTCTCGAATATTCGTATCCCGTATGTTTTCCAGCTCCCTCTTGTTTGTAAGTGCTCACTTGATAAATAGGAACAGAGACAGCACCCGTCTGTTCATCGCCAACAATTCCGCCATGAATCAACTGTGTTTTACGTTTCATCTTATCTTCCTCCACCGTAAATATTTTTACTTAAGTACCGTTCGCTGCTATCGGGAAAAATGGTAACAATATGAGCGCCTTTTTCGGCATTTTTTGCTTCGAGCAGGGCTGCTTCGAAGGCTGCTCCTGAAGAACTTCCTACTAGTAAACCTTCTTTTAAAGCCAGCTCTTTTACTCTTTGAAAAGCACAAACATCTTCAACAGTATGAATAGCATTAAAATAAGACCGCTCCATATAATCAGGGATGAACTCCATTCCAATTCCTTCAGTTAAGTGAGGGCCGGATCTCCCTCCGTTTAAAATCGAACCTTCTGGCTCAACAATGACTGTTTTTAGAAAAGGATTTTTTTCTTTCAAAAATTTTGCTGTCCCCATAAATGTTCCACCCGTACCTGCTCCA
The DNA here is from genome assembly GCF_042787605.1 of Priestia sp. YIM B13491. Taxonomy (NCBI): domain Bacteria; kingdom Bacillati; phylum Bacillota; class Bacilli; order Caryophanales; family Bacillaceae; genus Priestia; species Priestia sp. YIM B13491. The sequence continues at coordinate 312,985 of NZ_JBHZOR010000001.1, read as the reverse complement.
GCTACAAACACGTCGATTTTTCCATCAAGCTGTTCATATATTTCTGGTCCTAAGGTTTTGTAATAAGTCATAGGATTGGCCGGATTAGCAAATTGCTGAGGACAATAAGAATCAGGTATTTCACGCAGCAGCTCTTGAGCCTTGTTTATAGCACCTTTCATACCAGCTTCAGTAGGCGTTTGAACCACCGTTGCCCCCAAAGCCTTCATAAGCTGCTGTTTTTCAATACTGAATTTTTCTGGAACACATAGTATAACGTTTATTTCGTGCTGAAGAGCAGCTAAAGCCAGCCCAATCCCCGTATTCCCAGCAGTAGGCTCAACCACCGTTCCGCCTCGCTTCAGTCTTCCAGAGCTAAGAGCTTCTTGCAGCAGTTCTTTTCCTAAGCGATCTTTTACACTTCCTCCTGGATTAACATATTCCAGTTTAGCAAATATCCTGATTTCTCTGGGTAAATCAAATTGTGTAATCTCAATCATAGGTGTGTTTCCAATCAATTCATGAACGTTTTTGGTTACCTTCATAATCTTGAACACCTCGCTATCGAATAATATAACTTAACCTATAAATAAAGTCGGAATTAAATAAAAATATAGTCTACACCCCATGTTATGACAAACGATGCAGAGTGTAGACGAAAACAAACTCTATATTTTACGAACAGCTTATTTTAATTTTGTAATAAAATTCAATACTAATTTCGTTGAGTTAACAGCCGCTTTTTCTAAAAATTGCTCAAAAGAAACATTTGATTCTTTGCCGGCGATGTCAGAAAGAGCACGAAGAATAACAAACGGTACGCCAAATTGATAGCATACTTGAGCGACAGCCGCTGCTTCCATTTCGGCTGCATACAGGTCTGGAAACTTAGAGCGAACAAACTCTACGCGCACAGGATCGTTCATGAACGAATCTCCTGTAGCAATTAGTCCTTTTACAATTTTCATATCCGTTACTTCAAGAGCGCTTTCTTCAGCAAGATGAACTAGTTTATCATCTGCTTTAAAAGCTGCAGGCAAGTTTGGCACTTGACCGTATTCATAGTTGAATACCGTTACATCTACATCATGATGACGAACTTCTGTTGAAATAACCGCATCCCCTACGTTTAACTCTGGATGGAAGCCGCCTGCTGATCCTGTGTTAATAACGTAATCAGGTTTGAACTTCTCTAGTAAGATGGCTGTAGATAACGCAGCATTTACTTTTCCAATACCTGATTTTAATAATACAACCTCCACACCGCTGATTGTTCCTGTTGAGTATTCACATCCTGCGATTACTGTTTCTTGACGATTCTCAATTTTATCGCGTAAAATCGTCACTTCTTCTTCCATTGCTCCAATGATTGCTACTTTCATTTTAAAACCTCTTTCTACTATTGTTTCGTTGCCTCCAATACCCACACAAAGTGATTAAATTGTGTAAAGGTTATGTGAAAACCATTGCTTTCAAAGATTTGCTTTAAGACGGGAATCGTTGTATAGTATTCCCTCTCTAGATCTTCTGCTAGTTGCGTATATCCTTTTTGTTTTGCCTGAACAATGGTATCAGCAAATGAATCCGCTGTTTCAAACATTGTATCAGCAAACACTATTTTACCACCGGTTTGAAGTAACTTTCCATAGTTTATCACAGCTTCTTCTTTTTCTTTATCTGTTAAATGATGAAAAGCATACGTACTAACTAAGCTCTCTGCTGGAAACAATGATGTATCAAATTGTAAAAAGTCTCCTGGTGTGACTAAAACATCTGCCCCTAATTTCTGGTGTGCCAATTGTCTCATTGGTACTGAAGGTTCAATTCCTACTACAGTCAGTTCTTTTTCTAACAGTTTTTTTGTTAGATTTCCAGTCCCTGTTCCAAATTCTATCACATGCCCTATTGAACGGTCTGCTACATATTCTAAGATTTCATTATAATTGCGAAACACTTCTCTATACTGTTCATCTTTCCCGCTTACCGATGCATCATACTCATTCGCCCACTTTTCAAAGATATCTAAAAACTCTAGCCCCATAAAAAACGCCTCCTCATAACTAATAATTCTTATGGATATAGTATGTTTTTAGCTATCGTTTGTTCTTCATTTACAAATATTTCAAGCTTTTAACTTTCTATTTGCTATACTATAGTAATGAGGTAAGGAGGTCGTAAGATGAACTTTGAATTTGAAATGATTGAAGATAAAATAGAATTTTTTGAAGCGCCTGATGTTAAAGTGCTTGAAAAACAAATTGCTGAAAAAATTGATCAAAATAAAGCGATATTGCTTGAGGTGCACAGCGTATCTCATCAAATGTCTGTGGACTATGAACAAGGTAAAAAACTGTACTCTGCAGTTGTTCATTTCAAAATAAAAAAGCAGCGCTAGCGCGCTGCTTTTTTATTGAAGCTTATCCACTACCGCGGGCTTCCAGCCTTCTCCATCTACCCATTCAATTTGAACGCGGTATTTTGTTGAGGAGTTGCCTTTAGGACTAACCGTAGCTACGGCTTTACCTACGCCACCGTTATTCCCTAAACGCCATACGGTCATATTGCTTGGACTAATGCCTGACCCTTCGCCTACAGCTTTTAGCATTTCGTTCCAATCCGTTGATCCTTTTTTATATGTTGCTGCAGGTGCATCTTGTGATGTACCTACTGAATCCCATGAAGGATCTACCTTGCGTTCTGCCACGCCAGGCTCTGGATTTTTCTCTACTTCAGCCTGGGAATCTGAGTCGTTTGATTCTTCATCTGTTGCTTGATCATCTTCAGAGCTTTGGTCATCTTCGGAACTTTGATCGTCCGTTGCTTGATCATCTGTCGCTTGATCCTCTTTCGAAGAATCATCGTCTTTTTTAGCCGTCTTGTCCGTTTTTTGGTCATTTGTTTGCGGATTGTTTTGAGTTGTTTCCGCTTGGTTATCCGATTTATCCTTGTTTCCAAGAATCATCGTACCACCGACAAATACAATTAAAACTGCTACGACAGCAATTAACAGATTATATAATCGGTTTACTTTTTTTTCTTTGTTTTCGTGTCTTGAAGAACGATTGTTATTCATTGCTACAATTTCCTCCAACTTTTATAATGCTTTATTCTAACATGTGTTTTCTTATACATGAAGCATCAAAATTTATTTGAAGTATATTTGTAATATTTTTTACAAATTCTTCTTATTTTAACGTGTATTTAAGTCATACATCCCTTTAACAATATCATAAAATACGCTGTTTGTGGGAGATATCGCACTTTTTGTATTTAAATCCACTACTACCATTGCATATTTTGGATTATCTGCAGGAAAGTAACCCGCAAACCATTTATTGACGATATCGTCTTTCACATTGATTTCAGCAGTTCCTGACTTTCCTGCCACTTCATAAGGAAGCGTTTGAAATCTTCTTCCTGTTCCTTTTTCGCTCTGTACGACACCTTTTAAAAGCTGCTGCATAGAAGCAGCTGTGGCTTTATTAATGGTATCTCCTTTTAACTCATGCTCTTTAAATGTATACAATGACGTATTGTTTTTATACTCTAGCGCATCTACAGCTTTTACCTGTTTCTTTTCTCCTCCGCGTGCAATTGACGCCATCATATTTGCTACTGCAAGCGGAGTCACTTTTACATCAAGCTGTCCAATTGCCGTTTGCCCTACAGCATTTGGTACTTTTTTTTCTCTTGCATTTGTCCATATTCTTCCCGATTTTTCTCCTAAAAACTGCTTAAAATGTTCAAAGTGAAACACATCACCCGTCCATCCTACAGGCTGAATAAGTCCTAACTTATCAGCATATTGTTCAAGGATATTCGGATTAGATATTATCATTTCTTTTGCTAGCTGGGCAAACGTTGCATTACAACTTTGCGCGAAGCTTTCTTCAAACGTCAGCTGCCCTTTTTGATGATCTTCTTCTACATTATTGCCATAAATACTTTTATCGCAGTTATAGGTCAAAGAAGGCTGAATTTTATTTTGTTCAAGCGCTGCAGCTGCTGTTACGGTTTTAAATATAGATCCAGGAGTTTGTGGCGTCAGCAAACGATTTTCTACGCTGTCTGAACCGTTTTGCTTTTTAAATGGATCTTTCTTATTAATCGAAGGCCTGCTGGCCATCGCAATTACTTTATTGCTTTTTATATCAATTAAGACGGCTCCTCCGTCTTTTAACTTATAATGATTTAATGTATTCTCCACTAGCTCCTGAGCAGACAAATCAAGCGTCGTACGCACACTGACTGGATAATATGGGTTAGCTGTACCCGTGTACTTTACATCGATGCCAAACATAGGCCCACCTAGGCGATCAACATGATAAAGGAGCTTAGACTCCTGTTCAGGCAGTAAAAACTCGTCAAAAGCCCTCTGCATCCCTGAGATACCTACAGGCGTAGTTGATTTAATTGCTCCATTTTTCAATTTGTCACTATACTTCTCTTCAATTATTTGTTTGCTTTGTGCCTCTAGTCCGATTAAATGTTCAGCAAGAGGAACTGGACGCTCATCTTTTAGAGGAATTCCAAATACGCCAGGCACCTTTAATGCATTTATTTTTTCGACTTGTGCATGGGATAACTCTTTTGTAATAACAACCGGTGTTTTAGCATTCGCTAGTCTATTCGTTAGTTCCTTTGGTTGCATTCCCACGATTTCACTTACTTGCTGAACAGGCCACTTCATTTTTTCTAAAAATGGAAACAAGACTAAGCGATTGTGCGTGATAGATGTTAAAGACTGTCCATTTTTATCTTCAAATTTCCCTCGCCCGTCATCTACCACCATTTCCTGCGTACGCTGTTTTACGCTTCCTTCAATTAAGTTAATCTTTTTGTCAGTAAAAGATTCTGTGCTGACAAGCTGAAGTTGAACAAGCCGTGCTCCCAGTCCACTAATTAATAATAAAATAAAAATAAGAGTAATATAAATTCGCTTGTGAATTATTTTCATGACTACACCTCACTCTTTACAAGTGTCGACGTTGCCATTACTTTTAAAACCATTATCTTAAGAAATATTCATTCTTTTTTTCATTTCACAAAAAAACTTGCTGATTCAGCAAGTTTTTATTATTAATTTTCTGTTAAAAATTGTTGAGTTGTTCTTAGCTTTCCTATTTTCGGAAAGATGTAAGAAAGAGTTGCTTCATGCTCTTCTTTTGTAAATGTCGCCATGGCATCCGTGATAAAAATTTGGTTATACCCATACTGAAATGCTTCACGAGCTGTGCTTTCCACACCAATATTTGTTGCAATTCCGCAAAGGACAATTGTATCAATTCCTCTTCGGCGAAGCTGAAGGTCTAAATCTGTCCCAAAAAAGGCTCCCCACTGACGTTTTGTCACAATGTAATCATTCTCTTGAACATTAAGTCTTGGATCGAATTCCGCCCAGTCTGCAGGTCTTTCTTGAGGAGCAGATGGCTTTTGATCCGTTTCTGGCGTCAACGCATCTTTTCCATCTTGAAAATCTACTCGTACAAAACTAATAAATCCATTTTGTTCGCGGAAACGATTCACAAGCTGAACAGATTTCTCCACAATTTCGTCTCCTCCAATTGGAACAATCCCTTTTTGTAAATCAATTAAAACAAGCGCTGTTTTAGTAAAATCGATATCTTTCATCTTCATCTTTCCTTTCTTACATATCTTTTCTATTCTCTCCGTTTTTTAAAATCATATAAAAAAAGCTGACGCGTGTCAGCTTTTTTACTTACGAGCATTCAGTAGAACGCTTCCAACCAGATGTTTTACTTAACAGATACAATTTTCACTGACATATCTCCACCAGGAGTTTGAACAGTTACTTGATCTCCAATTTGTTTGCCCATTAGACTTTTAGCAATTGGCGAATCATTTGAAATTTTCCCTTCAAACGGATCTGCTTCTGCACTACCTACAATTGTATACGTTTCTTCGTCACCATCTGGCAACTCTACAAATGTTACAGATTTACCTAATGATACAATAGAAGAATTTTCTACATCTTCTTCAATAATTTTCGCATTGCGAATCATATTTTCAAGCGTTGTAATACGGCCTTCTACGAAAGCCTGCTCGTCTTTTGCAGAATCGTACTCAGAGTTCTCCGATAAATCTCCAAAACTGCGGGCAATTTTGATACGCTCTACAACTTCTTTACGTTTTACTGTTTTTAAATATTCTAGCTCTTGCTCTAGCTTTAGCTTTCCTTCTTCTGTCATTGGAAATACTTTTTCTTGTGCCATAATCCCTTCACTCCTTCTTGAACTCAAAATCTCTAGTGTATACAGTCCATTTCTGTATGTACAAAAAATTTTCCACTCTGTGGAAAAATCAGTTAATAGAGAAATGACAGCTTCAAAACAGAAGCTGCTCGTTTCTCTATTCTTTATAATGTTTGTGTTTAGTTAGCAGAATATGTCTGCATTGTCTTCAAAAAAATTCCTGCATCTATGCTATGTTATTATAAAATGGCATTTTGTTCAAGAATTGTTTGAATTTTAGTGACCATCAAGTCAATCGCTACGTGGTTTTGACCGCCTTCAGGAATGATAATATCTGCATAGCGTTTTGTTGGTTCAACAAACTGATTATGCATCGGGCGAACGACAGATACGTATTGATCAACAACTGACTCAAGCGTACGCTCTCGTTCTTTAATATCACGAAGCATACGACGAATGATACGAAGATCCGCATCTGTATCTACGTATAGCTTGATATCCATTAAATTACGCAAGCGCTGATCTTCTAGTACAAGAATACCTTCTAAGATAATAACATCTTTTGGTTCTTCTCTAATTACCTTCTCAGAACGCGTATGAATTGCATAATCATATACCGGTTTGTCAATGCTCTCATAATTTAATAAGTTTTGCAAGTGTTCAATCAGCAAATCATTATCAAATGCTAAAGGATGATCGTAGTTTGTTTGCAAACGCTGTTCAAACGGTACATCGCTTTGATCTTTATAATAATAGTCTTGCTCAAGAAGCATAATAGAATGCCCTTTAAAATATTCATAAATAGCTTTGGTTACAGTTGTTTTACCAGAACCGGATCCACCAGCGATACCGATTACAACGGGCTTTTTCCCCATTTTATATTTAAATCCCCTTTCGCATCATGTTATATGAAAATAGAGGTTGATCCACTTTAAATTTCACAATTTGCAGCGGATGACGCGCAGCATCTAGTTCATTGCCATCTTCGTCCCAAATTTTATCTATTTTTTGCGTAAAGTTTTTAATTTCCGGACCGAAAAATTCCACTTCTTCTCCCGGTTTAAAATAGTTACGCTGTTGCAATGTCACGATGCTTGTTTCTTCATCATAGTTCAATACTAAACCAGCAAAATCAAATTTTGTTTTCTTGCCGTGTACGCCAAACATTTGCTCATCCACTCCAGGAACTCCTTCAAAAAAGGCAGGAGCCGTATCGCGGTTTGCACATTTGTCTAGCTCATCAAGCCATTCTTTTTGAATCACAAAATTCTCAGGATCTGCACAGTATGCGTCAATCACCTTGCGATATACGCTCACCACTGTTGCGATATAGTGAATCGACTTCATACGTCCTTCAATTTTTAAGCTATCAATACCCAGCTCAATCATTTGAGGGATAGATTGAATTAAATTTAAGTCTTTTGGACTCATTGCAAACGGATCGTCTTGCTCATCAAATAAAGCCGTTTCCGTTTTACCGTCTTCTACTTTAAATAAATCATAGTCCCAACGGCATGATTGACAGCAGCCTCCGCGATTTGAATCTCGCGCTGTCATATGATTACTTAGCACACAGCGGCCTGAATAAGCAATACACATCGCTCCGTGAATAAAAGCTTCAATTTCAATATCCACTTTTTCTTTCATTTCGCGCATTTCTTCAGCACCCGTTTCACGAGCAAGTACAACACGTTCTAATCCTTCTTCTTTCCAGAACTGAACGGCTTTCCAGTTTGAAAGTGATTGCTGCGTACTTAAATGTACTTCAAGCTTAGGTGCAACGCGTCGACAGGTTTCGATAATTAACGGATCAGCTACGATGATTCCAGAAACACCAGCGCGCTCTAATCCCATTAAATAATCTTCAAGTCCGTCCATATTTTCATTATGAGCAAAAATGTTTGTTGTAACATAAATACGTGCGCCGTATTTGTTTGCAAACTGAACACCTTCTGCCATTTCTTCAAATGTAAAGTTATCTGCATTTGAACGAAGGCCAAACTCTTTTCCTCCGATAAACACAGCATCTGCTCCATAGTGTACGGCAACTTTTAATTTTTCAAGGTTACCGGCTGGAGCTAACAACTCAGGCTTCTTAGTAATAACTCGTTTACCTTCTACTACAGTATCGATTTGAACAGCCATCGTTTGTACCTCCTTTGTTTATCTTTCTTTGCAAGCTTTTTAATATACCGTTTCTTTAAAGAAAAACCCTGTGTCTAACGGGCGGTTAATTGGCTGCAAGCTTTCAATTTCTTCTAACAAATCGTCTTTAACATTTTCGTATTCTTCACGGTCATCTACACATAAATCAATCGCTTGACGATATTTTTTTGTTACTTCTAAAATATATTGCGGTGACTTTAACACGCCGTCAATTTTGAATACATCTACTTCAGCGTCAATCATCTCGGAAAGCTCATCGATAATGCACATATCATTTGGACTCATAATGTGCGTTCCATTTTCATCTTCGAAAATTGGATACTTATTGTTTCGCTCATTATCAAGTAAAAACATATCTTTTTCTACTTTACGATTTTCAATTTCCATGACTTTTCCTTGATACTCAAAGTAGTTGCCAAGAAGTGAACGTTTTGATTGGAACATACACGTCATGCCATGCACCTGAACTTCAATTTCTACCTCGGCTTTTTCTTTGATATCAATGATGCTATCCATGCTTAGCTCACGAGCAAGAACTGCACGCTTAGCTCCTTTACGCCCCCAGTAGTTACATGAATACCAGTTTGTTCCCGTTGTCTCAGTACTCCAGTGCATCTTCATTTCTGGAGCTGTTTCACGCACTGCCATCAATACAGCAGGATCTCCAAAAACAATTGCATCCACGCTTGCTTCTTTTAAGAATAAAATATATTCATTTAGTTCGGCGATTTTATCATTGTGAAATAATCCGTTCATCGCTACGTAGACTTTTGCATTATGCTGATGAGAAATATTTACAGCTTCTACGATATCTTCACGTTTGAATTCACCTGCTAAACGCAAACCGTAGCGCTGTTCACCAACCATAATAGCTGTTGCTCCAGCTTGTAGTAATGATTCGATTTCTGAAACTGCAGTTGGTGTCACTAATAGTTCTGGTTTTTTCATTCTTGGTCACCTCTTTTAATACTAATCGCGATTCCGTCTCCAATAGGGAGAATAGTTGTATAATAATCGGGATGATTCATCAGCCACGTATTGTATGCCTGAATTTTTTTAATTAAGCTGCGGCGTCGACGTGTTTCTACTTCGGCTAAATCGGTCGCTACGTGACCTTTAAATAGTACGTTATCCGAAATAATCATTCCTTTAGAAGATAGCATCGGCTCATAATGTTCAAAAAAACGCTGATACTGACCTTTAGCTGCATCAATAAACACTGCATCATAAGGACCATGACGTTCAATCTCATCTCTAAGCTCTAGTGCATCTCCAAACAACGACACAATTTTATCTTGTTTTCCCGCCCGTTCAATAAATTCTTGCGCTTTTTGGTAACGCTCTTCATTTCGTTCTACCGTAACCACTCGTGCCTCTGGAAGCGCATGGGTCATTCGAATAGACGAATATGCAATCGCTGTTCCAATTTCTAATATATGTTTTGGCTGATGAAGACGAAGAATTTGCAATAGCGTTTCAACACCAATCAATTCCATAATCGGAACGTGATGTTCTTTTGCATAAGCTTCCATTTCTTCAATAAGCTCCTGGCGCTTAGGAATAAGCTTTTCCACATACTGCTCTACGTTTTGTAAAAGCAAAACACTTCCTCCGTTCTCAGAAGTACATTTTACATTATGTTTTCATAACGTTTTATTACTGCAAAATAGTAAGACAACTAGTCTATTATAAGTTTTTTTCGTTTTTACGTAAACCCGATATATTTTAACATAAAAGATGGGGAATGCGAAGTATCGCGATTCCCCAATTTTAAATTTCCACTTATTTTTCGGTATTTTGCTTTTCTTTACCTGTAATATGCTTGGCTTTTTCTTTGTTATGTTCTTCTAAGGTTTTGGTGAAAATAACTTTTCCTTCAGGTGTGGCCAAGAAGTATAAATAATCTGTATTGGCTGGATGTAACGCAGCTTTGATTGACATCAAACCAGAGCTGGCAATTGGTCCTGGAGGCAACCCTTTTACTTTATACGTATTGTAAGGAGAGTCCACTTCTAAATGCTTATAGAACACGCGGTCTTTATGCTCTCCTAAGGCATATAAGACGGTTGGATCCGTTTGAAGAGGCATATTTTTTTCAAGGCGATTATAAAAGACGCTGGCAATTTTTTCTCGGTCGACTTTTGCAGTTGCTTCCTCTTCAATCAGAGAAGACATTGTTAACAATTTATGTGCACTGAATTTTTTCTTCTCCATTTGCCCACTGTACTGACCTAATACATTATTTGTTTTCCCTACCATTTTATCCAATATTTCATCTAACGACACATTTTTATCATAAAAATCATACGTAACGGGATATAAATAACCTTCTAGCGGATGTTTAATATCTTTTTGCATCACTTCATCCGTTACTAAATCTGGATATTTTTCTTTCATTTTATTGACGAATGCCTTATCGTCTAGCTTTTTCATGACTTCGTCTTTTGTAAACTTTGTATTTTTAGCAATGATATCAGCAATTTCCACAAGCTGGCGTCCTTCTGGAATGGTGACACGAATATCAGGTTGTTTTGAAACCTGGCCTTTTTCCATTTTTTCAACCATTTCCCCTAAACTCATGGAAGGAGAAAATAAATACGTTCCAGCTTGAAATCCAGACACATGGGTTAATTTTACGTAATAGCGAAATGCACTTTTGCTTTTAATTAAATCTTCTTTTTTCAATACCGTACCAATCGATTGGACGGAAGAACCTTGTGGAATGGTCACATTTACTTTTTTATTGCTGTTTCGATCCACGGGCGTTAAGCGGGATTGAGCATAGAAAAATGCACCGCCAACTAGTAAAAGAAGTACGATAATTGTAATAAAAATAACTCGTTTTTTTCTTGAACGATTAGGTGGTAAAAATGTTTGTTGCGACAAGCAGCTTCCTGGTTAAATCTACTTCTGTAAAAGAAGATACAACCAGTTTCACCTCTTTTCTTCTTGATTTTTTATAAGTATAAACAGAGAGGAGACATGAGATTGCGATTCATTCGTATCGCCTATAGGTGTGAGATGGTATCGCTTCCTTAAACTCTCGCCTCTTCTAAAATTTTTCCATGATTTATGTTATTGTCTGCCCAAAGTCTAGTTTCATCCGTTCAAACAATGAATTCTTTTATTAAAATGCACTCTCACACGCAGGAATTATTATACTACAATTTATCTTATTTTTCGTCATTATCATACAATCTGCCCTAAGAATGCAAGGAAAAACCTTTTTATATCTAAAAAGAACAGCCGCTATGTAAAAAAAAGCTGATAACGATTGTCATCAGCTTTTTCACTATAATTATTCGCCTTCTTCGTCAAGGAATGTATTAACCATTTCCTCAACCATGTCCCACTCTTCTTCTGTTTCAATCGGTTGAAGCTCACCGTCTTGACCATCTTCACTTGGTGTGAAAGCAGATGCATGAATTTCAATTTCCTCTTCATCATCTTGATCTGCTCCGATTGGATAGTAAATTACATATGATTTGTTATATTGATCAGAATCAAATGTGAATAAAATTTCGCATAGCTGCTCATTTCCATTCTCATCGACGATTGTAATTTTATTTTCTTCTACGCTCATGTTTGCACCTCATTTTATATTGTAAGCTCTTAGCTTAACTTTTTCTTCAGCGAAAAGCAAGCCGTTCAGTTATTTCACTTCCCTTTTACGTACAAAAGAATATGCAAAAGGGAAATTCATAACTTTTCAGCTGAGGCAAAGCCTGCTGCTTTTCTTACTGCTTGCTGTCTAAGTATCCTTGAAGAATCATAACAGCTGCCATTTTATCGATTACTTTTTTGCGTTTCTTACGGCTTACATCGGCAGACAGCAGTACTCGCTCTGCTGCCATCGTCGACAAGCGCTCGTCCCACATCATCGTTTCAATGTTAAGTTTTTCTTTGACGTTGTCAGCAAACTCAATGCATGCTTCGCCTCGAGGGCCAATCGTACCATTCATATTTTTAGGAAGACCCACTACGATTTTCTCTACGGAATATTCGTCAATTAGCTGCTGTAAACGAGGATATGATTGCTCCATCTGCTCATCTGCAATTTTAATTGTTTCAATTCCTTGCGCTGTCCATCCCATTTCATCACTAACTGCCACACCAATTGTTTTGGTTCCTACATCTAATCCTAATACGCGCATTTATGAATCCTTTCGATGCTGTTGTAAATAAGATTTAACAAGTTCTTCAATGAGCTCGTCTCGCTCTAACTGGCGAATTGTATTTCTCGCATCGTTATGACGAGGAATGTAAGCAGGGTCTCCTGATAACAAATACCCAACGATTTGGTTGATTGGGTTGTAGCCTTTTTCTTGCAGTGCGTCATAAACCGTAAACAATACTTCATGTACGTTTGTTTCAGCTGGCTCATCTTGAAAATTAAATTGCATGGTTTTATCAAATGAACTCACGGTCCCACCTCACTCTCTTAATTTGTGAACACATTGTGCACTATGCTAAGTCTTATTTATATTGTACACCAAGAAAGAGGAGAATTAAACGGATTTAACCCATTCTTCTACAGTGCCAAGTGCTTTTTCAATTTGGCTAGCGTCTTTTCCTCCAGCTTGCGCCATGTCAGGGCGTCCGCCTCCGCCTCCGCCGCAAATCGTCGCTACTTCTTTAACAAGTTTGCCAGCGTGATGGCCTTTAGCAATTAAATCTTTTGTTACACCTGCAATAATATTTACCTTTTCACCTTGTGGAGAAGCTAATACGATCACAGCGGATTCTAATTTTTGTTTTAAATCGTCAACCATTGCACGAAGGTTATTCATATCCGTTGCATTCACTTTCGCTGCTAGGACATTCACACCATTAATGTTTTGTACGCGGTCAACGAGATTGCCAGCTTCAATATTGCCAAGCTTTGTAGATAGTGAATCATTTTCACGCTGAAGATTACGAATTTCTTCTAGTAATCCTTCAACGCGCCCTACTAAATCACGCGGATTGGATTTTACTTTTGCCGCAGCTTCTTTTAGTAAGCCTACTTGATCGTTCATTAACTGATAGGCAGCTTTTCCAGTTACAGCTTCAATGCGTCGAGTACCTGCACCGATTCCCGATTCTGATACAATTTTAAATAAACCGATAACAGACGTATTTGGCACGTGACATCCACCACATAATTCTAAGCTGTAGTCGCCTACTTGTACTACGCGCACGATATCTCCGTATTTCTCACCAAATAGCGCCATTGCACCCATCGCTTTTGCTTCGTCAATTGCTTTGTTTTCAATTTGTACAGAGATGCTGTCCCAAATCTTTTCATTAACGATTTGTTCAATTTTCTCAAGCTCTTCTTGTGTCACTTGACCAAAGTGAGAGAAGTCAAAGCGCAAGCGATCCGCTGTTACTAAAGAACCCGCTTGATTAACATGCGTTCCTAACGTATCTTTTAATGCTTGATGCAATAAATGCGTTGCCGTATGGTTTTTCACAATCGCACTGCGGTTTTCTTCATCAAGCCCCGCCGTATATGTTTCACCTTTTACAAGCTCACCGTTTGTTACAGCTACCGTTTGGACATTTTGGCCGTTTGGCGCTTTTTGAACGTCTTTTACTTCCGCTGTTCCTGAGGCACTTTGAATCGTACCTTGGTCCGCAATTTGACCGCCGCTTTCTGCGTAGAATGGCGTGTGGCTTAAGATGACTTGCGCTTCTGTTCCAGCTTCAGCGCGGTCAACAAGCTCACCGTCTACAATAATTGCTTCAACAACTGTTTCTACTTCATTTTTATCATAACCAACAAACTCACTTGCAACAGTTACTTCACCAAGTACGCCGCCTTGAACTTGCATAGAGCTAGAATCTTGACGAGCAGCACGTGCACGCTCACGCTGTGCTTCCATTTCGCGTTCAAAACCTGCATGATCAATTTTCATGTTCTCATCTTCTGCATATTCTTCCGTTAATTCAACAGGGAATCCATACGTGTCATATAAACGGAAAACATCTTCGCCTTGTACCATATCACTGTTTTGCGCTTTTTCTTTTTTAATAACGGTTCCCAAAATAGCTAGTCCGTCATTTAACGTTTCGTGAAAACGCTCTTCTTCATTTTTTACTACGCGCTGGATAAAATCCGTTTTTTCCTTTACTTCCGGATAGAAATCAACCATGATTTCACCTACTACCGGCACTAGCTCGTACATGAACGGACGATTAATGTTTAGCTTTTTAGCATAGCGAACTGCTCGGCGTAACAAACGGCGCAGCACATACCCACGACCTTCATTTGAAGGAAGCGCACCATCACCTACAGCAAATGTTACCGTACGAATATGGTCAGCAATAACTTTAAATGCCGTATCTTGCTCATCATTTGTACGATATTTAGCGCCTGAAATGTTTTCTGTTGCTTCAATAATTGGCATAAACAAATCTGTATCAAAGTTTGTTTGCACGTCTTGAATAACAGAAACCATACGCTCTAAGCCCATTCCCGTATCGATGTTTTTCTTTGGAAGCGGCGTGTACGTGCCATCAGGATTGTGATTAAATTGAGAAAATACAAGGTTCCAAATTTCTAAATAACGCTCATTTTCTCCACCTGGATATAATTCCGGATCAGTTAGGTCATTTCCATATGCTTCTCCGCGATCATAAAAGATCTCTGTATTTGGACCACTCGGACCTTCTCCAATATCCCAGAAATTACCTTCTAAACGAATGATGCGCTCTTTAGGCACGCCCATTTTTTCATTCCAAATCTTAAATGCTTCTTCATCTTCGGGGTGAACTGTTACAGATAGCTTATCTGCGTCGAATCCAATCCATTTATCGCTCGTTAAAAATTCCCATGCCCATTGGATGGCTTCTTCTTTGAAATAATCACCGATAGAGAAATTACCAAGCATTTCAAAAAACGTATGATGGCGAGCCGTTTTACCTACGTTTTCGATATCGTTTGTACGAATGGATTTTTGTGCGTTACAAATACGCGGATTTTGAGGAATAACACGACCATCAAAATATTTTTTTAATGTAGCTACTCCACTGTTAATCCATAATAAAGACGGATCTTCATGCGGAACTAAAGATGCGCTTGGTTCTACATCATGGCCTTTTTCTTTAAAGAAATCTAAATACATTTGACGAACTTGTGCTGATGTCAGTTTTTTCATGATTGGTCCTCCTTTAATACTCTTCTTATTTATAGACAAAAAAATGATGACATAAAAGCATCTATTTTCTCTGTGTACAAAAGCAATTACTAGTTATTTGCACACAAAAAAACTCTCATCCCTGTAGCAGGGACGAGAGTTAAACTCGCGGTACCACCCTGATTATAAATGCCAAAAGCATTTATCACCTTCATAGCGTTAACGTTGCTGACACGGCAGGTTTTAGCCTGCACTCTGGACTAGCGTTCCGCTGCTCTTTGTTTAGCGCTTCTTTCAGCCAAGGAAGCCCTTCTCTAAAAACTAGTGTGCAACGTACTCGATCCATCATTGTGTTTAAAATATGTAGCGTTTTCTTATGGCGATATTATGACAAATTAACCGCTCTTTGTCAATGTTTGAGCGTATAAGAGCGGATATGCAAAATAGATATTTTAATGACTGCTAAAATTGGCACAGCCAAAATGAGACCCAATACTCCTCCAAATTCTCCTCCTAAAAGGAGCGCAAGCATGATAAACAAAGGATGAATATGAAGGCTCTTTCCTACGATAAGCGGAGACAGCACATTTCCCTCTAGAAACTGCAGCACAAAGATTATAATGACAATGGTAATAACCAACTTTATCGAGATTGTGGCTGCAATAATAGCCGCTGGAACCGCACCAATAATCGGGCCAAAATAAGGGATGATATTCGTTACGCCAATAATGAAGCCTAAAAGAAGTGCATAAGGCACATGAAAGAACCACAGTGCCGCTGTGGCAATCACACCAATAATGAGACAAACAAAAAATTGCCCTCTAATGTAATTGCCGAGTGATTCATTCACATCCGATAAAAAACGTTCGCCTGGTTTGTGCCACTTTTTAGGCGTGACATAAGCTGTTGCTTTCTTAATAGAGGAAAAATCCTTCAGCATATAAAAAACAATAAATGGAATAATGATTAAAATCAAAAAAGAGGTAATCAATGACTTTAATCCTTCCGCCACTTTTGTAAGCCACACGTTGAGCGTAGCCTCTACATCATCAATGCTGCCTTCAATTTTCTCATGTACACCGTTTGGAAGTGAAGTTGTACGATCATGAATCGATTCTACCCAATGTCTATATGTATTCGTAAAATGAGGCAGCTGTTCGTTTAAATCTTTTACTTGTTCCACAAAAATAGGATACGACTTATAGGCTCCAAACCCGATTCCTCCAAAAAAGATGATGTAGATCAGTAAAATAGCTAGAGGACGAGGCACGCCTTTATCATGCGTTTTTTCAATAAGCGGATGAAGTAAATATGTAATGAATGCTGCAATAAAAAAAGGCAGCAGTGCTTTTAAAAACATGTAAATAACAGGAAGCCATAAAAACTGGACTTTAAAAAAGACTAATATGCACAGCAGCGCTAATAACAGCAGTCCGAATCTATAGAACCATTTGAATGAACTATCTTTCAACGTAAACTCCTCCTCTCTTCTATTTTTTGATAAAGAAAGGAGTTTATACATGCAGTTGTCTCTTCTGCCTGCAAAAAAGCACTATTGCAGCTCAGTGCAATAGTGCTTTTTTTATTAGTGAATAGCTTTCATCATACGTTTACGCATTTTTTTCATATTTCTTTTTGTAAACATCTCTCGATCATCTGCCATTTTAAATGCATAAGCTCCAAGACCGAAAGCGACTACTGACGGAATGATTCTGCCCATTGCTCTTCCTCCCGGTAAAAAAGAATTAGAAATTGATTGTGCGCTCGTCGTCTGAGAATAAATCATCAAGCGAGCTCAATGTTCCATCTTCTTCTACTTGGTGAGTATTAATTTGTCCTTTTGAAATAGTCATTTCAATAAAACAATTCCAGCAGTAATACTGATTTACACCAATTTTGCCAACGTCAATACTTTTACAGTTTGGACATTTAAACAAAGTCGACACCTCTTTATACGTTCTACTTATATAAACGCATTATGTCCACTTCTTTCCATGTCCATACTTTATTTTCTGACAATTAGCAAAGAAGGATGGCAACAAAGGAGTTTATTTAACTCTTTGTTAGCATGCGAAAGGTTACATGAAATCATACGGCGTAACGTTTTCCATCCCAATATTTGCATCTTTCATAAATGGAATTTCGGGATCTTCTATGTCGTTATCCAAGCTTTCTCGAAGCAGCGGCTGTAAATTCGTTTGGCGAACGCTGTCTTCATTTCGGCTAACTCCAAGCTGAAACGCTTCGTCTTCTCCGCATAAAATTAAAAACTGTTTGCTTCGCGTAACGGCGGTATAAAGTAAATTGCGTCGCAGCATCCGGTAATAGCTTTTAACAATTGGAAGCACAACAATGGGAAATTCACTTCCCTGTGATTTATGAATGGAACAGCAGTATGCATGAGTTATTTGATTAAAGTCTTGCTTTGTGTAAGTTACTTCATTTCCTTCATATGAAATAACCAGCATATCCTGTTTTTCCGTATTTTCTTTGGCAAAGAAAACCGAAACGATTTCTCCCATATCTCCGTTAAATACGTTGCTATCCGGCTGATTTACAAGCTGCAGCACTTTATCTCCGACTCGGTACGTAATATCTCCGTGCTTAAGCTCTCTTCTTTGCTCAGAAGCCGGGTTAAATAATTCCTGAAGAACTTCATTCAGTTTATCAATCCCTGCAGGACCTTTATACATAGGAGCTAAAACTTGAATATCTTTAGCCGTATAGCCTTTTTTTAACGCATTCCCGCAAACTTGTTGCACAACGTTCGTAATGTGCTGTCCTTGACAACGAATAAAGGAACGATCTCCTTGCTGCCTCGATAAGTCTTCCGGAAGCTTTCCTTTTTTTATTTCATGAGCCAAATCAATAATTGACGATCCTTCCGCTTGCCTGTATACATCTGTCAGACGGACGGTAGGAACTACTTCGGAACTCAGTAAATCTTTTAATACCTGTCCCGGACCTACTGAAGGAAGCTGGTCTTCGTCTCCAACTAAAATAACCTGTAAATTAGCAGGAAGAGATTTAAACAGCTGATGAGCGAGCCACAAATCTACCATTGATACTTCATCTACAATCAGTAATTTTCCGTCAATTGGATTTTCCTCATTATGATCAAATCCTTCTTGTCCGTTCCATTTTAATAATCGGTGAATCGTAACTGCCGGAAGTCCCGTCGCTTCGCTCATTCGTTTAGCAGCTCGTCCCGTAGGTGCCACAAGTAAAACAGGAAAAGCCTCATCTTTTTTATAGTCCCCTGGATTTAACGAACATCCGTGAAGTTCTGCATAAAGTTCGACTATTCCTTTAATAACCGTTGTTTTTCCTGTACCTGGTCCACCTGTTAAGAGAAGCATTGGAGACATTAAAGCGGTTTGTATACCCTTGCGCTGAGACGGTGCATATTGGACGTCTAACCGCTCTTCTAGTTCACCCAGAGCCAATAAGAATTCTGATTCCGGAAACTGCTCTTCGTACTGCGTTTGAGCCATAATTTTTTGAATAGCTTTAACCAGCCCTTTTTCAGCATAGAAAAGGGGAGGAAAATAAATTTTTTCGTCTTGGATGATAAGCTTTTTATCTGCTTTTAATGCGTCCACTTCTCTTGTAAGATCCATTTCAGACAGATTCTCATGCCTGCTTTTCCGAAGAAGCTCTGCTGTTTTTCCATACAGCTGGTCTGCCGTAACGTATACATGCCCCATTTGATTGCATTCTTGCTCAATGACGTATAAAATACCTGCGCGCAAACGATCAGGATGATTGGTTGCCATACCAAGCCTCTTTCCAAGTTCATCGGCCCTGCTAAAACCAATACCTTGAATATCTTCTACGAGCTGATAAGGATTATTTTGAACAATTTCAAGCGCTTCTTGTTTATACGCTTGGAAAATCTTCATCGAAAGCTGCGGTCCAAACCCGAGGTCTGTCAGCTTTACCATTACTTCTTCTAACCCTTGATGTTCACGAAGCTGCGTGACTAAAGCTTCTGCCTTGTCGGCTGAAAGCCTCGGAACCTCTTTTAGCACAGACTCATTTTGCAAAATACGAAAAATAGCGCGTTCTCCTAGGGCGTCCACAATGTTTTCAGCGGTTTTTTTACCGATGCCGTGAAATAAATCGCTAGACAGGTACTGAACAACCCCTTGCCTTGATTGCGGAAGTTCTTTTTTAAACTGTTCAACATGAAACTGCAGACCAAACTTTGGATGCTCTTTGAAGTCTCCGTAAAACGTGTATACTTCATCTTCATTCAGCTTAGGAAAATAGCCTGTAACGACCGTTTCTTTATCTTCAATCTCTAAATTTGTTTTTTTGATCCGTATCCGCGTAACGTTATATAAGTTTTCTTCGTTATGAAAGACCGTTACAATCGACGTGCCGCTTATATAATGACGTTCTGGCTGTGAAGGGTTCACTTGTTCTTCGTTCATGTTATCCTTCCTTTACCCGCTTTCTTAATGTTCTAATGTAGACAGCACTTGTTTGGCATTTGCTGCCATTACGTGATCTGGCTGCACGTTTAAAGCTTCATCTAACATCTCAATCGCCTTGTCTTTGTCATCTTTCATAGCATAAGCTACGCCTAAATTATAAAAAGCATCGGCATGTTCTGGCTCTTGATTGACTACCTTAAGAAATTCAGCAATTGCTTCATCTACCATTTCGAGCTGTGCTAAACAAAGACCGTACTGAAATTTTGCTTCTACATCATGTTCGTTTAGTTCTACCGCCCGCTGAAGATAAGGCATCGCGAAACGAATTTCTTCCATATGAAACAGCGTTAAACCAAGCATAAAGTACGCATCGGATGAGTCTAAGCCTTTTTTGATTGCTAAATCAAAGTAGTGCTTTGCCTGCTCAAGCTGCTCTGCATTAAAATAAATATTTCCTGCTCCGTAATACGCTGTTGCCGTTTCTTCATCTAATTCAATCGCACGTTCATAAAATTTCAAAGCACGATCCATCTCACTAACAGCCGCTAACAAATTGCCAAAATTCACATACACAATTGGATCTTTTGGATTATCTTCAATTGCTTCTGAAAATGTTTTAGCAGCCTCTTCAAATTTCCCTTCCTGCATATACTGGATTCCTAGCTGATTTTTATCTGTCATTTTTTCGTTCACTCCACTGTTTTAGTTATGATTTAAAAGATTTTCACATCATGAAAATCTACAATATGTAAGTTATTAGTTTACCCAATAAGTAAAGTATATCATAGAAAAACCTCAGCTATATACGGCCGAGGTTTTTCGTTCTTGCTTATATGAATTATACGTACCAGATTTGCTCTTCTTCTTGAAATACTTTGTCAATTGTTGCTCCGCCAAGACATTCATCGTCTTTGTAAAACACAACTGCTTGACCTGGCGTAATTGCGCGAACAGGTTCAGCAAAAATAACCTTAATTGTATCATCATCGACTTTTTCAACAGTTACTGCTGAATCGGTTTGACGATAGCGGAATTTTGCTGTACACGTCATTGGTGACGACCAGTCAAGGTCGCTTACCCAGCTGACATTGGTTGCTGTAAGAGATGTAGAATAGAGCAGCTCATTGTGAAAGCCTTGATCGACGTACAAAACATTTTTTTCTAAATCTTTTCCGACTACAAACCAAGGTTCACCGCTGCCTCCAATACCTAAACCATGGCGTTGGCCAATTGTATAGTACATGAGACCGTCATGCTTGCCTTTCACTTCGCCGTCAAGCGTTTGCATTACACCTGGCTGAGCAGGAAGATACTGACTTAAAAATTCTTTGAAGTTGCGTTCACCAATAAAGCAAATACCTGTGCTGTCTTTTTTCGTTGCTGTAGCAAGGCCTGCTTCTTTTGCAATTTCACGCACTTTTGATTTCTCAATTTCACCAATCGGGAACATTACTTTGGAAAGCTGATCTTGTCCTAATTGATTTAAGAAATACGTTTGATCTTTATTTCCATCTACGCCTCGAAGCATTTTATACTCCCCGTCGCGGTACGCAACGCGTGCATAATGTCCTGTCGCTAGATAATCTGCTCCTAGCGTCATTGCATGCTCTAAAAAGGCTTTGAATTTAATTTCTTTATTACACATTACATCAGGATTCGGTGTACGACCTGCTTTATATTCATCTAAAAAGTAGGTAAATACTTTATCCCAATATTGTTTTTCAAAGTTGACTGCATAGTAGGGAATACCAATTTGATTACATACGCGAATAACATCGTTATAATCTTCAGTCGCAGTACAAACGCCGTTTTCATCCGTATCGTCCCAGTTTTTCATAAAGATTCCGATCACATCGTATCCTTGTTGTTTTAATAAAAGAGCTGCTACAGATGAATCAACGCCTCCGCTCATTCCGACTACTACACGTGTATCTTTAGGTGATTTTGTCAACTTCGCCACCTCCGTTTTCTTCATTTTAATTAAATTGTTCGCTAAAAAGCGAAAGAAACGACACAAACCATCAGTGAGGGATGAAGACCCTACTGATGGCTGCTATTTACATCGTTAGTCGCTTAACGATGTTTGCTGTTTGACGTGCGGTTTTTTCAATTTGCTCAGCTGAGTTTCCTAAGCCAAAGCTAAATCGAATAGAAGTTGTTAAACGTTCAGACCCTTTTCCAAACATAGCTACAAGCACATGAGAAGGATCGATTGCTCCCGCTGTGCAAGCTGAACCGCTCGATGCCGCAATTCCTGCTAAGTCTAAATTTACGAGCATCGATTCAACATTTGTTTTTGGAAATGATAAATTTAACACATGTGGCAGAGCATTTTCAAGATGTCCGTTAATTTCAAACGAAATACCTTCTTCTTTCAACACAGCTACCATTATTTCTTTGTATCTTCTATATTCATCTGCACGTGTTTGCAGCGTTTGTTGCGAAATTTTCACAGCTTCTTCAAACCCGACAATACTTGTCATGTTCTCAGTTCCAGCTCGTCGTTTGCGCTCTTGTTCTCCTCCAAATAGCAAAGGAGACAGTGAAACGTGAGCAGCTGCATATAAAAAGCCCATCCCTTTTGGTCCGTTAATTTTATGAGCCGAAACGGATAAAAGATCGACACCTAATTGTTGCACATTTAACGGAATTAATCCATAAGCTTGCACTGCATCCGTATGGAAATATGCTCCATGCTCTTTTAATAGAACTCCAATTTCTCCAATTGGCTGAATAGCACCTACTTCATTATTTCCAAACATCACCGACACAAGAATTGTTTGATCGGTCAGGGCTGATTTTATTTCATCCATAGATACTTGTCCGTACTCATTAACTGGCAAGTAAGTCACTTCAAAGCCCTGTGTTTCTAAATATTCACACGTATGAAGCACAGCGTGGTGTTCAATTTGCGTGGTAATAATATGATTTCCTTTATGGCGGTTTGCAAGAGCTACTCCGATCAGTGCCATATTATCTGCTTCTGTCCCACCACTTGTAAAAATCAGTTCATTTTCGTGTGCTCCAATACTTGCTGCAATCGTTTGGCGAGCTTCGTCTAAATAGCGTCGACTTTCCCGCCCGTAGTGATGAATACTAGACGGATTTCCAAAGTACTCATGCATAAAAGTCGTCATTTTCTCAACGACTGCTGGATGTATTGGAGACGTTGCTGCATGATCAACATAAATACGTTCCAAAATAAACGCCTCCTAGCTCATTATTAAATATAAAACATATAAGACGCTTGATCATCATCAGAATGATTTGCTAAATCTTCAAGCGTTGTACTATCTAGCACTTCTTTAACCGCATCTCGAATACGAATCCACAGCTCGCGTTTTGCAGGCTCTTCATCTTCAATTCCTTCTACAGGACTAATAGGACCTTCTAAAACAGAAATAATATCTCCAGAAGTAATGTTAGCAGGTTCATGTGCTAAGATGTAACCTCCATAAGCTCCGCGCACGCTTTTTACAAGCCCAGCGTTACGCAGCGGTGAAATAAGCTGCTCTAAATAATGTTCAGATAAGTCATGCGTTTGAGCAATAGTTTTAAGCGAGATAGGACCTTCGCCAAAGCGCTTCGCAAGCTCAATCATAATCGTTAAACCGTAGCGTCCTTTTGTTGAAATTTTCATACGATACACTCCTTCAATACACTTTTTTTATTTATGAAAAAAATAAGACCCTCACGTTGTCACTGAATACTGTGATGAGTCGTTTTTTACTAAGCTATATGAACTTCTCTATACGCATTTCTTGCAAATGTAACTGTTGATATTATAACATACTATGCCTATAAGATAAATTTCCACCACCTATTCACCTCTTATGATACAGTGAAAGAAAAGAAAGGAGAAAAATATGGCTACAAAACCTCTCGCATTTCGAATGCGTCCGACTCATTTAGATGATGTTATCGGACAGCAGCATTTAGTTGGCAAAGATAAAATGATTTATCGAATGGTAAAAGCAAATCACTTAAGCTCGATGATTTTATATGGACCTCCAGGCGTTGGAAAAACAACAATTGCCACAGCTATTGCAAAAACAACCAACACGGCGTTTCGTCAGTTGAATGCCGTTGTAAACAATAAAAAAGATATGGAAATTGTCGCCGAAGAAGCCAAAATGTCAGGCAAAGTAATTCTCCTGTTAGATGAAGTTCATCGCCTTGACAAAGCCAAGCAAGACTTTTTGCTTCCTTATTTAGAAAATGGCATGATCATTCTAATCGGAGCGACAACAAGTAACCCTTATCACGCAATTAATCCTGCTATTCGAAGCAGATGCCAAATCTTCGAATTAAAATCTCTTACGCCAGATGATATCAAAATGGCGCTAACAAGGGCACTCAACGACTCATCCAACGGATTTGGGGATAGAAAAATTATCATAGAAGATGACGCCATGAACCACTTTGCCAACAGCTGTAACGGTGACGTGCGCTCGGCTTTGAATGCTCTGGAACTGGCTGTTTTATCAACAGGCGAAAGCGATGGTAAAATCGTTATTACCTTACAAACGGCAGAAGAATGTCTGCAGCAAAAATATTTTTCACATGATAAAAATGGTGACGCTCACTATGATGTATTATCGGCTTTTCAAAAATCGATTCGCGGCAGCGACGTAAATGCCGCTCTTCATTATTTGGGACGGCTAATTGAAGCAGGAGACTTGATCAGCATCAATCGTCGCCTTTTAGTCATTGCCTATGAAGACATTGGACTAGCTGATCCGGATGCCGGCATGAGAACTCTCGCAGCCATTCAAGCAACTGAGCGATTAGGACTCCCAGAAGCACGTATCCCGCTTGCAAACGCCGTTATTGAGCTTTGCCTATCACCGAAATCCAACGCTGCTTACAAAGCATTAGATGAAGCGATAAGCGATATTAAAAAAGGGCTGTCCGGCGACGTTCCCCCTCATTTGAAGGATGCTCATTACAAAGGAGCAGAGAACCTTGGCCGAGGCGTTGAATATCAATACCCGCATGATTTTGATAACGGATGGGTCCTTCAACAGTATTTACCGGATCGCATCAAAAACAAACAATATTTTCATCCTAAACAAAATGGACAAGAAAAATACTTTTCAAAAGTTTTCAATCGTTTAGAGACATTAAAAAAAGAAAATGGCTGAAACTGTTGCTCAGTTTCAAAGCCATTTTCTTTTTTGTCTTTATCTATTAAGCTGCACTTTTAACGTCTTTTCGTTTTTTCGTTTTTGTTGAACCTTTAAAGTAGCTGTCTAAAAGTTTAGCGACTAAACGAGCGACTATGTTAAATAACAGAACCATAATGATTAGAATAGCAGCTGACTTTGTTGCAATCAATCTTGCATCAGGTACGATTCCTTCAGAGTTTAATTTCCAAATGTGAACGGCAAGCGTCTCTGCTGGTCGAAAAATATTAAACGGGTTTACAGGACTTGTTAAGTCGGCATTTGAATTTAACATCGGCGTCGTTAAGCCAGCCGTATAAATCAACGCAGCTGCCTCTCCAAAGATTCGTCCCGCTGTTAAAATAACGCCTGTGATAATTTGTTGAATCGCTGATGGAATGACGACTTTGACAATTGTCTGCCATTTAGTTGCACCTAAACCTAAACTTGCTTCTTTTACACTCGCAGGAACAGATGCAATCGCACTTTCACATACGCGCGTTAAACCCGGTAAATTCAAAATTGTAATCACAAGTGCTCCGCCGATAAGCGTATAGCCCCAGCCGGAAAATGTGACGAAAATTAATAATCCAAATAAACCAACTACAATGGACGGTAATGACGCCATTGTTTCAATACATAAGCGGACGAAATTTAAAAAACGACCTTGCTTCGCGTACTCCGCTAAGTAAATTCCGGCTCCTAAACCAAGAGGAATAGAAATGATCAGCGTTAAAACAAGCATGTAGAACGAGTTAAACAGCTGTGGTCCGATACCGCCTCCTGCCATCGTATTGCTTGGCTTTCCAAATAAAAAGTTCGGATCCCAAAATCCCCAGCCTTTAGCGATAATTTCAACAACTAAATACACTAATAGCAACACAACTAGAGCGGCAATGCCATAAAAAATACCTGTCCATATATTATTTACTGTGCGTGCATTTTTGTTTCTCATTGATGAGCACCTCGTTTCCCAATTGCTCGGATAATTAAAATGAACACGAAAGAAATAAGCAGTAAAATCATGGCTAACGTCCATAATGCGTTATTCCATGCCGTTCCGTTTAGCGTATTAGACATATCCATTGTTAAAATACCTGTTAATGTTGCCGTTGGGCTATATAAGCTTTCAGGAAGCTTAACCGTATTTCCGATAACCATTTGAACAGCTAGCGCTTCTCCGAATGCGCGGGCAAGCCCTAACACGATACCTGTTAAAATACCTGTTTTAGCAGATGGAATAATGACTCGGCTAATTGCCTGCCATCTTGTTGAACCTAGTCCATAAGAAGCTTCTAAATATTCAGGTGCTACGCTTCGAATTGCATCGTCAGCAATACTTGCAATTGTCGGAAGAATCATGACGCTTAAGACAATAATTCCGGCAATCAAACTAAAGCCCACTCCGCCGAAGTTATCGCGAAGAAGCGGTACTAAAATGGTAACCCCTAAAAGGCCGTATACCACTGAAGGAACTCCGACTAAAAGTTCTAAAACCGGTCGTAAAACCGTTGACCCAAATTTAGGCGAAATATAGTTGTTAAAAATGGCGATAGCAATTCCAATTGGAGCACTTATAATAACGGCTCCGATCGATACAAGCATGGAACCCAGGATAAACACAAGTGCCCCGTATTCTTTATTGTTTGGGCTCCATTTTGTTGAAGTCAACATTTCACCGATTGATATATTACTTTGTAAAAATGACTGTATGCCTTTTTCACAAATAAATACGATAATAGCTAACGTAACAAGTACAATTAAAATACCGCAAAATGTAGAAAGCGTACGGCCAATGTATTCGCTTTTTACATAATTAATGGATTTTTTCCCCTTCATCGCTCTGTCTCCTTACATATTCAGTATATATTCGCTTTTCTTTTTATTCGCTATATACTTTATTAACATTCAAATAGAATAAGACTGACTGTGTTAGTCAGCCCTATTCTTTTTAAAAACACTCTTATTTTTTGAACTCAGTCATTGGGATATATCCCATATCTTCTACTTGCTTAGCAAAGTCTTTACCAGCTACATAGTCAATGTACTCTTTTGCACCATCTTTTGGCTCACCGTTTGTAATCATGTACTCATAAGACCAAAACGGATATTTTTTAGAAACAATGTTTTCTGTTGTTGGCTCCACACCATCAATATTAAGCATTTTTAGACTTTCTTTTTTATCGCCAATTAAATACGACATAGCAAGGTAACTTACTGCTCCTGGCGTTGAGTTTACTGATTGCTCAACCGCTCCGTTTGAATCTTGAGCTGTACCAACGCTGTCATTTACTTTTGCGTCACCCATTAATGTTTTCTCGAATGTAGCACGTGTACCAGATGATGCTGGACGGTTGATTACGTTAATTTTTTCGTCGTTTCCGCCAACTTCTTTCCAGTTTTTAATTTCACCAGAGAAAATCTTTTGAATTTGCTCTTGTGTTAACGATTCTACTTTTACATCTTTATTTACAACAAGTGCGAACCCAATGCCCGCTACTTTCGTATCGACAAGTTTATCTGCTTTTGATTTATCTTCGATTTTATCGGCTGCTGGAACGTCAGAGTTTCCGATGTCAACTGCTCCTGATGCTACTTGGTTAACACCAGTTCCACTACCTCCACCTTGTACCGTTACTGAAAGGTTTGGATATTTTTCAGTAATTCCATTCGCTGCTTCTTCTGCAAGTGGTTGTAAAGCTGTAGATCCCGCTGCTGTTAACGTACCTGACACTTCTTCTTTGCTGCCCGAACCACTGTCGTTGCTTGCTCCGTCTTTACCACATGCTGCTAGTGCTCCTACCATTAAAAAAGCTGCTAATGTTACTTTAAAACCCTTTGTTTTCATTACATTACCCTCCAATAAATATATGTGTAATTAGTACTAGTCCTTTGTACTCGAACAACAGGTACAAGACACATTATACGAGTAGATTGTTGTCTTTATATGAAGTGAATTTTAAGTTACTGTAAACTTACTTATTTGGGGTTTATTTTTTCTTATTTCTATTAAAACCCTTGATATATAAGACTTTCTGGACATTACTGTAGAAGATACAAAAGAAAGAAAGCCAAAACGTAAATTTTATGTAAATAAAGCGTTAAATAAATTTACATAAATCTCTTTTTTTAATACAGTGTAAATTCACCATCAAGCCATATTTTTCAATTTATTAGTACTTTTTATACATATCAAACAGAAGATTCCATCCAAAGCATAAATAGAACAGATATTTCCATAAAAAAAAGAAGGCTGCGATAGCCTTCTTTTTATTGATCACCTACGCGGCGAATCTTAATATCAGTTAATAATTCATTGATAACATGACCGCCCATAATTAATCCTGCTACAGATGGAACAAAAGCATTAGAAGATGGGGGCATTTTCGCTTTTCGAATTTGCGCTTGATCGTTTCCTACTTCTTTGCGAACTTCTTCGCGAATAACGATTGGACGTTCATCAGAAAAAACGACGTTAATTCCTTTGCGAATTCCTTCTTTACGCAGACGAGTACGAACCACTTTTGCAATCGGATCTGTATGTGTCTTTGAAATGTCTGCAATTTTGAAACGTGTTGGATCCATTTTATTCGCAGCACCCATACTTGAAATAATCGGAATATCACGTTTTAAACATTCTTTCATTAAATGAATTTTATACGAAATCGTATCGGATGCATCCACTACGAAGTCCGGTTCGTAACTAAAGAACTCTTCATACGTTTCTTCCGTATAAAACATTTGAAGAGAAACGACGTCACAGTCTGGGTTAATATCTAAAATACGCTGTTTCATTAATTCTGTCTTGGGCTGACCTACCGTAGAAAGCAGCGCGTGAATTTGACGATTTACGTTTGTAATATCAACATCGTCTTTATCTACAAGAATTAAACGCCCTACTCCTGACCTAGCCAAAGCCTCAGCAGAAAACGACCCTACTCCTCCTATCCCTAAAATAGCAACTGTGCTGCCTTTTAAAGTAGCTAGCCCTTCTTTTCCTATCGCCAGTTCATTACGCGAAAACTGATGCAACATGTTAAAACACTCCTCTATTAAATACACTAACGTGTATGAATAATTCAAATAAACAACGAAATTGACTATACCATATTTTTAGCAAAACGAACATGAGCATTCGTTATTTATCCATAAAAAAACTCTATGCAAATAATTACATAGAGGATTTTTTATATGTATGCTAGTCCCGATCGTGCCGTCTCGAGTGCCTTCGTTTTGAACCCGCTCTCGGCAGGTGGGTGCTCTGCTTTAACCATTGTAAGTCCTCGAGATGAGGCATGTACGCTCGTTAAAAACTCCGAGCTCCCAAGCAAAAAATTGTTCGGTCAAAACTGGATTAAGGACGAACACATCAGGACTATTTAGTTCTTGAAAGTATCTTATCACAGAAAAAATCACTTTGCAATTAATAAGTAAAACAAAAAAATCGAGCCTGTCACTGGAACGTGACAGGCTCGATTTAACAGACGGTTCAATCGATTACGCTTCTGTTTTTTGCTTTTTTACCTGCAAATGCAGCTCGTCTAATTGCGCTTCACTTACTTCACCAGGTGCATTTGTTAATAGACAGCTTGCACTTGCTGTTTTAGGGAAGGCAATTGTATCACGCAAGTTTGTGCGTCCTGCTAGAAGCATAACTAAACGGTCAAGACCTAACGCAATTCCGCCGTGAGGAGGAGTACCGTATTCAAATGCTTCAAGTAAGAAACCAAACTGCTCATATGCTTCTTCTAATGTAAATCCAAGCGTTTTAAACATTTTTTCTTGAATATCACGCTCGTAAATACGTAAAGATCCTCCGCCAAGTTCGTAGCCATTCAATACTAAGTCATATGCTTGTGCACGGACTTGTCCAGGATCGCTTTCTAACATTGGTAAATCTTCACGAACTGGCATTGTGAATGGATGATGAGCCGCGTAGTAACGGTTGTCTTCTTCGTCATGCTCAAGAAGAGGCCAATCTGTTACCCATAGGAAGTTAAATTTCGTTTCATCAATAATTCCTTGTTCTTTTGCAAGCTTTAGGCGAAGAGCGCCAAGTGCATCTGCTACAACTGACTTTTTATCAGCTACAAATAAAAGTAAATCTCCTTCTTCCGTTTGAAGAGCTTCCGCAAATTGCTTTTGCTCATCTTCATTGAAGAATTTTGCAATCGGTCCTTTTAAGCCGTCAGCTTCAACTTTCAGCCATGCTAACCCTTTAGCACCGTAAATTTTCACGAACTCTGTTAGAGCATCGATATCTTTACGTGAATAGCTAGAAGCGGCACCTTTTACGTTAATGGCTTTTACTTCTCCGCCGTTTTCAACTGCTGCGCTAAATACTTTGAATCCGCAGTCTTTCACAAGCTCTGATAAGTTGACTAGCTCCATTTCAAAACGTGTATCCGGCTTATCTGAACCGTAGCGACTCATCGCTTCATCATATGACATGCGCGGGAAAGGCGTCGTTATATCTAAATCTTTTACGCGCTTCATTACTTTAGACATCATTTCTTCCGTCATTGTCATGATGTCCTCTTGAGATAAAAATGATGTTTCAATATCGATTTGAGTAAATTCAGGCTGACGATCTGCACGCAAGTCTTCATCACGGAAGCAGCGAGCGATTTGATAATAACGCTCAACTCCGCTTACCATTAGCAGCTGCTTGAAGATTTGCGGTGATTGAGGAAGAGCATAAAACTCCCCTTCGTGCACGCGGCTTGGTACAAGATAATCACGTGCGCCTTCTGGCGTACTTTTCGTTAAAATAGGTGTTTCAACATCTAAAAAGTCATTTTGATCTAAGAAGTCACGAATTGTTTTTGTAATGTCATTGCGCATTTTAAGCGTGTTAAACATCTCAGAACGTCGAAGATCTAAATAACGATATTTTAATCGAACATCTTCTGATACTTCCGTTTGATCCGCAATAGCAAAAGGAGGTGTTTTGGCTTTGTTTAATACCGTAATCTGCTCAGCGTGAACTTCAATTTTACCTGTTTTTAAGTTCGGGTTAACGGTTCCCTCTTCACGAGCTACAACAGTTCCTTGCACTTCCAGTACGAATTCATTACGTACATCTTCAGCAATTTTTAGCGCTTCAGCAGATTTTTCAGGATTAAATACAACCTGTACAACTCCGCCGCGGTCGCGTAAATCAATAAAGATTAATCCCCCTAAATCACGGCGTTTTTGAACCCATCCTTTTAATAGAACTGTTTCGCCAGTTGCTTGTTCTGTTACATCACCACAGTAGTATGAACGTTTTGTCATCATGGTTCCCCCTTATACTTGTTCTTGCAAATAGCTGACCAATTGATCAATTGATACTTCTTGCTGTTCGCCAGATTCCATATTCTTTACGTTTACAACTTGTTTTGCTAGCTCATCTTCACCTAGAACAACAACAAATTTTGCTTGTACACGATCAGCTGCTTTAAACTGAGCTTTCATTTTTTTATCTTGATAATCTTTATCGGCTACAAAGCCTGCACGTCGAAGCGTATTCACAATTGAAACGGATTTTTCTTTTGCTTCATCGCCCATAGTTACTACATAGCAATCTACGCCTGTTTCTACCGGAAGCTCAATTCCTTCTGCTTCCAATGCAGATAATAAGCGTTCGATACTTAAAGCGAATCCGATACCCGGTGTTTCAGGTCCGCCGATTTCTTGAATCAGCCCATTATAACGGCCTCCGCCACAAAGAGTTGTAATGGCGCCAAATCCTTCTGCTTCACTCATTAGTTCAAATGCTGTGTGATTATAATAATCTAACCCGCGTACTAGCGTCGGATCTACAACATAGTCAATGTCTAAATCGGTTAAGTACTGCTGTACTTTTTCAAAATATTCTTTTGAATAGTCATTTAAATAATCAAGAATAGACGGCGCTGTAGCCATCAGTTCATGGTCCCGATCTTTTTTACAGTCTAAAATACGAAGAGGATTTTTCTCCAATCTGCTTTGGCAGTCGCTGCAAAACTCTCCAATGCGAGGTGCAAAGTGGTCAATAAGCGCTTGACGGTGAGCTTGACGACTTTCTGTATCTCCTAAACTGTTAACAACCAACTTTAATTTTTTCAATCCAAGCGATTGGTAAAAGCTCATTAACAGGGCAAGAACTTCAGCATCAATAGCTGGATCATTTACCCCTAATGCTTCTACACCAAACTGAACGAATTGACGGAAACGTCCCGCTTGAGGTCGTTCATAGCGAAACATAGGGCCAATATAAAACAGCTTGGTTGGCTGCGTTGGATTTCCAAACATCTTATTTGACACAAATGATCGTCCAACTGCAGCTGTTCCTTCTGGGCGAAGCGTTAAGCTGCGGTCACCTCGATCTTTAAATGTGTACATTTCTTTTTGCACGATATCTGTTGTTTCTCCCACTCCGCGCAAAAATAATTCAGTGTGTTCAAACATTGGTGTACGAATTTCTTGGTAGTTGAACGCACGGCAGATTTCTCTTGCTCGCTGTTCAACAAACTGCCAATATTCTACTTTGCCCGGTAAAATATCTTGTGTGCCTCTAGGTATTTGAACTGACATAACGTGATATGCCTCCTATATTTAAAATTTACAATACAAAAAAACTCTCGCCTCTACTATTTTTCCATAGTAGGGACGAGAGTTGATCTCACGTGGTACCACCCTAATTGAAACATATGACATGTTTCCACTCATTTCGTTAACGCACGAACACGTTCATCTCCTACTAAGTTTCCCTTTTCAGAGTGAAGCCTCCTGAGTGTTCTTTCATAAAGTCATCATGTAGAAATGCTTTCAGCCTAAGACATTTCCTCTCTAGCCATGTGTCATCTTTACTACTTTTCTCGATCTTTGGCTTATCAATATAAAAATGTTATACATTCATTTTAATTTAGCAATTGCTTTCTATATTACGAATGAAATGAGCAGTTGTCAAGCACCTTTCATGTTAAGAGCGGTCTAATTGTTTTCTTAGTTTCTGAATATCTCGAAGCGTTAAACCAAATTCAGAAGCCAATTCAAGGGATGAAGCTTCACTTTCTCTGTCAATAAAATCATGAAAATGAATGCCAAATACCGGATTTACCTGCTGAAATGATTGTTCACCTTTTTCACTAAACTTCATTGTTTCTTCCTCCCTGCCTACACTTACTTATCCTTTTATTAGCATTGCCCAAAAAAGATGTTTTTACATAAGAGAAAGGATTTTTTTTATTTTCATCGAATACTCTATTTTGTTATAAAAAGGAGGTCTATCTATTCGCCATCTTAACATGAAGTCTGTATCTGTTTTGACTGCAAGTATCCTTTTGTTACTGTGCTCGTCCTCATTTGAGCGCCCAAATGTACCGGTGCATCAACCCATTATTGTAACAGCTGACTCTCTTCATGTACGCAGCGGTCCAGGACGTTCATTTTCAATTACAAATAAATTGACGAAGAATACAAGACTATCCGTTTCAGACCGTCAAGGAGATTGGTATTATGTAGAAAGCTCGGATATTCAAGGATGGGTGTTTAAAAAATTCACGAAAACCGTAGCGCTCAGCAGCGTTCAGCCTAGCATGCAGGTAGCGCAGCGCCAGCCTGTTTATACGCTGAGTAAAAGCTTGCGGCACCTAAAGGGCAAAACAATTATTATTGATGCAGGCCATGGAGGAAAAGACAAAGGAGCCATCGGCACACAGGGCACATATGAAAAAGACCTCACTCTCCGAACAGCACTTATTTTACAAAACAAACTTCAAAAAGAAGGCGTACACGTCATTTTAACCCGCACCCATGATAAGTACCTTCTACTTTCACAGCGCACGCTGCAATCGACTAAAGCAGATGCTTTTATAAGCATTCACTACAACAGTACGAACAGCTCACAGCTAACTGGCCTTATGACGTATTATTACCATCAGCATCAGGACAGTCCACTCACACATTCTATTCATCAGTCCCTTATTAATCATGCAAAATTGAAAGACAAAGGAGAACGTTTTGGAAACTATTATGTTCTTCGCGAAAATACACGTCCAAGTACATTAATTGAACTGGGCTTTTTAAGCAACCAACGGGAAGAAACGTATATTAATTCCATCAGTTATCAGCAAATGATGACGTCCGCTATCGCTGAAGGGTTAAATCATTACTTTCAAAGCAAAGAAAAAACGCAGGCTCATCTGTGAGTCTGCGTTTTTTCTTTGCTTTCTACAATAAGTGTGACCGGTCCGTCATTTGTAAATGATACGTCCATCATTTCACCAAATGCGCCGGTCTCTACTCGAACATTTTTTTCTGATAATATTTTATTAAAATAGTTGTAAAGCGTTACAGCATGATCTGGCCTAGCAGCTCCCATAAAGTTTGGTCTTCTGCCTTTTCGGCAATCTCCGTAAAGCGTAAATTGAGATACCGATAAAATTTCTCCTTCTACATCTAGAAGCGACAAATTCATTTTGCCAGACTCATCATCAAACACTCGCAAATTCACAATTTTATCTGCTACATACTCTGCATCAGCTTCAGTATCGTCATGGGTAATGCCCACTAAAAGCATATATCCTTGCTTAATCTCACCGACCGTCTCACCTGCAACAGTTACTTTTGCATTCTTTGCTCTTTGTACGACTACTCTCATGTATAACGACCTTTCTTAATGCATAATTCGGCGAACTGAATAAATGTCTCGAAGCTGCTTAATGCGCTCAACCACTTTATGAAGGTGACTGATGTTATGAATAGAAATTGACATATGAATCGTAGCCATTTTGTTTCGGTCCGATTTTCCTGAAACGGCTGAAATATTCGTTTTAGTCTCGTTTACAACCTGCAGAACTTCATTTAGTAAGCCTCTGCGGTCGTATCCTGAAATTTCAATTTCCACGTTAAACTCTTTGCCTTCTTTAATATGTGTTTCCCACTCTACAGGAATAAGACGGCTTTCAGCATCATCTGTGTGAACGTTTAAACAATCTGCTCTATGAACAGATACTCCCCGTCCCTTTGTAATAAAACCAACAATCTCATCTCCAGGAACTGGATTACAGCATTTAGACAAGCGAATCAGCATGTTCTCTACACCCGGTACGATAACCCCGGAATCTTTTCGCTTATGCTGGCGAACACGCTTGGCCGCAGTGTCGCGTGCAATATCATCAATTTGGATCTCTTGTTCTTGATCGCGCTGCTTTCTCCACTTCTCGGTTAAACGATTAGCTACTTGAGCCGCAGTTAATCCGTTATACCCAATAGCTGCATACATATCAT
Organism: Priestia sp. YIM B13491; assembly: GCF_042787605.1. NCBI lineage: Bacteria > Bacillati > Bacillota > Bacilli > Caryophanales > Bacillaceae > Priestia > Priestia sp. YIM B13491. Next base: position 277,649 of record NZ_JBHZOR010000001.1, on the reverse strand, counting down.
CTTCGTTTGAGAAATTAAACTTCTCCGCTACTCGTTTGATATTATCAGCTGTTAATACTTCTTTTAAGTCAAACTCCATTTGACGAATTTCTTTTTCAACCAGCTCTTTGCCTTTTTCAATATTTTCATCGCGGCTTTGCTTTTTAAAGAATTGGCGAATTTTATTTTTGGCTTGAGACGTTTGAGCAAGCTTTAACCAGTCCTTGCTTGGACCATACGAATGCTTAGACGTCAAAATTTCGATAATATCCCCCGTTTTCAAACGGTAATCAAGCGTAACCATCTTGCCATTGACTTTTGCTCCAATGGTTTTATTTCCGATTTCAGAATGAATACGATAGGAAAAATCAATTGGAACAGAACCCGAAGGAAGCTCAATGACGTCGCCTTTTGGCGTAAAAATGTAAACCATGTCAGAAAACAAATCAACTTTTAGAGATTCCATAAACTCTTCTGCATCGTTTGCGTCATTTTGAAATTCTAAAATTTCTCTAAACCACGTCAACTTTTCTTCAAATGAAGCATGCTCAGCTGTTTTTCCCTCTTTGTAAGCCCAGTGAGCAGCAATTCCATACTCAGCAATTTGGTGCATGTCAAACGTTCGAATTTGAACTTCTAACGGATCACCTTTTGGTCCGATAACCGTCGTATGAAGAGACTGGTACATATTTTGTTTTGGCATTGCAATATAATCTTTGAACCGTCCTGGCATTGGCTTCCAGCACGTGTGAATAATTCCTAACACCGCATAGCAGTCTTTAATGCTATTTACAATAATGCGCACAGCTAGTAAATCGTAAATTTCATTAAACTGCTTGTTTTGCAGTGCCATTTTACGATAGATGGAATAAATATGTTTTGGACGTCCTGAAATTTCAACTTTAATCGACACTTCATCTACTTGCTCTCGAACTTCATCGATAACTTCAGCCAAATACTGCTCGCGTTCCGCACGCTTTTTCTTCATCAAATTTACAATGCGATAATATTGCTGAGGATTTAAGTAACGTAAAGCTGTATCTTCAAGCTCCCACTTAATTTTTGAAATACCAAGACGATGAGCAAGAGGAGCAAAAATTTCAAGCGTTTCATTTGAAATGCGTCGCTGTTTTTCCTGCGGTAAATGCTTTAGCGTACGCATGTTATGAAGACGATCCGCAAGTTTGATCAGTATGACTCGAATATCTTGAGCCATTGCTACAAACATCTTGCGGTGATTTTCAGCCTGCTGCTCTTCTTTAGACTTATATTTAATTTTTCCCAGTTTCGTTACGCCGTCTACTAACATTGCTACTTCTTCATTGAAAGCTTTTTCTAAATCTTTTAGTGTTATCTCTGTATCTTCAACCACATCATGTAGAAATCCAGCTGCAATTGTTGCTGGATCCATATCTAGATCAACTAAAATTCCTGCGACTTGAATCGGGTGGATAATATATGGTTCACCCGACTTGCGATATTGTTCTTTGTGAGCTTCTTTTGCAAAATCATATGCTTTTTGTACAAAAGCCACGTCTTCTTCATTTAAATATCGCTTCGTATTGTCAATGACCTGTTCCGCTGTTAGGACTTGCTCATTTGCCATGAAATCACCTTTTATCAACTAGCATTTTTAATTCATATTGTAACTATTATCTTGAAAAAATCCAAGGATGTAAAGCCTTTGCGTTTAATTTATCAAATTTACATCATTTCCATTTTACGTATTAACGTTTTTTAACGAAAAAAGAGCACCTGTATCAGGTACTCTTTTTTATGTGATTGTTCTTCTTAATACGTCATTAATGTGAATACATCATAACCGTCTAGTTTGTCACGGCCGTCAAGGTAAGAAAGTTCAATTAAGAACGCAGCTCCAACAACAATTCCGCCTAATTCTTCGACAAGCTTAATTGTCGCTTCAATTGTACCGCCTGTTGCTAATAAATCATCTGTAATCAACACGCGCTGACCTGGCTTAATTGCATCTTTGTGAATCGTTAATACGTCTTTACCGTATTCTAAACCGTAATCTACTTTGATTACTTCACGCGGTAATTTTCCTTCTTTACGAACAGGTGCAAAACCGATACCTAACGCATATGCTACTGGACAACCAACGATAAATCCGCGAGCTTCTGGCCCTACGATAATATCAACTTGTTTATCATTGGCATATTTTACAATCTCATCCGTTGCGGCACGGTATGCATCACCATTGTCCATTAATGTTGAGATATCTTTAAATGTAATACCTGGTTTTGGCCAGTCAGGTACAATTGTAATATAATCTTTAAAATTCATTCTAATGTTGCCTCCTCATTAAATCGAACGCTTAAAAATATCTTGAAATTGATTTTTAAGCTGTACATATGACGTATAAATAAAGTTTTTTTCTATTTCAATCTGCTGCTGCTTTTGGCGATAAGTCGCAGATTCTATTAAATCACGTTTCGCAGAATTTTTCACTAACGAAATTAAGCCATTGTTTATTGTAACAAATTCTAACTCAAAAAACACCTTTGCCATAAAATCAATCGTTTCTTGTGACCAGCCCTTATGAATCGCTAAATCTTCTTTGTAGCGTTTTAAATCAAATGGACCCTTTTTCGCTAAAAAGCCATAAAACCATTTAAAATGATCGCGAGTTGGAATTGTATCAAAATAATGGTCTTCTTCCGTTAAGAAAATAGCGTATATTCTAGCAGGGATACCTTGGACAAACAAACATTCAAGCCATTTCTGTGAAGGAGGCAAATCTAATAAAACGATCTGTTCCCCTGCAAACATACATGCTTTTGCCTGTTCTTCATCTTGAATAAGAACAACATGCTCCATCGGCAGCAGCGACTTGTATTTATCAATTGTTGAAGCGTGAAAAGCAACAACTTTCATTTGATCCGTAAATACCTGCTGAAAGAAACGTTTGACATCAACTGCACTGCGATAATCAAACATCTGCCATTCATCTACAGAAATATCTTCCACCATCAGCTGCGGCTTGCGCATATTATTCCACTCATTAATAGATAGTTCACCTACTAATGATACTTTAGCTATAGGAGATACTTCATCTAATATATAGCCTAACCCAAATCCTACTGCATCAACCGATACACCGCTGTCTTCAAATACGAGTTTTAAATGATTTTTATTAGCACCAATTTTCCGCATAGATGTTGTATGAACATCTTTAATGAGAACTTTTGGCTTCGGGTTATGCATACCGAATGGAGCAAGCGCACTCATTTGTTCAATGTTTTCCAGCGTAATTTCCTCTGTTGTGCATACTGTATCAACTGATGTAATTGGAATAAAATCCTGTTCGGTCAACACGTTGCTTGCTTGTTCATTAAGACGTCTGCGCAGCTCTTCTACATCATCGCTGTTTAATGTCATGCCGGCTGCCATTGGATGCCCTCCAAAATGCGGCAAAATGTCACGGCACTTAGATAAGTTCGCGAATAAGTCAAAACCTTCGATACTTCTTGCTGAACCTTTGGCAATACGGTTTTCAGAGTCAATACTTAGTACAATTGTTGGTCTATAGAATTTTTCTACGAGCCTAGAAGCGACAATTCCAACAACGCCTGCATTCCATCCTTCTCCCTCTACAATAAGAACGCTGTTTTCATCCGGAGGATACATACTCTCAACAAATTCAACGGCTTCTTCTGTAATATCGTTTACGATTTGCTGTCTTTCCTTGTTTAACGCATCAATTTCTTTAGCTAAACCTTTTGCCTCTTCAGCATTTGTCGTCATAAGTAAATGAACAGCTGGATCAGCATCTTGAAGACGTCCTACTGCATTAATGCGAGGAGCCATCGCAAATCCAATTGTATCCTCATTAATTTCTTCACGTTTTACTCCGCATACGCTCAGCAGCGCTTCAATTCCCGTGCGCTTCGTGAGCTTGAGATAATCAAGACCTTTGCGAGCAATTAAGCGGTTTTCGTCCACTAAAGGAACTAAGTCAGCAATCGTCCCAATTACTGCTAGTTCTAACAGATGTTCCGGAAGCTCCCCTAACAGCGCATGAGCGAGTTTAAAAGCCACTCCTACACCTGCCAGTTCTTTAAATGGATATGTACTTCCCGGCAGCTTTGGATGAATAATTGCATAAGCATCCGGTAAAACCGGCCCCGGCTCGTGGTGATCCGTAATAATTAAATCAAAGTTTAATTCACGTGCATACGCAGTTTCTTCGACTGCCGAAATACCTGTGTCTACCGTAATCACCAGCTGATAGCCGCCTGCGCTTATTTTATCAAATGCCGCCTTATTCGGCCCATAACCTTCTGTAAAGCGATTAGGAATATAAAAATCAACATCAGCGCCAAGCTGCTGTAAAGCAGATAACATAACAGAAGTGCTGCTGACGCCGTCAGCATCGTAATCTCCATAGATCATAATTTTTTCATTATGATCAATTGCTTGCTGAATACGAGCTACTGCTTTGTCCATATCGTGCAACAAAAACGGATCGTGGAACGTTTGTGCATCAACGTGTAAAAACTCACGCGCCGCTTCTACTGTTGTCATGCCTCTATTAAGTAATAACGAAGCTACTAGAGGTGTAATATTGAGGTTTTCTACAAATTCATTAACAAGTTGTTCATCACATTCTCGAACATTCCAACGTTTTTTTGACTGTAACATGTCTCTTCACCCCTTAACCCACATTATTATACTAGAGTGGATGAAATGGAGCAACGAAAGAAAATAAGCACATTTTTCTGACAGTACGTCTTGAATTTTGACGCACAAAAAAACGTGCGAATACTTCGCACGTTTTTGAATTACTTGCTTTCTACTTCTTTTTGTTCCTCACGCTTCAACTGTTTTCCTTTCCACACAAGCCATAGCTGAGCAGCAATAAACACAGATGAATATGCACCAAGGATTAAACCTACTAACAGAGCAATTGAGAAGTTTTGAATCGATTCACTTCCGAATAGAAGAAGTGCTACAACTGCAATCACAACTGTTAACACGGTGTTCATTGAGCGAGTAAACGTTTCACGCAAACTTAGATTTACGATAAACGCCAAGTCGTCAAACGTTTTGGATTTAAATTTCTGCATATTTTCACGAATGCGGTCAAACGTAACGATCGTATCGTTAATTGAGTAACCAACAATCGTCAAGACAGCAGCAATAAACGTTAAATCAACCTCTAACTTCGTTAAGCTGAAAACAGTAACGATAAAGAACGCATCATGCAACAGAGCAAGCACGGCTGCAAGCGCCATGTAAAATTCAAATCGAATCGTTACATAAATGATAATTCCGATTGAAGCAATTACAATCGCCATCATTGCATTTTTTGCCAGTTCTTTTCCAACTGTCGGCGAAACGGTGCTTACATTTGGTTCAGAACCGTATTTATCTTTAAAGTGATCTTTTAAATTGGCAATTTCTTTTTTATTCAAGACCCCGACTACACGTACGACACCCGTATCATTACTTTTCCCTGTAATAACTACGTCATCCGTTTCGATATCAAGGGACTTCATTTCGCGCTGTATCTCAGCCTGCGTAACGGTATGATTTGCCGGAATCTCTATGCGAGTTCCGCTTGTAAAGTCAATACCGAGGTTCAGCCTGAACACGGCAACCGAGATAATACCGATAATGACGAGCACACTTGAAAACGTGAAGAACGCTTTACGGTATTTAACAAAGTCAATTTTATCCCACGCTGTAGGTAAAACGGTTGTGCCGTCATCTTTGCTTAAATCGTGAATTTGCTCTTTCTTCACGCCAAAGTAGCCTGGTTTTTTATCAAACCAGCGGCTGTTTACTAAAAGACTCATTAGTAAACGAGTACCATAAACAGCAGTTACAAAGCTTAGCACAATCCCGATCATTAACGTCGTAGCAAATCCTTTTACTGAACTTTGACCATAAAAGAACAGTACAAGAGCCGCTAACATCGTTGTAATATTGGCATCAAAAATGGTGGCAAGAGAGCGACGATTTCCTGCCCGGTATGCCGATATAACGGATCTTCCTGTTTTGAGTTCATCTTTAATCCGCTCGTAGGTAATAATATTTGCATCTACTGCCATACCTACGCCGAGAATAAGAGCCGCGATACCTGGAAGCGTCATAACCACATGCATCAAGTCAAATACAACTAAGTTCAAGTAGATATAGAAACTGAGTGTAATAACGGCAATAAGCCCCGGTAAACGATAGAAAAACAGCATGTAAAGGAAGATAATTCCGATGCCGATAATACCCGCTAATATAGTGGTATGAAGAGCTTCTTCTCCGAACTGTGCTCCAACGGATGTAGAGTATAGCTCATCCAATTTAACCGGCAGCGACCCGGCGTTTAGCAATTCCGCCAGCTGCGTTGCACTTTTCACTGTGAAGTTTCCACCTGAAATCTCAACATCTGGCTGTGTTAACACGCTGCTAACAGAGGCTGCAGATAGATACTTCGGATTTTGTTTTGTCGCTTCTTTTTGGTATGAGTCTTTTCCTTCTTCATAATCCAGCCAAATGACAATTAAATTGTTAGGTGCTGGTTTTTGAGAAAGCTCTCGCGTGATCTTTTCAAATTTTTTCGCATTTTTTAACTTTAGTGAGACGCTAGGCTGGTTGCTTTGGTCAAACGATTGCTTTGCTCCGCCTTGCGCTAAGTCTGTACCATCCATCAGCACCTTATCGTTCACGTCACGGAACGTTAAGTTTGCTTGAGTGGATAACAGATCCCTGGCTTGCTTTTGATTCGTGACACCAGCTAACTGAACGCGGATACGATCGTTTCCTTCAATTTGAATGCTGGGCTCACTAACTCCCAGTACATCGACACGTTGACGCAGCGCTTCAACCGTGCTGTTAAGTGCCTTTTTGTCAATGACATCGCCTTTTTTAGCTGGACTGACTTTATATAAAATTTCAAATCCACCTTGAAGGTCGAGGCCAAGTTTAATATCTTTTGTAATTCCAGTCATCGTTGTTCCGATTGTACTAAACACAAGCAGTACTAAGAGGAAAAAGGCAACGATACGTCCTCTTTTAACCATCGACAGAAAATCCTCCTTCTTATGTAAAAAACATGAAATGATAACAATAGATAAATGACCAATCTAATTATCATTCATAACCTAATGTCTGTCAAATAAAGACCTTATCAAATTTTATTACATGTATTTTACAAGCTCTACTTTAATAATTCTTTCCAGTCTTCTCCATTATTAACACTTGAGAACATATCAGATTTATAAGATTCAATTGTTACATAGCTCATCACCTGCGTGATCTTAACAGATAAAATATCATTTACCACTTGATGGAGAGATAGCTCCTTTTCTTTTTTCCATTTTTTCATTTCTAAATAACTCAATAAATCGTTCTCCGTTACTTCTTCATATCCAAGCATATGAAATTCTTCCATTTTGCTGGATAAGACAGGCTGTATAAGTTCTTTCGAAGCTGAAATAAATGGATGTGTCATATCGATCCTCCTTTCTGTTTGACATTTCGCGTAAAATTTCTTTCTCGTATGAGGAATACTTGTCATGCTTGGACACCGGGGGCGCATATATTCACTGTATAAACCTCAAGAAAGCAGTGAGTATATGTCTAAATTTTTACAGGGAACTATTATTTTAATAATTGCTGGCTTAATTACACGTGTACTCGGGTTTGTCAATCGAATTGTGGTGGCTCGAATGATTGGAGACGAAGGTGTGGGACTTTATATGATGGCGGTCCCCACGCTGGTATTAGTAATCACCTTAACACAGCTTGGGCTACCGGTTGCCATATCCAAGTTAGTGGCAGAAGCAGAAGCTTTAGGTGACAGGCATAAAATAAAAAAAATACTTGTCGTCTCTTTAAGTATTACGTGTACGCTGAGCGTTTTATTTACGCTCGGACTAATATTATTCGCTCCCGTTGTAGCAAAAACCTTCTTTACAGATTCACGTACGATCTATCCGCTGCTTGCGATTATTCCAGTTATTCCAATCATCGCCGTCTCGTCTGTCATTCGCGGATATTTTCAAGGAAAGCAGCAAATGAAGCCTGCTGCTTATTCTCAAATTATCGAACAAGTGGTGCGCATTACGTTAATTGCCGTATGTACAAAAGCATTTTTGCCCTATGGAATTGAGTACGCTGCGGCTGGCGCTATGCTATCTTCTGTATTTGGAGAACTAGCTTCACTGTTTTATATGGTGTTTATGTTCAAGCGAAAGAAGAAAATAACGGTAAGACGAAAATTTTTTGCTTCTTTACATGCGGGCAAAGATACGTTCTTTGACTTAATGCGAATCGCTCTTCCCACGACAGGAAGCCGCATGATTGGGTCAATTTCTTGGTTTTTAGAACCGATTGTAGTAGCTCAAAGTTTAGCAATTGCAGGAGTAGCGACAGCTGTAGCAACGAAGCAGTACGGGGAATTAACAGGCTTTGCACTCCCTCTCCTGATGCTGCCTTCTTTTGTAACGGTGTCTCTATCCACATCTTTGGTTCCCGCAATCAGTGAATCTCTTGCACAGAATCAAATGAAGCAAATCGAATATCGGCTTCATCAAGCTCTCCGCTTGTCGTTTGTAACAGGCGGACTGGCCGTTGTTGTTCTTTATGTATTTGCTAATCCGGTAATGGAATTGATGTATGGTTCTGACAAAGCTGCTATTTTTGTCAAAGTAATGGCGCCTTTTTTTATCTTTTATTACTTTCAAGGGCCGCTTCAAGCTGTTCTGCAGGCGCTAGACCTTGCAAAAGCAGCCATGATTAACAGTTTTATAGGAGCAGCGGTCAAAACATCTCTTATCTTCTTACTCGCAACTCAGCCAAATCTAGGCATTATGGGAGCTGGTCTTGCAATTGTTGTGGGAATGATGCTTGTCACTCTTTTACACCTGTCTACCGTCATGAAAAAAATCACATATAAGATTCATGTGTTTGAGTATCTTCGCAGTTTTTCTGTAATGGGAATATCAGGTTTTACCGGACACTTCGCTTATATGAACCTTTTCACTTCCATCCCTTTGAGCTTACGAACCGTTTTATCGATTGCACTTACAAGCATTGTATACGTACTGTTTTTGCTGCTTTTTAGACTGATAACAAAGGAAGAATTAAACCGTTTTTCTGTTTTACGCTATTTTAAACGAAAATAAAACGCGGAGCAATCCGCGTTTTATTGTTTCACATCTACCAAATCTATAAAAAATTTTCCGTTGTCGTAGCTGCAATATGAAATCTTATCTAAGTTTGAATACCCTCGCTTTTCCAGCTCTGTCCTTAACCATTCCGTCGTTTTATGTTCATGCAGCAGATGCTCTTCTTGAATAATGCCGTCAATGATAAAAGGCAAATTCAAATTGCCTTTTTCACCTGATTGCTGATCTTTCTCAAACACGGATAGCCTTCCTGAAGATTCTAAAATAGCAAATTCAACATCAGCTACATTTTTTATATTTTTATCACGCAGCTGCACGAGCAAGTCATTGAAGTTATATCGCTGCCTTTTCATTTCATGTTCGTTTATTTTTCCATTCTCAATAATAATACTAGGTTTGCCATCAATAAAATTTCGCATTCGATTGCTTTTAAGAGACCATATAGCTAAGCCGATTTGAATAATAAGAAGCGTTAACATCGGAAGAATTGAATACAGCAAGGGATCTTTTGGGTTTTCAATAGCCATTACTGCCATTTCAGCAATCATAATAAAGACAACTAAATCCAAAATGCTCAGTTCTCCTATTTCCCTTTTACCCATAACGCGAAAAATAATTAAAACTACTACATATAAAAGCACGGTTCGCGCAACCATGATCAATAGTTCCACTGCAAAGACCTCCTTTATGTATTCCCTTGTAGTTTGTACCATTTATTTTAAAATAGCCTTACTTTTATGCGTCTATTTTGAAGTCATCCCGAATATGCTCGTACTAAGGGTTCACCTATCTTTTTATTTCATGAGGGGGAAACAAGTTGGGTGCAAAACGAATGAGCAACGCTGTATTTGCAGGAGTAGCAACAATCTTAGTGATGGCTTTAGCGATTAGCATTATCTTTTCGCTTATTTTAAAATTCACATCGCTTGAAGAGCAATCCGTACGTTTATTTTTACTTATTCTCTCATTTATTACACTGTTTATCGGAGGATTTATCGCGGGAGGCCGAAACGGTTCAAAGGGACTTCTCGTTGGAGGAGCCACTGGTGTTTCTTATTCTTTTTTAATGTTTTTACTACAATTCCTCGGCTATAGTCACCTGTTTTCTGCACAGCAGCTCTTATTTCACGCTGGATTTATTGGAGTCGCTATTCTAGGGGGAATTGTTGGCGTAAACATTGCCGGTTCACGAGAAGCATAAAAAAACGTCACGTACATGTACGTGACGTTTTTTTATTAATCTACGCTTCTTACTTCACGAATAGCATTGCGGTCAAACGTTAATTTTGAACCGTCAGTGCTGCGAACCACAACTTGTGACTCATCAATTGCGTCTACCAAACCGTGCATACCGCCAATTGTAACAACCTTATCACCTTTTTTAAGTGCTGATTGCATTTGCTGTACGTTTTTTTGACGTTTTTGCTGTGGACGGATTAACAAGAAATAGAAAATGACAAACATTAAAAGTAATGGCCAAATATTTTGTAAAACTCCCATGAAAACTCCTCCTTTTATTTATATTATCAACAGGTACTCATTCATAAATTTGATGAAAATTCCTGTAGTGACCTAGAAATTCTTTGCGTCCGGGCCGTTAAACCCATATTTTTCAAAGAACTCATCGCGGAAATCGCCAAGTCGGTCTTCGCGAATGGCTTCACGGACTTGCTCCATTAAGTTTAGCAGAAAATATAAGTTATGGTAAGATGTTAAACGAATTCCAAACGTTTCATTACAACGAATTAAGTGGCGAATATACGCTCTTGAATAATTTTGACACGTGTAGCAGTCACAGTTTGGATCAATCGGACCGAAGTCTTCTGCATATTTTGCATTTTTAACAACAAGACGACCTTCGCTTGTCATAAGCGTTCCGTTACGTGCAATACGCGTTGGTAATACGCAATCAAACATATCAATCCCGCGAATCGCTCCATCAATTAACGAGTCAGGTGATCCCACTCCCATTAAATAACGTGGTTTGTCGGTTGGTAAATATGGCGTCGTAAACTCAAGCACACGATTCATTACATCTTTTGGTTCTCCAACTGACAGCCCTCCCACAGCATAACCTGGGAAGTCCATTGAAACTAAATCTGCTGCACTTTGACGGCGTAAATCTTCAAACTCTCCGCCTTGAACAATCCCAAAAAGACCTTGGTCTTGAGGGCGGCTGTGAGCCTCAAGGCATCGCTCTGCCCAGCGGCTTGTGCGTTCAACTGAACGTTTTAAGTAGTCATATTCTGCTGGATAAGGTGGGCATTCATCAAATGCCATCATAATATCAGACCCAAGCGCATTTTGAATGTCCATCGCTTTTTCTGGAGATAAGAAAAGCTTGTCTCCATTCAAATGGTTGCGGAAATGAACGCCTTCTTCTTCAATACGGCGCAAATCACTTAAGCTAAAAACTTGGAAGCCGCCTGAATCCGTTAAGATGGGACGATCCCAGTTCATAAATTTATGAAGGCCACCCGCTTTTTTAACAATTTCATGACCTGGACGAAGCCATAAATGATACGTATTACTTAAAATAATGCCTGCCCCCATTGCTTTTAAATCTTCCGGAGACATTGTTTTTACTGTAGCTAATGTGCCTACTGGCATGAAAATAGGCGTTTCAAATGAGCCGTGAGGCGTATGGACAATCCCTAAACGCGCTCCTGTTTGTTTACAAGTTTTTATATGTTCGTAACGAATTGCTGTCATTGATGTATTCCTTTCATGTTAAATTACAAAATTAGCATCGCGTCGCCGAAGCTGAAAAAACGATACTTCTCTGCTACAGCTTGTTCATAGGCAGAAATAACGTTTTCTCTTCCTGCTAAGGCACTTACAAGCATAATGAGCGTAGATTTTGGAAGATGGAAATTTGTAATCATTCCATCAATTGCTTTAAATTCATACCCTGGGAAGATAAAAATATTGGTCCAGCCTGAAGAAGCAACAAATTTGCCGTTATGCTCAGTTGCAATCGTTTCAAGGGTACGGGTAGAAGTTGTGCCTACTGAAATAATACGACCGCCTTTTTCACGTACGCTGTTTAGTAAAGCAGCGGTTCCCTCACTCACTTGATAAAACTCTGAGTGCATATCGTGCTCTTCTAAGTCGTCAACACTGACTGGACGGAATGTACCCAATCCAACATGAAGCGTTAAAAATGCAATATGCACACCTTTTTCTTTTAACTGTTCAAGCGTCTCTTCTGTAAAGTGAAGACCTGCTGTTGGCGCTGCTGCAGAACCTTGTTCGCGAGCAAAAACCGTTTGGTAGCGCTCTTGATCATCCAAGCGCTCTTTAATATAAGGCGGCAGCGGCATTTCTCCCAGTTGTTCCAGAACCTCATAAAAGATGCCTTCATAGTTGAATTCTAACAAACGTCCGCCTTGGTCGCTCGTTTCTTTACATACAGCTGTCAGACGTCCGTCACCAAACGAAATAACCGTGCCTTCTTTTACTCGTTTAGCCGGTTTTACAAGCGTCTCCCACGTATCGCCTTGCGTTTGTTTTAAAAGCAATACTTCAATATTAGCACCTGTATCTTCTTTTGTCCCAAATAATCGTGCAGGAAGAACACGCGTGTCGTTTAACACTAAACAATCTCCTTCTTGCACATAATCAAGAAGGTCGTGAAACATATGATGCTTCACATTTCCTGTTTCTTTGTTTAATACCATGAGTCTTGACGCATCTCGCTGCTCAAGCGGCGTTTGGGCAATCAATTCTTCTGGTAAATGAAAATCAAATAAATCTACTTTCAAAATGTTCACCTGTTTCTACTTAATTATTTAAATTTGCCAATTACATAAAAAATAAGTGATAACACAACGCTTACTAGAATACATGTCACAATCGGGAAATAAAAGGTTGTATTTCCTTTTTTGATAAAAATATCGCCAGGAAGCTTGCCAACGAACTGCCATAACAGCCCAATGACGACTAAAATGCCCCCTAATGTGATAAGCATCTTAGGCATATCATTCACTGATCAGGCACCTCCAGCTGAAAATGATCATAGACCAAAGGCGTCACAATTCGTCCTCGAGGCGTTCGCTGCAAAAAGCCGATTTGCAATAGATACGGCTCGTATACGTCTTCAATTGTGTGAGACTCTTCACCAATAGTAGCCGATATGGTGTCTAACCCTACAGGGCCGCCCCTAAATTTTTCGATAATCCCTCTTAATAATTTATGGTCAATATGATCAAGACCTAAACGGTCCACCTGCAACATTTCTAATGCTTCGTTGGCAAGCCTTTCGGTTATGGCTCCGTCTCCTTTGACCTGAGCAAAATCTCTGACTCTTCGAAGCAAGCGATTCGCAATACGCGGAGTTCCCCTAGCACGCCTAGCCATCTCAAACGTAGCTTTCTCATCAATCTCTACATCTAAAATAGCGGCTGTTCTTTCTACTATCGAAGCAAGATCTTCTTCTTGGTAATATTCTAAACGGCTTAAAACGCCGAAGCGATCACGCAAAGGAGAAGATAAAAGCCCTGCTCTTGTCGTTGCACCTACTAGCGTAAACGGAGGCAAATCCAGACGGACGGAACGTGCACTCGGTCCTTTTCCAATAACAATATCCAAACAGAAATCTTCCATTGCTGGGTATAGTACTTCTTCAACCGAACGATTTAATCGATGAATTTCATCAATAAAAAGCACATCTCCAGGCTCTAAGCTGGTTAAAACTGCGGCTAAGTCGCCTGGACGCTCAATGGCTGGCCCTGAGGTCGTTCGGATTTGCACGCCCATTTCATTAGCGATAATAGTAGCAAGAGTTGTTTTCCCCAATCCTGGAGGACCATATAAAAGCACGTGATCTAACGTTTCGCTTCGCATTTTGGCAGCTTTAATAAAAATATCCAGATGGGATTTTACTTTATGCTGACCAATATACTGCTGTAAGGTTTGCGGCCGCAAACTTTGCTCGATGATTTCTTCTTCACCAAGAACATCTCCCGTTACAATACGATCGTCCATTTTACTCCTCCCTTACTTATTGTTTCAATAATCGTTTTAACGCTTCTTTAATATACTGATCCGTTGTCATCGTTTCCTTCATTAAAGCCGGAACAATTTTTTTGATTTCTCTTTCTGCATAACCTAATACTTTAAGTGCTTCAATCGCTTCATCGAGTGCTTCTGAACTTTGAGATTTGACTTCTTGTGCGTCCAAATCTGCAAATAAAGAAGGAACCGCATCTGGTACAATATCATGCAGCTTTCCTTTTAAATCTAGAATCATCTGTCGAGCTGTTTTTTTACCTACTCCTGGAAACTTAACTAAAAACTTCTCGTCTTCCTCTTCCACAGCTTGGACAACCTGCGCTGGATTACCTGACGCTAAAATAGCTAAACCGCCTTTTGGGCCGATTCCTGACACGCTAATTAACTTCATAAATAAATCCTTTTGTTCTCGGGAAGCAAACCCGTAAAGTGCAATTACGTCTTCTCTTACATATTGATAGGTGTAAACCGTCTTTGGTTGTTCATCAATTGAAAATACATATGGATTCGGCGTAAAGACTTGATAGCCTATCCCGTTGTTTTCGATTACTACATACTCAGGATTTATATATGTAACAGTGCCTTTGATATAATCAAACAATAAGCTCTCTCCTTAATCACGTACGCGCGGGCAGTGACCTTCAACTTTGCCTACGAAGAATCCTGCCCGCATCGTTCTCTATTTTCCTTTAAAGCTGCTTTTTTAAAAGACGTCCAAGAGAACGTTTGCCTCTTTTCATCTTTCTCAACCTTTTTTTACAATAGCTGTAAAAAATAGAACCGCACACTTTTATTGATGAATGACCTTTTAAAATATATACAATACTAGACTGCTGAATACCATTTTAACATATCGCCAAAAGCAAATAGAAGCAATTTAGAATGTTGAATTCAATAATTATTTTACCATACTAAAAAACGGCTGCTTGATTGAAAGCGGCCGCTGCTGAAGCTGATAGATTTTATAGAAATTAATGAGGGAAAGATATTCATCTTTTGATTGAACACGAATACCTTTCTTTAATTGTTCATGCTGATAGCTCTCAAGCCTTTTGATGTCAATTTGAAAAAACGATTGTATAATGTGCTGCGACGAAGCTGGTTTGCCTTCAAATGCTGAGAGAATACCGTTAACAGAAAGCCCTACATAACCGTTTTCTTTTAAAATAGGTGAAATATCGTCTATGCTTGTTCTAAAAACTAGCTCTTGATCCGTTTCTTTAAGCAGTCGCCAATTTTTATATTTTTTCATTAATTGTTTTTTCGTCATAGAAGGGCTTTTGATCATTTCTTGACTTACGACTCCATCCACATACACGCGCTCAAGAAATAATGTCATCGGCTCCTTTTCATTCGCATCTGCACGGTATGGCATTATACAAAGCACAACACTTACTAGCATTAAAAAAGCTGCTTGATGAATGACTTTCTTCACTCACCTTCACCTCACACGTTAATCATACTCTTTTTAGTATTATCTAAAAAGGTTTTGTGAAAATCTACACTAATAGTTTGACCTACTTATTTTCTTTTATCCTCTTATTTTATGAAGCAAATCCCTTTTACGATATTATGTTAAGAAAACATGGAGTATTTGTTACATTTGCACACTATTTGTAAAATTTTCTCTTAAACGTTTTAATTAAATTTTCGCAGGGTATGTACATAGTGGAAGTAATTGTAAGGACTTCTATTATCTATTTTCATAAAAAAGGGAGCTGAAGTAATGAGAATGAATAAACGTGTAGTCGGAACTTTTTTTTCAGAGAAAGAAGCTTTAGATGTTATCCATAATTTAAAGCGTCAAGGTTATCGAGAAACAGATATTATGGTTATTTCTAACAGTAAAAGCAATACATTTCAAATAGGTCACGATACAAATGTAATTATTGAAGCTGGTTCACCTGCCGTAAGTTCATTAGCTGGCGTCATGATGGATAACTTTTTTACCATGATGACAGGCGGCATGGGGCTCAAACAAGGAAACGGCTTGAAATCAAAATTAATCCGCATGGGCATACCAGACTTCTCAGCCGTGCAGTGCGAGACAGATGTAGCTGCTGGTAAAATTCTAATCTTGATAGATGCCGTAAGCTCTGAACAAACTCCAGCGTACGGAACCTATACGGAACACAACGAGCATAGAGCCGTCCAATTACGTGAAGAAAAATTAGATGTCTTAAAAGAACGCGTCCAAGTCGGTGAAGTAAAACTCCACAAAAAAGTAATAGAGGAAGAAAGAACTGTACACGTTCCTGTTACGAGAGAAGAGTTTTATATTGAACGTCGCCCTGTAGTTGACGGAGACTATAACGCTGGGCCACTTACAGAAGATGAAATTATTCGTGTTCCAATCATGGAAGAACGAGTAGAAATAACCAAAAGACCAGTTATTGTTGAAGAAGTAATTATAGGAAAAAAACTTATTCAAGAAACAAAAGAATGGACTGAAACGATTAAGAAAGAAGAAGCAAGCGTAGAACCTGATGGACTCGCGAGCCCTGAAGTATACGAAAATATGATGAACTATACAGACCATACTTACGCTCAAGTTTCTGCAGCTCTAGCAAGCGACGTGGAAGCTGAATACGAAAATAGTCAGACAACTAACAACGAGAAGCCAAACACACAAGCTAATGAGACAAGCTCTTCTGCAAAAAATGTAAAAAATACAAAGAGTGTCGCTACGGCACCAGCAGATACGAAAAAAAGAGAAGGTCGCCTCAAACAAAATGAAACTAACGCTCAAAAGGAAGAAGCGGAATCCAAAACAACAAACAAATCTGCTTCTAACAAGAAAAATTAATAGTTACATGTTCGAGGAATAGCTGCCTGGCTTCAATGGCAGCTTTTTTATATGTCTTCTCATCAAAAAAACAGCCGTCCTTCACAGACAGCTGCTTCTTCATTTAACGATGTTTATGATTGACATTCTCATCAACTGATTCAAATAGACCATTGAAATTAGTTTGAATCGTATTTCGGTCTTTTCCATTTCGAATATCGTCATCAAGAGAACGAGCGTTCATAAATACATCATGATCTACTTTTACTTGAACATTGTAGTCCTTTGCAATAGGCTTTACTTTATCGAGCACGTTTTGTTTTAAACGGCCGTTATTTATGTCTTTGGCCGGATCTACAGCAACTAATAGCTGATCTCCACGGACGACGGCGCGGCTATTTTCTACACCTTTAACGCTTGCAGCTCGATCAGCCACTTTTTCCGTAAAGTCTTTTGGATAATCTTCACCATAATACATATTAGCAACGCCATTTGTACGATCATTTGTATTATTGATGTTTCCATAAGGGTTTGTCGGATTGTCAAAACGTCCATCACTTACGTTTAACGGATAATTAGGTGTTCCATTCCCATCTAAAACTTCAGTCATTGGACCTTTCGGATTATCTACGCGATGTTCATTCGCTTTTTCATTTGTATGATAGCCAACAGGCTGTGTCGTATCTGTATAGCGCTGTTCCATACCTTGGTCTTTGTTATTGCAAGCGCCAAGTCCCATCATACATGCAAAAGCTAAAGAAGTTGCTACATACCTATTCAACATAATCGCCCCCTAATTTAAGCTCTACTTACTCTGAGCTTACTATTAGGATTAAAAGACGAGCCGTTTCTTATTCGATGAAGTGTTTATAAACTCTTTACATGTCATGTAGGTTTTGTAAGTGCTGGTAAATCACTCGATAAAAACGGGTACGCTGGGACCATTCTTCAACCGATTGCTGCATTAATCTTTGACGGTTTGCCCATGATAAAGCAGAGGCATTTATATTCCAGTTTCTCATCAGCATCGATGGAAATAGCAAAGAAGCAAGAAAAAAACGCTGCTTGCTTAATTCTTTTATTTTCGAGTGTTGAAGTAGTTCTTTCATCGACCACTGGACGTAAGGCAAAAAGCGCTGGGCAAGCTGGACATAGTCATAAAGAGCAGGAGCTTTAGCCGATAAGTCAAAATCAATCATAACAATACCCAAGTGGTTTGTTTTCAAGAAATTATGTGAAGCAACGTCACCGTGAATAATGGAACAGTTTAACCCACTATCTTTGAAGCGCTCCATTAAGACTAAAGCTTTTTCTCCCCAAGTCGCAATGTCTTTATATACATGAAATTGATTAAATTCCCTAAATACATGTGAGGTTTCTCGAAAAGAGGAAAGCCGCTTTTTCCATTTTAAAATAAGGTCATATTCAGAAAGCTTTGTATAGGCGGCTAGTTTCTTTTTATGAACTTCTCCATGATAGCGAATCAATGTTTGTAATACTTCTTCCCGATCTTGAAAACTTTCATACGTTACCTCTTTTACTTGCTTAACAAAAGGCATCATCGCCCAGTACAAATGACGGTCCTTTATATAAAGTTCGCCTTCTGGGTAAGCTTCGAAATTAACAGCATACCCTTGTTGAATCTGAGATAAAAAATGATAAACATGTTCAATTTTACCTTTGTCTCTGTATGCTTTTATTACTTTTTTTCCTTTATTCGTATCCGCTATGATAACATGAGGCTTTTTCATACGATAGGTCTCAACGTGAATATCTCTTTTTTTCAAATAGAGAAAGAGACGATTTAAATTAAAATCGTCTCGTGTATAATAATCAATCTTCATCTTCGTCGTACTCATCGTATTCTGGAATACTAAATGCATTTGGATCAAACGCAGGATACGGAGGTACACCAATCATGCCATATGGGGCTGGATAGGGTGCCCTTGGGTCCTGAAAGCCATAAGGTACCTGCTGTTGGTACTGTGGATAAGGCTGCTGTGGTGCATAGTCTTCAGGTCTTGGTTCACCGCATCCGCAGTCTCCTTGCTGCTGTGGCGCATAGTGCTGCCCATAATGGTAAGGCGCGTTTCCATAACCATCGGAAGAACTTTCATAATGGCCACCCGTCATAGCTCCTTGCACTTGTGGATACATCGGTGCTTGATGATAGGCCGGATAAACGGGCTGCTGATATCCCCATGGAGGCGGACAAGGAGAACATTGTACCGGTCCATAGCAGCTGTGTGGCATCATTGGATACATTGGCATCGGTGCCATGTGAGCGCCCATCGCATGTTCTTCAAACGACTCGTTTTCATAACCGTGATGATACATTGGAGCCTGTTGATACATTGGCATTGGATATGGCTGCGGTGCATACATTGGCGGAGGACACGGCATGTAATTAAACCCGCAGCCTGGCATTACAGGCGATATCGGCATGATTGGGTAACATGGCATTTGAGGAGGCATTTCTATACTCTCCATCTCAGGACTTTCTGGCGATTCATGCTTAGGTAGTTCTTTTGGTGCTTCTTTTTTTGGAGCCTGCATCGCCATATTAACGGTGTAATAATTGTTAATATCAATCTCAGGTGCAATTGGCTTTAATTTAGGAAGCTTTGGCGCAACTGGCATTTCTTTTTTAGGCTGCGCAATTGGTGCTTCTTTTTTAGGCTGCGCGACCGGCGCTTCTTTCTTTGGCTGCGCAATCGGCGCTTCCTTTTTCGGTTGAGCAATCGGTGCTTCTTTCTTTGGCTGTGCGATTGGTGCTTCTTTTATTGGTTGCATAAACGGTGTTTGAGCAGGCTGATTAGCTGACTTTTTCTCATCCAGACTTTCATCAATTTCCGTTACTGGATAAGCTTTTGTGGATTGGTCACTATAAGGGTGTTGAACTTTAGGCATTTCTTTTATACCAGGTGAAGGAGCTCCTTCTTTTTGAACAGGCACTCCGCTTGTCGGCACTTTAATTTTCATTCCAGGCATGATCATGTCTGGATTGCTTAATTGAGAATTCGCTTTTTTTAACTCTTCAAAATTAACCCCATACTTTTCAGCGATTTTCCAAAGGGTATCCCCTTTTTGAACGATATGGATTTTCAACGTCATTCCCCTCCCGAGTAGAGTCTCTGCCATCTATATGTGCAAAATCAAAGTAAGTTCTGTTTGTTCATCACAAGATATGCCTTGAACCATTTTTTTATTCATTTTGCCCACAGTTTGGTTCAAGTTTTTATGATAAAGAAAAAAAGACTTATCAACACAAACAATATGTCAATAAGTCTTCTTTTAGACCTTCTCTTTTTAATTGTCTTAAAAATCTTTATGCTCGTTCTAACATATTCGTTAGCGCTTTGATCGCCCCTTGTGCTGTATGTTTATCCACCTTGATTTGATTCACTTCTGTTCCTTCTTCGATGCTTTCTAAAGCCCACAGCAAGTGAGGCAAATCAATTCGGTTCATCGTCAAACAAGGACACATATAGGGATTAAGCGAAACAATTTCTTTATCCGGATGACTGTTGATAATCCGTTTTACTAAGTTCATTTCCGTGCCAATGGCCCATTTAGAGCCTGAAGGGGCTTTTTCAATTGTATCAATAATATATTTTGTAGAACCTGCATAATCTGATTTTTGCACCACTTCATAAGAACATTCCGGATGAACAATAATATTCATCTCAGGCTGCTTCTCGCGTAAATAATCAATATTTTTAACCGTGAAATTTTCATGCACAGAACAGTGACCTTTCCACAGAATCACCTTGATATTGTTTATATCCCCTTCATATTCAAGCATTTCTTCAATAGGATTCCAAATGGCCATTTCATCTAGTTCAACACCTAAATCATAAGCTGTGTTTCTGCCCAAATGCTGATCTGGCAAAAAGAGAATGCGCTCTTTTTCAGAAAATGCCCACTCCACCATATTTTTTGCATTTGAAGATGTTACAGTTGCCCCATCATGTTCGCCTACAAAAGATTTAATTGCAGCTGTAGAATTCACATACGTAAGTGGAATAATTGTATCTCCGAAAAGATCCTGTAAGACAGGCCATGCCTTTTCTGTTTGCTGAATAGTAGCCATATCAGCCATTGAACAGCCAGCTCGCATATCGGGTAAAATGACTTTTTGATTTTCAGCTGTTAAAATATCAGCTGTTTCTGCCATGAAGTGAACGCCGCAAAACACAATATGCTCAGCTTCTCTATTTTCAGCTGCTATTTGAGCCAGCTGTAAGGAGTCTCCTACCGCATCTGCAAATTCGTACACTTCATCTTTTTGATAATGATGGCCGAGCAGAAACAATTTACTTCCGAGCTTTTTCTTGATTTCTAGTACTCTTCTTTTCATTTCATTTTCTGTGAGCTCTATATATTTAGCGGGCAGTGTTTGCTGCTGAAGCGTTTGTAATAAACTCATGATTTCCTGTTCCCCTTTCTGTTAATAAGTCCAAGCTGATATCGATAGCCCCTGCTGAATGCGTTAAAGCTCCAAGTGAAATATAGTCCACTCCGCTGTCTCTAAAAGAATGAAGCGTACCAAGCGTAATTCCACCGGATGCTTCTGTGACAATATGAGCGGGAACCAGTGGTATCCAATCTTTAATGACTTCTGGAGAACAGTTATCGAACATAATGACATCTGCTCCTGCCTCTATTGCTTCTAGCAACTGACTTTTGTTTTCAATTTCCACTTCCACCTTAACCATATGTCCAACCTGCTCTCTTACTTTCACAACAGCGTCTAGAATAGATCCTGCATGTGCAATATGGTTATCTTTTAACATGACGCCATCGTACAATCCAAAACGATGATTATAACCTCCTCCAGCACGAACGGCATACTTCTCTAACATTCTCATACCAGGCGTTGTTTTTCGCGTGTCACATATACGCGTATGTGAGCTGCCAAGCAGCGCTACGGCTTTGTCCGTCATCGTGGCAATGCCACTCATTCTTTGAAGTAAGTTTAAGATTACCCGTTCACCGGTCAAAATAGATCGCACGGGTCCTGAAACGGTAGCTATTTTATCTCCAGGATTAAGAACATCTCCATCTTTTTTCTCCAAATTCACTTTCACGTTAGGGTCTATTAAATGAAATCCTTCTTTAATCAATTCCATTCCTGCGATAATACCTGATTGCTTTGCCGTGAACACAGCTTCCCCTTGGTCAGACGGAGAAAAAATAGCTTCACAGGTTATATCTCCATCTCCAATGTCTTCTATAAAAAAAGACTGCAATAGTTTTTGTAATTTCAACGTGTTCATTGTGCTACCTTCACCTTTCTTTTTAGATTTTCTTGCTTATAAAATCAATGATTGTTTTGTTGAAGCAGCAGACTGCTTAATAATTCGCTTATGCTCCCATTCTTGGTTTTCATGCGGAAAGTCACTTCGGTAATGACCTCCTCTACTTTCTTTTCTTGCAAGAGAGGACTCGGCAATAAGCAGACCTGCAGTTAGCATATTGCAGATGGTCGCAGCTTTCCTCGAATATATAACTTCTTGGTCAAGAGGTATTCCATCCAGATAATTTGTGAATTCATGCACAATAGTAGCCAATTCGTTTTCATGACGAATGATTCCTACACAATCCATCATTTTATGCTGAATTTGTCTTGTGGCAGGCAGTGTTTTAGGCACGTCTTTATAGACGTAACGGACGGGGGGATAACGAGATATCGTTCTCGCTTTATGTAAAATATGACGCCCTGTCCGTTTTCCAAATACAAGACACTCTAACAATGAATTGCTTGCTAGACGATTTGCTCCATGAACGCCTGTAGAAGAAGCTTCCCCCACGGCATACAATCCTTCAACGCTTGTTTGTCCGTAACCATCTACTTCAATTCCACCCATTAAAAAATGTGCGCCTGGAGTAACAGGTATTCGTTTTTTGTCCAGTTGAATTTTATACTTCCGACACAGTGCCGTAATCGTAGGAAATTTTTGTTGGAAATGAGCCACTTTTTCAATGTCTAAAAATATGGATCTTCCTTTTTTTATTTCATTAAAAATTGTCCTTGCTACAACATCTCGCGGTGCTAAATCCTTAAAGGGATGAACGCCTTCCATTATGCGTTCATTCCATTCATTTACCAGTACGCCACCTTCACCTCGAACCGCTTCGGATACTAGACCTTTCGCTTCATTTTGATACAAAAGCGTCGGATGAAACTGAACAAATTCTAAGTCCGCTAATTTTGCTCCAGCCCTGTACGCAAGCGCTAGCCCATCTCCCGTCGCAAGCGGCTGGTTGGATGTATGCTTGTACAAAGCGCCGATTCCTCCGGTAGCAATAACCGTTTGACGAGCATGATATATAGTAATTTTGTTGTTTTCACCTTGTCCGATAGCACCTCTGCACGTTCCATCTACAGTTATTAAATGCTGAATCATTTCGTTTTCAATGACTGTAATATATGGCAGTACTTCTTTTTTCAAAAAAGCGAACAGCGCTTGTCCTGTTGCATCCCCACCTGCATGGAGAATACGATTCGTACGATGGGCTCCTTCTTTTCCAAAATGCAGCGTACCATCTGGATTTTTATCAAACTTCATTCCTTTATGAATCAATTCATTTACTACAGCCGCACCTTCTTCCACTAAAGTGCGTACCGCTTGTTCATTGCAATGCTTATTGCCCGCAACCAACGTATCATAGAGATGTTCACTCCAGTGATCGCTGCTTCCAATAGCAGCTGCTACTCCGCCTTGAGCAAGAACTGAGTTATTGCGGTCAATTTTCCCTTTCGTTACCATTACAACTCTGTTATGACGACACAGTTCATAAGCTGCAGAAAACGCTGCTAATCCGCTTCCAATAATTAAAACATCCGTCTCTAACATTTTACACCTCTTTATTTACATGTGTCTTGACACCTATATTTACATATTATTAAATGAAAGACAAGAAGTTTTTTTATCGGAGGGAGAAAATGATTTATCTGGACTATGCAGCAACAACGCCAATGAGACAAGAAGCAATTGAAGTATATACTGAAGCGGCAACAAGCTATTATGGAAACTCCAGCAGTCTTCACACACTTGGAACACAAGCAGAAAATTTACTTACGCTATGCAGAAAAAAATTAAGCCTGTTAGTAAATTGTCGAGAGGATGATCTTTTTTTACAAGCGGGGGAACAGAAGCTAATTACTTAGCTATTCGTTCTCTTTTAAAAGGAAAAAATGATGAAAGAAAACATATAGTGACAACGAAACTTGAACATTCTTCGGTGCTTCATACGTTGCAGCAGCTTGAAAAAGAAGGATTTTCCCTATCTTACGTACCTGTAGATCAAAACGGAGTTGTGTCTGTAGACGACTTAAAGAAGACGCTTCGACCTGATACTGTGCTAGTAGCCATTCAACACATCAATCATGAGCTGGGTACAATTCAGCCAGTTGAGGATATTGGCCATTTTTTATCTAAAAAAGAAATTCTCTTTCACTGTGATTGTGTTCAATCTTTTGGTAAGCTTCCTATTGATGTTAAAAAGCTCAAAGCTGATAGCATCTCAGTCTCTAGTCATAAAATTTACGGACCAAAAGGTGTAGGAATGGTATACATGAATTCAAGTTCTTCTTGGAAGCCTATTTACCATAAAGCAACTCATGAAAAAGGCTTTCGCCCTGGGACTGTAAATACAGCGGGCATTGCTGCCTTTACTGCAGCAGCTGAATACGCATATGCAGAAATGAAGACCGTTCAAAGCCATTATGAGCGCTTAAAATCGTACTTACTAGAAAACCTAGAGCCTCTTGCTCCTTTTATAGAAGTAGAAGGCCTTGGGAACTCTCATTTTCCTGGAATTATGGGACTGACGTTTTCAAACATACAGGGTCAATATGTTATGTTACAATGTAATCGTCACGGAATTGCTATCTCTACGGGAAGTGCCTGTCAGGTAAATCAGCAGGAACCATTAGCTTCTCTACTTGCGATTGGCAAATCAACTGCGAATGCTAAGAATTTTGTCCGTATTTCATTCAGTCAACATTCAACGTTTAAGCATATTGATCGACTCATATCCGTTTTTCATTTATTACAGCAAGAATTTATAAAAGTGTAAAAGGAGGGATTAAAGGTGCCAGAAACTCAAAAGAAAATTCTTGGAGAAGAAAGAAGAGAACTTATTCTACAATGGTTAAAAACAGAGAATAAACCAATGACAGGCAGTGAGCTTTCGAAACGAACGAACGTTAGCCGCCAAGTCATTGTACAAGATATTTCGCTGCTTAAAGCTAAAAATGAGCCCATTATCGCAACAAGCCAAGGATATATTTACATTCAAAATCCATCTCAAACTACCGTGCATCAGCGAATTATTGCCTGTCAGCATACGCCAGAAGATGCTGAAAAGGAGCTTCTCCTGCTTGTTGACCACGGCGTTCTCGTAAAAGATGTAACCGTTGAACACCCTGTGTATGGTGAATTAACGGCTTCCGTTATGATTCAAACCCGAAAAGAAGTAGAAACGTTTATAGAAAAAATTCAAGAAACAAACGCAACTTATTTATCTCAGCTAACAGATGGGATTCACCTTCATACGATTGAAGCAGATACAATTGAAAAACTGAATGCTGCCTGCTTAGCTCTTGAAGCGGAAGGCTATTTAGTTTCGAATGAATAAAAAGGTGTTATAACAAAAAAAATCCCGCTTTAAAGCGGGATTTCTGTTTCAAGTAGTGTATGGGGATAGCTTCCTAAAAGCTCTACGCTACAGCCTAGTGCCTCAAGTTCAGCCATAGCCCCAGGGATTAATACTTCATCCATTTTTTGTTCAATATCAACGATAAAGAAATAGTTTCCAAGCCCTGTTTTCATAGGACGGGATTCAATTTTAGACAGATTTAGCTTACGCCAGGAGAAGGCTGAAAGCACTTGATGAAGCGCTCCTGCCTGATCAGATGGAAGTGTAATCATTAACGTTGTCTTGCACCCGTTTCCAGCTAAAAATGGCACCTCTTGCGCTCCATCTTTATGCAAAATAACAAATCTTGTTGTATTATGATCATAATCATGAATGTTCGGGCAGGCAATATGTAATCCATATTCATGGGCTGCTAACCCATTCGCAATAGCTCCAATATTAAGCTCAGGGTGTTCGCTTACATACTTCGCAGCAAACGCCGTTGATGTCATCTCTTCTACTGCAGTTGACGTACATTCTCCGTGTAAAAATTTATGACACTGCGCAATTGCATGAGGATGAGAATAAATCGTTTCAATGTTTTTCCACTGTTCTGCACGAGATGGATGAACCATTAAATGCTGACGAATCGGAAGCACAATTTCCCCAACAATCGGCAGACGACGTTCATGAATAAGATAATCAAGTGTTAAATTTACAGATCCTTCAAGTGCATTTTCTAACGGTACAATTCCATACTCAATTTCTCCGTTATCCACTGCATCAATGCATGCTGGAATTGTTTTGTATGGAATATGGTCGTGCTGTTTAAATACGCCTTGGACGGCTACATGTGTAAATGTTGCCTTTGGTCCTAAATATCCTACTTTCCCCACAATCATGCCTCTCCTTATCTATATCTGTTTGCCATTATGCCCCTGAACCAAGCACGTCCACTTTATCTACAAACTCTAAGCTTTTCAGTCTTCGCAGCATTTCATTTAATTCAACATTCATGCTTGCTGTATCTAATGAAAGAGTTACGTTGGCACGCCCTTGTAAAGGGATGGTTTGGTGAATCGTTAACACATTGCATCCCGATGATGCAACGGTGCTCAATAAATGTGATAAAGTTCCTGATCGATCTTCAATATGAAAAAATAGTGAAATAATTCGCTGTTTGACAACCGTCTGAAACGGAAAGACCGTGTCGCGGTACTTATAAAAAGCACTGCGACTCAAGTCTACGGCTTGTACAGCATCTGCTACCGATTCAGCTTTTCCCCGTTCAATTAACAGCTTCGCATCCAATGTTTTTTTCATCGCTTCTGGTAATACATCTTCGCGAACTAAATAAAACTGCTTATCGCTCTTATGCAAGTAAAGCCCCTCCCCTTATCCTATGAACAACAATTAGTCAATAAATTCAAATTCATATTCAAACAGCTTTACAATATCGCCATCTTTTGCTCCTCGTTCACGAAGGGCTTCATCGACGCCCATGCCTCGAAGCTGACGCGCAAATCGACGAACGGATTCTTCACGTGAGAAGTCGGTCATCTTGAATAATTTTTCGATTTTTTCACCGCTTAATACGTATGAGCCATCGCTATCACGCGTAATAACAAATTCCACTTCTTTCTTTTCATGCTTGTACAATACGCGGTGCATAGATAGATCTTCCTCTTCTTGCATTGGGAATTCCGGCGTAGTTTCTACAAGATCAGCTACTGTAAATAACAGTTCGCGGATTCCATTACGCGTTGCTGCAGAAATTGGAAAGACTTTCACTTCGTCTCCTACTTTTTCTTTGAATGCAGCTAGATTCTCTTCAGCTTGCGGGATATCCATTTTATTTGCTACCACTACTTGCGGACGTTCAGTTAAACGCATATTATATTGACGCAGCTCTTCATTAATAGTTAAGTAATCTTCATATGGATCGCGGCCTTCTAAACCTGACATATCGATTACATGGACAATAACGCGGGTACGTTCAATGTGACGTAAAAACTGATGACCTAATCCTACACCTTCATGTGCACCTTCGATTAGCCCTGGTAAATCTGCCATCACAAAACTGCGATTGTCTTCTGTTTCAACTACTCCTAAATTCGGATTAATTGTTGTAAAATGATATTCAGCAATTTTTGGCTTTGCAGCAGACGTT
This sequence comes from Priestia sp. YIM B13491, assembly GCF_042787605.1. Lineage (NCBI taxonomy): Bacteria > Bacillati > Bacillota > Bacilli > Caryophanales > Bacillaceae > Priestia > Priestia sp. YIM B13491. The sequence goes on along the minus strand of NZ_JBHZOR010000001.1, from coordinate 249,907 downwards.
ACGGATAATAACGTTGACTTTCCAACACTTGGAAAACCAACTAATCCTACATCGGCTAATACTTTTAATTCAAGAATTACATTTCTCTCTTTACCTGGCTCTCCATTTTCTGAAAGCTCCGGTGCTGGATTTGCAGGTGTAGCAAAACGCGTATTCCCACGCCCTCCGCGTCCACCTTTAGCAATCACTGCGCGCTGGCCGTGCTCAACTAAATCAGCAATCGTTTCGTTCGTATCTTCATCTAACACAACCGTACCTGGTGGAACTTTTACAACCATCGGCTCAGCGTTACGTCCGTGCTGTCCTTTTGACATTCCATGTTCACCGCGGCTTGCTTTAAAGTGACGCTTATAGCGGAAATCCATCAACGTACGCAATCCTTCTTCTACTTCAAAGATGACATCTGCACCGTGACCACCGTCACCACCTGCAGGACCTCCTTTTGGTACGTACTTTTCGCGACGAAAGGCAACCATTCCATTTCCTCCGTCGCCACCTTTTACATATACCTTGACCTGATCTACAAACATTTCTTTTTCACTCCGTTCTATATCTTAGCTCCTGCAATAGCAAAAGCGCTGTTAACTTATTGTGAGCATAAGGCTAAATTCATCTTCAGACATATGCTGTTCAACCAATGCAACTCCTTGAGCGCACTCATAACATTGTAGCTTGTTTTGTAGCTTCTGTATATCTGTTAGTATTCCACTAAAGTCAAAAAAGAAACGAATTCCCTGTTCTTCAATGCATACTGAAATACTCAAATAGTTTTCTGCATGATAATCAACATATTTTTCGAGTGCTTCTGTCAAATAGCAACACCAGTTGTATACGAACTCATCGTATTGTGATAAATCCTTCAATTCTCCGAGCACTTCCACATCTAAGCGAACAGCATGGTTATTCCAATGATAGGTCATAACAAAGCCCGCAAACAGTCGCATATTGATGTTTGTTAACTTGGATTCATGTTTGGATTCATTTACAATTTCTTCAATGATTTCATTCGCTCGATCAAGCCGATTCAACGCTAGATTGCCTTTGATTAATTGCAGCTTATTTAACCAATCATGCCGCGCGTATCTTAATACCTCTACGACATCCCATTCTTTTTCCATCTTAGCACTCCTAACTTTGACTCGAGCATAAGTATTTCACAACGCTGACAAACATCTCGTATCAATCTTCTTAGATATGTTCGATTATAACAAATTCCAATGGGTAATAGGTGAAATATTCTACAAAAAGAAAACTCTAACCTACTTGGGTTAGAGTTTTCTTTTTGTATCTTATGCTTCTTGAGCAACAGGGTATACAGATACTTTTTTACGGTCACGACCGAAACGTTCAAATTTAACGATACCGTCGATTTGAGCGAATAAAGTATCATCTCCACCACGACCTACGTTTGCACCTGGGTAAATTTTAGTACCGCGTTGACGGTATAAAATTGAACCACCAGATACGAATTGGCCATCAGCACGTTTAGCACCAAGACGTTTCGAGATTGAATCACGACCGTTTTTAGTACTACCTACTCCTTTTTTAGAAGCGAAGAATTGAAGGTCTAATCTTACTAACATGACATCCACCTCCTGTTTAGTTGTCGTTAATTTTTATATAATTACTGTAATCTAATTCGATCGTTTTCAGTGAAACAACCATACCTTCTAATAGCAATTGAATCTGTTCCAATGTGAACGAATCCACATCTTTTGGAATCTCACAACGGAGATACCCACCATCTCCACCTTGCTCTAAGTGCGGTTCAACCCCACTTATTGAAAAGATAGCATTAATTGTTCCAAATGAAACTGCAGATGCTCCCGCACAAACAAGATCTTTTCCGTGTTCGGAAAAGTCAGCATGTCCACTCATCGTGAACCCGTCAACTTTCTTATTTGCATCACGAGAAATCGTCACCTTAATCATTTGTTATAATTACGCGTTGATAGCGTCGATTACAACTTTTGTGTAAGGTTGACGGTGACCTTGCTTACGACGATAGTTTTTCTTTGCTTTGTATTTAAATACAGTGATCTTTTTAGCGCGACCTTGTTTTTCAACTTTAGCCGTAACTGTTGCACCTTCTACGAAAGGAACACCAACTTTCACGCTGTCGCCACCTACAAATAATACTTTGTCAAAAGTAACTGTTTCGCCTTGTTCACCAGCAAGTTTTTCAACGTAGATTGCTTGACCAGCCTCTACTTTAATTTGCTTACCACCAGTTTCAATAATTGCGTACATTCTCTGCACCTCCTCTAAAAACTAAGACTCGCCATCACAGGTGTTCAAGTGAACTTAAAACCTGTTCTGAGCGGTTGTAGCACGGGTGCTACAAACCAACATATTAAATCTTACTACAAATCAAAGGTTAGTGTCAATTGGAATTCATGTTTTCTTCTAAAATTTTATATAGAAGCAGAGACCCTTTTTTGGATCTGCTCATTCGACCCCAATTGACGCAAAACAAATGCGTTTGTATAATCATCGCTTGGCGTAAGATATACGGTTTTTTTTACCATTTTTTCTAAAGCGTTGAGAAATCCTTGAGCCTTCATTTCATTTATAACATCACTTCGCGTCTCAATCCAAATAGCCTCTTCTTCCGCGCCGCGATGTTCCCAAATTACACGTTCAATTTGAAAAGCAGCCGTTTTGGAATCAATCATTTTACCGGTTCCTTCACATACTTCACAAGGCATAGTTAGTGTTGATCCAATACTATTACGCACTTTCTTCCGCGTTAATTGCAATATGCCGAGCTCTGTAAAGCCAACTACATTCGTCCGCACTTCATCTTGTTCACATAGCTTTTTCATGTACCTTTCTACTTCTGTCCGATCTTCTTTATGAGGCATATTTATAAAATCAATTAAGATCATGCCGCCTAAGTGACGTAATTGCATCTGTTTGGACAGTTCATACGCAGCTTCCATATTTGTTTGAAGCATTGTCTTTCGAATATTATCTTTTCCTGAAAACTTCCCCGTGTTCACGTCCACGACCGTCATCGCTTCCGTTTCGTCAATAACGATATAGCCTCCGCTTTTGAGCCACACGATTCGCTTTAAAAGCTTCTCTATTTGCCGTTCCACATCGTAAAAAGAGAAAATATTTTCATTTCCTTTATAGTACTCTATTGATGAGTTAGGGTAGGTAGTTTGAAGATGCTGATATAGGTCGAAGTCATCTACTACTATCCCATCAATTCCTTGTTGAAGTGCAGCTTGCACTCTTGTTTCGAGAAAATCTTGTCCTTTGCTGACTAGGGCAGGAGCTTTCATTCCCTGTGTCTGTCGTTCAAGGCGCTCATATTTTTTCTGTAGCTCTTTTATTTTATGTTGGACCGCGGCTTCTGATTTTTCTGCAATCGCTGTTCGAAATAAAAAGCCTTCCATCCCTTGTTTTAACCGCTCACCAAGCTGTTTCCACTGTTGTCGTTGTGGCTCCGCTATTTTTTTGGATACAGCGACATAGTTTCCGTGCGGTAAATATACAAGCTCATCAGAAGAAAATTCAATGATACCCGTCAGCTTCGGCCCTTTTGTCCCAATGCCTTCTTTTACAACTTGAACCAATACTTTTTCTCCTTCACGAATAAAAGCAGACATCGGCTGCTGATCTTTGTGAGGATTCTCTGACTGCTGATAGGATACAAGTTCATTTCGATGAATAAATCCGTTCATTGATAAACCGATATCGATAAAGGCTGCTTGCATATTCGGCAGTACTTTTACTACTTTACCCCAATATATATCACCAATAATTTGATTCTCGCTTTGTTCTTGTAAATAGATTTTTTCTAGTGCTTTATCGTTTATCACGGCTATACGTTTTGAAGAAGTAGCCGCGTTAATAATACATGCCTTCACATACATTGCCTCACTTTAATCTAAATTCACAGGAAAAAGTTCGGTCAGTGCAACCGAACTTTTTTCATTCTATTCTATGTTACTAGAAATCAGTAAACTGTTACAAGTTCGTCTAGTTGGCTATTTGTTCTTTTTTCTACAAAGTAAGCGTGTAAAAGTTCATTTTCATCAATTTGTACATGCTCGCCTGTTTGAGATGTAGCAATAATCATATGCTTACAACCTCTTTGGAATTTTTGCAGAACTTGATGGAGCGTCTCACTGGTTGATACACTTAGTGTTTTTAAAGCTCCAATTGGATGCTCTTTGCCATGATATCTCTCCAACAAAAAGCGCATGTAGACAAATTGCCTGCTCTTCCATTCTAAATATCCAGATATAATTAAAAATGAAATAACAATCCATAAGTGCAGCTGAAAAGGATGCATAATAACGGCGTAAATAATACCGACAGCTAAAAAAAACGTTGATAACCGGAGCGCAAGCTTATGCGCTTCTAAAAATGGTAAAGACCGACTGCAAATTAAAAAAAGCAGCTTCCCTCCGTCCAATGGCCAAATGGGCAAAAGATTAAACAGTAAAATCACCGTGCATTGAAACATAAATTGCTCATACGTTTCCAAAGACAATACATTTATTTTCATTAATAAGAAAGCAGCTCCAAACATCCAGAGATGCTGAAGAGGTCCACTTATTGTCACAATAAACTCTTCTCGAAATGGACGATTCCCATGTTCATCTACTTCTGCTACTCCCCCAAAAGGTAAGAGCATAATTCTGCGAATCCGCCAAGAAAAACACTGAGCCGCTACGGCGTGGCCCAGTTCATGAATAATTACAATAATAAATAACAAAAAAAGCTGCTTTACCGTAGCCGTTAAGATACCAATTACGAAAATCCCCCAAAACAATGGATGAATGTGAATTTTCATCAATAACGAAAAAGCACTATTCAAATTGAATCACCTGACTAGGATCCACAAACTTATCGCCTTTTTTAATAGCAAAATAGAATGTTCCAGCATCGCCTTTTTTACTGTTTTCCACAATTCCTACTTCTTTGCCTTTATTCACAAAATCATACATACTAACATTGATTTTTTTGAGCTGTCCATACCAAGTTTCGGTTCCATCCGCATGTTGAATAATAACCGTATTCCCAGTATCATCACGTTTTCCTACATACCTTACAATACCTTCACTCATTGCTTCTACAACAGAATCCACTCCTGTTTGAACCGTCACACCTTGCTTACTTTGAGCAAATGTTTCCGTTACTTTCCCTGAAGCTGGAGTAGCATATTCTCCGCTTACACTTTGCTCCGTTTTGCTAGACTCTTTATTCGGCAATAGCGTTAACGGCTTCCCAAACTTATCTTCGTACCAGGAGGAAACAGCTGCAAACTGAAATTCTTTATCCATTGTTTGTTGAACCACCACTCTGGCCTGTTCAAAAGTAGGAGAAGCGTTCTTGAACATAATCCCTACAATTAACACTAAGCAGGCTGAAGCTAAAATTTTAAATAAAAAGCGTTCTTTTCGAAATAACGGGTGATATTCCTTTGCTGATGGTGTGTATTCAACCGTAGAATAATCCATCGATCCATACTTTTCTTCTTCACTCATTAAGGACGTATGAAGAGGTTCTTGAGGAAGACGCTTCGTTGTATTTAATTGTTTTCGCTTACGCTCAGCAATTCGTTTACGGATTTCATCAGCACGTCGATTCATGATTCATCATTCTCCTTGTTCTTATCGTATAATCAACTATATGACTTGTCCGTGGAGCTTATGACAGCTTGACTCTACAAAATCACACAAATAAAAAAAGCTTCCTCTATCGGAAGCTTTTTAAGAACGAACACCAAAGAATCGTTTAATACGTGCAAACATTCCCTTATCTTCTTCATCTAGTGATTGAAGAGGAACCGTTTCACCTAGAATACGTCTTGCAATATTACGATATGCAATTGATGCTTTGCTTGATGGGTCCATGACAATTGGTTCACCGTTGTTAGAAGCACGAATAACATTTTCATCGTCAGCAACGATTCCAATTAAATCAACAGCCAGAAGCTGAGAAATTTCTTCCACGTCCAGCATGTCTCCATTTTTCATCATATGACTACGGATTCGGTTAATAACCAGTTTTGGAGACTCGATATCCTCTTGCTCCAATAATCCAATAATACGGTCAGCATCACGAACAGCTGAAACTTCCGGTGTTGTCACAACGAGTGCCTTATCAGCGCCAGCTACGGCATTCTTATAGCCTTGTTCAATACCAGCTGGGCAATCAATAACTACATAGTCATAGTCTTGCTTTAACTGAAGAACTAACTCTCGCATTTGTTCTGGTTGAACAGCTGTTTTGTCACTCGTTTGAGCAGCAGGAAGTAAGTACAAACATTCAAAACGCTTGTCCTTAATCAAGGCTTTTTGCGGTTGGCATCGACCTTCTACCACGTCTACAAGATCATAAATAATACGATTTTCAAGCCCCATTACAACATCCAAGTTGCGTAAGCCGATATCAGTGTCTACTAGACACACGCGCTTTCCAGCTAATGCTAGAGCAGTACCTAAATTGGCTGATGTCGTTGTTTTTCCAACTCCACCTTTACCAGACGTAACAACAATAGCCTCTCCCACTGTCAAATTCTCCTTTCTACCCTGGTCAAATTCGGTCTTAGATGCGGTAAAGTTTGCACGCGATCTATCACCATTTGATCATTATCATCTAAGTATGCACATTCCATTATATTCTCTTCCTTCTCACTGCGCTCTTCTTCTGATCGGGTAATGATATCAGCAATGCGCAGCTGTGAAGGTTTCATTAACGATGCAGCAATAACGGCGTTTTTATTGCCACGATATCCTGCATGAGCAATCCCTTTTAAAGCACCTAGTACAAATAAATTTCCTCCAGCTACAACGGTTCCTCCGGGATTTACGTCTCCGACTAGAAGCAAATCGCCTTCTACATGGAGAACCTGTCCTGAACGAACTACCTTTGTAACAGATACTAATTCACTTTCTTCTCTTACTCGGACTGCATCTTGCTTTAAAATAACGTTACTATCAATTTGTTTAACTACTAAATACTGATTTTCTTCTATGAGCGCCTTCAATTCGGTTTCCTGCTCTGTAGTTAAATAACGATTTCCGATTTTGACATACACTGTGACGATCTGATCGGCATCGCCATGCTTATTTGTCAAAAGCTTCGTCTTAAGTTCCGTCAAAAGCTCTGCAAATGAACATGTATCATTGAGATGCAACGTTAATCCATCTTTTGTTCCTTTAATTGTCACATTTTGTTGCTTTTGTTTATTCAAGACGCTCACCTCAACGAATATATAATTTCGACAGAGACTTACTCAATTCCTTTTTTTCGTTTCTTCAATCAGCATTTTTATCCTATCATGAACGAGAAGCGTAATATATGTTCCGATCAGCGTTCATCGATAAATTTAGCGAAATATTGAAAACACCTTTGAAGCGGAAATGCAAAAATGAGTGCAAATATGGCATTTAAAATGATGGTTGCGTAAAATCGCTCTTGCAAGAAGCGACCAATGGTCATATCAGATATATTAATAATGCTATTAATTCCATATACATAAAACTCAATAATGGCTACAGCTAATAGCGACATGCAGATTACGATAAGCGTATTTTGCTGAAAAATCTTCATTAGTTTTGATACGATATAGCATACGGCCGGCAATCCAAGCGCGTATACTCCTAAGACATCCGTAAAGGCAATATCGTACATGAATCCAAGGATTACCCCATATAGCATCGCTTGCTTTGGGTGATAATACACTGACATAAAAGCCAGTACCACTACAACAAAGTGAGGCGATAGAATCCAGTCTCGCCATGGTGATGCCATGGCGATAAAATTAACAAAGATACTTTCAAACATAAAAACGACAAGCACGAGAATAGGAAGGACAAACCGCTTCATCAGTTAGCCTCCTCCGCCCCTAAATCGTCTTCAGCAGCGGGCGCACTTCTTTTAGCTACAACTACGTTATCTAGGTCATACAAGTCAGCAGCAGGTTTGATATAAGCTTTTTTCGTTAATCCATATTCATCAGGCTCAATTTTTGTGATAACGCCAATTGGAAGATTGCTAGGGAAAATGCCGTCTTCTTGTCCTAGACCAGACGTTACTACTTTTTGCTTTTCTTTAATATCAGCATCAAATGGAATACGACGCATAACAAGCGCCTGTTCTTTATCATCATAGCCTTCAATTAAACCAAACACTTCTTTTTTAGCCTGAATTTTAGCAGATACACGGTTTGTACGATCTGATGAACTAATTAACTGCACAGTAGATGTGAACTTAGATGCATGCTTCACTTTACCAATCAGCCCTTCAGGAGTCATAACAGCCATATTTTCCTGCACATTATGAACCGTCCCTTTATCAATGGCAATTACCTCATGCCAACGGTCTGGATTACGAGCAATAACTGTTGCTTCGATTGGGTTGTATTGACTTAAATCCGTTTTTTTGTCGAGCTGTGCTCTTAATTTTTTATTTTCTTGCTGCAAAGCGTTGGCTTTCGTTTCTAATTGCATGCGTTCGTCTAAACGAGCTTTTAATACCTCGTTTTCTTCGTATGTACGCTTTAAGTCACCTACATTCTGAAAGAAACCCGCTACAAATTGTGCGGGTTCATTAAAGGTAGCCTGAACAAGACCAACCGTATCTTTGACAAACTGTTCAGGCCACGTTACATTTTTACGACCATTTAACGAAAAACCAATCAATGCCACTAATACAATAATACTGACTAATAAAATAACTAAACGTTTATTTAAGAAAAATTGTGGCACGATCTACACCTCTTAATATTTAGCGATATGAATCGCTTGTACGATTTTTAAATAAATCAATGTGTTCTAACGCTTTACCAGTTCCAATTGCAACACAGTCAAGCGGATCTTCTGCGATGACAACCGGCATATTTGTTTCTTCACTAATAACTTTATCTAAATTACGTAGCAATGCGCCACCGCCTGTTAATACAATACCGCGATCCATAATATCTGCCGCAAGTTCAGGTGGTGTTTTTTCTAATGTACTTTTTACTGAATCTACAATAGAAGCCACTGTGTCTTTTAGCGCTTCTGCAATTTCTTCTGCTGAAATTTCGATTGTTTTCGGTAGACCTGTTAGTAAGTCACGTCCGCGAATTTCCATGTTTTCAATACCTTCTGGAATTCCGGCAGAACCGACTTCTACTTTTAATGCTTCTGACGTACGCTCACCGATCATTAAATTGTAATTCTTGCGAATATATTGAATAATCGCTTCATCCATCTCGTCCCCAGCGATACGGATTGACTGACATGTTACGATTCCTCCTAAAGAAATAATCGCAACTTCTGTTGTTCCTCCACCAATATCTACTACCATACTTCCCGTTGGCTCCCAAACCGGTAGATTGGCGCCGATTGCTGCAGCAAACGGTTCTTCAATTGTATACGCATCACGCGCGCCAGCCTGACGAGTCGCATCAATAACGGCACGTTTCTCAACAGCTGTAATGCCAGAAGGTACACAAACCATTACATACGGCTTACCCGCAAACAAACTTTTTGTTTTTTGAGCTTGATTGATGTAATATTTCATCATCGTCGCAGTTGTTTCGTAATCTGCAATAACTCCATCTTTCATCGGACGAAGGGCTACTACGTTCCCAGGTGTACGACCAATCATATTTTTTGCATCGTTACCTACCGCAACGATTTGTTTTGTATCAGTTTGCAAAGCCACAACAGACGGCTCACGCACAACAATTCCTTTTCCTTTTACATAAACGAGCGTATTTGCAGTACCCAAATCTATTCCAAGGTCTCTAGTACCGATTCCAAACATGTGTCTCTTCCTTTCTCTTACCAAAATGCAAAGGTAAAAATTCCATAATTCAATTTCTTCATTTCATAAGTAACATTTTTTATTTTCTATACTTTTTTCATAGATGTCAACGCCAAATATTGTATGATAAAAAGTCATACTTTGTCTATTAATAACGAATGATTGTAAAGAACTTGTCATTTAAAATCATGACTACTATTATAACCCAAGGATTTTAAAAAGCATAGCCTTACATGTATCCTTTTTCTTTTAAACTAATATATTTTCGATCTCCGATAATTAAATGATCTAACAATTCAATTCCTATGATAAATCCGCACTCTTTTAAGCGCTTCGTTACCTCTATATCTTCTCTGCTGGGAGTAGGGTCGCCGGAGGGATGATTATGAATACAAATAAGGGATGCAGCTGAACGGCGAAAGGCTTCTTTAAATACTTCCCTTGGATGGACAATCGATGAATTGAGGCTTCCGATAAAAATGGTTTGCTTGTGGAGAACTTGATTTTTCGTGTTGAGGTATAAACAGACGAAATGCTCTTGAGACAGCACGCGCATTTCTTCCATCACATAATTAGCTCCGTCTTCAGGGCCATGAATGGTATATCGCTGACTAGATTTCCGCTGTACAATCCTCTTACCTATTTCAATAGCCGCTATAATTTGAATCGCTTTTGCAGGTCCGATACCTTTAATATTCATCATTTCATCAAGCGATGCATGCTGCAACAGTTGAAGACCTTCAAAATGCGTTAATATGCGGTTGGACAGCTGAAGAACAGATTCATCTTTGGTTCCAGTGCGCAGTAAAATAGCAATAAGCTCGTGGTTAGAAAGACTAGAAGCACCCATTGACACAAGGCGCTCTCGAGGTCTTTCATCTTGAGGGAAATCTTTAATTAACAATGATTGATCCAATTTCGCCACTCCTTTTTAGTAGACGAAACCGTATTGTTTTAGCTCACGTATTGTTCGGGAGAGCGGCAAGCCCACCACGGAGAAATAGTCTCCTTCGATTTTTTTAACTAGCGCAGCACCGAGACCTTGAATTCCATAAGAACCAGCCTTATCCATAGGCTCTCCTGACTCTACGTACTGTACGATTTCATCTTGTTCAATCGGCCAAAACTCTACATCTGTTTGTTCATAGAACGTATGAACTTTTGCATTTGATACGAACGCTACTCCAGTTAATACCTGGTGTTTTTGACCTGACAGCATCGTAAGTGTTTCAATCGCTTCTTGTTTCGTTTTTGGTTTTCCTAAAATACGATTGCCATATACCACAACTGTATCGGCACCTAGGACAATGTCCTCTTTATGATGCGAAGCGACGTCCACTGCTTTTTGCCTAGCTAAATCCATTACTACCTCGGACGGAGTGTATGATGGATTGACGATTTCTTCAATTGTACTAACGTGAACGGTAAAGGGAATGTGAAGCTGCTGAAGTAATTCTTTTCGACGAGGGGAGCCTGAGGCTAAAATTAATGTTTGTTTCATACATCTCACCTTTGCATTTTGATTTAAAAAAGAAGGACACACCGTTATTTTAGCAATTTCATCTCCAAATGACAATAAACAAGTGAGGCAGCATTACACTACCTCACTCGTTAAGACGTTACAAGGCTTTCATACTGCTGAAGAGCTTTTAACACGTATCGCTGAGCAAGCCAAGCATCTTTACTGCTTTTATTGTCTTCATATGAAGAAAGAGAAGCCGCAGCTTTTTGAAGGGTGCTCACCATGGTTTTAATGTCTTCATTTGACGCTTCTTTCTGAACTTTTGTCAGCTCTTTTTTCAGAGATTTGATATCCGCTACCCGCTCTCCTTCAATCGCTTTAACAGATTGATCTAAAAGATTAGCCATAAACGGCTGCGCTGTTGTTATAACCGTTTGATCTTTTTTCCCTAATTCGCTAGTGGGCTTAATTTCATAAGACTTTACATATACATCTTTACCTTGTTGTTTATACGTTTTACTAAGCGCCTCCGCTTTTTCTTCTCCAGTGGCAGCACCAACGACAAGAGAATAGGTTTTAGGTGAAAAGATCTCGCCTGCTTGGTTCTCTTCTTTCCATTTATCCATTGCTTTGTTCGCAGCAGTTTTTGATGAAAAGGCACCTGCTTGTACAATGTAAAAGGAAAAAGGTTCTAAAGTAGAAGCAGCAGCTGACGTCCCCTTCGATTCCTGTTCGCTTTTCTTTTCAGCTTTACCAACACTTTCAGTGGTAGACGCTGTTTGAGCAGCTTTTTCTTCTTTCGTTTGCTCACTTGTTTGTGCTTTGCTTACAGGCTGTTCACTTCCTGTCATCATTTTCACACCGACCATACCGATGCCGCTGCCTATTCCGACTGCTAGCAGTACAATCACAGCTGTTCGTTTGATCACACCGCCGTTTACCGTTTTAATCGAAACATTTTTAGGATGTAATCGCGGCTTTTTCTTTTTTTCATTTCTTACATCTTCAATAAACACCACTTTATTTTCTTCCACATGAGAATCTTTGGATGACGGTTCCGGAAGAACCCACGTAAATTCGTCTTTTTCTGGCGCTTGTTCTTCCTTGGATTGACCGTTGATTTTAATTGAAATCTTTCGTTCCTGCTTGTCCACTGCCCCACCGCCTTTAGTTAACGTAGTCTTAGTACCGGTTGCAAGCTGAGGTAAACCGACATAAAACATACACTTTTTTCCATGCTATCATAGAAGAAAAAAAAAATAACAAGACATTTGTCGTCTTGTTACAAAAGGTTTTCGCTATTTAGTTACAGAAATTTTAAATTTGTCGAAGACTTGAAGCTCAATAAAAATAGTTGCTAACATACCAATCTATCAATTCGTTTCCATGAAAATAAGCAGCGATTGTCCCTATAAAAATAAAAGGAACGAAGGGAATTGGTACACCTACCTTTGCCTTTTTCATTAATAACGCTCCTATACTAACGGTTCCGCCTATTAATATAGCTAAAAAAAGCGATAGCAAAACAAGCTTTACTCCAAGCACAATACCAATCAGACCATACAATTTAATGTCTCCTTCTCCAAGCCCTCCTCTGCTGAGAAATGCGATTAGAAAAAGGAGAAAAAATGCGGTTCCTCCTCCCATTAAAGAATCACTCCACGAAGTTAATGGAATGAAAAGACGCTCAAGAAGAAAGATAGGCAAAAAGAATAGCAGCACCTTATTTGGGACAATCATATAGGCTATATCTGAGACAACTATAATTGTTAAAAAAGAAACAAAGGTTAATATGACAATCAGTTCTAACGTCGTATTCAATCTAAAAACAGCATATACAAATAAACTTCCTGTCGAAAATTCTATGAATGGGTAGATGAAGGAGATTTTTTTGCGACACATACTACATTTTCCTGCATTTTTGATGTAGGAGACTATGGGAATTAATTGTTGTGGAGAAAGAACGTATAAACAGTGTGGACAATGAGATCTTGGAGACAAAATAGATTTTTTCTGAGGAATTCTAAGGCCTGCTACGTTATAAAATGAACCTAACGTGATGCCTGAAACAAATGCATAGAGATAAATTAAACTCATACTATTTCTTCCATATCAGGCGTCTTGTTTACTAATTGCAGATGTTCTTTTGAGTGAAGGAATGTATCTTTTTCCTTTAAATAGCTGCCAATAAACGGAATGAGAAAAGCTGCTAGAAGACCTATTATGATAACCATTATGATCACTTTCATTAGAGAAATTCCTTTATTCCTCGTTGACAGTTTATCCATTTCAATATCTCTCCTTTATTGATTAGTATCAAACAGCTCCTTTATTAATAAACTGAATCATAATACCCATAAAAGTCATATTCTGTATGCCTCCTTCCTTAAAACACACTTTTTATAGGTAATAAGGATTATACCACTAAAAAACAAAAACAGCATAAAAAAACGTCTGCAAAAGCAGACGTCTTTTAATAGTAAGGAGCCATAAATAAGTAGACAATTACACCTGTAAGACTTACATAAAGCCAGATTGGCATTGTCCATCGCACAATTTTTTTATGTTTTTCAACTTGCATTGTCCAGCCCCACACAAGTGCAAACAGTGCCAGCGGAACAATAATCGCTGCTAGGAAACTGTGTGTGATCAAAATGAAGAAGTAAATGGGACGAACGATTCCTTCTCCACCGAACGTAGCTGTTTCTGTGGAAATGTAGTGGAACGTTAAATATGAAACTAAAAAGAGCAGTGTGGAAGTGAATGCTGCTAAAATAAAACCTTTATGAGCATTGATATTTTTCCTGAAAATTGAAATCAACGCTGCAACTAAAAAAATAAATGTAAAACTATTCAAAATAGCATTTAACCGTGGAAAGATAGTCAAATCAAAACTTACTTTTCCTTGATAGCCAATATTCGAAAAGAATAGCAGTAAAATAATAACATTCGCTATCACTGAAAAGGTAAGAATAATACCGGTAAAGTTTTTATTACTTTTCGGTACAATTTTTTCATTATTCTTACTCATGTTAACAATCTCCTTACTTAGTGATGTACATGTTTATTATATATCACTTACCTAGGGGGTGAAAGTGACAATACTTTGAACTTAGTGCTTCCTTATTATCCGTATCCCTTCCTCACATTATGTTAAAAGCAGCAAGATGTCACTTGCTGCTTTTGCTCATTTTAGAAGAAAAGCCCGCACTTCTGATATAAAATACAGAGACCCTGTAATTACGACCATGTCTTGTTCCCCTGTTGCCTTTTCCTTTACGTAAGCAATTGCTTCTTTCCACTCCTCATCCATATGCTTATTATGATGAGTACTCATCTCATAAAGCTCCTCAGCTGCGCGAGCACGAGGAAAGTCAAACGACGTAAATGTAATACTTGCAGCGATTGTTTCAAGTTCTTGGACCATTCGATCAGCGCTTTTATCATTTAAGCAGCTGAAAACTAAATGAATGTTTCGATCTTCATAATGAAGGCGTAAAGTAGATAACAAGCTATCAATGCCTTCTGCATTATGAGCCCCATCAATAATCGTTAAAGGATGCTCATTTACTATCTCAAAGCGGCCGTTCCACTTTGTATGCTGAATCCCTTTTATCATTTGCTCATTGGAGATAGAAAGCTTTTTCTTTTCTTTTAAATAACAAACGGCCATGAGAGCCAAAGCTGCATTTTTCACTTGATGATAGCCAAGCATATTTAATTTCAAGTCTTCAAATATGCCATACGGCGTGTTTAACGCAAAGCCTTCCCCGTTTGCTAAGGGCTCATAGTTTTTAATGTCAAAATCTTTTCCTAATACAAATAACGAAGCCTGCTTTGACTTTGCTTCTTCAGTAATGACATCAAGCGCCTTTACTTGCTCTGCCCCAGTAATAATAGGGACTTCTTTTTTAATAATCCCCGCTTTTTCTGATGCAATTTCTTCTACCGTATCACCTAGTATTGCCATGTGATCAAATCCAATGTTTGTAATAATACTCACCATAGGATTCACAACGTTTGTTGAGTCATACCGTCCTCCAAGCCCTGTTTCAAACACAGCATAGTCAACTGACTCATGATAGCCGAAATAAAGAAAAGCCATGACTGTAATCACTTCAAATTCCGTTGCTGATCCTAAACTTGTATGTTCTAGTCGCTCCACAACAGGCTTTATTTCCTGAACAAGAGCGGTCATTGCTTCATTTGAAATAGGCTGTCCATTCACGCTGATCCGCTCATTAAATGTTTCGATATAAGGAGAAGTAAAGGTTCCAACTTTATACCCTGCTTCTTCCAACATGTTTCGCAAATAAGAAACGGTAGAACCTTTACCATTGGTCCCAGCAACATGAATAGCATTTAGATTTTGCTGCGGAAAATCAAGCTGCTCTAGCATCCATTCCATTCGTTCTAACCCCGGCTTGATTCCAAAGCGAAGTCTGTTATGAATCCAATCAAGCGCTTCTTCATATGTCGTTATCATCTTTTATTCACCTTTCTTTTCCATCGCTATTATTATGTAGAGAAAAAGCGTCGCTATACAAGCCACGCTTTTTCTGTTGGTTCATTAACCCATTGATTATCCGCGTAATTCAGCAATACGAGACTGAACAGCTTCGCGTTTTTCAACATAATCCTGCTCTTTTGCACGCTCTTCTTCTACTACTTTAGCAGGCGCTTTTGCAATAAAGCCTTGGTTGTTTAATTTCTTTTGTACACGTTCTACTTCTTTGTTTAACTTGTCGTATTCTTTTTCTAAACGCGCGATTTCTTCTTCGATATTAATTAAACCTTCAAGAGGTAAAATTAATTCTGCGCCTGTTACAACAGCAGTCATCGCTTTTTCGTCTAATGAAACCTCTGTTGAAATCACAAGCTCACTTGGATTACAGAAACGTTCTACATACGCACGGTTCTTTTCGAGCTGGCTTTGAATATTTTCATCTTTAGCTTTGATAAATAATTTTACTTGTTTGCTCATCGGCGTGTTCACTTCAGCACGAATGTTACGAACAGCACGGATAATATCTACAAGTAAACGCATATCGTTAGCTGCTTCTTTATCAGAAAGCTCAGGGCTTACTTCCGGCCATTTAGCTACTGTAATTGATTCGCCTTCATGCGGCAAGCTTTGCCAAATTTCTTCGGTAATAAACGGCATGAATGGATGTAAAAGTCGCATTGTGTTATCAAGTACATAAGCTAAAATTGAGCGAGTTGTCTTTTTAGCTGCTTCATCTTCTCCGTAAAGAGGAAGTTTAGCCATTTCAATGTACCAATCGCAGAAATCATCCCAAATAAAGTTATAGAGAATACGTCCAACTTCACCGAATTCATATTTGTCAGCTAATTTTGTTACGTGCTCAATCGTTTCATTTAAGCGCGTTAAAATCCATTTATCAGCAACAGACTTTTCGCCTGATAAATCAAGCTCTTCAAATGTGATGCCGTCCATATTCATTAATGCAAAACGAGAAGCATTCCAAATTTTATTTGCAAAGTTCCACGTCGCTTCGACTTTTTCAAAGCTGAAGCGTAAATCTTGTCCTGGTGAGCTTCCTGTAGATAAGAAGTAGCGAAGAGAATCTGCACCGTATTTCTCGATTACTTCCATTGGATCTACACCGTTACCAAGTGATTTACTCATTTTACGACCTTCAGCATCTCGTACAAGACCGTGAATGAGTACATCGTCAAACGGACGTTTACCCGTAAATTCAAGACCTTGGAAAATCATGCGAGATACCCAGAAGAAAATAATATCGTAGCCCGTTACAAGCACGTTTGTTGGGTAGTAACGTTTGAAATCAGCTGCATCCACATCAGGCCAGCCCATTGTTGAGAATGGCCATAGCGCTGAACTGAACCATGTGTCTAATACATCTGAATCTTGTTCCCAGTTTTCGATATCTGCTGGAGCCTCATGATCTACGTATACTTCTCCAGTTTCTTTATGATACCAAGCTGGAATGCGGTGTCCCCACCAAAGCTGACGCGAAATACACCAGTCGCGAATATTTTCCATCCAGTGTAAGTATGTCTTTTCAAAACGATCAGGCACAAAGTTTACTTTTTCTTCTTGTTTTTGAAGATCTACTGCTTTATCTGCTAAAGGCTGCATTTTTACAAACCACTGAGTTGATAAATAAGGTTCAACAACGGCGCCGCTTCGTTCACTGTGACCTACTGAATGCATGTGGTCTTCAATGTTGAACAATACACCGTCTTCTTGAAGGTCTTTAACAATTTGCTTACGGCAAGCAAAACGATCCATTCCTTCATATTTACCTGCTTTGTCATTCATCGTACCATCTTGATTCATCACTAAAATACGCTCTAAATTATGACGGTTTCCAATTTCAAAATCGTTCGGGTCATGAGCAGGCGTAATTTTTACCGCACCAGAACCGAATTCCATATCTACATAATCATCGCCTACGATTGGAATTTCACGACCTACAATCGGAAGGACAACCTTTTTGCCAATTAAGTGCTTATAGCGATCATCTTCAGGGTGAACAGCTACAGCCGTATCTCCTAGCATTGTTTCAGGACGAGTTGTTGCGATTTCGATATGTCCAGAACCATCTGCCAACGGATAGCGCATATGATAAAACGCACCTTGTACATCTTTGTAAATAACCTCGATGTCTGAAAGAGCTGTTTTCGTAGCTGGATCCCAGTTAATAATATATTCTCCGCGATAGATTAACCCTTTTTTGTAAAGCGTTACGAATACTTCGCGCACTGCTTTAGAAAGGCCTTCATCAAGCGTGAAGCGCTCGCGTGAATAGTCTAAGCCAAGTCCTAGCTTCGACCACTGCTGGCGAATAAAGCTTGCATATTCTTCTTTCCATTTCCACGTTTCGGCCACAAAATTTTCGCGGCCTAGATCGTAGCGGCTTTTCCCTTCGCTGCGAAGCTTTTCTTCTACTTTTGCCTGCGTTGCAATCCCCGCATGGTCCATGCCAGGAAGCCATAAAACGTCATAGCCTTGCATACGCTTCATACGCGTTAAGATGTCTTGTAACGTTGTATCCCAAGCGTGGCCTAAATGCAGCTTACCCGTTACGTTTGGGGGTGGAATTACAATTGTATATGGCTCTTTTTCAGGGTCATTTGTTGCTTCAAAAAACTTCCCGTCTAACCAATACTGATAACGATTTTCTTCAACGGCTTTTGGATCATACTTCGTTGGAAGAGTCACTTCTTTTTCAGACATAATGTATACCTCCATAATATAAAGTTTCAGTCTTTAGAAACTGTGTAAAGCTTTTATAAACATAAAAAAACTCCTTTCCTAATAAAAGGACGAAAGGAGTTGATTTCGCGGTACCACCTTTTTTTATAGACGTATCCCGTTTGATAAGCCTATACACTTCATTTCATAACGGTTGATTAACCGGCTTTTTCTACTGAACTATGCAGCTGTTCAAAAAAGCTACTCATAGGCGACATTCCGAGTGCACATTCTTAAGAAATCTCACAGCAACTGATTTCTCTCTCTGAAAGACGAACATCCCGTACTCTTCCTATTCACTGTATTTATGTATGAATTTCTCTTAATTATACTATATGAAAAAATGTTGAATCGTCAATAATCTTCTCCATTTTTTTATGATTATATTCATAATTTTTTTGTTCTGCTCTTTATTTTTTCATTCGCTCGCTAATTTTGGAAATAAAATGAAGAGCCAACTTAAAAAAATGGCACCATTTCTTTCTTTTTTCATATACTTACTTTAACCTGGGCACGTGGATTGAAAGGGGCATGTACAAATGAAGAAACGAATAAATGTAAATTCGTATCAACTGCAGCGGTGGCTCAAAACAGCAGGAGCGGCTTGTGGACAGTTTATTGTTCCTTTGACAATTTTTCAAGGTATACGTACACTATTTTTCCCTACAACCTTTGATGTACTGTTGTTGGCACTGCTTGCCATACTAGCGGTTGCTTTATATTCCGACTGGATTTAAAAACCCAAGCGCTATTCGTTCGCTTGGGCTTGTGCAGCTGCTTCCGCTGCCATTTTTTTTTGCTGATCTACTTCAAATATTTTAATATTGAGCTGTTCAATGTTTTTCGTCAGCCAGTATGCTCGAATAAATGACTGCATATGTTCAAGCTCTGTTTTACTTTCTTTATGCTGCCTATATTGAACGATACACTGATACAGGGGCTCTGGAAACGCCAAATAACTGTGTAAAAGCAGCCGTTCCTCTTCTCTGAGAGCAAAATGTTTTTCATACGTACTAAACCACTCATAGCTGTCATAGGTCGTTACTGGGTATGTGCGAAGAGTCCGAAAATAAAATGAGACTAAATCATAAATAGGTGAAGCATCTTTTGCATGTTCAAAATTAATAAAAAAACCATTTCCCCGCTCGTCATAGATAAAATGTTTAGCCGATAGCTTTCCATGAGAAGTAACCAGCCGGATCTTTTCCTTTTCTTCCATTTCATCGTTCCACTGATCGAGCTTTCCAAAACCAAATTCAAGCGCTCTTGTCATTTCATAATAAAACGTACAGTAATGCAATTCAAACGGGGACATATAGATTTTTTTCTCGCATTCTGCTACATACTGCTTCAACTCTTCCTGACGCTTTTCCCACGTTTCTTTCATCGATGTGTAATGATTTTCTATATCTTCTTTTTTCACTTCTACTTCCTGCGCCGAAGCGCCGTGAAGCTTAGCAAGCTCTTGAAATAATTTATGATATCGAATATCACGCTCTTCGGTCGGATTATTTGGGAGCCACGGCATTAAGTAATACGAGCCGCTTTCATCTGAAACAATGGGCTGAGAACGCTTCGTTTGATAAATAGGGACAAATCCCATCCATCCTTTTTGATACACGTTCTGCAGCTTTTGAATGAAGTTTTGATTTCGTTCTTGATGATTCGCTATTTCTTTAAGCGCAAACACGCCGGTTTTCGTATAGACTTTTTTTACTTTTCCATAGTCTTCAATAAAGTCAACATCTAAGTCATATTCTTTTAACAATACTTTGTAGTCTGCTACTGTCCGCTGCATCTATATTCTCCTTCCTCGTAAAAAATAAAGAAAACAGTTAAGACATTATATGCGTCAAAACTGTTTTCTTTCCGACTTTAACGAACGGGAATATTTAAGATGCTTCCTTCTTCCAGCTCATATTCATCTTCTAAATTATTTACTCGTAAAATGTTTTGTACATTCGTATTATAGCGGTTTGCTATCGTATCAAGCGAATCTCCGTCTTGAACAATACAAAGCTTCCACGTTGAAAAAGCTTCTTCTTCCCGCGAAAAGAGCTTTGTTAAATAAAGGGCGTTTTCATTTCGGCCGCTTTCATTTTCTTCTTTCCGAAATTCAACAATAATCTTTTCCTCTTCTTGCTCAGCTTCTTCTTGCTCAGCCTCTCGTTGAACGTCAGCATACGTATTCAATTCACTAGCTTGCGATTCTTCGAAGCTTTCTTGCTCTTGACGAAGCTGAAACAGTTCAATCACATTGTCTTCTCTTTCTTCCTCGATTGGGGCCTCTTTTTTCACTTCGACTTCAAATGGTTCATATGCTTCCTCTTCATATTCCACGACCGGCTCAGCACGAGACTCTTTTTTAAATACAGATGAAAAATAACTAGGGGCCTCTTCTGAATGCTCTTCTTCAATAGCCTCTGCTTCTAAAAGTGCGGGAGCTTCACGATAGCTTACGTCAAACTCTTGTTCCTCTTGTTCTTCTTCTTCTTGAGCAACGTTTTCAGTATATACCTCTTCAGCATCGTCCACTTCTTCATAGGAGACGATATGCTGTTCCTCCGAAAACTCTTCCTCTTCTTCTCGTTCTTCATGCTGTTCTCCGTACAATCCTGTGATGGACAAGTCTGCCATTAGCTGCAGCTGATTTGTGCCTGGCAATTCATAATCAAATAAATCAATAGATACATATACGTCTTCAATACTTTGAATACGATTTTTAGGAATGGTAATATCAACAGGAAATTGATGTGATAATTCAGCCGTTCCGTCTTCACGGACAGAGATAGATTGCACTTGATTCTCATTTGTATATTCTCGTAACGAGTGCTCTCCCTCGTACGTTTCGTATTCACCTGTTAATTGTAATGCTCCTCGAATAGACACGTATTGGTCATATTCTTGAATAGATACTTGAGGCTCTAAGGAGATAGACAAAAGTTGTGAGACTTCCTGTCCTTTTTGAAACCATACTGATTCTTCTACGGAAAAACGCAGACATGATAAATTATCCTGCGACAAATTGTTCTCCCCCTTCCAACACCCGCCAGGTAATAGCGCGGTCATTAAAGATGTATGAACAAATAAATTAAAATATGTCTTTAAAACTAAAAAAGCTTACGGAATCCTCCGTAAGCTTTGATATAAAAGACAATCTTATTTAGCTGTTTATCCACGCAACTTTGAAAAAGCTTTTTCAGCTGCTGCAATTGTATGTTCAATGTCTGCATCTGTATGAGAAGTTGATAAAAACATTCCTTCGAATTGAGAGGGAGGTAAAAACACGCCTTCATTAGCCATTTCACGATAGTAAGCTGCAAAATAATCTAAATTCGATGTTTTCGCTGTTTCGTAATTTATTACCTGTTCGTTTGTAAAGAAGAAACCGATCATTGAACCAGCTCGGTTTACGGTAAACGGCACATCATATTTTTCAGCTGCTGCCATCAATCCTTCTTCTAAGCGATCTGCTTTACGAATGAACTCATCGTAGGATTGAGGTGTCAGCTGCGTTAACGTCTCGTATCCAGCTGTCATCGCAAGCGGATTACCTGATAATGTACCTGCTTGATAAATCGGGCCGCTTGGTGCAACTCGCTCCATAATTTCAGCTTTACCGCCGTAAGCACCTACTGGTAAACCGCCACCGATTACTTTTCCTAAGCAAGTTAAGTCAGGCGTAATGTTGTAGTATCCCTGTGCACAGTTGTACGCTACGCGGAACCCTGTCATTACTTCATCAAAGATGAGCAGTGAGCCATATTCTGATGTGATATCACGAAGCCCTTGTAAGAAACCTGGCTGAGGCGGTACCACACCCATATTTCCTGCTACCGGTTCAACGATTACTCCGGCAATGTCATCTCCGAATTCTTTAAAAGCATATTGTACGCTTTCTAGATCATTGTACGGCACTGTAATCGTGTTTTTAGCGATTCCTTCAGGCACTCCCGGGCTATCTGGTAGACCTAACGTTGCAACGCCTGAGCCAGCTTTAATTAGAAGAGAGTCACCGTGTCCATGGTAACAGCCTTCAAATTTTAAAATTTTGTTGCGGCCCGTATAGCCACGTGCTAAACGCAGTGCGCTCATCGTTGCTTCCGTACCTGAACTCACCATACGAACGATTTCGATTGAAGGAACGCGCTCAATAACAACCTTAGCAAGCTCATTTTCAATTAATGTTGGTGCACCAAAGCTTGTACCAGATTCCGTTACTTTTTTTACTGCTTCAACTACTTGATCGTTGGAATGTCCGTGAATTAAAGGTCCCCATGATAAGACGTAGTCAATATATTTGTTGCCGTCAATATCGTAAATCGTAGCGCCTTTTCCTCGTTCCATAAAAATAGGATCCATATCTACTGATTTAAATGCACGAACAGGACTGTTTACTCCACCCGGCATTAATTGCTGCGCTTCTAAAAAAGCTGCTTTTGACTTTTCATAACTTCTCATGTGTAAGCCTCCTTAATTACTTGTCAGATAACCAGCGTGCTGCGTCTTTAGCATGATACGTTACAATTAAATCCGCTCCTGCACGCTTCATGCTAATTAATTTTTCAAGAACAATCTCTTTTTCATTTACCCAGCCGTTTTGAGCTGCCGCTTTAATCATCGAATATTCACCGCTCACATTATAAGCCACTACCGGTAAATTAAACGTATTTTTCACATCGCGCATAATATCTAAATAAGATAGAGCTGGTTTCACAATTAAGAAATCTGCTCCTTCTTCTACATCAGATTCTGCTTCTCGAAGTGCTTCTAAGCGATTAGCTGGGTCCATTTGATATGTTTTACGGTCTCCAAATTGAGGAGAAGAATGCGCTGCATCGCGGAATGGTCCGTAAAAAGCAGATGCATATTTAACAGCATAAGACATCACAGGCACATCTTCAAATCCAGCTTCGTCTAGACCGTGGCGAATAGCTGCCACGAAACCGTCCATCATGTTTGAAGGCGCAATAATATCCGCTCCTGCTTTAGCTTGACTAACCGCTGTACGCGCTAATAAGTCAAGGCTAGGATCGTTTAAGATTTTTCCGTCTTCAATTACACCACAGTGGCCATGATCTGTGTATTGACATAAGCATGTATCTGCGATAACAACAAAGTCTGGAAAATTTTCTTTAATTTGACGAATACCTTTTTGAACAATTCCGTGGTCATGGTATGCCTGTGAGCCGACCGCATCTTTTTCAGCAGGAACACCAAACACCATAGCTGACTTGATTCCTAAATCAACTAGCTCTTGGATTTCATCGTTCAAGTAGTCTAAAGAAATTTGATCCACACCTGGCATTGATTTTACAGCATTTCTTTTTTGTTCACCTTCTACAATAAAAATAGGATATATAAAGTCTTCAGGCTGTAAATGTGTTTCACGTACAAGCGCACGCATATTTACAGAATTACGAAGACGACGATGACGTGTAAATTGTAAATCTTTCATGTTAAAATCCTCCTTTATTATTCAAAACAACTAACCAACATATCTATCATACCATTTATTGTGTATGTGTTAGGAACAAGATGCTTAATTCCATATTCGCTCGCTGTCTGACTCGTAATAGGGCCGATGCAAACAACTTTGGTTCTATTTATAAGCTCAAGCCAATTCGGAATATCTTTAACTGACTCGACAAAAAATCTAACTGTAGAAGAACTTGTAAAAGTAATGGCATCAATTCCTGTTTCTACATGTTGCTTAACTAAGCGTTCAGAGTCTTGATTTCGAATGGTCTGATATACAACTAAATCCGTTACCTCACACTCTTTTAACCCATCTTTTAAAACAGAGCGGGCTAATTGTCCTCGTACAAGGAGAACTCGCTCGTGATGTGACACATTTGCTTTTAACGACTCAAGAAGTGATTCCGCAACGTATTCTTTTGGAACAAGTTGCACGTTAACATCGTGTTTTTCTAGCAATTTTGCGGTTTTTTCTCCAACCGCAGCCACTTTTAATCTTTTTAAAGCACTCCAACTGATATTTAACTCTTTTAGCCATTCAAAGAAAAAAGAAATGCCGTTTTGACTTGTAAAAACAATCCAATCAAAACAGTCAATCGACAGCAGGACATCTTCCACTTCTTTTTCATTGTTAGAACGTGCGAACGTGAGGACTGGTAAGCTCAAAGGTATGCCTCCAAGCTTTTTAATCTGTGCTGCAAATGAATGAGCCTGCTTCGCTTCTCTTGTAATCAAAACTTTTTTTAAAAAAAGAGGAGCCTCATGACTCATTATTTGTCCAGCTCCTCTTTTACACGGTCAATTAAAAGCTTAGCTCCTTGAGATGTTAAGCGCTCAGCAGCTTCTGAACCGATAGCAACCGGGTCTTTTCCCGTAATTTGCTCTTTGTAAATTGTTTTGCCATCAGGAGACGCGACTAGCGACGTTAGCTCAATGTTTCCGCCGTCCAATATACGCCCATAACCCGCAATCGGCACTTGGCATCCGCCTTCCATCTCTTTTAAAAATACGCGTTCAGCTCTAACAGCACGAGCGGTTTCATCATGATTTAGAGCTTGAAGAAGCGATAATAATTCATGGTCATTTTCTCGGCATTCGATAGCTAAAGCTCCTTGTCCTACAGCGGGAACGCTTATTTCCGGCTCTAGGTACTGAGTGACCGTATCTCTCGACCAGCCCATACGAGATAACCCTGCAGCTGCCAAGATAATTGCATCGTAATCTTCATTTTTTAACTTTTCTAGGCGTGTGTCGATATTTCCTCGAATCCATTTAATTTCGATATCTGAACGCATAGATAGAAGCTGTGCCCCTCGACGCAAGCTGCTTGTCCCAATCACAGCACCGCTTGGTAGCTCCTCAAATCGTTCACCATTTTTTGAAATAAGCGCATCACGATGATCTTCTCGTAAAGGAATACATCCAATCGTTAATCCTTCTGGCAAAACAGCTGGCATATCTTTCATACTATGAACGGCCATATCAATTTCTTCATCTAACATGGCTTGTTCAATTTCTTTTACAAAAAGACCTTTACCGCCTACTTTGGACAGCGTTACATTTAAAATTTGGTCCCCTTTTGTAACCATTTCTTTAATTTCAAACTCAAAAGGAAGACCTTGTTTTTTTAACTGTTCAATGACCCACTTGGTCTGTGTTAACGCAAGTTTGCTTCGACGAGAGCCGACAATAATTTTTCGCATGTTGTCCTCCTAATTACGAACCCCAAAAGTGAAAATTCGATAAACTGCCAAATAAAAAGAAATTAATAAGTAAGACTAAGAACAATCCAATATTCCACATTGCGATTGCCTTTCCTTGAATACCTCTACGCAGTCTAGCATACAAGTAAGCGCTGTATGCCACAAACATTAAAAATGAACCTAACACTTTTGTATCGTACCAATGAAAATCTACGTATTTAATATAAGCCCATATGATTCCTAAGATTAACGAAAGCAATAACAGCGGTACACCAATTAAAATTAATACATAGGACATGTAATCTAGCTTTGTTAAATCTTCAATTCTTAGCAAGCGCTTGCCCCATTTCTTCTTTTTCAATAAATTATACTGAACAAGATACAAAGCGGAGAAAACAAAAGAGACTGAAAAAGCGCCGTAAGATAAAATAGCCATGGTAATATGAATGATTAATAATTCTGACACAAGGCGCTCCGACTGGACAGCAGTGTATGTTTCAAGTGGAGCAAACGTATGAATAGCCATAATTAAGAAACCAATCACATTTGTAAAAAACACCATAAAATCAACGCGGAACAGGCGATTAATCACAAGTGAAAGAGTAATTAACACCCACGCGTAAAAATACAGCCCTTCAGAAACGGTAAGAATAGGAAACCTTCCCGTCTCAAACATTCGTAAAATTAAAAAGGCTGTTTGCAAAACCCACACAATAGAAAGTAACCAGAAGGCTATCGAGTTTGCCTTCCGGTTATTTTGTACAAAATCAATAAAATATAATAAAACGCTCGCGGCGTATAAAATCACAATCAATTCGTAGATTCTGGTTAATTCCATATCAACCATTATTCAATCCTCACTTAAGACTGATAAGCTACTGAATGAGACGTAATCGATGTACGAAGCTGCTCTTCTTTTTCTTTTTGCAAAGCAACTTCCTGTTCAATATTAAAAATCTTCATGAACAGCTCTAAAGACTCTTCAGCATGTTTCTCTCCAGCCAATTCTTTCGCGTGTAAAATTGGATCGCGAAGAAGTTGATTAATTATACTTTTTGTATGTTTATTTAAAACTTTGCGCTCACGCTCAGATAAATCTGGGAGCTTACGATCAATGCTTTTCATCGTTTCAGCTTGAATGGCAAGTGCTTTTTGACGAAGTGCAGAAATAACAGGCACAACGCCTAATGTACCAAGCCAAGACTTGAAAGCAACAATTTCAGCTTCAAGCATAATTTCAATTTCATCCGCAGCTTTTTGACGCTCATGCAAATTGGATTCTACAATCCCGTTTAAATCGTCGATATCATATAAAAAGACCGTCTCTAGCTCATCTAGTTCTGGATCTAAGTCACGCGGAACGGCGATGTCTACCATAAACAATGGACGACCTTTACGCGTACGCTCGGCTTCACTCATCATTTGTTTCGTTACTACATAATCATTAGCTCCTGTTGAACTAATTAAGATATCTGCTTCGCTTAAAGCATGTTGAAGATCAGCAAATGGTTTCGCTTCTCCAGAAAAACGGTTTGCTAGCTCCTGTGCCTTTTCAAATGTTCGATTCACTACCGTTACTTTTTTAGCTCCGCTGCCATATAAATTCTGTACGGCAAGCTGACCCATTTTTCCCGCACCAAGAATCAACACATGTTTGGATGATAAGTCTCCAAAAATCTTTTTAGCAAGCTCTACAGCTGCATAGCTGACAGAAACTGCATTCGCACCAATTTCTGTTTCATGATGAGCTTTTTTGGCTAATGTCACAGCTTGTTTAAACAGCTGATTAAAAACCGTTCCAATTGTCTCTTCTTCTTGAGCAAGCAAAAAGCTTGAACGCACTTGTCCAAGAATTTGTGTTTCACCAATCACCATTGAATCTAATCCACATGCTACTCGGTATAAATGTTCGATGGCTCCATCATTTTCATAGATGGTTAAATAAGGTGAAAACTCTTCTTTATCTATTCCGAACCATTCAGCTAAAAATGCTTTTACATAATAACGGCCCGTGTGTAATTGATCAACAACAGCATAAATTTCCGTACGATTGCATGTTGAAACAATGATGTTTTCCAAAATACTTTTTTGGCCGCTTAACGTTTTCATGGCAGATGCTAGTTCTTGCTCATTAAAACTAAGCTTTTCTCTTATTTCAACAGGGGCTGTTCGAAAGTTTAAGCCGACTGCTATAATATGCATTTGTACATACCCCCTATAATTGAAATGTGCTTATTTGTCCGAATTTGACGGGCAGTAACCCCTAAATTTCCAAAGAGCTACAGTGAGATAACTGCCCGTAAAATCCGGCGTTCTTCATTCTACTATTCGTAAAAAGCGGCGGACATTACACAGGTGTAAGCTTCGCCTTATCTCTAACTATTATAACATGTTCTATAAGTCATTCGAAAAAAAAATGTGAACAGTCTTTGAAAACATGTGTTAAGATATTAACTGTTATTCCGTAATAAATTGTATCAAAAAAGCAGCGTTTTATCACGTTTTCTGTTTTGAAACACCTGGAGGTTACTATGAAAAAGCAATCAATGTTTTTTGGTGTCTTACTAGTTGGATTTGGAATCTTTTTCTTACTGAATGAACTACATATGAGCATTGCAGCAAAGGTATACACGTGGCCTGTACTGTTAATTTTAATAGGAGCAGCCCTGTTAACTGAGTCTGCTTTATCTCAAGATCATTCAAACTTGCTTGCAAGCTACATATTAATCACTTTAGGTATTCATTTCTATGTAAGTGAACAAATTCCCTTTTGGCCTACGAATATTAGCATGGTCGTTTTTATGGTGGCCATTAGCTTTTTACTTAGTGCTAGAAAAGCCAAATCAGGCTTTTTCCAAGGCGGCACCCTTTTAATTATTGCCATTTTAATGATGTTTTCAGACCGTCTTAAACTATTTTTGCCAAAAGTTGAAGACGGCGTAAATTATTTAACAACCTTCTGGCCTATTTTATTGTTACTAGTTGGGCTATATTTATTATTTTTCAAACGAAAGTAATCTATGTAAACAAGTTAAAAAAATGGAACGTTTGACTCACTTCCTGTTAGAGTGATGATAAACGTTCCATTTTTTTAGATTCTATTCCTTTGTTCAGTGAGTCATGCGATACTGCAAAGATTTCCACGCTTTATCTTTTCCTTCACCTGTTTCAGATGAGAAATGAATTAATTCATCATTTGGATCTAAGTCCAGCGTTTCTCTCACTACTTTTAAGTGCTTTTGCCATTTTCCTTTAGGAATTTTATCAGCTTTCGTTGCAATAACCATAACGGGAAGGTCATGGTGCTTCAAAAACTCATACATCATAACGTCATCCTTTGAAGGGGCATGGCGTAGATCAACAATCATTAACACAGCTTTAAGCTGCTCACGATTTGTTAAATACGTTTCAATCATTTTCCCCCATGCTTCACGCTCTTTTTTAGACACTTTTGCAAATCCGTAGCCAGGTACGTCTACAAAGTGAAGGATTTCATTAATTAAAAAGAAGTTAAGCGTTTGAGTTTTTCCGGGCTTAGACGACGTACGCGCTAAGCTTTTGCGATTGAGCATCTTATTAATAAAAGATGATTTTCCTACATTTGAACGGCCTGCTAACGCAAACTCTGGCAGGTTTTCTTTAGGATATTGTTCAGGGCGTACGGCACTGATAACAATATCGGCTTGAGTTACTTTCATTTTACCTCTCCTACTAGCGCATGTTCCAATACTTGGTCCACATGTGACACAAGAACGATGTCTAATTCCTCTTGTACACTGTCAGGGATATCTTCAATATCACGTTCATTATCATGAGGGATTAATATTTTAGTTAATCCGGCACGATGTGCACTAAGTGACTTTTCTTTTAAACCGCCGATTGGTAATACGCGACCTCTTAGTGTAATTTCTCCTGTCATTCCTACTTCTCTACGCACTGGTTTACCCGTTAGTGCTGATACTAGAGCAGTGGCAATGGTAATTCCTGCAGAAGGTCCATCCTTTGGTACAGCTCCTTCTGGAACATGGATATGAATATCATGTTTTTCATAAAACTTTTCATCAATTCCTAGTTTCTCTGCATTTGAACGCACGTAGCTAAATGCTGCCTGAGCTGATTCTTTCATCACGTCTCCAAGCTTTCCGGTTAGCACTAGTCTTCCTTTACCAGGGGACAAGCTTACTTCAATGGCTAGCGTGTCTCCTCCTACAGTTGTGTAAGCAAGACCTGTAGCAACGCCGACTTGATCTTCCGTCTCAGCCTGTCCGTAACGGAACCTAGGCTTACCAAGGAATTCTTCAAGCGTTTTGGCCGTCACCACCACGCGTTTTTTCTCGCCAGAGACTACGATGCGAGCTGCTTTTCGACAAATGGAAGCAATTTCGCGTTCAAGGTTACGAACACCAGCTTCTCTCGTATATAAACGGATGATTGCTGTTAACGCGTCATCACGAATCTGCAAATTGCCCTTTTGCAATCCGTGATTTTCTAGCTGGCGCAGCAATAGGTGACGCTTCGCGATTTCAAGCTTTTCCAGCTCCGTGTAACCAGCAATTTGAATAATTTCCATTCGATCGCGCAGCGGCCCCGGAATCGTAGCTAAGTTATTGGCTGTAGCCACGAACATCACTTTTGATAAATCATACGTTTCTTCTATATAGTGATCGCTGAAATTATGGTTTTGTTCAGGATCCAATACTTCTAACAAAGCAGAAGACGGGTCTCCACGGAAATCATTTGACATTTTATCGATTTCATCAAGCAGAAATACGGGATTAATCGTTCCTGCTTTTTTCATTCCTTGAATAATGCGTCCAGGCATAGCTCCCACGTACGTGCGACGATGACCGCGGATTTCTGACTCATCTCTCACGCCGCCTAGAGACACTCGTACAAAATGACGATCTAGAGACGTGGCAATTGAACGGGCTAGGGAGGTTTTCCCTACGCCAGGAGGTCCTGCTAAACATAAAATAGGGCCTTTAAGAGATTTTGTCAACTGCTGCACAGCTAGATATTCTAATACGCGTTCCTTCACTTTTTCAAGGCCATAGTGCTCATCGTTCAGCACTTGTTCAGCATTATGAATATTGAGCGTATCTTCCGTTTCATTTGTCCAAGGTAGCGCAATCAACCACTCGATATAATTTCGAATGACTGAGCTTTCAGCGGAGGTAGCAGGAATTTTTTCATAGCGATCCAATTCTTTAAACGCCACTTGTTTGACATGGTCCGTCATCCCACTTGCTTCAATTTTTTCGCGAAGTGTTGCTACTTCTCCTGTCTTTCCTTCTTTGTCTCCAAGCTCTTTTTGAATCGCCTTCATTTGCTCACGAAGATAATACTCTTTCTGAGTGCGTTCCATTGATTTCTTTACACGCTGTCCAATTTTTTTCTCCAGCTGCAGAACTTCTTGCTCGTCTTGAATATGAGAAATGATCGTATTTAATCTTTCCTTCACATCAGTTATTTCTAAAATTTCTTGTTTGAGCTGAATTTTTATTGGTAGATGAGAGGCTACAATATCCGCTAGTCTTCCTGGTTCTTCAATGTCGCTTACCGTTGAAAGAGTTTCAACGGACACCTTTTTGGAAAGTTTTATGTATTGTTCGAAATAGTCTAAAAGCGTGCGCATCAGCGCTTTATCTTCTACATCAACCTGATGTTCTTCGTTTTGCTTTTCCACGTGCACAACAAAATATTCTTCGCTGTCTTCAAATTCTGTAACGTTTACGCGATTTAGTCCTTCTACTAAGACACGCATCGTTCCATTCGGCAGCTTTAGCATTTGTTTAATTTTTGCTAACGTCCCAGTTCTATATAAATCCTCTTTTGTTGGTTCATCAATACCCATATCTTTTTGTGATACTAAACAAACTAAGTGATCATCCATCATTGCTTTTTCTAATGCTTGCACAGATTTATCTCGCCCAACATCTAAATGAAGCACCATTGTCGGATAGACGATCAAACCTCGTAAAGGCAATAGCGGCATTGTCAATTTTTCTTTTTCTGCCATGCAATGAACACCTCCAATGCTCGTCAATTAAAGTATGTAAAGTGTGAATTCTTTTAACAATTTTATCTCATTTGTATACACATGTCTAACAATAGTAATTACTAATTGTACCATGAGAAAGAATTAAAAGGCAAAATATATCTTTTTAAGCTCTTTTCATAAAAAAACGCCTTTTTCGTTGGCTGTGTATAAAGGTTTTATACGCGAAAAAGGCGATGAATATTCATCTGACCATTAATTTTTAATTATCATGATAGAATTAGCTAGATTCTCTAGTTGAAATAGCTGGATCTACCGACAAATGTGCAACATGCTCATGTACAGACAATAGCGCTTGTTCAAACACCTCTGTTAAATGATGGACAGGAATAATGTCGATACCTTTTACCTTTTCTACCATTGCATTCATATTTTCTTTTGGCACAATCACCGTCTGAACGCCTGCTTGTTTTGCTGCCTTGATTTTTGGAATCACGCCGCCAATTGGCTTTACGTTGCCGTGCAGACCAATTTCTCCTGTCATTGCTACCGTATGTTTAATTGGCACTTCATAAATCGCTGAGTAGATACCTGTTGCCATAGCAATACCCGCAGAAGGTCCATCAATCGGAACGCCTCCCGGAAAGTTTACATGAATATCATACTCATCGGCAGGAACATCCATTGAGCGAAGAACCGTTATGACATTTTCAATTGAGCTTTTAGCCATACTTTTACGGCGAATAGACTTCCCTTGAGTCCCTATACTTTCCTCTTCAACGATACCCGTAATAATAATGTTCCCTTTCTCTTTTGCAGGAATCGCTTTGACTTCAATTTCTAAAAGTGCTCCAGAGTTGGGCCCGTACACAGCTAATCCATTAATAAGTCCCACTTTTTCCTCATCTGCAATTTTCGGATCGTGTCTTGGAGATAGTTGACTAGAATGAACAATCCATTCAATATCTTCATTTTTAATATCCGTTCGTTCCTCTGATATCGCTAATCCAGCCGCAATTTGCATCATATTAACCGTTTCACGTCCATTGCGTGCATATGTAGAAAACAGAGATAAACCTTCTTCTGATATATCCATTCTTACTTTATTTGCTGCTTTTTTTGCAACTGTAATAATTTCGTCGCGATCAAGCTCACGGAAAAATACCTCTACGCATCTAGAACGAATGGCAGGCGGAATTTCATTAGGTGTTCTAGTCGTCGCACCAATCAAACGAAAGTCTGCTGGCAAACCATTTTGAAAAATATCGTGAATATGTGTCGGGATTTGTGTGTTTTCTTCGCTGTAATAGGCGCTTTCCATAAATACTTTTCGATCTTCTAGAACCTTTAACAGCTTATTCATCTGAATAGGATGGAGCTCTCCAATTTCATCAATAAATAAAATTCCCCCGTGTGCATCTGTAACCGCTCCTTGTTTTGGCTGCGGAATTCCAGCTTGGCCCATGGCACCTGCTCCTTGGTAAATAGGATCATGAACAGACCCAATTAAAGGATCAGCAATGCCTCGCTCATCAAAACGCGCCGTAGTTGCATCTAACTCTACAAATACAGCCGATTGTTTGAAAGGTGATTTTTTATTTTTTTTTGCTTCTTCTAACACTAAACGTGCTGCTGCCGTTTTTCCTACTCCAGGCGGACCGTATACAATCACGTGCTGTGGATTAGGACCGCAAAGGGCAGCCTTTAGTGACCGAATTCCATCCTCTTGTCCGACAATATCGGAGAAGCTAGACGGCCTTACACGTTCGGCAAGCGGCTCAGTTAAAGAGATGGCTCTCATTTTCTGCAATTGCTCCATTTCTTTCTTTGAATCCCGGTCAATTGAGACTTTTTGCGTACGCTGATTGCGTAATAAATTCCAAAAATATAAGCCAATGATGATACCAAAAAAGAGTTGGACCATTAAGGCAATATTCGTCCAGTTCATAGATAAACCTCCTGCGCAGTTTAGTAAGATAATTATCAATTATTATCTCCCTGCAGCAGTAGGAATAAACAAGATTCTAGTAAAAAGTAAAATTTAGTTGTGCTTCATCACCAGAAAAAAGCCGGGTACTCAAATTGAGTACCCGGCTTTTTTTATGCTGATGTTTTGCTGCCTTCTTGAATAGTAGATCCGTCTTCTAATACGAACTTAGGAGCCGCTTGATCACGAACAGTTTCACCTGTGATAATACATTTTGTAATATCATCACGTGAAGGAAGATCAAACATTACATCTAACATAATACCTTCAATGATTGAACGTAGACCACGAGCACCTGTTTTACGCTCGATAGCTTTTTTAGAAATTTCTACTAAAGCCTCGTCTTCGAACTCAAGTTCAACGTCATCAAGTTCAAGCATTTTTTGATATTGTTTCACTAGTGCATTTTTCGGTTTTGTTAAAATCTCAACTAGCGCTTCTTCATCAAGAGGCACTAAGCTAGCAGTAACCGGTAAACGACCAATAAACTCTGGAATTAAACCAAATTTCAATAAATCTTCCGGTAATACTTTTGCTAGTAACTCTTTTTCTGTAAAGTCTTGTTGTTTTGTTTCTGAACCGAAACCAATTACTTTTTTACCTAGACGACGCTTAATAATAGGTTCGATTCCGTCAAATGCACCACCGCAAATAAATAAGATATTTGTTGTATCAATTTGAATAAATTCTTGATGAGGGTGTTTACGTCCACCTTGAGGAGGAACGCTTGCTACAGTACCTTCTAAGATTTTAAGAAGAGCCTGCTGCACACCTTCACCTGATACATCACGTGTAATAGATGGGTTTTCAGACTTACGCGCTACTTTATCAATTTCATCGATGTAGATGATACCTTTTTCAGCTTTCTCCACATCGTAATCAGCTGATTGAATTAATTTTAATAAGATGTTTTCAACATCTTCTCCTACATAACCCGCTTCTGTTAGAGATGTTGCATCTGCAATCGCAAACGGTACGTTTAAAATACGAGCCAATGTTTGAGCTAGTAAAGTTTTACCGCTTCCTGTAGGTCCAATTAATGCAATATTACTTTTTGATAACTCAACGTCATCAATTTTACTGTTTGAATTGATTCGTTTGTAATGGTTGTATACCGCAACGGATAACGATTTTTTCGCATCCTCTTGACCAATTACATACTCATCTAAAATGTCACGAATTTCTTTTGGTTTTGGTACATCTTTAAATTCTACTTCTTCTTCTGTACCTAACTCTTCTTCTACGATTTCCGTGCAAAGTTCAATACATTCATCGCATATGTAAACACCTGGACCCGCAACTAACTTGCGTACTTGTTCTTGTGTTTTACCACAAAATGAGCATTTTAACTGCCCTTTTTCATCGTTAAATTTAAACATAATTTTCACCCCTTGTAGTATTTACTAAAGTGCTCGAAGCTGATTTCTATCCGCGCTATAGCCCAACAACATGAACAACTCATCTATTTGTAGGTAAATGCCCCTCTTTATCACATAGTAAAAGCGCTATGAAAAGATTTGTATTGCATTTTACCATACATTTTCTTGAATAGATACTAAAACGTTTTATGTATATGTTGTTGATGAGCATAACAGAATGGAGATCTGCTATTATATAGTGTCCTCTTATTGGGCCTATTTCATAACCACGGATTTCAAACAATGGGTTAAAGCTGCTTCTACGGTGTTGGTTATGATATAAAAAAACTATTGAAGTTTATAAAACAAGGCACGATCAAGTCGCGCCTTGTTTCTTACTTACTATTATGCAACAGCTTTGCTGTTTTCTACAAGAAATTCAACTGCTTTACGTACTTTCATGTCTTCTTTAATGCTATCAAGACTGCCAAGCACTTTCTTAATTTCTTCGACAGGCATGTTGTACATTCCTGCCATGTTTTCTAATTCTTTTTCTACTTCTTCTTCGCTTACTTCAAGATTTTCAGCTTTTGAAATAGCTTCTAGCGTTAAGTTGATTTTCACACGCTTTTCAGCATCCGGACGCATTTGGTCGCGAAGAGCTTTTTCATCTTGACCTGAGAATTGGAAGTAAAGTTCAAGGTTAAGACCTTGCATTTGTAAACGTTGTTCAAATTCTTGCATCATACGATCCATTTCAGTATTGAACATTGCTTCTGGAATTTCTACTTCAGCGTTTTCAGCAGCTTTTTCTACTAAAGTGTCGCGAAGAGCTGATTCCGCTTGATTCTCTTTATCGCTTTGTAATTTTTCTTTTGTTTTTGCTTTTAACGCTTCTAAAGTTTCTACTTCTTCATCTACGTCTTTTGCAAACTCATCGTCTAAAGCTGGAAGTTCTTTAGATTTGATTTCGTGTAATTTCACTTTGAATTTAGCAGCTTTACCAGCTAGCTCTTCAGCGTGATACTCTTCAGGGAATGTTACTTCCACTTCTTTTTCAGCGCCTACTTCAAGACCAACTAGTTGCTCTTCAAAGCCAGGGATGAATGTGTTAGAACCGATTTCTAAAGAATAGTTTTCGCCTTTTCCGCCTTCGAATGCTTCGCCATCAACGAAACCTTCAAAGTCGATTACAGCTGTATCACCTTCAGCTACAGTTCCTTCTTCTTTAACAACTAGTTCAGCGTGACGCTCTTGAAGTGTTTTTAATTCAGCTTCAACGTCTTCATCTGTTACAGTTGTATCTACTTTTTCTACTTCTAAGTTTTTGTATTCGCCTAATTTAACTTCAGGCTTAACAGTTACTTTAGCAGTGAAAACTAGAGGTTGTCCTTTTTCGATTGTTTCAACATCGATTTCTGGACGATCAACCGGTTCGATACCAGCTTCAACAATTGCATTGCTGTAAGCTTCAGGTAATAAGATGTCTAGTGCATCTTGGTATAAAGATTCTACGCCAAAACGTTTTTCGAAAAGTGGACGAGGCATTTTACCTTTACGGAACCCTGGTACGTTTACTTGTTTTACAACTTTTGTGAATGCTTTATCTAAGGCTTTATCAAACTCAGCAGCTTCAACTTCTACTGTTAAAACGCCTTGATTTCCTTCTTGTTTTTCCCATTTTGCAGACATGAATGTTTCCCTCCAAAATCATTTTAAGTAGTGATTTCTAAACTAGATAATGCAGATAGCCTATCAGTTCAACCCTCAATCATTATCTATTTAACTCCCTATTACTTTAAAGTAAGTAGGAATGTAATGTAAAGATGAAATTCTACTATACGTATTTAAGTGCATTTTACAACCATTATATTATAACATACAACAATGACGTTTCAACTAAACACCACATTTTATATAAAAGAAATTTCTTCAATTTCTTTTAGCTCTTTAATTGCCTTTCTTAATTCAGCTGCGGAGAAACTTCCGTCTTCCTCTGCTACAGCTGCATCTGACTCTTCTCCTTGCATCATCAGACTAACAGCATACACCGCTGCTGTCCAAAGTTTTACATTATCACCCGGTAAAAACGGAAATGTAATAAATAAATGACGCTGCCATATTTCAACGGCAACCTGCAGCAATGTAGGATTTTCATGCTCCAGCTTTTCCGTCAACTGCGCTTCTACTTGCTCGGCAAACAAATACGGTGTTGTTCGTTGAAGCTGAAGCGCATTTACTTTTTTCGTCTCTCCAAACTTAGTAATCATAAAATCAATGTCTACTTCTTCTTCCATAACTGTTTTTAAAGCGACTGTTTTTACGATAGGGTGAACAGCTTCAGATGAAAATAGCTGTTCCAGAAAGAAGCGCTGCTTTTC
The DNA here is from genome assembly GCF_042787605.1 of Priestia sp. YIM B13491. Taxonomy (NCBI): domain Bacteria; kingdom Bacillati; phylum Bacillota; class Bacilli; order Caryophanales; family Bacillaceae; genus Priestia; species Priestia sp. YIM B13491. The sequence continues at coordinate 212,520 of NZ_JBHZOR010000001.1, read as the reverse complement.
AATTCTCTTTGTTTTTAATGAATGAACCCATTCAAGCTGATCTTGAATATTGTCTAGAGCTGTGAATGATTTAAACTGCTCTAGCTGTTCTTCTTCTGTTTGTTCTTCTATGACTTGTTCTTGATTCATTCTATTCTTGCAGAACTCCAATAGCTGATAAAGCTGTTCAGCATGTTCAGAAGGGAGTTTGTGTTCTTGAATAACTGCTTGTAGAGTAACATATCCTTCATGATAGTGACCAAGCTGAATTAACACCATGAGGTACATTTGCAAATTATGATAATAATCGCCAATATCTTCTTTCAGCATTTGCTCACACAATTCCTTAGCTATGCCTGCATCACCGAGCTCCACGTGACAAATAACAAGACCAAGTAAAATTTCATGATGCTTATTATCAAGTTCATAGGCCTGCTCAAATAAAGGAAGTGCTTCTTGAAACTGCTTGTGCTGCATATGATCTGTAGCTTTTTCAACCAACCGTTCTTTTAATAGAGGAAAAGCTACAATTTTGTTTTGTTGTTCATTCGACATGTTTTCTCCCCACTTCGCGGTCCATTTGCTTTACAGTTTAGCAATTCGATTAACGGAACGCAAAAAAATCGAGCAAAATCATCATTTTGCTCGATTTTTGGTTAGTATCTTACCGTTTTTGCTTCATAAGCAGAAATGTCGTCTTCAAAAGAAAGCGTATAGCCAATTTCATCATATCCGTTAACAAGCATATATTTCCAATGGCCATTGATATCAAACGTACGTTCAAAGCCTGCTTCATCGGTAATTTTTTGCTGATGAAGATCGATTGTACAGGCGTAAGAAGCACTTTGAGACTCTTTCATTAAATAGGAAACATCTTCTTTTGATAAAACAATAGGTAAAATACCATTTTTTAGACAGTTTTGTTTGAAAATATCCGCAAATGAAGGTGCGATAATGGCACGAAACCCATAGTCTAAAAGCGCCCATGGCGCGTGTTCACGTGACGAACCACATCCGAAGTTCTCGTCAGCTACAAGAATTGTTGCTCCTTGATTTTGAGGCTGATTTAATTCAAACGTTTCATTTAACGTTTCATCTTCATTATATCGCCAATCAAAAAATAGAAATTTTCCAAACCCAGTACGCTCAATTCTTTTCAAAAATTGCTTTGGGATAATTTGATCAGTATCTACGTTTGCTCGGTCGAGACCTGCTACTTTCCCTGTGTGGATTGTAAAAGCATTCATCTATGTTCTCCTCCTTATCGCACCGCTTGTTCTTGTAGTTTGCGTACATCAACAAAATGTCCATATACCGCTGCCGCTGCTGCCATTACCGGGCTTACTAAATGCGTTCTGGCGCCTTTTCCTTGACGTCCTTCAAAATTGCGGTTAGAAGTGGACGCACAGTGTTCGCCTTGTGGAACTAAGTCAGAGTTCATGCCTAGACACATGCTGCAGCCTGAGTCTCTCCAATCAAAACCTGCTTCAATGAAAATAGCAGATAAACCTTCTTCTTCAGCCACTCGCTTTACTTTTTGAGAACCTGGTACAATGATCGCTCGCACATCTGGTGACACTTTCTTTCCTTTAATAAAGGCTGCCACGTCACGAAGATCAGACAAACGAGCATTTGTACATGAACCGATAAATACATGCTGAACTGGAATCTCTTCTATTGCCATGCCAGGCTGTAAGCCCATATACTCAAGTGCTCGTGACAAAGACTTTCTCTCAGCTTCTGTTTTACACTCTTCTAATGTAGGAACTTGCTTGCTAACATAAGAACTCATCGCCGGGTTTGTTCCCCATGTTACAACAGGTTCAATTGTATCTGCATCAATTTCCAGCGTTTCATCGTACGTTGCACCTTCATCTGTTGCTAAAGCTGCCCAAGCTTCCACTGCTTTTTCAAACTGTTCTCCTTTAGGAGCATACTGACGTCCTTTAATATAAGAGAACGTGACATCGTCTGGACTGATTAGACCAGCTTTTGCACCGGCTTCAATAGACATATTACAAATGGTCATGCGCTCTTCCATTGAAAGATCGCGAATACATTCGCCCGTAAATTCTACGATTGAACCCGTTCCAAAATTCACGCCGAATTTTTGAATTATTGCTAATACAATGTCCTTAGCATAAACGCCAGGCTGCTTTTTGCCATTTACTTTCACTTGTAGCGTTTTTGGTTTCGCTTGCCATAGCGTTTGTGTTGCTAAAACATGCTCTACCTCACTAGTTCCTATCCCAAAAGCAAGCGCTCCAAATGCACCGTGAGTAGATGTATGACTATCTCCGCACACAATGGTTTTTCCAGGCTGAGTTAATCCTAATTCCGGTCCAATGATATGCACAATTCCTTGCTCTTCACTTGTTAAATCTAAAAGCTTCACACCAAACTCATGACAGTTTTCAGATAGTTTGTCTACTTGTTTCTTTGCAATCGGATCTTTAATATTAAAACGGTCAACCGTTGGAATGTTATGATCCATTGTAGCAAACGTTAAGTCTGGACGCTTCACTTGGCGATTTGCCACGCGAAGACCTTCAAATGCTTGAGGAGACGTTACTTCATGAATAAGATGAAGATCGATATATAATAAGTCCGGCTTCCCCTCTTCTCGACGTACAACATGTTGTTCCCAAAGCTTATCAATAATTGTTTTTGGTTTCATACTGCTCCTCCTTTCTGATTATGAAAAACGTTTCTCACAAAACGTGAGAAACGCATGATTAACTGTAAGCTGTCATAATGCTTGAAATGGCAGAATCATTGGCAATTACCGCAGTTATCGCCTCCACCATTTTATCGGTACCTAAATAATGATTACCGTCTGCTAAGTCAGCTGTTCGATGACCTGCATGTAATACACTTTCAACCGCTTGTTCAATCACTGCTGCTTCTTTTTCTAATCCAAATGAATGTCTAAGCAACATTGCTGCAGATAAAATAGCAGCAATCGGATTAGCTTTGTTTTGACCAGCAATATCTGGTGCAGAACCGTGAACCGGTTCGTATAAAGATGGACCATCAGCCGTTAAGCTGGCAGATGGCAACATTCCTAACGATCCTGTCAGCATAGAAGCCTCATCACTCAAAATATCACCAAACATATTTTCAGTTACCACTACATCAAAATACTTCGGATTACGAATTAACTGCATAGCAGCTGAATCTACAAGCATATGCTCAAGCTCTACATCCGGGTAGTCTTTTGCTACTTCTTCAGCTACTTCACGCCACACTCTACTAGACTCAAGCACATTCGCTTTATCAACAGACGTTACTTTTTTACGTCGATTTACAGCCGTGTCAAATGCTTGACGAATAATTCTTTCTATTTCTGTACGCTTATAAAATAATGTGTCGACAACTGTTTCTTCATTTCCTTCTGTTCGGCGCTCGCTAGGCTTACCAAAATATAAGCCTCCTGTTAGCTCGCGGACGATAATGAAGTCAACACCTTCAATGTATTCTTTTTTCAGAGGAGAGGCATCCGCTAAGCTATCATAAAACGTCACCGGACGAAGATTAGCATATAAATCCAGTTCTTTTCGAATAGCTAGCAAACCTTTTTCCGGTCGCAAATGTGAAGGGTTACGATCCCATTTTGGCCCTCCAACCGATCCAAGTAATACAGCATCTGCCTGCTTACAAGTCTCAATTGTACTTTCTGGAAGAGGTGTGCCCGCCTCATCAATTGCAGCTCCGCCAATTAGTCCATACGTAAACTCAAATTGATGATCAAAGCGCTCTCCAATTGCTTTTAAAACGGCAACAGCGCCCTTGGTTACTTCTGTTCCTACGCCGTCACCCGGTAATACAGCGACTTTTTTTGTCATGGTGGTCTCTCCCTTCAGTTCACATTACTTCTTGCTTTGTACGATGCTGCTGAATAGCAATTAAACGATTAATGGCGTTCAGATATGCTTTCGCTGACGATTCTAATACATCAAATGCTACTCCGCGTCCGCTTGCTTCAGTTCCTTCGCTTTCAACCTTCACAAATACTTCAGCCAGTGCGTCCGGCCCACCGTTAATAGACTGAATACGATAGTCTAATAGTTTTACATCTTGTTCAACACAGCGCTGCAGCGTATTATAGATAGCTTCCACGCTTCCAGATCCCGTAGCTGCTTCTTGAATCTCTTCGCCGTTTTCTTTGCGAAGCGTAATCGTAGCTGTTGGAATATTGTTCGTACCATACTGAACTTGCAGACTTTCAAGCTTATATTCACTGTCTTTGCTAACTTGCTTTTGAATGACTAATGCCAATAAATCATCATCGGTAATGTCTTTTTTCTTATCTGCTAAGTCTTTAAACTTCTCAAAAAGTACGTTTGCTTCTGTATCTTCCAATGTGAATCCAAGCTCTACTAAGCGTGTACGGAACGCATGACGGCCTGAGTGTTTACCAAGCACAATTGGATTTTGTTTAACACCCACAAGTTCTGGGGAAATAATCTCATATGTTAACGGATTTTTTAAGACGCCATCTTGGTGAATACCTGATTCATGAGCAAAAGCATTCTTTCCTACAATTGCTTTATTTGGTGCAATATTCATTCCGGTAAGCTTACTGATAATGTCACTCGTACGCTTAATTTCAGGCAAGATAAGACCTGTGCTCGCTTGATAGAAATCTTGACGGACATGAAGCGCAAGTGCTACTTCTTCAAGAGCTGCGTTACCCGCACGTTCTCCGATTCCGTTAATCGTTCCTTCAATTTGAGTAGCTCCTGCTTCAATCGCAGCCATTGAATTGGCCACAGCTAGCCCTAAGTCATCGTGACAGTGAGCTGACAAATCAACTTTATGAATATTTGACACATGTTCTTTTAAGTAATTAAATACTGATTGATAGTCGCCAGGAGTGATAAATCCTACTGTATCTGGAATATTAACGACTTTTGCACCAGCATCAATAACGGCTTCTACAATTCTAGCTAAAAACGGTAAATCTGTTCGACATGCATCTTCAGCAGACCATTGAACAACCGGGAATTTTTTACTTGCGTACTTCACCATTTCCACTGCTGTTTCAAGTACTTCATCAGGTGTCTTTTTCAATTTATGCTGCATATGAATTTCGGAAGTAGCGATAAAAACATGCAGTCTTGGTTCTGCACTTTCTTTTAACGCTTCCCATGCAATGTCAATATCTTTTGTAACAGACCTTGCAAGGCCTGTTACAGAAGAATTTTTGACAATAGACGCAATTTCTTTTACGGATTGAAAATCACCTTTTGAAGAAGCGGGAAATCCGGCTTCAATGATGTCGATACCTAATCGCTCTAACTGCTTAGCAATTTCAAGCTTTTCTTGTAGGTTCAAATTGACTCCAGGTGACTGTTCACCATCGCGTAGCGTCGTGTCAAATAGTTTAATTTTTTGCACTAGCGATCACCGCTTCTTTCTTTTGTTTTTTAACAAATGGCATCATTTCACGTAATTGAGCGCCAACTTTTTCAATTAAATGTTCGTTTTCACGGTTATTGATAGCTGTAAATTCCGGACGATTTGCTTGGTTTTCTAGGATCCAGCCTTTTGCAAATTTACCTGTTTGGATATCTTCAAGCACTTTTTTCATTTGCTCTTTTGAACGCTCATCTACAACGCGTGGTCCTGAAACGAAGTCACCCCATTGAGCTGTATCAGAGATTGAATAACGCATGCCTTCCATTCCGCCTTCATACATAAGGTCAACAATTAATTTTAATTCGTGTAAACACTCAAAATATGCAACTTCCGGTTGGTAGCCAGCTTCTACAAGCGTTTCAAAACCAGCTTTAACTAATGAAGTTAACCCACCGCAAAGTACTGCTTGCTCACCGAAAAGATCTGTTTCTGTTTCTTCTTTAAATGTTGTTTCTAACACACCCGCACGAGCTGAACCGATTGCTTTAGCATAAGCTAACGCTACGTCTTTTGCTTCTCCAGTTACATCTTGGAATACTGCGAATAACGCCGGTACGCCAGCTCCTTCTTCATACGTTCTTCTTACAAGGTGACCAGGGCCTTTTGGAGCTACTAAGAATACGTCAACGAATTCAGGTGCTACGATTTGGTTAAAGTGAATGTTGAAACCGTGAGCAAATACTAAAGATTTTCCTGGTTTTAGTCCTGGAAGAATTTCTTCGTTATAAACTTTTGGCTGATACTCATCTGGAAGTAATACCATTACTACTTCTGCTTGTTGAACTGCATCTTTTACAGATAATACAGTGAAACCGTCTTGCTCTGCTTGGTCCCATGATTTACCTTTACGTAATCCTACTACCACGTTTACTCCGCTGTCGCGTAAGTTTTGTGCATGGGCGTGACCTTGTGAACCATAGCCTACGATTGCTACTGTTTTACCTTGTAATAATTGATCCTTTGCATCTCCGTTATAATATACCTTTGTCATAATAAATCTCTCCTCTTAGTTTATATAGTTTTATATAGTTTACTTGGTTAGTAACTAGCTAGAATTAAATGATTGATGAAAGTTTAGCTGCTGCTTTTTGCGTACCGCGCGGAACAGCTACTGTACCCGTGCGCGTTACTTCTTTTAATCCATAAGGCTGAAGCAGATCAATCATCGCTTCAATCTTGCTGGATTCACCTGTTACTTGAATAATTAAGCTGTCGCGGCTTACATCAATGATGGTTGCACGGAAAGGCTCAATTACTGCATAAAGTTCGTTACGGCTCGCTGGCGTAGAGGCTACTTTCATTAAAGCAAGCTCTCTTGATACCACCGCTTGATCCGTAATATCTTGAACCTTCAACACGTCAATCTGCTTATTTAACTGCTTAATCACTTGTTCAGCAGCGTTATCATGCTCTACGTTCACAACAAACGTCATGCGTGATACATCTTCAGATTCAGTGTGACCTACCGAAATACTCTCAATATTGAAATTTCTTTTTGTAAATAACCCCGTCACGCGATTTAATACGCCCGCACGGTTTAATACAGTTGCTGTAATAATTCGCTTCATGGTTTCACCCCTACCATTTCATGTAATCCTTTTCCAGGTGCAACCATTGGATATACGTTTTCTTTAGGTGCGACAAAGAAATTTAGTAGAACAGGTCCATCTGTTTCCATTGCTTCTTTCAAAGCCGCATGCGCTTCTTCTTCAGTAGAAGCTTGTAAACCTTTGATATCATAAGCTTCTGCAAGCTTCATTAAATTAGGCTGATTCGGAATTAAAGAGTGTGAGTAGCGTTCTTCATAGAAGATTTCCTGCCACTGACGAACCATACCAAGCGACTGATTGTTAAGTACAACCACTTTTACAGGTAAATTTAATTCTCTAATAACTCCTAATTCTTGAAGCGTCATTTGAAATCCACCGTCACCAACGACTGCTACAACTGTTTTATCTTTGTTTGCCAGCTGAGCGCCGATTGCAGAAGGTAATCCAAAGCCCATAGTGCCAAGACCACCTGAAGTTACCCATCGATCTGGATTATTAAATGTGTAGTATTGAGCTACCCACATTTGATGTTGCCCAACGTCCGTTGTAACAACGGCATCTCCATTTGTATACTTGTGAAGCAACTCAACTACTTTTTGTGGCTTTAACACATCCCCTGAGTTCTGATACCATAATGGATATTCTTGCTTCCACGCCGCTAATTTCTCATGCCATTTCGTATAATCTCCAACTTCTCCTTCTTGCAGAAGCAATTGCTTCAATACTTCTTTTGCATCTCCAACAATTGGAATCTTGGTTGGAACATTCTTTCCAATTTCCGCTGGGTCGATGTCAATGTGAGCAATTTTTGCATTTGGTGCAAAATGCTTTAAGTTACCTGTTACTCGGTCATCAAAGCGTGCACCGATACTAATGAGAAGATCACTCTCATAAATTGCCATGTTTGCTGTGTAGGTTCCGTGCATGCCAGCCATTCCTAAATGAAGCGGATGATCTGCAGGAAAACAACCCAACCCTAAAAGCGTATTAATAACCGGAATATTTTGACGTTCAGCATAATTTTTTAATTCTTCTGAACCTTTACTCAATAACACTCCCGCACCTGCTAGAATAACAGGTTGTTTTGCAGCTGCTACTGCGTCTGTTAATTTTTTAACCTGCAGCTGATTTGGAAAATAAGTTGGCTGATAGCCAGGTAAATCAATTTCTCCTTCGTAATTAAACGTTCCATCACCCTGTGCCATATCTTTTGGAATGTCGATTAAGACTGGACCAGGTCTTCCTGTTGTCGCAATATGAAATGCCTCTTTGATGATTCTCGGCATATCGCTGATATTGCGTACTTGATAGCTATGTTTTGTAATTGGCATTGTGATCCCTAATACATCTGCTTCTTGGAACGCGTCAGAACCAATTACACTTGAAGCTACTTGACCAGTAAAAACAACTAAAGGAAGTGAGTCAATCATCGCATCTGCCAAACCTGTTACGATATTTGTTGCACCAGGACCACTTGTTGCGATAACTACACCGGGTTTGCCTGAAATTCTTGCGTACCCTTCTGCTGCGTGAATTCCACCTTGTTCGTGACGAGCAAGTACGTGAAACATTCCTGAACCATATAGCTTATCGTAAATCGGTAAAACGGCTCCCCCTGGGTAACCGAAGATGACGTCAACATTTTCTCTTCTTAGAGATTCAATCAACATGTCAGCTCCATTCATTTGTGCCCCAGTGCTTACAGGTTCTTTCGTTTGCATATTGGCTCCCACTTTTCTCATCCTTTCGTTTTCTAGATAAAAGAAAAAAGACTTCTCACCCCTAAATAGACCCTATCAAATGATATAGGTCAAGGGGCGAAAAGTCTTTTGTACTTTACGCGGTACCACCCTCGTTTGTAATCGTAATGATTACCTTATGAATGTATACTGTACATTCTTTTTGATAACGAGTGCTTTGGAAGTACACTCGGTCGCCCTTACTGAATTTCAGGGTGACACTCTGAGGTGAGTTCATTTTGAGTTGGTAACGTCGGCTTCCAGCAACCCGACTCTCTGTTGATACCTAAACATCAAAACTACTTATCCTCTTCAACGTTTTAAAACGCTATATGCTTTTTGAAAAATGCTTTACACATCATATTTTAAATTAATTACAATTAATTAAAATTTTTAGAAAACTTATATTTGAGGACTATCTTACGCCCATTTCTATGCATAGTCAACCACTTTTCAAGATTTTTTTAGACAATTTAGACTAAACAGAATATTTGAATGCGTTTTCATTATTGATGTAATAAGGGTTTACAGCAGTTCAAAAAGTTTTTGTGAAACGTTCATTTGTACACACTGAATGAACAAACATTCACTTTTAAGATAAATAAAAAAACCGGCTTTTACTAAAAAGTAAAAGCCGGTTTTTTCCGGACGTCCCAGGAGAGATTCGAACTCCCGACCGACGGCTTAGAAGGCCGTTGCTCTATCCTGCTGAGCTACTGGGACATAATGTTAAAGTGTATCAAAGACAATACTTATTATATTCAAATATAATTTAAAAGTCAACGTTTTTTTGAAATTTTATGAGAAGAGAGGTAAAAAACCTTCTCTTCTCCCTATATTTGGCTATATTATGCTGAAAGTGTACAGGTTAACTGCATGCTAGGAATATGTTTACCGCTTATATCGTAAAACTGCACGGTAGCTTCTGTACCATCCATTACTAGTATAGCATACGTACGTTCTTTTCTCATACGAGGAAGTAACATACTTCCTGGATTGATAAATAAAACTCCGTCCATGAGCTCAGCTCCCGCTATGTGAGAATGCCCAAAGCAAACAACGTTTGCCCCGACTTCTCTCGCTTTGTAATGCAGATTCATCATAGACATTTTAACATTATATAAGTGACCGTGTGTAACCAGACACGTAGCTTCTCCAAGCGACTCTACTCGATCATTAACGTAAGATGCATCGTAGTCACAATTTCCTCGAACGCCTAAAAACGCAGACATTTCTTTGCTGTCTTGCGGCAACTCAGAGTCCCCACAATGGATCATCTTATCTACATCAGCATGTCTCTCTCTGATAGTGAGCAGTTCTTCTTGTAACCCGTGGCTATCGCTTACAATTAATAGTTTCACACGTCATCACTCCTTCTAAAATTGCGCATCAATTAGCGGTGCTAGTTTTTTTAACGCATTTGCTCGGTGACTAATTTGATTTTTTTGCTCTTTGGTCAATTCTGCCATGGAGCATCTCCATTTTTCCACAAAGAAAATGGGATCGTACCCAAAACCGTTTTCCCCTCTTTTTTCCTCCAAGATGTGCCCTTCACACGTGCCTTCTACAATTTCGGTTCTCTTTCCAGGCACTGCAATAGCAAGAGCACAGTGAAAGCGTGCCGTGCGCTTTTCAAACGGCACGTCATTTAACTTTTGAAGTACCTTCTCTATATTAGCATTATCATCTTTATTTTCACCAGCATAACGCGCGGAATAAACGCCTGGCTCCCCGTTTAAGGCGTCAATAGCAAGCCCGGAGTCATCGGCAATGACCGGCTTATTTAATGCGGATGAAATGGCCTCTGCTTTTAGTGTCGCATTCTCTGCAAATGTAACGCCCGTTTCTTCCACGTCTTCAATCTCAGGAAAATCAAGAAGCGATTTTACTTTAAATCCCTTTGGCGAGAAAAGTGTTTCAAAGTCTTTTACTTTGCCTGCATTTTTAGTTGCAATAATGATTTCACGCACGTCAATCCCTTACCTTTCTTTAACCGGAATGTAAGCAGCCAGGTGATCAAGAACTTCCTTTTGCTGTTCAATCAATTGATAAACACCTTTTTCTCCCAAATCTAGAAGATGGTTTAACTGTTCTCTCGAAAACGTCGATTCCTCTCCCGTTCCCTGTAATTCTACAAACTGTCCGCTTCCTGTCATCACAATATTCATGTCAACTTCCGCTGTCGAATCTTCTTCATAATTTAAATCTAAAATCGAATTTTCTCCATGAATACCTACTGAAGTCGCAGCTAAGTAGTCACGAATAGGGATTTCTGTTAGCTTGTTCTCTTCAACCAGCTTTCCAAACGCTAAAACCATAGCCACAAAAGCACCTGTAATCGATGCTGTTCTTGTGCCTCCATCAGCTTGAATAACATCACAATCAATCCAAATTGTCTTTTCTCCGACCTTTTCCAGATCGACTACAGAACGAAGAGCTCGTCCGATTAGACGCTGAATTTCCATTGTTCGTCCTGTGACTTTACCTTTTGATGATTCACGTATATTTCTTTGTGCCGTAGCTCGAGGCAGCATAGAATATTCAGCTGTAATCCATCCTTTTCCTTGTCCACGCATAAAAGGAGGCACTCTGTCGTCTATGCTTGCTGTACAAATAACCTTTGTGTCTCCCACCGAGATTAATACAGATCCTTCTGGATGCTTTAAGTATGAAGTATGAAGAGATACAGGTCTCAATTCATTAAATTCCCTACCGTCCAAACGCATTAAGCATGTCCTCCTATAAATTCATTTATATGTAATAGTCTCTTCCATTTTAACTATAAAACAGCGGAAAGAGGTCGCTATTTCAGCAGACCTCTTTCTACTTAGTCCTTTACTAGTATAACAAAAATTTGTTTTTAAAAACTACCTGTGTTCACATTTTTCGGTCTTGAAACTGGTTCCGTCAATTTTTTCCCTTTTTCATCTTTTAGCGTTTTTTTGCCATTCACCTTAATGGCAACGCTGTCTACGGCTTTTTGTTCTGTCAGCGATAACACCAAGGAGTCAAGAACATGCTGAGAAATTTCCGTGCCTTTTAAATTTCCAAAGATGTTTTTATTAAAGTTAAGCGTTAACTCACCGTCCGCATACTTTGGAGCTGCTACGAGCTTTGCATCGGGATTAAAATCTGTCACTAAACCTGATGCAGGCGCAGGTCCTTCTACAAGTTCGTTCACAATTGCAGTGTACATATCCTTGTCATCAGAAGCAATTCGTTTTGTGACAGGAACATAGTAAGTTTGTTTGCCCTCTTGAGCTAAGTAATAAATCGTAACTGGCTTTGTTTGAGTTACGTCAACTACTCCAGTATTATCAAAGTTAATGCCATCTGCTCTGCTCAACCCTTTACTGATTGGCGTATGATTTACAGGCATCTCATCTTTATCATAGCCGTTAATGCGAATTTTAACTTTATTTACGCCTTCAAACTGCGTCAGCGTCCAAGTGACGGCCTGCAGGATACGGAGTTCATCTTCTTTTTTATATTCAGCAAATTCAGGTGAAAAATCTGCTACCATCGTCCCGTCACTTTCCAGCTTTGTCCCTAAAACTCTTGTATCAGCAGGAAGAACCGCTCGGAAATTATTTGGCAATAAGTTTGTGACTGGTCCACCCTCTACTAAATATTCAAGAGACTGTTTAGCGACACCTTTTGATTTAGGAATTTCAAGCGTCTGGGGAACAACGTACCCGTTTTTATCAATTAAGTAGAGTTCTCTTTTGGTAGGCGCAGATGTTTCTACCGCTTTACTTTGTTTTTTATTAGCTTCCGTTACTTTCGCTTCAGTCGCTAATGATTTTTCATCTTTCACATAGGTGACATCCTTTGGCGGATCAATTTCCTTTGCTGCGTTATCCCCTCCGAAAAGTCCACAGCCGGATAACAATACAGATGTGGTCACCACGGCGGATATGAGAACAAGTTGGGTCTTTTTGGACATTCCTTTCCCTCCTCAGACTGTTTGTACTACTATGTATACGAGCTTTTTTGCATTTTAGACCAGCTCAAAAAAGTTTTTGTCCACAAAAAAAACCGAGCATAATATGCACGGTTTTAAAGCTTGATATGTTCAACATTATATACAGGGTGCTCAAACCATTTAGATGCAATAGATTGAAACAGTTCTGTTGATCCTGTTGTAAAGAAGTAGTGTTCAGGCTCCATGTTTCTAGGAGCGAGTAAATTGCTATAAGAAAGAATGGCACTTACCTCTATTGCCGTTTCTTCGCCAGAACTGATTAACTGAACTCGAGGCCCAATTGCTTCTTGAATAACTGGCTTTAATAACGGATAATGCGTACATCCTAAAATAAGGGTATCCATATCTGTATGATAAAAAGGTTTTAATGTTTCTTTTACAATTCGCTGCGCTTCCGGTCCTTCATAATTACCGCTCTCTACAAGAGGTACAAACAAAGGGCATGCCAAATTTTCCACTTCCACTCTCGTATGAAGAGCGCGGAGTGCATGTGTATAGGCTTGACTTTTCACGGTTCCATTTGTGCCGATTACGCCTATTTTATGATTTTTAGTTACTTTAAGCGCAGCGCGTGATCCTGGTTCAATGACGCCTATAACCGGAATATCGAGCTGTTCTTGAATTTCATCCAGCACAACTGCCGTAGCCGTATTACACGCAATAACAAGCATTTTAATATCTTTATCTACTAAATAATTAGTCATCTCCCACGTGAAAGCTCGTACTTCTTCACTAGGACGAGGACCGTATGGGCAGCGGGCTGTATCTCCAATATACATAATTTGTTCTTTCGGAAGCTGTCTCATAATTTCCTTTGCTACCGTTAATCCGCCCACACCTGAATCTATAACACCAATTGGTCTACTCAAAACAATCGCCTCATTTTTCTTTCATTTCATCATGCAATTTTCGTAACGTTACTCGTAAAACTTCCGTTTCACTCGGAGAGAAGTTTGCCAGTACGCCATTTAAATACGTTTGTCGCTTTTCAATTACTTCTTCGATAACACGTGCTCCTTCAGGAAGCAAATGAATACGCACTACGCGGCGGTCTTTTGGATCTTTCACCCGAACCACCAACTTATTTTTTTCCATACGATCTACTAAATCTGTCGTTGTACTACAAGCGAGAAAAATACGATTTGATAAATCGCCAATCGTCATATCTCCACGTTCAAACAGCCACTGCAAAGCAATAAACTGAGGTGGCGTAATCGTATAGTCTTCTAAAATTTCTCTTCCTTTTTGTTTCACAATCGCTGCAATATGTCGAAGTGACTTCTCTAATTCTGCCACTGTATCCTCATTATTTTTTGCTGTCATACCGTAATCCTTTCCACCTATAAGTCTTATTTTCTATTATTTCTTTCAGTTAAACCCGTCTCTATTGTTTCTCTTTTCTATTTTATATTGTGCTCTTTTTTCAGTGATTTTTCAAGGTTAACATGAGGATTCTACAACGTTCATCATAAGTCTACATGCTCTCATTCAGTATTAAAAAACAGCTGCTCCATAAAAGGAGCAGCTGTTTCTATTAATTATTGATATACAGCTCGAAAACTGAGCTGAAATCTTTTGTTGTGTAGGCTGTTTTTTTATCTAATAACCAAGAAAACGCGGCTTCGTTAATTTCTTTAAATTCACCAGCAACACTTCCACTTGTATTTCGTGTACTGCTTAGCGTAGAAGAAGCTAGCTGAATGCTTTGTTTAGCAAAATCGAGCGCAATTTCATTTTCACGCGTTATTTCAGACATTTTAAACAGCGCTTTATATAAATCTTTTACCTCTTCTATATGCTTTTTGTGTACATCGATAGAAAAAGTCTCCGAGCCAATTTTAAATTTAATTTCCACATCTAAATCGACAGTTCCAGCCGTTTCTAGCATCACGTTTGAAATGTGATTTGTGCTGTAGTTATAGCGGCGAAGCATTCGCTTTTTGCTTGTAGCACTTGTTCCATCAAGATGAATGAGCGCTTTATTGGTAAAGCAATATTCATCTGACTTTGATTTGATTAGAAAATAAATTTTTTCTTGTTCTTCATGCATAACGTAATCGTCTGCATCTACCTTGTCATAATCAACCGGCTTAATAACAGAACCAATATCACTTAGCCCCAATACATCAGCAGCCACTTTTCCAAACATTTCCCCATCTCCCTTTTAAAAACAATTGTGTTATTTTCATGTTTTAAGTGTACTGTGCAAATGAGGGGATGTAAATAAAAAAAAGGAGCTTCTTAAAAAGAAGCTCCACATTTATTAAAATAACAAATTTAAAATCATATAGATAAGTGCAGCTAATGAAGCTGAAATTGGCAATGTGATAACCCATGTAATCACCATGCGCTGTGCAGTTCCCCATTTTACACCTTTCACTCGGTGAGCAGAACCTACACCTAAGATAGAAGATGAAATAACATGAGTAGTACTGACAGGTAGATGAATAAACGTTGCTCCAAAGATAATGGCAGCCCCTGTTAAGTCCGCAGCTACTCCATTAACAGGACGAATTTTCATAATTTTACCGCCGACGGTTTTAATGATTTTCCATCCACCAATTGACGTTCCAAGCCCCATTGCGACCGCACAAGCCAGCTGTACCCACCACTGAATCTCAGTACCGCTTTGCATATTGTTAGCAATAAGCGCTAGCGTAATGATACCCATTGCTTTTTGCGCATCATTCGTACCGTGTGTGTAAGATTGTAGGGCTGCAGTCAGGATTTGAACGCGTCGAAAACGCTTATTCGTTTTCGTCAAGTTATGGTTTTTAAACGTTAGTTTGATAATCGTATAGACAATATAACCTACTACAAAGGCTAGAACTGGTGAAATTAGAAGGGCTTCAATGATTTTGATGAAACCTTTGTAATTTAAAGCACCAAATCCAGCAGCTGCAATAGCTGCTCCTGCAATCGATCCAATAATTGCATGAGAAGAACTACTCGGGATACCGAAATACCATGTGATTAGGTTCCACGCGATAGCAGAAATTAATGCTGCTAAAATAACGACAGAACCGTTTTGAAGCGTATAAGGATCAACGATATCCTTTGTAATCGTTTTGGCTACGCCCGTAAACGTCATAGCACCGACAAAGTTCATGGTTGCGGCTAAAAGAATTGCATGTCGCGGTTTTAAAGCTTTGGTTGAAACAGAAGTCGCAATGGCATTAGCTGTATCGTGAAATCCGTTGATAAAGTCAAAACCAAGTGCGCCAACTACAATTAGAATAGTTAATATTAGCATCGAATCCATTATAATATAGCCCCGTTACGCATTCTTCATAATAACTGATTCTAAGTTGTTTGCAACCGTTTGACAATAATCCGCGATTTCTTCTAGCGTTTCATAAATTTCTTTATATTGAATAACTTTAATTGGATCTTTACATGTTGCGAATAATTGTTTTAATGCACGACGATATAATGTATCACAATGTGACTCATACTCTTTAATTTTAATTGCATGCTCACTAATTTGAAGAAGCTTTTTCTCAGACAACAAATTAATAGTAATTAAAATCTCTTCAGCACAGCCTTGAATATTTTTAACAAATTCAGCTACATATTCATCAAATGTCGTAATTGAATGAATTTCCATTAAAGCAGCAAAGCTGTCGATGCCATCAAGTACATCATCCATGCTCATTGCTAGCTGTAAAATATCTTCACGCTCAATTGGAGTAATAAATGCTTTGTTCAACTCAGTAATCACTGTATGCACGTATTTATCACCTTTTGATTCATACGCTTTTAAAACATTGGCAAATTCCTTTAGGTCAGATACATTTTGAAGTTCAAAGCTGCCTAAAAAATCTGCTGAGTCCTTAATATTTTGGGCAATGTCCATTAACATTTCAGAAAACTTGTCTTTTTTTCTTTTGATCACGTTGCAATCCTCCATCCAATTTATCGAAACTTTACCACTCGTTTTTTCTCTCTATCTTTTTATATGTGTTCTAGTTTCTTTTTTCATTTAAAGTAATGGATAAAACTTAGCTGTTCATTACTATAACGAGAGAAACCACCTCTCTTGTGTATCAAAAAATTCGAAAAAAACAAACGTTTACCAGAGCAAAAGTCCCAAAAGATGGTTCTTTTACTTATAGGTTATGCGATTCATTTTTTTACGCCAAGTCAAAAATTACTCCTATTATTGTTAATTGTCAATAACTTTTCAAACACATTTTTTTAGGTCTCTTTACAATACATTAACAATAATACGTTCATTCCCTTTAAAATAAGGGTTTTCAGAGTTTGTATAAAACTGGGATTTACAAAAACTTAACATTACTCCTCTTGTGTAAATAATAAAAGCCAGCTCCTTTAGAACTGGCTTTTATTATTTACTTATTATATTGCTGAAATACATTTTTTACTTTCGGCACGACGTAATGACTTCCGCCTTTATCTTCTACTCCTTCAATCATCATTGAAACGAGTAGGTTTTTCTGGTTTGTATCCACTGCTACAAACCAGCCGTTTTCCTGCCCTTTTTCACCTTGAGTTTTCTTTAATTCTGCCGTTCCAGTTTTTCCAGCCAGGGTTAACCCATCTATCTTTGCAGCATGACCCGTACCGTTTTTATCTTCAATGACATCAACTAAATCATTTTGAATTAATTGCGCCGTTTCTTTAGATATTACTTGTTTTTTCCATATCCCACTCTCATCACTGTTCATAAGAATAGGCTTTACTATGTTTCCATCGTTTACAATCGATGTATACATCAATGCCAAGTGGAGAGGATTCACTTGCAGTTTCCCCTGGCCATAGCCAGAGTTTGCTAATACTCCCTCATCTTTAATATCTTGATCACCTGCAATTTTAGACGTTTCAAAAGGATAATTAACAGGCATTTTTTGATTGAACCCAAACTGTTTTAAACCACTGTTAAATTTGTCTAAACCTAGCTTCAAAGCAGTCTGCGCAAAATAAATATTATCAGATGTAACATAAGCATCACGTAAATTAACATTCGGCTTGCTTCCCACTCGTGTTACGTAGAAATTCCCCCAGCTTTTATCTTTTTGCCATTTCTTCCCGCTGATTGATATACTTTCGTTTGGATTTACCACGCCTTCATCAACCGCTAAAGCTCCCGTGACTAACTTAAATGTAGATCCCGGAGAATACGTTTTGGTAAAGCGATTCATTAACGGCTTATCGGGATTCGTTGAAAGGGATTGGTACGTATTAGCATCGATTCCAAAAGAAAAAGAATTCGGATCAAAAGCTGGCGTGCTTACAAGACCTAATATTTCTCCCGTTTTAGGTTGAAGAGCAGTAGCTACTCCTTTTTCATCTTTTAACTGTTCATAAAGGGATTTTTGAACATTCGTGTCTATCGTAACTTGAATGCTTTCCCCGTCTTTTGGATTCACTTTTGCAATTTCATTCTTTTTATTGCCATCTTTATCTACTGTATAAATCGTGACGCCGTCTCGAGCACGAAGCTTATCTTCATATAAAGACTCTAAGCCAATCATTCCAGCTTTAGACTGAGCATTATAGCCTTCATCTTTATGCTCTTTTAAATATTCCGCTGTGACAGGCGCAACGTATCCAACTAAATGGGCACACGCTTCTTCACAAGGATATACGCGCGCATTTACCTTTTTTTGTTGAATGCCTTCTACTTTTTTCAAAGAATTCTCTAAATTAGAGGCGTCTTTTTGACTAACTGTTTTAATAGGAACAAATTGATTCTTTTTCACCCAAGAAGCGCTCAGTGCTTGATTAATACTTTTTTCTGAAAGAGCAAGAGTCTTGCTTAATTGTTGTATAGCTTGCTCGCCGCCTTTAGAAAACTGCTGGGGAACAACTCCAACTTGAATCGCTTCTCCATTTTGAGCTAAATATTTCCCTGAACGATCCATAATTTCTCCACGCACAGCTGACTGAGCAGCTACTCTCACTTGCTCTCCTTGCTTAAGTCCTTTAAAAATCATATTAGGCTTCCAATTAATATACCAATTCTCTGTATCCCCTTGTTTTTCTTGAACCACAGCAGCATTTTCTTTAAATGAGATTTCACCGGCTACAGAGTCCATGTTTACTTCAAAAGGTAAAACAGCTTTATGGTCTTTTATTTCTAAGTCTTCTATTTTACTTGCCTTCACTTTAAGCTTGTCCGCTTCAATTGCATCATAGATATTTTTATATCGATTTATAAAATTTTTTTCTGAAATCGTCTTTTTAGCATCTTTAGACAAGTATCCATACATGCCTTTAAAATCTTCTTTATTCCACATGGCTACATATTTATCAAATCGATCCTGTGCTTTCTGTTGATCATTTGAGCAACCGGCAGTTATTAATAAGAGAATTGCCATAGTAAAAAATAGCCACCCAATTCGTCTCATGATGATTTTCCCCCTTTTTTCAATACCATTTCTCTATCATATAAAATTTTACATAAACTTTCCATCGGAAAGTTATGATCAGGAATTAATTGGTATTACAACCCACTAAATTTACATATCGACAAAAAAATCAATAGGTAAACAAGAAAAAAATTGAACATTTTGTGAATATTTTGTGTCTTTTTTGGAAAGTATTTGATATAATAATTGTAAGAAGAAAAAGAATAGGAGGCGACTAAAATGAGAAGATTCTTACAGTTTTACTTTATGTTTAGTTCTCTGTTCTGTTTTGGAAGCGTTTTCGTCCTACTTATGTCTCAAGAATATTATTTTGCACCGTTATTCCTCACACTGGGCTGTTTAAATATTTTTCTATTTAAAGTATATATTCAAGAAAGTCGAAAAGATAAACAAGCTGCACCTGAAAAACCTAAACCAACAATTTAACGAACTCGTCTCTCGGCTGAGATGAATGTAAAAGAAGAACCGGTGAATTTTTCACCGGTTCTTCTTTTACGATGTTGAAGCTTTTGGAAACCTATCGTTTGCAATAATCTCACCGATGCTTTTACTCTTTCCTTCACCGTCATCAATATTTAAAAGCGGGAACAATAACTCTCCTACGTGATAAGCTTCCTCTAAATGCGGATAGCCTGATAAAATAAAAGATTCAATTCCTAAAGCTTCATATTCTTTTATTCGTTTCGCTACATTTTCAGCACTGCCTACTAGTGCAGTTCCTGCACCTCCCCGGACGAGCCCTACACCTGCCCATAAGTTAGGGCTAATCGTAAGTTCTTCTCGGGTTCCTCTATGAAGGCTCGCCATTCGCTGCTGCCCGACTGAGTCATACCTAGCAAAAGTACGCTGTGCTGCTTGAATCGTGTCTTCGTCCAAATGCTGAATTAATCGATCGGCTGCTTGCCAAGCTTCTTCTTCGGTTTCCCGTACAATAATATGCAAACGAATCCCAAACTTAACGGTTCTGCCTTCTGCTTCTGCTTGCTTTCTCACAGCCGCTATTTTTTCTCTTACTTGTTCAGGAGGTTCGCCCCACGTTAAATACACGTCAGAATGTTTTGCTGCAACTTTTTGTCCGGCGGGTGAAGATCCGCCAAAATAAATAGGTGGAGAAGGTTTTTGAACAGGTGGATACAACAGCTCACTGTTCTCTACATGAATATGTTTTCCTTCATAATTAACCGTATCTCCAGCCAATAACCCTTTCCACACATCTAAAAATTCATCCGCAGCTTCATAACGTTCATCATGTGATAAGAAAAGGCCATCTCCCGCTAATTCTGCCGGATCTCCTCCTGCTACTACATTAACTAGTAAACGACCGTTTGAAATTCGATCAAGAGTCGAGGTCATGCGCGCTGCCACGGAAGGGGCCATAATGCCGGGACGTACAGCTACTAAAAATTTCAAACGCTCTGTTTCAGGTATAAGTGAAGCAGCCAATAGCCAAGGGTCTTCGCATGATTTCCCCGTTGGAATCAAAACTCCTTCAAACCCTAAACGGTCAGCTGCTTGAGCAACTTGCCGAAAATATGAATAGTCTGCTGAACGACCTCCTCGATTTGTCCCTAAATATCTTCCATCTCCATGGGAAGGAATAAACCATAGTATTTTCATGATTCAACACTCCTTTTCGTTTGTTCTAGATGATATCCCAGCTCTTTTAATGAACGTTTAATTCTCGCTTCTGCTTCTTCCGCAATAAACTCAATTTCATTTTCTTTCGTATAAGCCGCCTCAGAATCAACAATATAAACTCCATGAATAAGAGCAGTAGCCCCTAAAACGGATAAAGTCGGCTTAAATACATAATCAAGAGCCAGTAGGTGAGCAATGGTTCCCCCTGTAGCTATCGGCAGCACGGTTTTATTGTGAAAACCTTTTTCAGGTATTAAATCTAAAAATGTTTTTAAAATTCCTGTGTAGCTAGCTTTATAGATTGGGCTGACAATAATAACGGCATCAGCATCTGCGACTTTCTTTTGAGCTTCTTGAATCGCAGGGCTAGAAAAGTTAGCATATACTAAGTCTTCAGCGGGCAAGTCACGGACATGCACGGTTTTCACTTCATATTTTTCATCTTGTAGATATGCTGCAATATACTCGCTTAAAGCAGCTGACCTTGATTGCTTTGAAGGGCTTCCTGTAATAATTGTAACCTGGCTCATTATCATCTCTCCTTTTCGCTTATAAAACTGATAGATTTACAAGGATTAATACGTGTATAAATCCTTCTTTTATTTTTCACCTGCGTAGCTGTCTCTCCATTTAAGAAGACGCTTTTCTAATACTCGGACAAATGAATCGGTTAATTTGCCTACAACAGCAAAAATGATAATTCCGACAAAAACTACGTCCGTTTGAGAAAACTGTCTAGCATCCATAATCATATATCCTACACCTTCACTTGCTCCCATTAATTCAGCAACTACCAGTCCGAGCCATGCAATACCTAAAGATAACCGGACACCAAGTAAAATATTAGGAAGAGCAGCTGGTAAAATAAGTTTTGTAATTTGTTTCCATTTACTAAATTGAAGAACACGAGCAACATCAAATAATTTCGAATCAACGCCGCGAATGCCTAGATACGTATTAACATAGATTGGGAAAAATGCACCGTTTGCGATTAGCAATATCTTTGAAATTTCACCAAAGCCAAACCATAAGATAAATAAAGGCGCCAATGCAAGGTGTGGAACAGTTCTAAGCATTTGAATAGATGGATCCATATAGTGCTCCGTTTTCTTTGAGAAACCGACAATTACACCAAATAGTAACCCTAGTCCAGCTCCAACGGCAAAACCTATGGCGGCACGCAAAATACTGATTTGAAGATTAGCTCCAAGTTCCCCCGATACGATGAGTTGTTTAAAAGAAAGTACAATATCAACAGGTGTAGGAAGAACAGTTTTAGATACATAGCCCGCGGAACCAATGATTTGCCACACCACGATAAGCAGAAGTGGCACGACAAGAGAACGAAGGAAAATTCCCTGCTTATTTTTCACTTCTTCCTTTCTTTTTTTCACTTTTTGCAAGTGAGCTGCTGAAGACTGGACGTGTCCTGAAACCACAGATGTTTTACTCATTTTCATCACCTCATTTTTCTTTTAATGCTTTTTCAATAAATGAATTATCAACAACATCTCCAGTATCAATTTTCTTTTTAATAACGCCTAAAGATTGTTGAAAATCAGCTGTTCGCTGTTGTTCTGCAATAATTTCTTTAGAAGTTGGGCGATTATAGGCAGGATTATTTTTTAACACTTGTCTTACTACGTCTTTATCTAGATTTTTTTGCTTTGCTAAAATATCCACAGATTCTTCAAAATGTTCGTTTTGCCATTCAAGCGCTTTTTGATAAACTTGTAAAAACTTAACGACTAACTCTGGATGATCTTTTGCAAAGCCTTCTCTTACAATAGTAAAACCTGGTGAAGCAACCTTTAATGAATCGCCGTCTGCTAAAATACGAGCTTCATTTTTTAAGTTTTGCAGTGAGATAAACGGTTCCCAGATTGACCATGCATCCACTGACCCATTTTCAAATGCTGGCTGAGCTTCGTCTGGCTGAAGCTGAATAATCTTTACATCACTTGGCTTCAACCCATTTTGGTCAAGAGCTCTGTACAATAAATTAAAACCGCTGCTTCCTTTCGCAACCGCGATCTTTTTACCTTTTAAATCTTTTACGCTTTTAATCTTGCTGTTTTTCCCTACTAAAATAGCGTTTCCTTTCAACCCGTCGCTGGAATTAGCAATTTCTAAAAACGGAATGTCTGTCCCTTGACCAGAAATAACCGGTGAATTTCCAACTTGGCCGAAATCCAAGTGTCCAGATGCTATACCTTCAAATTGCGGAGGACCGCTTTGAAACTCTGTCCATTTGACATTTACACCTATTTTTTTAAATTCTTTTTCAAACCATTTTTGGTTTTGTGCCAGCATTAAAGGACCTAAGCTTTGTTGGATACCAATATTAATCGTAACGTTTTTTGAATCTTCTCCGCTCGCTTTTTCTTTCGTCCCGCACCCAGCCAATGCGAGAACAAGTACAATAGCTGCAGTTAAAAGTAGCTTTTTCATCTGCTCTGTCTCCTTCTCTGTCTTATTGAATCTTTAATGTTCTCCTGCTTCTTCAAATTCTTTCAGTACTTGCTGCCTTAGCTGCTGAAAAGGTGGTTCTGTCTTTTTTCGCGGATGACTAATTTCTACTGGAACGACCCGGCTAATTTCTCCTGGTCTGGCACTCATAATCACAATTTTAGTACCCAAGTAAATGGATTCGTCTAAATCATGGGTAACAAAAATCATGGTTGTTTTTTCTTTTTTCCATATGTCTAGCAGCACATCTTGCAAATGAGTGCGAGTGAAAGCATCTAATGCACCGAAGGGTTCATCTAACAATAAAACTTCTGGATTTCTTAAAAGAGCACGCGCAATAGCGACTCGTTGAGACATCCCTCCAGATAATTCTCGAGGATAAGCTTTTTCAAATCCTTTCAGCCTGACAATATCAATTAACTCATCTACGCGGCGCCGAACGTTCGAATCTTTCAGCGATAAGTCAGCCGCTATATTTTGCTCCACATTAAGCCATGGGAACAAGCGGTGTTCTTGAAAGATCATTCCTTGTTTAATGCTAGGTCCGCCTATGTGCTTCCCGTTTATTTCAATACGCCCTTCATAATCCATATCAAGTCCTGCAATCATTTTAAGCAGCGTACTTTTTCCACATCCGCTCGGACCAATAACGGTTATAAATTCACCTTTATTAATCGTAAGATTTACATTTCGCAATGCTTGAGTTACTTGTTCTCCTTTTTGAAATGATCTGTTAACAGATTGAATGACAACACTCACAGCAGTTCCTCCTCCTTGAATTTTTAAATCAAAAGCTCGTTCATCTAAAAACACAAAAGCTCCTACCTGAAAAAGGTAGGAGCTTTCGGTTGACCGATCAGCCCGTTGCTATATTTAACTGATTTGTTATTGGATTATTTTGAATTTTATCATATTAATCCGATTTGTCAACTGTGTTTTATATATTTTATCACTTTGATTCTTGAGGATTTGGTTTTTTCCATTTAAATACGGAGTTTAAAAATCCGTATATATGCTTAGACTCCTTCGTTAACAAAGGGCCAATAATAGCTAAAATCAGTACATAAAGCGCGGCGAATGGCTGAAGAATTGCAGATAATCCTCCTTCAATTCCAATGTTAGCCATAATGATCGAAAACTCGCCTCGTGACATAATCGTTAACCCAATGTTGGTAGAGGCCTTGTGTGACAGCCCGCTTTTTCTTCCTGAAATCATACCGGCTGTAAAGTTACCAATTATCGTAAGCGCAACTGCGCCAAGCGCAAGCCAGCCTGCATCCCACAGTGTGAGAGGATCAATACTTAACCCGAAGCTGAAGAAAAAGATAGCTCCAAAGAAATCACGAAACGGTACGACAAGATGTTCAATACGATCGCGATGTTCCGTTTCAGAAAAGACAAGTCCAAGCAATAACGCACCAATTGCTTCTGCCACGTGAATTGTTTCTGAGAAGCCTGCCACAAAAAACAATACCGCAAAAACGACGATTATAAAGATTTCGTTTGATGAAATATTTAAAAGTTTATTTAGTAGCGGCGTGGCTTTTCGAGCAATGATAAAGAACAGCATCATATAGCCAAACGCAATTAAAATAGATGTTAAAGATCCAGCAAGCGATCCGTGGTCTCCAAGCACCAACCCTGAAACGACAGAAAGATAAACGGCTAAGAAAATATCTTCAAACATGATGATCCCTAATATCAGTTCCGTTTCTGGATTCGCTGTTCGTTTTAAATCAACCAATACTTTTGCGACAATTGCGCTGGACGAAATCGTAATAATTCCAGCGATAATCAGCACTTCAAGAAGAGGATTTCCTGTCAGGTATCCATACAATAATCCTAAAGTAAAGTTAATTAAAATATAAATAGATCCTCCCACCGCGATGGACCTACCTGATTTAATTAGCTTTCCAACTGAAAATTCTAATCCTAAATAAAACAGTAAAAAGAGAACTCCAATTCTCCCCATAAATTCAATAATCTCTTGGCTTTCAATAAACTTTAAACTGAATGAGCCAAACTCAGGAGCATGGGGACCAACCGCCATGCCCAAAAGAATGAGGAATGGAATAATCGTAAATTTAAATTTATGTGCTAGTATAGCCGCTAAAGCAACTAGTAACAAAGCTGTCCCAACTTCAAATACTAAATGATCCAATTATGAACTACCTCCTTGTGAAAGCAATTCTTTAATGAGCGTTTTTAAATTTCCTCTTTCACCAGAGATGACAAGCGTATCTCCTTCTTCAATTAACGTATCTGGTCCTGGTGTGGATAATTTTTTTTGCGTGTTTTTAATGACGGCGATGATAGTGACATCATAGTTGCTGCGAACGTCAATTTCACCAATTGTTTTACTGTGAGCTTTCGCTTGTTTTTCAACTTTGTACCATTCAATAACTAAGTCATTGAATGCCACTTCAATGGTTTCCATTGCTTTTGGCTTGTAAATCATGCCGCCTAAAATTGCCGCTAGCTGTCTTGATTCCGTATCTGTTAACGTAATGTCAAAAATGCTTTCTTCTAAATCTTTTTGATCGAAGTGGTAGATTTCACGTCGTCCATCATCATGAATGATAACGACTACGCGGTTTCCTCCGCTTGTCTCAATTTCAAATTTACGGCCGATTCCTGGTAACTCCGTTTCTTTAATCATCATCGAATGATCACTCCTATAAAGTTTTTAAAAAGAATTTTTTAATTTTGTCGCGTTATCTGCATAGAAAATCCGCATAGCAAATAAGCCTAAGAATAGTTGGTAATTTTAGGTTTGAAGAAAAGGCTGTTGAAATTTCAACCTTTTTTATTTAATTGAGGTAACTTGATTGAAAGATTTTTGGATAAAAAAGTGTTTTCTTGAGGATAAAATACGCAATTTGATGCGTTGGAATGATGAGTTTGGCACTCGTCCATACTAAAGCAAAAGTTACTATCGCGCTTTGTATGAGGGATCCTATTTGTTTAACGCTGTGCTTAGCTCCTGGAGACATGTGCACAATATCGGTGTAATGCTGAACCGAACTTTTTGTGACCTTCACTTTTTCAAAGTCGTTATCAATGAATTTATCTGGCAAACTCGCAAAAGGCAAACAGAATATCATGCATAACAATAAGCTCATCCATACATTTTTCATCATCTCACCTCTCTTTCTTCTGAACTAGTATCTCCTTACTTAAAAGTATACGTACTCTGAAATTCAATTTCAAGCAATAAGTTTTTTTTATAAAGATTTACCTTTTTTATAATATTTTCTTAACGCCATTCTTTTTAGATATGTATGCGACACTTAAAAAAATATACAAAAAGCTGGCTTTCTAAGAAGAAAGCCAGCTCATGTTATAGTTCAAGTTCTCCCATTCGAAGGAGTTCTACGACTGCTTGAGAACGCCCCTTGACTCCAAGCTTTTGCATCGCATTAGAAATATGATTTCGAACTGTTTTTTCGCTAATGAATAGTTCACTCGCGATTTCTTTTGTTGTTTTGTCCTGTACTAAAAGCTCGAATACTTCTCGTTCACGCTTTGTAA
This sequence comes from Priestia sp. YIM B13491, assembly GCF_042787605.1. Classification (NCBI taxonomy): domain Bacteria; kingdom Bacillati; phylum Bacillota; class Bacilli; order Caryophanales; family Bacillaceae; genus Priestia; species Priestia sp. YIM B13491. The sequence goes on along the minus strand of NZ_JBHZOR010000001.1, from coordinate 185,816 downwards.
GTAGCGGTTTAGGTTGAAACTCTTTTTCTTTCAATGTAACCCTCCTTGCCTGATCCTGAGTTGAACTATCGGATGGGTGTAAATTTAGTCAACATATCTTATGTGCGGTATGCCTACGCGGTTACTAGTTTTAGAAAAAATATGCAAAAAACTCTTTTTTACCTTTAAAAAAGAAAAAAGCCTGAAGAAAGAGCCTTCAAGCCATTTTCATATAGTTAATAAACACCTTTTCATCTCTTCATCCCAAGGCACGCTTTTTCCTGTTTCTTTAGAAATTTGCACCATTGTTCCTCTCCCGGTGAGCACAACCTCTTTTTGCTTATTTTGAATCATATAGTGTAAATCAACCGACGAACGTCCAATTCTATGAGCTTTTACAAAAACAGATAGCACGTTGCCAAAATACACTTGTTTGACATAATCGCACTGCAAATCAGCCACCACCGGTATCGTTCCCTCATGCTCACTCGTCCACTTTTGCATAAAGCCAATATGGTGAAAGAATTCCGTACGTATTTGTTCAAAATAAACAAAAGGAACCGTATTATTTAAATGCCCAAACATATCTGTTTCTGAAAATCTTACCTTGATCTCCTGCTTAAACGAAAATGACTCTTTCCAATGATCCATGTCTTCAATATACGAAATATTATTCATCTGTATTTCCTCCGTTCGTCATAGACAAAATAAAACCTCTCCGCGTGGAGAGGTTTTGAGTGATTATACTTGATCGCTACCAAAGAAACTTCTGAATGCTTGAATTGTTGTATCGCGATTCAAAGCTGCGATTGAAGTAGTCAATGGAATTCCTTTTGGACATGATTGAACGCAGTTTTGAGAGTTCCCGCAGTTCGCTAGTCCTCCATCACCCATAATCGTCTCTAAACGTTCTCCTTTATTTAACGCACCGGTTGGATGGGCATTAAACAAGCGAACTTGAGAAAGCGGTGCTGGACCGATGAAGTTTGACTTGTCGTTTACGTTTGGACAAGCTTCTAAGCAAACGCCACATGTCATACATTTGGATAACTCGTACGCCCACTGACGTTTCTTTTCAGGCATACGCGGTCCTGGCCCTAAATCGTATGTGCCATCGATTGGAACCCAGGCTTTTACTTTTTTTAGTGAATCAAACATACGGCTGCGGTCTACTTGCAAGTCACGAACCACCGGAAATGTTTTCATTGGCTGTAAGCGAATTGGCTGTTCTAGTTTATCAACAAGAGCCGTACATGACTGACGAGGTTTACCGTTGATGACCATTGAACAGGCTCCGCATACTTCCTCTAAACAGTTCATTTCCCAGTTTATCGGAGCAACCTCTTTACCTGAAGCATCAACAGGGTTACGTCTGATTTCCATCAGTGCTGAAATAACGTTCATATTCGGACGATACGGAATTTCAAACTCCTGATTGTAAGGAGCAGATTCAGCTGAATCTTGACGTGTAATAATGAAGCGCACTGTCTTTTGGACTGTTTGTTGTTCACTCATTGATTAACGAACCCCCTCTTGTTGTTTTTTTGGTTTTTCATCTTTTTTCTTTGTGTAGTCGCGCTTACGCGGTTTGATTAACGATACGTCTACCTCTTCATAATGGAAAGAAGGAGCCGTTTTCTTATCCACAAAAGATGCCATTGTTGTTTTTAAGAATTCTTCATCGTTACGATCTGGGAAATCTGGCTTATAATGAGCACCGCGACTTTCATTACGGTTGTAAGCTCCTAGCGTTACAACACGTGAAAGCTGAAGCATGTTTTGCAGCTGACGAGTAAATGTTGCCGCTTGATTACTCCATTTAGCCGTATCATTAATGTTAATACGATCATAGCGTTCAATTAATTCTTGAATTTTTTCATCTGTTTTTAACAGTTTGTCATTGTATCGTACGACTGTCACGTTGTCAGTCATCCATTCCCCTAGCTCTTTATGAAGAACGTATGCATTTTCTGTACCTTGAAGATTCATGATATTGTTCCATTTCTCTTCTTCTTCTTTCACATGACGATCATATACGCTTGAAGAAATAGCATCTGCGCTCTTTTCTAAACCATTGATGTATTCAACGGCTTTAGGACCAGCAACCATACCACCATAAATAGCTGATAATAAGGAGTTTGCTCCTAAACGGTTCGCTCCGTGCTGTGAATAATCACACTCACCAGCTGCGAACAAGCCAGGAATATTTGTCATTTGATCGTAATCCACCCATAAACCGCCCATTGAATAGTGTACGGCTGGGAAAATCTTCATTGGTACTTTGCGCGGATCATCGCCCATGAATTTTTCATAGATTTCGATGATACCTCCAAGTTTAATGTCTAGCTCTTTTGGATCTTTATGTGAAAGGTCCAGATAAACCATGTTCTCTCCGTTAATTCCTAACTTCTGGGCTACGCAGACGTCAAAAATTTCACGAGTGGCAATATCACGAGGTACTAAGTTACCGTACGCAGGATATTTTTCCTCTAAGAAATACCAAGGTTTACCGTCTTTATATGTCCAAACGCGTCCGCCTTCTCCACGAGCAGATTCACTCATAAGACGAAGCTTATCATCTCCTGGGATAGCAGTTGGATGAATTTGAATAAACTCTCCGTTTGAATAGTATGCACCTTGCTGATACACGATAGATGCCGCTGAACCGGTATTAATAACTGAGTTCGTCGATTTTCCAAAAACAATCCCAGGTCCACCTGTAGCCATAATAACCGCGTCAGCTGGGAACGTTTTAATTTCCATTGATTTTAAATTCTGTGCAGAAATTCCGCGACAGCTGCGCTCATCGTCAAGAACAGCACCTAAGAATTCCCATCCTTCGTACTTTGTCACAAGTCCGGCAACTTCATAGCGACGAACCTGCTCATCTAATGCGTACAATAATTGTTGACCCGTTGTTGCTCCAGCAAAAGCCGTACGGTGATGCTGCGTCCCGCCAAATCGTCTGAAGTCTAACAAACCCTCAGGAGTACGGTTAAACATAACACCCATGCGGTCAAGTAAGTGAATAATACCAGGAGCTGCTTCACACATTGCTTTTACAGGTGGCTGGTTGGCTAAAAAGTCTCCGCCGTACACTGTGTCATCAAAGTGTTCCCATGGTGAATCCCCTTCACCTTTCGTGTTTACGGCTCCGTTGATTCCACCTTGCGCGCAAACTGAGTGAGATCTTTTTACCGGAACTAGTGAAAATAAATCTACTTGCTTGCCAGACTCAGCAATTTTTATTGTTGCCATCAAGCCAGCTAAACCGCCACCGACTACGATGATTTTTCCGTTACTCATCGGAACCCCACTCCTTCAAAACCTTAATTTTATGCAAATGCGAATAATGTACGAACACCTACAAATGTAAGTGCTAAGAAGATTGCTAATGTCACATAAGTTGAAATTCTTTGAGAACGTGGTGTTACAGTTAACCCCCAGCTAACTCCAAATGACCATAGACCGTTTGCAAAGTGGAAGATCGTAGATACAACACCAACTATGTAGAATGCAAGCATTGCCGGGTTGCTTAAAATTCGTTCCATCATTTGAAAATCTACTTCTTTTCCAAGCGCAGCTTGTATTCTGGTTTCCCATACGTGCCATGTGATGAAGATAAGTGTGATTACACCTGAAACACGCTGAAGGATAAACATCCAGTTACGGAAAAAACCGTAGTTGTTAACGTTTGTTTTAGCAGTGAATGCGATGTAAAGACCGTATATTGCGTGAAAAACGATTGGTAAGAAAATAATGAAAATTTCTAGAGCATAGCGGAAAGGTAAGCTCTCCATGAAGTGAGCTGCTTGATTAAATGATTCTTCTCCCTTTGTCGCGAAATGATTCACAACTAAATGCTGTGTTAAGAAAATCCCGATTGGTATTACCCCAAGTAATGAATGGATTCTCCGATATTGAAACTCTCTGTTTGCCGCCATCTGCGTAGACCCCCCTTAGTTAAATGAACATAGTTTGTGAAGAACTTTCTTACTCCCACTAGACAAATAGATTAATCGTGAATACAGGAAATGAAAACCTTTGCATTTCCTAATAAAGTATGTGACAGGTTAATTTTACTCCCATCGATTAAGAGCGTCAAGGCAAGATGTTTAAATCTTCTATAAAATATAAATTTATAAAATTTTATATTTGTTAACGCTTACTGTATTGATGTTACAGATTTTTTCTTTCTATTATAATATTGCTTGCCACAAATAAGTAAGCGTTTACTTTATGCTTTTATTGTAAACAAGTTCACAAAACATTTACACAGGTAAAAGTACCCTTTTAAAAGGTATATTATGGATTTTTCATCTTTACATCTAACTCTTTTTACCATAATAAAGATCCTCTTACATTTTATTAAAAAAATGCGTGAGAGGTTTTTTAGATTTGTATATAATAGTAGTAAAGAAAGAGGGGAAAGCATGAGCAATTTACAAACAGAATCACAGCAAGAACTTGAAGAGACGATGGAAACATCAGAACCTAACGTCACAGCTGAAACAGAGAGAACTCTTGATCACGTTTCATATTTCGGATACAGCCTTTTGCGTGACGTGTTAATTCCAGAGCTTCTTGGAGACGAAACAAATACCATTTCATACTGGGCAGGAAAACACCTTGCGCGGAAATACCCATTAAATACAATGGATGAAATCGTCGCTTTTTTTAAAGCAGCTTCCTGGGGAACACTGACGCTTGCAAAAAAAGATAAATATTCACTCGAGCTTGAGTTATCAGGTGATGTGGTCAGCAAAAGATTTCAGCAGGAAACTTGTTCGTTTCATCTTGAGTCAGGATTTGTGGCTGAACAGATTCAGCGTCAAAACAACTGCCTAACAGAAGCCTACTTAACACATAAAGAAAAGAACGGAAAAGTGCTGATTTCCGTGCAGTGGGACCGAAAAGATATCTTACCTACCGAAACACGCGCGGAGCGCTATAAAAAGTAGGAAATACGTATATATAAAAGACGTGGAGATACCACGTCTTTTTTCTCTTCTTTATACGTGCACTGCTTGCTGCTCTTCTAATTCAAATGCTACGTGAAGCGTCTCAACAGCTTTTACCATATCAGCGTGCGGTACAACTGTAGATACTTTAATTTCAGACGTGCTGACCATCTTCACTTCAATTTTCTCCCCTGCCAGCACTTCAAACATTTCGGCTGCAACGCCTGGATTAGAAATCATGCCAGAGCCGACAATTGATACTTTAGCCAGACCGCTTTCATGTTCAATACGCGTATATCCTAAAGTAGATTTATACTCTTTTAAGACGGCAAGAGCGGCATCTACGTCTACGGTTTTAATAGAAAATGAGATAGAGAGACGATTATTAGCCGTTACGTTTTGAATAATAATGTCCACATTTAACTGTTCTTTTGCTAATGCTGTAAAAATAGTAGAAAGAGTTTGCAACTCATTGTTTAACCCTTCAATTGTCACTCGTGAAATATTATCTTCAAACGCAATTCCTCTTACGACTAAGTTTTGTTCCATTGAAACTTCCTCCTCAACAATCGTTCCATTCTCGTTTTCTAAGCTTGAACGCACTTCTAGCGGTATCTGATAATTTTTTGCAAACTCAACAGCGCGCGGATGCAGCACCCCTGCTCCCAAATTAGCTAATTCTAACATTTCGTCATATGAAATAGAGTGAAGCTTACGAGCATCTTCTACATAGCGCGGATCTGTCGTAAACACTCCTGTTACGTCTGTATAAATATCACATTTTGCAGCTTTTAATGCTGCGGCAAGAGCTACTGCCGTAGTGTCAGAGCCGCCTCGACCTAATGTTGTAATGCTTCCATCTTCTGAACAGCCTTGGAATCCAGCTACTACTACGATTCGGCCTCTATCTAATTGGCTTTGAATACGAGTCGTGTCAATGTGCTGGATTCGTGCATTGCTGTGAACTGCTTCCGTCTGGATACCAGCTTGCCAACCTGTTAGCGAAGTTGCTTCATACCCTTTATATTGAAGGGCCATTGTTAACAGGGAAATCGTTACTTGTTCTCCAGTTGTAAGAAGCATATCCATTTCGCGTTTGCTTGGACTGTCCGTAATATCACTTGCTAATTTCACCAGTGCATCTGTCGTTTTGCCCATTGCCGATACAACAACAACTACTTGGTTACCGCGCTCTGCTTCTTGAATAACACGGTTTGCTACATGTTGGATACGTTCAACAGAACCAACAGATGTTCCACCAAATTTTTGAACGATTAATGCCATAATTTTGTTCATTCCTTTTCAATAAATTTGCATATGCAGGATGATGAGAAGCTAAATTTTTTTACTCAGACAATAAAAAAAGCAATGAGATGAGCTCTCATTGCTTAACGAACGAAAATTATAAAACATAACCGTCCACTGCCGTGAGATAGCTCTCCAAGAATCTACATCTTGACAATCCTACGTTTATTCAACGCAGAACCAGCAATCATTACTATGAGGTAATGTTCACTTCGGCAAATTTCCCTTTCCGTCTCATTCATAAGGGCTCATACCCTTCCTGATACGTACTGATTAAATTTGCACCTCTATCTTCACTTCATTTGATGAAGTGTCGTATGAAATTAGTTAATAGCTTATCAAATATTTTCTATTATTTCAAGACTATTTTTGTAATGTTTCATAAATTTTTTCAGCAATGTTTTGAGGAACACCTGAATTTCGAATATCATCAACCGTTGCTTCTTTCAATTTTTTCACCGAACCAAAATACTTTAACAAAGCTTTTTTACGCTTTTCTCCCACTCCCGGAATGTCGTCCAGAACAGACTGAAAAGCGGACTTAGAGCGCACTTGACGGTGGAAAGTAATCGCAAATCGGTGAACTTCATCTTGAATTCGCTGAAGCAAATAAAATTCTTGACTATTGCGTTCAAGCGGTATGATTTGAGGAGGCTCACCAATCATCAGGTTGGAGGTTCTGTGCTTATCATCTTTGACAAGACCTGCTGTAGGCACTAAAAGTCCCAATTCATTTTCGAGAACGTCCTGTACTGCAGCTAAATGCCCTTTGCCTCCATCTACAACAATTAAACCTGGAAGCGGAAGACCTTCTTTTAACGCTCTGGAATACCGTCTGCGAACGACTTCTCTCATGGAACTGTAATCATCTGGTCCCTTTACGGTCTTAATTTTATATTTGCGATATTCTTTCTTTTCCGGTTTCCCATCAACAAAAACAATCATCGCAGAAACGGGATCTGTCCCTTGAATATTTGAGTTATCAAATGCTTCAATCCGGTAAGGCGCTGCAATTCCAAGCTCTTCTCCTAACCGTTCAACTGCGCCAACCGTGCGCTCTTCATCTCGTTCAATTAAATAGAATTTTTCACCGAGCGCAATTTTTGCATTTTTACACGCAAGTTCTACTAATTCTTTCTTTTTGCCTCGCTTTGGATGCTGAACCTCTACTTCTACTAATTTCTCAGCTAACTCTGCATCAATCGTTGCTGGAACCAGCACTTCTTTTGGCTTAATATTTTTGGCATAAAACTGACCGATAAAAGTTAAGAAATCTTCTTCTGGCTCTTTATAAAAAGGAAACATAGAAACTTCTCGCTCAATTAATTTCCCTTGGCGAATAAAGAAAACTTGAACACACATCCAGCCTTTATCATAAGAATAGCCAAACACATCTCGATTAACAAAATCATTAAACGTTACTTTTTGCTTTTCCATTGTCGCTTCAATATGAGCAATTTGATCTCGATATTCTTTAGCCCTTTCAAAGTCAAGTTCTTCTGAAGCTTTTAACATTTTTTCAGTTAACTCTGTTTTGACATGCTCATATCCACCATTTAAAAACCGAGTGATATTTTCAATAATTTGTTTGTTTTGCTCTTCTTTTACTTCTTTTACGCAAGGAGCTAGACATTGCCCGATATGGTAATACAAACAAGGTCTGTCTGGCATGGTAGAGCACTTTCTTAGTGGATAAATGCGATCAAGAAGCCGCTTGGTTTCATTTGCAGCTTGAACGTTAGGATAAGGACCGAAGTATCTCCCTTTATCTTTTTTTATTTTTCTTGTAATAACAAGCCGGGGCTGTTTTTCAGCTGTAATCTTAATAAAGGGATAGCCCTTATCATCTTTAAGCATGATATTGTATTTTGGATCATGCTTTTTAATTAAATTCATTTCTAAAATAAGCGCTTCTAAATTAGAAGATGTGACGATATATTCAAAATCGACAATGTCGTTTACAAGTCGAAGCGTCTTTCCGTCATGAGATCCGGTAAAGTAGGAGCGCACTCGATTTTTTAATACTTTTGCTTTTCCTACGTAAATGACCGTTCCATATTTATCTTTCATCAAGTAGCAGCCGGGCTGATCCGGTAAAATAGCCAGCTTTTCTTTTAAATAATCATTCATACTTTTCTCCTTCCTCTTCTCTTACTCTGTCCATCTATACATTCGCTTATGAAGCGTAACCTACATTCTTTTCTGCTTTACAATACATGCACATAAGCCGGATTTGTGACGGTGTTCCTTACATCTAGTATAAAACAAACGAACGCATATTCGCTAAATAAAAGTATTCCCAAAAGAGAAAAAGTGGAGAAAAAGAAAAAACCTAGCCTGAGCTAGGTTTTGACTTACGCGTGTTTATTAATTAATTCTGTTAATGCTTCTTTTGGTTGGAAACCAACTACTTGATCAACTTTCTCTCCATCTTTAAATAATACTAAAGTTGGGATACTCATAACACCAAATTTTCCAGCTGTTTCTTGGTTTTCATCAACATCTACTTTCACGATTTTAACTTTATCGTTAAGTTCACCATCAATTTCTTCAAGAACTGGAGCAATCATTTTACAAGGGCCACACCATGGTGCCCAAAAGTCAACAAGCACTAGGCCTGATTTAATTTCATCTGTAAAGTTTTTATCTGTAGCATGTGCAATAGCCATTTTAATTCCTCCTAAATATATGCAATATCCAAATTCTACTCACAGTATATCACCTTCAAATAAGGTTTGCTAACTTTTTGCTTACATTTATACTGTTTATTCTTCGCTCTAGTTTGTACAATTTACATAAAAACATACGTAGAAAATTTCGTTTTCCGTGAGGTTGAGACATAACGAAATGAATTCCATCTAAAGGTGAACAAATAGTATACAAAGACTGAACCGCTTGTGCCACCGCAGTTGATTTCTGTGCAAGACTTCGCTTTCTGCAGGAGTCTTGCACAGAAATCAACTGCTGCTAGAAAGACCCACACACATAAAGTTTACCCCAACAAAAAAACGAACCACTAATCAAATATCTTGATCAATAGTTCGTTCTTCACTTCGTCTAAAATACTTTTGTCCCAGCCTCTTACGCAGACTGTACTTTCAGCTTTTTAAATTCTTCCGTTAGCAGAGGCACCACTTCAAATAAATCTCCAACGATTCCGTAATCAGCTACTTTAAAAATATTAGCCTCAGGATCTTTGTTAATAGCAACAATAATTTTTGAATTTGACATGCCGGCCAAATGCTGAATGGCTCCTGAGATTCCGCAGGCAATGTATAAATCTGGTGTGACTACTTTGCCCGTCTGACCGATCTGAAGAGAATAGTCGCAGTAATCTGCATCGCATGCTCCGCGAGACGCCCCAACAGCTCCATTTAACACGTCCGCTAGTTCTTGGAGAGGTCCAAAACCTTCCGTGCTTTTTACACCTCGACCACCTGCAATCACGACTTTTGCTTCGGATAAATCAACCCCTTGCGTTGCTTTACGTACAACTTCTTTTACAACTGTACGCAGGTTTTTGATTTCAACATTTAAATCCTCTACATCACCTGTACGTCCGTCGTCTTTTGCAAGCGGTGAAATATTATTTGGACGAATTGTGACAAACGTAAAAGCATCGGTCATGATTTTCTTTTCAAATGCTTTACCAGAATAAATTGGTCGGGTGAAGACTACTTGATCCCCTCCAACTTCTACATCCGTCACATCGGAAATAAGTCCTTTGTCTAAGCGAGCTGCCAGTTTTGGCGCTAGGTCTTTGCCAAGAGCCGTATGGCCAAATACGATAGCTTCAGGCTGTTCACTTTCAATGATGGCTAATAACGCCTGAGCGTAGCCATCCGATGTATAAGCAGCTAAATCTTCATGCTCCGTCACAACAACTTTATTCGCTCCGTACGCAATAAGCTCTTCACTTAAAGCTTTTACGTTCTTTCCTACTAACGCTGCAACAATTTCTCCACCGTCAGCTACAGTAGATGCTGCGGAAATCGCTTCAAACGATACGTTTCGTAATCCCCCATCACGTGCTTCTCCTAGAACTAACACTTTGCGTCCCATTGCAATACCCCCATTGTTTTGACTTTTGACTTATTAAATGACTTTTGCTTCCTTATGCAGTAAATTGACCAGTTCTGTCACTTGATCTTTTATATCTCCTTGTAATACGCGTCCTGCGTCTTTTTTCGGAGGCAAATAAATTTCAATAGTCTTTGTTTTTGCTTCTACATCATCTTCATCTAAATCTAAATCATCCAATTCCACTTCAACCAACGGTTTCTTCTTCGCTTTCATAATCCCTGGAAGAGATGGATAGCGAGGTTCGTTAAGTCCCTGCTGAGCTGTTACTAAAAGAGGAAGCGACGTTTCGATAACCTCAGAATCACCTTCCACATCGCGTACAACAGTCACTTTTTCACCTTCGATATCCAATTTTGTAATCGTCGTAATATAAGGGATTTCTAACTGTTCTGCTACGCGCGGTCCCACTTGGCCCGAACCTCCGTCAATCGCTACGTTTCCTGCCAAAATCAAGTCAGGAGATTGTTCTTTTAAGTAATGTGCCAGCAGCCTAGAAGTCGTGTACTGATCGCCATCTTCTATGTCATCTTCCGTATTGATTAAAACCGCTTTATCTGCTCCCATAGCCAAAGCTGTTCGGAGTTCTTTTTCTGATTCTTCCCCTCCTACACTCACGACCGTAATCTCCCCGCCATGCTTTTCCTTTAGCTGAATAGCTTCTTCAACTGCATACTCATCGTAAGGATTAATAATAAATTCAGCCCCATCTTCAACAATTTGACCATTTTTTAATGAAAGTTTCTCCTCTGTATCGAATGTTCTTTTCACTAACACGTAAATATTCATTCAATTCCCCTCCTAAGCTTATTTTCCTAAAAATTTAGGCTGGCGCTTTTCAATAAAAGCGGCTACGCCTTCTTGAGCATCCTGGCTTTTGAATACGCTTCCAAAAAACTGCGCTTCTTTTTTAATGCCGCTGTAGTAAGCATCTGTTTTTACATGCTGAAGCAGCTGCAAGGTAGCTTTAACAGAAATCGGGCTTTTTTTGGCAATTTTTCTAGCAAGTAAAAATGTTTCATTGATAAGCTGACTTTCTTCAAAAGCTGCATTTGCCAATCCTAACTCCACTGCCTCGCTTCCGGATATTGGATCACTGGTCAGCATCATCTCACAAGCCTTATGAACTCCTACATAACGAGGCAATCGCTGAGTTCCTCCAAACCCTGGTATAATTCCTAACTGCAGCTCAGGCAAGCCCAGCTTAGCGTTTTCCGTTACCAAACGGATATGGCAGCTCATAGCAAGCTCCAACCCTCCGCCTAAAGCAGCTCCATGAATAGCTGCAATCACTGGTTTTGGGTAATTTTCAATATACTCAAAGAGCTCTTGACCGTTAACAGCAAGCTTCTCGTATTCTTTTTCCTGCTGAAGCGATGTGAATTCTTTTATATCAGCTCCGGCACAAAAGAATTTCCCTTCACCTTTAATAACGATAACCCTTGTCTCTTTACTATCTTCCAAATGTTTCAAAACACTTGAAAGATCTTTTAATAAATCTTGAGACAAAGCGTTAGCAGGTTGTCTATTTAACGTAATGAAGCTTATTGCATCAACAGTTTCAACCTGGATAATCTCCATTTGTTTACGCCACCCTTTCTTTCTATTTTCATTACCTTGCGCTTTTTCCCCTCGCAGGGGAGCAGCAGGCTCACTTACGATTATGAGCCGCTGCAGCCGTTTAACAGCAGGGAATGGACTTTATCTACCGATTCTATTAGACCATATCGATGATCGTTCATTACCCATGTTGTGACAGTTTCATCAATCGTTCCAAAAATCATCTGTCGCGCAAGACGAATATCTATATTTTCAGAAAACTCACCCGTTTCGATTCCTGTCTGCAAAATAGAATCAATGAGAGTCAGATAATCTTTTAATACATCGTTAATTTTCAATCTTAAATCTTTGTTCGATTGACGCAGTTCGAGCTGTGTCACTGTAGCTAAATGATGATCCTCTGCTAGAAACGAAAAATGTTTGTCAATTAACACATGAAGTTTTTCTGCCGCGGTTTCAATTCCCGCCAGTTCTTCATAAATTTTTTCTACAAATTGTCCCATCTTCTCTTGAAACAAGGAAATTAAGACATCTTCTTTGTTTTTAAAATATAAATATATCGTACCGTCTGCAACTCCAGCCTGCTTAGCAATTTTAGACACCTGAGCATTGTGGTATCCGTTTTCTGCTATTACTACTACAGCTGCATCGATAATCTGTTTATACTTTGGCTTATTTCTTCTCAATCTTATACGCTCCTTTAAAATATGAATGATTATTCATTCATATCTTTATAATAAAGAAACCGCAAGTATCTGTCAATTATGTTTCAGTAAAAAAATCAAAGGCGACGATCGATTACGTCGCCTTTTTATGCTTTTCATTTTCTTCATCAATCAGCGCTCGTCGCAGAATCTTACCGACCGCTGTTTTGGGAAGCTCATTTCGAAATTCATAAAGGCGCGGAACTTTATAAGCAGCTAAATACTTTCTGGAAAACTCATTTAGCTCTTCTTCAGTACATCTTACACCATTTTTTAATACAATGTAAGCCTTCACCGTTTCTCCTCTATATGGGTCAGGAACACCTACTACTACAGCTTCTTGAATTTTTTCATGCTCATATAATACTTCTTCAACTTCTCGAGGATAGATATTATATCCCCCGGCAATAATAATATCTTTCTTTCGGTCTACTACATAAAAATAACCTTTATCATCCATATAGCCAACATCACCTGTTAGCAACCATCCGTCTCGCATAACAGCCTCCGTTTCTTCAGGCTGCTTCCAATATCCTTTCATGACCTGAGGACCTTTAACCGCAATTTCTCCTACTTCGCTTACAGCAGCTTCTTTACCTGTTTCAAACGAGAGAATTTTGGCATCCGTGTCTGGCCAAGGTACTCCAATGCTTCCTGGTATTCTCTCTTCCCAAAGAAAATTAGCATGAGTAACAGGAGAGGTTTCTGTTAATCCATATCCTTCTACCAGTTTACCTCCGGTGATCTTTTCAAACTGCTCCTGCACTTCTACAGGAAGGGGAGCCGAACCGCTCATACATGAATCAATGGAAGATAGGTTGTATTTTGCTAAATCAGGATGATTTAATAATGCGATGTAAATTGTCGGAGCACCTGGAAATAAAGTAGGCTGCTGCTTATGAATGGTTTTGAGCGTCGTTTTTGCATCAAATTTAGGCAGAAGAACCATCTCATAATTTTGCAAAACCGATAGAACAAGAACTGTTGTTAAACCATACACATGAAAAAATGGGATAATTCCAAGCACTTTTTCTTCTCCATGCTTGCAGCGGTATAACCAATGTGAACACATCGTTGCATTGGCTACCAAGTTTTTATGAGTAAGCATGACTCCTTTTGGAAAACCCGTTGTTCCCCCGGTATATTGTAAAATCGCGATATCTTCGTCTGAAATTCCCTCAGCGTTACATACTGCTGGAGAGGATTCATTTATAATACGTTTAAATAAATGAGTAGTCTCCGTATGACTCACATCCACGCTTATCTTCTGCTGCTTGCGCTGAATAAATGGATACATTATGTTTTTGGGAAATGGGAGATAATCTTGAATAGAGGTGATGACTACGTGCTTCACTTTTGTTAACGCTTTCATTTTTACTACACGCGGATATAGCAAATCGAGTGCAATAATCATGGCCGCTTCTGAATCATTAAGCTGATACTCTAACTCTCTTTCCGTATACAAAGGATTTGTTTGAACGACTACTCCTCCGGCAAGAAGAACAGCATAAAAGGAAATGACTGCTTGAGGGCAATTTGGAAGCATAATGGCTACTCTATCCCCTCTTTTTAATCCCAGTTCAATAAGGTAAGATGACAGCTTTAGAGAATCTTGATGCAGCTGGGAAAACGTCATTTTTTTCCCTAGAAAATAGATTGCGCTTTTTTTAGGATCCTTTTGAACTGCCTCTTCAAAAAGCTGTGCTAAATTTTTTTGTTCATAATGAAGCCTAGCAGGTATTTCATCCGGATATTGAGAAAGCCATATCTTTTCGGTGGATTCCACACGTATCCTCTCCCTCAAAAAAATAAAAAATTAGAATTTTCTAATTAAAATTATAGTTCATTCTTTTTTTAGATGCAATCGTTATTGAATGTTCTCTTTCCTCCCTATTCACTCTTTCATCCTGCAGCGTAATAAATAAAAATTGGATTTACCCCTGTACATTATCCGAATTTTTTGTATATAATAAAAATTAGATTTTTTTTAAGGAGCTGTATGAATTGACAACAACATTGACTAAAGGACCGTTTAAAGCAGATCACGTTGGAAGCTTTTTGCGTCCTGAGCGTATCAAGCAAGCACGATTACAAGTGGAAAACGGGGAAATGACAAAGAAACAGCTTCGAGCAATTGAAGATGAAGAAATTCGTAAGCTCGTCGAAAAGCAAAAGCAAATTGGATTAAAAGCCGTCACAGACGGTGAGTTTCGCCGTGCGTGGTGGCACTTTGATTTTCTGTCAGAGCTTGTTGGCGTAGAACTTTACGAAGCAGACTCAGGAATTCAGTTTCACGGGGTCCAAACAAAAGCTCACGGTATAAAAGTGACTGGAAAACTAGATTTTAATCACCACCCTATGATTGAAGATTATAAATTTCTTCATCAAGCTGCTGGAAAAGAACACGTAGCTAAGTTCACCATTCCAAGTCCCAATATGCTGTTTTTCAGAGGTCATATTGAAGAGTCTGCTTATTCGGATACGGATGTATTTTTTGCTGATTTAGTTAAAACATATCAAAAAGCCATTCAAGCATTTTATGATGCCGGATGCCGCTATTTACAGTTAGATGATACTGCGTGGGCAGTCTTTTTCTCAGAAAAAGGACAAGAACAAATCGCTTCAAAAGGTTTCACGCCCCAAGAATTACTGAAACGTTTTACGGATGCGATCAATGAATCCATTGCGCATAAGCCAGATGATATGGTCATTACAATGCATATTTGCAGAGGGAATTTCCAGTCTACTTATACAGCAAGCGGCGGATATGAAAATGCGTCAAAAGCTATTTTCAGTCAGTTAAACGTAGATGGACTATTTTTAGAATTTGATGATGAACGCTCAGGAGGATTCGAACCTCTTCGACATGTAAAGCGAGATGATCTTCAGATTGTCCTTGGTCTTATCACATCAAAATTTGGAAATTTAGAAGATCCTGAAGCAGTGAAAAAACGAATTGCTGAAGCGGCAGAATTTGTTTCTCTTGATCAAATTTGTTTAAGTCCCCAGTGCGGATTTGCTTCTACAGAAGAAGGAAATTTACTTACTGAAGAGCAGCAGTGGGATAAAGTAAAGCACGTGATTTCAATTGCTGAAGACGTATGGAAGTAATCATTAAAAAAGCTGACCTGCTTTAAGGTCAGCTTTTTTGCTGTCATCATAATGTTAGGAAAAGCTATATAGATAAATAGATAAGACCAATAAGCATAAACACTCCGCATAAAACGAGTAAAATTTTCGCTAACTTCTCCATCACTCTCTCCTATCCTATCCCTGCTCCTATTACATAGGACATACCGATTGAAATAACAAGTGAAATAAACCCAACGGCTCTGTTATCTTGTTCAATTTCATCATCGATTCGAAATTTTGGCGTCAAAAATTCGAAAATAAAATAGCTGACTAGTAAAAGAACGAATCCATATATTCCCCATCCGAGCATTCTTAACAAATTGTCGTTATGCTCAATCGAATAGCGAAAAATATTAGCTAATCCAAATATTTTCCCACCTGTTGCCATCGCAACAGCCATATTTCCTTTTTGAATCTCTTCCCAATTCTTATACTTAGTAACGAGCTCAAACACAACAAGAAAGACGACAATGCTCAAGACAACCACGCTGTAATAAGCGGCGGATTCAATATACGGGTCTTTCCAAAAATCCCTCATTTTTGCATCACTCCTAATTTATATTACGCTCTACGTAATGAACTGACAGGTCTCTTTCCTTTACTTGTATCGTTCTTAAAAGAGATAAAAAACCCAGCATAGTCCATGAGCCATGTCGGATTTTCTATCTTCATATATGCTTGTTCAGCGCATCGACTGACACCTTTATTTCAGCGTTCTTTTATTTAAATTCCACAACCGTAACGCCAGAACCTCCTTCAGAAGCCTCTCCGAAACGAATATTTTTAACAGAACGATGATTTTTCAAATATTCCTGTACGCCTTTACGAAGAGCTCCAGTTCCTTTACCGTGGATAATCGAAACGCGCGGATAGTTGGCTAACAAAGCATCATCAATATATTTTTCAACTCGAATCAGCGCATTTTCATAGCGCTCTCCTCTTAAATCCAATTCTAGATTTACATGATAATCTTTTCCCTTTACCGTAGCAAGCGGCTTGGTTTCTACAGGTTTTGGAGAACTGATATATTCGAGATCTTTTTCTTTCACCTTCATTTTCATGATCCCCATTTGTACTTGCCATTCATTATTGCTTACTCGTTCTACAAGCGTTCCTTTTTGTCCCCAGCTTAAGACTTTCACTTCATCTCCAGCTTGAAGAGTGCGCTCTTGTTTTTTCGGCGCAGCCGGTTTCTTTTTACTTTTTTCAAGAGTTGGAACTGCATCTTCTAGACGTTTACGCGCTTCAATCAATTCATGCTCTTTTACAAGCGCATGATTTTTTTGACTCATTTTACGCAAATCGCTAATGATTTTCTCTGCTTCTTCAGATGCTGCTTTAACTGTGGCTTGAGCTTTTTCTTCAGCTTTTTCGTACAGCTTATCTCGTTTTTCATTAAACTCAATAATCTGACTCTGTAATTCTTTATGAAGCTTCTGAGCCTCTTTTCTTAGCTCTTCAGCTTCTTCTAGCTCGTGTTCAGATTGACGGCGGCTATCTTCAAGAGAGGCAATCATATTTTCTACTTTATTTGTTTCTGAGCCAATATAGCCTTTGGCACGTTCAATTACTTCAGCACTTAAACCTAAACGTTTTGAAATCTCAAAAGCATTGCTTCGACCCGGTACACCAATCAGCAGCTTGTAAGTAGGGCTCAATGTTTCAATATCAAACTCTACGCTAGCATTGACCACTCCTTCACGGTTATAGCCGTACGCCTTTAATTCAGGATAGTGAGTAGTCGCAACTACGCGAGCTCCTTTTTCATATACTTGATCTAAAATCGAAATCGCAAGCGCTGCACCTTCTTGAGGATCCGTTCCTGCTCCCAATTCATCGAACAAGACCAGACTTTCGTGATCTACTTTTTGTAAAATATCTACAATGTTGACCATATGAGATGAAAAGGTACTCAAACTTTGTTCAATCGACTGCTCATCTCCAATATCAGCAAATACATGCTTAAACACAGCCATTTCCGATCCATCCAGCGCAGGAATCTGCAAACCCGCTTGAGCCATTAACGTAAATAATCCAAGTGTTTTTAACGTTACGGTTTTACCGCCGGTATTTGGTCCTGTAATAACGATAGACGTATATTGATCACCTAGCTCAATATCATTCGCAACGACGTCTTCCTGTGCAATAAGAGGATGTTTTGCCTTCACTAACTTAATATAGCCTCGGTCGTTCATTTTAGGTTTTGAAGCTTTTAGCTCATGGCTATAGCGTCCTTTAGCAAACATGAAGTCCAGCTCACCTAACAGATACACGTTTTGACGGAGTTCATTTGCCACTTCCGCTACCTGAACGGTTAAAGCAATGAGAATACGCTCAATTTCTTGTTTTTCTTTTACCTTTGCTTCTTGAAGCTCATTGTTTAACGTCACAATCGCCTGAGGCTCAATAAATAAAGTTGCTCCGGATGAAGACTGATCGTGCACAATGCCTCCATACGCACTGCGATATTCTTGCTTAACAGGAATAACGAAACGTTCGTTTCGAATGGTAACAATTGCATCTGACAACATTTTTTGAGCAGACGAGGAGCGAATAAGGCTCTCTAGCTTTTCGCGAATACGAGACTCCGTTGAGCGAAGTTTTTGACGAATGCCTCTTAGCTGGTCGCTTGCACCGTCCAGCACTGTGCCATTCTCATCAATACTCATTTTAATTGTTTGTTCTACCTCAGGAAGAGGCATTAGTTTTTCGATATGTTCAGTTATAATTGGAAGCTGTAAATCTTCGTCTTCCACTACTTGCTCGATAAATTGCTTGACTTGTCTTGCAGCATAAATAGTGCTTGCTACATCAAGAAGTTCATTAGAGCTTAGCGTTCCCCCAATTTCAGCACGCTTCACGCTAGGTCGAACGTCAAAAATGCCCCCTAGCGGTACGTTGCCACGCAATCGCAGCACGGTTGTCGCTTCATCTGTTGCTTCCTGCCATTTGACTACTTCTTCATACTGAGTCGAGGGAATCAAATTCGCTACTTTTTCTCGGCCTAAAGAAGAAGCTACTTTTTTCTGAAGCTGTTCCTTAACTTTATTAAACTCTAGTACATGAAAAATACGTGATTGCAAAACTGATTCCTCCTGTTGCTTATTTATGTCGATTTAAAAAGGCGGTTAATTCTTTGAGACTATACGTATTTAATACCGTTTCTGGTTTAAGCCAGCCTTTAATTCCCGTAGATATTCCAATTTCCATATGCTCTAGCATGTCTAGATTGTGAGCATCTGTATTAATAGCAATTTTAACTCCTGCCTCTTGGGCTTTTTTTATGTGTTCAGCGGCTAAATCTAAACGGTTTGGATTCGCGTTTAGTTCAAGAGCCGTTTTTGTTTCTTTAGCTAATTCAATTAGCATATCAATATCTACATCATATCCGTTGCGGCGACCAATCAAACGACCCGTCGGATGAGCGATTAAATCTACATGAACATTGTTTAACGCTTGCTTTAAGCGATTCATAATTTCTTCGCGTGATTGCGAAAAACTAGAGTGAATGGACGCAATAACAAAATCTAGCTCAGCTAGCATTTCATCATCATAATCAAGTGTTGCATCAGGCAAAATATCCATTTCAATTCCTGCTAGTATTGTAAAATCATCGAACTGTGCGTTTAAACGATTAATTTCTTCACGCTGTTTACGAATGCGTTCAGGCGTTAGACCGTTAGCTACTTTTAAATACTGAGAATGGTCTGTAATCGCCATGTACTCATAGCCTCGCGCGCGACATGCTTCCGCCATTTCTTCAATCGAATACGCCCCGTCGCTCCACGTGGAGTGCATATGCAAATCACCTTTTACGGCACCGTAGGTCACAAGCGTTTGAGGCTTTATAAATGCATCTACTTCCGTTCCATCTTCACGAAGTTCAGGCGGAATAAAAGACAGGCCAAAATGTTCATAGAATGCTTGTTCAGACTCAAAAGTCATGACGTCGCCTGTCTCCGCATTTTCAACGCCATACTCGCTAATTTTTTCACCGCGTTCTTTTGCTAATTGACGCATACGCACATTATGGTCTTTTGATCCTGTAAAATGGTGAAGCGTTGTGGCAAACGCTTTATCTTCTACAAGACGAAAATCCACAGACACATCGTACTCATAGGCTAACGTTACGGATACTTTTGTATCTCCATTTGCAATGATATCCTTCACATTTGGCAGCGATACTAGCTGTTCACGGACAGCATGAGGCTCAGCTGTTGAAATAATAAAATCAAGATCTTTTACGGTTTCCCTCATGCGGCGAATGCTCCCTGCTTGAGAAAAACGATCAATGCTATGCATCTGTTTAAGGGCTTCTAAAATTTCTTCCGCTATTGGAAGCATAAAAGCAAGAGGCAAACGATCAGGACGCTTCCCAAATTCTTCAATAGCAGCGATAATTTTTTCTTCCGTCTTTTTACCAAAACCGCTTAGTCCCTGCACTCGATTTTCCATACAGGCCTGATGCAGTGATTCCATATCTCGAATATCTAACTCTTTATATAATTTAGCGATTTTTTTACCTCCAAGCCCCGGCAGCTTAAGCAAAGGAATAAGTCCTTCAGGAACTTCTTGCTTTAGTTCTTCTAATACGCTTGACTCATTTGTTTCCATATACTCTGTAATGACTGCAGCCGTTCCTTTTCCAATCCCTTGGAGCTTGGTAAAATCCTCAATCTCTGTCAGCGTTCTTTCGTCCGTTTCTAGCGCTGCAGCTGCTTTTCGAAAAGCGGAAATTTTAAAAGGGTTATCTCCCTTTAATTCCATATATGTAGCAATTGTTTCTAACAATTTAATAATATCCTTTTTATTCATCTCTTTTCACCAGCCTATTATCATAATAACGAAACTTTCAAAAACATGATGAGTGACATATGTACTCTCCCAAATTTTCATCTAGACATATTTTTATCCTCATGAAAACCGCAGGTCAGACTGCGATAAAAAAAGAGGGTATCTCAAAAGTATTATGACACTTTCGACACACCCTCTCAACAAGCTATTGTAATTTCATTACATTACACCATACTGAGTCCACAAATCTTGAATCGCAGACGATAAGTATGGAGTATTTTGTACGATATTGATTGCAATTGAAGACTGTTGAATTGGCGTTTGAATTTCACTTACAGGAATCACGGCTCCAATATATAACAAAATAAAAACGATGATATACACTTCAACGAATCCAAGTGCACCTCCGCCCCATTTATTTAACTGGCGCAGAATTGGCAGTTCGGTTAAAGCCGTTAAAACAGAGCCTGCAAGGCGAAGTACAATGTGAGTAGCAAAAAATAAAATCGCAAATGCAATCATTCGATAAAAAGCGTCTTCTATCGTTCCAGAATCAAATACAAACGATGCGACACTTTGCTGCTGAATATTGTCCGGAAACGGAATCAACAAGCGAAGTCGGCTTGCCAGATCTCCACTAAACATATAAGCGACGATAAACGAAACCGCAAAACTGACAATATGAATGAGCTGCAAAATAAATCCTCTTTTAAGACCGGTTACAAAGCCTAAAAGAAGCAATATAATTAAAATGATATTAAGCATTGACTCAGTCATTCCTCTTTTCCATAAAGTTTTTGTTCAAGTCTCTCATAGTCTTCTTTCAGTTTTATATATTCGTGTACAGCATTCACAGCTGTTAATACTGCTAATTTATTGATATCTAAAGAAGGGTTTTTAGTACTGATTTCACGCATTTTTTCATCCACTATAGAGGCGACAAGTCGAATATGGCTTGTACTTTCGCTACCGACGATGCTGTACTGCTGACCAAAGATGTCAACTGTCGCACGTGTTTTATCTTGTCTTGACACGAGAAAATCCTCCGTTCCACGAAAAATCCTAATCCCTATCATACCACGAAGAAGACTTCAATGGAAACATATCTATATTTAAGCTATCATAAGGGATAGTGCTTATAAAGTAAACTAAAATACCCCGAAAGGAGTGAAGCATTATGTCACATGCTGTTATTAAGGTATCAGCTGATCAAATAGCTAAAATGAAGATTCATTACACATCCTATCTACAGCCCAAACTTCCGCAGGGAAGTATTTTTGCAGCTAAAACTCCCGGCTGTTCCATCACTGCGTACCGCTCTGGAAAAGTACTTTTTCAAGGAAAAGAAGCTGAAACAGAAGCGGCTAAGTGGGGAGGTCCTTTAGATGCTGCGAAAAAGGCTCCTGTCTCACACCTCCCATCAAACTTCAGCTCACTATCTGTCATCGGTTCTGACGAGGTAGGGACGGGAGATTATTTTGGTCCTATGACCGTAGTTGCTGCCTATGTTCAAAAAGAGCAGCTTCCTTTATTAAAAGAATTAGGAGTACGAGATTCAAAAGAGTTAACGGATGCTAAAATTATTGAAATTGCCAAGCAGCTTGTTTCGTTTATTCCCTATAGTTTGCTTGTTTTACATAACGAAAAGTATAATGCATTTCAAGAAAAAGGCATGTCACAAGGTAAAATGAAAGCTCTGTTGCACAACAAAGCTTTATCCAACCTGTTAAAAAAATTGGATCCTGAAAAACCCGATGCCATTTTAATTGACCAGTTTGTCGAAAAAAACACCTATTATAAACACGTGGTAAAGGAAAAAGAAATTATCAAAGAAAATGTCTTTTTCAGCACAAAAGGAGAAAGCGTTCATTTATCTGTAGCTGCTGCTTCCATTATTGCCAGATACGCATTTTTAAAACAAATGGATTTGCTGACGGAAAAGACCGGGATGGTTATTCCTCGCGGAGCTGGCGCACAAGTTGATATCGCCGCTGCTAAAATCATTAAGAAACATGGCGTGAATGCGCTGAACTCCTTAGCTAAAATTCATTTTGCTAATACGGAAAAAGCTTTAAAATTAGCTAAAAAATAAGAGATGTGGAAATCCACATCTCTTTTCTTATTCTTATGAACGAAGCGTTGCACCAAATTCTTTTTCTACAGCCTCTAACACTGCACCATGTGCTTTTGCTACTTCTTCATCAGTTAATGTACGTTCAGGATCTAAGTATCGTAAAGAGAAAGCTACAGATTTCTTGCCTTCTTCCATACGCTCGCCTTCATATAGATCAAATACCGTCACGTCTTTTAAAAGTTCTCCGCCCGTCGTATAGATGACGCGCTGAACTTCTCCTGCAAGAACGTTTTTATCTACCACAAGTGCAATATCACGTGTAATAGATGGGAATCTTGGAATAGCTGAATAACGAACTTCTTCGACATCTGCAGCTAATAGCTCTTGAAGGTGTAATTCAAATACGTATGTTTCACGAAGACCATACTGTTTCTGAGCAACAGGATGAACTTGACCTACGTATCCAATTTCTTTTTCATCTAACCATACAGCCGCTGTACGTCCAGGGTGCATACCGTCTTTTTTAACAGGAGCATATGAGATTCGTTTCTCTAAACCAAGCTGTGCAAATAACCCTTCTAGTACACCTTTAATCACATAGAAATCAACGACTTTCTTTTCACCTTGCCAGCCGTGAGCATGCCATAGACCCGTGATTGCACCAGCTACGCGCTCCTGCTCATCCGGTAATTCTCCTTCACCTTTAGATAAGAACACTGAGCCTGTTTCGTATAGTGCAATAGAATCCGACTGGCGAGCATTATTATGCTTCACTGCTTCTAGCAAATGAGGCACTAAGCTTTGACGAAGGATGCTGCGATCTTCACTCATCGGCATTGCTAGACCAATCGTACTTGTTGCATTTAGTGCAAACTGAGTAGCTTTTTCAGCGCTCGTTAGCGAATATGTTGTTGTTTGTGCTAGTCCCGCACCTTCTAAGAAACGGCGAACTTTACGGCGTCCAAGCTGATACTCTGTTAGTTTTCCTGGAGTTGCCACTGTTACAGGAAGCGTTGTAGGAAGGTTGTCATAGCCATACATACGCGCTACTTCCTCGACGATATCTTCTTCAATTGTAATATCGCCTCTACGAGTTGGCACTGTTACAACAATGGTTTCGTCTTCCACTTTGTTTTCAAATTGAAGACGGTTCATAATGTCTTGTACTTCTTCCATTGATAGCTCTGTACCAAGCACATCGTTAATACGGCCAAGTGACACAGCTACAACAGCAGGTTCCACAGTTAGTGTATCTACTTCTACAGTACCGCTTACCACTTCACCTGAAGCGTATTCAGCCATTAATTCTGCTGCGCGGTCAGCAGCTACACGCGTACGGTTAGGATCAATTCCTTTTTCAAAACGAGCGCTTGCCTCACTGCGAAGACCGTGGTCTTTTGAAGCTTGGCGAACCGTTAAGCCTTTGAAGTAAGCTGATTCAATGAGAACATTTACCGTATCGTCTTTTACTTCGGAGTTCGCTCCGCCCATTACACCTGCAAGAGCTACCGGCTCACTGCCGTTTGTAATGACAAGCTGATTGCCTTTTAATACGCGCTCTTGATCATCAAGTGTTACAAACTTTTCGCCTTCTGACGCGTGACGTACAACAATTTCTTTTGAACCAAGACGATCATAGTCAAAAGCATGCAGCGGCTGGCCGTATTCAAGCAAAATATAGTTGGTAATATCAACAACGTTGTTATGAGGTCGAATACCAGCTGCCATTAAACGCGTTTGCATCCATAATGGTGACGGAGCAATTTTTACGTTTTTCACAACGCGCGCTACGTAAAGCGGATTGTCTTCTTTTGCCTCTACTTTAACGGAAAGATAATCAGCTGCTTGCTCATCAGACGTTTGCACGTTTACTGACGGATACTTCACTTCACGACGTAAAATAGCAGCCACTTCATGTGCTACGCCTAACATACTTAAGCAGTCTGAACGGTTTGGTGTTAGCCCTAGTTCTAATACTTCATCGTTTAAGTTTAATGCATCTAGTGCATCCGCTCCTACTTCAGCATCGCTTGGGAACACGAAGATGCCTTCTTGATAATCTTTTGCCACAAGCTTGCTTTCAATGCCAAGCTCTTGAAGAGAACAAATCATACCGTTCGATTCTTCACCGCGAAGCTTAGCACGCTTGATTTTAAAGTTACCTGGAAGTACAGCTCCCACTTTTGCAACCGCTACTTTTTGACCTTGTGCCACGTTTGGTGCTCCGCACACGATTTGAACGATTTCTCCTCCGCCAAGATCTACTTGACAGCGGCTTAATTTATCAGCATTTGGATGCTGTTCACGTTCTACAACGTGACCAATTACCACTCCGCTGATGCCTTTATTTAAGTTTTCTACACCTTCAACTTCAATTCCACTTTTTGTGATTTTATCTGCTAACTCTTCTGCCGTTACGCCTGATAAGTCAACATACTCTTGTAACCAACGATAAGATACAAACATCGTAGCCCCTCCTTTATACTTGTTTAAATTGATCTAAGAAACGAACATCATTTGTATAGAAATGACGAATATCATCCACGCCGTGTTTTAACATAGCAATACGCTCTACACCGATTCCAAAAGCAAAACCACGATATTTAGTTGAATCGTATCCAGCCATTTCAAGGACATTTGGATGAACCATGCCAGCTCCTAAAATTTCAATCCAGCCTGTTTGTTTACATACATTACAGCCTTTACCTCCACATTTTGCACACGATACGTCTACTTCTACAGACGGCTCAGTGAACGGGAAGAAACTTGGACGAAGACGAATTTCACGGTCTGCACCGAACATCTTTTTCACAAATACTTCAAGCGTGCCTTTTAAATCGCTCATACGAATGTTTTCGTCTACTACAAGACCTTCAATTTGCATGAATTGATGAGAATGCGTAGCATCATCGTCATCGCGGCGGTACACTTTACCCGGGCAAATAATTTTAACAGGTCCTTTGCCTTCATTCTTGTTCATAACACGAGCTTGAACAGTTGATGTATGCGTACGAAGAAGCGTTTCTTCCGTAATATAGAACGTATCTTGCATATCACGTGCTGGGTGACCTTTTGGCAAGTTCAGCGCTTCGAAATTATAGTAGTCCTGCTCTACTTCCGGTCCTTCTGCTACTTCATAGCCCATTCCTAAGAATAAATCTTCTACTTCTTCAACCACGCTTGTTAGCGGGTGATGCGTACCTGCTTTAACAGGGCGTCCTGGCAGCGTTACGTCGATTGTTTCTGAAGCAAGTTTACGCTCTACCTCAGCTGCTTCTAACGCCGTTTGTTTTTCTTCAATTTTAGATGCAATAGCTTCACGCACTTCATTTGCAAGTGCTCCCATTACAGGACGCTCTTCAGCTGAAAGTTTTCCCATACCGCGAAGTACTTCTGTGATAGGGCCTTTCTTTCCTAAATAAGCTACGCGTACGTCGTTTAATTCTTTTAAAGCACTTGCTGCTTCGACTTTTGCAATTGCTTCTTGTTGAAGTTCTTGTAAACGTTCTTTCATCACTTATTCCTCCTTTTAACGTAAAAAATGACAAATAAAAAAACCTCCTCCCAAAAAAGGGACGAGGATTAGTCGCGTTACCACCCTTGTTAACTATATACGCAGACGTATACAGTTCACTTCATTCAAGTTAACGGAATCTCCGGAACACCTTTACATCTATGTAAGATGGTCTAAGTGTCAACTCAAGAGGTGAATTCACTTATTACATTTATAAAAATGCTTTCAGTCACGGCATTTTCTCCCTGCATAAACGGACATAAGCTACTGCTCTCTTTCATCGTTTTTTACATATGTAACTATTGTATTATTATAGTGAAAACACGTTCTCGATGCAACTACATTCCGCGTAAATAATAAAGTAAGATTCCAGAAGCGATGGCAACATTTAGCGACTCGCTCTTTCCATAGATGGGAATGTACAGATTCTGATCCGTTTGTTCCAGCACTTTCTCGCTTACGCCGTTTCCTTCATTTCCTACAATCAGCGCAAATTCGTTTGAAGGTTTTATGTGTGTATAGACCTTTCCATTTTGTAGCGACGTGCCATAAACTGCTATTCCTCTTTCTTTTAACAGTGAAATCATTCCGAGTAAATCACCTTTTACAATTGGAAGATGAAAAATCGCTCCTTGCGTTGAACGAACGACTTTTGGGTTGTACACATCCACGCTGCCCTCTCCAACGATAATAGCGTCCACTCCGGCAGCATCAGCGGTTCGAATAATCGTACCTAGGTTACCTGGATCTTGCACCGCGTCTAAAAGCAATACTTTCTGTGCTGTATGAATGATTTCTGCATGCTTCGTTTGAAAACACACAGCGATAATTCCTTGAGGTGTTTCGGTGTCAGATAATAATTTGATTATTGCTTCGTTAACAACGGTTATTTCGATACCCTCTATGTTCCACTGTGCTGGCACTTCGATCGATTGGCGTATAATTAGTTCCTTTACGCAACCCTCATTTTTGATAGCTTCTTCGACTAAATGAAAGCCTTCTACCATAAAAAGGCCCTGTTTATCACGGTCTTTTTTATTATGCAGCTTTTTCCACGCTTTTACCTGCGGATTTTTAACTGAATCAATTTGTTTCACAAACATAACTCCTTTATCTATATAAAAATAAATAGTTCGATTACATTTTGCTCAATAATCATTAGATAAGTTTCACTTTATTGTACATAGAAATCGCAAAGAAAACAAAAACTATTGGTAACTTTACGATAGCTGAGGTGAAAATGATGGATCTTAATTTACGAAATGCTGTTATTGCAAACGTTTCAGGAAACTCAAAAGAAGAGCTTGAAGCTACAATTTCTGACGCTATTCAAAGCGGCGAAGAAAAAATGCTCCCTGGACTTGGTGTTTTATTTGAGGTGCTTTGGGAAAAGTCTCCAGAATCAGAAAAAGAAGAAATTTTGACAACACTTGAAAACGGTTTAAAATAAATAGCCTTTTCCTCTGTACAGCAAAAAGCTCATTCTCCTAGGAGAATGAGCTTTTTTTTAATTATACGTAATTGCGTTAACCGTATTTCGGTCTAAGCGTTTAATTACTTCGGCAATTAATTTGACTGCATTTTCATAATCATCACGATGAAGCATCGCTGCATGAGAATGGATATAACGAGTTGCGATCGTAATTGAAAGTGCTGGAACCCCGTTAGCTGAAATATGGATAGAACCTGAGTCCGTACCGCCTCCAGCGATTGCATCAAATTGATATGGAATATTTAATTCATCTGCCACATCTACCACTGTATCTCGAAGTCCTTTATGCGAAACCATGGAAGCATCATATAAAATGATTTGCGGACCATCTCCCATTTTAGAAGATGCTTCTTTATCAGAAACACCAGGTGTATCTCCAGCGATTCCGACATCAACAGCAAATGCAATATCCGGTTCAATAAAGTTAGCGGATGTTTTTGCACCTCGAAGTCCAACTTCTTCTTGCACCGTTCCTACACCATACACAACATTTTCATGTTTTTCATTTTTTAAAGCTTTTAATACATCAATAGCGATTGCACAGCCAATACGATTATCCCAAGCTTTCGCTAGCAGCATCTTTTCGTTGTTCATAACCGTAAATTCGAAATAAGGCACAACCTGATCACCAGGTTTCACTCCCCACTCCGCTACTTCTTCTCTGCTAGAAGCACCAATATCGATGAACATATCTTTAATATCAACTGGCTTTTTACGAACTTCTGGAGGCAGGATATGAGGAGGCTTTGAGCCAATAATCCCCGTTACTTCTCCTTTAGATGTAACGATGGTTACGCGTTGAGCAAGCATCACTTGAGACCACCATCCGCCGACCGTTTGAAAACGAATAAAGCCGCGTTCATCAATTTGAGTTACCATAAAGCCTACTTCATCTAAGTGACCGGCTACCATAATTTTAGGCCCTTGTTCGTTGCCTACTTTTTTTGCAATCAAACTGCCTAGCCCATCCGTCGTTACTTCATCTGCATAAGGTGCAATATATTTCTTCATAACCTCACGCGGTTCACGCTCATTTCCAGGAATTCCTTTTGCATCTGTTAGTGCCTTAAGCATTGTCAATGTTTCATCTAACTTTGTCATATGGATTACCCCTTTCATATGTATACCTCTATTATAGCTAAAAAGAGGTTGAAGTAAAATTTCCCATCCCTTTATTTCTAGTATCCTTGTTCTTGGCGTTTAAAATTCACTTCATTTTTTGAGATGTATGCTTCTTCAATATGTTCAGCGGAAAAACCAAACATATCGCCAAGCGTCATGTAAGATACAAACATGTCCACATAGTTTTCTTTCGACTGATCCTGCTCGAAAGCTGCAACTTGTGCAAATACCTGTAAAAATTGTGCTGTTTTTGAATCACTTGCTTTTGCATTTGGTAACTCAGTTAAATCATCGTATCCTTTTTCAATCCCTAAAGAAAGGATAAAATGTACGCCGTCCACAAATTCTTCTAAAATAACAGCATCTTCAGCCGGAGGTTTGACGCTCCAAAATTTGAAGCAGCGCGTTTCGTTTGCCAGCTCTCCGATTTCGACAAGCAGTGCTAAAAGCTTTCTCGGAATCAAATCTTCCTTATGAAGCTCATGCTTATCCTCTATATGCTGATCCAGCTGGCGCTGCATGGTAAATAGCTGTTGTAAATTCAATGTAATCACTCCTGTAATTATGTATATCTTCTTCTTTTTAAACCAATAAAGAAATTATATCAAAAATCATGAAACTTTTTAGAAACTCGAACGTAAAGTAAGAAAACTGTGCCTTGTAAAGGAGGGAGCGTTATGTTTGTTATTGTTATCGTTCGCGTGTTCATTTTCGCGCTTGTTGCTTACACACTATTAAAGCTGGTTCAGCATTTTCGCAGTCCAAAGCGGAAGCTTGTAGCAGCTCAGGAACATCAGCAATTTTTTGTCGTTGATGAAAAAACGAATATCCGCAAAAATTTTCTACTAACGTATAAAGGTATTTTATTTGAAGGAGAAAAATACAGCAATCCCAATGAACCAGAATCTTTGTCAATTACAATGGTGTTAACAGATCCATCTCGGTTACACGAACTGCAAAAACAAGATTTCAAGCTGCTGGAAAGCCACGTACACGACATGTATCCAAATGCTCCTATTCGCTGGAAAAGCCCCGTTCGAGAATTTTTACACTGAGCACAAAATCATTTGTGCTCAGCTGATAACAAAAAAGAAAAGTAAGTCAAGAGCAGCAAGAATAGGAAAACCTACTGTAAACGATGTGTGCTTCGTTTTATGACGATAGCAATACATACCAATCAGTCCTCCAAGAGCTCCTCCGATAGCAGCTACCGTCCACAGTGTGCTTTCGGCAATTCGCCACTCATGTCTTTTCGCTTTTTGTTTATCTCTATACATCATTCCTACCCCTACGATATTAATAATAATAAAATAGGTAAGCAGCAGTTCATTCATGATATGTCCTCCAATAGCAAAAAAGCCTCATCATCTAAAGATGACGAGACTTTATATTCATTACTTATCTAAGCCTTTTTTAGCAGCAGTTGCTAATTCAGCAAATGCTTTTTCATCAGCTACAGCTAAGTCAGCAAGCATTTTGCGGTTAACTTCAATACCTGCTAATTTTAAACCGTGCATTAAACGGCTGTAAGAAAGACCGTTCATACGAGCAGCTGCATTAATACGTGTGATCCATAATTTACGGAAGTCACGTTTTTTCTGACGACGGTCACGATAAGCATACATGTGAGATTTCATAACTTGCTGATTAGCAACTTTATATAATCTATGCTTCGAACCGAAGAAACCTTTAGCTAATTTTAAAACTTTTTTACGACGTTTGCGTGTTACTGTACCGCCTTTTACGCGTGGCATAATTGTTTACCTCCTGTATTGTTTCTATCTCAACCCAAATTACTTAATGTTATCTAATAAGTGACGGATACGTTTGAAGTCACCTTTGCTTACTAAAGAACCTTTACGTAATTTACGCTTTTGTTTTGTAGATTTGTTAGCGAATAAATGGCTTGTGTAAGCACGAGCACGTTTTAATTTACCGCTTCCAGTCTTTTTGAAACGCTTTGCAGCGCCACGATGTGTTTTCATTTTTGGCATGGGGTGTTCCTCCTCGTTCTATTACTTTTCGTTTTTAGGTGCCAAGACTAAGAACATGCTGCGGCCTTCCATTTTAGGAGCCGATTCAACTGAACTTACATCTTCGCAAGCTTGTGAAAAACGTTCAAGTACTTTTTGGCCAATCCCTTTATGAGTAATGGCACGACCTTTAAAGCGAATAGACGCTTTCACTTTGTCACCTTTTTCAAGGAACTTGCGTGCGTTACGAAGTTTAGTGTTAAAATCATGTTCATCAATTGTTGGACTTAAACGAACTTCTTTTAAGTTTACAACTTTTTGGTTTTTACGAGCTTCTCTTTCTTTACGTTGTTGCTCATAGCGGAATTTACCGTAGTCCATAATACGACATACCGGCGGTTTCGCATTTGCAGCAACCATTACTAAGTCAAGATTTACTCGTGAAGCAATTTCTAATGCTTCATTTTTTGATTTAATTCCTAATTGTTCACCGTTTTGATCAATTAGACGAACTTCGCGAGCTCGAATGCCCTCGTTTACCATCATGTCCTTGCTAATAAGTAGCCACCTCCAAGGTTTAATGAGCGAATACGCTTGCTTAGACCGATTATTAACTCACACAAAAAAGTGTGAGTACATACTGCACCCACACTTCTATCGTTTTAATTAAGATACGATGTACCTGCTAACTGCTCTATGCGTCACTCAGGTGAGAAGCGGGTGCTTCTTCTTCTGTATAAACAAGTATTCAATTACTTAAGCTATTATAGTATCAACAAAGACAAAAGTCAATGATTTCGTTCTTTTTTCACAACAAAAGTTATTGTATCAAAGGAAAAACATTTATGCAACAGTTTTTTATAAATGTTAGATAAAAAAGCAGAGAATTTCAATTCTCTGCTTTCTTCATTAACGAGATGCTTCTGCTTTTACATTTTGTAAAAAGGCTTGGAAATCCACTGTTTCTGAATTCTGCTCACCATATTTACGTACGTTTACTGCTTTATCCTCTACTTCTTTATCCCCTACAACAAGCATATAAGGAATTTTTTGCATTTGAGCCTCACGGATTTTATAGCCAATTTTCTCATCGCGAGAATCAAGTTCCACACGAATACCGGCAAGCTGAAGCTGTTCTTGTACTTCTTTTGCATACTCAAGGTGAACCGTAGGTGATACCGGAATCACTTGAACTTGTACAGGTGCTAACCACGTTGGGAAAGCTCCTTTGTATTCTTCGATTAAGAAAGCTACAAAACGTTCCATTGTTGACACCACGCCGCGGTGAATAACAACCGGTCGATGTTGTTTTCCGTCTTCCCCTACATACGTTAAATCAAATCGTTCAGGAAGTAAGAAATCCAGTTGAACCGTAGATAGCGTCTCTTCTTTACCAAGAGCCGTTTTAACTTGAACGTCTAATTTTGGACCGTAGAATGCCGCTTCGCCTTCAGCTTCATAATAATCAAGGTCAAGCTCATCCATTGCGTCTTTTAACATGCTTTGTGCTTTTTCCCACATTGCATCATCGTCAAAGTATTTTTCTGTATCTTCAGGGTCACGGTAAGATAGACGGAATGAATAATTTTCAAACCCAAAATCTTTATAAACCGCTTCAACTAAGCGAACCACACGAATAAATTCTTCTTTGATTTGATCCGGACGTACAAAGATATGCGCATCATTTAGCGTCATGCCTCGAACACGCTGAAGTCCTGATAATGCTCCTGACATTTCGTAGCGGTGCATCGTTCCAAGCTCAGCAATACGGATTGGAAGCTCACGATAGCTGTGAATACCTTGTTTGTAAACCATCATGTGATGAGGACAGTTCATTGGACGAAGCACAAGGTCTTCGTTATCCATTTCCATTGCAGGGAACATGTCATCTTGGTAGTGCTCCCAGTGACCAGACGTTTTGTAAAGTTCTACACTTCCGAGCACTGGAGTGTAAACGTGCTGATAACCAAGGCTTACTTCTTTATCTACGATATAACGCTCGATAATACGGCGGATTGTCGCACCTTTTGGAAGCCATAAAGGCAGACCTTGTCCTACTTTTTGAGAATTTGTAAATAAGTTTAGCTCTTTACCAAGTTTACGGTGGTCACGTTCTTTTGCTTCTTCAAGAAGACGAAGATGCTCGTCTAAATCTGCTTTTGTAAAGAATGCTGTACCATAAATACGCTGCAGCATTTGGTTATCGCTGTCTCCGCGCCAATAAGCACCCGCCACGCTTAATAGTTTAAATTCTTTAATTTTACCTGTTGACGGCACGTGCACGCCTCGGCAAAGGTCAAAGAATTCGCCTTGTTGGTAAATCGTAACCTTTTCACCTGCTGGAATCGCATCGATCAATTCAAGCTTCAGTTCATCGCCAACTTCTTTAAAAAGTTGAATGGCTTCTTCACGAGAAACTTCTTTTCGTTCAATTTCAATATTTGAATTAGCGATTTTTTTCATTTCTTTTTCAATTTTACCTAAATCTTCAGGAGTAATTGATTCTTCCATATCGATGTCATAGTAAAAACCGTTTTCGATAACCGGCCCTACACCTAGCTGTACTTTTACATCTTTGTATAAACGTTTGATTGCTTGAGCCATTAAATGCGCTGTACTGTGACGCATAATTTCAAGCGCTTCAGGAGCATCTTGCGTAATGATTTCAAGACTGCCATCTTGTTCAATTGGCGTACGTAAATCCAGCAGCTCGCCGTTTACTTTGCCTGCTAATGCTTTTTTCTTTAATCCCGGGCTAATAGAAGCCGCAATATCTTCTGTTGATGATCCTTTTGGATACTCTTTAACAGCTCCATCAGGGAATGTCATTTTGATTACTTCTGACACAACTTTCCACTCCTTTAACATAACTAATAAACTTTTTGTAAAAACAAAAAACTCGTCCCCTATAAAAAGGGACGAGTTGTGTATACACGCGGTACCACCCTTGTTTCCTCTTCGTATCTTGGATAACCCAAAGAACCCGAAGCGGCTCGAGGTTTTATAACGGAAATTCCGTCAGTAATTACTAGAGGCTCTGCTCGTTTACTACTGAAGTTTAGAGGTGGTAAGAATATATTCCGTGTTAGGAGATTTTCAGCCTAGATCTCCCTCTCTACAAACCGTAAATATACACTCATGTCCTCATCATAACTTGTAACATATAGCTGTTTTTCAATATGCATTTATTATATTCATTTTCAAAATAGAAATCAACCTTTCACGTTATATTTTGCTTTTGATCAAACGGAAATTCATTTTTTTCGTATAACATGACTTTTTCTTGGAAGATATTTTGAATGGTATAAACAAAATCATGATCATGCTGGTCGCTATACAGATGAATAGCAGCTGGAGATAAACTTAGCAAAGGCGCGATAATAGTTGAGTCTATGTATAATGATTCTTGTTCAGATAAAAAGGCCTCTGCTAGAGCTGCACATTCACGTTCAGGAACATATCTATTGTTGTGGTCGTACAGTACAAACTTGTTTTTATTCAAGTGCATTACATACACATCGCCTGTAGATGACTTTCTTTCATTAGCTGCTTGACGCAGCTGATGAATAAGAATTTGATAGTCTTGTTCAAGCTTATATTCATCAATTGCCAGCTCGGCATAATAACGCAGCCGCTCTTGATATTCTTTTAAACGGAATTGGAGAAAAGACTCAAAGGTGAATGTTACATTATGAATGAAGAAGTCTTGAAGAGCCTGGCGGATAAGTAATTCTCTTGGAAAAGAAAATGTTTTTTGAGGGATTTCGCCTCTCTCTCCTTCCATAATCCCCCCCATAATTTGAAGCAGCAAATCTTGCTCTTCCTCTTCTGAATAGAAAAATTGTTCTTTTAATATGTTTACCATCATCTTTTTTTCTTTCTTTTTTAAAATTACGTGTGTTAATACCGGTATCACCATGTCTTGTAAAATGGCCTCTCTATTGTATGTCTCATCAATGACTAAAAGCTGATTATTCACCAGCTTCAAGCACTGTGAACCATATGATAAAGCGCTTCGCTTCGCGCATAAAGACTCATATACAACGACTGCGTCTTCTACATATTTAAAGAATATTTTCATTCCTCATAGCCCCCCTTTGGACACGCTTTATTAATGTATATGGGGCAACATGCAAAAAAATGAGCAAGTCGTTACAAGAAATGTAAAACGACCTGCTCATCTATTTCGTTTATTCTCTCCATTCATTTCAACAGGAACGGCTAGAGACTTAATTCGTTCCATGACACGAGCGGCTTTGAGCTCTTCCTGCTCGCCTCTTTGGGTATAAGTCAAATGATGTTGAAGCTCTTTAAAATTTAAATTCGAGCTGAAAAATGTCGGCAAATTTTCGAGCATGCGAAATTGTAAAATGGTTCCGAGCACATCGTCTCGCATCCAGCTCGTTACGGATTCTGCTCCGAGATCATCAAGCATAAGAACCGGTACTTTTTTGACATACTCTATTTTCTCATTGAAACTTTGATCTTGAAACGAACCTTTTAACTCACGCAAAAACTCCGGGACATACAGAATGGTAGATTTCACTTTCTTTTCGGCTAACGCATTGGCAATTGCTCCAAGAAAATACGTTTTCCCCACACCAAACGAACCGTGTAAATACAAAGCTTTCATTTTCTTATTTGGCTCATATTCTCGCACAAAATCTCTTACTAGTTTAATGGCCTCAAATCTTCCCTGCTCAATTTCGATATCAGACATTGTTGCCTGTAAAATTTCTTTCGGCACGTACATACACTGAATAAAAGATTCTTGTTCTTTTCGCTCATCTTCTTGTACTTTTCTAGGACAGCGTTCATACTGTAAATCAATATTACGGCCTTTTACAACCAGCTGAGGGTGGTATCCTTTCACCATGTTGACACAGCTTTGCAGAGAAGGACACTTGTCACAGCATTTGCTTTGGTCGATAAATTCATGCATCTTCATCAGACCTCGGTCGACCATTTGCTCATCTAACTCATGGCGATGCTCTTGTAAAAATGTTTTAACTTCAGGATTAGACAGGATACTGTTTCTTAACGCTTCTAAGCGTGCTTTAAAATCCTTTTTGTTCACTAACTGATTTAGTGAATCATTGATAGGCTTCATCTTTTTCACCTCGTCTCTATCATACCTGCTTTTTATTCTTTATGCTTTTGTTTTAGCTCTTGATCTAACTGCTTGAGCTCTTCTTGTAGCTTTCGTTTTTCTTCTTCAAATCCGTCCACTTCTTTTGAAGGCTGCTTTTTCTCTTCTTTTTCTTCATCGCTCAGCCACTCTGGCACCATTTCTTTACGCACAATCTTTCGTCCAGCCGTTTTTTTATTTTGCTTTGCTTCAGTCCAATTCTGATATTCTTTCTGTTCATTTTTAGCTAAATTCATGGCATCTTGAACAGTTTGGACCTTTTTGCGCGCCCAGTGTCCAGCAATTTTCTCTACATAGCTCTTAGACAATTTCATATCGGATCTTAGCATAACATAGTAAATCAGAACATTTACTACCCCTGGTGAAAGTTTTTGGTTAAACATCACTTCTTCAATCATTTGCAAATCTGCTTTTGAAGGCTCTGCTCCCCCGGAAAACTCGATCAAAAGCTGTCGAGGAGAAGTCACTTCAAGCTGTTGAATAAGCTGCTCTTCCTTTGTCTGCGGCTGCTTTTCCTGCATGGTACGAAGCATAGGCGGCTGAATTTGTTCGCTTAGATTTGGAAGTGCTTCTCCATTTTCAAATTGGTAAAAGGACTGTGCTGCTTTTCTAAGCAATTCAATATCAACTTGATCGTTCTCATTTAGCGAATCGAGCACCACATTTTTCATTTGAAGAGGATCGATACCGTATAAAAAAGCTAGTTTTTCAATCGCTTGTTTTACTTTAGATGTAATGGACCTTTTCGAAATCATTGAATCTGTTAGACCTGCTAAAAATAAATCAAAATCAAAGGAATCCGGGCTCATCTCAATAGAAGCGCGTTTGGAGGAATCCACAAAGTCCGTTTGAGCATCAGGAGAAAATACATCCTTGCTTTCAGACTGAAAACTTGGAGCCAGCTCTGTTGCTTTAACTGATTTAAATACATCGTTAAATGAATGCGTGACATCTTTAAACGATTGGTCATCGACGAGTGAATCCGAAAAATAATTTTTCACTTTTTGAAAGATGGATTTTCCAAGTCGGTTATATAAATATACATTTAACACACCGTCGTTAAAAAACTGATGGGGCGTAAGAGGAGGAATGAGCTCATAAATGAACACACGAACATCATCTTCTTCCTTAATATATGTTTTTAACAAACCAATGCCTTCTAATTTTAACCGCTCATGGTAAATAGCTTTCAAATTAATTTGCATCATTGACATTAGATGATGATGTGTAGACTCTTTCCCCCATAAACGGTCTTGTTCCAGCTCGCTCCATAGCGTCATATACAGACCAAAGCAGGTCGTACCCACCAACGGCTGATAGAGCATGGTTAAAATCTTTCGGTCGTATTCCTGCAGTATGCCGTTCGAACGAACAACATAACGATCGACCGGTATCATTTCTTTCCAATGTTGTTCTTTCATGTCGTTCCCTACCTACTTTTAAAGTAATAGAAATGACAAAAAAAGAGCCTAAAGAATACTTCAATAGCTCTTTTACAGTCGTTCCTTCTTAATTAAATCTTTTAATTCATCAATAAATACATTGATGTCTTTAAATTGTCGGTATACAGAAGCAAATCGAACATAAGAGACTTCATCGATAGCAGCTAATCGCTCCATCACCATTTCTCCTACCACATCTGACTGCACCTCTGATGTACCCTGACTGCGCAGCTCTGTTTCAATATCGTGTACGGTATCTTCTAATTGTTTTAAGCTTACTTGGCGTTTTTCACACGCCTTAATTAACCCTCGAAGGATTTTGTCTTTGCTGAACTCTTCTCTCGCTCCATCTTTTTTTACAACAATTAACGGAAGTTCTTCTACTTTCTCAAAAGTTGTAAAACGATAGTGACACTCTTCGCATTCACGTCTTCTACGAATAGAGCGGCCTTCTTCTACAGGGCGCGAGTCCAGCACTCTCGTTCCATTGTAATGACAGGATGGGCACTTCATATTCTCAGCTCCAATAATAAACCTTGTTTTTCTTTTTATTTTCTCTTATATAAGTTAATTTCCATCTATGTTAGCCGGCTATTCGCCATTCATTATGATTTTTATCATCATTTCCTTTAACAAACACGATGCTGTATTAAAGGATTTGCTTTATTCCATCTTATAGAAAACAAGGCTTGAATACAAGTAAAGGAAAAGGAATTTCCCCATTTTATTTCCTGAAATTCAAAAATGACAAGGAACTTACGAAGAAAGAGGAATAAGTTTTTGATCAAAGCTCTTATAAAGCGTACGTACGAGTTCTTTACTAAAACCAAAATCAACCGGCACCACTTTTGATTCTGTTGTAGCAGAAAAATCGATAGCGGTTTCAAGAGGACGTACGTTAATAATGGTAATCACAACAAAAGCTTTTCTTCCTTTTACAACGTTTAAGCTAATTTCTCCTCGCTCTTCATATGCAGCAAGTATCTCTATCCCTTGCATGTGCTTCAACATTTCATGAACTTGCTTAAATGCATTCCCAGCCGTTGTTTTATAATAATGCGTTTTTAGAGTCGGATCTGAATGGTGATCGCTTGTTTCTACATGATTAGAAAATAAAGATTTAACTGCTTGTACTACCCCCATGTTGTTATCCCCTTTGTTTTTGCGTATTAAAAATTTATATACTAAAAAGAGGTGTGTAATACACCTCTTAACTTACGTAATCAATCGACACTATTAAAGTGCATTCGCTTTAGTTTGTTTTACCTGAACAGGACCCATTCCACGTGGCAATTCAATTGTTTCACGTGTCTGTGCACTTAGAGCATCTGCAATATAATCTGCTGCGATTGTAGGATCTAAATGACCACAAGTATAAACATCGATACTTGCATAACCATGCTCTGGGAAGCTGTGAATCGTTAAATGTGATTCTGAAATAATAACAACGCCACTTACACCTTGAGGTGCAAATTTATGGAACGCTACTTCGCGAACTTCCGCACCAGATTTTAAAGCTGCATCAACAAACGTTTTTTCAATATAATCAATATCATTTAACTTATCGAAATCGCATCCCCATAATTCTGAGATGACATGACGACCCATTGTTTCCATAATGATATTTCCCCCTTTAACAATTTTTAATCGTTAAACATGAAGTTCTTTCGCCATATAGCATGTTAACTACCACGGGGGAAAGTTAGTCCAAAGAGGTCCTAACCCTTTAAGTAGCCACATCACCGAAAGGTACACAAGAAGTTCACGAAACATAGTATACTTTGTTTACATTTATTTTGCAATACGTGTTTTGATTTTATTAAAGATTGTTCTTGCAGATAGACCTATACAAATTACCCCTGTATTCTCGTGAAACAGTGTGTAAAAGCTTCTAAACGACTATTAATTTTTTATTAAAATTGAGGAAAATAAACACCCCTTTGCATGCTTATCTTATTGCTTTTCCCTATTCTTTTGAATAAAAACAAAAAAAACAGGGCGATAGCTCCCTGTTTTTTTAAAGCAATCAATAGCTTTCTTAGCTTACTCTTATTTTTGATCCATTACGCATTTCTGCAGCAATATATCTTACCAAATCGACTACGCGCTGAGAGTAGCCCCACTCGTTATCGTACCAAGCTAACACTTTAATTTTATGATCTTCCATTACGATCGTGGATAGT
Source organism: Priestia sp. YIM B13491 (assembly GCF_042787605.1). Taxonomy (NCBI): domain Bacteria; kingdom Bacillati; phylum Bacillota; class Bacilli; order Caryophanales; family Bacillaceae; genus Priestia; species Priestia sp. YIM B13491. Next base: position 146,352 of record NZ_JBHZOR010000001.1, on the reverse strand, counting down.
CCATCTACAATAGCTGAATGAGGATTTGTATTAAAGTCAATTGATACGAGTGGTTCCATTGTTAAATTTAAAATATTCTTTAATGGCCCTTCAGCAGCTTTAATAAACGCTAAATTAACATCTTCCATCGTCACAGGTTTCCTTACATCCACAACTAAATCGACAAGCGATACGTTCGGCGTTGGTACACGAAGCGCCATCCCATGAAGCTTTCCTTTTAAATGTGGAAGAACTAATGAAAGTGCCTTGGCTGCTCCAGTTGTTGTAGGAATAATTGATTGAGCACACGCACGAGCTCTTCGCAAATCTTTATGCGGATTATCGATATTCTTTTGATCATTTGTATATGCATGAACGGTCGTCATTAAACCGTTTTCAATTGTGAACGCTTCGTCTAGTACCTTGACAACTGGAGCTAGACAATTTGTCGTACAAGAGGCATTAGAAATAATGTTATGCTGATTCACATCAAACTCTCGTTCGTTTACGCCCATCACAATGGTAATATCTTCTTGTTTACCCGGTGCCGTTAACACAACTTTTTTCGCACCTGCTTCAATATGTAACTGCGCTTTTTCTCTTGAATTAAATTTCCCCGTTGCTTCAACAACTAAATCAATCCCAAGCTCTTTCCAAGGCAAATTCAGCGGATCACGTGAATTTAATAGCTGAATTCTTTTACCGTTAACAATTAGCGCATCATCATCACATTTGACATCTCCATTAAATGGTCCGTGTATAGAGTCATATTTGATTAAATGTGCTAACGTTTCTGCTGGATAAGATGCATTTATTGCAATAATATCTAAATTTTCCTCTATAATCGCTGTGCGAAACACCATTCTTCCTATTCTCCCAAAACCATTAATGGCAATACGTGCTTTCATGGCTATACCCCTCTCTATATGTGTTATACTATTTAACTTTTTATATTGAATAGTATAACATAAATATTTAAAAAGTGAATAATATTAATTTTTTTTAATAAATTATTTTAATTAAGTTTTACTATATGTATATAGCGAGAACAGATATTTAACACATTCTTTTTTAGAAGTCCTTAAATATTCCCAATAAAAAAAGAGTGAATGCAATCATTCACTCTTTAATCTAGCCATAGGGCTAATATACTTAAAAGCTGTTGTTTTGTTTCCTCTACAGGACCGTTGTTATTGATCACCGCATCGGCTAAAGCTACTTTTTGAATCAAAGGCAGCTGTGCATGGATACGCGCATAAGCATCTTCCGCTGAGAGATTATTACGTGACTTTAATCTTTCTAGCTGCACAGACTCATCGACATATACAACCACTACTTTATCGACTAAGTGTGTCAAATCACTTTCAAACAGCAGCGGAATATCTAATACAACGGCTTCGTAACCTTCCTCTATATAGCTTTCCTTTTGAGAAAGCATTTCTTTTCTTACGGCAGGATGTACAATTGCATTCAACTTTTTACGTTCTTCCTCTTGATAAAACACAATTTCCCCTAAAGCCGCTCGATTGATTTCCGCATTCTCGTGAAGAATAGAGCGGCCGAACGTCTCGACAATTTGTTTGTATGCTTCTTTTCCTGGTTCTACGACTTCTTTTGCAATGTGATCAGCATCAATTACCGGAATATTGATATCTCGTAGCATTCCGGTTACCGTGCTTTTTCCGCTTGCAATTCCGCCCGTTAATCCAATTACAATAGACATTGGTCTCTCCTTTATCTCTTTATTTAAAATCTAAAAATACCTAAAATAATGAGCAGAACTCCTGGTACAAACGAGAACATTTTCATCCATGATAAACGTGAAAAAACCTTGCCAAACTGTATGCCCGCACTTAAAAAAAGAGAACTCATAAGAGCTACAGCAATTGCTAGAGCATACGGCGAATAACCTAATAAAGCCGCTCCAAACCCTGCTCCAAATGCATCAAGAGATAATGCAATTCCAAGTATAAATGCTTCAATTCCATTGATGGAACCTGAATTATCTAAATCTGCTGCAATTGGCTTTTTCAATACGTTAATGACTAGGCCAATTGACTTAATTTCAATTTTCACTAATGTTTTTTCTTCTTTCACTCGAGATGAATCTGCCGGACAAAAAAACTGGTATAAAATCCACATCCCAAGCAGAACAAGAATACCTCCGCCTACTTTATTTAGTACATCCACTGAAAATAGATGCGTAAGTACTTTTCCTAAAAACATAGAAAACATTAAAGAAAATGCTGAGCAACATGAAATAATAAAAATGGATTTCAGCGGGATTTTCACCTTTCGAAGTCCGTACGTCAGGCCAACGCTAAAGCTGTCAAGACTTACGGCAAAAGCAAGAATAAGTAAAGAAAATGTTATCATGATGAGAGGACTCCTTTCCTTTCTGTCTATACGTAGTATATGAAAGGAGCCCATCCATTGTTATTTTTTAGCCGGCTGACAATTTGGGCAGATATGTGTTCCTCTACCGCCTACAACAAATTTTTCAATTGGCGTACCGCACATTTTACAAGATTCGCCTTTTCTTCCGTACACATAAAGCTGCTGCTGAAACATGCCTATTTGTCCCTGTGTATTTACATACGTGCGAATCGTGCTGCCTCCTTGTTTCACAGCTTCTTGAAGAGTCGCTACAATTTCTTTGTACAATTTTTCATACTCTTCGTCTGTTAATTGGCTGGCCACTCGTTCAGGATGAATCCCTGCGCGAAACAGTGCTTCATCTACATAAATATTTCCAAGCCCAACCACGACATTTTGATCGAGTAAAACCGGCTTGATTTTTCGAGAAGTTTTGCCGATTCTCATTTTTAATTGACTTGGATTAAATGTTTCGTCAAACGGTTCAGGTCCAAGGCCAATAAGAGGAGGAAACAGATTTTCCTCTCCCTTTTTAAATAAGTGCATAGTACCAAACTTCCTTACATCCCGGTATCGCAATTCTGTTCCATCGGTGAAGTGAAAAAAGACGTGTACATGCTTATCTGGTTCTTCTGCATTCTCATGGAGAGCATATTTGCCTTCCATACGTAAATGAGAAACCATCGTATAATCATCGAGCACAATTTTCAAAAACTTACCTCTGCGTTCAACATCTCGAATGGTTTGTCCAACAAGCGCGTCACAAAACTGTTCAACTTGTTCAGGACGTTTGATAATATTGGGCCATTTAACTGTTACACGCTCAATGGTCTTTCCACTGGCTAATTCAATTAACGTACGTCTGACGGTTTCAACTTCTGGTAATTCTGGCACGTTTGTCACATCCTTTTTCCACTACTTTGCTTCGTACCAAGTCTTTCCGTAAGAATAATCTACTTTCAACGGAACTTCTAACTCTAAAGCGTTCTCCATTACTTCTGGTACGATTTTCTCTAAAATTTTAATTTCTTCTTCTGGGGCTTCAAAAATCAGCTCATCGTGTACTTGAAGCAGCAGCTTAGCCTGAAGATTTTCATCTTTTAAGCGCTTATCCATTTCAATCATTGCTTTTTTAATAATATCAGCTGCCGTCCCTTGGATAGGCGTATTCATCGCCGTACGCTCAGCGAAGCTGCGGAGGTTAAAGTTTCGGCTCGTGATTTCAGGCAAGTAACGTCGGCGGTGCAAGAGCGTTGTTACATATCCCTTTTCTTTTGCATCGCGTACAATCGTATCCATATACTCCTGTACACCAGGGAAGCTTTTTAAATAGCGTTCAATAAAAGTAGCCGCTGCTTTTCTTGTAATTCCTAAACTTTGCGATAAACCGTAATCACTAATGCCATAGACGATTCCAAAGTTAACTGCTTTAGCCTGACGGCGCATATTCGACGTTACTTCTTCTCTTTCGACGTGGAACACATCCATCGCTGTTTTCGTATGGATATCTAAGTCATGCTTAAACGCATCGATTAGCTTTTCATCATCTGCAATATGAGCCAGTACGCGCAGCTCAATTTGTGAATAATCCGCCGCAAATATTAACCAATCGGGCTGTGAAGGCACAAACGCACCTCTTATTTTTTTACCTTCTTCAAGACGAATCGGGATGTTTTGCAAGTTAGGATCTACTGAGCTTAACCTTCCCGTTTGAGTTAATGTTTGATTAAAGCGGGTATGAACTTTTCCATCGCTTTCATGAATAACCTTTTTTAATCCTTCAATATACGTAGACTGTAATTTTCCTAGCTGACGGTATTGTAAAATCTCTGGGATAATATCATGGGTACTAGCTAATTGCTCTAATACATCAGCTGATGTGGAATAGCCTGTTTTTGTTTTCTTTATGACTGGAAGCTGCATTTTTTCAAAAAGAACAACTCCTAGCTGCTTTGGCGAATTAATATTAAATTCTTGTCCAGCGTATTCGTAGATTTTCGCTTCAATTTTTTCAAGCTGTTCTCGAAGATCTTCGCCCATTTCATCTAAACGCGCCCGGTCAATTTTCACCCCTTGATATTCCATATCAGCAAGGACAATGGCAAGAGGCATTTCAAGCTTCTCAAACAGCTCAAACTGTTCATTTTCAACCAATTCTTTTTCTAACACTTCTTTTAAATAAGCGACGGCGGCTGCTTTTCTTATAACATGCTCAGCTAGCTGAGCAGCTTCCGCAATGCTTCGCTTAGCTCCTTTTCCATACACAGCTTCATCTGATTGCACTTGATGATACCCTTTTAATTTTGCAATTGTCGCTAGGTCATCATTTGCCTCAGCAGGATTCAAGATGTAAGAAGCAATCATTACATCATGTTCAATTCCTTTAATTTCATGCCCCGCCCATTTTAACGATACAATCGTGCGTTTTCCATTAAACACCGTCTTTTTTACACGTTCATCTTCTAACCACGCTTTAAATTTAGAAGATGAAAGAGCTGTATCTTTATCAATAAAATAGTGGCCATTTTTGTTGCTGATTCCAAAACCGAGCAGCTGATTGTGATGATAGTTTTCTTCATACCCTTCTACGATCAGAGCTGCTTCGCTTGTTAACATATCATCGTGAACTTCCTGCGCTATTTCAAACGTCAGTTCTTCAAAATCTGCTTCCTCTTCTGCTGATTCACCAAATTTAGCAAGCAGAGAATTAAACCCAAGCTCTTTAAATAATGAGATGACCTTTGAAGATTCAAACCCGTCATACTTTGCATCTTCTACAGATACTTCAAGAGGCGCTTCGCAATAAATCGTTGCAAGCTTTTTACTCATGATGGCTGATTCACGATTATCTTCTAGCTTTTCTTTTAATTTTTTACCGCTGACTTGATCGATAGATTTCAATACATTTTCAACCGTTTCGAACTCTTTTAATAGCTTTAAGGCTGTTTTTTCGCCGACTCCGGGCACGCCTGGGATATTATCCGAGCTGTCCCCCATAAGGCCTTTCATATCAATAATTTGTGCAGCCGTAATACCATACTTTTCATCAATGGCTGCAGGCGTATAGGAATCGACATCCGTAATTCCTTTTCTCGTAATATCTACGGTTACATGTTCTGACACAAGCTGAAGTAAATCTTTATCTCCGGAAATGACTTTTACGGCCATTCCTTTTTGTTCAGCTTGTTTTGAAAGTGTACCGATAATATCATCTGCTTCATAATCAGGCAGTTCATAGCGCTTAATCCCATATGCATCTAATAACTCACGAATAAAGGGAAACTGCTCTGAAAGTTCAGGAGGCGTCTTTTGTCTGCCTCCTTTGTATTCTGTAAATGTTTTGTGACGAAACGTTGTTTTCCCTGCGTCAAATGCCACAAGTAAATGCGTCGGCTTCTCTTCCTCTAAGATACGTGTCAGCATTGTAGTAAAGCCATATATGGCATTTGTATGTATTCCTTTATCATTGTTTAAAAGCGGCAAAGCAAAAAATGCACGGTAGGCAATACTATTCCCGTCAATTAATACTAGTTTTTGTGTCATTCATGTTCCTCCATTTCGCTCTCTTCTTATCTTACCTTTATTTTAGCAAACAATAAGCTTTAAGAACAAAAAGTACTCTTGAATTCAACGTTTTATTTTCATGTGGTGATAAGATCTGTACATCATAAAATAAAAACACCGCCTAGTTATTTTAGGCGGTGTAACATGTGAATGGATAGAAATTGTCAAAAAGAATCGGCGAAAATAGCACGGTTAAAGCTATTTTCGCCTTACACATTGGCTCCTTGGATGAAGGGGTTTCCATGAAAAATTGTATCAATTAATTATTAAGCTACATTAAATAAATTGTAAAAGGAACGTAAACATTTTACATCTGCGGCAAATACTTGTGCAGCTTGACCGAAAAAGTTGTCCCTTTATTGACTTCACTTTTCACTTCAATTTCCCCTTTATGAGCTTCAACAAGATGTTTAACAATTGCTAATCCAAGACCTGTTCCTCCAGAATTACGGCTTCTTGCTTTATCTACTCGGTAAAAGCGCTCAAAAATACGTGAAATTTCATCAGAATCAATACCGATACCTGTATCTTGAACATGAACTGTAATCGTTTCTTCTTCCTCTTCAAGCGAAACGTGAACAGTTCCTCCAGGCATTGTATACATGAGCGCATTGCCGATTAAGTTAACAAACACTTGCATAAGGCGCTGACTGTCACCATCAATCCACGCTTCTTCAGGAAGCGTATCTAACGTTAGCGTGATTTCTTTTTCAGTCGCTCGGTTTGATAGCACTGTCGTCACTTCGTAAAGAAGCGTATTCAGATCTACTGAATGAATACTTAGTTTAAACCCTTGCTGTTCGACTTTAGACAAATCTAAAAGATCTTGAATCAAGCTCTCCATGCGCTGACTTTCCGTTAAAATGATAGATAGAAACTGCTGGCGCAGCTGTGGATCTTCCATGGCACCGTCTAACAATGTCTCACTAAACCCTTTTATAGACGTAATAGGAGTTTTTAGTTCATGAGACACATTCGCTACAAAGTCACGGCGAACTTGTTCTAGCTTTTTCAGCTCAGTAATATCATGGAAAACAAGCACAATCCCTTTCCATTCATCGTTTAAGCCAATAATCGGCGCTCCGTAAACATCAAAATATCTTCGTTCAATATTTAAAGGCAGAACCACTTGTTTTCGAACCTTTACTTCCGTCATAAATATTTTTTCCACAAGCTTAATGATTTCTTTATGCTCAAATACCTCGTAATACAAATGATAAAGGAAGTCATCCGGATGTATATGAAACTGCTCTTTATAAGCTCGATTTACTAAGTTTATATAGCCTCTACTATCGATAAGAAGCATACCGCTTCCCATATTTTCAATTAGCGTGCGCAGCCTGTCCTGCTGCATTTCTTGATTAGTGATAGACTCTTGCAGATTACGAGCAAGTGCGTTAATAGACTGACTCAGCATCCCTGTTTCATCTACATAATCTTCATATGTACGAGCTTTATAATTCCCTTTTGCAAGTTCCATAGCCACTTTGGTTGCCGATTCAATAGGACGGGTATAGCGTCCCATAATCTTTACACCTAAGAGTAAAATCACAATCAAAGCTAGACCTAAGCTTCCAATAAGAAGGCCCCAAATTTGCTGATTTACTTGTTTTAATGAATCAAACGATGTACTCAGCACAACAAATCCCTCTTGCTTACCTTCTATAATAAGCGGGATACCATAGTAATATAAGTCGTAATCTTCTTTAATTTGATCAAAGCTTTTTTTACTGTTTAACTGCTTTTTTAATACTTGTTGGATTACGATACTTTTTTCGATTCTTTGCTGCTTGCTACCTGGATTTGAGTCAACTAATATTTTTCCGTCTTTTTGAACGATAGTCGTTCGTACACTTAACGAATGGCTGATTTGATCAACTTTAGATTTTAAAGCAGGACTTGTGATACCTTCTTCGCTAATGTACATTTCTACAAGCTTTGCCTCTTTTTCCATTCGCTCTTGAAACGTCTGAAAATAAAAGTTTTTAAACAACTGTCCCAGCAGCAGGCCAAGACCTACTAATACAATAATAATAAGTACTAATAGAGCCAAAAGTAGCCTTGAACGAAATTTATTCATCTACCTTTGGTTCCTCCAGTTTATATCCTAATCCTCTAATCGTTTTTATATAAACAGGTTTTCGCGTATTATGTTCAATTTTCTCACGCAAATGGCTGATGTGCACATCTACAATTCGCGTATCTCCAGCAAAATCATAATTCCACACTGCACTTAGCAGCTGATCACGAGTTAATACCCGTCCTTTGTATTTTGCCAAATATAATAATAACTCAAATTCTTTTGGAGTAAGCTCAAGCTGCTCTTGATTAAAGTAGGCCTCATAATGATCTGGAAGAATTTTTAAATCACCGATCATGATGCGTTCGCCATCTTCCTCTTGTTCATTTTCCTGAGCAATAATTTGTGTTCTGCGTAAAATAGCTTTTACACGCGCTACTACTTCTCGAGGACTAAATGGTTTCGTCATGTAGTCATCTGCGCCAAGCTCTAACCCTAATACTTTGTCGAACTCATCGTCTTTTGCAGTTAACATTAAAATAGGCGTCATCACTTTTTGCTGACGAAGCTTTTTACAAACTTCAATTCCATCCATCTTAGGAAGCATCAAGTCTAACACAATTAAATCCGGTTTTCCTTCTAGTGCCTTGTTGTATCCTTCTTCCCCGTCTTCAGCTGTTTCTACTGTAAAGCCAGCTTGTTGTAAATTATATTGTAATAATGTTGAAATTGATTGTTCATCATCTACGACTAATAATTTCTTACTCATATTAACGATATAAGCCTCCATCTAGTTAAATTAAACCGCAGCTTCATCCAAATGATATTATTTTCTATTTATCTTCTCTTATCATACAATGTTTTAGCCTCGTTCTCCAATACATTTCAACATTTTCAGAAAATAGGGTCAAAGAGTTTCTTCTATACTTATAAATATTTACGGCATTTTAAAAATTTTCAAAGTCGTGTGTCTCCACTGATGGAAGTCTAAACGGCGGATACACAAGAAACTGCGCCGTTACTACTTTCTCTTTTTGCTCATTGACCGCTTCCACCTCAATCGTAACAGTTCTAGAAGAAACATCTACCTCTGTCACTTCAAATAAAAATTCAATCGTGCTATAATGATGAATCTTTTTGGGGAAGGCTACCGTATGTTCTGCAACGTGGCTTCCAGGTCCGGGCAAATACTTCGAAATGGCTGCTGTCATAATACCAGTAATCATAATACTTGGCACAATAGGTTTCTTAAAAGGTGTCTGAGATGCGTAATCATGCTGAATGTATAAAGGGTTAGAATCATTTGTCAGCCCTAAGTACAATAAGATATCTTTATCTTCAATTCGTTCAGTTAGCGTTAATTTTTCTCCAACTTTTATATCTTCAATACTTCGACCTATTTTTTGTTTTTTACCTAATACCATCATCATTCCACCTTTTGTATATAGTAATAGCTTTTCTTTATATACAAGAAAAATTCGAGGTTTCCCTCGAATTTTCCTTGTGAATATTGTTTGAATATTGATAAAAATCTATACTCAAACCTATTTTATTGTATTAAGCTAATACACCCATGACAGTTTTAACTGATTTTGCTGATTGATCTAAAGAAGCTTTTTCAGAATCAGTCAGTTCTAATTCAATTACTTGCTCAATTCCTGCAGCTCCTAATACGGTTGGAACACCTAAGTAGATGCCGTTATAACCATATTCACCCTCTAGGTAAGCAATCGCTGGTAAAATACGACGCTGATCTTTTAAGATCGCTTCTGTCATTTCCACTAAAGAAGCAGCAGGAGCATAGTACGCACTTCCGTTGCCTAATAAGTTAACGATCTCGCCGCCGCCTTTGCGTGTTCGTTCAACAATTGCTTCAAGGCGCGCTTTTGGAATAAGCGTTTCAAGAGGAATACCGCCAGCATACGAGTAGCGTACAAGAGGTACCATATCATCGCCATGTCCACCAAGTACAAAACCTGTGATATCTTTTACCGAAATGTTTAACTCCTGCGCTACGAACGTACGGAAACGTGCAGAATCTAATACGCCTGATTGACCGATTACGCGGTTTTTAGGAAAACCAGATTCTTTAAATACTGTGTACGTCATAGCATCTACCGGGTTTGTTAACACGATAATATGACAGTTTGGTGAGTATTTAACAACTTCTTGAGTAACAGACTTCATGATCTTTTGGTTCGTTGTTACTAAATCATCGCGACTCATACCTGGCTTGCGCGCGATACCAGCTGTAATAATGACAATGTCAGAATCAGCTGTGTCTTCGTAGTTGGCTGTTCCTGTAATGTTAGCGTCAAATCCTTGTACAGGACTTGCTTCTAACATATCCAGCGCTTTACCTTTAGCTGGATTTTCTAATTGCGGAATATCAACTAATACAACATCAGCTAACTCTTTTTGACCAATTAAAAAAGCAGTTGTAGCTCCTGTAAAGCCCGCTCCGATAACAGATACTTTTTTACGCATATTTGCCATTATAATTCCTCCCCTAAATGAATAGCTATTAAACTGTTACTTGTTTTCCTAGATTGCTAATTAATTCATCAGCGAACTCTGAACACTTCACTTCTGTTGCGCCGTCCATTAAACGTGCGAAATCATATGTTACTACTTTTGAAGCAATTGTTTTTTCCATTGATTTCATGATTAAATCCGCTGCTTCGTTCCAGCCAAGGTGTTCAAGCATTAACACACCTGATAATAATACAGAAGATGGATTTACTTTATCTAAACCAGCATATTTAGGTGCTGTACCGTGAGTTGCTTCAAAGATAGCATGTCCAGTTTCATAGTTGATGTTTGCTCCTGGAGCAATTCCGATACCACCAACTTGCGCTGCTAATGCATCTGAAATGTAATCTCCATTTAAATTCATTGTTGCTACTACATCGAATTCACGTGGACGAGTTAAAATTTGTTGTAAGAAGATATCAGCAATTGAATCTTTTACAATAATTTTTCCTGCTGCTTCTGCTTCTGCTTGAGCTTTGTTTGCAGCCTGTGCACCTTCTTTTTCAACGATGCGGTCATATTGAGCCCAAGTAAATACTTTATCGCCGAATTCTTTTTCAGCTAGCTCATAGCCCCAATTTTTAAATGCGCCTTCTGTATATTTCATAATGTTACCTTTGTGTACAAGCGTAACAGACTTGCGTCCTTGTTCAATTGCATAGTTGATTGCTGCACGCACAAGACGCTCTGTTCCTTCAGAAGAAATAGGCTTAATACCTAATCCAGAAGTTTCAGGGAAACGAATTTTATTTACGCCTAATTCCGTTTGTAGGAATGAAACAAGCTTTTGTACTTCTTCAGAACCCTTCGCATATTCAATACCAGCATAAATATCTTCAGTATTTTCACGGAAGATAACCATATCTGTATCTTCAGGGCGCTTAATTGGAGAAGGTACGCCGTCAAAGTAGCGAACAGGACGTAAGCATGTGAATAAGTCTAATTCTTGACGCAATGCCACGTTTAGAGAACGAATTCCACCGCCTACTGGTGTTGTTAATGGTCCTTTGATTGCAATTATGTATTCGCGAATTGCATCTAACGTTTCTTCCGGTAACCATTCGCCAGTTTGATTAAATGCTTTTTCACCTGCTAATACTTCTTTCCAAACGATTTCTTTTTCACCATTGTATGCTTTTGCAACCGCTGCTTCTAATACGCGAGAAGCTGCTGCCCAGATATCCGGACCAATTCCGTCACCTTCGATAAATGGAATAATTGGGTTATTTGGTACGTTTAATACGCCGTTTGCTACAGAAATTTGTTCACCTTTTGTCATGAGAATGACCTCCTTAAAAAATTTGTCTACTTTCACTTATGGAAAAGTGCTCAACGAACGTGAGCACCTTCGTCACATTGTTTAGCTGCGCTCTTCAAGCGGAATGTACGTTTGTTTTCCAGGACCGATATAATCAGCTCTTGGACGAATCAAACGATTGTTTGAATACTGCTCTAAAATGTGAGCAATCCATCCTGATACGCGGCTTACGGCAAAGATCGGAGTAAATAGATCGTGATCAATCCCTAAGCTGTGGTATACAGAAGCTGAATAGAAGTCAACGTTTGGCGGAAGCTTTTTCTCGCCTGTTACGATCTCTTCAATTTTTACTGACATATCGTATAGCGTTGTATCTCCTGCTTGTTTGGTAAGTTTTTCAGACATTTCTTTCAAGTGCTTGGCACGAGGATCACCCTGTTGATACACACGATGTCCAAATCCCATAATCTTTTCTTTTTTCGCGAGCTTTTCGCGAATGTAAGGTTCTGCGTTTTCAACTGTTTGAATGTCAGACAACATTTTCATAACAGCTTCATTCGCTCCCCCGTGAAGAGGACCCTTTAACGCTCCAATAGCGGCTGTAATTCCTGAATAAATATCGGATAACGTTGCCACACAGACACGAGCTGTAAAAGTTGAAGCATTTAGCTCATGGTCAGCGTGTAAGACAAGTGCTTTATCAAATGCCTCTACTTGGATATCAGTTGGCTCTTCGCCGGTTAACATATATAAAAAGTTAGCGGCAATGCTATAGTTTTCGTTTGGTTCAATTGGCTCTAATCCGTTACGGACTCTTGAAAAAGCCGTTACCACCGTTGGTAATTGTGCTTGCAAACGAACAGCTTTGCGATAATTTGCTTCTTCATCCATTAAATCAGCTTCAGGATCGTACAACCCCAATAGTGATACGACTGTTCTTAAAGCTGCCATTGGATGAACATCTTTAATTGGATAAGTTTTGAAATGATCTAAGACTTCTTGGGGTAATTTAGCGTTTTCTGCTAGTAATCTAGAAAACACAGATAATTCTTCTTTGTTAGGTAATTTTCCGTGCCATAGTAAATACACCACTTCTTCAAATGTTGCATAATTCGCTAAATCATCAATATTGTAGCCTTGATATGTTAAAGTGTCATCAATAATTGAACTTACTGCTGACGTTGTAGCGACTACCCCTTCTAGACCTCGAGTTGCTGTCATAAATCTCCACTCCTTTACAGAAAAAATTCCCCATACCTTTCTGTGTAAAACGTGAAAAACAAAATTGAGCCTCTGCTCAACTAGACATTAAATGATATACGAAGCGCCTCTTTTGAATATATATCTTGGAAGAACATTCCTTTACCCCACGTAAAGAAAATGCTTACATTTCCATTTGTTTCAATAACACACAAAATCAAAACATCTGCATGTGTCATTGCTTTGTTACAGCCCTATAGGTAAAACATACAATTGTATGTAAAAAGATGCGGCCTCAAAATATATTATAAACAATTATCTGACTTTTGTGAATCAAAAGAGAGAAGAAATTTTAAAAAAATTATTATTATACAAAAATTTCTACGAAAAAAGTTCGGTTAATTTCATAAATAAATAAGCAATTCCAGCACCGATTAACGGACCTACTGCCACCCCTTGAAACAGCGCCACAGCAAGAATTGTGCCAAAAACTAAAGCGGTCGTAATATGCGGATCATCTTCCAAGAGTGTAAGTCCATATTTGGCAATAATTGCTACAGCAATTCCCGCTCCTAGAGCAATCCAGGCATAAGAAGATTTCACAGCCTCTCCTAATTGTTTGAATCCTATGTCTCCTGTTGCAATCGGCACAAGAACGGCAATTGTAATAACCGTTACTCCAATATTAATTCCTTTTGATTGTAGAAACGGAAAAACCTTACCGTCTAACCCGATTAATTTTAAAATAAGTAAAAATGCAACTGCAATGATTAATGATTGATTTTTAGCCACTAATCCAATTACGAGTAAAACAGCTAAAAAAAGCATGGGTTGTGAGAACATTTTACTCATCCTTTCTTTTTTTATTGTGATAAATCTAAAGCGTATTACGTAAATATTTTATGAGTAGCTTTTTCTTTTGTTAACTATCGTTTACAAGGAGGCCTCTATTTATTGTGTACAAGCTTCATTTACACCGACTATTTCGCTTAGCTTGTGTGTTGGCAATTATTGCAGCATCTATATTTCTTAGTTATTATGTCTCTTCTCTCATATATCCATTTATTATCGCCTGCTGCATCGCTTTTTTTATAAACCCTATGGTTAATCTATTTGAATTGAAGCTGCGCTTACCCCGCTACTTAGCTGTTTTACTGTCAATGGTTCTTATCTTCTCTCTTTTGGCCGGACTTATTACGTTACTTATCACAGAAATCATTGCAGGAAGTACGTATTTAGCGAAAGTTGTTCCCACAAATTTCAAAGAAGTGGTCATATTTATTGAAAATATTGCTACAGAACAAATACTTCCGTTTTATGAACGCATTACTTCTATGTTTAATAACTTAAATACCGGTCAGCAAGCAACTATTTTATCGAACATTAAAGGGGTAGGCAACCATATCGCTCAAACCGTGGGCGATTTTTTGCAAAATGTATTGCAAAGCATCCCAGTACTTTTATCCGTATTGCCTAATGCAGCGACTGTGATTATTTTTTCATTGCTGGCTACTTTTTTTATTAGTAAAGATTGGTACAAGCTGATGGCTAAAAGCAGCGTGTTTATTCCTAAAAAAGTAAGAGAAAATGGACAGACAGTTGTTGTGGAGCTTAAAAATGCACTGTTTGGTTTTATTAAAGCTCAGCTTACGCTTATTTCGATTACCACAATCATCGTTCTTTTTGGTTTACTTGTTCTTAGGGTTGATTATGCTATTACAGTCGCTTTATTAATTGGCTTAGTAGATATTCTTCCTTACCTCGGAACAGGACTGGTTTTTGTTCCTTGGATGATTTATGCCTTTGCAACAGATAACATGTCATTTGCTGTAGGGCTCTCGGTACTATATGCTGTAGTACTTGTGCAGCGACAAATTATGGAACCAAAAATTTTGTCATCAAGCATTGGTCTTGATCCTCTCGCTACATTAATTGCTTTATTTGTAGGATATCAACTGATTGGATTTTTCGGATTAATAGTTGGCCCTGTTATTCTTGTTATTCTAAAAACTCTTCATACAACGGGGGTTTTTAAAGAAACGTGGCAGTTTATTATAGGAAAATGAAAAAGTGTGTGAAAGAAGCTTCTTTCACACACTTTCTAGTTAACGAATAATCGTCATTCGATTACGTCCTTGAAAAAATCTTCTTAGCCACGTTAAAAGGAAAGGCTTAACGATTCTGCGTGTAAACGGCAGTAAAAAGATAAAGCCTACAACATCTGTCAAGAAGCCTGGAAACAGCAGAAACAGTCCGCCAAATAGTACACACATACCATCAAGGATTTCACCGCTCGGAACATGTCCCTGGCTCATCTGACGCTGTGCTTTTTGAAAAAGAGATGTTCCTTGTTTTTTCGCTAGAAACGCACCAATAAAACTGGTAGCAATAATCAGTAAAAATGTTGACATTACACCAATGAGATGACTTGAATAAATCAAAATCATTACCTCAACAGCAGGTACAATAAGAAGGAGCGGAAGGAGCTTCCTCACCATCATCACCTCTTCGCTTATTGAATTGCCTAAACAAAAAGAGAAGGATTCCCCTTCTCTTTTTTCTATCATCTACGTGTTCTTACAGTACGCTTGCGTGTCCGTTGTATACAACACCACGTGAAGCATCAACTGTAATATCTTGATCTTCTGAGAATACGCTTGTTGCGTTTTCTACGCCTACAATGACAGGAATGCTTAAGTTTAACCCTACTACAGCTGCATGGCTTGTTAGACCGCCTTCTTCTGTAATAAGAGCCCCTGCTTTTTCAATTGCACTGATCATATCGCGATCTGTGCTGTTTGTAACAAGGATAGCACCTTCAGTCATTTTTGCATTTGCTTCTTCAGCAGTTTTAGCAATAACTACTTTACCAACTGCTGCTTTACGACCAATTCCTTGTCCTTTAGCAAGAACGTCACCTACAACTTGAACTTTCATTAAGTTCGTTGCACCTGATTCTCCAACTGGAACACCAGCTGTAATAACCACTAAGTCGCCATGTGCTACAACGCCTGTTTTTACTGCGTCATTTACAGCGTGATCTAACATATCGTCAATTGTATTTACGCGCTCACCAACAACTGGTGTAACACCCCATACTAGAGACAGACGACGTGCAACAGAATCGTTTGCTGCAACAGCTACGATTGGAGATTGCGGACGATATTTAGAAACAATTTTCGCTGTATAACCACTTTCTGTTGGCGCTACGATTGCACTAGCGTTTAAGTTAAGCGCTGTGTGTACAACAGATTGTCCAATTGCATCTGTAATAGATGGGCCAACTTGCTTGCTGCGCTGTTGTAAAATCTCAGAGTAGTTTAGAGCTTGCTCAGCACGAGAAGCGATTGAATGCATTGTTTGTACAGCTTCAACTGGGTAAGAACCTGCAGCTGTTTCACCAGATAACATAATTGCATCTGTACCATCAAAGATAGCATTGGCAACGTCACTTGCTTCCGCACGAGTTGGACGCGGGTTGCGTTGCATTGAATCAAGCATTTGTGTAGCTGTAATAACTGGTTTGCCAAGCGCATTACATTGTTTGATTAAATCTTTTTGTACTAATGGTACTTCTTCAGCAGGAATTTCTACTCCTAAGTCACCACGAGCAACCATTAAACCGTCTGAAACTTCAAGAATTTCCTTGATGTTATCTACGCCTTCTTGGTTTTCAATTTTTGAGATGATTTGAATGTGAGCTGCATTGTGTTTTTCTAGTAGTTCACGAATTTCTAATACATCAGATGCGCGACGCACAAAAGAAGCAGCGATAAAATCAATGCCTTGTTCGATACCAAATACAATATCGTTAGCATCTTTTTCAGTGATACCAGGAAGGTTTACACTTACGTTTGGCACGTTTACACCTTTTTTATTTTTTAATGTACCTGGGTTAAGTACTTTTGTTTTGATTTCACCGTCAGTTTTATTGATTTCTAGTACTTCAAGACCGATTAAACCGTCATCTAAAAGGATTTTTGATCCTACGTGTACGTCTTCAATTAGACCTGGATATGTAATTGAGAATTTTTCAGTTGTTCCCACTACTTCTGTCATAGAAACAATGATTTCAGAGCCTTCTTGTAACTCAATTGCACCATTTTCCATTGTGTTTGTACGAATTTCAGGTCCTTTTGTATCAAGTAAGATACCTACTGTTTTACCTGTTTGTTTCGCAGCTTCACGAATGTTAACAATACGTGCACCGTGCTCTTCAAAGTCACCGTGAGAGAAGTTTAGACGACAAACGTTTAAGCCTGAGTTAATTAGTTCAACTAATTTTTCTACACTTTCACTCGCTGGTCCAATAGTACATACAATTTTAGTTTTACGCATTCAAATTTCCTCCTATATATTTACTATTTACTCTTTAGATAGGGCAAATAGCTATTTCTTTTACTAACCTTGTACTAGCAGGCTGTGAACAAATACTTTGTTGCCCTGACTTGTTCACCTTGCTTTACGTGTAACTTATGAAATACCTACGTAGCGCTGAATCAAATAGCAAACAAATACACAGCACTTTAACGATGAATTTCTTCATCGTTTGCTTCTTGTTTTACTATTCCCTGCAATTCATACAGCAATACTTGCTGCCTGATATGTCTTATATATCTCACGTTTTGGAGAAAAGACAAACGCTCGCACAGCTGCTAATAACCATAGGAAATTTTTTAAAAACACTCTTTTTCTACTTTTACTTAAAGGTTTTTGCTGTCTATAAAATACCACGAAGAACTTGTAAACACAATAGAGAAGGGCTATACAAACCGCACAAAAACGCGCACCCTTATTTTTCAAGAGTGCACGTTTCTTTATTTTATAGTAATGGCATCGTTTTCAGCTGCAAATTGTCCGATTTTTTTGTATTTTAAATAACGCTCTTCCACTAGCTCTTCTTTTGATAAATTCATCAGCTCTTTTAATGATTTCTTGATAATGCCCTCCATGTATCCAGCTTGTGCATCGATATCTCGGTGAGCTCCACCTTTTACCTCTGAAACCATTTCATCTACAATACCCAGTTCTTTCAAATCTGGTGCTGTAATCTTCATCGTTTCAGCAGCTTTTTTCGCAAGAGAAGAATCTTTCCAAAGAATGGCTGCCGCTCCTTCTGGAGAAATAACTGAATACGTGGAGTTCTCAAGCATATGAAGGTGATTTCCTAAACCTAATGCCAAGGCTCCCCCGCTTCCTCCTTCTCCAATTACAATGCAAATAACAGGTACAGTTAAGCCAGCCATTTCGAAAAGGTTTTTCGCAATAGCTTCGCTTTGTCCGCGCTCTTCTGCCGCTTTTCCTGGATAAGCTCCTTTTGTATCAATAAAGCAAATAATTGGGCGGTTAAATTTCTCCGCTTGCTTCATTAGACGCAGTGCTTTACGGTAGCCTTCAGGGTGAGGCATACCAAAATTACGGCGAATATTTTCTTTCGTATCTTTACCTCTCTGATGTCCAATCACGGTAACAGGCACGCCATTAAACTTGGCAATTCCTCCTACGATTGCTTCATCATCTCCATAAAAGCGATCTCCATGACACTCTAAAAAGTTTGTAAACAAGCGCGAAATATAATCGAGTGTTGTAGGACGCTCAGGATGACGAGCAATTTGAACACGGTTCCATGGGCTTAGATGATTGTAAATATCGTTTTCTACTTTTTCTAAGCGATTTTCTAACTTATCAATTTCGCTAGATAAATCCACTTCTGTGTTTTTAGCAAACTCTTTAAGCTCTGCAATCTTGTTTCGCAACTCGACAATTGGGCGTTCAAATTCTAATTCGCTTACCACTCGATGTCACCTCCTGCTACGTGTATATCTAAAATAGTTGTTAACGTTTCTTTTAAATCATGACGGTCAATAACTCCGTCTAGCTGACCATGCTTCAACAGAAATTCCGACGTCTGAAAATCTTCTGGAAGCTCTTCTCTAATTGTTTGTTCAATAATACGTCTTCCAGCAAAGCCAATTAACGCGCCCGGCTCGGCTAAATTATAATCACCTAACGAAGCAAAGCTTGCTGACACGCCCCCTGTAGTAGGATGTGTCATAATCGAAATGATTAAGCCGCCTTCATCACTGAACATTTTAAGAGCTGCGCTAGTTTTAGCCATTTGCATCAAGCTCAGAACACCTTCTTGCATACGTGCACCGCCTGAAGCTGTAAAAATAAGGAATGGAACATGCATTTCCTTCGCTTTTTCAATGGCGCGAGTAATTTTCTCGCCGACTACAGAACCCATGCTTCCCATACGGAAGTGTGAATCCATAACAGCAACTACTACTTTAATGCCTTCAATATCTCCTTCACCCGTAACAATCGCTTCACTTAAATTAGTTTTCTCACGATCTTTTTCGAGCTTTTCAAGATAATCAGGGAACCCAAGAGGATTTTCTGACGTCATATCTTTGTCGTATTCAACAAACGTTCCGCTGTCGATTAAGCTTTCGATACGCTCTGGTGCTGTCATTTGATGATGATATCCACAGTTTAAGCATACTTTTAAGTTTTTATTTAACTCTTTCGTATACATTATTTTTTTACACTTTTTACACTTGGTCATAATTCCTTCAGGTACATCTTGTCTCATATGCTCAGAAGGAATCGTAGCATATTTTCGTTTTTTTGGAGTTTTTGTGTTTTTTGTAAATAAATCTCGTAACAAGGTGTAACCTCCTTTTGGTTCTTTTCTTTATCATAAGAACCTTTATTCTTCCTCTTCTTCTACTATTTACAAGTTGTGAAAATCCGCCTCAAATACAAATCAAATGACGGATAGACAAAAATTGGACGAATTGTTCGCTTCACTTTATTAGTTGCTATTTACTTTACTAGATGACTATTTGATTTTGTGTAGAAAGATGGCATGTCTCTTTCGACAAATTCCTTCTTTCACACTTGTTTGTAGCACTGATGGTGAAGATTTAATACAGCTGCTTCATCTTTTTTAGCTAACGCCTCTACTAATTCACTTATCAGAATGTCGCTTGGCGCTGAGTTTTGTTGAAAAGTTTGAGAAAAACGGCAAATAATCAGCCAGATTCGGTGTAGTAGCCGATTAGGCTGCAAAGAAAACAAATAGTCAAACAAGTTCTTCAAACAATCGTCATTCTGCTTTTGAATTGCTTTCGAAACATTGATTTCGTCCTGTTCCGCTAAAACAAAATACAAACAGCTCTTTTCAAGAATATATCTCGTTTGAATTAAATCTGATTTTGTTTTACCGTCTTGTACTAAAAAAGTAGCTAATAAATCAATAAATTGATGATCCCCTACTTCTTTAATAAACGTACCTTCACCTCTTCTAGTTTCAATCAACCCAATTAGCTCTAACGCTCTGAGCGCTTCTCGAACGGAAGAACGTCCTGCGCCTAACCGTTCAGAAAGCTCTCGTTCTGACGGGATTTTATCCCCCGTAGTTAAACGATCGTCTTCCATTAGCTGGCGAATTTGTTTTAGAATTTCTACATATACTTTTGAACGTTCATTCTTCAAGTTTACTACCACTCACTTTACATTACTTTAACAGGCATGCTTGAAGCATCATGCCTGTCAAAGAACAGTTGATGTAACCTTATTCAATAATCGCTAAGCGACGTGTGTTTTCAGCTACGGCTTCTGGCTTTACCTTTATTCGGGCAACGCCTGTTTCCATAGCTGCTTTTGCAACAGCGGCGGCTACTGCCGGAGCCACTCGTGCATCAAATGGACCTGGAATCACATAGTCTGTATTCAAGTCCTCTTCCGTAATTAAATTAGCAATAGCCTCAACTGCAGCCATTTTCATTTTTTCATTAATATGAGTAGCACGTACATCTAGTGCACCTCGGAATATCCCCGGAAACGCTAAGACATTGTTCACTTGATTAGGAAAATCAGAACGTCCGGTGCCGATTACTTTCGCGCCAGCTTTTTTAGCTTCTTCTGGCATAATTTCA
Organism: Priestia sp. YIM B13491; assembly: GCF_042787605.1. Classification (NCBI taxonomy): domain Bacteria; kingdom Bacillati; phylum Bacillota; class Bacilli; order Caryophanales; family Bacillaceae; genus Priestia; species Priestia sp. YIM B13491. The sequence goes on along the minus strand of NZ_JBHZOR010000001.1, from coordinate 125,480 downwards.
GGCACCGGATTTGCCATTGCAAAAATGATTGGGTCTGGATTCATCTTTCCAATCATCTCCGGTGTGAGTGCTCCTTCAACCGAAACTCCAATAAATACGTCAGCTTCTTCTAAGGCATCAGCTAACGTACCTTCTACTTTGCTTCGATTTGTATAGGCTGCAACTTCATCTTTTATACGGTTCATGCCGTGAGGACGCTTGTCATAAATCGTTCCTTTGGAATCACACATAATGATATCGCGCACTCCATAGCTGTATAATAATTTAATAATAGCAATGCCAGCAGCTCCTGCTCCATTTGCTACCACTTTGATTTGTGACATTTTTCTTCCTGTCAGCTTCAGGGCATTAAGAAGGCCCGCTACCGTAACAATAGCCGTCCCATGCTGATCATCATGAAAAACCGGGATATTTGTTTCCTTTTTCAACCGCTCTTCAATTTCAAAACAGTTAGGAGCCGCAATATCTTCTAAATTAACGCCTCCAAAAGTAGGTTCTAGCAATTTAACAGTTTCTATAATTTTGTCCACATCTGTCGTGTTTAAACAAATTGGGAATGCATCTACGCCGGCAAAACTTTTAAAAAGGACAGCTTTCCCTTCCATTACTGGCAGAGCAGCTTCAGGACCTATATTGCCCAAGCCCAATACGGCAGTGCCATCAGATACAACAGCTACCATATTTCCTTTCATCGTATATTCATATACATTGTTTACATCATCATATATTTCTTTGCAAGGTTCTGCTACACCAGGGGAATAAGCAAGGCTTAAATCCTCTGCGTTTCGAACAGGAATTTTGGACTTTGATTCTAGTTTACCTTTGTTAATGCGGTGCATATGCAATGCTTCTTCACGTAAAGACAATGAATTTCACTCCCAATAAACAAAATGATAACAAATACTGCGCCTGAACCATGTTCTTTCCCACACTACTCATATGATGTTATAAATCCAATTACATTTCATTTCAAGAAAAACGCATCTAATTCTTATATTTCATAAAAAACGGTGGTCAGACCACTTTTTTAACTATTTTACCATATAACATCACATGAAATCTGTAAAGACTATATCTTCTTGAACACAACGTGCTTCTCTCCTAGCATTGCTTTTAAAGTTTTTATTAACTCATCGCTTCGTTCAATAGAATAGTGAACGGGAAGCTTGACCAATTGACGTTCTGCCTCATAATAAATTTTCACGGGGATTTCCCCTCTATGAGACTGAAAATGCTGGTAAATAGTATGAAGCAGCTTTTCTGTACCTTGCTTTGTTTCTATACGTAAGTATAATTCTTCTGAAGGTAGTTTTTGAACCGCCTCACTAGCAGCTTCAGCACGTTGACAAACAATTTGCTGCTGCCCATTTCTTTCATCTATCTTTCCTTGTATCAGTAAAACCTTACCTTGTTCAAACAGCAAACGATTCTGCTCGAATACGCGGGGAAACGCGACAACTTCTCCTTCTCCACTTTCATCCGTGATGCGTAAAAAGGCCATTTGCTCTCCTTTTTTCGTTCGAATGACGCGAATTTCCAACACAAATACTAAAAGAGAGACCGCTTTTCCTGAAGCGTATTCTTTCATATCGTGAAGAGAAACAACAGAATAAAAGGAATTTAGTGCTTCATACTGAGAAGCAGGGTGGCTTGATAAATAAAAACCTAGCATATCTTTTTCACACTGAAGCCGATCTTCTATTTTCAGTTCCTCTTTCTCCATATATTTAGGCTTTAACGAAAATTCAGCTCCAAATCCAAAGTCATCATCTGGGAGTACCAAGCTTGCATGTTCAAATGCTACATCAATCGTTGCTAATAAAGTAGCTCGATTTTCTCCGAACTCATCAAAGCCTCCAGACAGAATCAAAGCTTCAAGCGCCTTTTTATTCACGGCTTTTTGTGAAACACGGGCACAAAAATCAAATAAGTCTTCAAATCTTTTTTTCTTTCGCTCTTCTGTTATCTCCTGCATAGCCGATGCACCAATATGTTTAATCGCTGCAAGGCTATACCTTATACTTTCACCTTCTACGTTAAACGAATACATGCTCTTGTTAATAGAGGGCGGGAGAACTTGTATTTTTTTTCTTTTTAGTTCATTAATATATTGAGCAATTTTCCCTTCGTTTCCAATAACGCTCGTTAGTAAAGCTGAAAAGAACTGCAGCGGGTAATGTGCTTTCAAATAAGCTAACTGATAGGCTACCATACTGTAAGCAACGGCATGACTTCGGTTGAAGCCATAATCAGCAAAACGCACAATAAGGTCATACACTCGATTAGCAACGGATAGGTCATATCCTTTCTTCTTGCTTCCTTGGATAAAATGAGCTCGTTCACGATCCAGCACTGCCCGTTCTTTTTTACTAACTGCTCTTCTCAACAAATCTGCTTCTCCAAGAGAAAAACCGGCCATTTTTGAAGCAATCTGCATAATTTGCTCTTGATACACGATAACGCCGTGCGTGGATTGTAAAATGTCTTTAAGCGTAGGATGATCATATATTACCTTTTCCACTCCATGCTTGCGCTTAATATAGGTTGGAATATTTTCCATCGGACCAGGTCTATACAGCGCGTTAACTGCCACAATATCTTCTAGCTCTGTAGGTTTTAATTGCTGAAGCACTCTTCTCATTCCATCTGACTCTAACTGAAAAATACCGGTCGTATCCCCTTTACTCAGCAGTTCAAAAGTTTTCTGGTCGTTAAACGGTATATGAGACAGTGCCAGCTTTCGATTCATGTCCCGCTCAATTTTCTTTAAAATATGATCTAAAATGGTTAAGTTGCGCAAACCTAAAAAGTCCATTTTCAAAAGCCCAACGTCTTGCAGAGCTTCCATTGGATATTGCGTCAGATATACATCATCATGTCCTTCTTGTACAGCTACAGATTGCGTCAGCGGCTTCTCACTAATCACAACGCCTGCTGCATGCGTAGAAGTATGCCTTGGCAGTCCTTCTATCTTCATGGCAATGTTGTACCATTGTTTTCTGGCTTCATTTTCAGATAAATAGTCTTGAAGAACTCTTGAATCACGAAGAGCGCTTTTCAACGTTGTACCTGGTTTGGTTGGAATCGCTTTGGACATTTTGTTTAGCGCTTCTTGATCAAATCCCATCACTCTCCCTACATCACGTACGGCTGCTTTAGCTGCTAATGTTCCAAATGTAATGATTTGAGCTACATGCAGCGCTCCATATTTTTGAGCCACATACTGAATGACTTGATCTCGTTTGTTATCAGGAAAATCAATATCAATATCAGGCATCGAAATACGTTCAGGGTTTAAAAAGCGCTCAAATAAAAGCTGATGCTGAATTGGATCAACATTTGTAATTCGCAAGGCGTATGAGACCAGTGAGCCTGCCGCTGAACCACGGCCTGGGCCCGTTAAAATACCGTGTTCATGAGCATAATTCATAAAATCCCATACGATAAGAAAGTAATCACTAAAGCGCATATTTTCAATAATGTTCAGCTCATAATCCAAGCGTTCCTCATATTGTTCCGTGATCACTTGAACTCTTTCTTGCAATCCTTTTTCGCAGAGAGTGCGCAAGTAGGCTGATGATGTAACAGACGGGGGAACAGGATATTTTGGAATGGACATTACGCCTAGAGAAATTTCGAGCTCGCATCGTCTTGCGATTTTTATACTTTCTTCTATTAAAAAATGCTGGTCATGAAAGAGATCTTCCATTTCATCAGGTGATTTGAAATAGTACTCGCTGCTCTTACTTTTTACCTCTTCATCGCTATGTAATTTCTCTCCGTCTCGAATAGCTGCTAAACACTCATACGCATCCCGATCTTCTTTTTTTAAATATTTCACTTGATTCGTCGCAACAAGCGGGATATTTTCTTCAGCAGCAAGTTCCGTTAACTGCTGATTTATAAAAGCTTCATCCTGTCCGTGGCGCTGTATCGATATATACAAAGACTGCGAATATACTTTTTTAAAGAATTGAAGCACTCGCTTAGCATCTTGAAGTTTGTTTTCTGCTAGCAGAGTTTCAACTTCTCCAGTTACACCGGGTGTAATAGCAATCAACCCGCCGCTGTAATGATGGAGCCATTTTTTATTTACACCGTGTTTTTCCTTGGTTTGAACTAAACTGCTTAGTTTTAATAGATTTTCATATCCCTTATCATTTTCCGCTAACAAAACTAAAGGGTACGCTCGCTCGCTTTCTTCATGTTCTAGGATTGATAATGTGAGCCCAATAATTGGCTTGATCCCCGCTTTCATGCAGGCTTTATAAAAAGGAATGACTCCGTACATCACGTTTTCATCAGTCAAAGCAATCGCTTCATAGTTCATTTTCTTAGCTGTTTCTACAAGCTCATGAATACGAACGGAACTGCTTAATAAGCTATAAGAACTTTGAAGCTGCAAGTGAACAAAAGGCACAGGACTTCCCACCTTTCTTTAATTCTTTATTCTTATTATAAATTTTGTTGCCGGCGTAGACAAATTACATAACTCTGAGCGTTTGTCCATATATATGTAGGAAGCGTGATTCATTGATAAACTAGTAAAGGAGGACACGTCATGACAAAAGAGCCTTTTATGTCTCTTTTCATTTGGAGTTACTTCACTTCATTAGGTATTATTTTAGGCGGTTCATTAATTGGAGCATTTGCGGGGTTTTTAATTGGAAAATCTCCTTTATACGTCATGCATACCCTCAGCAATAGTTTGAAAATCTGGGCAATTGTCGGAGCAATTGGAGGAACATTTGATACGTTTTACAGCTTTGAGCGAGGACTCTTTGAAGGAGCCACAAAAGATGTATTCAAACAAATCCTTTTAATTCTATCCGCTATGGGAGGAGCTCAGACCGGGGCTCTTATCATCAAGTGGTTAACTCAGGAGCATTTTGTATGAGGGTACCCAGCGAGCGAATGTTCAAGCGCTCCGACTGGCAGCGTTTTTTTGCCGGTATAGTCATTGGAGCAATTGTTAGCTGGGGTGTGTTTTTAACGATTTATGGCGTTTCAAGAGATAGAGAGCTAGAAGAAGTTCGAATTGCTAATGATAAGCTAGAAAAAGCAAATTTGCAAATTAGCGCATGGCAAGAAGATGTAAAAGCATTAAACAAGGAAATGAAGCAGCATTTAATTATTCAGAATGTGAAAGTAAAATTAGTAAACGGCAATCGTTATAAAGTAAACTCTGTGGTTGAATACAATATTCAAAAAAGTGTGGACAAAGAAGCACAGCACTTAATTGCCCAAGATATTGAAAGTGCGTATCGAAGCAGGGATATCTTAAAAAAAGCAATTGAAAATAAAAAATACGAATTCGATAAAACGATTTATGAAGTTGAAGTTCATCAAATTTATTTTTATACAACGCTTTCGATTGAAGTTCGAATTAAAAAGATGGAAAAAGTACTATAAAAAGCCGCTGATTTAAAATCAACGGCTTATTTTACAGATTACTGCTGACTGCAGAGCTCTTCTAAATCAAGTAGTAAAGGCTCTACTTCTTCCCATGAATAAATGGAAGCGCCGGACGCAAGAGGATGGCCTCCTCCGTTGTATTTTCTAGCAATTGTATTAATGACAAGCTCTTTTGAACGAAGGCGAACACGAATTTGATTTTCTTCCTCCACAAAAAACACCCACGTTTTTACTCCATCAATTTGCCCTAACGAACCGACTAGCTGAGAAGCATCAGCTGGTGTCACATCATATTTTCGAAGAATTTCATTTGGAATTTTCATATGAGCAACTCCTGCTGGAGACATCGTAAAGTTTTGCAGCACATATCCGTGTAAGTGAGCGACGTTTTCTTTTGTTTTGTATAACTGATCATATACATCTTTAAAATTGAAACCATATTGAATCAATTCACTTGCATAGCAAAACGTTTTCGGCTTTGTATTTGGAAATAAAAATCGACCCGTATCTCCGACGATACCGCTGAAGATCAGCTTTGCTCCTTCATCATTCAGAGATAAACCCTTTTCTTTTCCTTCTAAGTAAAATTCATAAATCATTTCGCTTGTTGAAGAAGCAGACGTCTCAACCCAAAGCAAATCACCGTAAGGAGTTTGGTTTGGATGGTGATCAATTTTAATGACCATTTTTCCATTTACGTAGCGCTGATCTGATACTCGTGCTTCATTAGCCGTATCACAAACAATGACAAGCGCACCCTCATAGGTCTCATCAGTGATATCATCCATCCGGTATAAAAATTTTAATGACTCCGCTTCTTCTCCCGTTACGTATACCTTCTTCTCCGGAAAAGATGTTTTTAACAATTCCGCTAATCCGCACTGAGATCCGTATGCATCTGGATCTGGACGAATATGCCGGTGAATAATGATGGTGTCAAACTGCTTAATAGCTTCTAATATTTGTGCTTTCATTTTCTCTCTCCTGTCAATACTGTTCTTGTTTTATGTACGCACCACGTGCACTTACATTTCCACAGCGCTGTATCCATATTATTTATTAAATCATATCTCTTCTCTTTTTTAAAAGAAGAATCAATCAATAGTAGAATTTTCTGTCATCGGCCTGTAAAATAATAGATACTACTGTAAACACTTTCAACACTACTGATTACTAGCATCTAGAAACATTACGGATAGAAATACACCGGACTGGAGGGGCGTCTGTGCCATTTTTTATGATTTTAATCGTTGTGTCCTTTGTTTTCTACATGTATTTAAAAGTAAAATACGTACGTTCGAAACGCCCAATGGAACGAAAGTGGATTTCCGCTAAGTCGAGTATTTGTCTTGGCTCTTTTGTATTATTTTTTGGAATCAATCAATGGTTTATTTACGAAACAAGCCTTTCGCTTATCATCGGCATACTATTTGTATTATTCGGTTCAGGCAGCATATTAGCAGGTATCAAAGCTTACAAGTACTATCAGCCTTATGTAATAAAAGAAGCTGATCAAATGTAAAAGAAGCTGCAGAGCAGCTTCTTTTTTTATACTCTTTCCAATAACTGAGCCATCATCATCGCTTTCCCTACTACAACCCCGGCATTGTAGACTTCTACATCTAATTTAGCAAACTTCCGACCAAGTTCTAATAGCTTAGGACGAATTTCAATTACGCTTTCAATTTGAACTGGCTTAATAAAATAAACGGTGATGTTTTCAATAACCAAATCACCTTTTTTATATAAGCGAAGAACACGATTGGCGGCTTCCGTTACAATAGTAGTGAAAACTCCGTATGAAATAGTCCCCATATAATTCGTCATTTGCGGCGTTACTTCACAGCGATACACAGGTGCTTCTTTTGTCTCTTGTACATCCATAAATTGATTGGTTACAATGTCGTCAATGGTTTCTCCTACCTGCGGTTGACGCTGAATCATTTGCAGCGCCTTTAAAACATCTTGACGACTGATAATGCCCTCTAGCCGGTGGTAATCATCCACTACAGGCAGCACTTCAATCCCTTCCCATACCATCATATGCGCAGAAGAAGCGACCGATGTTTTCCCGTGAACCGTCATCGGATTTTTCGTCATTACTTTTTCAATTGAAGTAGAAAGGTCATATCCAATAACATCTTTTGAGGTGACCATACCGTGAACTTTCATATGCTGATCCACTACAGGAAAACGACTGTGGTGAGTCTTATCGTTACATTCATGCCATTTTTCAATCGTATCGGTTAACTGCAAGCTAACCGCTTCAGAGATAGGTGTTAAAATATCCTCTACAAGCACAATTTCTTTTTTTATCAGCTGATCATAAATAGCACGGTTAATCATCGTTGCAACTGTAAACGTGTCATAGCTCGTTGAAATAATAGGAAGCTTAAGATCATCCGCAAGCTTCTTAACCCATTCTTCCGTATCAAAGCCGCCCGTAATTAACACGGCTGCTCCTGCTTCAAGAGCTAATTCATGAGCGTTTACTCGATTCCCTACGATAAGAAGGTTTCCGGCCTCGGTATATCTCATCATAGCATCAAGCTTCATCGCTCCAATAACAAACTTGTTTAACGTTTTATGCAAGCCTTCACGTCCGCCCAGCACTTGTCCATCCACGATGTTTACTACTTCAGCAAACGTGAGCTTTTCAATGTTTTCTTTTTTCTTTCGTTCAATTCGAATGGTCCCAACTCGTTCAATCGTTGAAACATATCCTTTATTTTCCGCGTCTTTTATTGCTCGGTACGCCGTGCCTTCACTGACATTCAGTTCTTTGGCAATTTGGCGCACTGAAATTTTTTCACCAATTGGAAGCGAATCGATATACTGTAAAATTTGCTCATGTTTTGTCGCCACGTGTACTTCACCCTTCTAAAACGTTTTTACGTTTCATATGTCTTTTCTTTTATTATACGGGGGAAGTGAAATGGATTCAATCTAACCTCTTTGACGCAAAGGCTTTCTCGCACTATTTTTTTGAATACTTGCCTTCTTGCGGCGCGGTGCATAAAGCAGTGATGACAAATTGCCTCCGGCTACAAAAAGAGCAAAGGTAAGCCAGCTTATACTAAAAATCCCTTGCAAACTCGAAGTTGTTAACACTAAGTGCGGCATTGCATAGTAAAGCATCACTCCGCATAGTAAAAGCGATAAAATAACTCGATTTTTTTCCATAGCTCTCCCTCCTTATTATTACTATCGTATGCAGGGAAGTAAAAAAAGCAGAACGTTTCTTTGCAAATAAAAAGAGATTAAGACATAACTGCATCGATTCAATCTAAAGACGAACAAATGTGAGACATGAGCTGAACCGCTTGTGACACCGCAGTTGATTTGCGTGCAAGACTTCGCTTTCCGCGGGAGTCTTCGTCTTGCCCTCCAATCAACAGCTAGAAGCCGCTACATATATGAAACCTACGTTCACCTTAACAATAAAAAAAGAACGAGTGATCGATAATATCGATTACTCGTTCTTTTTTAACTTTAACTGAAATCGTTTTGTCTCAGCCTCTATTTATGATTAAAGATCCAATCCTTCTCCAACTTTTAATACTTTTCCTTCAATATCAGATAAAGACTCAACAAATTGATGAGGATCTTGCTTGATTACAGGAAATGTATTGTAGTGAATTGGCACAACAAGTTTTGCCTGCACCCATTCCGCTGCGATAGCTGCATCTTCAGGTCCCATTGTAAAGTTATCTCCAATTGGAAGAAATGCTACGTCAGGCTCATGGCGACCAATTAACTTCAAATCAGAAAATAAAGCCGTATCTCCAGCATGATAAATTGTCTTTCCTTCAATCGTTAAAAGCAAACCAGCCGGCATTCCTGTGTAAATAATTTTCTCATTATTTTCTGTATAACTTGAACCGTGGAAAGCTTGGGTCAATTTCACCGTGCCAAAATCAAATGTATAGGCTCCGCCTATGCTCATTGGATGTACGTTTAAGCCTTGCCAGCTAAGATATGTAGCTAATTCTGCTACTGCCACAACAAGTGCACCGCTGCGCTTAGCAATTTCCACCGTGTCGCCTACATGATCATTATGGCCATGAGTCAGTAAAATCACATCTGCTTTTACATCTTCAGCATTTAAATCTGTTAATTCATTTCCAGTGATAAACGGGTCAATTAAAATTGTTTTTCCTTTTGTTTCAATTTTAACAACAGAATGTCCATGATAAGAAACGTGCATCAGTTATTCTCTCCTTTTACACTAACCTTTTCTATATTCTACCCGTCCGTTTTAGTTACAAAACAAGTGAATACGCGGCTATCATATCACAAACTGCGCAAAAACATGCCTTATTATGCTTGCTCTAATAAAGTTGTTGCATCAGCGTAAGTGAGACCGTGTGCATCTGCTACAGCCGCGTAAGTGACAAACCCATTTAGGGTGTTGATGCCTTGAAGAAGGGAAGGGTTTTTTAAGCACGCTTTTTTATATCCCTGACTTGCTATTTGCAGAGCATAAGGCACCGTTACGTTGGTCAGTGCCAAGGTCGACGTGCGTGGAACAGCTCCTGGCATATTAGCAACAGCATAATGCAAGACCTCATGCTTCGAATAAGTCGGGTTATCGTGAGTGGTAATGCGATCAGTTGTTTCAAAAATCCCCCCTTGATCAATAGCAATATCAACTACAACGGACCCTTTTGACATCGTTTGAACCATTTCCTCTGTGACAAGCTTTGGCGCTTTAGCTCCCGGTATGAGAACCGCTCCTATCACTAAATCTGACTCTTTTACAGATTGTGCGATATTGTAGTGATTTGACATTAATGTCGTCACTTCTTTACCAAATAAATCATCAAGCTGGCGAAGGCGATCAGCGTTTAAATCAATTATTGTAACATCAGCCCCTAATCCGACCGCAATTTTAGCAGCATTAGTTCCTGCTACTCCTCCTCCAATAATTGTTACTTTTCCTCTTTGCACGCCTGGAACTCCACTTAATAAAATCCCTTTGCCACCTTTGGTTTTCTCCAAAAATTGAGCTCCAATCTGAGAAGACATTCTTCCTGCAACTTCACTCATCGGAGTTAACAGAGGTAAGCTTTTGTTTGGAAGCTGTACAGTTTCATAAGCGATGCCTACCACCTTTTTATCAATCAATGCTTTCGTTAATGCTTCTTCAGCTGCCAAATGTAAATAGGTAAACAAAATAAGTCCTTCACGAAAATATCCGTATTCTTCTGAAATCGGTTCTTTTACTTTCATAACCATTTCAGCATCCCACGCTTCTTTTGCAGTATTTACAATAGAAGCTCCTGCATTTGTGTAATCTTCATCATGGAATCCAGAGCCTTCTCCTGCCTGTGTTTCAATATATACATCATGCCCACCGTTAACTAAAGCTGTAACACCAGCTGGAGTAATAGCCACGCGATTTTCATTGTTTTTTACTTCTTTCGGCACTCCAATTTTCACCTTTATCCCTCTTTTCTTATATCAGTGATTAACTGAAAAAAGAACGCCACACCAAATCCTTTAGAAAACCGGATTTACTATGACGTTACCTTTCGATAGAGCTCAGCATAATCCTGCTTTTCTTAGTCTATATACAGTATATGCATCTAGTTATTCATATAGTTCGTTATCACTCTGTGCTTCTGGATTTTCGACTACAGAAGCCATAGCATCGCCAATGACGCCGCTTGAATAAGAATCCATTAGCTGTCTTGATGTCTCTTTTTCTCCTTCGAAATCATATTCATATACATGCTGCGGATGTTTTTTGTCTTTCATATGTCACTTCTCCTTTTTCACTTTATTTTCTTTACGAGTGTGAACTTTACTTCATAATCCCTTACATGATCTTTTCTATTTTCTTCTTAAATGCTCTAGTTATACCATTTATCTCACATCAAAAAACGCCCGCAGATTTTTCTGCGGACGTTTTGATAACTTTTTTATATCGATGTTTTTTCATGCAATTCATCTTTAGCTAGCTGAATTGCTTTTTTTACTTGTTCAAATCCTGTTCCTCCCGCGCTATTGCGGCGATTAACAGCTGTTTTTGGACTTAATACATGATAGATGTCTTCCTCGAATAAATCTGACGCTTCCTTATATTGCTCAAGAGGCAAATCCATTAGGTAGATATTTTTCTGAATACAAACGAGAACCAGTTTCCCAACCACTTCATGTGCTTCACGAAACGGCATACCTTTTGAAGCAAGATAGTCAGCTAATTCCGTTGCATTTGAAAAATCTTGTTTCGTAGCTTTTTCCATAACATTTGTTTTTACTGTCATTGTTTCGATCATGCCAGCAAAAATGGTCAAACATCCTTCAATCGTTGTAACCGTATCGAACATGCCTTCTTTATCTTCTTGCAAGTCTTTGTTGTATGTTAAAGGCGTGCCTTTTAACACAGTCAATAAGCTAAATAAATGACCATATACTCGTCCTGTTTTACCACGAATTAACTCCGCCATATCAGGATTTTTCTTTTGAGGCATAATACTGCTGCCCGTTGCGTACGTATCATCCATTTCAATAAATTGAAATTCTTGACTAGACCATAAAATTAACTCTTCACAAAAACGAGATAAATGCATCATTAAAATAGAACTGTTGCTTAAAAACTCTAAAATAAAGTCACGATCGCTCACAGCATCCATACTGTTCTGATAAATCCCATTAAAGCCTAGAAGCTCCGCGCTATAGTGACGATCAATTGGGAATGTCGTACCAGCTAAAGCTCCTGCTCCTAAAGGAGATAAATCAATACGCTTCAGTGATTCCGCATAACGTTCAGCATCGCGCTTGAACATTGAAACATAAGCCATTAAATGATGAGCAAAAGAAACCGGCTGCGCGCGCTGTAAATGTGTGTAACCTGGAAAAATGGTTTCAACATGCTGATCTGCTTTTGTAAGCAGTACATCTTCTAGATTTTCAATCAGCCCTACAATTTGCTGAACATGCTTTTTTAAATATAAGTGCATATCTGTAGCAACTTGATCATTACGGCTTCGACCCGTATGAAGCTTTCCTCCAACCGGACCAATTTCATCAATTAATAACTTTTCTAAATTCAAATGAATATCTTCATATTGAGCAGAAAATGTTAATTCTTTCTTCTTAGCTTTTTCAAGCAGTGTTTGAAGGCCTTTTTTAATTTGTGACGCTTCATCTCCAGAAAGAATACTGCATTTCTCAAGCATTGTTACATGTGCTAAACTGCCTTCAATATCTTCTTCTACAAGATGCTGATCAAATGAAATCGACGCACCGAACTCGTCAATCCATTGTTCAGGGCGTTTCGTAAAACGCCCTCCCCAAAGTTTGGTCATACCGTTGTCACCTTCTTTTGATTTACCATGCTACTCACTTGTGTTGGAAGTCCCCATAATGAGATGAAACCAACTGCTGCATTGTGATCAAATTCATCTTCTTTTGTATATGTTGCAAGTTTTTCATTGTATAAAGAATTAGGAGATTTACGTCCCTCTACGATAGCATGCCCTTTAAATAGTTTTACTCTCACTGTTCCGTTCACATATTGCTGCGTATCTTTTAAGAATGCAAGCAGTGAATTTGTTAATGGAGAGAACCATAAACCTTCATAGATAACTTCTGTTAATTTTTTCTCAATTACTGGTTTGAAGTGCGCTACTTCTTTCACTAATGTTAAATCTTCAAGCTCTTTGTGCGCTTTAATTAATGTCATAGCAGCTGGACACTCATATACTTCACGTGATTTAATTCCCACAAGACGGTTTTCTACATGGTCAATACGTCCGACTCCGTGCTTACCCGCAATTTCGTTCAATTCTAGAATTAACTGAGCTAGCGTGTAAGATTGACCGTTTAATGATACGGGAACACCTTCAACGAATTCAATTTCCACTACATCCGCTGTGTCCGGAGTGTTTTCAAGAGAAGCCGTTAGGTCATATGCTTCTTCAGGTGGAGCTGCCCAAGGATCTTCAAGAACGCCACACTCATTACTTCTTCCCCATAAGTTTTGGTCAATTGAAAATGGGCTGTCTAAGTTAATTGGAATTGGAATATTCTTTTCTTTTGCATACTCGATTTCTTCTTCACGAGACCATTTCCAGTCACGAACAGGAGCTAAAACTTCTAAGTGTGGATTTAATGCTTTAATTGATACTTCGAAACGCACTTGGTCATTTCCTTTTCCCGTACATCCATGTGCGACAGCTACTGCATTTTCTTGTTCCGCTACTTCTACAAGCTTTTTAGCGATTAGCGGTCTAGATAGTGCAGATACTAATGGATATTTTCCTTCATATAATGTGTGTGCTTGAAGTGCTGCTAACGCAAATGTATTGGCATATTCTTCTTTTGCATCAATCACATATGATGATACCGCTCCAACTGTTAAGGCCTTTTCTTTAACGAATTTTAAATCTTTTCCTTCGCCTACATCTAAACAGCAAGCTACCACATCGTACCCTTTTTCCTGTAACCATTTAATTGCAACTGACGTATCTAAACCTCCGGAATATGCTAAAACAACTTTTGGATTACTCATTATCTATTCCTCCTACAAATTATATATATATTAATACAAACGTTTTAATTTTTATTCATTTAATCTACTATTACTTTAACAACTTTTTAATCTATTTTCAATAGTTATTCAAAAAAAAGTATATAAATTCACATTTATTTTAATTTAACAGGGTAAAATCTCTTAAAATACTGTAAAAATAAACATGAATGGATATTCCTTTCTTACATACTGTGTATATTTATATGCATAAACCAAGTATAAATGATTTATTTTTCACTTACAGTAGCTCTGGCTTTTGTCATTGTATAAAATGGAAGGGAAGAGGTGAAAAAATGGAGCGCTTTTTTACTTATGACAACAGACTCGGTATAAAAATTCCTGCTCTTGAAAGAGAATGGACATTCTATTCTGAAAAAGTTCAGCAGGATATTCTCCTAACATGGGAATCCATTCGGGGGCAGATTCCAGACAAAATTCTATCTTTAGAAACGAGTATTAATCAAAAACAAGCGGCGTTAGAAGATGAGACTAATTTTATCCGCTCCTGTGAATTAAATAGCGAGATAGGAGAGCTTGCTTCTATTATTAATGATTTGTGGATTTGGTATCGAACAAATGAGGAAATATCAAAAAAAGTTCACGGATAGACAAAAAAACGAGTCTCATGAAAAATTAATGAGACTCGTTTTTCTTATCCAGCAAATAGCGGTATTGATAAAAGCGCTTTGCATAATCTGTCACTTGCTTGGCCATTCGGTAATTCATACCTCCGCCAACCATCATACTCACCACTGGCAAACGATTGTAAACTTTTCTTTTTGCAGCCAATATAGCTAGCGTTTTCCCGATTTGCACAACAATTTTTTGCAGCCACGTTTTATCTACAATTTGATCAACACCTTCATAAAAATAAGGGTCAAATTCTTGGCTTAACTCACTCTTTAATTGATGCCACCCCTCTGCCTGAAGGTGTCTAGGTAGCGTTGCTGCATGGAAAACTTTTAGCGTTAGCATCAGCTCTGAAGGAGTCTGGATATGATAGCCATAGCTCATTGCTGCCTGTTGCACCGCTTGAATATTCATGCATAAAACAGCAGGTATATCAATACCGACCAGCAGCGATTGTCCGGTTCCTGAAAGTGCTCCTTGACTCAGCGCATACAATCGAAGCTTGGCCATTTGCTGTTCGCATATATAAGAAAGCTGATCTACTTGAAGGGAATTCATTTCTGACAGATCTGTGATATCCTCTTTGAATACACGAGCAGTTTCAATAATTCGTTTTGTCGCTTGAGTTTGCATTTCCGTACCTTGAATTAATGCAGTTAACTGAAAGAGTCCCTCATCAATTTTATGTAAATAGGTCTCGCGAACAGAAGTTGGAATTAAGTTAAGCCCTTTTTCTAACCACTCTTCGTATAATAACTCCATCTCAGTTGCTTCTACACTCTGTAAGCTCTCTTCCCATTTATAGATTTCTTCTAAAAGCTGTTCTTCGCGATTCGTTAGTATCATCATGTCACCCTTTCAAGAAATAAGTAGTTTTATTTTTATTATAACAAATAATACATCCGTTACATTTTGCTTCCTATATTATTTCTTTCTTCTATACGTTGTAAACCTTCTTTTAACCGTCAGCTACTGACGCTATATAAAAAAGCTGATTTCCTAACAAGGAAATCAGCTTTTCGTTAGTTTGCCTGACAATTTATGAGAATTCATGCATTGAAGAGGCACTTTATGAACTTAAATATTCGCTAAACGAGTAACGTCACGTGCAATCATAACTTCTTCGTCCGTAGGAATAACCATAACTTTAACTGGAGAATGAGGGTAGCTAATAAATGCTTCTTCTCCTTGTACACTATTTAAAGCTGGATCCCAATAAACGCCCATGAACTCTAAACCGCGAAGAACGCGAGCACGTACAACATCACTGTTTTCTCCAATACCTGCTGTGAAGATGATTGCATCTACACCAGACATACGAGCAGCATAAGAACCGATATATTTATGAATACGGCTAGCAAATACTTCAAGTGCTGTTTCAGCGCGTTCATTGCCTTCAGCGCTTGCTTTGATTAGATCGCGTAGGTCACTAGAAATACCAGATACACCTAAAAGACCACTTTCTTTATTTAATACATTTAATACTTCGTCAGCAGTTTTTCCTGTTTTCTCCATAATAAATGGAATTAATGCAGGGTCAATGTTACCTGAACGAGTTCCCATTGCTACACCAGCTAATGGTGTGAAGCCCATTGATGTATCAATTGACTTGCCGCCTTCAATTGCAGCGATACTTGCACCGTTACCTAAGTGACAAGAAATTAAGCGCAATTGTTCGATTGGACGGCCAAGAAGCTCAGCTGCACGCTCAGAAACATATTTATGAGATGTGCCGTGGAAACCGTATTTACGAACGCCATACTTTTCATAGTACTCGTACGGTAAGCTGTACAAGAATGATTTTTCTGGCATTGTTTGATGGAATGCTGTATCGAAGACTGCTACAGCTGGAACATTTGGAAGAATATCTTGGAACGCTTTAATTCCCACAATGTTTGCTGGGTTGTGAAGCGGTGCTAAATCAGATAAAGCTTCAATTTCCGCTAGTGTTTCATCTGTGATTAAAACAGAATCAGCAAATTTCTCTCCGCCGTGTACTACACGGTGACCTACACCAGTGATTTCATCGTATGATTGAATGATGTTTTGAGAAAGTAACTTTTCAACTAAAATTTTAACTGCAACAGCATGGTCAGGGATTTCTGTAATATCCGTTTGTTTTTCACCATTTACCGAGATCGTGAAAACAGCGTTATCTAAACCAATTCGTTCTACTAAACCTTTTGTTAATACCGTCTCACTTGGCATTTCAAATAATTGAAACTTAAGTGAAGAACTGCCGGCGTTGATTGCCATGATTTTTGACATAAAAAAACAGCTCCTTCTTTATTATACGTGCATCATAAACATAACGAACAGAACATAAAAGTGTAATCTCTACAATATTCTATGCATTTCGACACGATTTCTATCCTTATTCATTTAATCATTCACGACAATAGATTTCAAGAGCTATACATCATGAAAACGCTACCGATAAATATTCATTATTTTCGAAAAAGACTTACTTTTTATTCACTCGGAACCATTGGTCCATTTGAGCCATAATATCACTCATTGCTTCTCGATTGCTGAACTTCGGCAAATTCACAAGCAGCGCGTTTTCAGCTGCTGTTACTCCTTCTCCCTGTTTTTGAAGAACCATAATACTTTTAGCAGCCTGCTCTTGTTTGAACATTGAAAGCGGCAGCTGAATAATCCCTTGCACGATTGCTTCCTCTTTTAAGAGCGGCTGTAATAAATGAGACTGTTCAGATTCAAACAAGTTATTTGGAATAAGAGCCACTACGTATCCTCCGTCTTTTACATGGCGCAAGCTTTGTTCAATAAATAAGTGATGAGCATAAGTGTGACCTTCTTCAGCTCTTACCTTATACTCTTTTGCCCCTTCGTCGTTTGGATAATAACCAACCGGCAGGTCACAGACAACTAAATCCACAGGATCAATAAAAAGCGGCTGTAAGCTGTCTTGATTGAATAATTGAACGCCGTGCTTCTGTAAATTTGCATTTACATATGTTAATTGAAGTAATAAATCATCCACGTCTACACCGTATACGTGTTCAATTGACGCAGCGTGTGTGTTTAAAATGGTTGTTAATAAATTCCCTGCTCCTACTGCGGGATCTAAAAGCGTATATTTATCTTTTCCTGACATGAACTTCCCAACTAGATAGCTGACAAATAGTCCTACAGCATCAGGCGTCATTTGATGGTTAGGCTGAACTGCTTCTTTCATGCCTTTTAAAATAGCCAGCTGATACGCTTTTCGAATCGTTTCTTTTTCAAAATGATCAAGCGTGATTGAATCGTATTCTTTTTTTAAACGTTTTTTAGTTACCTCATCTAGCTCTTCTTGTAAAATAGTTCCTTGAAACAAATTTTCTCCCGTTTCAGCTACTGCTTCTAAATATACGCAGTTTAGTTCTTTTCTTAAAATAATAGCTGTTTGATCAATTACACCAAATAGCTTTTCCATACTAGCTAACTGACTCATATTCTGCCTCCTGTGTAATGAAATAATATCTATATAAATGAGTAAACGTCCTATTTGGAACATCATATTTTATCATAAAAACTTCTTAAAACACAAAGAAGGCGAAAAACATTGTTTTCCGCCTTCTGCCGAACGCCACTGACAATCTTACTTAGCTGTTTTAGCTGCTTCGATTGCTGCTTCGTAGTTCGGATGCTCAGTTACTTCTGGTAAGTACTCAACATACGTTACGTTGTCATTTGAGTCTACTACAAAGATTGAACGAGCTAATAAGCGTAATTCTTGAATAGCTACACCATATGCTTCTCCGAATGATAAGTCGCGGTGGTCAGATAAAGTTTGAACATTATCAATGCCATTAGCACCACACCAGCGCTTTTGAGCAAACGGTAAATCTACGCTTACTGTTAATACTTTTACGTTATCTAATTTAGCTGCTTCTTCGTTGAAGCGACGAGTTTGCGCATCACAAACTCCAGTATCAATAGAAGGAACTACACTAATTAGGCGAACAGAACCCTTTGTGCTGTCAAGCGTTACTTCTGATAAATCATTTGCTAAAACCGTAAAGTTTGGCGCCTTGTCTCCAACCTTTACTTGATTTCCTAATAATGTTACATCGTTACCTTTAAATTTAGTCACGAATAATTCCTCCTTTAAATAAGTATGTACACTGTTCATATTAGCTTGTCTGTCTCTATATTGCAATTAAATGACATACAAAACATGGAGCTGTATCCTAAAAAATAAGCGCAAAAAAAAAAGACTTCGCCTGCTTCTTTTACCGTTTAAAGAAGCAAGCAAAGCTTTATATTATTTCTACAAATTAAAATCATTTGAACTGTCATGATGCTGACTTTGTTGATTGTGCTGATCCTGCTGATGATTGTTGCGCTTGAACATTTGCTGCACGCGTTCAATCGCTTGAGGTGCTGTATCTAGAATCTTTTCATATAAATGTGTACTTTCGTTAAGGTGAAGCATTTTAATTCCGCTTCCACTCACAATTAAAAAGGCGATTGGCGTAATCGATACACCGCCACCGCTACCTCCGCCAAACGGATGAGCTGATTCTTGCTGGTGCTGTCCTGGAGAAGATGGTGCATGTCCTTCTACTCCAAACTCGCTTCCGCCCGCTGCAAAACCAAAACCGACTTTTGAGACAGTTAAAATAACACTGCCATCAGGTGTTTCTACAGGATCACCAATGATTGTATTGACATCAATCATTTCCTTTAAATTTTCCATAGCTGTCGACATTAAACTTTTAATTGGATGTTCTGCCATTAAGATAACCTCCTTATGTTTTCACAGAGTGTGTCTTGTTCTTATTTGACGACTTCCATCTTTTGCGACGCTTTTTGGACGTATGCCGCCAATATCTCAAGGTCCGTAAACCTACTAGAATAGCTTGACCAACTCGAAAAGAAATTATGCACTCAAATACCGTTTCTGACCAAAGATGTTGAAATACAGGAGTAACGCTCATGACAGGCATATCTTTTAATTTCATATAACGGCTGATTATACCAACTATGCCCCCCTTTGCAGACCATACAGCGCCGGTAAGTACGCCTGTTAACGCAGCATCACCTAAACCGAAACGGCTGTGCCATCTAATATCACTTACCGTCACTTTCTGTAAGAAACGACGAAAAATTTTATGAAAACCGACTACCTGTTCAAGGAATTGCTTCGCATTTTCTAACATGCTTAGCCCGTCTTCTACAGAATAATCACTCCATGAATTCTCGTCTTCTTTTCCTTGATCACCCATTCCTTTCTTCTTTTCAACAAGCAAACGAGGAGAATCTTTTTTCACTTTCACTACCGGAATTTCATATGTATAGCGAATAAGACCAAACCAAGCCCTGAGTCTCACTCTGTAATAATCGTTATCTCGGACATGGTGAAGATCTACAAATAGCGTGATTTTTGTCCATACAATAAGTACAATAACAATTAAAAGTGCTAGCAATATCCATAAAAGCCATAGCACATCCTTCACTCCTTCTTAGCTTCACATTATCTCCAAAACACAGAATATTAAACCTTATGGAAACAATAAAAAGAGGTTGAGACATAACGAAATGAATCCAATCAACTTCTAGAAGAATCTAAACAAATGAAACCTGCGTTTACCATAACAAAAAAAAAAGAACCACTAATCAAAAGTCTTGATCAGTGGTTCGTTATTCACTTCGTCTAAAATCCTTTTGTTCCAGCCTCTTTTTATTATCTGCTGATTGTACCTTCATGTATAACAGTTGTATCTGCGTAGTAATCATGAGCTCCTTGCTTCTTAGGTAAAAACGCAACTAATAAATAGCCAAGCAAAAAAACCGTTTTAGAAATATAACGTCCAACTCCTTCACGAAACAGCACAACAGGCCAAGTTAAAGTGGAGTCTTTCAGCGATACTACTTTAAGCCCAAACACCATTTTTCCAAGCGTTTGGCCAAAATACTTGGTCATTAAAACAAAATAACCATAAAAGATAATAACCGTTACAATCGTATAGGGAGAAAAAAATCCATCTCCTCGAGAAATACCTGCTAAATGGAAAATGGGCTTGATCAGCAGAGAGTTCAAGCTAGCTACCACGGCTAGATCTAAAAGGTATGCCCAAAAGCGCATCCAAAATCCTGCATAATGGAATTCACTACCTATTGGAGTACTTACCGCTGGCTCATGTTTTATATTGTCGTTTGATTCGGTTGAATGAGACTGATTTTCCATGTTCCCACCTCTATTCTGCATATAAATACATCAGGCGCGGAGAGCTTGGCTGCGCAAATGTTTTTAACATTGCAGTGACTTGTTCATCTCCACCTATTACTTTTTGCATGCTCATTGAAAGCCAAGAAGGCAGTCCGAATCCTTGATTGTATTGAATTACTTGTGCACCTTTTAACTTATAATCTTTCTCCATTCCTGTTACCGCATCTTCAAAATACCCTAGTTGATCGACCAGCTTCAGCTCTTTAGCCTGACGTCCATCGTACACTCGTCCATCTGCGATAGAACGCACTTTTTCTTTAGACAAGTGACGTCCCTCAGAGATAACATTGACGAAACCATCGTACGAGTTGTCTACAAGTGTTTGCATAATTTCTTTTTCTTCTCCGGTCATTTCTCTTGTTGGAGACATAATATCTTTATGAGCCCCACTTTTAATCACGACAGATTCTACTCCTAGTTTATCAGCCAGCTTGCCGTAGTTAACGCTTTGCATAATTACCCCTAGTGAACCTGTTAAAGTATCCGGGATTGCATAGATTTTATTAGCAGCTGTTGAAATGTAATAGCCTCCTGAAGCAGCCATTGATCCCATTGAAATATACACTGGCTTTTTCGTTTCTTTCTTCAGCTCTTCAATTTTTTTATGTATTTCAGCACTTTCAACGACGCCGCCGCCCGGTGAATTCACCTTAATAATGACTCCTTTAACTGCCTTATCATTTTTTGCAGCCTCTAGCTGCTTTAAAAATGCTTGATGGTTATAACCATTTTGGGACATAAGCGGAGAGGAACCGCTTCCTGTATCTTGAATCGTTCCATTGACCTCTAGCACTGCAATTTTCTTAGCTGCATTCCCTTTTTCGATAACTGTTTCTGATAGTTCACTGTCGTCTCCTCCAAAGATGCCTGCCAGACCGTCATCTTTTTCTTCTTTGACTGAAAAACCAATATTAACAATCGCAGAAAAAATGAATAAGCAGGCCGCAATTAAAAGAGCAATCCACCTTTTTTTGTTCATGAAAATCCTCCTTTTTAGGTGTCAGAATTAAAAGATTATTCTTTTAATTCTTAAAGCAATAATGCTATAATTATTGTAACAAACTTTTTTTAAAAAGTTTACTTTATCGCTAATATTTTACATATCAGACAAACAAGGGGGAACTATCTATGCCAAATCGTCGCAACGTTTATTTCTTTCATCCAAAAAACCAGGAAACAAAGGCGCTTGTAAGTCCACTTATTGAACTTGCAAAACAATATGACTTTCAAGTAGTAGATCATTTCGACAGCGCTAACATCATTGTAAGTATTGGCGGTGACGGCGCTTTCTTACAGGCTGTCCGTCAATCTGGCTTTCGAGATGACTGCTTATATGCTGGTGTCACAACTTCAGATCAACTAAGTTTTTACTGCGATTTTCATATCGATGAAACGGATAAAATGATTGAAGCTATTACGACAGAAAATATAGAAGTACGTCGATTTCCCGTTTTACAAACTCAAATTGATCAAGGAACTTCTTTTTATTGCTTAAATGAATGTTCGATTCGATCAGGTGTGATAAAAACACTCAGTCTAGATGTTTTTATTAATGAAAATCACTTTGAAACATTCCGTGGGGATGGGATGATTATTTCAACACCAACAGGCAGTACGGCTTATACTAAATCGGTAAGTGGAGCCGTAGTTGATCCGTTAATTCCTTGTATGCAAGTCAGCGAATTGGCATCGTTAAATAATAATAACTATCGTACATTAGGATCTTCATTCATCCTAAGCGCTGAGCATACGCTCACTTTAAAGCTATCCAATGACAACAACCACAGTCCAATTATTGGAATAGATAACGAAGCATTAAATGCACGCCAAGTTGATCAAGTTCAAATTCGTTTAAGCGACCGTCAAATTAAAACGGTTAAACTGAAAGATAACTCTTTCTGGCAACGAGTTAAGCGTACATTTCTATAATAAAAAGCGCCCAAGGGCGCTTTTTATTTTTGATATACAATTTCTCCATTAATAGCAGTCATCTGCACCTGTACCGATGGGATATCATCTACATGTATCTTAAACAGATCTCTTTCTAATACGGTAAAATCAGCTACATAGCCTTTTTGAACATATCCTTTTTTGTCCTCTTGATGAATGGCCTGCGCGCTTCCTAAAGTAAACAGCTGAACAGCTTCAAATACTGTAAGTCGCTCAGACGGTATGTAAACGACCGAGCTATTTGGAGAAGTTTTTCTAGAAACTGCTGCATGAATTGTTAACATGGGATTGATAGGTTCAATAGGCGCATCCGATCCGCCTGCACACATAACGCCCTCGTCCAATAACGTTTTCCACGCATAGCAATAGTCCAAATGCTCTTCTCCAATTTTTTCAATGACCCATGGAAAATCACTGGCTAAAAACCGAGGCTGAATATCCAATACAACCGGGAGCTTTTTTACACGCTCAACTAAATCTTTTCGTAGAATTTGCGCATGAATAATACGATCTCTTTGCCCTGTTTGAGGAGGATATTGTTCGATGCTTTCTACTACATATTGAAACGCTAAATCACCAATCGCATGAATTGCAACCGTCATGCCCAATTCTCTTGCTTTTCTCACTAGCTGTTTTAATTCATCTAGTGATTGAATAGCTATACCTCTTGTAGATGGGTCGCTTTTGTATGGAAAGCTTAAAAGAGCAGATTGACTGCCGAGAGAACCATCAGCAAAAATTTTCATTGGCCCTATTTCAATAAAAGCGGATGTGTCTTTCTTTTTTTCAAGGTATGTATACATATCATCTACCGCTTCATGATGAACAAGTAAATGAGCACGAAACAGCTGCTTTTCTTTATGAATAACGTCTTGAAATGCTTGATATGCACGCAAAAAGCCTCCATAATAATTTAAATCTTCCGTATGTCCACCCGTCAATCCGTGCTGAACACAATCTTTAATGGCTACTGAAAGAGCTTGTCGAATGTATGCTTCTGATACTTGAGGAATATGACCCGTTACTAATTCTTGCGCTTGATCAGCCAAAAAACCAGTAGGATTTCCTGCTGCATCCCTCTGGATAATACCTCCTTCCGGGTCACGTGTTTCAGCTGTAATCCCGGCTATTTTAAGAGCAGTCCCGTTTACTACTAATCCGTGACGACAGACTCGCTTCAACATAATCGGATGTTCAGTTGAAAGTTGATCAAGATCTTGATACTGAATCAAAGAGGAATCTTCCCACTGATTTTCATCCCACCCTTCTCCAATTACCCATTCTCCTTTTGGTGTACTCTCTACTTTTTGTCGAACGCGCATCAGCACGTCTTCCCTAGAAGTAGCTTGAGACAAATCAAGCCTAAGTAGCTTTTCACCGTGACCAATTAAATGAAGATGGCTATCTACAAAGCCCGGATACATTGGATATCCTTTGAGGTGTACTTCTTTGTTAATCTCAGCACCCCATTTGATTCTTAGATCTTTTTCTGCGCCTATATCTTTAATGAATCCTTTTTCTACATATACGCTTTCTACATGTTCACCCTCTTTTAGCATCGTATATATTTTGCCGCCGTAAAATAAAGTCCCCATCGCCAACATCTCCTTTACTTTATAAAGCTTGATCTTGTCTCTATTATACGTGACAAAACAAACAAGACAAAAGAGTGAGGTTTCCCCCACTCTTTTTAGCCATCATTATTTAATTAATATGACTTATTTACCACCAAGTTGTTGCTCAGCCATTTGAACTAAGCGTTTAGTGATTTCTCCACCAACAGATCCGTTAGCGCGAGCTGTTGCTTCTGGTCCAAGATTTACACCGAATTCAGAAGCGATTTCGTATTTCATTTGGTCGATAGCAGCTGCTGAACCAGGAGCTACTAATTTGTTTGTGTTTGCCATGTGTTTTCACCTCCTTGTTGAATATAGATTGTGTCAAAACACATGGCATCATACATTATTTTTTTGGTAATTTTATGAAATTTAACTTTTAAAACAAATCTTCTACGCTGTCTGCGGTATTTGTAGCCGAAGAAGCTGTCATCTCAAGCGTTTCTACATTATTTACCGCTTCTTGAATTAATGTTTCAAAATCATAAAATTGTTCGTATCGATTTATTTTTTCACGCTTTGGCTTCGTTTTTGGTGAGCTTGGCGTAAAGATTGTACAGCAGTCTTCATACGGTCGATTCGAAATTTCATGTGTATCAATTTTGCGGGCAATTTCAACAATCTCTGTTTTGTCCATTGTTACAAGCGGACGCAAAATTGGCGTATTAGTCACTTCATTAATCGCATACATGCTCTCAACCGTTTGACTAGCTACTTGTCCTAAGCTGTCGCCAGTTACGATAGCTAATGATTCATTTTTTTCACGAATAAGGTCCGTAATTCGAAGCATCATACGACGTGTAGAGGTCATGGTATAATTCTCTGGAATTTGCTTTTGAATCGCTTGCTGTACAGCTGTAAACGGTACAATGTGAAG
The DNA here is from genome assembly GCF_042787605.1 of Priestia sp. YIM B13491. Lineage (NCBI taxonomy): Bacteria > Bacillati > Bacillota > Bacilli > Caryophanales > Bacillaceae > Priestia > Priestia sp. YIM B13491. The sequence continues at coordinate 100,215 of NZ_JBHZOR010000001.1, read as the reverse complement.
CTTTACTTTTTCGTGATAAGCCGTTAATTGTTGCGTTAAATCGATGACTTTTTGCTTAGAACGTTCACTTGTAAAAGGCGGACTGTAAAAATGAACCGCCTCTATTTCTAAACCGCGCTTCATAGCTAAGTATCCTGCAACCGGGCTGTCAATTCCTCCAGAAAGCATCAGCATCGCTTTTCCACTCGTACCAACTGGAAGACCTCCTGCTCCGCGATAATCAAAACATGTAATATACGTTGCTTCACTTCTCACTTCTACTCGTACATTTACGCTTGGTTCTTTTACGTTTACCTGTAGATGCTCTGTATTTCGTAGAATATGACTTCCTACTGCATAATTTAATTCGTTTGTATCAAGAGGAAATTGTTTATACGCTCTTCGAGTAGATACTTTGAATGTTTTTCCTTCTATATCAAATTCTTTCATTGCTTCTAACGCTGCTTCTTGAATCGCTTCAAGCTCATTTTCAACTTTTAATGCTAAACTAAAGCTTTGAATACCAAAGATTTGCTGAAGACGTTCGATGATAGGCTCGTGATTTTCACCGTTTAAGTGAATATACATGCGGTCTCTTGTGTATTTTACGTGAATATTTTGGAATGCACTAAGAGCCGTTACAATATTTTTTCTTAGCTGAGCAACAAATTTTTTTCTATTTTGTCCTTTGGTTGAGATTTCTCCGTACCGAATTAAAATATGGTTATATATCATAATCTTTTACCTCATTACTTTCTTTAGATCTTCAATTACTGTGAAAATAGCATTTACAATGGGCGTTACTTCATTATAATCATTTAATCCTGACAAGCTCAATCGAATGGACTGATCGGCTTCTTCGTAATTTTTACCGATAGCTAAAAGCGTTTTGCTTGGCTTTTTTCGCTTTGATGAGCAAGCAGATGTAGTGGATACAAACACTCCTTTTTCTTCAAGAGCGTGAACAAAAACCTCACCTTTAATACCTTGTGCTGTAAAATTTATAATATGAGGTGCCGAATGCTCATTCGGCGTATTCATCGTGATTCTTTCGTGAGCAGAAAGTTTGTCCATCAGTTCTGCTTTTATTTTCCGCATTTTTTGCTGATTTTGAGCAGCATGTTCAAGTGTTAAACGAAGTGCTTTAGCAAATGCTACGATTCCCGGCACATTTTCCGTGCCTGATCGATGCTGCATTTCCTGAGAGCCTCCGCTAAGCAACGGATGAAGCTGAACTCCATTTCGTTTATATAAAATTCCCGTCCCTTTTAAGCCGTGAATTTTGTGTCCTGATAATGTGCATAAATCAATTTTATGATCCGCTAAAGAAAGCGGAACTTTTCCAATCCCCTGCACATCATCGACATGAAAAAGCACCTTCGAATAGTTCGTCAGCATCTGTCCAATTTCTTCAATTGGCTGAATGGTGCCAATTTCATTATTTACATGCATAACAGATACTAAAATGGTTTCATCCGTAATAGCTGATTCAATAGCCGCAGGTGATACAAATCCACTGGAATCTACCGGAACATACGTAACGTTAAATCCTAGGGCTTCTAACTGCTTGAATGGTTCATGAACAGAATCATGTTCAATATTTGTCGTAATGATATGCTGACCTCGGCTTTTATATTGCATCGCTACGCCTTTAATAGCCAAATTATTCCCTTCCGTTCCTCCAGATGTAAAAATAATTTCATTTGACGTTACATGCAGCAATTCTGCTACTTGCTCACGCGAACGGCTCAACAAATTCTCCGCCTGTACGCCAAATTGATGGAGGGAGGATGGATTGCCATAATAAGTTGTAGCTACTTTAGTAAAAGATTGTATGACTTCATTATAGGGTTTTGTTGTAGCGCTATTATCTAAATAAATCAAGGATGCGCGCTCCCTTCTTCATTTTTTCGGAACAACGTATTATCATAACATACCTTGATACTTTTTTAAATTGAACGTTACTTATATTATTGATAAACTATTTAGATTTTTTCAAAAAAACCTATATATGATTTCATAAATATGATAGTATGTATCACGTACTTTTAGTTTTTAAAAAGTCAGAAAATTTAATTATCATCATAAGATACACTAGGAGGCATTATGAAAACCAAAGCACTTACTAATAAAGAAATATTTTCCATCGGCCTTATGCTGTTCGCTCTCTTTTTTGGAGCAGGAAATATGATTTTTCCTCCTTTACTCGGACAGCAAGCAGGAACACACACTTGGAGCTCCATCATTGGTTTTCTCATTACAGGTGTAGGACTTCCGCTTATGGGTATAATTGCTGTTTCTAAAAGTAACGGAAACTTTACCGAAGTAGCTAAAAAAGTTCACCCTATTTTCGGAATTTCATTTACTATATTGCTTTACTTAGCAATCGGTCCTTTTTTCGGTATACCAAGAACAGATACGGTAGCGTTTGAAATCGGCGTAACACCATTTTTATCAGAAAATGCGGCTGCAAGCAAGATTCCTTTACTTGTCTATACTGTTATTTTCTTTGGCCTAACACTTTATTTATCATTGAATCCAACTAAAATTGTTGATCGCATAGGAAAAATCCTAACTCCTTTGCTGCTGGCAGTATTAGCTCTTTTAGCTATCAAAAGTTTAATGACCCCTATGGGTTCTTTTCAAGAACCTCACGCCAAATATATAGCCTCTCCATTTACGAGTGGCTTTATTGATGGATATTTGACAATGGATACAATCGCAGCTCTCGTATTTGGCATCGTTGTTATCAACAGTATTAAGGAAAAAGGCGTCACAGACGAACGAACACTTGCTTCGATATGTATAAAAGCCGGATTGATTGCTGCTGCTGGGTTAGCTCTCGTTTATCTCTCTCTCGCTTACATCGGTGCTTCAAGCGTAGAAGCAATTGGTATGAAAGAAAATGGAGGAGCTATTTTAACAGCTGTAGCTACAACATTATTCGGTTCGTTTGGAACCATTATTTTAGGACTTGCTATTACATTTGCTTGTTTAACCACAGCCATCGGATTAACTTCTGCTTGCGCACGATTTTTCACGCAGCTGGTGCCGAGCATGTCATATAAAACATTTGTTGTCATTTTAATGCTGTTTAGTGCTGTTATTTCAAATGTAGGGCTTACTCAATTAATTTCTATTTCCATACCTATTTTGACCTTTGTATACCCTATTGCCATTACGCTAATTGCTTTATCGTTAATTGAAAGAGCCATTTCGTTTGGTCGAGAAGTATATGTGACAGCCGTAATCATTAGCTCGATTCTTAGCATTTTTGATGGGTTAAAAGCAGCAGGAATTATCCTAACAGGCATAGACGACTTTTTCAAAAACTATTTGCCGCTTTATAACCAAGGCCTTGGATGGCTCATTCCAACAGTCATTGCCGCCTTCATAGGCTATATTATTAGTATTGCAAGAGGTACACATCACACAGATCGTATACAAAGAAAAGCGTCATAAAAAAGCTCGTGTCCTTTGGACACGAGCTTTTTAACTCTGTGAAGATACAATACGCTGTATACGATCCAGCGCACCAGGATCTACTTGCTCAATAGCTGCAGATGCCTGTTTTAATGCTTCTTTGTATTCGTAATGACGAAATGCTTCTTCTGCTTCTTCTAAAGACTGTGCAATCGAATGATGAGTACTTCTATAACGGTTACCATATTGAATCACTCTTTCAACGAGTCGCGCTTCTTCTAACATTGCCTCTGTTTCATCAAATGTATCCTGAACAAAACCAACAGCATCTTCAAGTAAAGATTGAACAGCTTGAATATTAAGCGGTTTTTCTTTCAGCTTAGCGGTTACTTCATTTAAGATATGAACCGTTTTTTCAAGCTGCACTTTATATTCTTCAGGAACACCAGGAAGGTTGCTTTTTTGAATAAGGCGTCGTGCTTCAATCAACTGAGATTTCAGTTCTTCTATTTTGTCCTTAGCTGAGAGCTCATCTTTGCGAAGAGCTTGTAGCATATCGCTATAGGATTCCTGAGATTCTTTTAATTGGTTAAGCTGTTTGGAAACGTCTTCGAGTTCTTCTTGGATCACACTGTAGGCTAAATTGTGCTCCGCCACCTTGTCCGAAATATTATAGTACAAGTTAGTCAATCGTTTTAGTTCGCGGTCCATTTTATAATATACGTCTAAATCGCGCTCTTTAAAATGATAGCTTTGCTGTACAAATAGCGTTTCTTCACGAAGTTCACGGTTTCGTTCTTGAAGCATACGAAGGAAGTTAGATACCGTATGAGATTCACGGTTCATTTTATGATAGGAGAAAACCTCATGCTCAAGTGAGTCATATAATTGCTCTAAGCGTTCATTCACATCATCTAGTTTTGTAATCGCTTCTTCCACATATAATTCTTCAATATCTGCAATAATTTCAGCAGTTTCTTGTTTTAAAAGCTCTACCGTTTCTTCTACTTGCAGATGATCTAACACATATCCCTGCTCACTCATTTCGCGAAACCCGTCAAGCAGTTCATTGAACTGAACAGGAAGAGTGGTCTGACACTCAACTAACACTTTAGGAATTTGTTCTAAATACGAATCAATAGCTGTTAAATCAGTTTTTAATTGAAGAACAATCTCACGTGCTTGAAGATAGTTTCCGTTAATCGTCTCTTCTTCGTATTTTTTAAACTGCTCTTTAGATGTATTAATTGCGTATTCTAACGTTTTTTCAGCATTTCCATAGGAATACCGATGTGCGAGCAATTTTTTCTTCACATGGCGGTGAAGCTGATTTAATTCCTCAATATCATATCGATTATCTTGTTCGCTACCAATTAAATTTTGAAGTTCAGTAAGTATGTTTTCAATATCTATCTTGGTTTGTTCTAAGGCTTGATCAATATGTATAGACAACTGCTTCGCTTTTTTAAATCGGTATTTATCTGCTGCTTCTTCCGTTTCAAACAGTTCTTTATCAATTTTCGGGAGATTAGTTGATATAATTTCATCCCACTGCTCACGCCAACGTTCAAATAGCTCTTCAGTTTGACCTGTCATGTTCAATTCTTTTACTTTTGAAATTTCCTCTGCAACTGGCGTATTTGCTAATTCGACTTTGATCGTTTCCAGGCGATCAATTTCTTGATAAATCTTTTTACGTGAAAACATTCCGTACACAACTAATCCGATAATAAGTATGATTAGTGCTATAATGAATTCCATACTAAGCCCCCTTACAGTGCGTTCTACATGACAAGTTTCTTATTTATAAAAAGGGTGAATTTAATCCTTTAAATTTTTTTGCGTCAATGTTTTTATGATACCATGTAAAGTCCAACTTTTGAGCAAAAAATTAAATTTTTTTATACAAAATATTGGCATGGAGTCACTTTGTGTCGTTACAATGGAAAAAGAAGAAAAAAGGAGGCATTTTTTATGAAAGTTGACAAACATATTCATACTCCATTTTGCCCACACGGTTCACCTGATTCATTGCACCAATATGTTGAACAGGCGATTTCCCTGAACTTTGACGAGATTTCGTTTACAGAGCATGCTCCATTACCAAAAAGCTTCAGTGATCCGACACCTGATCGCGACAGCGGAATGGATCCTGACAAACTTGATCGCTACATTCAAAACGTACAGCAAGTTAAAAAAGAATTTGAGCGCGATATTCGCATTAATATCGGATTGGAAGTTGATTTTATTGAAGGATTTGAACACGAAACAACAGATTTCTTAAACGAGTATGGTCCTTATCTCGATGACAGCATCCTTTCTGTCCACTTCTTAAAACATGAAGAAGGATATGACTGCCTAGATTTTAGCTCTGACGTATTTGCACATATTGTACAGAAATTTGGCAGCGTAAGCAAAGTATATGATAAGTATTACAACACGGTATTACGCTCTGTACAGGCCAATTTAGGCGTTTATAAGCCTAAGCGCATTGGGCATATGACACTCGTACATAAATTTCAAACTCAATTTCCATATGAAGACACGCTTTCCCCTATTATTTTATCAATACTCGATGAAATAAAAATGAAAGATCTGGCTTTGGACTATAATGGTGCAGGGTTGTTTAAGCCTTTGTGCAAGGAAGCGTATCCAGCTCCCTTTGTCGTAAAAGCAGCCCAACAGAAAAAAATCCCTCTCGTATATGGGTCAGACGCCCACTGTGCGAAGGATTTAGGCCAAGGCTATGGAGAGCTCCATTTAGGATAATTGAACGCGCAGTTTGTTTGTCCGTTCATATGGCAAACATACCGTTGTGTGCACCCATTGCTCAAGCTCAATCGCATATTGCTGAACAAAATACGGTTCGTGGGGCAATATATGAAGAACTTCACTTAGGTACTGAGGATGAAGATAAGGCATAGATAGCATTCCCTTAAGCTCAATGATTGTAAAGGAAACGTGCAGCTTTCGAAACTCCTTTTCTTTCATCCCTCTTTCAAGGATTGTTTTTAAGTAGTATTTTTCCTTAGTTAAATACGTAGTCATAACTTCTCGAATTAAAATCGTGTCAAGAGAGATTTCTCTATATACAAGCCGGGCAATATGCCTGTTTTCGTGCTGGTAATGTAAGATAGCTCGAATCATCACGATCATACTTTCTGTTGAAGACAGCTTTTTCATTTCTTGGAATGCTTGCTCCAGTACCCCAATATAACCTTCAAAATAAGAAATCACTAAACTTTCAAGCAATCCTTCTTTGCTATGAAAATAATATGAAATATTCGCTACGTTCACTTTCGCTTTCCCTGCAATCTCGCGCACCGACGTACCATCAAAACCTTTTACGTTAAAAAGAGAAACAGCCGCATCAATAATTTTCTCTTTCGTTTTTGACTGTACAGCCATCTATCTACACCTCATTTCGATTTATTTTTACAAAACACATATGATTGCAAAATTGTGTAGAAATCGTTACAGTATTTAAAAAGGATTTTAGTAGCCTCTCTACATAATTCGTGATAGGCTTTTTAGTTCCTGTAATCTTTTATCGACAAAGTAGCGTTAAAACTGACGTTTCCTGATAAAAATTCATTAAATCTTATGTTGAATGGAGGAGAATACATTGTTTAATGTCGAAAACTACAGCGGCTCAAAACAAAAGGATTATGAATTAGTAATTAAGCAATTACGCGCCTTATTAGAAGGAGAAAGCAATACAATTGCTAATCTAGCAAATGCTTCAGCTTTACTAAATCAATTTTTAAATGAAGTAAACTGGGTAGGTTTTTATTTAATGGAAGACGACGAGTTAGTACTCGGTCCTTTCCAGGGGCTGCCGGCTTGTGTTCGCATTCCACTTGGAAAAGGCGTATGCGGTACAGCAGCTCAAAATCAAAGAACAGAGCGAATCGAAGATGTTCATGCATTCCCTGGCCACATTGCATGTGATGCTGCTTCTCAATCTGAAATCGTTGTGCCAATGGTAAAAGACGGTAAACTTTTAGGTGTTCTTGATATTGACAGTCCAATCAAGAAACGCTTTGATGAAATCGATCAACAGTATCTTGAAGAATTCGTCAAAGAACTCACTTCTTTTCTTTGAATATGAATAAGCAAAAAAACCGCTGCATATCAGCGGTTTTTGCTTATTAAACAAACGTTTGATTAGCCCATCACCACCGTTTTCTTATGTTCTTTCTTCTCCTTGCATCCTTCAAAAGAATATATCCTTTCTTTTACATTCTTTTAATCTTCAATCTTCCTTGACTTTATACGAGGAAACACCTATAATACTCGTTGTGTGAAATATTGCAGCTTATACAATCTTCTTTATGTTTTTTCATTTTGTTCCTCATTAAAAGATTGTTTTACAGAAGTAGCAATTCTTTTAACAAGATGGTGTATCGTGTAACTCTCTGCTGCTAGAGCGATGGTACATGAAAACAAAATGAGCATATCGCTAGAATGTGTCTGTTTTTGTTTTGCATAAAATAAAAACACAAACAAGGAGGAGTCATCATGGCTCGTTATACAGGTCCAAGTTGGAAAATCTCTCGTCGCTTAGGTCTTTCTCTAAGTGGTACAGGTAAAGAATTAGAAAAACGCCCTTACGCTCCAGGTCCACACGGCCCAGGTCAACGTAAGAAAATTTCTGAGTACGGTTTACAATTACAAGAAAAGCAAAAATTACGCCACATGTATGGTGTAACTGAGCGTCAATTCCGTAACTTATTCGTTGCTGCTGGTAAATTAACTGGTAAGCACGGTGAGAACTTCATGATTCTTTTAGAAGCTCGTCTTGATAACTTAGTATACCGTATGGGTCTTGCACGCACTCGTCGTCAAGCTCGTCAATTAGTTAACCACGGTCACGTTTTAGTTGACGGTAAACGCGTTGACATCCCATCTTACCGTGTACAACCTGGTCAAGTGATCGGTGTTCGCGAAAAATCTCGCAACCTTTCAATCGTGAAAGAAGCGCTTGAAGTTAACAACTTCGTACCAGACTACTTAACAGTAGACGCTGAGAAATTAGAAGGTACATTCACTCGCTTACCAGAGCGTTCTGAATTATCTGCTGAAATCAACGAAGCACTAATCGTAGAGTTCTACTCTCGTTAATAGTAAAAAGCCGTTCCTTATGGAGCGGCTTTTTTACTGTCTATATATATAAAAAAAGGCCTTTCGGCCTTTTTTTATGCGTATTGAATAAGCGTATATTTTTTCTTGCCTCGACGAATCACTGTGAATTGACCTTCAATACGGTCTTCTGCACCTACTGTTTTTTGTAAATCTTGCTCGCGCTCACCATTTAAGTAAATCGCACCGTTTGAAATATCTTCACGTGCTTGACGTTTAGAAGGAGAAATTTTACTTTCTACAAGTAAATCAATTAAACCAATATCTTCACCTGTATGCGTGTAAGAAGGAACATCCTTGAATCCTTGCTTAATTTCTTCTGCTGTTAACTCTGAAATACTTCCGCTAAATAAAGCTTGCGAAATACGAATTGCTTGCTCAAGAGCTTCTTCACCGTGTACAAGCGTAGTCATCGCTGCCCCTAGTGCTTTTTGTGCTTCGCGTTTTTCAGGAGCTTCTTTTGCAGAAGCTGCTAATTCATTAATTTCTTCGTGTGATAAGAATGTAAAGTATTTTAAATATTTTATAACATCACGATCATCTGTATTAATCCAGAATTGGTAGAATTCATACGGACTTGTTTTTTCAGCGTCTAACCAAATTGCTCCGCCTTCTGTTTTACCGAACTTCGTTCCGTCAGCTTTTGTTACAAGCGGAACTGTTAATCCAAATGCTTTTGCATCTTCTTCTGATTTACGAATTAATTCTAAGCCAGCCGTAATATTTCCCCATTGGTCGCTGCCGCCAATTTGAAGCTTACAGTTATATGTTTGGTATAAATTCAAGAAATCGTATGACTGTAAAATCATGTAGCTAAATTCCGTAAATGAAATGCCTGATTCGATACGAGATTGAACAGAATCCTTTGCCATCATATAGTTAATACCAAAGTTTTTACCGATATCTCGTAGGAATGTAATAACATCTAATGAGCCAATCCAGTCATAGTTATTTGCAATAACTGCTGCATTTTCACCTTCTTCGAAATCTAAGAAGCGTGAAAGCTGACCTTTAATACGCTCACTAAACATGGCAACCGTTTCTTTTTCATTTAACGTACGCTCTGCTTTTTTACCGCTTGGATCTCCAATAAGACCCGTACCTCCACCAACTAATGCAATTGGTTGATGTCCAGCTTGTTGAAAGCGACGTAAAATTAAAACAGGAAGCATGTGGCCGATGTGAAGGCTGTCGGCTGTCGGATCGAATCCACAGTACAAACGAACAGACTCTTTACTCAAAAGTTCACTTAAACCTTTTTCATCCGTTTGTTGGTTAATGAGCCCTCGAAACTCAAGATCTTGTAAAATATCCATGTTATATATTCTCTCCTTTATCTAATTGCTCGTTACAAGTTGTTGAACAACATAAAAAACGCCCCTTCTTAAAAAAGAAGGGACGAAAATATCGCGGTACCACCCTATTTGGAAATAAATTATTTCCCACTTAAATGATGTAACGGTCTACCCGTCTTTTGCTACTGTAAGTTCACAAAAGATGCTCAAGGACGTATTTCATATTTGTCTATGTACTGATTTTCAGCAACCATCAGCTCTCTTAAACAGGGAGACAAGTATTACTTCTTCCTATCACTGCAGTTTATTTTATTTAAAAGTTTACACCCCACAATTATGAATGATTTCATTTTAAAATTCAAGTCCAAAAAAAAGTTCAAACAGCTGGCTGTTTGAACTTTATAGAAATCACTTATTTTCCCTACAAAGATTGAAACATTTACTCCTTAGTCTTCCATCGTTGACAAATCGCCCGTTGGCAAATCTAATTCCCAAGCTTTTAAAACGCGACGCATAATTTTACCGCTTCGTGTTTTAGGTAGCTTATCTTTAAACTCGATTTCACGCGGGGCTGCATGAGCAGCTAACCCTTTTTTCACAAATTGACGAATATCTTCAATCAGTTCATCTGAAGATTCATACCCATCTCTAAGTGCGATAAATGCTTTAATAATTTCCCCACGCACAGGGTCAGGCTTACCAATAACACCCGCTTCTGCTACAGCAGGGTGTTCAACAAGCTTACTTTCTACTTCAAATGGCCCCACGCGTTCTCCTGCCGTCATAATAACATCATCGATTCGGCCTTGGAACCAAAAATAACCGTCTTCATCCATATACGCCGAATCACCTGATACGTACCAATCACCTGGCATAAAATATGACTCATACTTTTCTTTGTTGTTCCAAATCGTATGCATCATAGATGGCCAGCCTTTTTTAATTGCTAAGTTACCCATTCGATAAGGTGGAAGCTCTTGTCCTTGATCGTCAACGATTGCTGCTTGTACACCTGGAATTGGTTTCCCCATAGACCCTGGCTTAATTTTCATAGACGGATAATTACAAATCGTCTGACCTCCAGTTTCGGTCATCCACCACGTATCATGAATACGTTTTTGGAACACCTTCATTCCCCAGCGTACCACTTCAGGATTTAACGGTTCTCCCACACTTAATATATGTCTGAGATTACTTAAATCATAGCGTTTAACTAAGTCATCACCAGCACCCATTAGCATACGAAAAGCTGTAGGTGCACTGTACCAAACCGTTACGCCAAAATCTTCAAGTGCTTGATACCATGCATCTGGACTAAATCGTCCTCCCACAATCACATTGGTTGCTCCAGCAAGCCAAGGACCAAAAATCCCATAGGAAGTCCCCGTTACCCAACCGGGATCTGCTGTACACCAATACACATCGTCATCTTTTAAGTCGAGCACCCACTTAGCGGTTTGATAATGCTGAAGCATTGCATTATGAACGTGAAGCACCCCTTTTGGTTTGCCAGTTGAACCTGATGTATAATGAAGCAGCATACCATCTGTTCTATCTACCCACTCAATTTCCACCTCTTTATTCGCCGCTTCTAATCGCTTCAGAAAATCTAGTTGAATGCCTTCTTCTCCTACATTTTCCCCTACCAGGAGAATGTGTTTTAAAGCTGGCAAATCTTTCACCGGAACGCGGCTCAGCAATTCAGGCGTCGTAATTAACACTTTTGCATCACTGTCTTGCAAACGATCTTTTACTGCACCTTCCATGAACGCTTCAAATAAAGGCCCAACAATAGCGCCAAGCTTCACCGCGCCTAACAATGCAAAATAAAGTTCCGGAGAGCGAGGCATAAAGATAAACACGCGATCTCCCTTCTCTACGTCTGCTTGTTTTAGCACGTTCGCGGCTTTGTTTGACCATTCTTTCATTTCTTTGAATGTATATTTTTCATTGCGCTGCGCATCTCGATAGTAAAGCGCAACTTTATTTTTACGCGTAGAGTTTGCGTGCTTATCAATTGCTTCATAAGCTGCATTTAATTTACCTGTTTCATGCCATGAAAATTCCTTCTCCACTTGTGACCAGTCAAAGGTTTGATACGTTTTATCATAGTCCTGTAAGTTGTATACCCCTTCAATTACAGGAAGCGCTTCCACCTTCATCACAAACTCCCCCTTATGTATAAAATTTACAAACCTATTATATAACAAAAATAGACTTTTCACAATTTTATAAAAATTATTTGTCGGAATTGGGATAATAGTCTCCCTTGTTATATGACAACCTTTGTTATAGAAGTGTCGAATTAACAAGAATCTCTTTTAATTTCCTATTCTATGTTTTTTAAAAAACTCCTTTTCTTTTATTTAATTTTTTGAAAACGCTTTAATATAGAGTTTTTTTTGTATTATAATACAGATAAGACTGCTTGAAGGTGGTGATTCATGTGAAACATTCCCAAACATACAATATGAAAGAACTAAAAACAGCTGTTGGAGCAATTGTTATTGAAGGACCTGTCTCCTCCAAGACCTTGCAACAACTTGATTTTCATGAGCAACTAACGGCCTTTCGTCCACCTGAACAGCAAAAAGAAGCATTGATCGAGATTGCCAACTTGCCTGAAGGTAGAATCATTATTGCTCGCCATCATCATACAATCATTGGTTATGTAACCTTTTTATATCCCGATCCTCTAGAACGATGGTCGGAAGGAAATATGGAGAATTTAATCGAATTAGGAGCTATAGAGGTAGCCGCTCCATTTCGCAGCTGCGCTGTTGGTAAAAACCTGCTTATCGTATCTATGATGGATGATGCAATGGAAGATTATATTGTCATTACGACAGAATACTATTGGCATTGGGATTTAAAAGGAACAGGGCTAAATGTGTGGGATTACCGCAAAATTATGGAAAAAATGATGAATAAAGGTGGACTGACGTGGTTTGCCACAGATGATCCGGAGATTAGCTCCCACCCTGCTAATTGTTTGATGGTAAGAATCGGGAGCAGAGTACCTCAAAAAAGCATACAAGAATTTGATAGCCTGCGCTTTCGAAATCGCTTTATGTATTAAGCTGAGCTTTAAGAAAAGGAGCTGTGTCTGATGATTGTTGAAGAGATGATGAAAACTGATCTCGTTACCTTAACCCCCGACCATACGATTGCTGAAGCTATGAAACTTTTAGATACACATAAGATTAGACATATTCCTATCGTTAATGACCTTCATCACGTAGTTGGCATCATTTCTGATCGAGACGTAAGAGATGCAAGTCCATCTATTTTAGATAATACTTATACATCTGCTCTTCTATCTGAACCCGTGCGGATGATTATGCAAACAGAAGTCATTACAGCTCACCCTCTTGATTTTGTTGAAGAAATTGCAAGTATTTTTTATGAACATCAAATCGGTTGTATTCCCGTCACAAAAAACAAGCGGTTAGTAGGCGTTGTTACCGAAAGAGATCTATTACATACGTTTATTCAGCTTACCGGCACTAATAAGCCAGGTTCACAAATTGAAATAAAAGTAGAAAATAAGGCTGGTGTTCTCGCTGAAGTTACATCCCTCTTTGGTTCAACGAGAACAAACATCTTAAGCGTACTTGTCTACCCTGATGTAGATGAACGATATAAAATCCTTGTGCTTCGCATTCAAGCTATTAATCCATTGATTAGTATAAATACATTAAAAGAAAACGGCTATGAGGTGTTATGGCCTAAATTACCGGAGATGACGTAATGACTAGTAATGCTGTATTTATTTATTCAGATGATATTCTTTCGTACAAATTCAGCAATAATCATCCGTTTAACCAGCTTCGTGTTCAACTAACATATGAACTGTTACGGGAATTTGGCGCTTTAGGCAATCAAGATATTGTATTACCGCGGATGGCATCTGATGAAGAACTTCAGCTTGTCCATGATACTAGCTATATTCAAGCGGTAAAATTAGCAGGAAGCGGCGAGCTTTCTATTGAAAAAGCAGCAGATTTTGGTCTTGGAACAGAAGATACACCTATGTTTCCCAACATGCATGAAGCCAGTGCTTTTTTAGTTGGGGGTACGCTTACTGCTGTAGATTATGTGATGACTGGAAAAGCTAAGCATGCTCTAAATTTAGGAGGAGGATTGCACCACGGCTTTCGAGGAAAAGCTTCCGGCTTCTGTATTTATAACGATAGCGCGGTAGCCATCAAATATATGCAGCAAAAGTACAACGCGCGTGTTCTCTATGTCGATACAGATGCTCACCATGGTGACGGTGTGCAATGGACATTTTATGACGACCCTTCCGTTTGTACTCTTTCCATTCATGAAACGGGACGCTACTTGTTTCCAGGCACGGGAAACGTTAACGAACGCGGGCACAGTGAAGGCTATGGTTATTCATTTAATGTGCCTGTTGATGCTTATACGGAAGATGAGTCTTGGCTCGACGTTTATAAGACCTCTTTAAAAGAAGTAGCTGCTTTTTTTAAACCAGATATTATCTTGACACAAAATGGAGCCGATTCTCATTATTACGATCCGCTCACTCATTTATGCGGCACCACGAAAATATACCGTGAGATTCCTAAAATTGCTCATGAAATTGCCCATGAATACTGTCAGGGAAGATGGATTGCGGTTGGCGGAGGAGGTTATGATATTTGGCGGGTTGTTCCTCGGGCTTGGTCATTCATTTGGCTTGAAATGATTGAACGAAAGGCAGAAGGCATGCTTCCTCTGTCATGGCTTGAAAAATGGACAAAAATATCGCCTCACCCCGTTTGCACGCAGTGGGATGATGAACCTAATATCTATCAGCCAATTCCAAGAAAACCCGAAATAACAGAAAAAAACGCTCAAACTCTTGAGCGCGCTCTTTATCCTATTCGTTCTCATACATCTCATTCTTAAAAAAAGGCTATACAAGCGTATGGCCTTTTTCACTGTGCTTCGGGATCTGAAATAATAATTTCGACGCGTCTATTTTTTTGTAGATTTCCATTAGACGTGTTCGGAACAAGCGGCTTCGTATCTCCGTATCCAAGTGCTTCAAAGCGGTTAGCAGAAAGAGAAAAATGGTTCGTTAAATAACGTATGACGCCGCTAGCACGCGCTGCCGATAGTTCCCAATTAGATGGATAGCGATAGGTGTGAATGGGTCGATTGTCGGTATGACCTTCTACTTTAATATCATTTGGAATAGTACTGAATAACCTTCCTAATTCATCCAGAAAAGGGGTGCCTTTTTTCAAAATGTCCGCTTGTCCTGTCTCAAACAGCACCTGTTCTTGTAAAATAAGCACAACTCCGCGTTCATCTCGCTTAGCGGTAATGACATTCTGAAGCTTATTTTCCTTCAGGTAATCCTGCACTTTTGCTAAAATGTTATCCAGCTTTTGAGACTGCTGGCTCTTTTCTACAGAAGCTAATGAGCCACCGTTTGTAAGCGAATTGACAACGGTCTGAAACTTTTGATTATCAACGCTAGACATTGAAAATAGTAAAATAAAAAAAACTAATATTAACGTCACCAAATCAGCAAATGTTACCATCCATTTTGGCGACTGTGCCGAATACCTTTTTCTTCTACGCTTCACGAACGTGTTCTCTCTTTTCTTCCAGCTTTCGTTTTTCAACAGGGGCAAATACTTTTAGCTTTGCTTGCACAAAGCGAGAATTTTGACCCGCCTGCAAGCCGATGACACCTTCAATAATTACTTCTTTAACAAAAAGCTCATGTTCCGTTTTACCAGCTAATTTAGCTGCGATTGGCTGAAAAAACAAGTTTGAAAGCAGCGCCCCGTAGAAAGTCGTTAAAAGAGCAATTGCCATGTTAGGCCCAAGCGATGAAGGAGTGTTAAGGCTTTTAAGCATTAGCACTAGCCCAACGAGCGTCCCAATCATTCCCCAAGCGGGGGCATAATCGCCTGCTTTTTCAAACATACTTCGACCTCTCGCATGTCTTTCTTCCACTGCAGCTACTTCAGCTTCAAGCAGCTCTCGAATCATTTCCGGTTCTACTCCATCAATGGCTAGCAAAATACCTTTTTTCACAAATGAATCATCGATTTGTTCAAGCTCTGCTTCTAACGATAGAAGTCCTTCTCGACGCGCTTTTTCCGATAAATGTACAAATGTTCCTACAATTTCTTCTACGTTTATTTCTTTAGATTGAAACGCTTGTTTCCCTACTCTTCCCATATTTTTTAATTGTTTTAAAGGAAAGCTCACGCAAAGCGTACCAAAAACGCCTCCCAGTACAATTAAAATCGATGGTACATCAATAAAAGCTAAAAAACCGCTCATTCCTCCACTTGAAATAACCCCAAACACAACCATAGAGATACCAATTAGTATCCCTATAGGTGTGAGCATATCAACTTTTTTCATATTCTATCTCCCCGTGTCTGAACTTTGGATTCGTTCTTATTCATTCACAGGTATTATTTTGTTGATTGTCTGAACTCGATGCGGTGAGGAAGCTGTACAATGCTGCTGTCTACCGTTTCTTTGTTCATGTATTTCGTTAAGAGACGCATCGCTACTGCACCAATATCATACATTGGCTGTACAACAGATGTTAACTGAGGACGAACCATTGTTGAAAGTCTTGTGTTATCAAAACCGATAACTTCTAGATCGTTTGGTACATTCAACCCGCGATCTTGTGCCCCGTGAATAACGCCTAATGCCATTTCATCCGTTCCAACGAAAATAGCAGTTGGCTTTTCAGCTTCTTCTAATAGTTTTTCAACCGCTTCAATACCTGAATCGTACGTGTAGTCTCCTTCTACAATATAAGAATCACGTACAGGCAATCCGCTTTCAGTAAGAGCACGCTTGTACCCTTTTACTTTTTTCGCATGATTGATTGGTTCTTCTAGCGTACCTGAAACGAATGCAATATTTTTATGACCGCTGTCAATTAGTGATTGCACTGCATCAAAAGCTGCTTGTTCATAGTCAATAGTTACAGATGGGATTTGATTAGTTGATTCGATTGATGCTGCAAGTACAACTGGAACCGGTGATTTTTTTAGCTCTTCTACGTGTTCTTCCGTTACGTTCCCACTCATGAAGATGATTCCGTCTACTTGTTTGCCAAGCATGTTATTTAAAAGGTGAAGTTCTTTATCTTGATTTTGGTCGGAGTTACTTAAGATGATATTATATTTGTACATCGTTGCAATATCTTCGATTCCACGCGCTAATTCTGCATAGAAAATATTTGAGATATCAGGAATGATAACTCCTACTGTCGTTGTTTTTTTACTTGCTAATCCACGCGCTACTGCGTTCGGACGATAGCCTAGTCTTTCAATTGTTTCTAATACTTTTTTTCTAGTTGATGGTTTTACATTTGGATTTCCGTTTACCACACGAGAAACCGTTGCCATCGACACGCTTGCTTCCCTTGCTACATCATAAATTGTTACGTTCACAACAAACACTCCTTATCGAAAAACATTTCGTTTATTTTATCCTTATTTCATTTCTTGTATTTACGTATATAAATCCATCTTCCTTTATAGAATGGCTATTTCTAGCTCCTTCACTCTTACATACAGCCTAGATACCCTGTATGCATCTAAATCATTCCTGTTATGCCCTTATTATTACGTGGCAAAGACAATTTTACCAGTTTATATGTAACAATGTAAAAGACGGTGTATATTAAGTAAATAAAAAAAGTGAATCGCGAATTTATATCATATGCACTCACAGAATGATAGCGAATATCTGTAACTACTATACGATACTATGTGCTTCATCGCAACGTATTTACCGCCTTTTTCCGACAAGTTTCACGAGAATTTCATAAATTCTTGTTTTTTGGATTTGCACTTATTCTTTCCTATTTTGACAAAAGTTATCGACTGTTTTCAAAATACGGGATAATTTCGCTTATCTTTATTATAACGAAAGGCAAACAAGCTTGAAACCATTAAGTGCTTCAAACTTGTCATAAAAGTATACGAATTTTTCATTTTTACGTTTTTTTATAAATTTAAGTTACATATAGGTTTTAGCTGCTTCATAAATTCTGTAAATTGCGGGATATCCATTTGCTGAGCTGAGTCTGAAAGTGCTACCGCAGGATCTGGATGAACCTCCGCCATAATTCCATCTGCTCCAATGGCAAGAGCCGCTTTAGCCGTTGGAACAAGTAAATCTCGTCTTCCCGTTGAATGCGTGACGTCGACTAAAACAGGTAAATGAGTTTCTTGTTTTAAAATGGGAACAGCTGAAATATCCAACGTATTTCGCGTTGCTCGCTCATACGTACGAATTCCTCGTTCACACAAAATCAGCTGATCATTTCCTTTTGAAACAATGTATTCAGCAGCATTAATAAACTCATCAATCGTAGCGGCTAAGCCTCGCTTTAATAAGACAGGCTTCTTCACCGCACCCGCTTCTTTTAACAGCTCAAAATTTTGCATATTACGAGCACCAATTTGAATCACATCTACGTATTCTACAGCTGTTTCAATATCAGCGGGGTCGACAATTTCACTAATAACAGCTAAATCGTATTCGTCAGCTACTCTTTTTAAAATTTGCAGTCCTTCTAAGCCAAGGCCTTGAAAATCATAAGGAGATGTTCTTGGCTTGTAAGCTCCGCCTCTAAGCATCCGCACGCCCTGCTGCTTCACCACTTTTGCTACGGCTGCTACTTGCTCATAGCTTTCAACGGAACAAGGTCCTGCTACAAAACGCTGAAGTCCGTCACCAATTGTTTCTCCTTTTACCGTAACAATTGTATTTTCCGCCTTCTTTTTACGGGATACAAGAAGTGCTTTACGATGATCATCTTCTTGAAGCTCTAAATGAGCTTTGAAAATCTCTTTGAAAATATGTTGAAGCGTAGACGTTTGAAACGGTCCTTCATTTTTGCTTAAAATCGCATCAAGCATTGCTCGTTCACGAACGGGATCAAACCGTTTGGTTGACTGCATTCCTTTTAACTTTCCTATTTCTTGAACAAGCTCGCCTCGCTCATTAATAAGCTTTAACAATTTCATATTTACTTCGTCAATTTGAGATCGCAAACGCTGAAGATCTGAATTCGTCATGTACGTCCACCCTTTCACTGATTTTAAAAAATCCGTTTAGCAGGGTTACTACATAAGATGATAGATGATGGAGGATATATGTAAGGGGCTTCTCTGCTTTTATGTGCTAAACTACATCTATTGTACGAAAAAGCGGATGAAACCGCAATCAGCTTATAAAAAAAAGAGGTTGAGTCATAGCTAAATCGCTCCAATCTAAAGGCGAACAAATGGGATAAACAATCTATTATGGATTGCTTGTCATACAGTAAACCTACGTTCACCATGCCAATGAAAAAATCCGAACGATAATGTTCGGATTTTTCTTTCACTAAAATACTTTTTTGATTAGTGAGCTACGTTTTTCGCTAATTCGTCTTCGTTAATGTTCCAGTGAGAAGCATGCCACTTCACTTTTCCATCTTCAAACAGAAGCGCTTGAGGTGATTCATGCTTCACTTCATACGTCTCAGCGATATAGTTAGATACATCACGTGAATCTTGAACATGAAGATAATAAGAAGGAATGTCTTCATGACTAGAAGCAAACGCTGAAAATGCCTCATGACCAGCTGCACTAATTGGACACGTTGTGCTGTGTTTTAAAAATAAAAAGCGATTGTTTTCCTTTACAACTTGTTCGAACTCTTCAACTGTTGAAATTTTTTTCATATTTTTCACCCTTTCTGTACTTACTCTTAAGTTTACATGGTTTGACCGTTTCCATACAAAAAGAGTGCTCAGCTTTATGTATGATACTCATAAATTCATTTATAAGGTGGAGTTTTTTTCTGCAATGAAAAAATTATTTACTTGCTGTTATCCCACCTACATTACATACAAAAAAAGCGTTCACCCTATAGGGTAAACGCTTTTGATTCTTTATTATGGTCGTGGCACTGTGCTTTCCACTTCATCTAGTGCTTTTTGAGCTTCTGTTAGCTTCTGCTGAACGTCTTCGTTGCTTTGAGACTCAACTTCATCAGCAAGCACTTCTAAGCTTGTTGGCGGTAATGCTTCGTGTTCAGGATCTACTTTACGGAAGTTTTTCACCTTGTCCACTACTTGTGAAGATTGCTCAGACAGTGTTTGTGATAAACCAGCCGTTTTTTCCTTAGCCGTTTGAGCAAACCCTTGTCCTTTTTCAACAGCGCTGTTTTTCGCTTGCTCCGTTTTTAAACGAACGTAAGCTGCCTGCTCATTTAAATCAGAACGGAACTCTTTACCTGATTTTGGAGCAAGTAGTAATGCCGTTGCAGCTCCTACAACTCCTCCAATCACTGTTCCTACTAAAAAGCCTTTATTTGAAGTGTTGTTTGGTTTATTTGGTTTGTTTGACATATGCGTCTCCTCCTTTAAAGTTCATCCTTATGAAAATGAGCGTGAGCGTTGAACCGCTTTTTCTTTTACTTCAACAGGTACAGGCTCTGATTCAACTTTTTTCTGTTTTCTTAATTTTATACGCTCCCATACGTCTAATGCAACATTGCTCCATTGAACGACTTGAGCAACAGTTTCTTTATTTTCTTCTACTTTCTCTGAAACGCTTGATGATACGCTTTTAATAGACTTATTTAGGTCTTGGATTGAGTCACCTACGCCTTTAACAGAATCCACCACTGTGTTCAGCGCTTCGGATTTACGCTGAATATCTTCAGCTAACAGATTAGTCTTATGTAAAAGTGCAGTTGTTTCGGCTGTGATTCCTGTCATTTGCTTTTCTACACCGTCTAAAGTACCTGCCACTGAATTTAATGTGTGCTGAACGGATTTCAATGTTTTGGACACGGAAACCACCAGGTAAAAAATCGCAATGGCAACAATAGCAGCGCTTAAATAAAGAATAATAACCATCTGTGCAAGGCACCTCCTATTTTCTTCTCTCTTGTTATAACTACTTTCCCAATTTTATAAACAATTAAACCTTCTATTCCCTATAGACTCTTTAACTTTACCATATTCTCTCTGCTTTTATTCAGAAAAAGGGAAGATTGCTACATTATTTCGCGATATATGAGTTATTTCCCTTCCCAAAGAAAAAAAGGATTTTAAAGCATAAAAACAAACAAAATAAGCTCAGTGGGGTACAATAGAAAGTGAATCACCAATCATTGTTATTTTAAGGAGGCACTATTTATGAAAGACCCTAGAATTGCGACATTAGCTAAAAATTTAATTAATTATTCTGTTCGCCTTCAAAAAGGAGAAAAAGTATTAATCGAAAACTTTGGACTTCAGCGCGAACTTGTGACAGCACTTGTAGATGAAGCGTACAAGGCGGGTGGTTATCCATTTGTACTGCTAAAAGATCATTCGGTAGACCGAGCTCTTTTAAACGGTGCACAAGAAGAGCAGTTCAATATGATGGCAGACTTTGAAGCAAATGTGATGAAAGAAATGAATGCTTATATTGGCTTGCGTTCCGGTTCAAACATTTTTGAACAATCAGATGTTCCCGCAGATAAAATGAAAATCCAAGGGAATACGATCGGTAAAAAAGTACATAGAGAAATTCGCGTTCCAAAAACAAAATGGGTTGTTCTTCGCTATCCAAACGATTCAATGGCGCAGCTTGCTAAAATGAGTACAGAAGCATTTGAAGATTTTTATTTTGATGTATGTAACTTAGACTATGGCAAAATGAGCAAAGCGATGGATGCTTTAGTTGAGCTCATGAACCGTACGGACAAAGTGCGTTTAACAGGTGAGAATACAGACTTAACGTTCTCTATTAAAGATATTCCTGCAGTGAAGTGTGCGGGGGAAATGAACATTCCGGACGGTGAAGTATACACCGCTCCTGTACGTGATTCTGTAAACGGAACAATTTCTTACAACACTCCTTCTAACTATCAAGGCTTTACGTTTGAAAATGTATCTTTAACATTTAAAAACGGTAAGATTGTTGAAGCAACCGCTAATGATACAGAACGCATCAACGGCATTTTTGATACGGATGAAGGCGCACGTTTTGTTGGCGAATTTGCGATTGGCGTAAATCCATATATTCAACATCCAATGCAAGACATTTTATTTGATGAAAAAATTGACGGAAGCTTCCACTTCACTCCTGGCGAGTGCTACGAAGATGCGTATAATGGAAACAAGTCAAATATTCACTGGGATATGGTGATGATTCAGCGTCCAGAATACGGCGGCGGTGAGATTTATTTCGATGACGTGTTAATTCGTAAAGACGGGCTATTTGTCATTGAGGAATTAAAAGCGTTAAATCCTGAAAATTTAAAATGAGCTTTGAAATAAAAAAGGCACTCTCCTGAGTGCCTTTTTTTATGATACAGTTTGCTGATATAGTTTTTCAAACTTTTGAATGTCTCCAGCACCCATAAATACTAATACAGCTTCATTATGGTCTTTTAACGATTCAATTGTTTCTTCATTAATTAATTCAGCTCCGCTGATTTTGCTTCGTAAATCTTCAATTGATAATTTACCTTGATGCTCACGAGCTGATCCAAAAATGTCACATAGATATACTTTATCAGCGTGCTGTAAGCTTGCTGCAAAGTCCTCTAAGAACGTTTGTGTACGCGTAAAAGTATGCGGTTGGAAAACAGCCACAACTTCACGGTTTGGATATTTTTGACGAGCAGCTGAAATCGTTGCATTAATTTCCGTTGGATGGTGTGCATAATCATCGATTAGCACTTGTTTGCCAACGTTCTTTTCACTGAAACGACGCTTTACACCTTGATATGTTTTAAAACGCTCTTGCAGCACAGCAACATCAATTTCTTCATAATGACAAAGTGCAATAACAGAAAGTGCATTTAAGATGTTATGGTCGCCATACCCTGGAATTTCAAATGATGCGTGGAATGTATTACGAACGAACACATCAAATGTTGTGCCTGTTGTGCTTTTTACGATATTACGTGCTTGGAAATCATTTTCTTCGCCTAATCCGTAATAAAGAACAGGTACCTTCGCTTGAATTTGCTGCAGATGTTCATCGTCACCACAGGCAATAATTCCTTTTTTGACTTGAAGTGCCATCTCTTGGAACGCGCTGAATACATCATCGATATTGGCAAAATAATCAGGGTGATCAAAATCAATATTCGTCATAATTGCATAGTCTGGCGTATAAGATAAGAAATGGCGGCGATACTCACATGCCTCAAACGCAAAATACTTGCTGTCTTTTACACCTTTACCCGTACCGTCTCCAATTAAATATGAAGTAGGTTCAGCTCCTTGAATCACATGCGCTAACATACCCGTTGTGGATGTTTTCCCGTGTGCTCCTGTTACGGCTACACTCGTATACTGTTTCATAAAGTCACCTAAGAAACGGTGATAGCGTACAAGCTTGACTCCTTCTTTTGAAGCTGCTTCTGCAATTTCTTCATGCGTATCAGGAAAAGCATTTCCTGCGATTACAGTCATGCCGTCTTTAATATTATTTTTATCAAATGGTAAAACAGGAATTCCCTGCTGCTCTAGTGCTTTTTGCGTAAAAATTTCTTTTTCAATATCCGATCCTTGAACTTGAAAGCCCATATCGTTTAGGATTTGCGCAAGCGCACTCATTCCTGTTCCTTTAATACCTACAAAATGGTAAACTGTCATATAAAGAACCTCCAACATTCGTCTATCTGTAAGACAGTATATGACGGTTATCTAGAATTGCTCTTACAAACGTATATAAATGTCGTTTGATTGCTGATTTCACGATAACATCCGTACATTATATCACTTCTTATAACATAACTCCATGACTCCATTTCTACTCTCTTCCCTTGCGAAACGGCCTTTTATTTTGGCTTCATCACATAGTATATAGCCTGCTGTTTTAAAAACGAGCGCCATGTCATTGCATTTTTTTTGTCATTATATTGCGTTACTAACTGTTCAATGCGTTGTTTATGTCCTAAAAAGAAAGAGTCAATTAACACGTCATATCCGATTGATTTTATTTTTCGAATCCAAATTACTTGTTGTTCCTCTAAATTTGCAAATCTTCCTCTTACATCTTTGATGATAACCTGCTCATTTGTCAATGGGGTATATCCTTTTAAGAAAAACGAATTAGGTACTTTAGACACAATAATTGGCTCTAGTACACTCGTCAAAAAAAAGGCTCCTTGAATCAAAAACGACTCTGTTTTCTGCTTCGCCTGATCAGCTAAAAAAAGCTGCAGCAGGGTTTTCCCCTGAATGGTTACATATTCAAATGCAAACCACTGAAAAAATAATTGTTCATGGGAATCAGACAGAGGCGCCTCATGAGGCAAGTTTACTAACTCTTTAAATAAATGTGAAGCCCGCACTTTTTCTCGTATATTCGTATAGCGGTTCACAAAAAAGAAATATTGATTGTAAAAGTCGCAAATAGCATTATCAGACTGAAGCTGCTTTTGTTCACGAATTTCATTAAAGTTAATCAGTTCATGATTTTCTTCTGTCATTACTCTTCACTCGTACTCTAATTATTTTAGTTTGTCCTCTTTATACGCCTTCAGCTCATATGTTTCTGCCGGTGAGAAATGATAGCAAACTATCACATGCTAAAAAAGCAACATACACATTATCCTTACATATAGTAAATCATTTTACTAGTTCTGACAAACCTTTTCCTTTTTTTCTTGATGGATTTCTCCCAAAATCTCTACTCAAATTCTGTATAAACGAACTTAAAGCAGGAAAAAAGAGGCGACGGATACAGTGACAGAGCGTTAGCTCACACCATTCTGTATTCTGCTGATTTTGCATAGCCTCTTTTTTAACCTACATGTAGAAAAACAGCTTAAAATGTAGAAGTGGCTGTTTGACTTTCCATTTCCTGAAGCTCATTTTCAGTAATGAGCACATCTCTTGGCTTGCTTCCTCTTGCTTCTGAAATAATGCCTTGCTGCTCCATCATGTCAATGAGGCGCGCAGCGCGATTGTACCCCATTCTGAAGCGTCTTTGCAGACTGGAAGTAGAAGCGCCGCCTTGGTCTAGCACAAACTCGCATGCTTCATAGAAAAGCTCATCTTCTTCATTTGAAGCAAAGCTTTGCTGCTTTTTCAACAAATCTTCTTGATCAAATAGGTATGTTGGCTTCATTTGTTTTTTGACATGATCTACAACGCGGTCAATTTCTTCATCTGAAACAAAGTTCCCTTGAATTCGAACGCTTTTAGAAGAGCCGTTTTCAAGAAGCAGCATATCACCTTTACCTAGTAGCTTCTCTGCTCCCCCTGTGTCGATAATTGTACGTGAATCAACTTGCGAAGAAACAGAAAATGCAATACGCGTTGGCACATTCGCTTTAATTAAGCCTGTAATCACATCTACGGAAGGACGCTGCGTTGCAAGCAATAAGTGAATGCCACATGCTCTTGCCTTTTGTGCAATACGGCAAATAGCTTCCTCTACTTCCCCAGGAGATACCATCATTAAGTCGGCAAGTTCATCAATAATAATAACTAGATATGGGAGCTCCCCGCTTTTTTCATTATGTTCTTTTACACGTTCGTTGTATTTTGTAATATCACGTACGCCTGCATGTGCAAACAATTCATAACGGCGCTCCATTTCCTCTACTGCCCATTTTAAAGCTGTAGTAGCTGCTTTAGCATCCGTGATAACCGGGCTGACTAAATGCGGAATCCCGTTGTAAGGAGCTAACTCAACCATTTTAGGGTCAATTAACATAAGCTTGACTTCGTGCGGCGCAGCTTTATAAAGCAAGCTGACGATAATAGTATTAATACACACGCTTTTACCAGACCCTGTCGCTCCGGCAATCAAACCATGAGGCATTTTATTCAAGTCAGTCACAACCGGCGTTCCTGAAATGTCTAACCCTAACGCCACCGTTAAAGGAGAGTTATCTTTTCTAAAAGAAGGATGCCTCAAAATTTCACGAATTAACACCGGCTTACTTTGACGATTTGGCACTTCAATTCCAATCGTATTTTTCCCTGGAATTGGTGCTTCAATTCGGATATCACGCGCGGCTAGGCTCAGTTTAATATCATCTGTTAAATTCGTAATTTTGTTCACTTTCACACCGGGTTCAGGATGTACTTCAAATCTGGTCACGGTAGGACCTTGCGTGACGTTTACGACCTTAGCTCGAACGTTAAAGTTTTTTAATGTCATATCCAAAAGCTCACGCTGCTCATCCGCCCATTGATTATCTTCTTCAATAGCAGCTGGAGGAATGTTAAGCAAGTTCATTCCAGGAAATGCATAAGGAGAAGAAGCCTTTACATTTACAGGTTCTTCAGCTTTTAACGAAGCCTGGGGAACCGCTTCTTTGGTTTTTTCACCGTGAACTTCTTCTTGCCTACTTACTTCCGTTTTTTTTTGCAGAGCTTCTGCCTCCTGCCTTTGGTATGAACCTTGAGACGGCTGACTTTTTTCTCGAGCGCTGTTATTCATCTTTGTACGGTCTTTTTTCAGCATCATCACGTTAAAAGGCACTAATCGCTTACCGCGAGCTCGTTCAGCATTTCCTGGCTGTTCTGCAGGTACAAGAGGTTCTACAGCTGACTCTTGCTGTACTTGTTCTTGTAACTCTTGACTTTCCTGCATACTGCTCTCTTCCTCTTTTATCACCGAATTTTCAAGATCTTGGTGAACAACAGCTGATGCCGCTTCTGGTTGCCATTCGTCAGCTGCGGGCTGCGATGAATTTAAACTTTCAGAATTCAGCTCACGTTCTGCTTCCATATGAACATTGTTTGCTGGCTCTTCTAGAATGACGTCACTTTCTTTCTCAGCAGCTGGAGTTTCTTCTTTCTTTCTAGGCTTTAGTGCTTCTACTTCTTCTGCTGCTTGTAAAAACACTGCGCTTCCGTCCATCAACGTTTCTGCTTCTACTTCTTCAGTCTCATTTCCTATCTCTTGTTGGAGAGAAACTGATGATTCAGACGGGCGCGGTTCCTCTGAAATTGTAACTTCTTCAGCCGCTGTCATACCTTTCGCTAAATCCCAGTCAAGAGTTCTCTCTTGTCCCACTAACGGTTCGACCGTGTGTGATTCTTCAAAAGCTGGCACCTCTTCCTGTTCTTTTACAGCTGCTGAAGAACTTGGCTTTTCTTCAGGAAATGATAGCTTTTCTTTTTGATTTTCCTCATATTGCTTCCACTGAGCAAAACGCTGAGAAGATAGTTGCATCATTTCTTCTGTTTCTTGAATCGGTGCTTCTTCGGCTATAGGCTTAGAAAGTGGTTTTCTTAACGGCTCTACAACAGCTGTATTCATCGCTCGTCGGTAAATTTCATCTTCAAACGCAGCTTTTGATAACTGTGTACTCGGAAGCTCATATTCTACTACTTCCTCACTTCCTTTTTGTACAACATTAGAAGGCCGCTTATTAAACCCATAAACAGGTGAAGGAATTTCAGTCGGACGAAACGGACGTTTTCTTACTTGCGGAACCGCTTCTTTCTTTTCAGATACCGTTTTTAACGGCTGAGATACTGACTTAGGCTGCGTTAGCGCCGACTTGCGAACAGGCTCTTGATAAAACGGAGCCGGTGCCTTTTTTGCTACAGGCCTTGGTTCATTTTTAGGAGCTGCTGCCTTTTTTGCTTCTCCCGTATCATCAATTAAAGGAAAACGAAATGTCCCTTTTGGATATTGATAAGCTACTTTTGTATGAACATCTTGCTGCTCTTCACTGTAACTCCGCTTTTGCGTTCTGGCTGAGTGTGGAACAGAAGGTTTTGGCGCTGCTTTCATCACTGGCTTTTGATGAACTGACTGTATTTGTTTCGGCTTAGGAGCCTTCTTTTTAGGAATTGTTTTTTCTCTATTTAAAGGGTATTCTTCCGTTGTATTTCCATGTTCGTCTACAACGATTTCTTTAACTTCGTATCCTAGTAAATAATCCATTACTTTTCGTACAAAACCCATTTTTATCACTCTTTCTATCAGACTATCTTACTTCGTTTAGCCTCTTATACCGCAGTGCTGCGATATCTACAAAAAGCTATCCATGTATCCTTTATTTACCTTTGGCCTCAAAGTATTCTCTGAGATGGATATATATACTATCTTTTCATTTATCATTCTATCACGTATGCTTGAACTCTTACTATAAAATCTACTATTTTGCTTCCCTTATTTATACAGTAAAATTCCTCTTTACAAAAATATTTTTTCGCGTCTAGTTAGCACTCATAATTAAACACGAAAAAAGCCACTAGTATATACTAGTGGCTTTTAATTTTATCAAACCTTTTTAAGAATTGACAATTGCTTTTCAGCAACTGTAACGCTTTGAAATATACGTGTAAAAAAACATCCTGCTTTTGCCCTATAAATCAGTATGGCACTCTGCTTTTATGCTTGAAAAGGTTGACCTACTTCATATTTGTCTTCAAGTACTAAAATCCCTTTTTCTTGAGGAGCGTTCGGAAGCGCCAGCTCTTTAGCAGAGCAAATCATACCTGAAGAAGGTACACCGCGCAGCTCTGCATCTTTAATGATCATACCGCTTGGCATAACCGCTCCTACTTTTGCTACCACGACTTTTTGGCCTGCGTCTACATTTGGTGCTCCACACACAATTTGAAGTGTTTCTGTGCCAACATCTACTTTACAGATGTTCAGCTTATCTGCATTTGGATGCTTTTCTTTTTCTTGAACATATCCCACTACAAATTTAGGAGATAAATCCACTTCGAGTTTACCTTCAAAACCGCTTTCGCTAAGTACACGATTTACTTCTTCTACCATTTCTTCTGTTAATTCAAGAGAACCATTTCCCTCTACTTTTAACTTAGAAGAAGCATGAAAGATGTTATAGCCAGCTGTTGTATTTGATTTTTGATCAAAGATACGCACAACGTCACCTTTTGTTTCAAACGTGCGATTTTCAATTGCGATATCTTCTAGCTTGACGATTAACGTATCGCCGATACCTTCTTTATTATAAAAAAGATTCATAATTAGTCCCGTCCTTTACTGCGATTTTTTCCTAGAATAAAAATAGGTTCTAGCTCACCGTTTTCGTATAAAAATGAAAGAGCTGTGATGGGTACACGTCCACTTGCAAAAAAGCTCATGGTCATTTGCGCAAGAATATCATAACCCGTTTCGTTTTGGATATCAGCTAGAATCAGCACATCTTGATGAGGTACTGCTACAGCCATTGTGCCCGAAACACTAGAAGCAAAATCTTGCAAAAATGCCTCGTTAAGAATTCGGCTTGCATCGTATCCATCGTTCTGATTGACAAAATAAAAGTCATTGCCTGCTACCGTATCTTTTTTATGTGAAATCGGCAAAGAGCGAAGATTAAATTTAGCCATTTCCCGCACTGCGGATAGATCTAAATTTTCCTTGCGAATTAGTTTCTCATCTAATAGACGATATGTATTGCCTAAATCAAGCGCATAATAAATGCGTGTTTCAGCTGTATGTTCATCATAAATCAACGGCACGTCTTCATTCGATTTATCTGGAAAAGACGTTGAGCGAATAACTGGATAAATGCGCTTTTCTTTTCCCGTTACCTGCTGTTCATCGTTCATAACACGAAGAGCTTCTTTTATATAATATACCATTTCATCTAGAGCCGCTTCCTTTTTTTCTTCCCATTTTGCAATTAGCCCAGGTAAAGAAATGGTTACACCTTTTTTCGTTTCCTGATGTTCAACGCGCAGCGTATCTTTTTCACGATCAAATAAAAATGACCAATCCGCACCCGTTAATCGCTCTTCTAGTAGTTTTCTCATCTTTTGACTATTCATTTTCGCCATATTTACGCCTCCTTTTCTCATTTTTATGTATGAAGACTGATAGCTGTAGATCGCTATCAGTCTTCACTTGATTTATGCATTTAAGCCGTTAATAAACTCTTCAATTTCTTCTTTTGTTTTACGGTCTTTGCTGACAAAACGCCCTGTTTCTTCTCCGTTGCTGTAACCAACAAAGCTTGGAATTCCAAAGATGCTTAATTCTGCACAAAGGTCGATAAAGTCGTCGCGGTCGACATAGTGAAATGTATACTCGCTATGATTGGCCTCAATTTCTGGGAGCACTGGCTCGATTACTCGGCAATCCGGGCACCAGTCTGCTGAAAACATCATGATATGTTTTCCTTCTTTAATGATTTCTTTGTATTGTTCAATTGTTTGCATTTTTTCCATTTTTCTTTCCTCCACTTTTTCTTTTACTTTCGTATTTAAACGGCTAAAGCCCTATACATTATTTAATCCTTCTACATCAAAACATAGTATATGAGTTGTTGCAACTATCATACACTGATGCTTTTCTATTATAAAGGGTTACAAAGAAAATTCCTATTGAACAGCTTGATTTGTCCTAAAATCCAGCTGTCCTTTTAGCATTAAAACAACCTGATAAAACATAGCGGTCCGATCTAAATTTCCGTTGGTGAAAATACCGATTGCTCCTTCTTTTTTTCGAATATTCTTTTGGTTTGTATACACTTCCATAGCTTCGGCTAATTCTTTTTTATCATGACGAAGTATACCGGCTACCGCTTCAGGAAGCCGAATACGAGCCCCTCCACCTAAAATCGGTTCAAGGTCCTTAGAGGTAACAAGACTTCCCCAATTGCAAAGGAATAAGCCATGAGGCGTTTCCTGCACCCCTCCTTCAAGCCCAATGCCAATATCAGCACCTGTCTCTTTGACAGCAGCACGCGCGCGGTTAATCGCTCCTTGAATGGTTTCTTCATCAGAAAAAGGCTGTGGCGACACGCCGGACTGCACGGCTACCTCTACATATGTAAAAGTATCTCCAAATACTTTTTTTACTGCATTTACTTTCGTTGGATTTTTCGTTCCGATCGCAATTTTCATTTTTTTCTCCTGTCATTATGAAACAAAGCAACCGCAAAAGCAGCTGCTTTGTTCTTTTTTATCCGTTTTGCTTAATCGTATCGAGCGTTGTTTGGTCTGTAGAACGTACAAGTTTGACTAGTAATTCTTTTGCGGCTGCATAGTCATCTACATGAATCATAGACGCATGAGTATGAATATAACGTGAACATACGCCGATGACCGCAGAAGGAACTCCATTATTAGAAGTATGAACGCGCCCTGCATCCGTACCTCCCGGAGAAACAAAGTATTGATAAGGGATGCTGTTTGTCTCAGCTGTATCTAAAATAAATTCTCTCATTCCCCTATGTGTGACCATCGTACGGTCAAAGATACGAAGTAATACGCCTTTTCCTAATTGTCCAAATGCATTTTTATCGCCTGATGTATCGTTAGCAGGACTAGCATCTAGTGCATAAAACAAATCCGGTTTAATCATATTCGCAGCTGATTGAGCACCGCGAAGTCCTACTTCTTCTTGAACAGTAGCTCCAGAATATAAAATATTTGGCAATTTTTCATTTTTTACTTCTTTTAATAATTCAATCGCAAGTCCGCACCCATAGCGATTATCCCATGCTTTCGCCAGTATTTTCTTTTCATTTGCCATTGGCGTAAACGGACAAATCGGTACAATTTGATCGCCAGGACGAATGCCCATTTCTGCTACTTCCTGCTTGCTATCTGCGCCCACATCAATCATCATATTTTTAATAGCCATTGGCTTGTTGCGCTGTGATTCGTCTAATAAATGGGGAGGAATAGAAGCAATTACGCCGGTGATAGGACCTTTTTTTGTAACAACATGGACGCGTTGAGCTAGCAGTACTTGACTCCACCATCCTCCTAAAGTTTGAAAACGAAGCATTCCTTTATCTGTTACAGACGTAACCATAAATCCTACTTCGTCCATATGTCCTGCTACCATTACTTTAGGACCTTTTTCTTCATTATAGCGAACGCCAAATAAACTTCCTAACCCATCTTGAATGACTTCATCTACAAGGGGTTCAATTTGCGAGCGCATAAATGAACGTACTTGATGTTCGTTTCCAGCGGCACCTGGTAACTCCGTTAATGTTTTAAATAGAGATAGCGTTTCATTGTTCATATATACTCTCCTTTATGTATCATTTTCTTTATTGTATCGAAAACCGGAAATAGTTGCTAGTTAAGTCCTTCTCTTCTATGACTCAACTTAACAAAGCATTCGACAATTTGATATAATGATGAAAACATATCCTTAAAAAGCAGGTGAATAACGTGAAATGGACTCAACTAATAGCAGGAGCTGCAGTCGGATTTGCAAGCGCTTATATTATTCAAAAAAGAAAGTCGTCAATTTCCTCATCGGAAGCCCTTACGATTGTTAAAAGCGCTTTTAAACAAAATGGGGCAATTGACGGCTCATGGATTGAAACAACGACTAAAGTCATTCAAAAACATGGTCTCTCTTTTTATGGTTATACGGGTGGAATTATCAGAACACGTGATGCAAAACAGGAACATTACGAGTTTTTCATTGATAAAAAAAGCGGTTCTATTATTGAATTGACGCTGAATCCATCCGTTTAATTTCGTCAACTATTTCTCCTTTATTATCCCATTTTACAGCTCGATAAAAAGCATCATGATAAAAACTTAGCCAAGCTTGATTCTCATAGGCATAAGCTAGCCACTGCTGCTTTTGTTCAATCGAAGTCATTGGATAATCATCATAGGCCATTACCCATAAGACATTTTGATGTGCATGTGTTGGCAAAAGATCGCCCATATGCACTAAGATGTCATTGTTTCCTTTTAATACAACTACAGCATGACCATCGCTGTGACCGCCGGTATGATGAATCGTTACTCCAGGCACAATTTCATCTTTGTCGCTAAATGTGATTACTTGATGCTGAATAAATTCCCAATTTTGTTTCCAATACGTATTTTTAGAACGTATATTAGGATTTCTCATTTCATTCCACTCGATTTCACTAACAAAAATTCTTGCATTTGGAAAAGCAGAGGAAAAATGTCCGTTGCTGCATTTTGTTAAGCCTGACACATGATCAAAGTGAAGATGCGTCATAATGACATGAGTAATATCTTCGCACGTGAACCCTAACTTTTGTAAATCTTCAGCAATAAATGATTCTTCTGTTACACCAAAATGACGCTTTTTTTTCTCATCCAACATACCATTCCCTATGCCTGCATCGATTAACATGAGGTGTTTTTCAGTTTGAACGAGCAAAGGATCAGTCCTCATTGGAATTCGATTTCCTTCTGAGATAGGATACTTTTTTGTCCAAAGCTCTTTTGGAACAACACCAAACATTGCTCCTCCGTCTAAATGATTATTCCCTCCACGAAGCCATGTCACTTTTAATTCGCCTATTGTTAACGTTTCCATTTTACACCTCCATTATATTCCTTTTTATTTTATCACTATCTCTTTCTCTTTTTGAACAAAAAAAGACTGAGGAACTCAGTCTTTTTCGTTCAGGTATTTTACTTCACAGCGGTAAATGCGGCTGCCTTTTTGTGAAAATTTCTCTTCATATTCCGTCATAACATTGCCTTCAAAATCGCTTTTATGCAAATCTAAGCTAATGTATTTGAGAAGAAGCCCATATTCTGAAAAGCTTGTCAATGAATATTCAAATAGCCCTTGATTATCTGTTTTAAAGTGAATTTCCCCACCGTCAACCAGCAGGTTTTCATACATGCTTAAGAACGTTTTGTATGTTAAACGGCGTTTGGCATGTCTCTTTTTTGGCCATGGATCAGAGAAATTGAGATAAACGCGATCCACGTCATTTTTTGCAAAAAACTCACTAAGATGGTTAGCATCTACATTCAACAGCTTTAAATTTGGAAGCTCTTCTTCAATCAATCGTTCTAGAGCACTTAAGATGACACTTTCATACATTTCAATTCCAATATAGTTGATATGCGGATTTTGTTTAGCCATCCCTACTAAAAATTGGCCTTTTCCTGTTCCTACTTCAATATGAAGAGGATTTTCGTTTCCAAAAACCTCTTTCCAGTTCCCTTTATACTCTGCTGGGTTTGGAACCACGTATTGGGGATTTTCAGCAATTTTATCTTTTGCCCAAGGTTTGTTTCGTAATCTCATGTTGCACCTCTTTAATGTATTTTAACGCATTGAAAATGTCGGTTATTCGAAACAACCGACATTCTCATGCATAATTGTGTTTAGATAGAAAAAAATAAGAGCATCATACGAGAAAGGATGATGCTTAATGCCTTTAAATGCCGAACACCAAATGAATATATTAAAAGATATTTTATCTAATCATCAAAGTGATTGCTGCGGAACGGTTGCGGAATGTGAACAGGTTGAACGTTTAATTCAATCAATGTTAGCAAAAGGATACGCTAGCACAGACGTACAAGCAACACTACAAAACGTGTATAAATACACGCAAGATGCAAAAAGTGCTGCTCATTTAGACGAACATATTCAAACCAATCAACAAAATTTATCACAATGGGTCCAAGAACTATCTACCTTGTCATAATCTTTGCTACTGTGCTTGAATGTCGTTGACGAGCAACATCCGAAGATATTCAAGCCAGTAATTCATTTCAGAATGTTCATTTTTCGAACGATGCCATTCAATGAATAAAATGGTTTGACTTATCACATACCACTTCATTCTCTTTTTCAAGTTCTCGGTTAGTTCAACCCCATAATGCTCAAGCCATTCTTCCCACTGAGATGGATTGATGTACCAATAAAGCAGTAAACCTAAATCAATAGCAGGATCTGCAATCATCGCTCCGTCCCAGTCGATTAAATATAGCTGCGTATTCTCTCCAAGCATCCAGTTATTGTGGTTCACATCACAGTGACACACAACATATTTATCTGTCTGAACGGACGGAAGCTCTGCTTGTAAATAACTGATTCCCTGCTCTACAATACTTTCTTTTTGAAGTCGCTCGTCCACATTCTCTACAATATCGGCTAGCACGTCTTCGGGAAGAAGCGGTGTTTTCCCCAACCTTTTCAACATATCTAATAACTCGTTTGAATGATGAATTTTACTAAGCAATTCTGTCACTCGACTCGAATTCATATCTTTTGGTTTTAATTCTCGACCATCTAGCCAGTGCTGAGCTGTGATCACATCTCCATTTTCCATTCGTCTTGTCCACACGAGCTTCGGTACAATTCCTTCAGCTGACAATACTGCTAAAAAAGGTGATGAATTACGCTTTAAAAAAAGCTTTCGGTCTTGAAATTTTGCAAAATAAGCTTCTCCTGTCGCTCCGCCAGCAGGAGTAATTTCCCATTCGCTTCCTAATATATCTTCCAACCAATTCACCTTCAATTTCAACACACACATTTCGTTTAAAAATTTCACTCAATAAAGCAATCTATTAAGACATCATGACGTTATTTTCTTAGTAAATAAAAAAGACGGCTATTGAGGATATGTATCAATAGCCATCCTTTATAAATATTATCTCCATCACACTTTTTTCGTCAAGTGGTTGAAGACAATAATTACGTTTGAAATAAAATAAGAACGCTAAGCTTTGAAACGTTTATAGCATTATTCTCTATAGTAGGATACCCATTTTTATATACTTTACAATGATCAAGTGCTATTTTCCATGGTCCTTCTGGCAAAACTACTTTTTCTTCCATTAGGCCTTGATTAAAAAACACGATAATATTCTTCCACGGACCGTAAGCCAATACGTTTGATAAGCAATAGCCAATAACGGACTGCGGCGTGTTTAGGAAAGAGACATGCTGCCTAATCGCTGAAGCATCTCCCAAGCGAAATGCACCGTGCTGTTTGCGAATACGAATCAGTTCTTGAACCCAATTCACATCAGGAGAAAATTTGATCCGTCGATTCCAATCAAGTGCATTAATATCATCAGGTGAATTATAGCTGTTCTCTACGCCTTGTTTAGTGCGGTAAAACTCTTGACCACTATGAAGAAACGGTATGCCTTGTGAAAGAAGTACAATAGCAGTAGCAAGGCGGTGACGACTTCTACGAGTGTCTTCGTCTTCGTCTCCGTTTGAATTCATTAACTTATCCCACAGCGTATGATTATCATGTGATTCAACGTAATTAACTGATTGTGCTGGATTTATAAATAAAGCCCGGCTGTCTTCTTTATCCAGAATGCTCCCCGCTATCACGGATTGCACGGTCTCTTTTTGATGAATATTTCCGCTAATAAAACCTTTTTCATACACATCAAACGTGCTTCCTTTTACAGAATCTCGAAAGCGATCATTAAAATAGCCGATTTGAGGCGTTTGGCGGGCATTCGCCATAATTGCTTTTTGATTGTAGGAGAGAGGAGTATTTAAATCCCAGCCTTCGCCAAACACCAAAATAGTAGAATCGATTTCATTTATTTTTTTCCGAATGATGTTCATCGTTTCTATATCTAAAATCCCCATGAGGTCAAAGCGAAACCCATCAACGTCGTACTCTTTTATCCAAAATAATACTGAATCGATAATAAACTTTTGCGCCATTTTCCGTTCAGAAGCAAAATCATTTCCTACTCCCGTCCCGTTCGAAGGCATCCCAAACTCATCATGTCGAAAATAATAGCCCGGAACAATTTTTTCAAAAGGTGATTCCTCTCGTACAAATACGTGATTATAAACTACATCTATAATAACACGGAATCCCTGTTGATGAAGTGTTGATATTAATTGTTTCACTTCAGCAATACGAGTGGCGGGATTTGCAGGGTCAGCGGAGTAGCTTCCTTCTGGTACATTAAACAACAATGGATTATACCCCCAATTATAAGAAGCATGAGGATTTAATTCATCTACTCCGCCAAAGTCGTTAATAGGAAGAAATTCAAGGTGGGTCACTCCTAGCTCTTTTAAATAATGAAGACCTGTTGTTTTGCCTGGCTGCCCGCTTGA
The DNA here is from genome assembly GCF_042787605.1 of Priestia sp. YIM B13491. NCBI lineage: Bacteria > Bacillati > Bacillota > Bacilli > Caryophanales > Bacillaceae > Priestia > Priestia sp. YIM B13491. The sequence goes on along the minus strand of NZ_JBHZOR010000001.1, from coordinate 63,574 downwards.
TTCAGTAACAGCTAGGTACGTACCTTTTTTTTCTATCCCGCTTGAAGGATGAATAGAAAAGTCGCGAACGTGCATTTCGTAAATAACGGCATCCGTTGGCTGAAGGAAAGGCGGCTTTTTATGGAGATGAACATAGGCTGTATGAAGATTTATCAGAACTCCGTATTCACTATTTGCTGTAGCTGCAACGGCATAAGGATCCACCGCTTCATTTGTCCGGCCGTTTACATCTATTAAAAATCGATAATAATACCCTTCTTTATCTAAGGGGAGTTCCTTTTCCCATACGCCTTTTCTTTGACGAGCCATAACGTACAGTTCTTCTTTCCCGCTGTTTGCATGTATTAATTTTAAAACCACTGCTGATGCAGTCGGGGCCCAAATTTTTATCATAATATGATCTGAATAAAATGCTGCACCCAAATCATTTTGATTATAATAAAATCTCTCATCAAACTCTTTGGTTCGTATAACAGCCCCTACCTGCAGCGGAACTTTCTCCCCGTAATTATCACAGATAATGTACGACTGTCCAATTTCTATGCTACCTTCAACCTTGCCTTCATATTTGATAAAACCTTCTAATTCATGTACGTTTTCAATAGAGATGGTCTCATGTATTTGTGTACTTTTAATCACAAAAAAATCAATTTGACCTTCATGATAAGAAGTTGGAACTAAAAGAGTAATACGATCTATTTGATCTAAATAAGCCTGAAACTTATTATCACCAGTCATCCTTTTCTCCTCCTTATGCCAATTACCTCTTTAGTAGCATTATATGTAGCAAACGCAAAAACGAAAGCACTTTCATAGCGTGAATGTTCGTATTATTCACCTGCTTCGAATTCCCGGTCAAAATAAATACTCTGGCTGTGTTCGAGCAATACTTGAGCTGCTTTCATCTGCTTAAACTTTAAAGGTGCTTTAGATTTCCTAAGTTCATAAAACCATTCTTCATACTTTCTAGCATCTACAAATTCAACCTGATAAGGCTCCGCAGCGTAATCAATGTATCCATTTCTGCTCAGTAATATTTTCTTTACGTTATGTTCAATATCGTGAGTACGATAGATGCTTCGGACAATTTGCTCCGTTCGATTTAACCCAATTAAAGGATTTAATATCTTTTTTTGATCTCTTCCTCTTAACTCTGTCCAAAAATTTTCTTTTGAATACTGAAAAACAGCACTTTTATATGTTTCTATTAAACAAATACAGAGGGTTTCTGTTGGAGTAACAATAATGATATCTCCTTCTACCGGAGCTTTATTAATCAGGAAAACAGGCTTGTACATCACGAGACACGTATCAGGAAAGCGCTGAATAAAATAACGGAGAGCTTCATCATGGTAATATTTACGATCTGCTTGTGAGAACTCAAATAAAGTGGATGTGGCCCATTTCATTTGAAGATCAAATACATTTTCTAAAAACAATATTTTCAAGTCTTCCGCTGTTTGTGGAAGAGTTGTAAACCTCAATAGCTCTTGATTTTCCACGCTATCGCTAGGGAATGATTCTTCCACTTCACACGTTTCTTTTTTTCTTGTAAACCGCTCTTTTGCTTTTTGCAAAAATGAACGTTGAGCTTTCGTTTCTTCTTGTACAGGCGGCTCATGTAATAGCCCTTCTTCAAATAATTGCTTTGCTTTCTTCCAATTATGCTTTTTTAAGTGATTAAACTGAGACGTGTAGTGATAAACGTCTTTTTCATAACGGGAAATATAATCTTGCACCTTAAGTAGCTGCGCCACGTTTACATCAATCCCCTAATTAAAATTCCTCTAAAACTTTGTTCGCCGATGATTTCTCTATTATCATCGGCGTTTTCTTTCCTTTGATAAGAGTGATTTTTAAATAACCTCTCTCCATGCTTGTATGTTCATATGCTACTGTGACTGCAAGGAAAAAGATAGTATTTTTTTATATTTAGGTTTGCTAGCAGGATGAACTTCAAAAAGGGCAAAAGAACTTACTTGAAACTCTTCTTCAATCGACGTTTGCTTTAACTGTTCTTCCAATAGTCCCGCTTCCCCTCCCCACTTCTTTGCAATCGTAATATGAGGACGATAAGGACGTTTTTCGTATAAGCCGCTTAGATCTCCCCATACGGCCTGTATATCCCTTTGCAGATTCATAAGCTTATCACTTGGCCTAAGGCTTACATAAAGCACTCTAGGTTTGTTATAAGCACCGAATACGTCGTACTGACCTGTCTGCAGTGAAAAACTTGAATGACGGAAGGCTACTTCTTTTAAGCAGGTAATCAGCTTTTCCTTTTTGTCATCTAAAAACCCTAAAAAATGTAGCGTTATATGATAATCGTCAGGATATGTCCATTGTTTGAAAGGAAAAGGTATTAATTCCTTTGCCCAATTTTCTGCCTGATGTGCAATGGATACAGGCACATTGATTCCAATAAAATAGTGGTTATCAACTTTCATCAAATCTCTCCTTTTCTTTTCATTATCTTTCCCCAATTGGTTATGTTCAAAAAGAGCTAGATCTATTTTAAAGGTTTTTCCGGATGAAATAGAGAGGTTTTTCTGAAAATTTGCCATGTGCTTAAAAAATAAGAATTTGTGTTATCATAGAAACAATACAGAGAATTTTTATAAGAAAAGGATGAGAAAAATGAAAGTTGTTAACAATATGGCTGATTTGATTGGCGAGACACCTCTTGTTAAGTTGAATCGTCTTCAACCTGCAGATGGAGCATCCGTTTACTTAAAACTGGAGTTTTTTAATCCAAGCCGTAGTGTAAAAGACCGTGCTGCTTTTAATATGATCGTGGAAGCTGAAAAAGCAGGCTTGCTCAATGAAAATTCTACTATTATTGAACCAACGAGCGGAAATACAGGTATTGGCTTAGCTATGAATGCAGCGGCAAGAGGTTATCGTTCTATTTTAGTCATGCCAGATACCATGACTCAAGAACGAATTAACTTGTTAAAAGCATATGGTGCTGAAGTTGTTCTAACACCGGGTGATGAGAAAATGCCTGGAGCAATCCGTAAAGCAGAAGAACTTACAAAAGAAATTCCAAATGCATTTATGCCCATGCAGTTTGAAAATAACGCAAACCCTGATGCTCATCGGAAAACGACTGCTAAGGAAATTATCGAGGCAATGAACGAGTTAGGCAAAGACCTATCTGCTTTTGTTGCTACTGCAGGAACAGGCGGAACGATTACAGGAACTGGTGAAGTCCTAAGAGAAAACTACCCAAATATGACCGTTCATGTCGTGGAACCAGCTGGGTCTCCTGTCTTATCTGGAGGAAGACCTGGGAAGCACAAGCTTGTAGGAACAAGCCCTGGATTTATTCCTGATACGCTTAATGTAGATGTTTACGACGAAATTTTAAAAATTAAAGATGAACAAGCCTACGATATTACGCGACGCTTGGCCTCTGAAGAAGGAATTTTAGTCGGTCCTTCATCTGGCGCTGCGTGCTATGCTGCTATCGAGGTAGCCAAAAAATTATCTCCTGACCAAGTGGTCGTATGTATCGCTTGCGATACAGGTGAACGTTATTTATCAAGCGACCTATTCTCATTTGAATAATAAAAAAGCGAACGCAAAGGCGTTCGCTTTTTTTATTTAGCTAATTCGTAAATAGCCTGTGCATAAATAGCTGTTGCACGAAGTAAATCTTCAATTACCATGTACTCGTCTTTTTCGTGCGCTACTTCTTCACGGCCTGGGAAAAGAGGTCCAAATGCCACACCCGCTTCTAATGCTCTGGCATACGTTCCTCCTCCAATTGAAATAAGTGTAGGTTCTTCATTTGTTTGTTCTTGGTAAACCTTTTGAAGCGTTTGAATAAGCTCATGTTTTTGATCAACGTGATGTGGTTTAGAATCTGTAAAATGTTTGATGGTCATTTGATAAGATTCACTTTTTTCTTTAATCGTATCAATAATGTCGTCAATATGAGCTGATACAGGATAGCGAATGTTTAAACCAAAATGCCCCGCTTCTTCTTGATTGTAAGACATGATTCCAACATTTATTGTTAAATCACCCGTGACCTCATCTTTGCGATTTAAGCCCATTTTTTCTCCTAGTGCATCTTGGACTAAATACGCATTTGCATAACCTACAAACTGATTAGCTTGTTCATCAAGTTCTAATGTGTGTAAAAAGCGAAGAAGCGTAAGTCCAGCATTTTTCCCTTTATCAGGCACACTGCCATGTGCTGAAACGCCTTCTAAAGTAAGTGTGTATACACCGCTCTTTTCTGTTATTGAACCTTTTACAGACTGATCTTTTAAAAATTGATCATATTTATTTTTAATATCCGTTTCACTATGGAATTCAAGAACAGCTGTTGCAAGATCAGGAACCATATTGTAGCGTCGCCCAGAGACAAATGATGTAAGCTGAACACTTCCCTTTGTTCCTTCAATTGGCTGCTGGCGAATTTCTACGTCTGTAATGCCTTTTTCAGCAAAAATGATAGGAAAATCCGCATCCGGCGCAAATCCCATCGTTGGCATCTCTTCATGGTTGAAGTAGTGATCCACACATCTCCAGTCACTTTCTTCATCCGTTCCAATGATCATTCGAACCCGTTTAGATAGAGGAAGCCCTAAATCTTTCACAATTTTCATCGCATAATAAGCAGCCATCGTCGGGCCTTTGTCATCGATTGCTCCTCTAGCAAAAATTTTCCCGTCTTTTATTTCACCGCCGTATGGATCAACCGACCACCCGTCTCCTTCAGGAACAACGTCTACGTGACAAAGAATGCCAAGAAGGTCTTTCCCTTCTCCTGCTTCAATATGACCTGCATATCCGTCTACGTTCTTAACGGAAAACCCGTCATTTTTTCCTTTATTTAAAAGAAAGTCAAGCGCTTGAGCAATTCCAGGTCCAAATGGCTCTTCTTGTTTTTCTGTGCTTGTCAAAACACTTTTAATTTGTAGAAAACGCTGCGTCTCAGCTAGAATTTCAGCTTCTCTTTTTTGAACTTCCTCTTTCCAATTAATTGCCGTCATCTGTTTGTCTCCTTTTCCTGCTTTTACAGATTGTATCTATCATTACTATTGGTAAATTTAACTTTATCATACCTTTATATAGAAAGAAATAATTGTCTCTTTCCTTTCATATCAAAGGTTTACAGAGTCAAAATTCCGGGAAATAAATTGTAGGCACAATCGATAAAAACGGATTCTATTTGTTTATTGTTTACATATACTATAAAAAATGTGCAAATAGAGGAAGGAGATGTTACGAAAGGATTACATATTTATATCATTTTTTGTAAATATTGTGTTAATTTGCGTTTTCTCTTTTATTTTTCTGTCGATTTTGTGTACAATAAGGATAAGGACTGAAATAGTGCTTGACATCTCAGAGTTATAAAGAAGTTGTGCCTTACGAAAAACGAATAAGGAAGTGGTTTTTTGAAACCTTCAACTAATCGAATGCTAACTCGTATCAAATCGGTCTATATGTTCATTTGTAAAAATGGAACAGTTACAACGCAAGAGCTCGTAGACGAATTTGGTATTACACCAAGAACCATTCAGCGTGACTTGAATGTGTTAGCATATAATGATTTAGTTCGCAGCCCAAGTCGCGGTACATGGACGACTACGCAAAAGAAGGTCAAGATGTCATCCTAGTAAGTTTATTTCAAGGGTAGTAAGTGATTTATATATAGAGATAAAATTCTACGCAGTAGAAAGTCAAGACTTGGACGAGTGCATAGTCCCCCGCTCCATTTGCACGTCAAGCAGAGTTGGTACTCGTTTAAGTGCTTTAACGTGAAATGTTTCACTTGTCTGACAAAGTGGACAAAAAAAGGAACCATTTTAGACTTAGGTTCCTTTTTCTTTCGCCTCTTCTTAGGCATTTGATTTTTGCAATAAAGCTAGTTCCTCTGCCGTTAACTCCCTATACTCTCCTAAATCTAACGACTCGTCTAATAGCAAAGCTCCCATAGATAAACGTTTTAAATACGTTACTTTTTTTCCTCTTGCTTCAAACATACGCTTCACTTGATGAAATTTCCCTTCAACGATCGTTAATTCAATTTCTGATTCCACACCGCTTGTTAGTATCTTTAACTCTGCTGATTTTGTTACATATCCATCATCAAGAGTGACACCTTGTCTAAATGCTTCAGCATCTTCTTCAGTCACCGGTGCATTAATTTTTGCAAAATACGTTTTAGGAACGTGCTTTTTAGGAGATAGAAGCTGATGTGCAAGCTGACCGTCATTCGTCAGGAGCAAGAGCCCTTCTGTATCTTTATCTAAACGCCCTACCGGAAATGGGTCATACACAGCATCGTCAAGTTCAAGCAAGTCCAAAACTGTTTCATGAAGAGAATCTTCTGTTGCTGATATGACGCCTTGCGGCTTATGAAGCATAAAGTAAACAAATTCTCGGTAAGAAACGGCTTCGCCATGCACAGTTATTTCTTGTTCATCTGGATTAACGTGGACCTTAGCATCTTTAACTGCTGTACCGTCTACCTTAACAGCTCCAGTCTTTAAAAGACCTTTAACTTCTTTTCGGCTTCCGTACCCAATGGTAGAAAGCAATTTATCCAAACGCATGTAATATCCTCCTCTTTTTTGAAAAGAAGATGACTCTAACGAGTCATCTTCTTAGGCACTGCGCTGTTTATTTCGGCGCAGTATCTTTCTTTCAATTGCACCTGTTACCCTCGCTCCCATTACTTTTTCAAGCAGGCTTGAACGATAGGTAATAATAAAGTAAATAAGGCCGCCTACTGCTGCTCCTATAATCGTAATAACAGTGGCAGAGAATCGTCCTGGCGTTGTAAACAGACCAATCACTGCTGCAACAATTTTTACGCTGATTCCCATAATCGCAACAAAAATGAGAATAAGCACAGATCGTTTTATAAACTCACTGTAGTTATATTTTGCGTGTTTTTGAATAAGCGCAAACATATAAACAAGAGATACGATATAGCCTAGTGCTGTCGCTAAAACTGAACCAATCTCGTGGAACATAAGAATAAATGGAACGTTCACGACAATTTTCACAATCAATCCAAATAATAGACTTAAAACAGCATATTTTTGTTTGTTGATTCCTTGTAAAATAGCTCCATTAACCGTAAAAAATGAGAACAATAAAGCTACCGGTGCATAGTAAAGTAAGACATTTCCACCCGCATCCGATGCATCTGTTCCAAAGAAAAACGTATAGGCTGGGCCAGCTAAAGCCATTAATCCTACAGATGCTGGCAGTACAAGAAACATAATCGTTTGATATGTTTGATCAATTTGCTTTTGCAGTACGTTATAATCTTTATTCACAAAGGAACGTGTAATCGTTGGTACAAGAGTCAAACCGAACGCCGTAGCTAATGAAACGGGAATCATGACAAGCTTTGGAACATAAGACTGAACAATTCCGTTCATTGACTCTGCTATTTCTTTTTGTCCAGCCGCTACCATTGCACGATTAAATGTGAATTGGTCCACATACTGATAAAGTGGAATAGCCAAGCTGACAAAGACATATGGCAATGAATACGTAAGCAGCTCTTTAAAAATGGATACGGTAGAAATACGCGTAGGCGTTACCGTCTGCTCGTTCACCATTTTATCAAGATAAGGCTTTCGTTTTTTCCAGTACCAAATTAATACAGCCAGTCCAGCAAGAGCCCCTACAAAAGCCCCCATCGTAGCAAATCCAACGGCTAATGCAAGACTTCCATGGACAACTTTGATGACGATATAGGTAGAGGCCAATAAAAAGACAACCCGCACAAGCTGTTCAACTACTTGTGAAACAGCTGTTGGTCCCATAGACTGGTGACCTTGGAAAAATCCTCGCATTAAACTCATCATCGGTACTACAATTAACGCAACACTAACCATTCGCATAACCATTACTACATCTTCTAAGGAGTTATTTAAATCAGAACCTCCCAGTGTAATTCTAGACATAACAGGAGCTAACGAATATAAAAGTAAAAATGCAAGTATTCCTGTGACAAGCATTAATTTCATGCCGGCCCGGTACATTCTTCTACTCGTATAGTAATCACCGAGTGCATTATATTTTGATACAAATTTCGATACGGCCATTGGCATACCGGCTGTAGCAATACTTAAATAAATAGCATATTGGTTATATCCGTAACCAAACAGTGCTCCCCCTACGGTTCCAACAAGGATCGCAAATGGAAATAAATAAATCATTCCCAAGATTCGGGATACATAGGTGCCAAGCGTCAGCACAAAGGTCCCTCTTAACAATTTTGAATCAGACATACGTTTGCCTCCGATACTTAATGTTACATACTGATAATAATGATAGAATTGAAAAGAAGCAAGTGACAGTATACACTAAGAAAGGTCTTATACTCACTCGCACTCGTCAACAAACTAAAAAACAAAGACTATAGCCCATTTTATCCAATGTTGAGAGATTTGTCAGTGAACAAACTAAAATTTTTTAAGAATAGACAGGTTGGTGAAAGTATGATATATGATGTAGTCGTAATCGGAGGAGGACCTTCTGGTTTGATGGCATCGATTGCAGCTGGTGAGTCAGGTGCAAACGTATTATTAATTGATAAAGGCAATAAACTTGGACGAAAGCTTGCCATTTCTGGAGGCGGACGCTGTAATGTGACAAACCGTCTTCCCATTGATGAACTTATTAAACACATTCCAGGAAACGGCCGCTTTTTATACAGTGCGTTTTCTGTTTTTAATAACGAAGATATCATCTCTTATTTTGAAGGCCTTGGAATTAAATTAAAAGAAGAAGATCACGGACGTATGTTTCCGGTCAGCAATAAAGCGCAATCTGTTGTTGACGCATTAATTAGCGAACTTCACCGTCTTCGTGTGACGATTCGCACAAACACAGCCGTTAAACGCGTAAACTATGAGAACAGCACCGTGAAAGAAGTTGTGCTTCAAAACGGGGAAGCAATCCAAACGAAAAGCGTTGTGATTGCAGTAGGTGGAAAATCAGTACCTCATACAGGTTCGACAGGAGACGGTTATCAATGGGCAAAAGATGCGGGGCATAAAATTACTGAGCTTTACCCAACAGAAGTTCCTATTACATCTAGCGAACACTTTGTTAAAACCAAAACGCTTCAAGGTCTATCGCTTCGCAATGTAGGACTAAGCGTGCTAAATAAAAAAGGCAAGCCTGTCATTACTCATCAAATGGATATGATTTTCACTCACTTTGGCATCTCTGGCCCTGCCGCTCTTCGCTGCAGCCAATATGTTGTTAAAGAGTTAAAGAAACAAAAAAGCAACACTGTTCAAATGTCTCTTGATTTATTTCCTAGCCAAAACGAAGAAGATATTTTTCAGCAATTAGTCAAAACAACAAAAGAAGAGCCGAAAAAAGCAATTAAAAATGTCTTAAAAGGTTTTGTATCTGAACGCTATCTATTGTTTTTACTCGAGCAGGCAGGCATTGATAGCCAAGCGCTAGCAGGACAGCTTCAGCATGAGAAACTGAGAGAATTTGCAAAACTGTGCAAACGATTTGAATTTGCTGTAAACGGCACGCTTTCTTTAGAAAAAGCATTCGTCACAGGAGGCGGCGTATCTGTTAAAGAAATTCACCCAAAAGAAATGTCTTCGAAATTTATGCAAGGCCTTTACTTCTGCGGGGAAATTCTTGATATCCATGGATACACTGGAGGATACAATATCACTTCCGCTCTTGTAACAGGCCGTTTGGCGGGGAGTAATGCAGGAGAATTTGCAACAAGCCTAGCATAATATGCTAGGCTTTATACATAACCATGGCTGAAAAACAGTACACCTGCTCATCACGATCAACATCCACTGTCACCTGGTATTTAATATCAACGACGTCTTCATCCTCTAATTTCCGTAAAAATCGATTCACCGCAAATTCTAAATCTTTTTCATGCTCTTTATCAAACATTTTCACTTGTATCACAGCTTCTACCACCTTGTCCTATCAAATTTGTTTCAATCAGAATGGACTGTTTCTCTTGATGATGGTTTTTGTACGGATTTTCAATCTCTTACTACTTCTATTTTTATGAGGGCTTTTATAGATTTAGTCATCATTTGTTTTCTTGCTATCATTTTAGTCGGATGGCAGAAGTTTCATTCAAAAAAGAGGAACGAAATGAATCCAATCTAAAGGCGAACAAATGGGATACATGAGCTGAACCGCTTGTAACACGGGAGTCGATTTCCTTGCAAGACTTCGCTTTCCGTAGGAGTCTTGCAAGGAAATCAACTGCTAGAAGGAACGAAACAAATAAAACCTATGTTCACCATAACAAAAAAAATGAACCACTAATCAAACATGTTGATCAATGGTTCATTTTTCACTTCAGCTAAGATACTTTTGTCCCAGCCTCTTTTTTATTTATTAACCGTTTTTCCTTCCCACTCTAACATACCGCCAACCATATTTGTTACTTTATATCCTTGTTCTTGAAGGTAGTAACATACGTTTTCACTGCGGCGGCCCGAACGGCAAATGAAAATATATTCTTTGTCTTTATCGAAATGATCCACACTAGCTGGAATATCATTCATACGAATGTGTTTAGCCGTTGGAATCATTCCTTCTGCTACTTCTTCATCTTCACGCACATCAACTAAATGAAGTTCTTCTCCATTTTCAACGCGTTTTTGAAGTTCCTCAGGCGTAATTACTTTTACTTCTTCCATCTTCGTCATTCCTCTCTATTCTTTCATTCAGCTTGCTATCGCTATTGTAGCAAATTCAAATACCTTTATGCCACTAAATAAGAAAAGCTTAAGCAGCAGCCTGCCTGAGCTTTTCCAATCGTAGTTAAAGGTTTGACTAAGCGTCTGATGTCAAACCCGAAAGGCGGACATCAGGCGCTTCGGTCTAGAAGAGAACCCCTGACTGCTCTTTAGTCAGGGGTTCTTTTCTACATCAATACTTAATTAGCTACGATGTTTACTAATTTACCAGGCACAGCAATCACTTTGCGCACTGTCTTACCTTCAATGAACTCTTGAACATCTTCATTAGCCATTGCAATATCTTGAAGCTCTTCACGAGATGCCTCAGCAGGTACATTAACTTTTGCACGTACTTTACCGTTAATTTGAACGACAATTTCCACTTCATCATCTACAAGTTTCGCTTCGTCAAACGCAGGCCAAGCCTCATACGAAATTGTATCTTCGTGACCTAGTTTGCTCCATAATTCCTCAGTCGTATGAGGACAAATTGGTGCTAATAGCTTCACAAATCCTTCTACGTATTGCTTTGGCAGCACGTCAACTTTGTATGCATCATTGATGAATACCATAAGCTGAGAGATACCTGTATTAAAACGGAGGCCTTCGTAATCTTCCGTTACTTTTTTCACCGTTTGGTGATACACGCGTTCAAGCGTAGTGTCATTGCTTTCTTGAACCTTGCTGCTTAATTCACCGTTATCGTCAACAAGTAAGCGCCATACACGATCTAAGAAACGGCGTGCACCATCAAGCCCTTTTGTTGACCAAGCGATTGATGCATCTAAAGGTCCCATAAACATTTCGTAAAGGCGAAGCGTATCTGCACCGTGGCTTTCTACGATTTCGTCTGGGTTTACAACGTTACCTTTTGACTTACTCATTTTTTCGTTGTTTTCTCCAAGAATCATACCTTGGTTAAACAGTTTTTGGAACGGCTCTTTTGTTGGAACTACGCCGATATCATATAAAAACTTATGCCAGAAACGAGCATATAATAAGTGAAGAACAGCGTGTTCAGCTCCACCGATATAAATATCAACCGGCAACCATTCTTTTAATTTATCTGCATCTGCTAACGCTTCACTGTTTGTTGGATCAATGTAGCGTAAGTAATACCAGCAGCTGCCTGCCCATTGAGGCATTGTATTTGTTTCTCGGCGCCCTTTTTTGCCTGTTTCCGGATCTACAACGTTCACCCAGTCATCAATGTTTGCTAACGGAGATTCACCTGTGCCTGACGGTTTGATTTCAGTCGTTTTTGGTAACACAAGCGGAAGCTGATCTTCAGGAACTGCCGTTGTTGTGCCATCTTCCCAGTGAATAACAGGAATTGGTTCACCCCAGTAGCGCTGACGGCTGAATAACCAGTCACGCAGACGGTATGTTACTTGTTTTTCACCTTTTTCATTTGCTTGAAGCCACTGAATCATATTTGAAATTGCTTCTTCTTTATCTAAACCATTTAAGAAGTCTGAATTAACGTGCTCGCCGTCGCCTGTATAAGCTTCTTTTGAAACGTCTCCGCCGGCTACCACTTCTTTAATCGGCAGTTCAAATTTAACCGCAAATTCATAATCACGCTCATCGTGAGCCGGAACAGCCATAATTGCACCGGTGCCATAGCTCATTAGAACATAGTCAGCAATCCAAATTGGCATTCTCTCGCCGTTTACAGGGTTAATTGCATAAGCACCAGTGAATACGCCAGTTTTGTCTTTAGCTAAGTCTGTACGTTCTAAATCGCTTTTGCTTTTAATTTGATCTAAATACGCTTCTACCGCTTCTTTTTGTTCGGCTGTTGTAATTTTTTCTACAAACGGATGTTCAGGTGCTAAAACGGCATACGTTGCCCCAAATAGCGTGTCAGGACGCGTTGTAAACACAGTAAATGTGTCCTCGTATCCATCGATTGTGAAGTGCACGTGAGCTCCTTCAGAGCGGCCAATCCAGTTGCGCTGCATTTCTTTAATACTTTCTGGCCAATCAAGCTCATCTAAATCTTCTAGTAAACGATCTGCATAAGCTGTGATTTTAAGCATCCACTGCTTCATTGGACGACGCTCAACCGGATGTCCCCCACGCTCACTTTTGCCGTCAATAACTTCTTCGTTTGCAAGTACTGTTCCTAGAGCAGGACACCAGTTAACAGCTACTTCATCCACATAAGCTAAGCCGTTTTTATATAGCTGTAAGAAAATCCACTGCGTCCATTTGTAGTAGTTTGGATCAGTTGTATTAATTTCTCGCTCCCAATCGTAAGAGAAACCTAACGATTTGATTTGACGACGGAAATTATTAATGTTAAGTTCAGTGAATTCAGCCGGGTCGTTTCCTGTATCTAATGCATACTGTTCAGCAGGTAATCCGAATGCATCCCATCCCATCGGATGAAGTACATTGTATCCTTGCATACGCTTCATACGAGATAAAATATCCGTTGCTGTATAACCTTCTGGATGCCCAACGTGTAAACCAGCGCCAGATGGATAAGGGAACATATCTAATGCGTAAAATTTACGCTTTCCTTCATCTTCTGTTGTTTTAAATGTTTTATTTTCTTCCCAAACTTTTTGCCATTTTTGTTCGATCTTTTCATGATTAAAAGCCATACATAATCCTCCTTGTACGCTCCAGCTGTATTTAATTAAACTAAAAAACCCCTCATCCCTCAAACAAAGGGACGAGAGGTTGAATAAACTTCCCGCGGTACCACCCAAATTAGCACAATTATGTACTCACTCATTTTCCTTAACGCGGATAGACGGCAAATGTTACTTTACTTCACATTTACAACTCCAAGGTGAGTTCATGAACGCTCGTTTGCTGACTCGCACCACCCGTCAGCTCTCTTAGCTCGCTTCGTTCACTACTATTCCTTATCATAGTTTTTACATCATACTACCTTGTATTGTAAATAATATGTTCGTAAACTGCAAGTTGTTCAAGGGATTTTGTAAAAGTTTCTGCAATGCAGCACTGCTTTGTTGCTAAATCCTCTCTTTCATTCTTATATATGAACAACTTCTCCCAAAAACATACATCCACGGCCAAACAAAAAAGGGATTGAGACATAATTAAATCAAGCCAATTTAAAGACGAACAAATAGGATAAATGCGCTAGTATGAATCTCTTGGTTACACCACTGTTGATTTCCGTGCAAGACTTCGCTTTCCGCTGGCAGCCGATGAGCCTCCTCGTTGCTTACACTCGTGCGGGGTCTCACCTATTTCAGGAGTCTTTGTCTTGCCCTCCACTCCGCAGCTAGAAGCACCTAAACAAATGAAATCTACGTTCACCATAAACATGAAAAGATCCGAACGATTCATCGTTCGGATCTTCCTTCAACTAAAATACTTTTATCCCAGTCCCTGCTTTCTTTAGCTGCTATTATTAAATGCCAAATCCAAAAGAAAACAGGATGATCGCAAGTACAAGACCAACAAGCGGAACAATCACAGTCATTGCTGCAACTGATCCATACGCATCTTTATGAGTTTCTCCGCAAATAGAATTAATAGTTGTAACGACATAACCATTATGAGGCAAGGAATCTAATACTCCAGAAGAAATAGCTACTACGCGATGGAGAGCTTCTGGATTTACACCAGCATCTAGATAGTGAGGGGCTAAAATTGGCAAAGCAATCGCCTGACCTCCTGAAGCCGAACCTGTCATTCCCGCGATAACACTCACGGCAATAGCTCCCCCAATCAGCGGACTTCCTGGAATATGCGTCATCGCATCTACAGCCACTCCAAATGCGGGAACAGCCTTAGCAACCCCTCCAAAACCTACGACAGCAGCTGTATTCCCAATAGCAATTAACGCACCCAGCGTTCCTTCTGAAGCTGCATTCCAAAATCCTTTAAAATGCTTTCGGTTCACAATATAAGTGACAATGATCCCGCTTAAAAGTGCAACAATCAGCGCAGATTGCTGAAGTGGCTTATGAAGTGCAAAAGAAATAATGAGCACGACCACAAGCGGAAGCAAACTTAATAACGGATTAGGAAGAGACTGATTTTCCGTTACTGCTGGATCTTTCTCGCGTGATATAAAACGCTCTCCGTTTTTAACTGCTTTTGAAATCAAGCGCTTTAACCACCAGTAGCCGAATACAGCCATCACTACTGCTACAACTAAACTAACTTCCCATCCTGCATACGGACTAGTCTTCAAATATTCAATTGGAATCCAGTTTTGGATTTCAGGCGATCCAGCCGAGGTCATCGTAAACGTAACGGAACCGAATGCTAAAGCAGCAGGAATAAACCGCCTCGGCAAATCGGCTTGTTTGAATAAGCTTAAAGCCATTGGATAGACAGAAAATGCTACTACAAACAGACTGACTCCTCCGTATGTTAAGACCGCACAGGCAAGTACAATTGCCAACACTGCTCTTTTCATTCCTAGTTTACTGACAATCCAGCGAGAAACACTATCAGCGGCCCCGCTGTCTTCCATCACTTTTCCAAAAACGGCGCCCAATAGAAACATTAAATACCAAGAAGCAATAAATCCTGTGAAACCAGACATGTAATTTCCAACAAAATTTGCTTCTCCTTCTTTCACCAGCTGTGGAAATAAAGGCATTCCGCTTGTTAACGCAACAACTAAAGCACTGAGCGGACCTGCTATAAATAAATTCATGCCTCTCATCGTTAATACAATGAGCAGCAATAATCCTCCAATTAATCCAATCATACTAAGCATGTTTAGCCCCCCATGAAGTCATATAATCAGAAAACGCTTACATTTTTACAGGTATATACTCCTTCCTTTGCTTGTCACGACCCTTACTATATTATTAAAGGAATACTGAAGACATTCCTACGTTTATTAAGCCATCAAAAATAAAACCATCTCTATTTATTTAGAGATGGTTAATGAACGCTGACGTTTTTCTTTTAATTTATAATCGTATATCCATGTTGTACACATGCTGAATAACAATAGAGCAATTAATAAATAGCACAGCGTAGACATATTAAACGCATCGAAAATAACGCCTCCAAAGAGAGGACCAATCATTTTACCTGCAGTAGCCATGCTGTTAACTACACCTTGATAAAATCCTTCTTTTCCAGATGGAGCCAACTGACTTGCAACAGCCGGAATGGCTGGCCAAACGAACATTTCTCCAATTGTTAACACAATCATTGCTGTTAAGAACTGCGGAAATGTTGTAGCATTCACCACGATAACAAAAGAAGCCACAAAAATAACCGTTCCAATTAGGACCTGTACTTTTAATGTTTTTGCTACTTTTTGAATGATGGGTACAATCAAAGGCTGACCGACTACAATTAAAATCCCGTTAATCGTCCAAAGCAAACTGTAGCTAGAAAGAGGTATATTCAGCTCACGCGTATGCGTAGCAATCGTTGTTTGCCACTGAACATACGCCACCCAGCATAAGACATACCCCGTACATAAAATAAGAAGAGCAGTCAGCTTCGTTTTATGCCCAATGCTCCCTGCTTCATTAAGGACATTCGTTTGTCCAACGGTAACCGAAATATGACGATATGAAAAAATAGCAATAAGCAGAAAAATAACGTATAAAATTGTATTAGCTAAGAAAATATACGTAAATGAATAAGACGCTACAATGCCCCCTACCGCGGCGCCAATAGCTACTCCTGCATTTTGAGCAACGTACATCGCATTAAATGCTTTTCTTCCGCCTTGTGGCCAAACGGACCCTGCCATTGCATACATAGACGGAAACACAATACCAGATCCAAACCCTACAACAACCAAGAGAACAACGTATGTAGGCCAACCATGGAAAAACACGAGTCCCACTAATGCAATAAGAGTAATAATAATTCCTGATAAAATGGATTTATATCCTCCGATTTTGTCAAAAAGCGTTCCTCCAAGCAAATTTCCTACTACGCTTGCCGCAGAATTCAGCATAAGAACCACTCCTGCGACGGATAACGACTTTCCTAAATGTTCATTTATATAAATTGTATTGAGAGGCCATAAAAATGAAGCTCCCGTTACGTTTACAAGCATACCAATAATCAAAAACCAAAGTGATTTGGGCATTGATCTCCCCCCTATCTATTCGAATGCCAACGTACATTCTAGTCTTTTCTTAAAGGGTTCGCAATGCTTTTACATATAGACAATTTATTTGAAATTCGCTGACTATTTAAAAAGGTGATTCCACATGACAATATCATGCAAAACCACCTTTTTATCGCTTATTTTCGCTTCGAACGAACCGGCTGTGCACGCTTGCTGTTTCGTGCTTTTAATTCTTTTACCGGATCAAAATCTTTTCCTAGCTCAATGTCATTGCTGTTGATCCCGTTTTTTGTTTTTTGTTCCGGATTATTTTGATTTGAACGCGTTGCCATAAAATCCTCTCCTTAATGCTGAGTTGTGATCAATTTATTTTGCAGCTGCTGAACTTGCAGGCGCATGCGATATAGCTGCTCTCTTTGCTGTGCATTTGCACTGTGAGAAAACTCTTCAATTTCTTTATAAGCATTTTCTAATTTTTCCTGTGCTTTTGTATATTCAGTGTCGTTATAATGTTCTTGCTTCATGCCTTCCTGCAACTGACCTTGTCCAAAGCGAATAGCATCTTCACACTGTTGCATAAGTTGATCCACTGCTTGACGAGTTGTCATTCTCTATTCCTCCTATTCGTTCATTTCTGTCTTATTTTGCGCAACTTTACTTCCCTTTACGACAAGAAGAACCTGTTAAATATAAGCATCCTTAAATTTGTTTGGCACTTTTTCACGTTTTTGATACAATTTGTTGATGTATATTGCATGTAAAAAGGAGGTTGCTGATTTGAGTCAGACAAACCCATTTCCGTATAAATCTGAAAACAAACGTTATCACACCTGGAATTACCACTTACGTAACCACTTTGGCCATAAGGTATTTAAAGTAGCCTTAGATGGAGGATTTGATTGTCCAAACAGAGACGGCACGGTAGCTCACGGCGGCTGTACGTTTTGCAGTGCTGCCGGCTCAGGGGATTTTGCCGGAAACAGAGCGGATGACCTCGTGACACAATTTAATGAAATCCGTAAAAAAATGCATCATAAATGGAAAGACGGAAAATACGTTGCTTACTTTCAAGCATTTACTAATACTCATGCTCCTGTCGAGGAGCTTCGTGAAAAATATGAAGCCGTCTTAAAGCTTCCCGGAGTTGTTGGGCTTTCTATCGCCACGCGCCCTGACTGTCTCCCCGACGATGTGGTGGAATACTTGGCTGAATTAAATGAACGAACTTATCTATGGGTAGAACTTGGACTGCAAACTGTTCATGAACGAACTTCACTGCTTATTAACCGGGCACACGATCATCAATGCTATGTAGATGGGGTAGCAAAGCTTCGAAAACACGGTATTCGCGTTTGTTCTCACATCATTAATGGTTTGCCTTTAGAAACACCTGATATGATGATGAAAACCGTACGTGAAGTAGCAAAATTAGACGTTCAAGGAATTAAGATTCATCTGCTTCATTTACTAAAAGGAACTCCTATGGTCAAACAGTATGAAAAGGGCCTTGTTGAATTTCTTTCATTTGAAGAATACGTAAAGCTTGTATGCGATCAGCTCGAAGTAATCCCTCCTGAGATGATTGTTCATCGTATTACAGGCGATGGACCGATAGACCTCATGGTTGGACCGATGTGGAGCGTAAATAAGTGGAGCGTATTAAATGCCATTGACCAAGAGCTCCAACGTCGCCAAAGCTATCAAGGAAAATATTACGAAAAAGAGTTGATGGAAAGATGAAAATAGAACGTATCCTGCCTTTTGCCCGCACATTGCTCACTAATGCTGTGGCCGAAGGAGATGTCGCGATTGATGCCACAGCAGGAAATGGACATGATACATTGTTCTTAGCTAACTTAGTCGGAGATACAGGTCATGTATATGGATTTGATATTCAACCTCAAGCTATTCAAGCAACTCAGCAGCGATTGACCGAACACCATGTAGAAAACAGAGTAACACTTATCCAAGAAAGCCACAGCAATATAAACATGCTTCCTCGTTCTATTAAAGGACGAGTCACGGGCGCTGTCTTTAATTTAGGTTATTTACCAGGTGGAGATAAAGACATTGTCACCACTTCTGAAACAACAATCTCTGCAATTGAGCAGTTACTTGATTTGCTAGCACCTGAAGGAGTGATTGTGCTCGTTATTTATCATGGACACGAACAAGGGAAACAAGAAAGAGACGATTTACTAACATATGTCCAAAATCTTGATCAAAAAGACGTTCACGTTTTACAATATCGTTTCATGAATCAGCAAAACAACCCTCCCTTCATCATTGCTATTGAAAAAAGATAAGCCGTATATGGCTTATCTTTTTAACATTCGGTACAAGCGTCCGTTGATATAGAAAAAGTAGCTGAGGGCTCCCCCCGCTTTTATTAACCTACGTGCATTCACATGAACATGTTTTTGTGCCCGCACTTTTTGATCCGACAAATAAACGCCCAAGAGTCCTTTATAGATAAAGCAGTGAAAGTGATAATCGGGCAGTTTTTTAGCATATTCGTCCGCTTTTACGACAAAATGCAAAAAGCGATCCATCATTTGCTGATAATGAGGATAATAAAAACAAAAGTTCAAATCTCCTCCTGCTTTATCTTCTTCTTGGTCAATTAAATAATCGAGTAAAATATGTAAGCCTTGAATATAAGGAAAATATCCTGCTTTTATTTTCTGCGTCATTTCTTCGGTCATCTCTTCTTGAAAGCTATAGGCAACTAAACAAAAAATTCCTAACGTTGAACCAGAGCACGCTGAAAATTCATACCACTCCATTTCAGGAACACTGTGCCGGTGAGCATCGAACCAATTCTCTAATCGTGGAACTCTTTCCTTGATTTCAACATGCTTATGTATTTGCAAATCACAATAATAATTAGCTAGTTCTAATAAATGTGAAGAGACTATATGGTAATTACAAGCTTTTCGCAAGGACTGCTGACAAGTCTGGACAAGTCCGGCTAAGTATCCTCCGTCGTCTTTATCCTCTCGAAAACGATAGTAATCTCCAAGAGGTGCATGAGGAGTCAACGCATCTGGCATCGATTCATGCAAGGCGGCAAAATCTTTAGGGTCTAGCGAATTGCTGCGGTCACATAAGTTATCTAAGTAATCGCTGATTGTTTGGTAGGCAACAATAAATTTCACGCATTCAATCATGTTTTCTTTCGCTAAAATCGATAGGATACCGCCTCCTTCACAATGAAAAGTTTTTGTATCGATACTTGCCAATGCTTGAGTACGCAATTCTTTATTAGGAATCTCTTTTGCTCGTTCACGCCAATGATTAAGCTCATGATGAACGACAGGAAACACTTCTCGATAAATTTTCCTCATTAATGAAATAGGATGAGACGGAATCTTCATTTATTTTCACCTCAATTTCTTACCGCACTTATTAAATGTGAAGATCGACAAAACTTTTCGCATATGTAAAAACGTATTCTCTTTCAGGCTCATTAAAGATTTCGTGATACAGCTGAGACCATTCTTTGTAGATTTTTTCACTTAGCTCTATTTCATCAAACCACTGCCTAACAATCAGCTTTTCAATAATTTTATCTTCTCCTGCCTGCATCACAAGAAGCGGGACATCAGGCAAACGATCGATATCTTTAAAAGCTAAGTTGACAGCTTGGATCAATTCCCGGTACCATCTTACAGAAACTTTTGTAACATACAGTGAGTCATTTTCATCTTCATCTCGAACTTCTTGGTTTCTTGTTGCTTTTTCAACAGTGAGACCTAAATCGAAAAGTTTGTTCGGCATGACTTTATTTAACCCTTTAGATAGCATATCTAAATAAGCCGGTACTTGCTCTTTTAATCCTAAACAAGGAGAGGAAAGAATCGCACCCCATATAGGGAGGTTTTTTGTCTGGAGCGTACGAATAACCGCTAGTCCTCCCATACTGTGACCTAACAGGAAAATAGGCAAATCATATTTTTGCGCTTCACGTACCCATTCTTCCACTTCATACACATATTCATCAAAGGATAGGATATGTCCTCTTCTTCTTGTTGTTAAGCCTTGGCCAGGAAGGTCTCCCATAATTACGTGCATTCCAACCGAACGCCACATCTCAATCAGCCAGCGATAGCGCCCGTGATGCTCCGCTGCTCCATGGACCATGACAATAACGCCTTTTGGATTTACTGCTTCCCATTTATGCATTTGAGTTACTCCTTCTTCCTTTTTTTGTTTACCTGCTTAAAAAACCTTTGTACACTTACATTAGAAGATTTACTACTTTTTTTCAACTAATAAAGGGAGATGATTTGATGATTTATCCGTATAAAGAAAAAATGCCTACCATTGCACCCAGCTGCTTCATCGCAGACTATGTCACGATTACTGGAGATGTCACCATTGGTGAAGAAAGCAGCATTTGGTTTAACACTGTTATTAGGGGAGATGTTTCACCTACGATTATTGGTAAACGAGTAAATATACAAGATCAATCAACACTCCATCAAAGCCCAAATGCTCCTTTGCTTATTGAGGATGATGTAACAGTAGGACATCAAGTTATTTTACATAGCTCCATCATCCGCAAACGCGCGCTCATTGGCATGGGTTCTATTATTTTAGACGGTGCGGAAATTGGTGAAGGTGCTTTTATAGGTGCTGGAAGCTTAGTGCCTCCCGGTAAAAAAATACCGCCTAATACTCTCGCACTCGGCCGACCTGCTAAAGTAATCCGCACTCTTACAGAAGAGGATTTAAAAGATATGCAGCGCATTCGTACAGAATATGTAGAAAAAGGGCAGTATTATAAGTCTATTAAGAAATCTGATTCTTCATTATAAAGGAAACGTTCCCTCAGAAAGTCATACTGAGGGAATTTTTTTAGTATCTCCACAAACTCTCCAATCATGTTCTATTCTCTCCACAATTGTAAAGAAATTTCCATATTAATTTACATCGTTTTAGTACTGCCTCCACAATTAAAGATTAAACTGAATAATAAAGACGTATTTATTGAAAAGGGAGCGACTCTATGAAAGCCAAGTTAATTCAGTATGTATACGATGCCGAATGCCGATTATTCAAAAGCGTAAACCAACATTTTGATCGAAAGCACTTAAATAGATTTTTACGTTTACTCACTCACGCCGGCGGAGCCACGTTTACCATTGTGATAGCGTGCTTGCTGTTATTTCTGCATCCTTCATCCGTCGCTTACGCTTGTGCGTTTTCTCTAGCCGTTAGTCATATTCCTGTGACCATTGCTAAAAAACTATATCCGAGAAAACGACCTTATATTCAATTAAAACATACAAAAGTATTAGAAAATCCATTAAAAGATCATTCATTTCCATCTGGGCATACAACAGCTATTTTTTCGTTGGTTACCCCTCTTATGATTGTTTATCCAGCCTTCGCTGCTGTTCTTTTGCCTCTTGCAGTAACGGTAGGGATTTCAAGAATTTATCTCGGTCTGCACTATCCCACGGATGTCATGGTAGGCCTGATACTGGGCATCTTTTCAGGTGCTGTTTCACTGAACATCTTTTTAACTTAATTGATAGGAGGAGTACTAATGAGAATTGCTTTATTTACGGATACATTTGCTCCAGAAGTTAACGGAGCTGCTAAAACACTTTATCAATTTACTCAGTACGTCAAATCAAAGCAAATTCCCATCCAGGTATTTGCTCCTGAATTTGCTCATGATCAGTCATTTTCAACGTATGTTCACCGTTCGCCCAGCATGCCGTTTTTTCTTTATCCAAACAGCCGCTTTTCATTGCCAAACGTTCTAAAAATTAAAAAGCAGCTGCAGGAATTCAATCCTTCTATTATTCATTTGGCCACTCCTTTTACAATGGGGCTTTGCGGCTCCTATTACGGGAAAAGATTAGGTGTTCCTCTTGTCGGCTCTTATCATACCAATTTTGATGATTATTTATCTCACTATGAACTTGAAAAAATGCGTATACCACTGCAAAAATATATGAAATGGTTTTATAAACCTGTACAAAAAATATTCGCTCCCTCTGAAGTGACCAAACAGCAGCTAGAAGAACAAGGGTTTCACAACGTAGCTATTTGGTCGCGAGGAGTAAATCATAAATTATTTCATCCCCACTATGACCGCTTTGATATTCGTATTAAATATAATATTAAAAAGCCCTACATTTTAACGTATGTAGGAAGATTAGCTAAAGAAAAGAACGCTGATTTTTTAATAAAAATCGCACGATCTCTACCGGATCATATCCGGCATCAAATTCACTGGGTTATTGTAGGAGACGGCCCTTTAAAAGAACAAATGCAGCAGCAAGCATCTGAGCATATGACATTTACAGGCTTCCTTGAAGGTAAGCAACTTGCTCATATCTATTCATCATCTGATTTGTTTGTTTTTCCTTCAGAAACAGAAACCTTCGGAAATGTTGTACTGGAGTCTCTTGCTTCTGGAACTCCTGTAGTGGCAGCAAATGCAGGAGGAGTTAAACAGATGGTTCAGCACGGGCGAAACGGCTACCTTTGCAAACCTCACTCCTTAGAAGAATTCAGTTCGGCTATTACAGATTTACTCGATGATTTGCATCAGCGGCTTCACTTTGGCCATGCAGCGAGGCAATACGCTCTTACTCAATCATGGGACGCCATTTTTCAGCATTTGCTTTCAGAATATGAAGGTGTCGTAGAAAAATCTGCTGCAGGTATTCAATGGGCATAAAAAAAATCTCCGTTTTCACGGAGATTTTTTTATTATTTAGCTAAAGCTTGAGTTTTTAATGCTTCCGCTTTGTCTGTGAACTCCCAAGGAAGCTCCACATCCGTACGACCAAAGTGGCCGTAAGCTGCTGTTTGCTTATAAATTGGGCGACGTAAATCAAGCATTTTAATGATGCCTGCTGGACGTAGGTCAAAGTTTTTGCGTACTACGTCTACTAGTACTTCTTCAGAAACTTTTCCTGTACCGAATGTATCAATTGAAATAGATACTGGTTGTGCAACACCAATTGCATATGCTAGTTGTACTTCACATTTATCAGCAAGATCAGCTGCTACAATGTTTTTCGCAACATAACGAGCTGCATAAGCTGCTGAACGGTCTACTTTTGTTGCGTCCTTACCAGAGAATGCACCGCCGCCGTGACGAGCATATCCGCCGTAAGTATCAACGATAATTTTACGACCAGTTAAACCAGCATCTCCTTGAGGACCGCCGATTACGAAACGTCCTGTTGGGTTAATGAAATACTTTGTATTTTCATCAATTAACTCGTTTGGAACAACTGGATTAATAACATATTCTTTTAAGTTACGTTGAATTTGCTCTAACGTTACTTCTGGGTGATGCTGAGTTGAAATAACAATTGTATCGATGCGAACAGGTTTGTTGTTTTCATCATATTCAACTGTTACTTGTGTTTTACCATCCGGGCGAAGGTAAGGAAGAATTTCTTCTTTACGTACTTCTGTTAGACGGCGAGCAAGTTTATGAGCTAATGAAATTGGAAGAGGCATTAATTCTTTTGTTTCGTTACATGCATAACCAAACATTAACCCTTGGTCTCCAGCTCCGATTGCTTCGATTTCTTCATCTGACATTTGACCTTCACGTGCTTCTAACGCTTGGTCTACACCAGCAGCGATATCAGCTGACTGCTCGTCGATAGATGTTAATACTGCACAAGTTTCAGCATCAAAACCGTATTTTGCACGAGTATAGCCAATTCCTTTAATTGTTTCACGAACTGTTTTAGGAATATCCACGTAAGTAGAAGTTGTAATTTCACCACTTACTAAAACTAAACCAGTTGTTACGCTTGTTTCACAAGCAACACGAGCATTTGGATCCTTTGCTAGGATAGCATCAAGAATTGAGTCAGAAATTTGGTCACAAATTTTATCGGGATGTCCCTCTGTAACAGATTCTGACGTGAACAGACGACGTTGTGTTGACATCAGTTTTCCTCCTTATAAATACGATACATTGTGATACGGTACTCATTCCCTTATTTTCATTACACGTTAAAAAATATAAAAAAACCTTTCCTTGTATCGAGGAAAGGTATCAAATTCTACATAAGCCTTTCACTCTTATCGATCAAGGTTGTGCCCTTGCATCAGGTTAGCACCTTATCGTCTACACAAAAAAATGACGATGGTTGCTGGGTTTCATAGGGCCTGTCCCTCCACCAGCTCGGGATAAGAGAGTATCCGTTCAAGGACATATAATACATGAAAAAGCGCTTCACTGTCAACAACATTCAAATGGAAATCATCTCTTTATGTTTGAATCTGTTTTAATGTAACATACTCAAATTACGAAATAGTACACCTTATTAAGAATCATCACTAAGTTTAGTTAATAAGACAGATCAAAATGAGGCTTTCACTTAAAACAGCTTCACTTTTTTCGCTCCTAGCACATATACATGTGTCTGAAATAGGTATAACGTACATTTTTTTATAATACGCAAACATTTTTAGTTAAATAGTATAGAATAATTAAATAAATGTGTTATACTAATTATAAATTTCAAACATTAATGAATAAATAATAGCTAAAAAAGGAAGGTAGTGCACATGAGTACTGTTGATATGTCTATCGAATTAAATGGTTTGCTTCAATTAAAAACAACAAAACACCAATTATCTGTTCCACAACTTGTTGAAAAAATTCTAGCTCGACGCGAAGGAACGCTGACTTCTACAGGTGCTGTGTCAGTCGAAACCGGAAAATATACAGGTCGCTCTCCTTTAGATAAATTTATTGTAAGCGATGCTGTGTCTTCAAAAACGGTTGAATGGGGACCTGTCAATCAGCCAATTTCTGCTCAGCGATTCGATGCGCTATACAAAAAAGTCTTAACTCACTTAAAGAAGCAGGATGAACTTTTTGTTTTTAATGGATATGCTGGAGCTGATAAAAAGTATCAGTTACCAATTCAAGTAGTTAATGAATTTGCATGGCACAACCTATTCGCTCAGCAGTTATTCATTCGCCCTTCAGCCGAACAAAAAACAAATGATGATGTGAAGCCGTTTACAATTGTAGCAGCTCCAACGTTCAAAGCTGATCCTGAAACAGACGGGACGAACTCTGAAACCTTCATTATTCTTTCGTTAGAGCGACGTATTGTGCTAATTGGAGGAACTGAATACGCTGGTGAAATGAAAAAATCTATTTTCTCAGTGATGAACTTCTTGCTTCCTCAAAACAATATTCTATCCATGCACTGTTCTGCTAACGTAGGAGAAGAAGGTGACGTTGCATTATTCTTTGGTTTATCTGGAACGGGTAAAACAACGCTTTCTGCTGATGCAAACCGTCGTTTAATCGGAGATGACGAGCACGGTTGGTCAAGCTCTGGTGTATTTAATATTGAAGGAGGATGCTACGCGAAGTGCATTCAGCTTTCCGAAGAAAAAGAACCGCAAATTTTCAATGCAATTCGCTTCGGCGCCGTACTGGAAAATGTAGTGTTAAATCAAAATACGAAAGTAGCAGATTACAATGATAATAGTTTAACAGAGAATACTCGTGCCGCTTATTCAATTGACTCTATTGATAATACAGTATTACCAAGCGTTGCTGGGCACCCTACAGCTATTGTCTTTTTAACTGCCGATGCTTTCGGCGTCTTGCCTCCAATCAGCAAGCTTACAAAAGAACAAGCGATGTACCATTTTCTGAGCGGATACACTAGTAAGTTAGCTGGAACAGAGCGCGGCGTAACATCGCCACAGGCTACTTTCTCTACATGCTTTGGTGAGCCTTTCTTACCTCTTGCTCCAACAACTTATGCAGAAATGCTAGGAAAGAAAATCGATGAACATAATGTAAATGTCTACCTTGTAAATACTGGATGGACCGGCGGTGAATACGGCGTGGGAGAACGAATGAAGTTAAGTTACACTCGAGCTATGGTTCAAGCAGCCCTTGAAGGAGAACTAGCTAATACCGAAACAGTAACAGACGCTATTTTTGGTTTATCGATTCCAACTCATGTTCCGGGAGTTCCTGATGAAGTGCTTCAGCCTTCTAAAGCATGGAACGATGCAACAGCTTATAATCAAAAAGCAACTGAGCTTGCTGCTAAATTCAAAGCTAATTTCAAGCGTTTTAATGATGTAGCATCTGACATTTCAACATTAGGCGGACCTAGGGTCTAATAAAAAACCGATCGTCTTAGAGACGATCGGTTTTTTAATTAGTCGAATGTAATTTTGTCAGTTCATATGTGACAATGGTTTTTTCCTGTTCCATTTCTACCTTACGCACAATAGCAGTTCCAATACATTCTCCAGTTTTCGTTTTGTGAATGTTTAATGGAATATCTAACGGATACAAGCGATATCCTTTTTTCTCAATTTGAAAAATGTTATCCGTTACACGCTTTTCGTTGCCTTTTGTCACAATCATTGTATTTAATTCTAGCGGCATCCCCATTTTTTCTCACTCCTCACTGTTATTCTACTTGTTTTCTCTATCGTAGCATATCTTTTATTGCGCTTTCATCCACTTCGTTAACTTCTTCACCGTTTCTCGGTTTTCTTTTGGTGGAAAAGCATGTGGAAAGTTTTCGAAATACCAGCTGGTAACTTTTTTATTGGACTTCTTTAGTTTAGATTCGAGCTGATAGGAATGATCAATCGATACGTTTTTATCTTCTAAACCATGAATAAGCAAGACCGGCGGCTCGACGAGATGAGCACGGTGCAAAGGTGTCCTCCATTCGTATCTTTCAGGATATTTAGAAGGAGTTCCTCCAATCACCCGCTTCATCATTCTTCTTAAATCTTCTCTTTCTTCATATGTCAGCACCATATCCGTGACGCCTCCCCATAACACAAGAGAGCGGCTGTCGTTTTTTTCAATGGCTGTGAGTAAAGCCATCACTCCCCCTCTTGAAAACCCAAAAATATGAATGCGGTCATGGTAGACGCTAGGGAGCTGTTTCAGTAAATCGTAAGCAGCAAAAGCATCGTAACGATCATCTCCTGCAAAATCTTCGTTTCCTTCGCCTCCTTGATTTCCCCTATAGAACGGAGCCATCACAATAAAACCTTGAGAAGCAAATTGAATAAGTCGAGCAGGACGAACCGTTCCTACGTTCTTAATACCTCCTCTTAAGTATAAAAAGCCGTCATACATTCCTTTTTCTTTTGGCTCTGCGAGCATTCCTTTAATCTTAAGCCCTTGACATGCATATGTAATCACCCACAGCGCCACACGAGGGTTTGATGATGGGAAACGCTGTTTATGAAGAATTGTTCCATCTTTCATTTTTTTCCTCCATTCTTTATATAACTAGCCTGCTTTCTCCCGCTAAGGTGTACTTTCAATTGTTGGCTAATACTTCTTTGATTTTACACATAGTTATATAGGCACTCACCTTCTTCCACTTCTTTACATACATTATCATAAAATATTTTATTCTTTTAAGGAGGTTTGCTTTATGAAACCAATCAAATGGCTTTTTTCTTTGCTTGCTATTATGATTTTACTCATTCCACTAATTAGCTGCAGCAAAACAACATCTGTACAAACGGTTCGTGTCGGCGAAGTAACTCGCTCTATCTTTTATGCTCCCCAGTACGTTGCTATTTCAAAAGGCTTTTTTGAAGAAGAAGGACTAAAAGTAGATTTAAAAACAACGTGGGGCGGAGATAAGACAATGACGTCACTTTTATCTGACGGCATCGACGTCGCCTTAGTCGGCTCGGAAACTTCAATCTACGTATATGCACAGGGGTCTAGTGATCCCGTCATCAACTTTGCACAACTAACCCAAACCGACGGAACATTTCTAGTAGCGCGTAAAAAAGTCGATCACTTCTCATGGGGTCAGCTTAAAGGCAAAACGTTTCTTGGTCAACGTAAAGGCGGTATGCCGCAAATGGTAGGGGAATATGTGTTGAAACAGCATAATATTGACCCTAAAAAAGATGTAAAACTCGTTCAAAACATTGATTTTGCTAACGTTGCGAATGCTTTTGCTTCTGGTACTGGAGATTACGT
This sequence comes from Priestia sp. YIM B13491, assembly GCF_042787605.1. Classification (NCBI taxonomy): domain Bacteria; kingdom Bacillati; phylum Bacillota; class Bacilli; order Caryophanales; family Bacillaceae; genus Priestia; species Priestia sp. YIM B13491. The sequence goes on along the minus strand of NZ_JBHZOR010000001.1, from coordinate 34,806 downwards.
TCAATTATTTGAGCCAACGGCTAGTATTTTAGAGCAACAAGGAAAAGGACATATCGTTGCTTCCTTCGGAAAAGAATCAGGAACAGTTCCTTATACAACATTTATGGCCAAAGAAAGCTATTTAAAAAATAACCCTGAAGCGGCAGCTAAATTTACTCGAGCTATTTACAAAGCACAAAAATGGGTGAATACACATAGCTCAGATGAAATTGCTGAAGTGGTTGCACCGTATTTTGAAGATACACCTAAAGACACGCTAAAAACCGTGATTGACCGCTATAAATCCCAAAAATCTTTTGCAACTAACCCTTTATTAGATCAAAAAGAGTGGGATCATTTACAAAAAATCATGGATGAATCTGGAGAACTTCCAAGACACATCGACCACAACAAGCTAGTCAACACAAAATTCGCAAAAGATGCAATGAGTGAGTAATATGACAAAACTTCACATTCAAGATGTTCAGCATATGTATCTTACGACAAAGTCTGCTACCACTGCACTTGAACATATTAATTTGTCTATTGAAGAAGGAGAATTTGTTTCCTTTCTCGGCCCAAGCGGATGTGGAAAAACGACGCTTCTATCGATTATTGCAGGCTTGATTGAACCAACGTCCGGCTCTGTCACAATAGACGGTGAAAATATCGGAACATCAGTCCCAAACATCGGTTATATGCTTCAACAAGATTATTTGTTTCCGTGGAAAACTATTAAAGAAAATATTTTACTTGGGCTTGAAATTCGCGGACAGCTAACAGATAAAACAGAGAGTAAAGCACTGTTACTCCTAAAAGAAATTGGTCTACAAGGCGTAGATGACCTATATCCACACCAGTTATCCGGAGGCATGAGACAACGCGTCGCTTTAGTCCGAACACTTGCCATTGACCCCGCTATTTTACTCTTGGATGAACCTTTTTCAGCACTTGATTTTCAAACAAAACTCAAGCTTGAAGAACTTGTTTCCAAAACGCTGATGACTTATCAAAAAACGGCTGTTTTGGTCACGCACGATATCGGCGAAGCCATTGCTATGAGCAGCCGAATCTTTTTATTCTCAGCCAAGCCGGGAAAAATTGCAAAAACATTCACGGTTCCTTCTATTTTACGAACCCTTTCTCCGTTTGAAGCACGACAGCATCCTGTCTATAACGATTTATTTATGGACATATGGAAGGAGCTTGATCAACTTGAAACCCACTAGCTCCCTAGATACTCTTCACGAAAGCTACCTTCGCAAGGTTCGAGGCGAAAAACGATTAGTACTGAGCGTGCAGCTGATCATGTTCTTAGCCTTTTTTAGCTTCTGGGAACTGGCTTCTCGTTTAAAGTGGATTGACCCTTTAATTTTCAGTTCCCCTACTAAAGTATGGAATTTATTTCTAATTAAACTTGCCGACGGCTCGCTGGCAGAACATATTGGTTTTACATTATTTGAAACGGTTCTCGGCTTCATTCTAGGCACATTACTAGGTATTTTACTTGCAACGGCCCTTTGGTATTCAACTAGGCTTGCACATATATTAGATCCTTACCTCGTTATTTTAAACGCCATGCCTAAAGTAGCGCTGGGCCCTATTTTAATTGTAGCAATCGGGCCAGGATTTTTCTCAATTTTAACGATGGGAGCAATTATATCCGTTATCATTACATCCATCGTCGTTTACACAGCCTTTAAAGAAGTTGACCCAAACTATATTAAATTACTAAAAAGCTTCGGGGCAACGAAAACCCGTTGTTTTAAAGAAGCTATTCTTCCAGCTTCCATGCCTGCCATTATTTCCACATTTAAAGTAAATGTCGGCTTATCTTGGGTAGGCGTCATCGTAGGAGAATTTTTAGTTTCTTCAAAAGGGCTTGGATATATGATTATTTATGGTTTCCAAGTCTTCAACTTTACTCTTGTTCTTCTCAGCTTATTATTAATTGCCATTTTCGCTACGATTATGTACCAAGGCGTTGCTTATTTAGAAAAGAAATTGATCCGACGCTCATAAAAAATCCCCCCGTACAAACGGGGGGATTTTTATTAATACGATGCTTTTACAAAAATGTTCGCTTTACATATTTCATTACATATTGTAAAACATTATCTTTCATGATGAAGCTGTATGCATCATCTTGTTGAATGCCCGAAGGTAGTTCATCAATCATTACGGGACCATCTGTTTCCATGTAGTCTTCTTTTTTAATTACATTTCCAATAGTAGCAAAATAAATATTTTTAATAATGGTCTTTCCTTTACTTACTACTTTGTACTGACCAATATAAGTCAAAGAAGAGACTTCTCCGCCTGTTTCTTCAAATACTTCTCGAACCGCTGCTTCTTCTGGTACTTCATTGCCTTCTAGTTTTCCTCCGGGAAATTCTAAACCTCGTTTTGAGTGATTCGTTAGCAACCATTGATTTTCATACCTGCATACGACCCAAACATGACGTGGAGTTTTCGAGAATGGATTTTTTTCAAATGATAAAAATACTTGATTATGATATGCATCCTTAAATGTGTACATGGTCGACTCAAACTCCATTTGATTTTTCCCTTATTTTATCATACATTACGGCCATACCTGATAAGAAAAGTATGCTCGTACTTTTTTTATTTGCTTTTTACCCTTTATTCCATTCTATCTGAAGATAAAATATTCATCTGTTTGATATGTGATTTTGTTTCATCGTCTCCCAGCTTATAAAGCATGGCATATATGTCAACTGTTGTTTTATCGTACATATCATTTTGAGAATCATGATGATACTCCAGATACGGAATATGTGATCGCCAAAAGCTTGACCAATCGCTTGAAGCGCGCTGATCTAAATAGGTTCTCAGCTGCTCCACTTCTTCATCTGTTGCTTCAATGGCATAATTCCAGTCTGAAGCAGTATTTGACTGATTGATTTCCCCTGAACTCAGAGATACATAATATTTTTTTGTCATGAAAGATATTCAGCTCCTTCTTTCTAGTGCCAACTTATCTTTCTTATTTGTATCTTATTCTTTTTTTATACACTCTAAGATTTAAAGCGGTCTTTTAAAATCGCTATTGCTTTTTTTAACGGCTCTGGAATCGGAACCCCTACAATTCTTGCGTTTTCTGTAATTGAAATCATTTCGTTTAAAATATAGAATAAAATAGCTCCATCTCGAATAATATGACCGTTTTCCCAAAATACAGAATCGATAAAGTTTGCTACAGCAATCATGGCAAAAATAAAAATCTTTTTGGCAATTCCTTTAAAACCTACTTTGCTAGATAAACGTTTATTTATAAAAGCTGCAATCGTGCCTGTCAAATAATCCATTGTCACTAATGCTACTAAAGCCATTAGTAAATAGTCCCACTCTCCAAATAAAAAAAAAGCCAGTGAACCTAAACTTGAGATTATCAAGACAGAAAGCTTCTGCATATCCACTTTTTTCACCCTTTCAGCAGTCATATCCCTACAGTATATGCCGGTGAAAAAAAAGTGTTCGTCCATCTTATCATAAAAAAACCTGCGATTACTCGCAGGTTTTAATCACTTGCCTAGGAATGATTTTAACATCCACGTATGCTTTTCTAAGCTTTGATGAATGGCTAACAGCATGTCTCCTGTTGTTTCGTCCCCCGCTTCACCGGCTGCGTCCATTCCTTCTTTTAATTCAGCAGTTAACGTATCAAAATCGCTTACTAAAGAAGCAACCATATCTTTAGCCGTTTCGCTTCCATCCGCTTCTTTAATAGAAGAAAGTTCTAACGATTCTTTCATTGTTGCCACAGGTTTCCCTTCTAATGCTAAAAGGCGTTCTGCAAGGTCATCAATAATTGTAGCTGTTTCCGTATACAGCTCTTCAAACTTTTCATGAAGAGTGAAGAATTGTTCACCTTTTACGTACCAGTGAAAGTTATGAAGTTTTATGTACATTACACTAAAATTCGCTACTTGTTTATTAACGATTTCATTTACATTTACTGCCATGTTTTTCGCTCCTTTGTGAACTCTTTGTATAATATAGTTGTACCCTTTTTTAGTTGATTAAAACATTTTTTTCATAAAAAGAGACATTTCCCTTTCTTTAGACTTAGAGAAACTTCTTCATCTTTTTTCAAATAAAATAAGCAGCCCAGCGGACTGCTTATTTTTAGCCAAATACTTTTTCTAAATCTTCTTTGTCCTGTTCTAGCCAGAACTTCATCAAGCGTTTTGCTCCTTCTAAATCGTGAAGTTTCGCTTGGCCGCACTGCTTTTCATTTGCTGCTGGAATTTCAGTAATGTTAATTGCATCTTTTAACGTATCGTCTAACAAATCAATAATTTCACGTACAGTCGGCTCACCGCTCACTACTAAATAGTACCCTGTTTGACATCCCATAGGCGAAATATCAATAATATCAAAGTGATCGTATTTTTCTACATGAGTACGAATATTAAAAGCTAATAAATGCTCTAGCGTATGAATAACGTCCGGCTTCATTGCTTGTTTGTTTGGCTGGCAAAAACGAATATCAAATTTATTTACAACGCCGTCGCTTCCCACTTTGTGAACACCGCAGTGTCTTACGTAAGGTGCTTTAACCGCATTATGATCTAGCTCAAAACTTTCTACTGATGGCATAATACCACTCCTTTTATCTTCTTTCACCTATCATAACATGCAATTCCGATATATTTCATCCATTTAATAACCTTTATTTCTTTTAGTTGCTTTTTATTCCTTCTATCCCTTATAGTATGAGCAAACACGAAAGAAAGAACGTGATAATAAATGATTGCAAAGCTTTTGCTTTTACTTATAAAAGGATATCAAAAAGGAATTTCACCTTTTCTTCCGGCAAGGTGCCGGTTTTACCCTACCTGCTCCCAGTACGGAGTTGAATCCATTAAACGCTTTGGTGCCGTAAAGGGATCTTATTTGACTGTAAAACGCATTTTAAAATGCCACCCGTTCCATCCGGGTGGCATCGATGAAGTACCTGAGAAAAAATCACACTAAGCTTTAGTTGTTTTCGATTGCTTCATACCCATTTACAACAACATCTAGCTTTCCTGTATTCGGATCAATAACTAGTCCATGTACAGGAGTATCTTTTGAAAATAAAGGATGATTACGGATTGTCTCTACACTATGCTGAACAGTCTCTTCTACTGAATCAAAACCCGTTAACCATTGTTTCAAGTCCATAGAATATTCAATGGTATTAATCACTTCATCTGAGATGCCTTTTGCTCTTACTTTCTCTAAGAAAGGTTCCGCCTGAAGTTTACCTGCTCCACAGTCGTGGTGACCAATTACACATACCTCATCTGCTTGAAGCTCGTACACAGCTACTAAAATGCTTCGCATAATACTTCCAAATGGATGTGAAACAAGCGCTCCTGCGTTTTTAACAATTTTCACGTCTCCGTTGCGCAAATTCAAAGCGTGTGGAAGTAATTCTACCAATCTTGTGTCCATACACGATAAAATAACCATTTTTTTATCAGGGAATTTGCTTGTTTCGTAAAGTTCATACTTCTTTTCTTCTACAAATTTTTGGTTGAATTCTAAAACATCTTGTAATAAGCTCATCTGCTGTCTTCTCCTTCATAAAAAAAATTCTTTCTTGTATTATAATACTTTTTCCTATAAGATGAAAAGTGTTAAATCGTAATAATTATTATTTACAAACAAGAAAGTAGGTTATACCAGTGAAAAAAATTCCCGTTACCGTTTTAAGCGGATACCTTGGTTCAGGTAAAACAACGCTTTTGAACCATATTTTAAAAAATAAAGAAGGTTTAAAAGTCGCGGTCATTGTCAATGACATGAGCGAAGTAAATATTGATGCAGACTTAGTTAAACAAGGCGGATTCTCTCGAACAGATGAAAAACTTGTTGAAATGCAAAATGGCTGTATTTGCTGTACGCTTCGAGACGATCTAATGAAAGAAGTAGAACGCCTAGCAGATAATGGTGATATTGATTATATTGTCATTGAATCTTCCGGAATCAGCGAACCGATCCCTGTTGCTCAAACATTTACTTATATTGATGAAGAGCTGGGCATTGATTTAACTCAGAAATGTTCGTTAGATACGATGGTCACTGTAGTAGATGCCAATCGCTTTTGGGAAGACTTTTCATCCGGCGAAAGCTTATTGGACCGCAAAGAAGGAACAGATGAAAACGATACAAGAGAAGTGATTGATTTGTTAATCGATCAAATTGAATTTGCAAACGTCATTTTGTTAAATAAAGTTGATTTGTTAACAAAAGATGATGCAGATGAGCTGCAGGCTGTTCTTCACAAATTAAACCCAGAAGCCACTGTTATCCAAACAATTAATAGTGAAGTAAGCCTTGAAGCCATACTTCATACCGAGTTATTCGACTTTGAAAAAGCTAGTCAAGGAGCCGGATGGATTAAAGAATTAAATGAGGAGCACCATACGCCTGAAACGGAAGAGTTCGGTATTTCTTCTTTTGTATACAGAAGGAATCGTCCCCTTCATCCTGAACGCTTTATGAAATGGTTAGAGAACTGGCCGGTTGATATTGTACGTGCAAAAGGATTTTTCTGGCTTGCTTCGCGTAATAATATGGCAGGACTTCTTTCTCAAGCAGGTACGTCCATTATGATTCAAGCAGCGGGTGAATGGATAGCAACTTACGCCCCGGAAGAAAGAGAACAAACCTTAAAAGAAGAGCCTGAATTACGAGCAAAATGGGATGAACAATTTGGAGATCGTATTAACGAGCTCGTTTTCATTGGTATTGATATGAACACAGCTGAAATAATTGAAACTTTAGACCGCTGTTTGCTGACAAATGAGGAAATGAATCAAGATTGGGCTACTCTCAAAGATCCCCTTCCTAAATTTACAGTAAGTGCGTAAATTTTTAGTTTTCAAATCGTAATAATTACGATATAATAACATAGGTCATAAATGGTTACGATACGAACGGAAGGAGCAACATAATGAAATTCAAACCACTTTTAATGGTGCTTGCATTAGGAATTGGAACAGCTCTTGCAGGGTGCAGTTCAAGCAGTGCAAATAACGCATCTGATAATAAAAACAAAAAATTAGAAGTTTATACAACAATCTACCCTTTACAGGACTTTACTGAAAAAATCGGTGGAAAATATGTAAACGCTAAAAGCATTTTACCAACCGGTGTAGATGCGCACTCATTTGAGCCTACAACAAAAACAATGGTCAAAATCGCCAACGCGGACGCATTTGTTTACTCAGGAATTGGACTTGAAGGTTTTGCAGATAAAGCACAGTCTACACTTAAAAATGAAGATGTAGCTTTAGTAGAAGCTGCAAAAGGAATTAAATTAGCAAAGAGTTCTGAAGATGAGCATGCCCACGAAGACGAACATGCCCATGAAGAAGAGCATAACCACGGAGATACAGACCCTCACGTTTGGCTTGACCCTGTTTTAGCTATTCAATTAGCAGAAAATATTAAAGACGAACTTATTGAATTAAAACCAGATAAAAAAGCAGAGTTTGAAAAGAACTTCCAAGCGTTAAAGACTCAGCTTGAAGATGTGGACCAAGAGTTAAAAACAACGATTGGCGACGCACCTCATAAAGAAATTTTAGTATCACATGCAGCCTATGGCTACTGGGAAAAACGATACGGCTTAAAGCAAATTAGCGTAGCGGGTTTATCTCCTACAAATGAGCCGTCTCAAAAACAATTAGAAAACATCGTAAAACAAGCAAAAAAAGACCATATCAAATACTTTATCTTTGACCAAAATTTAAAGCCTAAAGTGTCTACGCTTGTAAAAAATGAAGTAGGAGCTCAAGCTTTAACACTTCATAACTTAGAGTCATTAACAAAAAACGATGTTAAAAATAAAGAAGATTATTTCTCCATTATGCAACACAACATTGATACCTTGAAAAAAGCATTATATTAATAAAAAAACTAGCCTCCCGGCTAGTTTTTTTATTGTAATTTATATTTTTGCTTAAAGCGTTCTACACGGCCGCCTTTATCAGCAAATTTTTGTTTTCCTGTATAAAATGGATGTGTATCCGAACTGATTTCAACTTTTAAAAGCGGATATGTGTTGCCATCTTCCCATTGAACGGTCTCATTTGATTGTTTTGTAGATCCTGATAAAAATGATGTTCCGCTATTTGTGTCCATAAATACAACTTTACGATAGTCTGGATGAATATTGGTTTTCATAAAATATCTCTCCTTTAAAACAATATATGTTCATTATAATCGTAATGATTACTATTTTCAAGTGATATGTTTTACCAATTCCGATGCATAAAGCGTGGTAAAAAGTGGACAATAAGGTTTATCAATACTTTACTGGAAAGGTTGAAAAATGAATGGATCATTTAGTTACTGCACGTTCAATGTTTGGCCTGAACATGGGAGTACATATCATTTTTGCCACCCTTGGTGTCGGCATTCCTCTCATGATTTTATTGGCTGAAATTCTTTACTACAAAACAAAAGATAAAGATTATGAACTTATGGCACAGCGCTGGACAAAAGGAGCTGCCGTCCTGCTTGGAGTCGCTATTCCTACGGGAACAATTGCTGGTGTACAACTAGCGTTGCTTTGGCCAGGTTTTATGGAAATTGTAGGAAAAGTAATGGCTCTTCCCTTTCAAATTGAAATTTATGCTTTCTTTATTGAGGCTCTGTTTCTCTCTATTTACGTATACGCAGCGGACCGTATTTCTCGAAAAATGAGGATTATCAGTCTGATTTTAGTAGCAATAGGAGCACTTGCCTCTGCCGTTTTAATTACCAACGTGCATGCATTTGAAGGAACACCTGCTGGCTTTCGAATTTTAAATGGAGACATTGTAAGCGTAGATCCTTGGGCAGCTTTCTTTAATCCGAGCTTCTTTGTAACGTCCGGTCACGTAGCCGTTTCTGCTTATACAACTGGAGGCTTCGTCATTGCTTCAGTCGCTGCCTTTAAAATGCTTCGTGCGCGAAAACATAATCCAAGAGAATATAAGTTTCATCATAAAGCGCTGATGATGGGATTAGTAATCGGCGGGATTTTCTCTTTTGTAACGGCTTTGAATGGACATGAATCTATGCAAAAAGTATACGAATATCAACCCGAAAAACTTGCAGCAGCTGAAGGTCTATTTGAAACACAAGATCATGCACCATTAGCTTTAGGCGGATTTACAGATGAAAAAGAACAGCGAGTCAAGTATGGAATTGAGTTTCCATGGATGCTCAGCTTCTTGTCGGGTAATAGCTTTAATACAGTGATTACTGGACTCAATGACTTCCCTAGGGATTATTGGCCGCCGCTTTTTGTGCATACCTTGTTTAACGGTATGGTCATTATCGGATCGATTTTAATTTTCGTGGCGCTAGTGGGCGTTGTTTGGTATAAGTTTTTAAAGAAGAAAAGCTTCCCGAAAATTTTCATGTGGGCATTTGTCGCAACGGGCCCTCTCGCGATCATGGGCATTGAATTCGGATGGATTTTTGCATGTACCGGAAGACAGCCCTGGGTCATTTACCGCATCATGCGTACATCAGAAGCAGTTACCACTTCTGCTAATTTGCATATTTTATTTTTTTTATTTTTGCTTGTTTATATCGTACTCGTGGCCGCAGTCGCCCTTGTACTGGTGTTTTATTTCAGAAGAAATCCGCTTTCTAAAGAGCTTGCTGCGCAAGCAGATTAAAAAGGATGTGAGAATATGGGTGATTCATTACTAGCAATTACCGTAATATGGGGCTTCATTTTTATCTATGCCGTAATGGGAACGATGGATTTTGGAGCTGGTTTTTGGTCGATGGTATATATTAACCGTACGAAAACAAATGCTACAGATGTAGCAAACAGATATCTATCGCCTACTTGGGAAGTAACCAATGTATTTATCGTTGCGATTGTGGTTGCGCTGTTTAGCTTTTTTCCTCGAGCTACATTTACGCTTGGAACAGTGCTACTAATACCGGGGAGTATCATTTTACTTCTCTTATCTATTCGAAGCGGATTTTTAGTGTTTTCACACTATGCTAGCAGCTTCAAATATCGGAGAGCGTTGGTTTATGTATCCGGTATCTCTGGCGTATTAATTCCTGCTTTTTTAATCGCGGTACTGCCAGTAAGTCAAGGTGGATTTATTGATATAATTGACGGCACGCAGCGATTAAATTTAGCAAAAGTGTTTTCAAGTCCGCACGTCTATTCATTTATTGGTTTTGCCATTACCTCTTCCCTGTTTCTTTCGTCTCTTTTATTAGCAGATTACTCGAAGTCATCTGACGAAATGGAAGCTTATGCGGTCTATCGGCGCGATGCGCTCATTACAGGACCTCTTTCACTGCTAATGGCTATCTTTATTATGATTACAATGCAATCAGAAGCCAGCTGGTTATATGATAAAATGATGCAGTTTAAGCCTCTTCTTTACGGATCTGTAGGTCTATTTGTAGTAGCTGGTATTGCTCTGCTGCTCCCTTCTCAAAAAGGAAAAGGCATGCCTCGTTTAGCCGTGGTATCCATTATCCTTCAATATTTCCTAGCAAGTTACGTATACGGACGAAGTCATTTACCTTATGTTGTCTATCCAAACGTAACGATTGAGAATGGATTTACACATCCCGATGCGTTTCATTCTTTATTTATTGTGTATATTGTTGGTTTTGCTATTTTATTTCCTGGATTCTTTTATTTCTGGCGTCTATTTATGAAAGATAATAAAGAATACAGCAAAAAGAAGCCATATTAAAAACCCGGTCAGCACTTGACCGGGTTTTCTTATGAAGCAGCAGATTTTGCTACTACTTCAGCAAAACCTTTAGCAAATACCTTACATTTTTCTACATCTTCTCCAAAGGGAGAGAGCTCGATTTTCAAACCGGGAACGGCTATATTTCCGTTACGTTCCTTTATTTTTTCTTCAATTAAATCAACTGCTCCGCAAAAAACATCATATGATGAATCACCTGAGCCAAATACAGCCATCTGTTTCTGACTGAGATCTATATCATCCATTTCCTCATAAAGATCTAAAAAATCATCTGGCAGCTCTCCATCTCCCCACGTATAAGCTCCAAAGATAATAGATTCCGCGGATACAAGGTCAGAAGCATCAATGTCATATACTTCTGCTCGTTTCACATGCAATCCATGCTTGACTAATTCTTCTTCGATCAAATCGGCTATCGCTTCTGTGTTACCTGACATACTCGCATAAGCTAGTAAGATTTCCTTCATGTAAATAACGCTCCTTTACACCAGCAGTGTTGGCCGCACATCCCTTTCTTCAGCACATTCTTGTTGAAGAGGACAGTTTTCACACTCACTGGATGCATAATTCTTTTGAAAATGTTTTGGTTCCATTAACACACTTTTGACAATATGTAGTTGAAGTATGGCTTTTTGATAATCGTCTGGGGCAATATGATAAGTTGTTGTTTCTCCAGTTAATAATGAATAAAAACGAATTTGTTCAGGAACCTTTTTAAAAGCTTGTTTCGAAAAAACGATAATAAAGTCTTTCATTGCGTTTTTCACTTCTTCATGGTCATCTAGAATGAATTTTGTTAGCGTATAAGATTTCTCTGTCCATGCAGCAAAATCAATGGTTAGAGAAAGGTTGCTTTGAATTTCTTCTACATAAACGCTGTATTTCTCAAACACAAAAAGCGGTAGTTCCACATGTGCTTTTTCCCCTAAAAACCTTAGTAAATAATCGCTTACTTTAGCTAACACATCGTAATAGTGAACGGGTGATGAAAACATATTTGGCTTTAGGCGCCAATATTTTTCAATAAGCTGTAAAACATAGAGGTTTGAGCGATACTCAACTGGCTTGCTATAGTACGTTTTAATGATTTGATGGACAGTTACTTGAACGAGCTGTTTCCAATCTATAGATGTTTTTTTCAAAAGAAGCTGCTGCTGATAAAATTTGTACGGACATCGAATAAATTGTTCGATGTGGTCGTTAGAGAGTGTCTTTATATGCACTTTTATCGGTTCCACCTATGTCTCACCACCCTAATTGAAATTCATTCTCAATAATAAGTAAAAATTAAATCATGAAATCTGCTCAATCACTTTACGAATAGCACTCCATGAATGTTTGACGAAATAAATTGGTTTTTTTTGTTTTTTTGCTTTCTCTTTAATGACTTTTGCCATATTGTGATTAATAAAATCCGTAATAACTAATACAAACCCAATATGTTCGGGTATTTCTCGCTTCACCATATTGCTTTTACGGCCATCTAAATGAATGACTTCATTAAACCCTTCTCCCGCTAAACGATCTGTAATATGCTTTAACCTGTCTCCTCCTACAACCATAACTGATGACATGTTTGTTCCCTCCCAATTAATTATTCATTTAATGATTTGCCAACAACTTGTATCCTTTACTATATACACAGTTTAATTGAGAATGATTCTCTTTGTCAATGTTTAATTGATAAAAATTCTCAATTAAAATGAAAGTCTACCACCTTTCTTATAAGTTAGTTGAATTTTGACCATACTATAGCTATCACATACAAAGGAGGGTTAACGTTGGAACAAAACATTCTTTGTGAAGTAAATAACTGTCACTTTTGGAAAAATGGAAATCACTGCAGCGCAGAAGAAATTTACGTGGTAAGTCATAGCGGAAAACATGCAGCAAGCAGCTATGAAACAGACTGTAAAACGTTCAAGCCAACTGAAGCGTAACCCGCAAAAGGACAGCCTCTGGGTTGTCTTTTTTCTCTCTTCAAGATCATAAAAAAGGAGACTAATATGAAAACTGAACAACTGATTCATTTTTTTAAAGAAGAAGCCATAAAAGCAAATGAACAAACCTTTCCAATCTATGTACAATCGTTTACTCATTTATGGACATATAAATGGGGAACACTTGAAAACATTCCAGAAGAAATTGATGACTTAATTACCACACGTGCGTTAGAACTTGGACTTATTCACTTAAAAAAAGCTGACTAATCAATAAGGAAATTAGTCAGCTTTTGTGTTTATAGATCATCAAATCCATTCGCATCTGATGCTTTTGTATATTGTCTTGATTTCTGTTCAAAGAAATCCGTTTTCCCTAAATCTACCTCTTGATAAGCAATAATCCAACGAAGAGGATTTTCAATCGGTGCTTCTGGGAAAGCAGCTCGACCGAAGCCTAATTGATTACAGCGTTTATTAGCCATGTATTCAATATACTGCTGCAGTTCTTTCATCGTGATGCCGTCGAATTTTTCTCCGATAACAGATTCCGCCCATTCAATTTCAAGACGAGCTGCCTCTTGGAACGTTTCAACTACAAACGTTTCTAGCTCTTCCGTACGATAAGCTGGATTTTCATTTAGTACTTCCTTGAAAATCTTTTCAAATAACCCAACGTGAAGCTGTTCATCACGATTGATATAGTTAATCATCGTAGATGTCGCCACCATCTTTTGATTTCTAGCAAGATTATAGAAGAAAGCAAATCCGCTATAGAAGAAAAGGCCTTCTAAAATAACATCATATACCATAGACTTCAAAAAGTTTTCAACCGTTGCTTCTTCGCTAAATGCTTTATATCCGTTTGTAATAAAGTCATTTCGAGCGCGAAGCTTTTCGTCTGTGCGCCAGTATTCAAATACTTCATCTTGTTTTCCTTTTGGTACAAGACTTGATAAAACATATGAATACGAATGATTATGAACCACTTCTTGCTGCGCTAAAATAATCATTAGAGCATTAATCGAAGAATCGGTTACATAGTCAGCTACTTTGCTAGCATAATCTGATTGAATACTGTCCAGTAGCGCCAGCAAGCCAATAATTTTAAAAAAACTCTCTTGTTCGTCAGCCGTTAACTGAGGGAACTGCTTAATATCTTGACCCATATTAATTTCAAACGGCGTCCAGAAGTTAGCTAGCATACGCTTGTATTTAGGGAACGCCCATGAAAATCGGACGTCATCCCAGTTTAGAATATTTGAGCTCTTGCCGTTGATGATTCCTGTCGAACGGTTCGGAGCTGTTTCGTTCATTAATTCTCGTTTTAACATGCTTGTCATCAATTATTCACTCCTTTTAACTATGACAGCTTTCACATTCTTCAATGACTTCACTTGATGTTGAACGTACGTAGTAGGTCGTTTTTAACTTTTCTTTCCATGCCGTCATATGAAGATCCAGCAGCTCTTTTGCTCGGATATCATTTTGCACATATAAGTTGAATGAAATGGATTGATCAATATGGCGCTGGCGCTTGGCGTTTTGCTTAATGCTCCAGTGCTGATCAATTAAATAAACGGACTTATAATACCAGTTTGTTGCTGGTGATAAATCCGGTGCCGTCACCGGGATTTTATAGTTTTTCTTTTCCTCTGAATAAAACTTACGGAAAATCGGATCAATACTTGCAGTAGAACCCGCGATAATAGATGTTGATGAATTAGGTGCTACAGCCATTAAGTAGCCATTTCTTATCCCATTGTTTTGAACTTCGTTACGCAGTTCACTCCACGCTTCGCTTGTGTATTTACGTGTTTCAAAATAAGCGCCTGACTCAAAATCTGAGCCTTTAAATAATGGATATGCACCTTTTTCTTTAGCTAAGTTCATGCTTGCCTGTACGGTTAAGTAAGCGATTTGCTCATACAATTCATCGCAATATGCTACCGCTTCATCTGTTTCCCATGCTATTTTCTTTAAGGCAAGCAAATGGTTCCAACCAAATGTGCCAAGCCCTACTGCGCGGTACTTTTGGTTTGTTAGTTTTGCTTGAAGTACCGGCAAATCATTTAACTCAATAACGTTATCAAGCATGCGTACTTGAATTGGAATTAAACGTTCAAGCACATCTTCAGTTACGGCTCTCGCTAAGTTGATAGAAGAAAGATTACATACAACAAAATCGCCCGGATTCTTTGTAATAATAATTTTTCCGTCTTCCGTAATTTCCTCTGTTACGACCGTTGTGCTTTGGTTTTGCGTAATTTCTGTACATAAGTTGCTGCAGTAGATCATGCCCTCGTGGCGGTTTTGATTAGCTCGGTTAACCGTATCACGATAGAACATATAAGGCGTCCCCGTTTCAAGCTGCGAAAGCATAATGCGCTTGAAGATTTCAATAGCAGGTACTGTCTCTCTTGAAAGCTGTTCATTATTTACACACTCAGCGTAACGAGTGCGGAACGAACCGCTGCCTTCTTCTTCATCATAAAAATCTTCTAACGAGTAGCCCATCAGCGTACGAACTTCGTGAGGATCGAATAAGTGCCAGTCTTCACGTGCTTCTACTTTTTCCATAAACAAATCTGGCAAACATACGCCAGTGAATAAATCATGCGTGCGCTGGCGTTCGTCACCATTGTTCAACCGCGCGTCTAAGAATGAAAAGATGTCTTTATGCCATACGTCTAAATATACGGCAATAGCCCCTTGTCGTTGACCTAGCTGATCGACACTTACAGCCGTATTATTTAGCTGTTTCATCCATGGAATTGTTCCTGATGATACGCCTTTAAAACCTTTTATATCACTTCCTCGGCTTCTAATATGACCGAGGTAGACACCAATTCCGCCTCCATTTTTACTAAGCGTGGCCAAATCTGTATTGCTATCATAAATACCGCGTAAGCTGTCATCAATCGTATCAATAAAGCAGCTAGATAGCTGTCCGTAGCTCTTTCCTGCGTTTGAAAGCGTTGGTGTGGCAACCGTCATATATAGACTAGAAAGCGCCCAGTACGCTTCTTTTACTAATGCTGTTCGATTTTCTTTCTTTTCTTGAGACATCAGCGTCATAGCAATGATAAGAAAACGTTCTTGCGGTAATTCGTATACGCGCTTATCATGTGATGTCGCTAAATAGCGATCTGCTAATGTCAACAATCCAATGTATGTAAATAAACGATCGCGTTCAGGAATAATGACTGAAGCAATTTCATTAATTTCTTCTTCTGTATATGTTTTTAATAGCTGTTTATTATAAATGCCGATTTTTGTTAGTTCTTGAATAAGCTGATAAAACGAACCGTACTTCTCTTTTTTATCATAACCTCGGTTGTCCGCTGCTTTTCGATATAGTTCGTTTAAGTAGACGTCTGCCGCTACGTACGTCCAATCTGGTTCTTCCATTGAAATACGCTCTAAGGCTGCTAAAATTAGGACGTTTGCAACCTTTTCGTCCGTCATATTTTCCTTTACTGTAACAGTTTGAATAACCTTTTCCTCATACAAAGAAAAATCAAGCTGCGTAAATTCATTTTTTAAACGTTCAATATATGCAGTTAATTCATGTAGAATTGTAGGCTTTAATGTATTCACCATAAATATGGCTCCTCTCTTCACTTCAAAATAAAAAATCGCTCACCGTACCTCGGTGAGCGAATAGAACGAAGATAGAAGAAGACACTAAGTCTTTTCTCAATCCTCGCTCTACCCTCTCACCTCCCGAAGAAGATAAAACGACATAAAAAAGGCAGGTCTCCTGACTTATGCTTCTTTTTACTTTAAGGCCTTCCCATGATGTTTACTCACAGTGGATCTCCTTATTTCATCAGCATTCACAGTTGCGGGGACAGCTTTGGATTTTCACCAAATTCCCTTTTAAGTCTTTTTATCAGACACCTTTTTCACTGGAAAACACAAAATATAGTATTTTATTATCGATTTCAAAACAACATATTGTGTTATGTTATAAACACATTATATAGGACAACTTAGAAAACTATCAACCTATTTTCAAAAATAATTTTGTTTTTTACGATAAAACTCTTCGACTTTTTTCATCAAACTATTCCATCATAACATGTTTTGACACGCTTGATAGAACAATGTGCTCTTTTTAAAAAATTTGTCCTATTTTTCTACTAAACATTGACAACCTCAATAAAAAAAACCGTTTTACATAAAAAACGGTTTTTAATTATTGGTATTCTTTTTCAAATGCTGTGATTGTTTTGATAAAGTTTTTATCGATATCGTATCCTATCCCCGGTTTTCCCTTCACCTTTATTACTCCAGCTTCTACCTCTACTTCGGGCTTAATAATATCTTTTTCCCAATAGCGAGATGACGCAGAAATATCACCTGGTATCGTGAAAGAAGGCAATGTCGCAAGGGCGATGTTATGAGCTCTTGAAATCCCGGCTTCTAACATTCCGCCAACCCAAAGTCTTACACCATACTGGGCGCACAAATCATGAATTTGCTTTGCTACGGACATTCCGCCAACTCGACCGATTTTCACATTGATAATCTTACAGCTTCTTTGTTCAATTGCATGACGTGCATCTTCATAGCTCACAATACTTTCATCTAAGCAAATTGGCGTCTGCATTTGCTTTTGTAACAATCGATGATCAAGGATATCATCAGAACTTAACGGCTGTTCGATCATCATTAAATTCAATTCATCTAGTTTCTTCAATGAATCACTATCGCTTAACGTATAGGCTGAATTGGCATCAGCCATAAGAGGAATGCTTGGAAATTCATCTCGAATTTGTTTCAGTAGCTCATAGTCAGCACCCGGCTTAATTTTCACTTTAAAGCGCTTATAGCCATCTTTCATGTAAGTCTTTATTTGTTCTTTCATTATGGAAATATCATTTAAGCCAACTACCACTCCAGCTTCTACAGCAGACCTTACTCCTCCAATTACTTCAGATAACGGTTTGTTCTGCCGCTTTGCATACAAATCCCATACAGCACAGTCTAAAGCTGCTTTAGCCATGTTATTTCGCTTTAGAGGTTTGAATAACTTTTGAACATCCTCTGGTTTTTGAAGCTGCTGATGAAGAAGCGAGGGAATTAAAAAATCGTCTAACATATGAAAACACGTCTGAATCGTTTCTTCCGTATACCAAGGAGATGAAAAAGCAACTACTTCTCCCCACCCTGTAAATCCTTGTTCATCTTCTACTTCAAGCAAAATCAATTCTCGATCCTGCACTGTACCATAGCTTGTTGAAAAAGGAGAAAGAAGCTTCATGTCAATTTTATAAAGATGTACTTTTTTTATAATCATCGATTAGCTCCCTTTCTGTATGAACGATGATAGCTTCCGGCGTATGATTTTATTAGAAGCCGTTCGCGGCAGCTCCTCTACTCGAACGAAATACTTTGGAAGTTTGTACTTTGCTAAAAATTGTTGAATGTGTAAAGATAATTCTTCATCTGAAACGTCTTCGTTTACAACAACACATGCAGCTGGCACTTGTCCCCATTTTTCGTCAGCTACTCCCGTTACACCGGCCTCTTTAACAGCGGGATGCTTCAACAAAACATTTTCAATTTCAGCTGGATATACATTTTCTCCACCTGAAATAATAAGGTCTGAACGTCTGTCTAACACATATAGAAAGCCTTCTTCATCCACTTTCCCGATGTCTCCTGTATAGAACCAGCCTTGTTGAATTGCTTTTTCAGTAGCTTCAGGTTTATTTAAATATCCTTTTGTAACATTTGGACCTTTAACAATAATTTCTCCTGCTTCGCTGGTCTCATTTCCTTTTTCATCTACAATTTTCATTGCACATGGAAATAATGGTTTACCTGCTGATCCCAGTTTTCGCAAACTATCTTCAGGTGAAAGCGTAACGAACTGTGAAGATGTTTCTGTCATTCCATACGTTTGATAAACAGGAATTTCTTTACTCACACAAGCCTCTAAAATAGTAAGCGGTGCAGGTCCTCCTCCTAAAAGCATGCATCGAAACGTATGCGGATATTTCCGTTCCCCTAACTCATCGAGCATGTTGGACAGCATGGAAGCGACAACCGAAATAATCGTTACCCCTTTGTTTTCAATCGCTTCATTTACTGCTCTTGCTTCAAACCGTTCTTCTAAAATGATTTTCATTCCGTAAAAGACGCTCCGCATTAAAATAGATAAGCCGCTAATATGAAACAAAGGAACCGCTATAAGCCAGCAGTCTTTTTCATTTAACCCTAAATTAAGCGCTGAGCCAACGGAACTCCACCAGTGATTTCCATATGTCTGCAGCACTCCTTTTGGATGACCTGTTGTTCCAGACGTATACATAATGGTGAATGTGTCCTCGAGATTCCACGTTTTTTGAAAACCTGTTTCTGCTTCTGGAGAACTTTTTAAAGCAGGTAAAGTAAGCTGAGTAATGGAACTTTGGAATTCTCTCATTAAAAATGTTTCATCCGCAATAAGCAACGACACGTTTGCATCTGTTAGCTGATAATTAATTTCTTCATTTGTCAAACGCGTGTTGACGAGCAGCAACCGGGCGCCAATATAAGAAACCGCATGTAAAATCTCAATAAACTCCACTCTATTTTTCATGTATAAAGCAATGGTATCGCCTTGCTTTACACCGTTAAACGAAAGCTGCTGTGCTACTTTTTGAACACGTTTATGAAGCTCTTGAAACGTAAGAGACGTTTGCGGTGTTTCTACCGCCACTCGATTTGGCGTCAAATATGCTCTTTGCATAAGCCCATTAGGAATCGTTTGGCTACTCATGAATTTCTCTCCTTTTTATACTGATTAACTAAATTAAATTGAAAAAACAGCCTGATGATAATCACCAAGCTGTTTCAGCTGTTTAAGGGAAACGTGGGAACTGTTGGAAGTCTGGATTGCGTTTTTCCTTAAATGCATCGCGACCTTCTTTTGCCTCATCGGTTGTGTAATAAAGAAGCGTTGCGTCACCCGCAAATTGCTGGATACCAGCTAAGCCATCCGTATCAGCATTAAATGCTGCTTTTAAGAAACGAAGAGCGGTTGGACTTTTTTCTAACATCTCTTCACACCATTGAATTGTTTCAGCTTCAAGCTGTTCTAATGGAACGACCGTGTTTACTAATCCCATGTCTAGTGCTTCTTGAGCGTTGTACTGACGGCATAAGAACCAGATCTCACGCGCTTTCTTATGACCTACGATGCGAGCTAAGTAACCAGAGCCATATCCTGCATCGAAGCTTCCTACTTTAGGACCTGTTTGTCCAAAGACTGCGTTATCCGCTGCAATTGTTAAGTCACATACAACGTGAAGAACGTGGCCTCCGCCAATTGCATAGCCTGATACCATCGCAACAACCGGCTTTGGAATTACGCGAATTAAACGCTGTAAATCTAGAACGTTTAGACGTGGAATTTCATCTTCTCCTACATAGCCGCCGTGGCCGCGAACTCTTTGGTCTCCGCCTGAGCAAAATGCTTTATCCCCAGCACCTGCTAATACAATTACTCCAACGCTTGCATCGTCACGAGCATAAGCAAATGCATCGATCAATTCCATTACTGTTTTTGGACGGAATGCATTGTGCACTTCCGGACGGTTAATCGTAATTTTAGCGATTCCGTTATATGTTTCGTATAAAATGTCTTCATACTGACGTACTGATGTCCATTCAACTGTCATCTTTATTTCCTCCTAATTATGTAGTAGCTAAGAACTCACTTACTATTCTACCAAAAATCTCGGGTTGTTCCACGTGAATTGCATGGCCTGTCCCTAAAATAATTTTAGAAGTAGCATTTGGTATTAATGTTTGCATTTCTTTGGAAATTAAACAAAACTTTTGATCTACTTCTCCTGTAATAAGCAAAACCGGCATCACCAGATCGTCCAGCTTCTCCCAAAGGGACGGCTGGACTCCTGTCCCCATTCCTTTCAAACTGTTGGAAAGGCCGATCTCTGTATGAGAAAGTCTTTCTTTACGCACCGCTTCTTGGACATGACGAGGCAATTGCTTTTGAGAACGAAAAAGAGGGATTTCCTCCCAATAGTTCACAAACTCTTCAATCCCATTTTTCATAATGCGGCTCGCCAGCTGTTCATCTTTTTCTTTTCTTAGCTTTTGTTCTTCTCGTGTTTTTAAACCAGGCGATGCGCTTTCTAATAACAACTTTTTCACAAGGTGTGGATATAGCTGAGCAAATGAAAGAGCAAGTCTTCCTCCCATCGAATATCCGATTACATTCACCTGTGATAGAGATAGCTGTTGAAGCAGCTCATGCAGTGCTTCAACAACTGCTTCCATTGAATATGGTTTGATTTCTTTCGGAGCTGCTGATTGGCCATGACCAATAATATCAACAGCAATCACCTGATAGTCTTTAGCGAATTTCTTCATAAGGGTACGCCAGGTTTGAGAAGAACCGGTAAAACCGTGAAGCAGAAGCAGCGGCTCTCCTTTCCCCTCGGTGTGCACATAGTAAGATACACCACTTAATTGATACATCATTGCTTATTCCTCACCGTTTGACAAATTTATTTCCTCGGAAACAAGTTTCCACAAACTGCGATGAGTCTCTACATTTTCTGTACGAGTTGTACGAATCTCTACAACATGCAACCCGCCTTTTGCGAAAGCATGGTTCATTGCATGTCGAAATTCTTCCCAGCTGCTTGCTGAAGAAAATGTGCCATCATACAGACGAGTCGCATGCTCAAAGTTTAATCCAGTTGGCGTACCGAATAAAAATTCAAAGTGCTTTTCTTGTTTTGACTGCGGTAAAAATGAAAAAATTCCTCCGCCGTCATTGTTAACTAGCACAACGGTTAAATTTAAATTATGCATTTTAGCTGCCAAAAGACCATTTAGATCGTGATAAAACGATAGGTCACCAATAAATAAAACGGTGTGATCGTAAGCCGTGCTTACGCCTAGAGCAGACGAAACTACACCATCAATTCCATTTGCACCCCGATTTACAAAGAGTGGAATCTCTTTTTCCGTATTTAAGAAGAAAGAATCAATATCTCGAACAGGCATTGAATTTCCAGCAAACAAAGCCGTGCCTTCAGGTACTACATCAACAATTTCTTGAACTACTTGTCCTTCGAACCATTCCTGGCCAGAAGTTAATGTTCTTAAAGCCTTTACAGTTTGAGCATTAATCTTTTTCCACAGACTCAGCCATAAAGTAGATTCCTCTTGATTCACTGAAAGACGTTTGATCAGTTCTTCACAAAATAATGTCTCATCGGCTTCAATCATCACTGTTGAACGCAAAGTAGGATCTCTCCAGCCTTTACCTTGGTCCACTACAAACATTTCTGTCGGCTCGTGTGCTTTCAAAAATTGCAATAGCGGTTTTGATACAGGCATCGCGCCAAAACGAATGACAACTTCCGGGTAAAAACGCTCATCAACCTTATCACTTTTTAAAAATGTATCATATGTCTCTATTACATTTTCTTTTGAATGCTTGCCGCTTCTTAATTGTGATAACGGATCTGCGAGCACTGGAAAGCTTAAAGATTCAGCTAAACGGCATACGCTGTCTACTGCTTTTAAAGACATTTGATCTCCGCATATAATAAGTCCTTTTGTTGTTCCTTCTAAGCGCTTCGCAATTTCTTCGAAACCTTTTTCAGATAGAGATGCTTCTCCATGAATAGCAGACACATATGATTTACCGCGTTTCCCTTGACTCCATAAATCTTCAATAGATAAATCTGGTACAATCGGTTCACGTAAAGGTACGTTAATGTGTACAGGACCGCTCGGTATAGCTTGAGCTGTATGAACAGCCCTTGAAGCTACTGTTCGAATATAACGATTCATATCTCCACTTTCTTCTGGTAAAGCTGTATCTACAAACCATTTCGCATATTGACCGAAAAGATGATTCTGATTAATGGCCTGCGGGGCACCTATATCCCTTAACTCATGCGGCCGATCCGCTGTGATCACGACTAAAGGAATGCGTGAATAGTGAGCTTCAATTACTGCAGGATAATAATTCGCTGCAGCTGTTCCAGATGTACATACAAGCGCCACTGGTTTTTTCTTTGCTTTTGCTATTCCTAGAGCAAAAAAGCCGGCGGAACGTTCATCAATATTTAAGTGCACATGAATATTAGGGTGCTCAGCCATAAGCATCGCAATAGGCGTTGAACGTGACCCTGGACTGACCACTACTTCTTCAACATTTGCTTCTACTAATTCATCCACGAATGACGCAATATACGTTGTTAATGATTTAATGTGTTCCACGCATAATCCCTCCTAAAGCTGAAAGCATCGGGTTGAATTTAATTCTTGTTTCTTCATATTCACTTTCAGGCGTAGAATCTGCTACAATTCCACAGCCCGCAAATAAAACGGCTTCTTTCTGCTGAATAACAGCGGAGCGGATTCCTACTATAAACTCACCGTTTCCGTTGATATCCATCCATCCTAAAGGAGCTGCATACCACCCTCGGTCAAAGGATTCTAGCTTTCGAATAATAGGCAGGGCCTCCTGTTGAGGATATCCTCCTAGCGCTGGTGTTGGATGGAGCTTTTGAATAAATGAAAATAGCGTCACATCTTCCTTTATACGTCCTTTAACAGGTGTATACAAATGTTGAATATGCTTTGTTTTATATAAACTTGGCTTACTTGGAATTTCTACTTCATAACAGTAAGAATTCATCGCTTCTTTAATCATATGAACAACAACATCGTGTTCAATTAAGTTCTTGGGATCTTGAAGCAATTCCTCACCTAGTTCGTGATCTTCCTGCCTTGTCTTTCCTCTTGGAATCGAACCCGCTAAACATGTGGAAAACACATAATCTCCTTGTTTTTGCACTAGCCTTTCTGGGGAAGCGCCGATAAAATGCTGATGCTCTCCCTCTAAAATATATGTGTAGCTAGTTGGCTGTTCCTTTAACAGACGCTGAAGCACGTATTCAGTAGAAATATCTTCATTAAATTTTACTTTTAATTGACGAGCAAGAACCACTTTCTCTATAGCCTGTTGCTTAATTAAAGTAGTAGCTCTTTCAATATTTCCTTTAAATTTCTCTACCCCAATTTCCTCTTTTTCCAACAGCAAAGGTGAAATATGAGATTCCCCGTCGTACTCTTCACAAAGAACAAGTTTTTGGACCTCTTCGAAATAATTGATGTGCTTTTTAACAGAATCTTGTCCTTTAACCATCATATTAACGGTAAGATATCCTTCTTTGTCTACCTGGGTATATAACACAGTTGGAATCATAAATTTTGAACTCGGGAAATCACTCCAATAGTTTTCTCGATACTGATTTGGGTCAAATGAAAATCCTCCAAATAAAAGAGGACCTGTCCCATCCGGGAAAATTTGGTTATTTTTATAAAAGTCTTCTTTTATAAAGCGCTTCCATTCGTTTTCAATGTGGAAATAACGTTCTTTTGCCGCATTGGTGCAAATAGTATGCGCATATCCTAATCCAACAAATGTATAATAACTGTTGGGATCTTTCCAAAAAAAGCGTTCTTTATAAAACTGGTCATGTCCGTTCGCATAAAAAATAAGGGGGTCAATAGGTCTTACTTTTTTCACTAAACTGACCAATTTTGGCTGATTTTCATTTTTTGCACACTCAATCGCATCTTTAATGTATTCTTGTACTAACTGTTCGGTCGTTGCAATCACACTACGTCCCCCCGTTCATCTTTTTTCTTAAGCCTGTAACTAACTTATTATAAACTTTCAGTTCAAAAAAATCTAGCATCGTGATTCACGAGAAAAAATTAATTTCGCTTGTCTAAATTATGCCTTTTCATTAAATGAATCAAAAATCTTTATGATCTATTTAGTACTCCTTAGACCTCGAAAACGTTATTTTTATCATACCCTTTTCTATAACCTTTAACTTTCTTTAATTTCCCACTCCTTTTCTCTCTTAGCTTCATGAATACCCCAAATACTCCTAATATGAATCGTGTTTTTTTGAATTTTTAACACATACTACAAAAGCACAATAAATTTTTAAGGGGGAGCTTCATGACACTTTCAAAACAAGAAATCAGTCAGTTAAAACAAAATTTACAACAGCAGCAGGCTGATATTCAATCGCACTTTGACCAAAATGATCATTTTGGTCTAACTCGAAGCGACGCTCACGACGCTGTAGGAGAACTTTCAAGCTACGATAACCACCCTGGTGACACAGCCACGGAAACATACGAGCGTGAAAAAGACCTTGCACTAAATGAACATGCAAAACAAGAGCTACATGAAATAGAAGAAGCCCTTCAGGCAATCGCTCACAGCACGTATGGAACATGCAAAGTATGTGGAGCAGATATCTCGTTTGAAAGACTTCAGGCTGTACCAACTACTTTATACTGTAGAGAACATAGCCCATCACAGGATATTCCAAAGCACAGACCTGTAGAAGAAAATGTTCTCCATCACCCATTTGGTCAATACGACTATGACGATACCGAAACGACAGGATATGACGCAGAAGATTCTTGGCAAGACGTTGCGCGTTACGGGACGTCTGAATCTCCTTCTGATTTTATAGAAGATACGTCTAACTATAGTGAAACCTATATTGAGGCAGATGAAGCTATTGGGTACGTTGAAGATTATGAAAACTTTGCCGCTACCGATTTATATGGACAGCCTCTTCCTATTTACCCTTCAAAAGAGCATGAGCGATATGAAAATGCACTGGATGAAGAAGGTAAAATGACCATATTTGGAGATTTACCGGCCTATGAGAAAGATCCATACACTGAAAAGGAGTAGTTCTTCATACTACTCTTTTTTCTATTTTTGGTAGGAGCTATAGGAGATGACATCGAATGAATAGGAGATTAGAATTATAATGAGGTGAAAATGATGAATGCACATGAAATTGATTATAAACTGTATGGAGATGACATGCAGTTTGTTGAAATTGAATTAGATCCTTCAGAAAGTGTTATAGCAGAAGCTGGGGGAATGATGATGATGGAAGATGATATTGAGATGGAAACCATTTTTGGTGACGGTTCTTCCTCCAACAGCAGCGGGCTTTTTAATAAACTAAAAGGAGCTGGGAAACGCGTATTAACTGGCGAAAGCTTATTTATGACAGTATATACAAATAACGGATATCACAAACGAAAAGTATCTTTCGCTTCACCTTTTCCAGGCAAGATTATTCCTGTCGATTTAGAGCAGCTCGATCATAAAATCATTTGTCAAAA
The DNA here is from genome assembly GCF_042787605.1 of Priestia sp. YIM B13491. Classification (NCBI taxonomy): domain Bacteria; kingdom Bacillati; phylum Bacillota; class Bacilli; order Caryophanales; family Bacillaceae; genus Priestia; species Priestia sp. YIM B13491. The sequence goes on along the minus strand of NZ_JBHZOR010000001.1, from coordinate 8,912 downwards.
GAGCTCCTTTTTATGCGCTGCCAAAGGCGTATCCGTTGGCATTGATTTTCAAAAAAAACTAGGAACGGGCTTCTTTGGCGGTGAAGGTTTTATTATGCAAAAATTAGAAGGTAATGGCTTGGCATTTTTGCATGCAGGCGGGACCATTCATAAAAGACAGCTGCAGCCGGGTGAACGCCTTCGTGTGGATACTGGGTGTTTAGTGGCCATGACCCGTGATGTAAACTACAACATCGAATATGTAGGGAAAATTAAAACAGCTCTGTTTGGAGGAGAAGGCATGTTTTTTGCTACTCTGTCAGGACCAGGAACAGTTTGGATTCAATCTCTTCCTTTTAGCCGACTAGCCGATCGCGTTTTATCAAGTGCAGTTTCGCCAACGGGAGGGAAAGGTGAAGGCAGTATTCTTGGTTCTTTAGGTGATTTCTTAAACGGTGACAACAGATAAAATAAAAAAGGTGTAGTCTTTGACTACACCTTTTCTATTTATTGATTTAATAAATTTTTAGTGGAGTGAATTCCCCAAATATCAGATGCATATTCCTCAATCGTTCGATCACTAGAAAAAAAGCCGGAATGTGCAATGTTCGTCGCACTCATTTGAAGCCATTTATTTTCATTTCTATAAGCTTCGTTTACTTTTTGCTGTGCCGTAACGTATGAGTCAAAGTCACGGAGTACATAGTATTCATCATTTTGCATTAATAATGAATCATATATAGGCTCGAATAAGTCATATGTGTCTGGTAGGAAGCCGTTTGTAAGCTGCTCGAGCACTTGTCGAATCCGCTTATCATGATGGTAATAATCATAGGCACGGTATCCCCCATTTTGCTGATAGCTCAACACTTCTTCGGCTTTTAATCCAAAAATAAAGACATTATCTTTTCCTACTGCCTCGCTAATTTCGACGTTCGCTCCGTCCAGCGTGCCAAGAGTTAAAGCTCCGTTCATCATAAATTTCATATTTCCCGTTCCCGAAGCTTCTTTGCTGGCGGTTGAAATCTGTTCACTGACATCCGTTGCAGGAAAGATATACTCAGCAAGTGACACCCGATAGTTTTCTAAAAAAACGACCTTTAAAAACGGTGATGTTTGTGGATCATTATTGACAACATCAGCTACAGAGTTAATTAGCTTGATGACTTTTTTTGCATAATAATAGCCGGGAGAAGCTTTCGCCCCAAAAATAAATGTACGAGGAACGATTTGAAAATTAGGGTCTTCTTTTAATCGATTGTACAAATACATAATGTGCAGCACATTTAAAAGCTGTCTTTTGTAAGCATGAAGCCTTTTAACCTGTACATCAAAAATAGAATTAGAATCTATTTTAATTCCCGTTTGCTCTTGAATAATATCCGCGAGCAGCTTTTTACGCTGTTGTTTTACTGTTTTTAGTCCTTGTAAAAAACTTGGATCTTCCACATACTCTTGGAGCTTTATAAGAGAATGCGGCTGTTTAATCCATTTATCTCCTATCACCTCGGTAATAAGGGAGGAAAGCTGCGGATTAGCTTTTAACAACCAGCGCCGGTGGGTAATTCCGTTCGTTTTATTGTTAAATTTAGCAGGATAAAACTGATAAAAATCTTTCATTTCTCGTTCTTTTAAAATATCAGTATGAATCTTTGCCACGCCGTTTACTTTATAACTTCCCACAATTGCTAAATGAGCCATCTTTACTAACCCGTGCGCTAAAATAGCCATATTTTCAATCCGCTGCCAGTCTCCTGGATATGCTTCCCATAATTCTTTACAAAAGCGTTCATTAATTTCTTCAATAATCATATACACGCGTGGAAGCAAGGGTTGAAATAAGTCAATCGGCCATTTCTCAAGAGCTTCAGAAAGAGTCGTATGATTTGTGTATGATATGGTATTGGACGTAATATGCCATGCATCTTCCCATTCCATTTTTTCTTCATCCAGTAAAATTCTCATTAGCTCAGGAATCGCAAGTACAGGATGCGTATCGTTAATATGAATGGCTACTTTTTCGTGAAAGTTTGTAAGTGTTTGATAGGTATTTCGATGTGCTCTGATAATACTTTGTAAGCTAGCTGACACAAGAAAATATTGCTGTTTCAATCTTAATATTTTACCATCTTCATGTGTATCATCCGGATATAAAAATTCTGATACAGCCTCTGTTTGACGCTTATACTCCATCACATCTTTATGTACTGGAAATGATGAAGGCTCCGCATTCCAAAGGCGAAGTGTATTCACTGTATCTGTTTTATATCCGATAACCGGGATGTCATAAGGAACAGCAGAGACCGGTTCTCCTTTTACATGACGAAAAGAAAATTTTCCGTCTTCCTGTACCATTTCAACTTCGCCCCAAAAATTCACTTCGATAGCTTGATCTAATTTGCGTACTTCCCATGAATTCCCATGCCTTAACCACTGTTCTGGGAGCTCAATTTGAAAGCCGTTTACAATCTTTTGATCAAACAAACCGTGTTTATAGCGAATTCCATAACCGTGGCCAGGAAGATTAAGTGAAGCAAGAGAATCTAAAAAACAAGCAGCCAGCCTGCCTAGTCCGCCGTTTCCTAATCCCGCGTCTACTTCTATCTCTTCAATATTTTCAAGTGAAATATTCAGATCACTTAATCCTTCTTTTACAACTTCCCGAATTCCTAAGTTCAACAGATTTTGACCCAATAGTCTGCCTAATAAAAATTCGATAGAAAGATAATACACTTGCTTTGTATGTGAAGACCTATGAATTTCATTGGTTGAAATCCAATCGCTGCTAATATACTCTCGCACCATATTTCCTAATGTATGATAGTGATCTTGAACAGTAGATTCTTTAAAGCTCTTTCCATATGTCATTTCCAGCTTTTTTAAAAAAGCCTCTTGAAAGCTTTTTTTATCAGAGAACAATCTGCTCACCCTTTCACGATGGAGTAGATGTCAAATTTGAATACAATTGATTATATTTAAATGCCGATTGCCCCCAGCTATAATCCTGACTCATAGCATCCATCATTAATTTTTTCCATACATCTTTCTGGTGATAAAATGAAACAGCTCTTTCTAACGTATGAAGCATGTCATGAGCATTATAATTCTTAAAAGAGAAGCCATTTCCCTCTCCGCTATATTCATTATAAGCTTTGACCGTGTCATTCAGGCCGCCCGTTTCACGCACGACTGGAATGGTTCCGTATTTTAAGGCTATTAATTGTCCGAGTCCGCAAGGCTCAAAACGAGAAGGCATTAAAAATAAATCCGTACCGGCATAAACTTTATGAGCAAGTTCCTCATTAAAACCAATAATGGCTTTTACTTGTTGTGGGTACGTATCTTCCATCTCACGGAAAAACTGCTCAAACTCGTACTCTCCAGTTCCTAAAATAACAATTTGGGCCCCTAAGTTAACCGTCTCATGGAAAACGTGCTTAACTAAATCCAATCCCTTCTGCTGAGTTAACCTTGTAACCATCGAAATAATTGGAACATCCTTATTTTCTTCTAATTCAAGATAGCGCTGGAGCTCTTTTTTATTTTTATATTTTCCTTCAATCTCTTCTACCGAATAAGGATAAGATATAAGCTGATCTGCGTCTGGGCTATAAGCTTCTTCATCGATTCCATTTACAATCCCAATCAAATCTTGATTTCGCTGACGCAATAATCCATCTAAACTTTCTCCGTAATATGGCATTTGAATTTCATCTCGATATGTAGGACTTACCGTGGTAATTTTATCAGCTGATACAAGCGCAGCTTTCATAAAATTAATATTCCCATAAAACTCGAGCTGGCTTGTAGTAAAATAATAATCATTTAAATTTAATAACTCATATAAATTGCTCTTAGGGAAAATTCCTTGGAATTGCAAATTATGAATCGTAAAGACCGTCTGAATATGATCATACATATCATAATTAGCACGAAGTAAAAATGGAATCATAGCCGTATGCCAGTCGTGACAGTGAATAATATCAGGCTCATTTTCTAAAAATGGGATAGCTTCAAGCACAGCTCTGCTGAAAAAAGCAAATCGTTCAGCGTCATCGTAGTGCCCATATAAGCTATCTCTTTTAAAATAATATTCATTATCAATGAAAATATATTTAACGCCATCCATCGTTAACGATTCAATTCCGCAGTACTGTCTTCTCCACCCAACCTGCACATGAATAACTTTTTCAAGCACCATTTCATCTTGATAATGTTGAGGAATCGTTCCGTACTTTGGCATAACTACACATACGTTCGTTCCTAATTTTTTTAATTCTTTAGGCAGAGCACCAGCTACGTCTGCTAATCCTCCTGTTTTAATAAAAGGTACACATTCCGATACAGCAAATAATACATTCACGACTTCATCAACGCTCCTTGAGTTGTTCCTTTAGCAATGACTCTAGGTAGACCTGACTCACCTAGCAACGTTTCATTACTTCCTATTTTCACATCTTTGTCTAAAACAACATTTTCTAATACACTATTTTCTAAAATAATGCCTTTTTGCATCACAATGCTATTCTTAACGACCGTACCTTTTCCAATTTTAACGCCTCGGAAGATAATACTATTTTCCACATGCCCTTCAATCACGCACCCGTTTGCGATCATTGAGTTTTTCACAATCGCTTTTTTTGCGTAACGAGTAGGCGGTTCATCTTTTACTTTAGTGAAAACAGGACGTTCGTTGATAAATAACTGCTTCCAGACATCTGGAGATAAAATTTCCATACTTGTTTTATAGTAGGTATCTAAGCTAGAAATCTCAGCCGTATATCCATGGTGCTCATACTTTTCTACACGATGAGATTGTGCCATATATCGAACCATTTCTTTAATCGTATAAAAATCATGGGATTCATTTTGCAAAATATTAACTAGAATAGATTTATTAATAATATACATATTAAGCGATTTATCACCCTGCTTCATTTCAGTAATATCTGCATTTGAAGCAATATGACGTTGCAGCACGTGTTCAAAGTCAACTGTACATATCGTATAACTATTCGCAATTAATACGTATTCCTGCTTACTTCTTAAGAAATAATCAATATGATAACGGAACTGCGTGAATAGTGATGGACTTTCTAAGTGTAAATCACTGGTCATAGGAGGGAAGATAAACAATCCATCTCGCTTCCGATCCAAATCCCACTCTTTTCCTGAACCTATATGATCCATCAATGCGCGATAGCGATCACGAGGAAAAATGGCAACGCTCGAAATTCCAGAGTTCACCATATTAGAAAGCGTAAAATCGATTAATCGATAGCGTCCTGCAAAAGGAATGGCAGCAATCGATCTATAAAAAGTTAAAGGCTGCAGCGCTGTTGTGTTTGTACAAGCATCAATAATACCAAGCATTTGATTATTCAATGTCGTTCATCCTCTCTGTTCGTTAAATGCATTTAGCAACTGATTCAATCAATTCTTGAGTAACAAGAATTACTTCTTCGCTTCCTTTAGTCGGTCGAATAATAGTACCGTCTGGAACTTCAATATCCGATGGAACAATTGCGTTTTCAATATATACGTTAGAGCCTATCTTTGCAGTAGGCATGACAACCGTTTTCTTGACCTCAGAACCTGAGCCGATTTGTACACCTGGAAATAACACGGACTGCTCTACGTTTCCTTCGACAACGCACCCTTCATTTACTAATGACTCCACCACGCAGGCGTTTGGCGCGATATATTGAGGAGGCTGATTAGGGTTAACAGAATATACTTTCCATGAAGAGTCAAATAAATTAAGCTCGTCTTTATCACATAACAAATCCATATTCGCTTCCCACAAGCTTTTTACAGTCCCCACATCTTTCCAATAACCTTGGAATGGGTATGCAATTAGCTTTTTCTTTTCATCTAGTAAAAGCGGAATAACATCTTTACCAAAATCATGGCTTGAATATGGATTGCGTGCATCCATTTCTAAATATTCTTTTAAAATACTCCATTTAAAAATATAAATCCCCATGGAAGCTAGATTGTTTTTAGGACGCTGAGGCTTTTCATCGAACTCCATTACGTCTAGGTCACTATTTGTATTTAAAATACCAAAACGGCTCGCTTCTTCCCAAGGTACTTCAATAACAGAAATCGTTACGTCTGCTTCTTTGTTTATATGATAATCAAGCATATTTTCATAGTTCATTTTATAAATGTGATCACCTGATAGAATCAGTACATACTCAGGATCATATTGTGTCAAATAGTTTAAATTTTCATAAATAGCACTAGCCGTGCCTTTGTACCACTTTACTCCATCTGACTCCGCGTATGGAGGCAATACCGTGACGCCACCATTCCGTCGGTCCAAATCCCAAGCGCTTCCAATTCCAATGTATGAATTGAGAACTAGCGGTTGATATTGGGTTAATACACCTACTGTTTCAATACCTGAATTTGTACAATTACTTAAAGCAAAATCAATAATTCGATACTTACCACCAAATGGTACAGCTGGCTTTGCTAGATTTTTTGTAAGCGAGCTTAGCCGACTACCTTTTCCTCCTGCCAATAACATCGCTACGCATTTCTTTTTTAACATGTTGTTTTCTCTCCCCTCGTTTTCTCTTTGCTCGTAGTATACTAATGCCAAACGGCGGAATATTCATTTCAATGCAAAAAGGTTGGCCGTGAAACGATTCATCCACTGATTTTAATGCCTTTTTATTTACAATGCCTGAACCGCCGTACACTTCGTCATCACTGTTAATAACTTCAATGTACTCTGTCTCAACTGGAACTCCAACTTTGTAAGAATGATATGGATGCTCAGAAAAATTGCTAACAACTATAAAAATCTCCTGATTTTCTTTCGACTTACGAATAAAAGAGAAAATTTGTTGATGATGGTTGTTAACATCAATCCATTCAAATCCATCTGGATTATGGTCTAATTCGTATAAAGGCTTGCTTCTTTTATAAATCTTGATGAGATCCTTCATATATCCGTTAAGATTGCGATGCATGTCAAAGTCATAAAGCATCCAATCCAACTCCTCTAAATCTTTCCACTCATCAAATTGGCCAAACTCTCCGCCCATAAATAAAAGCTTTTTCCCAGGGTGTGCAAAGAAATATCCATATAGCAGTCGAAGCTGCGCAAACTTGCGCCAGTAATCACCTGGCATTTTATTAAGTAAGGATTTTTTCCCATGTACGACTTCATCATGAGAAAGCGGTAAAATAAAATTTTCGTTAAACGCATACATTAGGGAAAAGGTCATTTTATCGTGAAGATAAGGACGTCTTTCCACGCCAGCTTCCATGTATGTTAAAACGTCATTCATCCATCCCATGTTCCACTTATAATTAAAGCCTAAACCGCCCTCATACGTAGGTGCTGTAACAAGCGGCCAGTCCGTTGAATCTTCTGCCATCATTAATATCGTTTCATCAGATTCAAAAACAGCTTCATTCAACTTTTTTAAGAAGCTGACAGCTCCATCATTCACTGCTTTTCCAGAAGAATTTTGCCAATAAAGCATATTGGCTACAGCATCTACTCGAAATCCATCTATATGGAAGTACTCCAACCAAAATAAAGCGTTCGAAATCAGAAAACTTTGTACTTCAGGCTTTCCTAAATCGAAATTAGCTGTTCCCCAAACGTAGTTTTCACGATCGGGTTCTTGTTTGTATTCATAAGTAGGTTCTCCATCGAACATATACAGACCATGTTCATCCTTACAAAAATGCCCGGGTACCCAGTCTAAAAGAACCCCTATATTGTTTTGATGGCACTCATCTATAAAGTTCATCAACTCTTTAGGTGTACCGTATCGACTGGTAGCAGAATAGTATCCAATTCCTTGATATCCCCAGGATCGGTCGAGCGGATGCTCAATGACTGGTAATAACTCAATATGTGTAAAACCTTGTTCAGCAATATAAGGAATAAGCTCCTGTGCTAATTCACTATATGTATAAAGGCTGCCATCTTCATGAGTCCTCCAAGACCCTGCATGCAGCTCGTAAATACACAGTGGTCTTTCATATATATTTTGCTGTTTTTTCTTTCTACGCCAATATTGATCGTTCCATTTGTACCCATCCAATGAGTAAACAATAGACGCAGTGTTCGGACGCACTTCACTGAAGAAAGCGTATGGATCTGCTTTTAATTTTTTTTGATTGCTTTGTGTGATGATTTCATATTTATAAATAGTCCCTTGTTCTAACTCAGGGATAAATGTCATCCAAATACCTTCTTCATTAACTTTAACCATTGAATGTTGAAAACCGTTCCATTTATTAAAATCACCTACAACGCTTACACTCTTTGCATGAGGTGCCCACACGCAAAATCGTACGCCTTCAATTCCTTCTACCGTTACCTGATGCGCACCGAAAATAGAGTAACTGCGAAATAAGTTTCCTTCGTGATACAAATGAACATCAAATTCAGTAGGCTGAACCGCTAGATTCACTTTTGCCACCCCTTTAACTTCAAACATAATATACGCACATAATATATGCTTCTTACCACTCATTCCCTTTTACAGTAAAAACATAAACCTTTTCTACAAATATAATAGAATAAATGTTCTTTAAAATTACTCTTTATCCCATCCTCTTCATACTTTATTACTTTATGAATAATTCCATATGATATAGGGAAAATCCTGCTTAAAACTTACTTTTTATTCTGAAAATTCATGGTAATTATTCCTAACTATTATTTCTGTTTACTTAATCTTTAAAAAAGCGCAAATAAAAAAGGTTTGCATATATGCAAACCTTTTTGAGATGACCCGTACGGGATTCGAACCCGTGTTACCGCCGTGAAAGGGCGGTGTCTTAACCGCTTGACCAACGGGCCATATTTAAATTTAAAACGACTGGCGGAGAAGGAGGGATTTGAACCCTCGCGCCGCTTACACGACCTACACCCTTAGCAGGGGCGCCTCTTCAGCCAC